>JACPYP010000006.1 GCA_016195985.1 Acidobacteriota bacterium | reverse complement strand
GTGGAGAACCTCACGCAGCTGAGCCGCGGGCGGGAGATCACCGTGGACGACCTGCCGGCGAAAATCCAGGCGGACGTGTTGCGAAGAACCCTGCACCGCCCTGAGACCTGCGAGGATCTCCCCACCCTGATCGAAGATTGGCCATCCCTGGATGAGCTTGAGCGCCGGTACATTCAGCTGCTGGTTGGCCGCCACAAGGAAAAACAGCGCATTGCTGAGATTCTCGGTGTGGATCGGACGACGCTCTACCGGAAACTCAAGCGGTATGGCTTCCACGACGGGGAATAACCTGCCGGGATAAAACAGGACCGTCGCACCCTGCTACAAGTTGCAGAACACCACACTTTTTGGGGCTCCATTGCGAATACAAGTTGCTTATTTTTAATAAATTAACGTTTGGCGTGAACCCTGCTTTATCTCTGGCACTTCCGGCCGTGCCGGATCAACCCAGGGAGAACCCCCATGAAGAAGCTTGCCGCGCTGCTCGTTGCCGCCGCTCTGATCAGCCCCGTCTTCGCTGAAGAGGCCAAGAAGCCTGAAGCGAAGAAGGCTGAGAAGGTCGAGAAGGTCGAGAAGAAGGCCGAGAAGAAGGCCGAGCCCAAGAAGGAAGAGAAGAAGGCTGAGGCCAAGAAGGCTCTGACTTCCGAAGAGAAGAAGGCCGAGAAGAAGGCCGAGAAGAAGGACGAGAAGAAGGCCGACAAGAAGGCCGAGCCCAAGAAGGAAGAGAAGAAGGCCGAGGCCAAGAAGGCCCTGACCGCCGAAGAGAAGAAGGCTGAAGCCGCCCCCAAGGCCGAGAAGAAGGCCAAGAAGGCGAAGAAGGCTGCCAAGGCTGAGAAGGCCGAAGCCAAGAAGGAAGAGAAGAAGGCCCTGACCGCCGAAGAGAAGAAGGCCGAAGCCGCCCCCAAGGCCGAGAAGAAGGCCAAGAAGGCGAAGAAGGCTGCCAAGGCCGAGAAGAAGGAAGAAGCCAAGAAGTAGTCGGTTTCATTCGTAAGGAAAAGCGGGCTTCGGCCCGCTTTTTCGTGCCTGTCTTTCCGCAGGGCTCTGGCCCGGCCATGATGGAGGCATGATCGATCCACTCCTCGACCTCACTGCGGAGATCCGCGCCCGGGCTCCTCAATCCCCCAAGGCGGGCACGACGCAACTCCTGGGATGCACCGAAGGCTACGCCCTCTTCCGGGACGCCAAAGGCCTCCACCACCGCCCCCTGGCCCAGATCGCTCCGGCCGAAGGGCCATGGGATCTGTCCCCGCTCATCGACCACACCCTTCTCAAGCCGGATGCCAAGGGTTCTCAAGTCGAGACTCTTTGCGCCGAAGCCCTCGCCCATGGATTCGCCTCGGTGTGCGTGAACCCCCTCTGGGTGCCCCTGGCTGCCTCCCTGCTGAAGGGCAGCTCCGTGCGGACCTGCACCGTGGTGGGTTTCCCTCTGGGCGCCATGGCCTTCCGGGCCAAGGCCCTGGAAGCTGAACTGGCGCTGAGGGAAGGGGCCCAGGAAGTGGACATGGTGCTCGCCGTCGGCTGCGCCAAGGCCGGGGACTGGGAAGCGGTCCGCAAAGACATGGAAGGGCTGAGGGCCGCCGTTCCGGCCCCGGCCACGCTCAAAGTGATCCTGGAGACCTGCCTCCTTGATGAGGCCGAGAAGCTCCGTGCCTGCGAATTGGCGGGGGAGGCCGGCCTGGATTTCGTGAAAACATCCACCGGTTTCTCCACCGGCGGGGCCACCCAGGAAGACGTGGCGCTCATGCGCCGCATCGCGGGTTCCTCCATGGGGGTGAAGGCCTCCGGCGGCATCCGGACCTATGAGACGGCCCTGCAGATGGTCCTCGCCGGGGCCACGCGGCTGGGTCTGTCCGCCTCCGTGGCCGTGGTCCAGGGCCGCACGGGCTCCGGCGCCTACTGAAAAGTGCGGTATCCTCCAGCATCGGGTCCTACCGGAGGCGGTCGTGGCAAAGCTTGATCTCATGTTGTTCGAGGAGGAGTACAAGCTCCTCCAGGAGATCATCGGCCGCTTGGAAAAGGACGCTTCCGCGAAGGTGGTTTTCCTGGTCGACAAGAACGGCCAGCAGATCGCAGCCGCCGGCGACGTGAAGAGCATCGACGCCACCAGCCTGGCCTCCCTCACCGCCGGCAACGTAGCCGCCACCGACGGGCTGGCGAAGCTCATCGGCGAGAAGGAATTCAGCCTCCTCTTCCATGAGGGCGAGAAGGACAACCTGCACATCTCCATCGTGGGCAAGCGCGGCATCCTCGTCGTGATCTTCGACCAGAACTCCAGCCTGGCCCTGGTGCGCCTGCGGGTGAAAAAGGCCAGCAAGGAACTCCAGGAGATCTTCGACCAGGTGGAGCAGCGCGCGCAGAAGGAATCCGATGCGGGCAGCCGTTTCGAGAGCCCCTTCTCGGAGATCACTGACGAAGACATCGACCGCCTCTTCGGCGATTGAGCCACAAGGCGCGACATGACCTTCATCAACTACGCGTCCCGTGAGATCAACTGCAAGATCGTCTACTACGGTCCGGGCCTCTGCGGAAAGACCACGAACATCCAGTGGATCTACGAGCAGGCCAATCCCGACAAGCGCGGAAAGCTCGTCAGCCTGGCCACGGAAACCGACCGCACCCTGTTCTTCGATTTCCTGCCGCTGGACATGGGCACCGTCAAGGGCTTCAAGGTGCGCTTCCACCTTTACACCGTGCCCGGGCAGGTTTTCTACGACGCCAGCCGGAAGCTGATCCTGCGCGGCTGCGACGGCCTCATCTTCGTGGCCGACAGCCAGAAGGCGCGCATGGAAGCCAACATCGAATCCATTGCGAACCTGGCCACCAACCTCAAGGAGAACGGCTTCGACATCCGTTCCATTCCCTACGTCCTCCAGCTGAACAAGCGGGACATGCCCTCGGCCGCCACCGTGGCGGAGATGGAGCGCCTCCTCCGCTTCCGCGGCGAACCCATGATCGAGGCCGTGGCCAACAAGGGCACCGGCGTCATCGAGACTCTCAAGGCTTCCGCGCGGCAGATCCTGATGGAACTGCAGCGGGCTTGAGGCCTTCGCAGGGCGACGGGGATCACAGGTCTGCGAGCCTCCCGCTTGAATCCTCCGCTCCATCCGGTAGAATGGATCTTCGCCCTTCCGGAGTAGCTCAGGGGTCAGAGCGGGTGACTGTTAATCACTAGGTCGGGGGTTCAAATCCCTCCTCCGGAGCCAGAAAGAACGCCCCGCGCACGCGGGGCTTTTTTGTGGGCGCGGGCCAGGGAGGAAGCATGGGCAGGGTGAGTCTCGTGGTGACCATCGGGTTCGAGCCCGAATCGAAGGCGGAGATCCTGCGCGCCCTTCTCGAACACCGGGCGCGCTGTCTGAGGGACGAACCGGGCACCCTGCAGTTTGAGGTGATGGTTCCGGCCGAGGATGCCTGCAAGCTGGTCCTCTTCGAGCTCTACGCGGATGCCTCGGCCCTTGCGGCCCATTCCCAGGGGCCGAGCATCGGGCTGTACCGGAAAGACGTGGCGGGCAAAATTACAACGTCCGTCAAGTACACCTGCACAATGGGAGATGAACCCACTCCGAGGTGAGACATGAAGCGAACAGCCCTGGGCCTCGCCATCCTGATCGCAGGCTTTCCGCTTGCGGGCGCGGATGGGCCCCAGACCGCGCCAAGCGCGAAAAAGGCCGCCAAGAAAAAGACACCCAAGAAAGCGGCCGAGCCCGCGCAGAAGGGACCTGACATGATCACGACCGAATCCGGGCTGAAATACGTGGATGCCGTGGTGGGCACCGGCGAGACGCCCCAGAAAGGGCAGAAGTGCCTGGTCCACTACACGGGCTGGCTGGACAAGGGCAAGGGCGAGCGAGGGCTGAAGTTCGACAGCTCCAGGGATCGCAACGAGCCACTGGCCATCCCCATCGGGGTGGGCCGGGTGATCAAGGGGTGGGATGAAGGCGTCATCAGCATGAAGGTGGGGGGCAAGCGCACCCTCTACATTCCTTCGCACCTGGGCTATGGCGCCAAGGGCGCCGGCGGGGACATTCCCCCCAACGCGGACCTGATCTTCGATGTGGAATTGATCCGCATCAAGTAACGCAGCCGGACCGGCAGCAAAGGCCACAAGAGCAGGCTCACCTTTGTTCTCTTCTCTGTGCCTTTTGTGTTCTTTGCGGCCAGCTTTCTTTTCGTGGTTAACCCAGCGCTTGGGCCAGGTCCTCGCGCAGGTCCCGCACGTCCTCCAGGCCGATGGACAGGCGGATGAGGCCGTCGCTGATTCCCGCGTTCTTGCGGGCTTCGGGGGTCATGGAGGCGTGGGTCATGGAGGCCGGGTGGGCCACCAGGGATTCCACGCCGCCCAGGCTTTCGGCCAGGGTGAACCAGCGCAGCCGCCGCAGCACGTGGTTCAGGCGTTCGTCACCGCTCGCCTTCAGTTCGAAGCTGAGCATGGCGCCGAAGCCCCGTTGCTGGCGCTTGGCCAGTTCGTGCTGGGGGTGGCTGGGCAGGCCCGGGAAGTGCACCTTGCCCACGGCGGGGTGGGCTGCCAGGTACTCGGCCAGCACCTGGGCGGTGGCTTCGTGCTGCCGCATGCGCAGGGGCAGGGTCTTGAGGCCGCGCAGCACGAGGAAACAATCGTGGGGCGCCTGGGAGGTGCCCAGCAGGTTGTTCACGCTCTGGATCCGCTGCGTGAGGGGCAGGCGGCCCGGGCCGGCCACCACGGCGCCGCCCACCACGTCGCTGTGGCCATTGAGGTACTTGGTGGTGGAGTGGATGACGAGGTCAGCGCCCAGGTCGAAGGGCCGCTGTAGGCAGGGTGAGAGGAAGGTGTTGTCCACGGCCACCAGGCAATCGGGCTGGCGGTGGCCGATCTCGGCCACCGCTGCGATGTCCGTCAGGCGCAACAGCGGGTTCGAGGGGGTTTCGATCCAGATCATGCGGGTGTTGGGGCGGATGGCGGCCCTCAGGGCGTTGAGATCGGCCAGGTCCAGGTAGGTGACCTCCAGGCCGTAGAACCTCTTGGCGTGCTCCAGCAGGCGGAAGGTGCCGCCGTAGCAATCCACCGTGGAGATGACGTGGCTCCCGTGCTCCAGCAGGTTGAGGGCCACGAGGATGGCGCTCATGCCCGTGCTGGTGCAGGTGGCCCCGTGGCCGCCTTCCAGCAGGGCGATGGCCTCTTCCAGGGCCGCGCGGGTGGGGTTGCCGCTGCGGGTGTAGTCGTAGCCGGCATTGGTGCAGATGTCTTTGAAGGCGAAGGTGGAGGACAGGTACAGCGGCGGCATCACCGCGCCATAGGCCGGGTCGGGCTGCACGCCCGCATGCACGCACTGAGTGGAGAGGGCGGCATCCGGAACCAGGCCGGGCCGGTGGATCCAGCCGGCCCGGCCCTCCCGCAGGGGCGGCTGGACGGTGAAGTGGTAGGCGGGGTTGCCCGGCACGTTGGTATCGAGGTAGTGCTCGCTCATCAGAGCCTCCAGGGTGGAGGATCTCCATCGTTTCATTGCGATCCAAAATGAGCAGGGGCCCGATTCCTCGGGCCCCTGCTCATGTCAGTCCTCATGTCAGTTCATGACACTTCAGCATCTCTCCGCGATGACTCGCGGCAGGAATTGGCACCTTGCTTCCGCAGGTTGCCAAGGTTTCACAGGGCCCGTCCCTCCACCTTTCTGGATATCGCGTGATGAAACTGACAAAGATCCCATTGCCCGTTCAGTATCAGGCGAACCCATTGATCTGCCAAGGGAATTTAATGGATCGGGGCGCTCTTAGGGGACCCAGCTGGCATTGAGGCGGCCCTCGTAGACCGACCGCACGGGACCGGTCATGAGGATCCGGCCCTGCTCGGTGAAGGCGATGTCGATGGCGCCGCCGGGCATGAGCACCTGCAGCTGGTCGTCCACCAGGCCCAGTCGCCGGCTGGCTGCGGCGGCGGCGCAGCTGCTGCTGCCGGAGGCCAGGGTGTAGCCCGCCCCGCGTTCCCAGATTTCGAGGCGGATGCGCTTGCGGTCGAGCACTTCCACAAACTGCACGTTCACCCGGTTGGGGAAATCGGGGTGCTTCTCGATGCGCGGGCCCAGGCGCTGGGCTTCGGCGGGGGACACGGTGCCGGGAAAGACCACGCAGTGGGGGTTCCCGACGCTGAGGGCGGTGATGGTCACGGGTCCCGTGGGCAGGAAGAGGGGGGTTTCAATGACTTCCTGCTGGGGCGGGACGGCCGTGAAGGGGACGTCTCCGGCGAGGAAGCTGGGCCGCCCCATGTCCACTTGCACCTTGCTGCCGTCCGCGGCCAGATACGAGATCTCGGCGAGGCCGCCCGTGGTCTTGATGCGGCAGCGCTCCCCTTTCACGTGCCCCGCCTCCAGAAGGTAGCGGGCGAAGATGCGAAGGCCGTTGCCGCTCTTCTGGGATTCGCTGCCGTCGGGGTTGAAGACGCGCAGGCCGAAGGCTTCGGCGTCGCCGGGAACAGGGAAGGGGCCCAGGAGGATGCCGTCGGAGCCGATGCCGCGGTGGCGGTCGCAGAGGGACTGGACCAGTTTGGGCGTGGGATCGAAGACAGTCCGCGTGGGGTCGATGACGATGTAGTCATTCCCGAGCGCTTGGAATTTGAAGAAGGCTAAGTCATTCAACATGGGGTTTCGTCTTTTGTGAAAGCTGGAATCCAGAGGGCCTCAGGCCCTCGACGGCATCAGCGGCAACACATCCGACAAGTCATGGGAGCCCTTCCCAAGATGAAGCAGGCTATCACTGAGGGCAGGCGGGCAGCAACCCGTTGGAATGGATCAAAGGGTGATGCGGGTGCCCAGAACCTGCAGGAACTGCGCGATCCACGCAGGGTGCGCTGGCCAGGCTGGCGCAGTCACGAGGTTGCCGTCGGTGACGGCGCCGTCGATGGCGATTTCCGCGTACTTGCCCCGGGCCACTTCCACCTCGGCGCGGCAGGCGGGGTAGGCTGAGCACACGCGGCCCTCCAGCACGCCGGCGGCCGCCAGCAGCTGGGCGCCATGGCAGATGGCCGCCACGGGCTTCTTCGAGGCGAAGAAGTGGCGCACGATCTCCAGCACCTTGGCGTTGAGGCGCAGGTACTCCGGCGCCCGGCCGCCGGGGATCACCAGGGCGTCGTAGTCTTCGGCCTTGATGTCGGCGAAGGTGGCGTTGAGGGTGAAGCGGTGGCCCGGTTTTTCGGAATAGGTCTGATGCCCTTCGAAGTCGTGGATGGCGGTGGCGACGGATTCGCCCGTCTTCTTGTCGGGGCAGGCCGCGTGGACTGTGTGTCCCACCGCGAGCAGCGCCTGGAAGGGCACCATGATTTCGTAGTCCTCGCCGAAATCCCCGACGAGCATGAGGATGCGCTTTGCGGCCATGTCTGCCTCCTGTGGGCTGGTGGCCCCGATGATACGCGCCTCCAGGGGCAGATGCCGGCCGTTACGGAAAAGTCCCGCCGGAGCGGGACTTTTCAGGAAGAGGCCGAACCTCAGACCTGGTGGAGGTAGACCTCGGAGCCCTTCTGCACGAAGGCCTCGGCCATCTCCTCCATGCCCTTCTTCAAAGCCTCTTCTTCGTTGTAGCCATGGCTTTCGGCGTACTGGCGCACGTCGTCGGAGATCTTCATGGAGCAGAAGTGGGGGCCGCACATGGAGCAGAAATGGGCGCTCTTGGCGCCCTCGGCGGGCAGGGTTTCGTCGTGGAATTCCCGGGCGGTGTCGGGATCCAGGGCCAGGTTGAACTGGTCCTCCCACCGGAATTCGAAGCGGGCCTTGCTCATGGCGTCGTCCCAGATGCGGGCCCCGGGGTGCCCCTTGGCCAGGTCCGCGGCGTGGGCGGCGATCTTGTAGGCGATGACGCCGTCCTTCACGTCCTTCTTGTTGGGCAGGCCCAGGTGCTCCTTGGGCGTGACGTAGCAGAGCATGGCGCAGCCGTACCAGCCGATCATGGCGGCGCCGATGGCGCTGGTGATGTGGTCGTAGCCCGGCGCGATGTCCGTGGTGAGGGGGCCCAGGGTGTAGAAGGGGGCCTCGTCGCAGACTTCCAGCTGCTTGGTCATGTTCTCCTGGATGAGGTGCATGGGCACGTGGCCGGGGCCCTCGATCATCACCTGGACATCGTGCTTCCAGGCGATCTTGGTGAGCTCGCCCAGGGTTTCCAGTTCGCCGAACTGGGCTTCGTCGTTGGCGTCCGCCGTGCTGCCGGGCCGCAGCCCGTCGCCCAGCGAGAAGGCCACGTCGTAGGCCTTCATGATGTCGCAGATGTCTTCGAAGTGGGTGTAGAGGAAGTTCTCCTTGTGGTGTGCCAGGCACCACTTGGCCATGATGCTGCCGCCGCGGGAAACGATGCCCGTGACGCGCTTGGCGGTCAGCGGCACGTAGCGCAGCAGCACGCCGGCGTGGATGGTGAAGTAGTCGACGCCCTGCTCGGCCTGTTCGATGAGGGTGTCCCGGAAGATCTCCCAGGTGAGCTCCTCGGCCTTGCCGTTCACCTTTTCGAGCGCCTGGTAGATGGGCACAGTGCCGATGGGCACGGGGCTGTTGCGGAGGATCCACTCGCGGGTCTCGTGGATGTTGGCCCCGGTGCTGAGATCCATCACCGTATCGGCGCCCCAGCGGATGGACCAGGCCATCTTCTCGACCTCTTCCTCGATGCTGGAGGCCACGGCGGAGTTGCCGATGTTGGCGTTGATCTTCACGAGGAAGTTCCGGCCGATGATCATGGGCTCGGTTTCCGGGTGGTTGATGTTGGCGGGGATGATGGCGCGGCCCCGGGCCACTTCGTCGCGCACGAACTCAGGGGTGATGCGGCTCTTGATGCCCGCGGCCTCGCGGCCCAGGTTCTCGCGGATGGCGATGAACTCCATTTCAGGGGTGACGATGCCCTGTTTGGCGTAGTGCATCTGGCTGACGTTGCGGCCGGGCTTGGCGCGCAAGGGCTTGCGGTCGGCCACGAAACGGATGGCGTCCAGATCTTTGTCCCGCTCCCGCAGCTTGCGGTAGAGGCTGGTGGCGCCTGGCAGCTCCTCCACATCGCCCCGGCCCTGGATCCACTCCTGGCGGAGGGGCTTGAGGCCCCGGGCCACATCGATGGTCACTTCCGGATCCGTGTAAGGCCCTGAGGTGTCGTAAAGCACCACAGCCTCGTTCTCGGTGAGCTGGTCCTTGAAGTCGCGGGTGGGGTGGAGCTGGATCTGCCGGAAGGGTACCCGCACACCGGGCTGGGCGCCGGCTACGTGGATCTTGGTGGAGGCGGGAAAGGGCTTCAGGCAGGCGGCCAGGGTCGTCCCATCCATAGGCCCCAGAGTGGGATTTGACTGCATGGTCATGGAAACTCCAGACTTGGGCAAATCGGGGCAGAATTGATCCCGAATTAGATAGTTTATCGCGAGGGGGCAACCGCGACGAATTCAAAGATAATTCACGGTTGGCCGATAGAGGATGCACGGAGCCAAACCATGCCGGAAAAGCCCCAAGACAACAGCCAAGCGATTCCCGACCAGCTGATGCAGATCGCCCAGGAGCAAGAGGGCGGCGCTGAGCGGGTGCTCGGCCAGATCGAGGTGGTCCAGCACAGTTTTGAGGAAATCCAATCCCTGGCCAAAGAATGCCAGGAAATTCTCAGAAGAATCGGCGTTCCATCCGGAGAGCTTGAAACCCTTACCTCCAAGTTGGAAGAGATCGGCTTCCACGCCGACAATGGGGCCTACAACATCCAGGGCGCCTTCGATCTCTACCAGTACCAGGACGTGGTTCGGCAGAAGCTGGAGCGCGTGGGGCGGAGCCTCATCGAGGTGTCCCACTATGTGCTGGCACGCCTGCAGCCCACGGAAGATCACCTGCCAAAGCTGGCGCCCGCGGGGCGGGACATTCTCCACCGCGAGCCGCAGATGGCGGACGTGACCAAGGCCGACGCGGATTCGGTGGTGGCCGAATTCTTCGCCAAAGCCTTGAAGGAAAAGGCCGCAAAGAAGACCGAGGGCTGAATCACCCGGCGCAACTCGTGGATAATCGATCCCTGGAGGGATCATGTCCCGTCGCGTCCTGATCATCGGCAGCCTGGCTTTGGGCTTGGCTGCATCGAGTCTGCCCCAGGAAGATCCGGTTCTGAGGGCCCGGGCCCAGCGGGCCGCGGCCCAGGGCGTGTCCGAAGGGGACTTGCCTCCGGTGCCCAGGGGGATCGTGGAGCCGCCGCCGCTCCCTCCTCCCGAGGCCCACGTGAAGGACACCCGCAAGGGGAGGAAAGTCAAAGGCAAGGCCAAGGCGGGAAAGCCGGGCACCAAGAAAAAAAGCGCGAAGGCCGGTTCAAAGAAGCAGGCCAAGGGGAAAGCCAAATGAAAATCGGAATCCTGACTTCCGGCGGGGACGCGCCGGGCATGAATGCGGCCATCCGCGCAGCGGTGCGCCAGGCCGATGCCCAGGGCCATGAGGCCTGGGGCATCTACCGCGGCTACCAGGGCCTGCTGGAAGGCGACATGGAGCCCCTGCCCAGCCGCTCCTGCGCCAACATCCTGCAGCGGGGCGGCACCATCCTCCACACGGCCCGCTGCAAGGAATTCCACGATCCTGTCCACCGCGCCAAGGCCGCCGCGAACCTGAAGGCCGCGGGCATCGAGGCCCTGGTGGTCATCGGCGGCGACGGCAGCTTCCACGCGGCGGAACTGCTGCTCCGCGAACACGGCGTGGCCTGCGCGGGCATCCCGGGCACCATCGACAACGACCTGCCCGGCACCGAGCGCACCCTGGGATTCGACACGGCCCTCAACACCGCCGTGGAAGCCATCGACCGCATCCGCGACACCGCCTCCAGCCACGGGCGCCTCTTCCTGGTGGAAGTCATGGGCCGCAGCTCCGGCATGCTGGCGGTGCATACCGCCATCGCCTGCGGGGCCGAGGCCGTGCTTTATCCCGAATCGCCCGATGACAGCTACGAGGCCCTGGTCACGCAGCTGAACGCCAACTGGCTCCGGGGCAAGCGCAGTTCCGTGGTGGTGGTGGCCGAAGGCGATGCCACCGGCGGCCGGGCCATGGCCGTGGGCGAACGCCTGAAGCGGGACCATGTCCTGGATCTGCGGGTGGTCGTGCTGGGCCATGTGCAGCGGGGCGGCAGCCCCTCGGCCCTCGACCGCATCTGGGGCAGCCGCTGGGGCGCGGAGGCCGTGCGCCGCCTCGACCGCGGCGAACGGGGCTTCTACCTCGGCGAGGTGGCCGGCGCCCTCGTGGCCCAGCCCCTCTCGCGGATTCTCGAACCCCAGCCCGTGCCCCCGAGCGACCTGGGGCGCCTGGTGGCCATCCTGGCCCGCTGAAGCCGGCTCATGAGCGGATATGATTCCCAGCGCGGGACCTGGCCGAATGCCGTGCAGTGATGGGAGCGTGACCATGTCAGATAACCACAAGGATTCCCTGGTTGCCGTCGTGATGGCCGGAGGCCGGGGCACCCGCTTCTGGCCCCGGAGCCGCAACGCCCGGCCCAAGCAGTTCCTGTCCATCGTGGGCACGGAGACCCTGCTGCACCAGACCGTGCGCCGCCTGGATGGACACGTGTCCCCGGACCGCATCTTCGTGGTGACCACGGAGGATCTGGCTGGCGAGACCCGCAGCATGCTGCCGGAGCTTCCGCCGGAGAACGTGATCGTCGAGCCCGAAGGGCGCAACACGGCGCCCTGTCTGGCCCTGGCCCTGGTGGAGATCGAAAAGAAATTCCCCCACGGCGTCATGGCCGTGCTCTCCGCGGATCATTGGATCGGGGACCGCGAGCTCTTCCTGGAGGATCTGGACCTGGCCGTGAAGCATGCCGCCTGGGCCCATGAACTGGTCACCTTCGGCATCCGGCCCACCTATCCTGAAACGGGCTATGGCTACATCGAATCCGAGGGCCATGGTCCCGTGCTGAAGGTGAAGGCTTTCCGGGAGAAGCCGCCCGTCGAAGTGGCGGTGCGGTACCTCGAATCGGGGCGCCATTACTGGAACGCCGGCATGTTCGTGTGGACCCTGGCGGATTTCCGGGAGGGCCTGCAACAGCATGCGCCCGAGGTGCTGGCGCCGCTGGATGCCTGGGTGAAGGCCGGCTCCCAGCCCGCCTCCCTGGCTGGCGCCTACCGCCAGCTGCCCAAGCTGGCCATCGACGTGGCACTCATGGAGAAGGCGGAAACGGTGGCCGTGGTGCCCACGCGGTTCCAGTGGTCCGACGTGGGCTCCTGGCCGGCCGCCATCGAATTCCAGGAGACCGATTCCGAAGGCAATGTCAGCGTGGGCGAAACCCTGTTGCTGGACACCCGCAACAGCGCCTTCTTCGGCGGAAAACGGCTCATCGCCGCCAGCGGCCTGGATGACCTCATCGTGGTGGATTCCGACGACGCCCTGCTCATCTGCCGCCGGGACCGCGCCCAGACCGTCAAGCAGATCGTCGAGCGCCTGAAAGCCGAAGGCCGCGAAGACCTCCTCTGATCCCCCGAAGACAAAAGACCGAAGACTGAACCGACTGAGGCGCCTCATGCAGAAACCCGAAACCCTTCACGTCGAAAAGCCCTGGGGCTCCTTCGATCAGTACGCCCTGAACACGAATTGCACGGTGAAGATCCTCACCTGCCGTCCCGGCCAGAAGCTCAGCCTGCAGCGCCATAGCCACCGCGGAGAACTCTGGGTGGCCCTGGATCCCGGCGTGGTGGTGGACCGCGATGGCGAGGAACTCCGTCCCGCCGTGGGAGATGAGATCTGGCTGCCCCTGGGCAGCACCCACCGCCTTCGCTGCGACGCGGCCACGGCCCATCCCGTGCGCGTGCTGGAAGTGAGCCTGGGCGTGTTCGACGAGGCCGACATCGAGCGGCTTCAGGACGACTACGGCCGAAACTGATGCGGCTGCATCTGTGTTTCGCGCCGCTGGCGGGGCTCTCCCTGCTGGCTCAGAGCGGCGAGGAGATTCTGGCCCAGGTGGACCGGCTGCGGCATCCCTGGCCCGCTTTCACCGTGGAGTTGACCCTCAGGGCGGGTTCAGCCTCCCAGCAGTGGAAGGTCTCGGCCCGGGAGAACGGCGATGCCCGTTTGGACGGCGTGTCGGCGAAGGAGAAGGGCCGGGCAGTGCTCATGAAGGGGGACCAAATGTGGCTGCTGGTTCCCGGCTCCAAGCGGCCGGTGAAGGTGACTCCCCAGCAGCGCCTGATGGGCCCGGCCGCGGGCGGAGACGTGGCCCGCACCCGTTTCCGGGAAGATTACGCCGTGAACTCGCTGGCGGAAGACAGCCTCGACGGGCGCGAGTGCTGGAGGCTGGAGCTCGCCGCGAAGCGGCCGGTCACGAGCGCCCGGCAAGTAACCCTGTGGGTGGCGAGGGAGGGATCCCTGCCGCTTCGCGCTGAATTCCGCATGGCCTCGGGCAAGCTGGCCCGCACGGCGCATTTCGGTCCCCCGGGCCAGGCCCAGGGGCAGATGGTGTTGTCGCGCATGAGCCTGGAGGAATCCGGCGGCGGCACTGTGGAGCTGTTGTTCGCCCGCTGGGCCAAGGGCGGGGTGGAGGCCGGCGCTTTTGAATTGCCGGATGGAGATCGGTGATAGACTCGACGGTGAGGTGCCCGCAAGGGCTTCCCGCCACCACTTATCCCACCCCTTGTCACCAGTCCCGCTTCGGGACTCCCGCTTTCAAGCCCCACCACTCGAAACCCCGCCAAACCTACCCTCTCGAAGCGCCCGCACCTCCGGGCGCTTCTTTTTTCGGTGGCCCTATGTGGATTTGAATTCAAACGATCAGGAACACCACCGAGACGCCAAGAAATACCAGGGCCACTGTTCATGCCGTTCTTCTCGGTATCGCCTACGGCGATACCGAGACAAAAAGAAACTTGGTGCCTTGGTGGTGAAAGTCCTTTTCCATTGAATGGCACGCAACTGGGTATTGGTGTTTGGCGGGCTAGGGCCTGTCGTCCTTCTCCTCGGCGGAGGAAGGGTTCTTTTCCTTCCCTCGGGGCTGGGCCTTCTGGTGCTTGGATTCGGCGGCCTCGGTGGCGGCGGAAATCACCACGATGGAGATGCGGCGGTTCTGGGGGTCCTTGGGGTCCTTGCCTTCGAGGGGGATGGTGTCGGCGTAGCCTGTGACCCGCCGCACCTGGCCGGGGCGCAAGCCGCCGGCGGCGCCTTCCATAACGCGCCGCGCCGCGTTGGCTCTTTCAGCGCTCAGCTCCCAGTTGGTGTAGGTCTTGTTGGAATACTGGGCGGCATCGGTGTGGCCGCCGATGACCACGCGGTTGGGCAGCTTGCCCAGTTCCTTGGCGATCTCCTTCAGGATCGACATGGTGTAGCTCTTCAGGGTGGCGCTGCCGGAATCGAAGAGCACCTGGGCCGCCTTGTCCTGGATTTGCACCCGCAGGCCTTCGTCGGTGAAATCCATGGTGATCTGGTCCTGGAAGGCCTGAAGCAGCTCGTCCTGCTGGAAGGCCTTCTCGATGGCCTCGGCGGTGGCCTCCATCACCTTGCGCTCTTCCTGCGCCGCGCCAGGACTTTCGGCCGCGGTGTCGGTGCCCCCATCCCCATCCGGGCCCGGCGCCATGCCCCGGCCGCCGGGCAGGATGCCCTTGCCGTGGTTGGCCAGGATCTCCTTGCCGCGCTCGGTGTTGAAGAAATTCGCATCCTGGAACATGCCCGCGATGCCCGCCTTGGTGTTGGCGTTGGCGCTGCTGAGCAGCCACATCAGAAGGAAAAAAGCCATCATGGCCGTCACCAGATCGGCGTAGGCCACCTTCCACGCGCCGCCGTGAGCCGCTCCGTGACCGCCCTTCTTCTTGACGAACTTGACCTTGACCTCGGGCTGCTGCTGTTGCTCGGCCATTCCCCATTACCTCGGCTTGATCTGCCGTACCACTTCCTCCAACTCGCCTGATCCGGGCCGCTCTGAGGAGGGGATGTTGCGGCGGGCGAATTCCACGGCGGTGATGGGGGCGGCGCCGTTGCCGAAGCTGGTGAGGCCTGCGCGGATGCAATTGAAGTAGTAAGCTTCCACGGCGTTCACGGCGTCGATGTTTTTGGCCAGGGGCTGGAACACGCCATAGGCCAGCAGGATGCCCAGGAAGGTGCCCACGAGGGCCGCGCCCACCTTGGCGCCGATGATGTTGGGCGGCTGGTCCAGGAAACCCATGGTGATGACCACGCCCATGACGCAGGCCACGATGCCGAAGGCAGGGAAGGCATCGGCCAGATTGCCGACGGAGGCCCCAGGGGCGGCGTTCTCAGCGTGGTGCACGTCGAGTTCCGCATCCATCACCATGTCGATCTCGTCCATCTTGGCGCTGCCGTTGATGAGGAGTTTCATGGAGTCGCAGAAGAAATCCATGGCGTGGTGGTTGTGGGTGAAGGTGGGGTACTTCTTGAAGATGGCCGAATTGTGCGGGTCGTTGACATCCTGTTCGAGGGCCAGGAGGCCGCCCTTCTTGATGTTCACGTAGACCTCGTACTGCATCATGAGGACTTCCATGTACACGGCCTTGGTGTACGGGCTGCCCTTGAGGGGCTTGGCGATGTCGGCGGCCACGCGCTTGATGACGTTCATGGGGTTCGCGGCCAGGAAGGAGCCGACGCCCGCGCCGAAGATGATGATGCCTTCCGCGGGCAGGGGGTGGAGCAGCGTGGGTATGCTCCCGCCTTCCATCAGGTATCCCCCGATGACCGCGCCGAAGACCACCACCAAGCCGATGATGAAGAACATGCTGCAACTCCTGCCGTTTTCATCGGTCCGGGAAGGCCTGGGCTGAATTCTGGACTCGGACCGGGCCCAGGGCGCTGTCACAATGAAAGGATTCGGAGGATTTATGGCACCTTCAACTTCTACTCTCGGGCCAGTCGGCAGCTATGTGAAGCATCATTTCAGGCATTTCAACGCCGCGGCCCTGGTGGATGCGGCCGAAGGCTACCGGGCCTACCTGGCCCAGGGCGGCAAGATGATGGTGACCCTGGCCGGGGCCATGAGCACGGCGGAGCTGGGCCTTTCCTTCGCGGAGATGATCCGCCAGGACAAGGTGCATCTCATCGTCTGCACTGGCGCCAACCTGGAAGAGGACATCTTCAATCTGGTGGCCCACGACTTCTATGAGCGCGTGCCCCACTACCGCGACCTGACCCCCGAGGACGAGGCGGAGCTGCTCGGCCGCCACATGAACCGCGTGACGGACACCTGCATCCCCGAGATGGAGGCCATGCGCCGCATGGAGAAGGCCATGCTCGAGGTGTGGATGGAGGCCGACGCCAAGGGCGAGCGCTGCTTCCCCCACGAGTTTTTCCAGAAGGTGCTCAAGAGCGGAAAGTACAAGGAGCACTACCAGATCGACCCGAAGCATTCCTGGATGCTGGCCGCCCTCGAAAAGAACGTGCCCATCGTCGTTCCCGGCTGGGAGGACAGCACACTCGGCAACATGTACGCGGCGGCGGTCATCCGGGGCGACGTGAAGAACGTCCACACCGTGCGCACGGGCATCGAATACATGACCTGGCTGGCCAAGCACTACCAGGAAGTGACCAAGACCTCGACCCTGGGCATGTTCCAGATCGGCGGCGGCATCGCCGGCGACTTCCCCATCTGCGTGGTGCCCATGCTGCACCAGGACTTGGAGCTGACCGAGGTCCCTCTCTGGGGCTACTTCTGCCAGATCAGCGATTCGACCACCAGCTACGGGTCGTATTCAGGCGCCGTGCCCAACGAGAAGATCACCTGGGGCAAGCTGGGCATCGACACGCCCAAGTTCATCGTGGAAAGTGACGCCACCATCGTCGCCCCGCTGATCTTTGCCTACCTGTTGGGGTGGTAAGGCCAGAGCCTTACATCTCCCAGACCAGCAGCCTCGCCCCATCGCGCCCCTCCACGGGGATCACGCGGTGGGGCGTTTCAAAGGGCACGTCGAAGCTGTGGCTGATGAAGCGGCTGCCGGGCTTCATCTCGCGGCGGACCTTGGCCCAAAGGCCGGGCATGGGCACCGGCGACAGGAAGGCATAGGCCACGTCGAATCCCGATAGGTCCGCCCGCCAGAGGCTGCCCAGGCGGATGCGCGCGTTGGCGCGGGGCAGGCAGCGCAGCCAGGCCACCAGCCAGGTGAGGGGGGAGGCTTCGATGCCCAGGAAGGTTCCATCCGGGCGGGCCTTGGCCAGGTGGGCCACGGGGCCGCCGAAGCCGCAGCCCAGATCCACGAAATGCAGGCCCGGCCGCTCCGGCAGCAGCGGCTCCAGCTTCTCCCAGGCATCGCGGCTGGCGTGGTACAGGGGCACCCGCGTGAAAAGCCCGCCGCCGAAGACCAGGGCCAGGCCCAGGAAGAGGGCGAGGTAAACCCAGCCTGGGATGGGCGCGTTCCAGAGCGACCGCACCAGGAAGGGCAGGGCGGCCTGCATGAACACCCAGCGCGGGCCCAGATCCGTCCACCGGGACAGGAACACCGCCAGCACTGCCTGCAGCAGCACCCAGATCAGCGGCGTGAAGCGCAGTCCCAGCCGCGCCAGGGCCACCAGGGCTGCGAAGGCCAAGGCCTGCGCGAGCAGGGCGCGCAGCACCGGGGGCAGGCGGCGAATCAAGGACATGCTCTTATGCTAGTGCGAATGAGCATCACAGGCCGCTTCGCGCCATCACCCACCGGCATCCTGCACCTGGGGAACCTTCGCACAGCCCTGGCTTCCTGGCTTTCTGCCCGCAAGGCCGGAGGCCGCTGGATCATCCGCATGGAGGATGTGGACGGCCCCCGCTGCCGGCGCGATCTGGGCGAGGCTCAACTGAGGGATTTGGAGCGTCTGGGCCTGGTCTCTGACGGGCCCGTGGTCTGGCAGTCCGGGCGGAGCCTTCTCTACCAGGAGGCCCTGGCCTCGCTCCACCGGGCCCGGTTCCTCTATCCCTGCGCCTGCACGCGGAAGGATCTGCAGGTGATGGCTTCGGCCCCCCATGAGGGAGATGGCCTGCGTCCCTATCCCGGGCGCTGCAGGGCCCGCGCCTGGGAAGGGTTCGGGCGGGCCCTGCGCTTCCGCCTCCCCGGCGGGACGGTGGCTTGGGAGGACCGCCTGCTCGGCCCGCGGACCGAGGATCCTGCGCTTCTCACCGGAGACCCGCTGCTCTTCCGCCGCGACGGTTGTTTCGCCTACCACCTGGCGGTGGTGGTGGATGATGGCGCTCAAGGCGTGAGCGAAGTGGCACGGGGCGCGGACCTGCGCCCGGTGACGGCCACCCAGATCCGCTTGCAGGAAGCCCTGGGCCTCCCGAGGCCGGCTTACGCTCATCTGGGCATGGTGCTGGCGCCGGACGGCAGCCGCCTCGGCAAGCGGGACGGGGCTCTGGGCGTCGAGGCCCTGGCCGCCCGCGGCGTCGCGCTGCCGGACCTGCTGGGCTGGCTGGGGTGGAGCCTGGGTTGCCAGGCCGAGGCGAGGCCCTGCGGCCTGGAAGAACTTATCTCCGCCTTCGACTGGAGCCGGGTTCCCAAGGGTGACGTGCGGCTGCCGGCTGCCTGGGCGTAGGGGATCTCCCCGCGGGCAAAACAAAGGACCCGGCTCTCCGGGTCCTTTGTTTCGAAAACATGAGGTCCGTTAGGCCAGCTTGTTCACTTTCTCGGTATCCCCTGCGGGGATACGGGAGACCCGCAAAACAGAAGGACCCGGCTCTCCGGGTCCTTTGTTTCGAAAACATGAGGTCCGTTAGGCCAGCTTGTTCACTTTCTCGGTATCCCCTGCGGGGATACGCGAGACCCGCAAAACAAAAGACCCGGCTCTCCGGGTCCTTTGTTTCGAAAACATGAGGTCCGTTAGGCCAGCTTGTTCACTTTGGCGGCCAGGCGGGACTTGGTGCGGTCGGCGGCGTTCTTGTGCATGACGCCCTTGCGGCAGGCCTTGTCGACTAGGCCCTGGGTCGAGGGCAGAGCCTTGGCGGCCTCGTCCTTCTTGCCATCGGCGATCAGGGCCAGGAAACCCTTGACGGCAGTCTTCAGGGAAGAGCGGTTGCTGCGGTTGCGCAGGCGCGCCTCGCCATCGCGACGGGCCTTCTTGGCAGCGGACTTGTGATTGGCCATGTTCGATTCTCCAGCTTCCGGGGCAGTCCCCCGTACAGGGGCATGGGGAAGCGCGAAAGACCATCCTATCGCAAACAGCCCATAGGTCAAGGGCAAAAGCCTGGGGTCAAGCCCGATTCGACCCCTTCCTGCGGGGGCTCCGGCAGGGCATCCTGATCGGAGGCGATGGGCCTCCCGGGAAGGATGGGGTCATGCCGCAGCAGAAATTGGAGTCCGTCGTGGATTTGGCGGCGAAGGCGAAAGCCCTTCGCAAAGACGTGCTCCTGCAGGTCTACAAGGCCCAGAGCGGCCATCCGGGCGGCAGCCTTTCCTGGATCGATCTCGGCGTGGCCCTCTACTACCACGAGATGACCGTGTTTCCGGAGGATCCTGCCAACCCCGGTCGGGACCGCTTCGTGCTGTCCAAGGGGCATGCCTGCCCGGCTCAGTACGCCCTCCTCGCGGACCAGGGCTTCTTCCCCAAGGCCTGGCTCGATACTTTCCGCCAGTACCCCACGAAGCTGCAGGGCCACGCGGAAAACCACTACACGCCCGGCGTCGAGGTGACCACCGGCAGCCTGGGCCAGGGGCTTCCCCAGGCCGTGGGCATCGCCCTGGGCCTGAAGGTGCAGCAGTCAGACAGCCGCGTCTACTGCGTGGTGGGCGACGGCGAAAGCCAGGAAGGCATCATCTGGGAGGCGGCCATGGCGGCGCCCCACCACAAGCTCGACAACCTCTGCGTGTTCCACGATCTCAATGGCCTGCAGATCGATGGCGAGGTGAAGAAGGTCATGAACATCCACCCCATCGTGGACAAGTGGAAGGCCTTCGGCTGGGCCGTGAAGGAAATCGATGGCCATGACTTCACCCAGATCCTGGAGGCCCTGGCCTGGGCCCGAACGGTGAAGGGCCAGCCCGCGATGATCTGCGCCCGCACCGTGAAGGGCAAGGGCGTGAGCTTCATGGAGAACCAGGCCGGCTGGCACGGCGTTCCGCCCAAGACCGAAGACTACGAAAAAGCCCTGGCCGAACTCTCGGCCTGAAGCCCGGCGCCTGAAGACCGAAGACCGAAGACTGAAGACCAGAAACTGAGGAGCGGATGGAAGCCTTGCGACACACCTTCGAACAGCGGTTGGCGGCGGCCCTGCCCGGCGTGGACATCGCGCTGGAACGGCCCAAGTCTGGCGAGCTGGGCGATCTGGCCTACCCCTGTTTCCGGGCGGCCAAGCAACTGGGCAAGAATCCGGCGCAGCTGGCGCAGGAATTGGCCGGAGCCATCGCCATCGAGGGTGCCGCCCTGGTGGCCGCCGGTCCCTACCTGAACCTGAAGCTGGCGCCGGAGACCCGTGCCCAGGCGGTGCTGGGCGCCATCCTCGAAGCGCCCGAAGGAAGGCCCTACGGATTCCGTCAGGCCAACGGCAAGAAGGTGATCGTCGAGTACAGCTCGCCGAACATCGCCAAGCTCTTCACCATCGGCCACCTGCGCTCCACCATGATCGGCCACGCCCTGGCCCAGACCCACCAGGCCCTGGGATACGATGTGATCCGCCTGAACCACCTGGGCGACTGGGGCACCCAGTTCGGCACCCTGCTGGCGGCCTACACCCGCTGGGCTGAAGGCGGCAACGCGGACCTGGAGCGGGATTTCGACTGGGCCGAACCGGCCCCGGACAAGCGCCGCACGCCCCTCTTCCGCCTGTTCCAGCTCTATGTGCGGTTCCACGCGGAAGAAGAGAACGACCCGGCCATGCGCGACGAGGCCCGTGGCTGGTTCAAGCGGCTGGAAACCGGCGACGCCGAAGCCCGCCGCCTCTGGAGCTGGTTCCGCGAGATCTCGCTCCGCGAGTTCCAGCGCATCTACGACCGCCTGGGCGTGAGCTTCGACACCCTAGCCCAGGGCGAGGCCTTCTATGAGGATCGCCTGGCGCCCACCCTGCAATGCCTGGAAGATGCGGGTCTGCTGGTGGAGGGCGACAAGGGCGCCCGCATCATCAACCTGGAGGACGTGGGCATCAGCACGCCCTGCCTGGTACAGAAGGCAGACGGCACCAGCATCTACGCCACCCGCGACCTGGCGGCGGCCCTCTACCGGAAAGAATCCTACGCCTTCGACCGCTGCCTCTACGTGGTGGGCACGGACCAGGTGTTGCACTTCCAGCAGCTCTTCGCGGTGCTCGACAAGCTGGATCCCTGGTTCAAGGGGCGCATGCTGCACACGCCCTTCGGCATGGTGAAGCTGCCCGAAGGCAAGATGAGCACCCGCAAGGGCAACGTCATCTTCCTGGAGGATGTGCTGGACGAGGCCCGCGAACGCGTCGCCGCCATCATCGAGGAGAAGAATCCTGATCTGGCGGACAAGGCCGAGGTGGCCGAGATGCTGGGCATGGGCGCTGTGGTGTTCTTCGACGCCATGAACGACCGCGTGAAGCCCATCACTTTCACCTGGGACCGCGTCATCGCCCTAGACGGCGACACCGGCCCCTACGTGCAGTACGCCCACGCCCGCATCATGAGCGTGCTGCGCAAGGCGGGTGGCCACTGGGCCGCCCAAGCCCAAGCCCAGGACCAGGTCCAGGTCCAGGCCCAGACCCAGATCCAGGCCGCGACGCCCGCGGGGCCCGTGGTGCCCTTTTCCGCCATGCCGGTGCCTGCGGATCTGGCGGGGCTGCAAGCCCCCGAAGCCCAGGCCCTGCTCTTCGAGCTGGCCGGCCTCCCCGGCGCCATGGCCGCCGTGGCCGAGGGCTGCATGGCCACGCCGCTGGCGCGCCAGCTGGTGGCCGTGGCGCGGTCCTTCAGCGGCTACTACACGAACTGTCCGATTCTTGCCCCGGAGAACACGCCCGCCGTCCGCGAGGCCCGCCTCGCCCTCTGCGTGGCCACGGCCCGCGCCCTGCGTCAGGGCCTGTTCCTCATGGGCATCCAGGCCCCGGAGGAGATGTGAATCCGGAAACAGAAAAAGATCACCACCAAGACGCCAAGGCACCAAGAAAAGATCTTTCACAAGACGAAGAGCGAGTGGCGACCCTCATTGTGGATGCGGCGATCAAGGTGCATCGGGCTTTGGGCCCCGGGTTGCTGGAAAGTGTGTATGAAACCTGTTTGGCTCATGAATTGCGGCAGAGGGGCTTGAGTGTTGAAACCCAGGTTCCGGTTCCCATCCATTACGAGGGGCTGGCCCTCGATGGGGGCCTTCGCCTGGATCTGCTTGTGGGCGGAGTGGCCATCGTCGAGCTGAAAGCCCTGGAGAAGATGCTTCCCGTTCATGATGCTCAGTTGCTTACTTACTTGAAATTGTCGAATCGAAGGCTCGGTTTTCTTCTCGATTTTAACGTGCCCGTCATGAAGAACGGAATCTTCAGGTTCGTCCTCTAGGCTTTTGCAGTTCTTGGTGCCTTGGTGTCTTGGTGGTGAATCAGTTGTTAGGAGTGGGTATGACCAAGTATGTGTTCGTCACCGGCGGTGTGCTTTCAAGCCTGGGCAAGGGCATCGCCGCGGCGAGTCTGGGCGCCCTGCTGGAGGCCCGCGGGCTGAAGGTGACGCTCATGAAGATGGATCCCTATCTCAACGTGGATCCGGGCACCATGTCGCCCTTCCAGCACGGCGAGGTGTTCGTCACCGATGACGGTGCCGAGACCGACCTGGACCTAGGCCACTACGAGCGCTTCACCTCGGTGCCCACCACCCAGAACCACACCATCACCACGGGCCGCATCTACAACACGGTAATCCAGAAGGAACGCCGCGGCGACTACCTGGGCAAGACGGTGCAAGTCATCCCGCACATCACGGACGAGATCAAGGGCGTGATGAAGAAGGTGGCCAAGGACATGGATGTGGTGATCGTCGAGATTGGCGGCACCGTGGGCGACATCGAGAGCCAGCCCTTCCTCGAGGCCATCCGCCAGTTCAAGCTGGAAGCGGGCCTCGACGCCAACATGAAGGCCAACGCCATCAACATGCACCTCACCTACGTGCCCTTCATCAAAGCCGCGGGTGAGCTGAAATCCAAGCCGACCCAGCACAGCGTCAAGGAACTGCGCGCCCTGGGCATTCAGCCCGACGTGCTGCTTTGCCGCGCCGAGCAGGACATCCCCCGCGACCTGAAGGACAAGATCGCCCTGTTCTGTTCCGTCACGCAGGACGCGGTGTTCAGCGCCCGGGACGCCCACTCCATCTACGAAGTGCCCCTCAACCTGCATCAGGAAGGTCTCGACGCCAAGGTGGCCCTGCTGCTGGGCCTGGGCGAAAAACAGCCCGACCTCAGCGCCTGGCAGAACCTGCTGCACCGCATCCGCAACCCCAAGGGCAGCGTCCGCATCGGCGTCGTGGGCAAGTACGTGGAGTTCAAGGAGAGCTACAAGAGCCTCATCGAAGCCCTGCACCATGCGGGCTACGGCCTGGAAACCCACGTGGATCTCAAGTGGATCGAGGCGGAGGAGCTGGAGGCCCAGGATCCCGCCGTCTTCCTGCAGGATTGCCATGGTGTGCTGGTGCCCGGAGGCTTCGGCGTGCGGGGCACCCGCGGCATGATCAAGTCCATCCAGTACGCCCGCGAGCACAAGATCCCCTTCTTCGGCATCTGCCTGGGCATGCAGATGGCCTCCGTGGAATTCGCGCGGAACGTGGTGGGGCTGGAGGGCGCGGATTCCACGGAATTCGACGACGCCCCCAGGCACCGGGTCATCTTCAAGCTGCGCGAACTGGTGGATGTGGAAGAGCTGGGCGGAACGATGCGGCTGGGCGCCTATCCCTGCCACCTCCAGCCCGGAAGCCAGGCCTCCAGGGCCTATGGCAGCGCCGACATCAGCGAACGCCACCGCCACCGCTATGAGTTCAACCATGAGTACAAGAAGGCCCTGGAGGACAAGGGCTTGGTATTCACGGGCATGAGCCCCGACGGGGTCTTCGTCGAGATCGTGGAGCTGAAGGACCACCCCTACTACCTGGCTTGCCAGTTCCACCCCGAGTTCAAGAGCCGCCCCTTGAATCCGCACCCGCTGTTCACCGCCTTCGTGAAGGCCAGCGCCATCAACCGCGGCTGACGCCAGGGAGCAGGGCCGGGAACGGGGCGGGGGCATTCCCGCCCCGTTTCTATTGTGAAGGCGGGCCGCGGCCGAAAAGCCACCATGGCACCCACTGAGCACCACGGATACCTCGGGTCTGGGTTGTGATCCTTGCCCGGCCCTCGATCCTGGTCTTGAAAGATGATGCAAGTACCATTTACGTGGACCCGGACTGGCCTGCATGCCGGTCGGCGTTCCAGTTCATTGCCAGAAAAACAGGGAGGGATCATGCAACTTTCGGGCTTGCGGTACGGCTCCAAGCTTTTGCAGCTGGTTGAATTCCCTGTGGCGGAGTTCATTGACGGATCAGCCACGAACCAGGAGGTCCAGCAGTTCCTCGAAAAGCACAAGAAGCTGGTGGTGAAGCCGGCCTTCTACGGCGGCGTAGGCAAGAAGGGCAAGGCAGGGCTGGTGCGGGTGGTGAGCACGCTCCAGGAGGCCCTGCAGGCCAAGCGCGACCTGTTTTTCGCCCAGCATGTCTATGGCAACAAGACGGTCACGGCCAACGGCGTGACCATGGAGGCTTTCGTCCCCTCGGATCTGGAAGTCTATTTCAGCATCTCCAGCTCCAGCGTCCACCGGGGGCCAGTGTTCACCATTACCCCCTGGGGCGGCGTGGACATCGAGGAACTCCCGGCCGAAAAGAAGGCCGTGGTGGAGATCGACCCCTTCATCGGCATCAACGCCTTCGAGATCACCAACGCGCTCACGGACACGGGCTGCCCCGAGGCCTTCATCTCGGCGCTGGTCCAGCACCTGCCCAAGCTGTGGGATCTCTATGACGGCTATGGCCTGACCACCATCGAACTCAACCCCATCCGGGTTCAGCGCAAGAACAACCAGGTCCTTCCCGTGGCCTGCGACGTGAAGGCCAGCTTCGATCAGGACAATCCCGCCTGGAAACGCATCGGCCTGCCGGATGTCCTGTTCCAGACCGAGACCACGCCCTTCGAGGCGGACATCAACGAGCTGCGCACCTACCAGGGGCAGAGCGACGTGCTGGAGATGAACCCCAACGGCAGCATCATCCCCTTCATGTTCGGCGGCGGAGCCAACAGCGCGGGGACCGAAACGCTGGGCGAGGCGGCCATCTTCTCCTCCGATTTTGGCGGCAACCCGCCCTACGAAAAGATGTACGAGATCAGCCGCATCGCCTTCGAGCACTGGTACAAGCAGGCCAGCATGCTGCTGCTCATCGGCGGAAAGGCCAACAACACGGACATCTACGTGACCTTCAAGGGCGTCTTCGATGCCTTGCGGGACCATGTGTCGAAGGCGGGATGGAAGCCGCTCTACGTGGTGATCGGCCGAGGCGGACCCAATGTGGTGAAGGGCATGTTCTACGCCAAGGACATCCTCGATCGCCTGCGGATGCCCTACAAGGTGTTCGGCCACGACACGTCGATGATCCTCACCCTGGAATACGCGAAGAAGGTGGACGAATGGTGGCGGGCCGAAGGCGCGGAAGCCTACCGCAAGCAGGTTGAAACGCAGGTCAGGGCCTAGGAGACAGCGATGCGACGACTGAAGACACGCCCCTTCCCCTACTACGTCGGCCTTCACTCTCTCGAAGAGCTGGTCACCCGCGAGCACCGCGTTTGCGTCATGAACATTCTGGGCAGCGAAAGCCGCAAGGTGACGCCCGTTTCCCACGAGTACAGCGGCGGCAACATCGTGGCCGGCGTGCAGTACGGGCGCCGGGGCAGCCTGGAGACGAAACTAGGCGCCATCCCGGTCTACCGCAGCATCCGCGAAGTCATGGACCACGGCATCGCCTTCGACATGGGCGTGGTCTACATTCCGCCCCAGGGTGTGTGCAAGGCGGTTTCCGAGCTGGTGACCCACAACGAGGCCCTCAAGCGCATCGTCATCGTCACCGAGAAGGTGCCGGCCCGGGATTCCCGGAACATCCGCGCGCTTTGCCAGGAGGCGGGGGTGGATGTCATCGGCGCGAACTGCCTGGGCATGGCCAATGCCTGGGACCGCGTGCGCATCGGCGGAAGCCTGGGCGGCGACCATCCCGAAGAGACGCTGGTGAAGGGGTCCATCGCCATCCACTCCAACTCCGGCAACTTCACCACCACCATGGCGGAGTACCTCCGCACCGCGGGCTTCGGCATCAGCACGGCCGTCTCCAGCGGCAAGGATGTCTACATCCACTTCGCCCTTCCGGAGTTCCTCTACGCGGCCCAGAACGATCCTCGCACCAAGGCGGTCGTGATCTACGTCGAGCCCGGCGGCTACTACGAGAAGATGGCCCTGGACTGGATCAGGGACCGCACCTTCGGCTTCACCAAACCGATCATCGCCTGTGTCACGGGGCGCTGGAAGAAGAACATCACCCGCGCCTGCGGCCATGCGGGAGCGCTGTCCGGCAGCGGCGACGACGCCGAGAGCAAGGAACGCTGGTTCGACGAATATTTCGGGGTGGACGTCTTCGACCCCAAGACCAGCGAAGTGAGCAAGCGGGGCGTGCGCGTCTCCAGCATCCAGTACATCCCAGACGCGGTCCGCGCCGTCTACGAGAAGATCGGCGAGAAGCCGGACTTCGCCACCACCGGCGATCTCTCCCTCAAACTCTGGCTGAGCGACACCATGGTGAAGGTGCCCCCGGTCCTGGACCTGCCTCTGACCAAGCCGCCAGCACCCTACGACCGCCAGGTGGTGGAGGTGATCAAGCAGGTGGGCGCCCACTACCTCCGCCAGAACATGGCGGACAAGTCCGGTGCGTCCCGCATGAGCCCGGAAACCCAGGTCTCCGAGCTGCACGGGAAGTCCGTGCTGGACCTGTCGCGCCGCACCATGGAGGAGAACCTTTTCTTCGCCCTGGCGAAGGTGATGCCCGACAAGGTGGACATTCCCACGCTGAACTTGATCCTGAACCTCTTCCTGAAAATCGACGAGCGCCGCATGGCCGCCATCGACGTGGCCCGGGACAACGGGTGCACGCCCAACGCGTACCTGGCCTCCCAGATCGCCCTGGTGGGGGACAAGGGCCTGCTGGCGAAGTCGCGGGAGCACGCCCGGTTCATCATCGACCTCATCCGCGAGTTCGGTCTGGACGAGCACACGGAGGCGCTGCCGCCGGAGCTGGATGCCTACGTCGAGAAGCACCTCCTGAGCGCCGAACCTTCGAGGAAGACGGATGTCTCCAACCTGCTCTTCAAGGAGGTCAAGAAGTCGAAGAAGTCCTGCGTGGCCCTGCGGGTCTGCCAGCACATCATCGACATGGCGGAGAAGAAGAAGCTGGAGATCCGCGACACCTACGAGTTCCTGCTGGCCACCATCGCCGTGTGCGTGCTGTGGAATCCCATGCTGGAGAAGCGCATCAGCCGGCAGCTGGTGGAGGATTCGGTCACCTACTTCTACCTCATGGCCCGCATCGTGGCCTACTCGGTGGTGGACCGGGACCGCAACCCCCACTGGAAGAAGCTGGTGGACAAGAAACTGTCGAACCTCAACCTCAGTTTCACGGAGAACGCCTTCAAGGTGCTCTTCGGCCGGGTGCCCGACCCTACTGAGCTGCTGGAATTCCAGACGCTCCTGGGCCTCACCATCACCAATGGCCCCGGCACCCTGTCGGCCAAGGGGGCCAAGGAAAGCGTCAGCGCCCGGAACGACATCTCCATGTCCTTCGTGGGCTTCCTGTCGAACACGGGCCGCGCCCACGGCGGCAACGGCTACGAGTCCATCAACTTCCTGATGGAACAGTTCAAAGAGGCGGGTTTGAAGGATCCGGGCGATCCCAACCACGGCCTCGACCTCAAGGCCATGGCGAACAAGGCCGCCAAGGCCTATGGAGCCTACAAGAAGCGCGCCCAGGAAGTGGAAGACGGGGTGGTGAAGCCCATTCCCTGCATCAACCACCCGGTATTCCGCGGCAACAAGATCAACGTGGATCCCAGGGAGCAGTTCGTGTCGGGCATGCTGGCTGAGAAGGGCATCTACAACGCCTTCTGGGAGTTCTACCGCCACTTGGTGAAGGAGCTGTACGCCGAGGGCGTGACCAAGAACGTCTTTTGCGTGAACGTGGACGCGGTGCTGGCGGTGATCGCCCTCAAGCTGGTTTGGAAGGATCTGCAGGCCGGGCGCCTCAGCCTGCGCCAGGTCCAGGAAGTGGCCTTTACGCTCTTCCTCTTCGGACGCAGCGTGGGCGCCTCCGCCGAGATCGCCGATCACCGCGACCGCGGCCTGGACATGGATTGCCGCACCCCGGAGAACGAGTTGACTTACGTCCTATAGAAAGAGGCGGGCCGCGGCCCGCCTCTTTCTATACGGAAGACTGAAGTCCGCCCCTACTTCCGTCCGCCCTTGGCGGCCCACTCTTCGAGCATGTCGGTGGTGACGGACTTGGGGCGCTCCAGGGGATAGTTCAGGGCGCGGTCCCAGGTGATGTTGGCGAGCACGCCCAGGGCGCGGCCTACGCCGAAGAGCACGGTGTAAAAATCGTATTCCCGCAGGCCGTAGTACCACTGGATGACGCCGCTCTGGGCATCCACGTTGGGCCAGGGGTTCTTGGTCTTGCCCTGTTCCGTGAGCACGCCGGGCGCCACGCGGTAGATCATGTTCACCAGCTTGAAGAGGGGATCCTGAGGCAGGTGCTTCTGGCAGAACTCCATCTGCGCGGTGTAGCGGGGATCGGTCTTGCGCAGGATGGCGTGGCCGTAGCCGGCGATGACCTGGCCGGAATTCAGCGTGTCCCAGAGGGCCTTGCGGATGTTCTCTTCGGTGGGTTCGGCGCCGTCCAGCTGTTTCTGGAATTTCAGCAGCCAGTCCAGCACTTCCTGGTTGGCCAGGCCGTGCAGGGGGCCCGCCAGGCCGTTGAGGCCGGCGCTGAAGCTGTAGTAGGCGTCGGACAGCGCGGAGGCCACGAGATGGGTGGTGTGGGCGCTGACGTTGCCGCTCTCGTGATCGCTATGCAGGATGAAATACATGCGGGCCACATCGTCGTAGGGTTTGTCGATGCCCATCATGTGGGCGAAGTTGGCGCCCATGTCGAGGCCGGGCTTGGCGGAGATGATGTCGCCGTTCTTGTATTTCCAGCGGTAGATGAAGGCGGCGATCTGGGGCAGGCGCGCCACCAGGTCCGAGGCGTCCTCGAACATGAAGTCCCAGTGGTCGTTCTTCTTGATGCTGTGGTAGGCGGCGGCGAACTTGCTGTCTTTCTGCATGGAGAGCACGGCCGCGGAGAGCATCACCATGGGGTGGCTGTCCTTGGGCAGGGCGCGGATGACGTCGAAGACGTAGGCCGGCACCTTGGCGCGTTCCTGGAAATCCGCCACCAGTTCGTCGGTGTCGGCGGCGCTGGGCACTTCCCCGGTGAGCAGGAAGTACCAGAATGATTCCACCGTGGGGTATTCGCCGCCGGGGGCCTTGGGCAGAGCCGCGAAGGTTTCGGGAATGTTCTTGCCGCGGAAGCGGATGCCTTCCGTGTAGTCGAGGTAGGAGATGTCCGTCACCAGGGCATGGATGTCGCGGGCGCCTCCCAGCGCCTGGCTGATGGTGACCTGGTCGATCACCACGTCGCCGAATTCCTTGTTGAGGCGCTGGGTGCGCGGGCGGTGCTCTTGGATCTTCTCCAGAAGGCGGGCTTTGAGGCGGGTCATGGGAGAGGCTCCTGTGAAGAAAAGGAAGGGAAGAACAAGATCAAATGGGTGGGGACAATTATGCTGTCTCTTCCATCGAAGGCATCGCAGTCCTTCATGAATATTCAAGAATCCGCGCTGGCTGGGCTGTGAGGGTCAGGGCAGAGTATTACCTGTGCGAAAAGGAACTTCCGTGACCTTGATCAATCTACCCCTCCGGGTCCTCAGAGTTCTAGCGGGACCTTCGGGGGCTCTGATCTTGGGCTTTTCAACGATGGCCCTCTCGACGGCAGGTCTCTCGGCCCAGGAAACGCCCAGGCCCAACCGCGTGGCCTGGTTCGAGGGCTTTCCCGAGCCGCTGCCCGAAGGGGTGGACGAACTCGCCCTGGAGGCCACCAGCCAGATGCTGCGGCCGGATCTGGAACACAGTTCCGATCTGCGGACCTTCGCCCGCCTGGATGGGGAAGAGTGGCAGCTCACCGGCGATTGGGCCGCGAGGCTGGGCTCCACGCGGGTGAACGTGCGGGCCCGTCTCGCCTCACGCTCCGGGGGCATCGCCGACCAGGCGATGTGGAACTGGCACCAGATGTTCAGCCTGCCCCAAGGCGGGCGCGAGGACGCCCCCAAGAACCGCCTCGCCTACCACCTGGAGCGGGATGGCAAGGTGGTGGGGGACCTCTCCCGGCCAGGGCTGCGGCTCATGGACCTGGACGTGGCCTGGATCCGCCCCTTCGGCACCGCGGATGCCGGCGGCCGGATGGGGATCTCCGTCCAGCTCCCCACGGGCAAGCAGGCTGATTTCTCTGGAGACGGCGGCACGGACGGCCTGTTCGGCGGTGCCCTCTGGCGGCGGTTTGGCCGCTGGAACGTGTTCGGCCAGGCCGAACGGGTGGTGCTGGGCCTGCCGAAGGACAGCCCGTTGCGCAGCGTCATGGACAAGACCTCCTTCAGCCGCGCCTGGGCCAGCCTGGGCTGGCAGGGCGAGGGGACCGGGCTGGTCTCGGGCCTGGGCGTGGAGGTGGCCCTGGGCTATGCGGGCAGTCCCTACCGGGTGGGCCTGTCCCGCCTGGACCGGGCCGGCTGGCAGCAGCACTGGACCTTCCGTCACACCTGGCTTCCCCGCTGGCGCTTCGGTTTCAGCGAGGAAGCTGGCACCTTCACGGCCCCGGACATCTCGGCCTTCGTGGTCTATCGCTTAGGGGCCGCTGCGAAATAACCAGCGCCTTTCTGGCCCTTTCGTTACGGCCCCTTATGCCGCTCGCTCTTTGGAAGCGGAAGGACAGTTTCGCGCCAGCAGCTTCGGAGAACGCTGAGGGTTTCGGTAAACTACATGGTTCGTGCCGGAGTTCCCATGCAGCCCAACCAGTACCGCGACGTGCGTCTCGAAAAGGTCCAGAAGCTCAAGGACCTGGGCGTGGATCCCTGGCCGCGGAAGGCCCGGCGCACCCACGGCATCGCCGAACTGGCCGCGGCTTACGCCGACGCGGAGGCCTGGACCAACGAGAAGCTGGAAGGCCTGGGCCTCACGGTATCGGTCATGGGACGCATTCTCGCCATCCGCGAAATGGGCAAGAGCGTGTTCGCCCACCTCGCTGAGAACGGCGAGAAGATGCAGGGTTTCTTCCGGATGAATGACCTGTCCGGGACCGATTGGGAGCTCCTGAAGCTCTTGGACATGGGCGATTACATCAGCGTCACGGGCCCGCTCATGCGCACCAAGACGGGCGAACTGAGCGTGCGTGTGAAGGAGATCCAGTTCCTGAGCAAGGCCCTGCTGCCGCTGCCGGAAAAGTGGCACGGCCTGCAGGACAAGGAGCAGCGGTACCGCCAGCGGTACCTGGATCTGGTCTCCAACAGCGACGTGCTGAAGACCTTCCAGACCCGCTCCCGCATCGTGAGCGCGGTGCGCCGCTTCATGGAAGGGCAGGGCTACCTGGAAGTGGAAACCCCCATGATGCAGCCCATTCCAGGCGGCGCCACCGCCCGGCCCTTCATCACGCACCACAACGCGCTGGACATGGACCTCTACCTCCGCATCGCGCCGGAGCTCTACCTCAAGCGGCTCATCGTGGGCGGCTTCGAGAAGGTGTTCGAGATCAACCGCAGCTTCCGCAATGAAGGCATCAGCGTCCGGCACAATCCGGAATTCACAATGATGGAGATGTACGAGGCCGGCAGCGACCTGCGCGACATGATGGCCCTCACGGAGAAACTGTTCGAGACTGTGACCCGCGATGTCATGGGCTCGCAGGAGTTGCCCTGGGGCGAGGCGGTGATCTCGTACGCCACCCCCTTCCGGCGCCTCACCATGAAGGATGCCATCGCCGAATACGGCGGCATCGAGCGGCGCCTGCTGGAGGACGGCGACAGCGTGCGCGCCCTGGCCAAGGCCGCCCACATCGAGGATGTGGACAAGAAGACCGTGGGCACGCTGCTGGGCGATCTCTTCGAGCACCACGCCGAGAAACAGCTCATCCAGCCCACCTTCATCACCGATTATCCCATCGAGCTGTCACCCCTCACGAAGACTCTGGAGGGCGATGACCGTTTCGTGGACCGCTTCGAACTGTTCATCGGCGGCATGGAGTTGGCGAACGCCTACTCGGAGCTGAACGATCCCATCGACCAGATGGGCCGCTTCCAGGCGCAGATGGAAGAGCGCGAGGCCGGCAACGACGAAGCCATGCTGCTGGATCAGGATTTCGTCACCAGCCTGGAACACGGCCTGCCGCCCACGGGCGGCGAAGGCATCGGCATCGACCGCTTGGTCATGCTGCTCACCAACAGCGCCAGCATCCGGGACGTCATCCTCTTCCCATTAATGCGCCCTATGAAGCCGATTGAAGGCTCCGATCATGCTGAGTGAACGGATCACCGCCAAGACACCAAGGAAAACATAAGCCGTTCTTGGCGTCTTGGCGGTGAGATTTTCTGCTTTGGCGCTCGTGGTTCCGATGTGACGGAATCTCACTTGACCCGCTGGCATACTTGAAAACCGAATTTGGAGGCACCCATGCCTGTCCCGATGCTTGAGCTCGCCCCGCAGAACGCCGCTGTCAAGACGAAGGTGTTGGAAGGCCTCACGGGCCTCATCGACCGCTCGGCGTTCATCCTCGGCGAGAACGTCAAGGGCCTGGAGGCGGAGATCTCCGCCTATGCGGGCGCCGCCCACGCGGTGGGCATGTCCAGCGGGACGGATGCCCAGCTGGCGGCTCTCATGGCCCTGGGCATCGGCCACGGCGACGAGGTGATCGTCCCCAGCTTCACCTTCTTCGCCACGGCCGGCGTCGTATCCCGCCTGGGCGCCAAGCCCGTCTTCATCGATCTGGAACCCGCCACCTTCAACGCCACCGGGGCCCTGGTGGAAGCGGCCATCACGCCCCGCACCAAGGCCATCATGCCCGTGCACCTTTTCGGCCAGCTGGCGGACATGCCCGGCATCATGGCGGTGGCCCAAAAGCACGGCCTGCCTGTGGTCGAGGACGCCTGCCAGAGTCTCGGCGCCAAGGGCTGGGGCAAGTCGGCGGGCCAGTTCGGCGACATGACCGCCTACAGCTTCTACCCCACCAAGAATCTGGGCGCTTTCGGAGATGCAGGCATGACCGCCATCCGCGACGACGCGACCCTGGCCGGCCGGGTGCGCCGCATCCGCGTTCACGGCATGGAGCCGGTCTACATGCACCACGAAGTGGGCATGAACGGCCGCATGGACGAATTCCAGGCTCTGGTGCTGCGGGCCAAGCTGCCCATGCTCGACGGGTGGCATGAAGGCCGCCGGAAGCATGCCGCCTGGTACCTCGATCGCATGCAGAGCCTGGCCGCCGACGAGGTGGTGCTGCCTCTGGAGGTGGTGCCTGAGGGCCGCCACATCTACAACCAGTTCACCATCCGCGTGAAGGGCGGCAAGCGCGACGCGCTGCAGGCCCATCTGAAGGAACGCGGCATCGGCAGCGCCATCTACTACCCCATCTGCCTGCACGAACAGCCCTGCTTCAAGGATCTCGGGTACAAGACGGGCCAGCTGCCGGAATCCGAACGGGCGGCCAAGGAAGTGCTGAGCCTGCCCGTCTATCCCGAAATGACCGAGGCCATGCGCGAAGAGGTGGCGGTGGCGATCCTCGGCTTCTTCGGGAAGAAGTAGCGCCGGTGGCCCAGGGCCCGGCCCCTCCTTGGGGGCTGGCGGCGCTCTGGATTCAGGCGCCACCACTTGCGGGCCGTGATGATAATGGTGGATCCCCAGGAAACCGCCATGACCAAGCCCACTCAGCAGGCCACCACCATCCGCATCCGCATCGCCTACGGTGAAAACATCGCCATCGGCCAGGGCAAGGCGGACCTTCTCGAAGTCATCGGACGCGTGGGATCCATTTCCGCCGCGGCGCGCGAACTGGACATGAGCTACCGCAAGGCATGGATGCTCGTGGACGAGATGAACCAGAGCTTCAAATCGCCGGTGGTGGTAGCGGTCAAGGGCGGGCCCCAGGGCGGCGGCGCCCAGGTGACGCCCCTGGGCCAGGAGGCTCTGGCCCGGTTCCGCGTCATCCAGACCAAGGCCTCCGAAGCCATCGCGGAGGACGTGAAGGCTTTCCGGAAACGCCTGTTCTCCTGATGTGATATTCCGCAAAACAAGCCGCCTCAACCTTCACTGACCGTTGTATTCCTGCAAGACTATCGACCGGAGGTCAACATGCATCGATCCACAATCAAGCGATGGAGCTTGTCCCTGGCCTCCGCCATGGCCTCCCTCCTCCTGGCCGCCGCGCCGCCGCAGACCAAGCCCGCACAGCCCAAGCCCACCCAGCCCACGGTGATCCTGGCCACCACCACCAGCACCCAGGATTCGGGTTTGCTGGACGAGCTCATTCCAGCCTTCGAGAAGCAGACGGGGTACCAGATCAAGACCATCGCGGTGGGCTCCGGCCAGGCCATCGCCATGGGCAAGCGCGGCGAGGCCGACGTGCTGCTGGTCCACTCCCCGGAGGCCGAGAAGGCCCTGGTGGCCGAGGGCGCGGGCGTCAACCGCCGGATCGTCATGCATAACGATTTCGTGCTGCTCGGCCCTTCCGCAGATCCTGCAGGCGTGGCCAAGCACAATGCCCAGGAAAGCTTCCAGCGCATCGCCGCCGCCAAGTCGCTCTTCATCTCGCGCGGCGACAACTCCGGTACCCACGCCATGGAGCTGAAGCTGTGGAAGGCCGCCGGCATCGCGGTCGAAGGGCAGGCCTGGCACCAGCAGACGGGCCAGGGAATGGGCCAGACCCTGGCCGTGGCGGCGGAAAAAAAGGCATACACATTGTCAGACCGGGGCACGTACTTCGCCCTGCGGAAAACCCTCGGGCTGGCCATCCTGCATGAAGGCGATCCCTCCCTCAGGAATGTCTATCACGTGATCGAGCTGAATACCACGCGCTTCCCGAAAGTGAACAGCGCTGGAGGCCGCGCTTTTGCTGACTTCCTGGTGTCGAAACCTGTCCAGGCACGGATCAAAGAATTCGGAATCAAGCTCTATGGATCGCCGCTATTCTTTCTCGATGCCGACGTTCCGGAAGTGGACGCCGGAAGGAGATAAGAATCCATGTCGAACGCGATCTTCAGCCTGCCCGCCTCCCATAACGAAGCGATTCTCCAGTACGCGCCCGGATCCAAAGAGCGCGCCCTGCTGAAGGCCGAGTTGGAGCGGCAGTTCAACCTGCAGCTGGACATCCCCCTCATCATCGGCGGGAAGGAAGTCCGCACGGGCAAGGTCCAGAAGGCCGTGTGTCCCCACGACCACCAGCATGTGCTGGCCACGTACCATGAGGCGGGAGAGGCCGAAGTGCGCATGGCCATCGAAGCCGCGCTGGCCGCCAAGAAGGATTGGGAGGCCACCCCCTGGCAGGATCGCGCCGCCATCTTCCACAAGATGGCCAGCCTGATTTCGGGCAAGTACCGCTACATCCTCAATGCCGCCACCATGCTCAACCAGTCGAAGAGCGCCTACCAGGCGGAGATCGACGCCACCTGCGAAACCGCCGACTTCTTCCGCTTCAACGCGAAGTACATGGAGGACCTCTACCAGCACCAGCCCATCTCGGATCCCCATGTGTGGAACCGCCTGGACTACCGACCGCTGGAAGGTTTCGTCCTCGCCGTGTCCCCCTTCAATTTCACGGCCATCGGCGCCAACCTAGCCACGGCTCCCGCCATCATGGGCAACACCGTGGTGTGGAAGCCCGCCTCCACGTCCGTGCTTTCCAACTACTACCTCATGCAGCTCTACAAGGAAGCGGGCCTGCCGGACGGCGTCATCAACTTCATCCCCGGCCGCGGCTCCATGATCGGCAAGATCGCTTTGGACCACCGCGATTTCGCGGGCCTGCACTTCACGGGCTCCACCGGCGTCTTCAACGGCATGTGGAAGGCCATCGGCGACAACCTGGCGCGCTACAAGAGCTACCCCCGGCTCGTGGGCGAGACTGGCGGCAAGGATTACATCTTCATGCACGCCTCCGCGGACCCGGAGGAGACCACGGCGGCCATCGTCCGCGCGGGCTTCGAGTACCAGGGGCAGAAGTGCTCGGCCTGCTCCCGCGTCTACATCCCTGCCTCCCGTTGGGCCGAGGTGAAGAAGCAGCTCCTCGCCTTCCTTGGCGAGGTCAAGATGGGCGACGTGCGGGATTTCCGCAACTTCTTCAACGCCGTCATCGACGAGCCCGCCTTCGACAGCACCATGAAGTACATCGAGATGGCCCGGGACGCCAAGGATGCCGAGATCATCGCGGGCGGCAAGGGCGACAAGACCAAGGGCTACTTCATCGAGCCCACGGTCATCCTCACCACGGACCCCAAGTTCGTGACCATGGAAGAGGAGATCTTCGCGCCGGTGGTGACAGTCTACGTCTACGACGACGCCAAGCTGGAAGAGACCCTCAAGGTGCTGGACGAGACCTCGCCCTACGCCCTGACCGGCGCCATCTTCGCGAAGGACCGCTACGTCATCGAGCACCTCACCAAGGCCCTGGCCTACACCGCCGGCAACTTCTACATCAACGACAAGTGCACCGGCGCCGTGGTGGGCCACCAGCCCTTCGGCGGGGCCCGCGCCTCGGGCACCAACGACAAGGCGGGCAGCCTGCTGAACCTCATCCGCTGGACCTCGCCCCGCACCATCAAGGAGAGCTTCACGCCGCCTCGGGACATCAAGTTCCCCTTCCTCGAAGCTGAGTAACCCTGGCAATCTCACCACGGAGGCGCGGAGCGCACTGTCTTTCTCCGTGTTTTCCTCTGCGAACTCCGTGTCTCCGTGGTGTTTTTTTGAGCGGCCGCTAAATGGATCTGATCTGGGAGGGCCTCCGGAAGGCGCTTGAGCTGCTGCTCACGCTGGATCCAGAAGTGCTCCGGATCACCCTGCTTTCGCTGAAAGTTTCAGGCATCGCCACATTGCTGAGCGTCATCCTCGGGCTGGGCCTGGCCCTGGGGGTGGCGCTCAACGAGTTTCCCGGCAAGCGGCTGGTCATCGCCCTGGTGAACACGGGCATGGGGCTGCCGCCCGTGGTGGTGGGCCTCTTCGTCACCGTGCTGCTCTGGCGCAATGGGCCTTTCGGATTCCTGGGCATCCTCTATACGCCCGCCGCCATCATCCTGGCCCAGGCCGTGATCGCCACGCCGATCATCGCCGGGCTCGGCCTCGCCGCGCTGCAGCACTTGCCGCCGGCGCTGCGCCTCCAAATCCTTTCCCTGGGCGCCAGCCGCCCGCAGATGGTCTGGCTGCTGCTGAAGGAGGCCCGGCTTCCCCTGCTGGCGGCGGTCATGGCCGGTTTCGGCGGCGTCATTTCCGAAGTGGGCGCCTCCATCATGGTGGGCGGCAACCTCAAGGGCAGCACCCGGGTGCTGACCACGGCCACGGTGATGGAAACCAGCCGGGGCAACTTCGATGTGGCCTTCGCCCTCAGCTTCATCCTGCTGCTCCTGGCCTTCGCGGTGAACGCCCTGCTCACGCACCTGCAGCAGCGGAGCGGTCCGCGATGAGCCGGACGGCGGTTCTCCAGGCGCGCGGCCTCCGGGTGCGGCGCAACGGCGCCCAGGTGCTGGACGTGCCGAGCCTCGATCTCCGGGCAGGCGAAGTGCTGGCCCTGATGGGTCCCAACGGCGCCGGCAAAAGCACCCTCATGCTCGCTCTGGCGGGCCTGCTCCAGCCCGCCGAAGGCACGCTGGCCTTTCTGGGCAACGATCTCAGGGCCCGCGGCGACCGGGAGGCCTTCCGGCGCCGCATCACCATGGTCTTCCAGGATCCCCTCCTCTTCGACGCCACCGTGGCCGAGAACATCGGCACAGGCCTGAAGCTGCGCGGCCTGCCCAAGGAGGAGCGGCTGCCCCGGGTGAGCGAGTGGGCGGGGCGCCTGGGGCTCGGGAACCTGCTGGACCGCTCCGCCAAGCATCTGTCCGGCGGCGAAGCCCAGCGCACGGCCCTGGCCCGGGCCTTCGTGCTCCAGCCGGAAATCCTCTTCCTGGACGAGCCGTTTTCCTCCCTGGACGCCCCGACGCGGGAAGAACTCATCGGAGATCTGGGTCGCCTGTTGGCGGAAACTGGAACCACGGCCGTCATCGCCACCCACGACCAGGGCAAGGCGGCCCGGCTGGCCCACCGCCTTGCGGTGATGAGAGAAGGCCGCATCGTGCAGCTGGGCGGCCTGCGGGAAGTGATGAATCACCCCGAAGATTCCTTCGTGGCCTCCTTCATGGGCATGGAAACCCTGCTCAAGGGGCAGGTGGCGAGCTGCCAGGATGGCCTCGTGTCGCTGCGTCTGCGCAAGGGCCCCGGGGGCCGGGAGGTGCTGGCCGTGGGCGAAGCGCAGCCCGGGCAGACCGTCCTCATCGGGGTGCGCCCCGAACACGTGGCCCTGTCTTTACAGACCGATAACACCAGCAGCGTCCGCAATGCCTTCCCGGGAGCTGTGATCAAGGTCATACCCCGCGGCCCCTTCTACAAAGTCGAACTGGATTGCGGGTTTTTCCTGACCGCCTTCGTGACCGCCCAATCCCTGTCGGAACTTGATCTTCAGCCGGGCCGAGCGGTGGTGGCCTCCTTCAAGGCCACGGCTGTCCACCTCATCCGGAAGGAGGGCCTCGAACCGGAAGTGTGACCGCTGTCCATTGCCTGGATAACGCCCGGAGAATAGCCTCACCTGAGGGAGAGCCGTTCTCTCTCTAGGTGGTTTTCTATTCTCGACCCTGCCCGGAGGCGCCTTCGCCATGAAACAGCTGGTGATCGATTTCCAGAAGTGCGACGCAGGGCGCAACTGCAATCACGAATGTGAGATGGAGTGCGCCGTTCGAGTCTTCAAGGTGGACGACCCCAAACAGGCGGCCCTCCAGATCAAGGCCTATGAAGATGGCGGGGGCCACGCGGTGCTTTGCGACCAGTGCGGCGACTGCGTGGTGGTCTGCCCCACGGAGGCTTTGAAGCGCAACAAGCTCGGCGTCGTGATGATCGACAAGAAGGTATGCGTGGGCTGCTACATGTGCATCGGGTTCTGCGAGAAGGAAGCCTTCATGCGGAATTCCGACTGGCTCACGCCCCACAAGTGCACGTCCTGCGGCGTCTGCGTGAAGGTCTGTCCCCACGGCGCCCTCTCCATCGTCGACGTTCCCGAGCCGCCCGTCCGGATCATCTGAGAAAGGGAATCCCATGAGCCAGCTCGTCTTCGATCCCAGCAAAGTGATGGACATCGACTACACCAAGCGCACCGAGTACCTGGACGGGCTCGAGGCCATCAAGGCCGCGCACAAGGTGCTGAAGGAAATTACCTACACGCCCAGCCTGCCGGACAAGGGCTACACCAACCGTTCCCTGTACGTGAACGTGGACACCCTCGAGATCACTGAGAAGCCCGTCACCCAGCAGATGAAGGATGTCTTCATCGGGGGCCGCGGCTTCGGCCTCTGGCACCTGTGGAACGCCGTGAAGCCCGCCACCCGCTGGAACGACCCCGAGAACGAGATCGTCATCAGCCCGGGGCCTGTGGCCGGCATGACCCAGTACGCGGGCACCGGAAAGTCTCTGGTGGTGAGCCTCTCGCCCCAGACGGACATTCCCATCGATTCCAACGTGGGCGGGTTCTACGGCCCCTTGCTGAAGTTCTCGGGCTTTGATGCGCTGGAGCTGCAGGGCAAGTCCGACAAGGACATCATCCTCTTCATCGACGGCCAGAAGGGCCTCATCCGCATCGAGGAAGCCCCCACCGATCCCGTGGACAGCCATGTGCTGGCCGAAGTGCTCACCCACATGTACGCCGAGAACGAGGCGGACCTGCCCAACATCTCGGTGGTGTCCACGGGCGCGGCCGCGGAGCACAGCCTCATCGGCATGCTGAACTTCTCCTTCTACGACCGCCGCCGGAAGTGCGTGCGATTCAAACAGGCAGGCCGGGGCGGCATCGGCACCGTATTCCGGGACAAGAAGATCCGAGCCCTGGTCATCCGCGGGCCCAAGGTGGCCGGTGACATGAACCACCCTGCGGATCCCGAGACCATCGCCAAGACGGGCATCAAGTACCACAAGGAGATCCGCGAGAACGACGGCTCCCAGTGCATGATGCGCCGCAACGGCACGGCGCACATCGTCGAGATCATGGACGCCTACGACCTGTTGCCCGTCCACAACTTCCAGTTCGGTTCTCACCCCGACACCCACAAGATCGACTCGGCATACTGGCAGAGCCGCTGCACCCAGCACACGGTGGACGGCTGCTGGTACGGCTGCTCCATGGCCTGTGCCAAGGGCGCTGACGGCCTCGTGTTGAAGACGGGCCCCTACAAGGGCGACATGGTCACGGTGGACGGCCCCGAGTACGAAAACGCGGCGGGCCTAGGTTCCAACTGCGGCATCTTCGATCCCGACTACCTGCTTGAGCTGAACTTCTACTGCGACACCTACGGCATCTGCACCATCACCTACGGCACCCTCTGCGCCTTCGTGATGGAGTGCTACCAGCGCGGCATCCTGAACAAGGAGCGCACGGGTGGGCTCGAGATGGTCTGGGGCAACGCCGAAGCCAGCCTCGAGATGATGCACCAGATGGCCCGGGGCGAAGGCTTCGGCAAGCTGGCGGGCCAAGGCGTGAAGAAGCTGAAGGAACGCTTCATTCAGAACGCCTGGGGCGATCCGCAGCTCATCACTGACATCGGCATGGAGAACAAGGGCCTCGAGTACTCCCAGTACCTGTCCAAGGAATCCCTGGCCCAGCAGGGCGGCTACGCGCTCACCAACAAGGGCCCCCAGCACGATGAGGCCTGGGTGATCTTCATGGACATGGTGAACAAGCAGCTGCCCACCTTCGAGGACAAGGCTGAGGCGCTCTACTACTTCCCCCTCTTCCGCACCTGGTTCGGCCTCAACGGTTTCTGCAAGCTTCCCTGGAACGACGTGGCGCCCAAGAACAACAGCTCGCAGCCCGAGGCCCACAAGATTCCGGAGCACGTGCAGAACTACGTGGATCTCTTCAGCGCCACCACGGGCATCCAGATCGACAAGGAAGAGCTCATCCACCAGTCCGCGAAGGTCTACAACTTCCAACGCGTATTCAACATCCGCATGGGCAAGGGGCTGCGCCTGCATGACGCGGCGCCTTACCGCTCCATGGGCCCGGTCACCAAGGAAGAATACGAATCCCGCGCCGAGCGCTACGACAAGCAGATCGTGGAGGAAATGGGCCTCGATCCCGTGGGCAAGACCACCGAAGAAAAAATGGCCCTGCACCGGGAGTGGCGCACGGGCCGCTTCTCCAAGCTCATGGACAGCGTCTACACCCGCCGCGGCTGGACCCTGGACGGTGTGCCCACGCTGGAGCGCCTGAAGGAGCTTGGCCTGGATGTCTTCCCCGAAGTGGTAGAAGTGGTGAAGCAGCATCTATAGGTTTCTTTAAAAGGGTTCACCACCAAGACACGAAGACACCAAGAAAGAAGAAATGCTGTTTGCAGTTCTTGGTGTCTTGGAGTCTTGGTGGTGGTCAGTTCCCTTCTGTTTCCCGTACGATGCAGGATCGAGGCCCGGCGATGATCACGGTGAATGAGGAACCTCTCGCGTGGCACGAAGGCATGACCGTGCGCGAGGTTCTCACCGCAAAGAACTATCGCTTTCCCATGCTGATCATCCATGTCGACGATGCGCTGATTCAGAAGCAGGATTACGGCACCGCCACCATCCCGGACGGGGCAGTGGTCAAGGTCATCCATCTCATCAGTGGTGGCTGAGTGGGTGGCTGAGCGACCCGTCGGGCAGCCGCGGCACCAGGATGCGGAACCGGGCGCCCTGTCCGGGGGCGCTTTCCACCTCGAGACGGCCTCCTCCCTCTTCCACCATGGCTTTGAGCGACGAGAGGCCCAGCCCCGTGCCCTTGCCCGGGGCCTTGGTGGTGAAGAAGGGATCGAAGATCTTAGCCAGCACATCAGGCGTCATTCCCACGCCGGAATCCGCCACCTCGATCATGGCCTCGTTCGAGTCCGGTCCGGCCTGGTCCACGCGGATGCGGAGGACGCCCCCGCCGGGCATGGCGTCACCGGCGTTGGCCACCAGGTTCACCATCATCTGTTCCAGCCGGATCCGCGAAGTCAACACCGCCAAAGGCTCCTTGGCGGGCATTTGCATGAGGAAGACCACAGACTTGGGCAGCAGAAGCCGCAGGGTGGCCTCCATGGCCTTCACGGCCGGGCCGAGGTTCGTGGGCAGCAGCTCCTCCTTCTCCCTTCGCGCGAATTCCATGAGCCGCCGGGTGAGCAGGGAGGCCCGCTCCGCCGCCAGGGCGATGCGTTCCAACTCGTCCTTGCCAGGCGCGACGCCATCTTCCAGGTTCATCACCGCCAGATCCGCAGAACCCTTCACGGCGCCCAGCAGGTTGTTCAAGTCATGGGCCAGGCCCGCGCCCATCAGGGCCAAGGTGTTCATGCGTTCGGTGCGGAGCATGGCTTCCTGAGCCTGCTCCAGGGCCAGAGTCCGCTGGTGCACTCGGTCGGCGAGGGTGCGGCGGGCCGCCTGGAGATCCTGGATGGCCTGGAACTGCCGCAGCAGGAGCATCGCCACCATGCCGAGGAAGATGGCGTAGGCCTCCCGGTTCACCTGCCGGGGCGCCCAGCCGAGAAGGCTCGCGAGCGTCGCCACGGCGATGATGACTGGCAGGTAGGGGAGCAATGCGGCGATGCGGCTTGCCTCTTCCGCATGGGGCGGCAGGCTTTCTTCCACGGATTTCGGCGACCAGGCGGCGATGCCCTGGAAAAGGGGGATGGCGCCCGCGATGACGATCCAACCCTGCCTGGCCACCACCGGGGGGAGGCCCGTCAAGGTCCAGCAGGACACCGCGCCGAACCAGGCGAAGGCCGAGGCGCCGAGCCATCCCAGCGGCCCGCGGATGCAGTCCGGATGATAGGAGGTCATGAACACCAGCCCGCCGCCCAGGAGGGCCACGTTCAGGTAGGCTGAGAAGACGCGCAGGCCCATGCCCTGGCCCGCCGCTTGGAGCGAAGCATGGATTCCCATGACCCAGAGCAGGAAGAGCAGCGCCGACGCGAAAATCAGGCTGTCCAGCACCCGCTGCCTGAACAGGCCGCCCCGTTTCCGCCCCACGGGAAAGCTGAGGATGCCGGCCAGCGCGAGGATGCCCGAAGCCAGGGAGAGATAGCTGGTGGTGCCCGCCGCCCAGCTGGAGAGCCACCCGCGGCCGTACAGCACGGTGAGCAGCAGATTGGGCACTTCCAGCAGGGCCGAGGCCGCCAGCAGCCCCCAGGCCAGGCGAGTCCGCCCCATCGATCCAGCGGCCCGGTAGGCGAGGCTCAGGCCGGCCAGGGCCTCCAGGGCCAGGTACAGCCAGGGCCAGGTCAGCTGGCGCTGGCCGGGGTTCAGGGACAGGTGCAGGGCCGCCGCCGCCAGCCACAGGCCGACCAGGATGCTCCGCGGAAGCAGCCCGGAGCCTGAGGCCTTTGCACGGCTCTCAGCGGCGGGAGGTTCCGGCTTCGGTGTGGAAGGCGCTGCCCCGTTCAAGAAGGGCCTCATGGGTGGTTTGCCCACGAGCTTAGCGGAATGCCGCGGAGGCCTTGCAATGGAATTGGTTGCGGCAAGAGGGGAAGTCCTGGATTCATGTCGCGAATGAGAAAGAGGGGGACGCGCCCCCTCTTCTCTTCGGCAGGCAGGGCCTCGTCCTCAAATGTCCAGGGTGATGCCTTGGGCCAGTTCCACTTTCCCGCTGAAGTTGATGGCGCTGGTCTGGCGCCGCATGTAGGCCTTCCAGGCATCGCTGCCGCTTTCGCGGCCGCCGCCCGTTTCCTTCTCGCCGCCGAAGGCGCCGCCGATCTCGGCCCCGCTGGTGCCCGTGTTCACGTTGGCCAGGCCGCAGTCGCTGCCCGCCGCCGAAAGGAACAGCTCGCTCTCCCGCTGGTCATTGGTGATGATGGCGCTGGAAAGGCCCTGGCTTACGTCGTTCTGCAGGGCGATGGCTTCTTCGATGGTGCGGTAGGGCATGAGGTAGAGCACCGGCGCGAAGGTTTCCTCTTTCACGATGTCGAGATTCCCCGGCACTTCCACGAGGCACGGCGTGACGTAGCAGCCGCCCGCCAGCACCGAGGGAGGAGCCAGCTTCTCGCCGCCGTGGAGCACCTTGCCGCCCTGGGCCTTCACGGTGGCGATGGCCGCCAGCATGGTGTCCACGGCCTCCTGGTCCACCAGGGGGCCCATCAGGTATTGATTCTCACGGGGGTCGCCGATGGGGGTCTTGCGGTAGAGCTCCAGCAGGCGTTCGCGGAAGGCGGGCAGCACGGATTCCTGCACGATGACGCGGCGGGTGGAGGTGCAGCGCTGCCCTGAGGTGCCGATGGCGCCGAAGTAGATGGAGCGCAGGGCGATGTCGAGATCCGCCTTGTCGCTGACAATCACGGCGCCGTTGCCGCCCAGTTCGAGGATGTGGCGCCCGAAGCGCTGTTGCACCAGGCTGCCCACGTGGCGGCCCCCGGACACCGAGCCCGTATAGGAGACCAGGGCTACGCGCGGGTCGGTGTTGATGAGGTCGCCGATGTCGCTGCCCCTGCCGATGGCGAGGCTGCAGATGGCGGGATCGAAGCCGAAGCCGCGAAGGACCTTCTCGGCGATCTTCGTGCAGGCGATGGCGGTCAGCGGCGTCTTGGACGAGGGTTTCCACAGCACTGTGTCGCCGCAGACCAGGGCCAGGGCGGTGTTCCAGCTCCACACGGCCACGGGGAAATTGAAGGCCGTGATGACGCCCACCACGCCCAGGGGATGCCACTGCTCCTGCAGGCGGTGCTGTTTCCGCTCGCTGGGCATGGTGAGGCCGTAGAGCTGGCGGGAGAGGCCCACGGCGAAATCGCAGATGTCGATCATCTCCTGGACCTCGCCCAGCCCTTCGCGCAGGGTCTTGCCCATCTCCAGCGTCACCAGTTCCGCCAGGGCCGCCTTGTGCTTGCGCAGCTCGTCGCCCAGGGCCTTGACCACCTCGCCCCGCTTGGGGGCCGGCACCAGGCGCCAGGTTTGGAAGGCGGCATGGCTCTTGGCCAGGATGGCCTCGAAGGCCTGGGGGGTGACATTGGCGACGGTGGCCAGGGGCTGGCCGTCGATGGGGGAGGTCACCGTCTGCATCCGGCCGCCGCCCACCCACTGACCGTCGAAGCCGCCGGGGTTCTCGTCGCTCAGGCCGAGGGTCTTCAGGATGGGGTTCATGGTCGCCTCCGTGTTTTCTCTGTTGTAAGACCGAGTGCGCCTTTTACGAAATTCATTCTATTCACTTAAAATATGAATATTATTCATGAGTGGATGCCCTTCTGGACCTGCCTCAGCTCCGCACCTTTCATGTGCTGGCCCAGACAGGCAGTTTCACGGCCTGTGCCCGGAGGCTTCACCGCACCCAGTCCGCCATCAGCCACGCCATGGCCAAGCTGGAAACCCTGGTTGGCACCCCTTTGTTGCGAAGGCGCGGCCGGGGCCTGGGCCTCACGGAGGAAGGCCAGCGTCTCTTTGAGGCCTGCGAGCGGGCCTTCGCCACCCTCGACGCGGCCGCCGATGATCTGCGGCAGGGCCGCCCGGGCGGACGCGCGCGTCTCCGCCTGGGGGCCACGGTGGAGTTCGGAAGCAGCATCCTCATGAAGCACATGGGCCCCTTCCTGGCGGCCCACCCGCACCTGGACCTGGCTTTCACCCTCAGCCTGGACTTGCTGCCGCCCCTGCTGCGGGACGATCTGGATCTCATCCTGGACTGCCACGAGCACCCGCACCCCGGCCTTCTCCAGGTGCCCCTGTTCCGGGAAACCTACGTGGTGGCCTGCAGCCCGGCTTTCCAGAAAGCCCATCGCTTGGCCGCTCCCGAGGACCTGGCCCGGTGCCCCGTGCTGAGCCTGGATCCGGCCGGGGCCTGGTGGCACCGCGTCCTGGCGGCCCTGCCGGAGGCCGGGCGTCCCCGCCTCACGCGCCTCATTCCCATCAATCACGTCCGCGCCATGATCCACGCCGGCGTCGAAGGCCTGGGCGTCCTGCTGGCCCCCCACTACGCGGTGCTGGAGGAACTGCGCCGGGGCGACCTGGTGGCCCTCTTCCCCGACCTCCAGCCCAGCGAGGACCGGTTCTCCCTCTACGTGAAGCACGTGAAGGCGGACCAGGCTTCCATCCGGGCCTTCACCGACTACCTGAAGGGCCTGAGCCCGGCGGAGTTCGGATCCTGAGGCTGCCCGCCCTTAGGCCGGGGTGGAATCCGGGGCCTGCGCGGGGGGAAAGGAAATCTCGAACTTGGTGCCGAGCCCCGGTTGGGAGGTCACCTGGATCTGCCCCCCCATTTCGCCGACGATGTTCGCCACCATGCTGAGTCCCAACCCCGTGCCTTTCCCTGCCGCCTTCGTGGTGTAGAAGGGATCAAAGATCCTTTCGATGGTGGATTCGGACATGCCCGTGCCTGAATCCTCCACTTCCAGGACCGCCTGCCCGTGTTTGCGCCTGCAGCGGAGCCTCAGGGTCCCGCCGTCCGGCATGGCGTCCCGGGCATTCAGGCACAGGTTCACAATCACCTGCTCCATCTGGAGCAGGTTCCCCGAAACCGCCGGGCAATCGTGGGAAAGGTCGACCTCGATCCGGATGCCCGAGCCGAGCGCCGGTTTCAGCAAAATGATCGACGCTTTTATAACGTCTTTTAAATCAAACCACTCAATATCCGAATCGTCGGATTTCCTGGCATAGGAAAGCAGTGTTTTTAATAGGTTTCCACAATGACTGAGGGCCATTTTGGCCTTGTCGAAATGCCCCGTGCTTTCCCACGGAAACGCCAGTTCCTCTTCCACAAGTTCCATTTGGGCCCGGGCCGCGGTGAGCTGATTGCAGGCATCATGAATGATCCCTGAAGCCATTAATCCCACGCTGTCGACCCTCTGCAGGTGTTCGAGGCTTCCCAACAAGGCCTGGTGGTCGCGCTTGGTCTGCTTCATGAGCTGCATCGATTGTCCGATTTTCCGGATCTCGAAAATATCGGAGGTCTCCCCGCCTTCGGTGGTCGCGAGATGCCGGAGGGGAACCGCCAGGCGGTAGCGCAGCCTATGGAAATGCCAGTAGACGAAGGCGCTGGCTCCGACGGCGAGAAGGAGCACCGCCGAAAGGCGCAGGAACAGCCCCGGAAGCACCGCCCCCGGGGCGGCCGAAGCGTCGATGCGCATGGCCGGATAGGCGCCCTGCTGAAGGAGCACCGGATCGAGGGCGATCGACGCCCGGTTCCACCATCCCGGCGGCGGGGCCGCCCCTCGCTCCCGCCAGGGGACGAGGGATCGTGCCGCCCCGTCGGTCACATGGACCTGGAACCGGTCCGGGGGGAGCGTGGCATGGGTGACGTCCTCAAGGGCCTGGAGGCTGATGTCGATTCCCACCAGGCCCTTGAGTGTTCCTGAGGCCGTCCGGATCGGTGCCACATAGGTGAATCCCGAGGAATCGGAAGTGAACTGGTAGACCTCGGGGTACCAGGCCCCCTTTTGAAGCCCCTTCCCGAAACGGAACCAGGGCCGGGAGGACGGCTGGTAGGCGCGCTCGAAGGCCGAGGGCTTCACCGAAACCCAGCGGCCGGCGCGATCACGGAGCTTCTCCACGCTTTCGCCGTGCCGCTCGAGACAGATGACGCCCCAGCCTGCCGGAGTGTGGCGGATGAAATAAATCCGGTTTCCGTCCGCCTCGGCGAGAAGAACCTCCCGCACCAGGGCGGTGGTGTAAAGAAAGGGCCTCACGCTCTCAAGGGAAAGCGGATCCTTCGGATCGATCGAGGACACCTCCCACCACTGAGCCACGGCCTCGCCGATGAGTTCCGCGTGGCGCAGTTCATGATCGAGTTCCTGGGCGTATTGGGCGACTGCGCGTTGCGAGTGCGCGAGGCCGTTCCTCCGGGGAACGTGGAGCATCCCCCACCAGGCGAAGGCGATGGCGGCCAGCCCAACCCCGACCATCAGGGCCGTGCCGGTCCTGGATAGCACCTTTTCGATGGTCACGGTGGGATGGGGCATGGCGTTCCGCTTCCTCCCCGGCGGCCTCTCCGGCCATCCGAGGGCGATCAAAACTCGCGTCCAGGGCTCAGGCGGAAGCGGTGTCAAGCCCACCACGCCAGGAATAACGACGACAATTCACACTATAATGTTCAGTGTTTTCAACTAAGCACGTTACGGCTTCTGGGTGGAGGGGCTTGAATTTGAGCCGCCTTTGCACAAGGTGGATCCTGGCATGCTTAGCTCTCATCTATTGCGGTTGCATAAAAGCGCCATCATTATTTCTTTAATTTATTTATTCGAATAAAGATATACACCATATGAAACATGGATAATCCTCCATTCAGACCTCTCTTAAAAGACTCGATAGTCGATGGACCGGGAAGAGGGATGTGATTTAAATCATATTGAGACTTAATCTCAGTATGATACATTCAGTTCCGAACCTCCCCGCCAGGATCTGCCTGGCTGACGACGCCTCTGAGAGGAGATCCGATGATCCGCATCCGTGGTCCCGTAGGAACCCTGCGCGTCCTGATGCTGCCGGGCGAATCCGGCCCCTGTGCGCAGCGCCCGGGGGAAGGGGCGCCGGAGGTTTCCGGGGCCATCGGGGAGGAATCCGGCTCGCCGCGGGAGGCGCGTCATGACCAATGAGGACCGCTGGATCGCGTCGTTCCTTGGATGCCCAGGCGGCTTAGCCGGGCGGAGCGCCTCCGACCTTGAAAACCTCCGGCGGCGGAAGGATGTGCGGATCCTGCCGCTGCAACGGCAGGCGTGGGCGATCCTGGATGAGCTGCCGGCGTTGGGTTCCGCCGACTACACCACCGGAAACGGCGCGGTCTCCTGCACGCGCCGGGAACGGGTGAGGGACATCCGGCCCTGGCCCGAAGGAACGGCGATCTTCGGGGATGGGGGAGGGCTGCGGTGGCTGGATCAGTCCTGGCGGCATTCCGTGGCCGTCCTGAACCGGGGCCAGGATTTCACCGACACGCCGCCCTGCCTGCTCTTCTATGGCGAAACGGGCCAGCTGGCCCACCAGATCACCCTTTGGGATTCCGGCGCCTGGGAGGGGTTCATCGATCTCATTTGCCGGCACCGGGGCTGCTGGAACTGCCTCCAGGCCTTGCCGGATCCGCCAGAGCGCCAGGAGGGCGGAGCCTGCCCGGCCTGGCTGCTGAAGGAAGCCTGGTGCGAGGCCGGGTCCGAACGGGACCTGGAGCTCCGCCTGGAACCCCTCGGCGTGAAACGGGTGACGGCCCTCAGAGCCATGGAGGGCCTCTTCACCACGCCGGTCGACCTCCACTGCTTCGGCGCCTTCGTCGGGGACATTGCGGAATCGGGCCTTCCCCTCCACGTCCGTCTGGGGAACCGGCACTGCATCCAGGCGCTGGAATCCCGCATCAGCGGGTTCGACAAGGGGCCCCGGGAATGGGAGATCCGGATGGCCCAGACGCTTCTGACCCTATGCCCCGGGAACATCGCCAGCACCTGGCTCGTGGCGCAGCCGCCCGCGAAGACGGAACGCCTGCGTTTCGAGTGCTACGACGCCAACGGCGATCAGGTGTTGGCGCTGTCGGGCCCGGAAGATCCATGCCCCGTGGTTCAGCAGGGCTGGCAGGGCCTCATCGGGCGCTTCGAGGCGCAACGATTCCACTGACGAAACACCCCGCGAAGAGCTACACTCCAGCCCACCTAGGAGGCATCGTGATCAGCCAAACCATGCAGCGCGCGCTGAACGCGCAGATCAACCTGGAGCAGTTCTCGGCCCAGCTGTACCTGGCCATGAGCGCCCACTGCACCGGGAAGAGCTTCAAGGGCTTCGCCCAGTGGCTCAAGGTGCAGGCCTCGGAGGAAACGGCCCATGCCGCCCGGCTCATCGACTTCGTGCTCGACCGCGGGGGCAAGCTGGAGCTTCAAGCCATCGATGCGCCTCCCGTCGAGTTCGGCGGCGTCATCCAGGTCTTCGAGGCCATTCTCTCCCACGAGAAGGCGATCACCGTGCGGATCAACGCCCTGTTCGAGCTGGCCCGGGCCGAAAAGGACTACGCCAGCGAGATCGCGCTCCAGTGGTACGTCACGGAGCAGGTGGAGGAAGAGGCCCGCGTCGGCGAGATCGTGGACCACCTCCACGCCGTGGGCGACCAGGGAGGGGCCATCTGGTACCTGGATTCCAAGATGGGGAAGCGCACGGTCCGGTAGCGGCGGAAACGCCGGCGGCTCGTCCTGCCTGCTTCCGCCGGGGTGGCGGGTTGGCTCCTGAAGGGCCAACCTGCCGCTGCTAGGGTGGGATCATGACTGAAGGGGCCTCCGAGACCACGCGCCGCGAGTACGCCGCCCGCATGAACCGGGTGGTGGATCACATCCAAGCCCACCTCGTCGAGCTGCTGGATCTGGAGCGGCTCGCGGCCGTCGCTTGCTTCAGCCCGTTCCACTTCCACCGGCTCTTCTCCGCCTGGATGGGCGAGACGCTCCAGGCCCACATCCACCGCCTGAGGCTGGAGCGCGCCGCCAAGCTGCTGACCTTCGACCATCGCAAAACCATCACCGAAATCGCCCTGGACTGCGGCTTCTCCGGCTCCAGCGCCTTCGCCCGGGCCTTCAAGCAGGCCTACGGCCTGTCAGCCAGCGAATGGCGGAAACGCAAGATCTGTCAAACGAACCGCAACGCGTGGAAAGCGGGGGAGGAGGCTCCTCATGGATCCTCAGCGGAGCCGGGCCCGACGGCCCGCCCATCGGAGATCCTCATGGCACGCTTTCCCATCGACGTCCAGGTGCGCCGCCTGGAATCTGCCACCCTCGCCTACATCCGGCACATCGGTTCGTACAAAGGCGACGCTGCGCTGTTCCGCCGCCTTTTCGACCAGCTTTTCGCATGGGCTGGACCCCGCGGCCTCATGGGCCCAGAGGCCCGCTACCTCAGCCTCTTCCAGGACAACCCCAACCTCACGCCTGCCGCGAAGCAGCGCCTGGAAGTGGCGCTCACCGTGCCCCCTGGCACAGCTCCGGATGGACTCATCGGCATCAAGCCTCTGGAGGGCGGTCTTTACGCCATCGCGAGAGTTCGCGTGCTCCTCCACGAATACGCCGGTCCCTGGGAGACCCTCGTCGGAGACTGGCTTCCTGGCAGCGGCTACCAACCCGACGGGCGTCCGGCCCTGGAGATCTACCTGAACAATCCCGACACGGATCTCGAAGGTCGCTTCGAGCTGGAGATCTGCTTCCCCGTGAGGCCCCTGTAAGCGTTCGCTGCTGCCTCGCATGAACGACGAAGGCCGGCTTCTGCGTCTGTGGATTCGGACCTTTTGACGAAGTCGTAGAATTTGCCACTGAATCTAGGCGATTCGATGACGCTTCAAAGCGACCCCACCCTGCTGGGCGAAGCCGGAGACCTGCGTGCTTTCCAGCGCGGACGGCAACTGACCGCCTTCGTGGGTGTCTCTCCTCGCCGCTACGACTCGGGCAGCAGCGTCCGGGGGCGCACCCGCATGTGCCAGATTGGAGGGGTTCACGTCCGGACGGTCCTCCACATGGCCGCCGTCTCGGCCAACCGAACCGCCATACCCCTCGGGAGTTTCTACCGCCATCTGGTGAACCAGGGGAAACCCAAGAATACGCCCTCGGCGCCCTGATGAGGAAACGAGCCCAGGTCATGAGGGCCGTCCTGATCCAGCACAAACCCCATTCTCCTCAGCCAGCCTGATGACCTGCTTCTCCGGCACTGCGGAGCCACACAGCACGGACACGACGCGGGACAAAGCTTCGCGGGGCCGCAACTTGTGTGCCGGCCACGGCGCTTCCGTTGCGCTCTTGGCCCGTGTCGTGCTCGTGCGATCATTTGCCCGCGCAGGAAAAGCTTCCGGGACCTTGTTTTCAAACACGCCACATTGTTCGCCCGCCGGTTAAGCTCAGCTTGTCACCGCCAAAAGGATTACCAACGTTGGTACATAACATCGCAATGTTTTTTTTCTTTGGATGGCTTGTCATCAGCTGTGCAGCCCTATGTGTCTTCTTCTCGATGCCCACCCTTAATGCCTTAAAGTCAACGTTCACTCTCTCTTTGTGCTTCAGACTTTTCACCATATTCACGGGTTGGCTGTTTTTTTCGTTCGTCTTCTGGATAGCCACGATTCTCTTTCTTCTCCCTGCCGCCATCACAGATTCCCCGATTCTCCTTGTGGTGTCAGTTTTGGCCTATATGGGCACCTCGTACTGGGGTGGCCGCCGCTTAAAAATCGAACCTCGACTCCATCAGCTGCTATTCCTTGGAGCCGCCCCTCTTCAAGCCGCAATATTCTTGGCTGACCGGCTGAAAAAGGCTGGGTCCAAATGAAATGAGTGGCGCGGTCGGTCCTGGCTCGGGCCTCCGGCCCTCGGGGTTGCGCCCCCGCATCGGCTTCGCCGCTGCGGCCCGCTCCTCCCTTGTCTGCGGCTGCGGTCGGATCGTGAAGCGAACCTTGCACGGCCGCAAGGTCGTCTCTCCTGAACGACGAAGGCCGCCTTTCGGCGGCCTTCTGCGTCTGTGGCATAACCTCCTCGCCGGGCCCCGACTCCGAACGCGCCACCGGCGCGTCCTCCGTCACCCGGCGGTCGGTTACATCTGATCCTTCAGGCCTTTCGCAGTCTTAAAGACGACCTTGCGGCCGGCGGGGATCTGGATGCTTTCGCCGGTCTTGGGGTTGCGGCCCATCTTCTCCTTGGTGGCGCGCACTTCGAAGGTGCCGAGGCCGAAGAGGTTCACGCGGTTGCCGGAGAGCAGGGTCTCGACGATGTGGTCGCGGACGCCGTCCAGGATGGCCTTGGCGCGGGCCTTGGAGAGATCCTGGGCCTCCGCGAGGTTGGCGGCGAGTTCAGCGATGCCGAGGGTTTCAGGCTTGGAAGAGGTCTTGGCCATGGATGGACTCCTTGGAATGGAATGGGCGGGATTCCCGGCTGCGCGCGAATCCCGTGGACCGGCGCCCCGCGGCGCCGGCCGGATGGGAACTGTGGGGGCAGAGCTTACTCAGCGGTCGCGGCGGCGCTGACTTCCAGATTGACCTTGGCGTGGACGCCGCTGTACAGGCGCACGTCGACCACGTAGGTGCCGGCATCCTTGATGTGGGGCACGGTGATGTCGCGGCGGTCCAGGGTGAAGCCCTTGCCCTTGAAGAGCTCAGCCACATCGGCGTTGGTGACGGAACCGAAGAGGTGGCCGTTCTCGCCGGCCTTCTTGGCCACGGCGAGGCTGATGGCTTCCAGCTTCTCGGCCAGGCTCTTGGCGTCGGCCAGTTCCTTGGCGCGGAGCTTCTCGGCGCGGACCTTTTCCAGCTCGATCTGGCGCTTGTTGCCGGCGGTGACAGGCAGGGCCATCTTGCGGGGCAGGAGGAAGTTGCGGGCGTAGCCATCCTTGACGTTCACGACATCGCCGCGCACGCCCAGATGGGTGACGTTCTCGATCAGAAGGATTTCCATGGATTCTCCCAGTGGGATGAAAGTGGGGTTGGTTCCGGCCAGCGCTGTGGTGCTCGCGTTGTCTCCGCGTGGGTGAGACGGCGTCCTACGCCGTCAGGGCCGGATCCTTGGAATCCGCCCTGTCCCCCGGTGGGTTCAGGCCGATCAGAAAATCCAGTCTATCCTGGGAGCATCCGATACCCAAGCAAGGATTTCCCAGCATGTGGAGTCTGAATGAGCACCTTCGCTGATCGACGCGATACCCGCCGCATCATCGTCGGCCCTGAATTCGGCATCTCCTTTACTCTGAAGGGACATGCCTACCAGGAGGTCCGTATCACCAACCTGAGCACCGGGGGCTGCTTCGCCCTGGTGGGGATGCGGGATGCCCGTCTGTTCGAGCGGGGCGCGGTCCTGGAGGGCCTGGTGCTGCTGCATCCCGAACTGCCCAAGCAGCCCATCATCGCCGCGGTCTCCTACGTGCTGGGTGGCCGCCTCGTGGGGGACCCTCTCGAAATGGTGGGCATCGGCATCCAGTTCCTGGGCATGGATGACGACGCCCAGGCCTCGCTCGAAGCCTGGATCACCGCCGCCGTGGCCTCGCAGCAGAACTAGGGCAGAAGGACTAGGAACGCGCCCAAGCTCAAGAGTGAGTTTCCAAGCCCGGGGATGTGTGGGATAACAACCTTTCACCCCAAAAGCCCGGGAGGTTTCATGCTCCGCAGCCTTCTGACCGCCGTCCTGGCTGTGTGCCTGGGCTGCTTCGGGCGGCTCCATGCGCAGAGCGCATCCGCTCCGCTGGCCATCGCCGCCGCCGGGGATCTCCGCGGCGTGCTGGAAGAGCTCAAGGCCCGCTTCGAGGCGAGCCACCCCGGGGCCCGGCTGCAGCTTTCCTTCGGCGCCTCCGGGAGTCTCACGGCCCAGATCCAGCAGGGGGCGCCCTTTGATGTGTTCCTCGCCGCCGACACCGGTTTTCCCGAGCAGGTGCAGAAGGCCGGACTGGCCACCCCGGAAGGGCCCTTCCCCTACGCCACCGGCGCCCTGACGCTTTGGGTGCGCAGGGATCTGGGCCTGGATCCCGCCAAGGACGGCCTCAGGCTGCTCCTCGACGCCCGGGTGAAGAAGATCGCCACAGCCAATCCCCAGGTGGCGCCCTACGGACGGGCCGGGGAGGCGGCCCTGCGGCAGGCAGGCCTCCATGAGGCCGTGAAATCCCGGCTGGTCTTTGCGGACAACATCGCCCAGGCGGCGCAGTTTCTCCAGGCAGGCGCAGCAGAGGCCGGGCTCATCTCCTTCTCCCAGGCCGACCATCCGGCCCTGCGCCAGGCTGGCCTGATCTGGAAAGTGCCCAGTTCGGCCTATCCGCCTTTGCGGCAGGCGGGCGTGATCCTGAAGCGCGCCTCGAATCCGGAGCTGGCCCGGGCCTTCCGGGCCTTCCTCACCGGCGCCGAGGGCCAGGCCCTGCTGGCCAAGCACGGGTTCGGGGCGCCCTGATGGATTGGGAGGCCATTCGCCTCAGCCTGCGGCTGGCGGCCCTTTCCACTGGACTGCTGGTGCCGCTGGGCATCGCCCTGGCTTGGCCTCTGGCCTTCGGACGCTTCCGCGGCAAGCTGCTGCTGGAAGCCCTGACCTCGCTGCCGCTCGTCTTGCCGCCGACGGTGCTGGGCTTCTACCTCATCGTGGCCCTGGGCCCCCGAAGCCCCGTCGGCCAGGCCTGGGAGGCGCTTACGGGGGCCCGCCTGGTGTTCAGCTTCCAGGGCCTGCTGCTGGCCCAGGTGGTCACGAACCTGCCCTTCTTCCTCCAGCCCCTGGTGGCCTCCCTGGGCAGCGTCGACCGGCGCTTGCTGGAGGCCGCCAGCACCTTGGGTTCGCGGCCTCCGGGCATCTACCTGCGGGTGGCCTTGCCCCTGGCGTGGCGGGGCCTGCTCTCGGCCATGATCCTCAGCTTCGCGCACGCCATCGGAGAGTTCGGCGTGGTGTTGATGGTGGGCGGAAGCCTGCCAGGCAGGACGCGCACGGCTTCCATCGCGCTCTTCGATCAGGTGCAGTCCTTCGACATGGCCGGCGCCAACCGCACGGCCCTGCTGCTGCTCGCCTTCGCGTTGCTGGTGCTCATGGGCATCGCGTGGCTGCGCTCCCGGGAGCGGACGTGGAGCTGAGGGCGTCGTTCTCGAAGACATTCCCCGGTGGGCCCACCATCCAGGCGGCCTTCCAGCTGCCGTTGGACGCCTTCGGCCTGACCGTGCTCTTCGGCCCCTCCGGCTGCGGCAAGACCACGGTGCTGCGCTGCCTGGCGGGCCTGGAGGCGCCGGAAGAGGGGCTCATCCAGGCGGGCGGGGAGACGTGGTTCCAGAACGGCCGCGCCATCCGTTCCGCATCCGGCCGGAACATTGGTTTCGTCTCCCAGGATTCGGCCCTGTTTCCCCACCTCAGCGTGGCGGGCAACATCGCCTACGGCATCCGGGACTGTTCCCGGGCCGAAGGCCGGCGGAGGGTGGCCGAATTCATCGCCATGATGGGCTTGGAGGGCCTGGCGGACCGCCGCCCCGCGGAGCTTTCAGGCGGCCAGAAGCAGCGGGTGGCCCTGGCCCGGGCCCTGGCGCCCAAACCCCGCCTGGTGCTGCTGGACGAGCCCTTCGTGTCCCTGGACCGCGCCGCCGCGGAGCAGCTCCGGCACACCCTGCGGAAGCGCCTCCAGGACCTGCGGGTGCCCGCCCTCCTGGTGACCCACGATCCGCTGGAGGCCCTGGCCTTGGGGGACCGCATGCTGCGCATGGCCGAGGGCCGCATCGTGGAGGAGGGCGAGCCGGCCCTGGTGCTTTCGCGCTATGGGGGCCATGGCGGCCGCGCGGGCGATCCCCTGGGCGTGCAAATGGGCGTGGTGGTGCGCACCCGGGTGCTGGGCCGCGTGGAGGGCCTGTTGCGCCTGGGGGCCGGCAGCGCTGAATTGCTGGCGCCGGATCCCGGGGGGGATTTTGAAGAAGCCTTCGCCTGCATCCGCGGAGAGGGCGTGGCGCTGGAGCACGGCCCCCACGGCCCCCAGACCCAGCGCAACCGCCTGGTGGCGGAGATCGTGGCCATCGAACCCCTGGGCGGGCTCACGCGCATCCGCCTCGATGCGGGCTTCCCCTTCGAGGCGCTCATCACCACCTGGGCCTGCCAGGATCTGAAGCTGGCCCAGGGCCAGACGACCCACGCCCTCATCAAGGCCAGCGCCATCGGCGTCATTCCCATCGAGGGTTGAGCGGGCCACTCTACACTTGTTGCGGAGGACGGCTTCCATGGCGACGGTTGGGACAACACGGCATTCCTTGCGGAGCCTGCTCCTGCCGGAATCGCCCCGTTCCTTCCCCTGGGCCCGCCCGGCGCAGCTGGCGCTGCGCAGCATCCACATCGCGGCCATGGCCCTGGTGGTGGGCGGCCTTCCCTTCGGCGCGGATTTCCATCGACTGCGAGCCGCGATCCTCCTCACCGTGGCCAGCGGCCTGCTGCTCATGGCCATCGACCTGGCCAAGGACGCGGCCTTTCTTCTGCAGGGCAGCGGCGTGGCCCTGTTGCTGAAGCTGGCGCTGCTGGGCCTGGGCCTGCTGCAGCCCGAAGCCCGCCTGCCCTGGTACCTGGCCGCCACCCTGGTGGCCTCCATCGGCTCGCACATGCCCGGGGCCTGGCGGCACCATTCCTTCCTCACCGGGAAGGCCGCGAAGGAACCTTGATGCCCACGCCCGCCGAAGCCCTTGACCTCATCCTCGCGGCCACGGCGCCGCTGCCGCCCGTTTCGACGCCGCTGGCGGACAGCCTGGGGCTGGTCCTCGCCTCCGGCATCCACTCCGCGGCCACGGTGCCCCCCTTCACCAACTCGGCCATGGATGGCTATGCGGTGCAGGCGGCGGATCTCGAAGCGGCCTCCACAGAGCGGCCTGTGCGTCTGCGCGTGCTGGGCGACCTGGCGGCGGGCGGCGTGCCGTCACATGTCCTGCGTCCGGGTTCGGCCCTGCGGATCATGACAGGAGCGGCCCTGCCGGAGGGCGCCGATGCCGTGGTGCCTGTGGAAGACACCGCCCGGAGCGAGGAAGGGAGCGGAGGTTGGGTGGAGATGCGGCGGCCCATCCGCAGGGGCATTCACATCCGCCTGGCGGGGGAGGATCTCCGGCAGGGCCAGCTCCTTCTGAAAGCCGGACAGAGCCTGCGTCCGGGCGACCTGGGCGTGCTGGCGGCGGCGGGCATTCCCACCGTGCCCGTGCACCCGCGCGCGCGGGTGGCCGTGCTCACCACGGGCGATGAATTGGTGGATGTCTCCGAAGAACCAGGGCCGGGCCGCATCCGGGATGCGAACATCCACGCCGTCTGCGCCCAGGTCCGCGCTTGCGGTGCCATCCCCGTGCCCTACGCGCGGGTGCCCGACGACCGAGGCACCTTGATGCGCACGCTGAAGCTGGCCCTTGAGGCCGACGTGGTGCTCACCACCGGCGGCATCTCCGTGGGCGACTACGATCACATGAAGGCCATGCTCGAAGAGCTGGGCGCAGAGCGGGTCTTCTGGAAGGTGGCGCAGAAGCCGGGGGGGCCCTTGGGGTTCTGGCGGCTCGGCGCCAAGCCCATCTTCGGCATCCCGGGCAACCCCGTGGCCGCCATGCTCATGGTGGAGGAGTACGTGCGGCCCGCGCTGCGCAAGGCCATGGGCTTCTCGAAGCTGCACCGCCCCGTGGCGGAAGCGCGCCTGGAGGACGGCTGGAGCGGCCGGGCGGGCGATGGCCGCACCACCTTCCTGCGGGTGGTGGCGGCCAAGGAAGACGGCGAATGCCGCGCCCGCCTCACGGGGCCGCAGGGATCGGCCATCCTGTCGTCCATGCTCAGCGCCAACGCCCTGGCGGTGATTCCTGCCGGAGTGGATCAGGTGGCGCCGGGAGGCCCGGTGTTGCTTCACCTCACGGAAGAGGCCGAGGACCACTGATCCCGGAGGGCGCCGCCACAAACACAGAACCCTCCGGATCGCGGAGGGTTCTGTGTTTTCCGCGCGGTTCTGCGGTCAATCCGCGGCGGCGGCGTGGAAGGCGCCGGCCCACTCCTGGGGGGCCGGTTCTTCGGGGAGATAGGCCGGCGTCCACATGGCCTGGGCCACGGTGGCGGGAATGTCCTTCGCGTCGACGGGGCGGCGGGCCACGCCGCAGGCCATGGCGTCCTTTATCACGGCGGCGGCCACGGCGGCGGTCACCTCGCGGATCCGTTCCGCCGAGGGGAAGAGGCTTCCGGATTCCAATTCGTCCGCGTGGATCGTTTCGGCAAGGCTGCGGGCGGCGGCGGAGAACATGCTGGTGGTGACTTCCTTGGCTTCGCACACCAGGGCGCCCAGCCCCACGCCGGGGAAGATGTAGACGTTGTTGCCCTGGCCGATGACGTGGACCCGTCCGTTCATGTGCACTGGCTCGAAGGGGCTGCCCGTGGCGATGAGGGCCCGGCCTCCGGTCCAACGGAGCACGTCTGCGGGCTTCGCCTCGCTCATGCTGGTGGGGTTGGACATGGGGAACACCAAGGGGCGCTCCACATGCTTGGCCATTTCTCGGATGGCCTCTTCCGTGAAGGCGCCGGGTTCGCCCGAAGTACCGATGAGCATGGTGGGATGAAGGGCGCGGATCACCGCCAGCAGATCGCGGGGCTGGCCTTTCCCGAGGCCAGCCTTCTCCGCCAGCGTTGCGGGCCACGCAAAGTCCCGCTTGTGGACATCGTGGATGGGCTCGTCATCCACCAGGAGGCCCTTGCTGTCCAGGTTCACGGTGGCCTGGGTGAGCGCATCACCGCTCAGGCCCTCCTGCCGGAGGGTTTCCCGGATCAGCCGGGCGATGCCCACGCCCGCGGCGCCCGCGCCGAGAATCACCACCCGCTGCTTTTGCAAGGGGATGCCCGTAACGCGGGCCCCGGCGATCATGCCAGCCACGCCCACGGCGGCCGTGCCCTGGATGTCGTCGTTGAAGCTGGTGATCTCTTTCTGGTAGCGGTCCAGCAGGCGGAAAGCGTTGTTCTTCTTGAAGTCCTCCCACTGGAGGAGGGCCCTGGGGAAGCGCTTCTTCACGGCCTGGACGAACTCTTCCACCAGTGAATCGTATTCCGGGCCGCGCAGGCGAGGGGCCCGCCAGCCGAGGTAGAGCTCATCCGCCAGCAGGGCCTGGTTGTCGGTGCCCACGTCCAAGCTGATGGGAAGGGTCTGCCAGGGCGGAATGCCCGCCGCTGCGGTGTAGAGCGCCAGCTTGCCGATGGGGATGCCCATGCCGCCCGCGCCCTGGTCGCCCAGGCCGAGGATGCGCTCGTTATCCGTGACCACGATGAGCCGGACATCGTCGTAGGGCGCGTTCCCCAGTACCTCGTGGATCCGGCCCCGGTGCTCCGGCGTGATCCACACGCCCCGGCCGCGGCGGAAGATGTGGCTGAATTCCTGGCAGGCCTGGCCCACGGTGGGCGTGTAGACGATGGGCAGGAATTCCTGGATGTGATCGAGGAGCACCCGGTAGAACAGGTACTCGTTGCGGTCCTGCAGCGAGGCCAGGCCGATGAATTTCTCCAGGGGATCCTGCTTGCGGCTGATGTTGTTGTAGACCCGCAGGGATTGCTGCTCCAGGGTGCTCACGGTATGCGGGAGCAGGCCTTCCAGGCCGAAGGCCTGCCGCTCTTCCGGCGTGAAGGCGGTGCCCTTGGAATACATGGGGTGGCTCAGAAGGCGCATGCCCCGATAAGGGACCGCCACATGGGGCCCCCCGTCCTTGCCGGCTGTCAGGCCGTAGCGTTCCATACCGCACTCTCCTTTGCAGGGGGCCGGAGCCCCAGGTCCGTACACGGGATGCCCCCTCCGCCCGTTCGGGCAGGGGAGGGGACTCGCCTCGAAAAGAACACGCCGCACTCCTCAGAGCTGGTCAGGTTCCGACGCACGCCAAATCACGGCCAAGCCATGCTCAGGCGGCATACCGCACCAATATGGGTTCGTTTGTTTGCGATGTCCAGGTTGTTAATGATTCTGGAGCCGACCCCAGCCTCACGTCGCCGCGAGTGAGTCCGGATCCCTTTGGAACAGGCTCGCGGGCCAGCGCCGGCCCGTTCCGGGATCTTTCAAGGTGCGTTTGAGCACGAAATCGAAAAGCAGGGGGTTCCGCTTCCAGATCTCGTTGAGGGCCCGGCGCTCGCCAGCGGTGAGCATTCCCAGCCTCACCAGCTGGCGGGTCCAGATGACGAGATCCACGCCGGGCAGAGGATAGTCGCTGCCGTTGAGCAGGCGGTCGTCCAGCCCGGGGTGGGCCAGCAGGTGTTGAAGCGGCGCGGGCAGGCGGTTGATCTGGGTGATGGCGGAGAGGTCTCCGAAAAGGCGGTCCTGGTAGCGGGGTTCATTCATAAGGCGCAGGAACAGCTCGAAATTCGGGACCGACTTGCCGGAATGATCCAGATCATCATTGCGCCCCAGGCTGGCGCAGTGGGCCACGATGACCGTGACGCCCAGGTCCAGCGGCCGCCGCAGGCGCAAGGGGTTGCCCAGGGCCTGCGCCCCCTTCACGGCCACGGCCTTCTCCTCGCCCGCATGGGTGAGCAGCACCACGCCCAGCGCCTTCATGCGGCGGTAGAAGGGATCGAAGGCGGGATCGGCGGGATCGATGGCCTGGGCGTTGGGCAGCCACTTCATCAGGCGGGCGCCCCGGGCGGCACAGGCTTCCAGCTCCTGGATGGCGTCCTTCCTGGCTGGGTGGATGGAGATGACAGGGGTGATGAGATCGGGATGCCGGGCGGCCTGATCGAGCACGTAGGCGTTGGGCACGTGGAATTCCGTGCGGGAGGGATCGGGCGTGCCGTCGGACTTGTAGGCGCGGTCCATGGCCAGCAGGTGGATCCGCAGGGGGCGCGGAAAGGCCCGGGCCCGGGCGATCAGCACCTCGAGGTAGTCCTGGTCGAAATGATCCAGGCCCTTCACACCGGTGGCCCTCAAGTAGAGGCTCGTCTCCAGGCGCTTGAGCGGGTGCCGGACGCTGAGTTTGTCGGGGTTCACGAAGGTGCCGTCGCCGTCCTGGCCGAGGCCCAGGGCGTGCACGTGGACATCGACCACCGGCCGGGCTGGATCCAGATCCCCAAAGGCGCGATCGATGAGGGCCTGGGCGGCGGGGGAATAGGCCTTGAGGCCGGTGGGGGGCCCGGCCATGGCGGAGGCGCCCAAGCCGACCGCCAGGGTCAAGGCCAATGGTCTGCAGCAGGCGGCAAAGAAGCACATCGCACCGTTCTACCAGAGAGCGGCGCGGGGCGAGGGCGCTTCATTTCCCCTCAGGGCGCGACGATCACCTGCACGGTGCGACTGACGCTGCCGTAGGGGCCCTGGGCGGTCAGAGTGTACGTGGTGGTGGCGGCGGGCTTCACGGTGGCGCTGCCCCCGGTGGCCCAGCCCACTTCCGGCGTGATGAACCACCGGGTGGCGTTGGCGCCGGTCCAGGTGAGCTGGGCGCTGGCGCCGGCCTTGATGCTGGCCGGAGCCGCGCTGAAGGCGCTGAGGGTGGGGGCGGTGCCCGCGGGATCGCTGGTATACACGGTGCCCATCTGCACCACTTCGAAATCAGAACCCTTGATGCCCGACAATCGCGCCAGTTGATCGTTGTCCCAGCGGTCGTCCGGAGTGCCGGAGATGTACCAGGGGCTGCCGTTGTCGGCCAGGATCATGCCGTAGCGCTTGAGGGCCGCCAGCACCACCCGGGCCTGGGCGGGGTAGCCGCTGATGTCGACGCCGGCCTTGAGGCGCACCCGCAGGCCCATGGGCGGCGCGCTGGAGCTGGTGCTGCTTCCGGCCTGATGGGTGGCAGGCAGCACGTAGGCTTTCCGCGACACAGGCACCGTGAAGCGCAACGCGTGGCTGATGGCGCCGGCGGCCACCTCGTCGTAGCGGGCCAGGCCCGGGAAGATGGGCAGGCCCGCCGCGTCGGCGCTGGTCCAGCCGTAGGGCCGCAGGGCGTTGCTCTTCAGATCCCAGACAGCGGCGCCGCTGGCGACCCAGCTGTTGTTGGATTGCCGGTAGCCGTTGCCAAGCTCGTAGAGCAGGCAGGTGTCCCGGTCCATGACGAGCACGTGCCGGTCTCCCGTCGAGCCATCTCCGCCTTCGACGGGGGCGGTGGGGGGAATGGGCATGGGGCCCGGATCGCTTTCATCCCCATAAAGGGTGAAGGACACGGGCACCTTCGGCTGGGCGGACGAAGACACCACCATGTAGGGAATGCCCATGGGGCTGCCCAGGTAGAGGCCCGCGCCGAAATCCGGATGCAGGCCCGTGCCTGCGCCGATGAAAGCGATGATGGCGGCGCTGTTGGGATCCACAGGGGCCGCGGAGATGTCCTGGTTCCAGGCGTTGTCGGCCGGGAAGGGGACGAAGCCCTGCAGGCTGGCGCCCGCGCCCAGGGCCGCGCCGTTGCAGGCCCCGGCCGCGGGCTGGACTGAAACGGTGAGGGTGGCCTGGGCGGACAGCGAGGGATCCCCCACGCTGGTGGCCTTCACGTGGAAGCTGCCCGCGGAGGCAGGGGCCGTGTAGAGTCCAGCCGCGCTGATGCTGCCGCCGCCGGTTTCGACCACGGTCCATGTCACCGCGGGGTTGGCATGGCCCGTGACCGTGGCCGTGAAGGCCTGGGTGCCGCCGGTCCAGAGGCTGGCCCCAGGGGGGGAAAGGCTCACGCCGGCGGTGGGCGCCGGGGGCGTCCCGTTGCCCGACACTGACCCCTTGCCTCCCCCGCAGGCGAGCAGAGCGCCCAGTACCGCGGCGGGCATCAGGACTGGGGTGCGCATGGGATACTCCGCGGCCGGTGGAACATCCGAGTGTTGTCCGTTGAACAGGGATGTCAATTAGACCGGAAGGGCTATGGCACACTAAGCAGACCTTGAGGTAACCATGACCCCAGAGCCCGCGCTCCACGAAAAACAGTCATTCCCATCCAGTTTCTGGAGCGCGAATGTCATCGAGCTCTTCGAGCGGGCCGCGTTTTACGCGATGGCCAGCTTCGTCGTCATCTACCTCGGACAGCTCGGGTTTGGAGCCACCTGGCCTGGGGTCATCAATGGGCCCCTGCTCTGGGGCACCCTCTACCTCATGCCCATTTTCTCCGGCACGATGGCCGACCGTATCGGTTTCAAGAAGGCTCTTTTGCTGGCCTTCGGTGTACTCACGGCTGGGTATCTCCTGATGGGAGCTCCGATCTGGTTCGGGGGCCATCACCTGCAGAATGCGATGACCGACCGGGTGACCGTGGGGTGGCAGGTTTGGATCACCGTGATCATGGGCATCCAGTTGATTGGGCTTGGCGGATCCTTCGTGAAGCCATGCATCGCTGGCACCGTGCAGAAAACTGCCGGGGCCCGTAAGACCATGGGTTTTGCGATCTTTTATATGGTTATCAATATCGGGAGTGTAATCGGGCGAGTCGTGGCCTTCTTTGTGCGCAGTCGGCCAGGGTTCGACCTCAGCATCATTTTTGCCGTCAGCATGGCGGCTGCGGCCCTTGCCTTTTTCATGGTCCTCTTCTTCTACAAGGATCCGGACTTGGAGATGGGCGGTGCCGAGAAGGCTTCAAGCCGGTCCCTTCGGGACATCTTCATGGGCATCTTCACGGCCCTTAGCAACGGCCGGTTCGTAATCTTCATCGTGGTGGCCAGCGGCTTTTACTTCATTTACAACCAGGTATACACACTGCTGCCACTTTACGTGAAACGTACCGTGGAACTGAGCCCTCGAATGGATCTCTACACTGCAGCCAATCCCTTCGTTATCGTGGCCTTTCAGCTTTTGATTACAAAACTATTCGGCAAGCTTCCGCCCATAAAGTCAATCGTCATTGGAACGGTGATCATCGGGCTGTCGATGCTCATCAACATCGTACCGATTTACTTTTCCGGAGGGGTGGAGGAAGGGACCCGGTTTTTCTTCTGGATTCTGCCCCTGGGGTCCGTGTTCATCATCATGACGGTGGCCCTGATCGCGTTCGGCGAGCTCTTTGCTTCAAGCCGACTCTATGAATACATCGGATCCCTTTCGCCGAAAGGACAGGAAGGCCTCTTCCTTGGGTACGCCCAACTTCCCATGGGCATCGGAGCCATCATCGGCGGTCCTGTCGGAACAGTGTTCTTCAATTATTTTATGTGCCGGCATGCGGTGAAGCTCCCGAATGGCCTGCTGAAGCTGGATCCCACATACGCCATGCTCGGATGGGTGATCCTTGGATCCTTCGGTTTGTTGAGTGCTCTCAGCATGCTCATCTACAACCGCTGGCTGCAGAAGCAGGCGGCCTAAACGAGTCCGCGGATTGTCGGGGACAGGCTCCGGCCTTGGCCTGAATCGGTGTGAATCCGTGAAATCTGTGGATCAACCCTCTTTCTGGTTTCGCGTCAGATCACGCCGCGGCGCTGCTGATCGCGTTCGATGGAGCGGAAGAGGGCGGTGAAGTTGCCTTCGCCGAAGCCCAGGTCGTTCTCCCGCTGGATGATCTCGATGAAGATGGGGCCGATGATGTTCTTCGTGAAGATCTGCAGCAGGTAGCCGTTCTCGTTGCCATCCACCAGCACCTTGTGGGCCTGGATGCGCTTCGGATCCTCCCGCACGCCGGGGACCCGCTGGAAGACCTCGGCGTAGTAGTCGGCGTCGATGTCGAGGGTTTCGATGGGCGTGCCCGCCATGGCGTCCAGCGAAGCCAGGATATCCCGGGTGGCGAAGGCCAGGTGCTGCACGCCGGGGCCGTCATACTCGCGCAGGTATTCGGCGATCTGGTCCTTGTCAGACTTGGGCTGGTTGATGGGGATGCAGAAGCTCCCGTCCGGGCTGCGCAGGGCGTAGGAGGTGAGGCCGGTCTTCATGCCCTTGATGTCGAAGTAGCGCACCTCGTAGAAGCCGAAGACGCCCTTGTAGAAGTCGGCCCACTGCTCCATGGTGCCGGGGTGCACGTTGTTGGTGAGGTGGTCTACGGCAAGGAAGCCCTTGTCCGGCTGGATCAGCGGATCGGGATGGGCCGCGAAATCCGTGTCGGTGATGCTGCCCTTGGCGCCGAAGCGGTCGATGAAGTAGATGAGGCTGCCTCCGATGCCGTCAATGGCGGGGTAGGGCAGGTCCTTGGCTTCTGCGGCCCGCGCACCCCGGCGCAGGGCCTCGGCGTGGGCGGCGGCCGCATCATCCACCCGCCAGCCCATGCTGGAAATGGCGGGGCCGTGGGCCGCCGCGAAGGCGCGGGAGAATCCCGCCCGCTCATCGTTGAGGAGAAAGGTGATGTCGTTCTGCTGGTAGCAGGCGATGCGCTTCGTGGCGTGCTGCCGCGTCCGCGAGAAGCCGAAGGCCAGGAAGAGGCGCTCCAGGTCGGCGGTGCTGGGCCCGCAGAACTCGGTGAATTCGATGCCGCGCAGGCCGATGGGATTGGGATGGGTGGTCATGGGTGTCCTCCTGTACCGAGGGTGTTCAAGGTTCTCGAGAAATGACTTTTCACCACCAAGACACCAAGGCACCAAGGCACCAAGAACTGCAAAAACATCTCTTTTCTTTTCTTTTCTTGGTGCCTTGGTGGTGAGGCTTTTCATGACCTAATTTCGCCTCACATCCAGCTCTTCCAGTAGTCCGCCATGGCGATGCTGCGGCCGGCCTCGGTGAGCTGAAGGGGGTTGCGGGTATCGATCATCACGGCCTTCTCGTTGGTGAAGGTCTTGGCTCTGGAGGCCTCGATGGCCTTGGGGTGGGGCCCGTGGTGGATGCCCTGTGCGTGGAAGGTCACCATGCCGGGCTCGATGCCGGCGCGGCTGAAGAACTCGCCGTCGTGGTAGAAGAGCACTTCGTCGAAGTCGATGTTGCTGTGGAAGAAGGGCACCTTCATGGCGCCGGGATCGCCGTTCTCCAGGCTGCGGGGCAGGAAGGAGCAGATGACGGCGTTGCGCATGATCCAGGTGGAATGGGCGGAGGGCGGCAAGTGGTAGCGCTCGCTCATGACCGGGCGGATGTCGCGGATGTTGAGCTGCCACACGGTGAGGTCGCCTTTCCAGCCCACGGTGTTGATGGGATTGAAGGGATAGGTGACCGTGGTGATCTTGTCCAGCCGCTTGATCTCCACCGTGAAGGGGCCGCCTTCCCGGGGGGCGGGCGCGGGCGTCTTGATCACGTCGGTGTCGAAGAGCGCGTGACGGCCCAGCATGCCCCGGTCGGGGATGCTCACCTCGCTGAAAGCCTCGACGACCAGCAGGGAGGTGCATGAGCTGGGGGAGTACCGGTACACGGTGCCCCGGGGGATGACGAGGTAGTCGCCCGCCTCGTAGTCGAGGGGCCCGAAGTCGGTCTCCAACTGGCCGGCGCCCTTGTGGACGAAGTGCACTTCATCGCCATCAGCGTTGCGCACATAGGCGGCCATGGGCGCGGTGAGGGTCGTGAGTGAAAGGGTGATGTCCTGGTTTTCAAGGAAGGTCACGCGGCCCTGCCAGTAGCTGCCCTCACCCAGTCCAGGGAGATCCAACACCTTGAGGGCTTCGGGGCGCAGGTCGCCCTCGATGTTCGTCCAGCCCACGGGGGGCTGGCTCCGGTAGAGGTGGCTGGTGCGGCCGAAGAAGCCGTTGCGGGCGTACTCCTCCTCGTAGAGCCCTTTGGGCACGTCCACATGGGCCTGCTGCGTGGTGGGGCCTTTGCGGTAGGTCATGAAGAGACTCCCTGGCGATCGGTGGCTGTGATCCAGGGTGGGAGGGAAGAATGGTCAAAAATAGAACAAGATTTGGGTGATCATGATCAAAAAAGGAGATGATCTTGAGCCTCGATCTGGATGCCCTGCGGGCCCTCGAAGCGGTGGTGAAGGAGGGCGGCTTCGCCAGGGCGGCCCTGGCTCTGAACAAGGCCCAGAGCGCCGTGAGCTACCAGGTGCGCAAGCTGGAGCAGAGCCTGGGCGTGGTCCTGCTCGACCGCAGCGCCTACCGCGCCGCGCTCACCCCGGCGGGCGAGGCCATCCTGGCCGAGGGCAGGCGCATCCTCGCCCGCACCCGCCACTTGGAGGATCTGGCCCACCAGTTCGCCAGCGGATGGGAGCCGCGCCTGGCCCTCGTCATCGACGGCATCCTGCCTCTGGAGCCGATCATGACGGCCCTGAAGCGCATCGCCGACGATCAGGTGCCCACGCGCATCCAGGTGAAGGTGGAGTTCCTGCGGGGGGTGCAGTACCGCTTCGACAAGGAGGAGGCGGATCTCATGCTGGTGAAGGACTACGTGCCCAATCCGAGCCTGTGCGCCACGGCCCTGCCGGAGGTGGAATGCGTGCTCTGCGCCGGGCCGGGCCATCCGCTGGCCAAGGGCAAGGTTCAGCTCACGGACCTGCAGCGCCATGTGGAGCTTTCGGTGCAGGATTCGTCGGACCACGGCGACGACCGCCACATGTTCGGCGGCGAGCGGGTGTTCTACCTCTCGGGCTTCATGCTGAAGAAGCAGGCCCTGCGCATGGGCCTGGGCTTCGGCTGGATGCCCCTCTACCTGGTGGAGCGGGAGCTGGCGTCGAAGAAGCTGATGGAACTGGCATACGCGGGCGGATCCCGCTACCGCTTCACCCCCCAGCTCGTCGCGCGGCGCGACCGCCCCCTGGGCCGCACCGGGAAACTGTTGGCGGACCACCTCAGCCAGGCCATCACGGCGACGGTGGGGTGACGCGCCGCGCTCGGCATAAAACTTATTTTTGGTGATAATGGGATCCCGCTGAGGTCCCCATGTCCAAGAAGGAAACGCCGCTGTTCCCCCTGCGCAAAGGCCTGCACACCCGGCAGGCGCACGTGGATCTGCCCGAGGGCACCTTCGAGGAGGAGCACGCGCGGCAGGGATTCTACGGCCGCACCAGCCACCTCTACCGCCTGCACCCCGTCACCGACTGGACCCGCATCGAAGGCCCCCTGCGGCCCCACAGCTACGACTTGAACCAGCTTGCGTCCAGGGAGGACCAGGCCATCCGGGCCTCCCAGTTCGGCAGCCGGGAAGCGGCCTTCGCTCCCATTTGCGTGCTGCACAATGCCGACGTGGCCCTGCACTGGGTGGCCCCGGCCGCCATGGATTTCTTCTACCGGAACGCGGATGGGGACGATGTCTACTACATCCACGCCGGCGCCGGAAAACTGGAGACGACCTATGGAGCCATCGCCTACGCCACCGGCGACTACCTGGTGATCCCCCGGGGCACCACGTACCGCTTCCTGCCGGATTCAAGCGCCGCCCAGCGCTACCTGCTCATCGAGAGCTTCAGCGAAGTCACCATTCCCGACCGGAACCAGCTGGGCCCCAACGCCATCTTCGACCCCGCCATGGTGGATACGCCGGAGCTGGAAGCCTACGACGCGACCCCCCGGGAGTGGGCCGTGCACATCAAGCGCGAGAACGAGATCACCAAGGTGTTCTACCCCTTCAACCCGCTGGACGTCGTCGGCTGGAAGGGCGATCTCACGGTGTGGCGCATCAACGTGAAGGACATCCGCCCGGTCATCAGCGCCCGCTACCACCTGCCGCCCAGCGCCCACACCACCTTCCTCGCCCAGAACTTCGTGATCTGCTCCTTCCTGCCGCGGCCCTTCGAGGAGGAGGAAGGCGCCGTGCGGGTGCCCTTCTTCCACAGCAACATCGACTACGACGAAGTGCTGTTCTACAGCGCCGGCCACTTCTTCAGCCGCGACGGCATCGGCGCCGGCATGGTGACCTGGCATCCCCAGGGCATCCACCATGGGCCCCATCCCAAGGCGATCCCCCTCAGCCGAACCAAGGAACGCACCGATGAAGTGGCGGTCATGGTGGACACATTCCGTCCCCTGAAAGCCACACCGGCCGCGGGCCTGGTGGAGAACCTGAACTACTGGGCCAGCTGGAAGTAGTCCTGGCCGGATCAGTGGGCGCGGAAGTACCTGCGGAAGAGCATCCGCAGATCCATGTACAGGAAGCGGAAGGGGCCCCGATGTTTGCGGCGGTCCAGTCGGTCAAGAGCGGTGCTGGCCATGGCGCCTCCTGCGGGGTTCGAGGTTGGGAAAAGAGTGCCTCAATGATGCTCCTCTGGATGGATTTGACAAGAGCGGTTTAGCAAAAAAACGGCATAAAAATGGAAGAAGCTGGCAATAGGCATCTTTGAAAACAGGGGTTTGCTAGGCTGTTGGTGGAGACAGGCATGGAACGACTCGCAGGCATGGCAGGCATGGCGCAGGCGCCCGAATGGGTGAAAGAGCTCCTGGTTCGCATGGAAGGCACGGGCTGGTCCCGCCTGATGCACTTGCTGCTGGTGGCCGTGGCCTGCATGGCCATCCTCGGCGCTGTGAAGGTGGTGACGCGGGCAGTCCGCCGGGCGGTGGACGATGGCAATGAGGAGGTGACCTCCGATGCGGAGCGCCGGGCCGAAACGCTGGGTGCGGTGCTAACCAACGCGGCCCGCGTGCTGGTGGTGGCCTTCTTCCTGTTGATGACGCTGCAGGAATTCGGCGTGAACATCGGCCCCCTGGTGGCCGGCGCGGGCATCGCGGGCGTGGCCGTGGGCTTCGGGGCCCAGAGCCTGGTGAAGGACGTGATCAGCGGCTTCTTCCTGCTCATGGAAAACCAGTTCGGCGTGGGCGACATCATCAACATCGACGACAAACACACCGGCGCCGTGGAGCGCATGACCCTCCGCATCACCCAGCTCCGGGATTCCGAAGGGCGGGCCCACTACGTGCCCAACGGCTCCATCATCCGGGTGGTGGTGCTTTCGAAGGATTTCGCCCGGGCTCTGGTGGATGTGGAAGTGGGCTACGACACCAACCCCGATCAGGCCTTCGAGGTGCTGCGCCAGGCTGGAATGAGCCTGCATGAAGACAAGCCGGAACTGGCTGTGGAGCCGCTGGAGGTGAAGGGCATCGAAACGCTGGGCGCCAACGGCTTCGTCATCCGCACGCTCACCAAGACCGCTCCCGGGGCCCAGTGGGAGGTGGCCCGGGAACTGCGCCGGCGCATCCTGCTGGCCTTCCGCGATGCGGGCATCGAGATTCCCTACGCCCAGCGGGTGGTGCACCACCGCGGAGAGGGCGGCGGCGGAGAGGACTAGGATTAGGACTAGGAACCCAGGGCCTGGTGCACGGCCAGGCGGAGGGCCTCCAGCGTGTAGGGCTTCTGGAGGAATCCCGCCAGCCCTTTTCCGGCGAGGGATTGGACGGATTCCATCTCGTTGTAGCCGCTGCTGAGGATCACCCTCGCATCGGGCCGGATGCGGCGCATGGCCTGGTAGGCGTCGCGGCCGTCCATGCGGGGCATGGTGAGATCCATGAGTACCAGATCGATGGAGGCGGGATCCGCTTTGAAGGCATCCACGGCCTCCTGACCGTCCCGGGCCAGGATGACGCGCAGGCCCAGGGCCTCGAGGGCGGGGCCGATGGCATCGAGGATGGTGGCTTCGTCATCGACGAGCAGCACCTTGCCCTGCAGGGCCACGGGGCCGGCGGTTCCCAGATGGCCGGAGGCTCGGGCCACGCCCTCCGCCGCGGGGAAGTAGGCCTTGAAGGAGGATCCCTTGCCTTCCTCGCTGTAGATCTTCAGGCCCGCCTTGTGCGCCCGCAGGATGCCCAGCATGGCGGCGAGCCCCAGGCCGCGGCCGGTGGGCTTGGTGGTGAAGAAGGGATCGAAAATCCGGGCCATGGTCTGCGGGCTCATGCCGTGGCCGGTGTCGCTGACTTCGAGCGTCACGTAAAGGCCAGGGGCCAGGGCCTGGGTGGGGAAGGTGGAGGAGATGAAATCGGAATCCAGTTCCGTGGCGCTGGTGCTGATGCTGATCAGGCCTCCGTGGTCACCGAGGGCATCGGAGGCGTTGGTCACCAGGTTCATGACCACCTGCTGCAGTTGCGCCCCGTCGGCTTCCACCGCGGGCAGGCTCTCGGCCAGGTTCAACCGGAGGAAGGCTTTCTTCGAGATGGACACCTGGAGGAGGTGGACCATCTCGGACACGGCCTCATTGAGATCGTGGAGTTTGACCACGAAGCGGCCCTTGCCTGAATAGGCCAGCATCTGCTTGGTGAGGTCCGAGGCCTTCAGCACAGTCCGCTCGGCGTTTTCGAGGTAGGGGACCACGGGCGACTCGGGGCTCAGCTTGAAGCGGGCCAGGTTCAGGTTGCCAAGCACCGCGGTGAGAAGGTTGTTGAAGTCGTGGGCGATGCCGCCCGCGAGGACTCCCAGGCTTTCCAGCTTCTGGGCCTGCTGGAACTGCGCCTCCAGGGCCCGGCGCTGGGTCTCGGCGCGCTTGGCCTCGGTGCGGTCCCGCCAGGTGGTGTGGAGGATCTGCTTGCCCTTCCAGGGGATGGCCGTGAGCATGACTTCCACGGGGAACTCCGTGCCGTCCAGTTTCTTGTGGACCCACTCGAACTGGTGGCTGCCGTGCTTGTGGGCCAGGGCGATCATGTCGTCGGCCTTCTCCTTGGAGGGCCTCCCGTCCGGCTGGAAGGGCGGGGACAGCTCCGAAGGGTGGGTGCCCAGCACCGAGGCTTTGTCAGGCGCGCCGAGGATGGCCATGGTGGCCTGGTTGCAATCCACGAAACGGCTGTCGTCGATGAGGAGGTTGGCGTCGCCGGAGCGGTCGAAGAGCAGGCGGAACAGGCGCTCCTGCTCCATGCTTTCAGTCTCGGCCCGCTTCCGTTCGGTGATGTCCGTGCTGATGCCCGCGATGCGGTGGAAACGCCCTTCTGCATTGCGGATGGGCACCAGAAGGGTGAGGTAGGTCCGCAGGCCGCTGCCGACATCCGCGGTTTCCTCGTATTCAATGGGTCCGCCCGCCTCCAGGCACCGCTGGTAGTTGGTGCTCAAATGCGCGACGAGCTCTTCCGGCAGCCAGTCCTGGAGGGGTTTTCCCACGAATGCGGCCTTGGGAAAGCCGATCGAGGCCTCCTGGGCGGGGTTGGCGTCTTCGACGACGAAGGGGCCGTGTTCGGGAACGCCGATCCAGAAGATGGCGTCGGGCGAATTCATGAAGAGGCCCAGGTAGCGTTCCTCCGCATCGCGCCGGGCGGCTTCGTTGGCCTTGCGGGCCTCGATGTCCCGCACGGCCACCAGCAGCCGCTCCTCGCCTCCCACCATGGCGGGCCGCATATTCACTTCGACCCAGAAACAGCGGCCGGAGCGGTGTCTTGCGCGCCACTCGAAGATCTGCGCCAGCCCCCCGGCCGCCCGTTTCATCCAGGACCGCGCTTCCGCCTGGGTGTAGGGCGGGCGGTTCTCGCTGAGGGCGGCCACGTCCAGGCTCAGGATCTCGGCGCGGGAGTACCCGTACATGTCGAGGGTTCGCTGGTTCACATCCAGGATCGCGCCGCTCTCCAGGTCGTGGAGGAAGAGGGCGTCGTTCACGGCTTCGAACAGGTCGCGGGTGGCCTGGCGGTGCTGCTTCAGCGGATCCTCCGCCGGGCGGGCATGGGGTTCATCGGGAAGGGGCATCGGGTCTCGGATCCGTCCTGCTTATCGGTCGTGTTCCAGGCTGCGGTAAATCAGGCCTCAGGGCCTTAGCCGCAGGGTTAAATCTTAGGGCCTGAGCCTCAGGGTTAAATCTCAGGGCCTGAGCCTCAGGGTTAAATCTCAGGGCCTGAGCCTCAGGCCCACGAGCCGCCAGGCTTCGTCCAGATCGCCCAGGGCCAGGGCATTGTGGATGGCGTGATCCAACCCGGCGGGCGCGATGGGATCCCCGGGCATGCGGATCATGGCGGAGAAATCGGGGAGGGCCGGGCTGTTGGCCAGGAGGCCGAGGTCGTTGCCCGTGAGGATGCGGCTCTGCTTCAAAGCCTCGGGCAGAGCGTCATAGCCCAGGGGCTTCCCGGCGGGCTTGGGCACCTGGAATACCGCCCGGCCGCTGGCCCGGGTGTAGAAAGCCCCGCCATTGCGGCCCACCAGATCCAGGGCGTCTGGATGCAGGATGCCCTCCACGAAACAGTCCTCCCGCACGTGGAAGGCCAGCACCTCGCCGACGAGCATGAGGCCCGAGCCCGGGCCATTCCCCAGTTCCACCACCTGCTGCAGCCGGCACTCCATTTGGAAGGGGCTCTCGCCCACCAGGGCGGGCTCCACGTGCAGCGCAGGGACCGGCGTGAGTCCGCACTTGGGGAACTCGTCGACGCCATCGGGCCATTCGGCGCTGGCCACGTTCATCTGGTGCAGCATCGCGTGGCTCACGGCGGCGATGACGAATTCGCCGGTGGCCGCGGCGTTCAGGTACGTGTGCTTCACGGTGCCATCGCGCCCCCGGCGGTTGGGCGCGAAGGCCACCATGGGCGGGTTCGAGCCGAAGGCATTGAAGAAACTGAAGGGCGACAGGTTCCGCAGGCCTTCCGCGTTGACCGTGCTGGCCAGGGCGATGGGGCGCGGCGCCACGCCGCCGCAGAGCAGGGCATTGGTTTCGATGGGGCTGAGGTCGGCGGGAAGGATGGTGCGGTGGCTCATGGCTGCCTCAGAAGGATTGGTCGCGGCGAAGGGGTTCAGGGATCCTGGCGGACGACTTCGCCGGCCTTCAGCACCGTCTTGATGCGCTGCAGGGCAGTGATGTCCCGGAGGGGATCCTCGGGCAGGGCCACCAGGTCCGCATGGGCGCCAGGCTCCAGGGTCCCCAGATCCTTCATGCCCAGCAGATCCGCCGCCACCACGGTCCCCGCCTGGATGGCCTGCAGGGGCGTCATGCCGCGGTCCACCATGAGGGCCAGCTCCTTGGCGGGGTTCTCGGTCCAGGGGAAGGCGCCCGCGTCGCCGCCCAGGGCGATCTTCACACCCTTGGCCAGGCCCTTGCGGAAGGCCGCGGCGAGGATCTTCGGGAACTCGTGGCCCAAGGGGCCGCGTCCATCCGCCACCCAGATGCCCGCATAGATGGTGGGGCACCAGAAGGCGCCCTGCTTCACGGCCCGGTCCAGCAGGTCGTCGGTGAAGCCATCGGCGTGCTCCAGGGTGTCGAAGCCCGCGGTGAGCGCCGCGTCGATGCCGTCCCAGCCCTTCACGTGGGCCGAGGTGCGCTTGCCCAGACGATGGGCCTCCTCCACGAAGGCCTTCAACTCCTCGGGACGGTAGTTGGTCTGGGTGCGCAGGCGGCCGTCGCCGCCAAGGTAGGCGGCGCGGTCCACATAGACCTTCACCCAATCGGCGCCCCGCCGGACTTCATCCCGCACGGCCAGGCGGATGGCCTCCACCCCGTCCACGACGCGCACCCCCGAGGGCAGGTCCAGCTCCCAGGCGTAGTCCTGCAGCGGATAGGTGCCCGTGGCGGAAAAGGCCTTGCCGGCCACGAAGAGCCGGGGGCCCGGCACCACGCCGGCTTCGATGGCCTTCTTCAGATCCACGTCGGCATAGCCCGCCCCTTCGGTGCCGAGATCGCGCAGGGTGGTGAACCCCCACGACAACGCCGAACGGGCGGCGGCGGCGGCCCGCAGGGTGCGGGCGGGGATGCTCTCCTTGAGGATCTGGTCGGCATAGTCTTGCTTGAAGCGGTTGCCCTGCAGCAGCACGTGGGTGTGGGCCTCGATGAGGCCGGGCAGCACCATCTGGCCGGACAGGTCGAGGACGCGGGCGCCCTTGGGGGCTGCGGCCAAGACCTGGCTCCAGGGGCCCACGGCGGCGACCCGGCCCTCCTTCAGCAGCAGGCCCTGATCCGCGTGGACCTTCCCGGTGCGCACATCCAGCAGGCGGCCCGCATGGATGAGCGAAGGTTCTTGGGCCGCGAGGCCCCCTGCCAGGAACAGGGCTGCCAGGAGGGCGAAACCGAGACGGCGCATAGGCGCTCCTAGTGGTGATCCATGCCGCGGGGGCCGGCGGAGACGAGGGCGTCGCCCACTTCCGGGCCCGCCACTCGGACCACGCGGTTGACGAGGCGGCCCAGGCCCTCGACGGCCATGACGACTTCGTCGCCCTCCTTCAGCCAGAGGTTCTGCGTGACCTTGGAGCCGTTCAGCTCCAGCAGGCAGCCGGTCCCCACGGTGCCGCTGCCGATGACTTCGCCCGCGTGCATCTGGATGCCGTAGCTGGTGCGCTGCAGGATCTGGGCGAAGGTCCAGTTCATGCTGGCGGCATCGCCCTTGGACAACAGCTGTCCGTTCACCTCGCAGGTCATGGTGGCTTTCAGCACCTCGCCCTGGGGGGTCTTTTCCAGCGGCAGCTCGTCCTTGGTGACCAGCCAGGGCCCCAGGGAGGTGGCGAAATCCTTGCCTTTGCAGGGGCCCAGGGAGAGCTTCATCTCTTCCATCTGCAGGTGACGAGCGCTCCAGTCGTTCATCACCAGGTAGCCGAAGATGGCGGCGTCCGCTTCTTCCAGCGTGGCGTTGCGCAGGGGGCGGCCGGTGACGATGGCCACTTCCAGCTCATAGTCGAGGCGGGCGAGGTGGTGCTCCTGCACGGGCAGATCGCCGGGGCCGGTGACGGCCAGGTGGTTGGTGAAGTAGGTGACGGGAAAGAGGTCGAACTCGGGAATCATGTCCAGCCCGCGGTTCCGCCGGGCCGTGGAGACGTGCTGGCGGAAGGCGTAGCCGTCGCGCATGGAGACGGGGCGCGGGATGGGCGCCAGCAGCTGGACGGAGGCGGCGTCGATGACCGCGCTCGCGGGCGGGTTGGCCGCCAGGGCCCGGGCCAGGGGCATCAGCTCGTCCTGGCGGCGGATGAGGCTGAGCATGTCCCCGTCCAGCCGCGGCTCGGCGGCGGCGAAAACGAGGATGCGGCCGTCGGCCAGCACGGCGCCGGTCTTCTCGGTTCCGGCCTGCAGAAAAGTCACCAGCTTCATGAATCGCTCCGGGGCAAAACGCCAGTGTATCGCCGGATGAAAATCACTCCTGTGTCGTCATTTACCTACAGTGTGCAGGCCCCTCCAATGGTTCGAGGTAAACTGATGACATGCGCACCCACCCCATCCTTCTCAGCCTCCTGCTTCCCGCGGCGGTCCTGGCCCAGGCCCCGGCCCCGGCTTCCTCCACCAGTCCCACCCGCCTCGAGCCGTTCCGCCTGGGACAGATGCGAGTCTGGACTCTGCAGGACGCGCAGTTCCCCCTGGAGGCTTCGCTGCTCAAGGGGCTGGACGCCGCCGAGGCGCGGCGGATGCTGGGAGGCAAGGAGGCGGTCCTTACTCCCGCCAATGCCTACCTGGTGAAGGTGGACGGCAAGACCGTGCTGGTGGACACAGGCCTCGGAAAGAACCCCGAAGCGGATTCGGGGCACCTTCCGGAACGGCTGGCGGCCTCCGGGATGACGCCCGCGGACATCGATCTGATCGTCATCACCCACTTCCATTTCGATCACATCGGCGGCCTGCTCAAGGCCGACGGAACCCGCGCCTTCCCCAAGGCCCAGCTCCTGGTGCCGCGCAGCGAGCAGGCCTTCTGGTTCGAGGATCCCGCCAAGCTGCCCGAGCGCCTGCGGGACCGCGTGGCCGGCCTCAAGGCCCTCTGCAAGGCCTACGAGCAGGCCGGAGCCTTCAAGACCTTCGAGGATGGAGCGGTCCTGCTTCCGGGCCTCCGGACCATGCCGGCGCACGGCCACACCGGCGGCCACACGGTCTACGTCTTCACGTCCGAGGGGAAGGAACTCTGGTGCCTGGGCGACCTCATGCATTTCGGCGCGGTGCAGTTCGAGCGGCCTGAAGTGGGCGTGGCCTTCGACGCGGATGGGGCGAGGGCCGTGGCCATCCGCCAGGACCTCTTCAAGAAGGCGGCCCAAGCCAAGGCGGTGCTCGCGGGAGCGCACCTGCCCAGGCTGGTGCGCATCGAAGCCAAGGGAACGGGCTACCAGGTTCTGCCGGTCCAGCCTTAAGTGTGCTGCTCCGAGAGCAGGCGGCCGAGAGTGTCGGCCGCTTCGAGGATGCGCGCTGGGGGCGTGCTGAGGGGCGGCATCAGGTACAGGCAGTCGCCGATGGGGCGGGCCAGCAGGCCTTGATCCAGGGCGCGGCGGTGGAGCCGCCAGCCGAAGCGGGATTCGGGAGCGTGCGCCTGGCCGGTGGAGGGATCCACCAGGCGGCAAGCGCCGATGGTGCCCAGCACCCGCGCCTGGCGGATGCCCGGGTGGTCCGCGAGGGCCGTCATGGCCTCGGTCATGGTCTGGTTCAGGCGGGCCGCCTGGGCCAGAACCGGCTCTTCGTCGAAGAGGGCCAGGCTGGCGCAGGCCACGGCGCAGGCGGCGGGGTTGGCCGTGTAGCTGTGTCCGTGCAGGAAGGCACGGCCCGAGGCGGGCTCGCCCCAGAAGTGGCCGTAGAGCTCCTCCGTGGCCCAGGTGAGGGACAGGGGCAGGGTCCCGCCCGTGAGGCCCTTGGAGAGGCAGAGCAGGTCCGGCGCCACCCCTGCCTGCTCGGAGGCGAGGAAGCTGCCCGTGCGGCCGAAGCCCGTGGCCACTTCATCCAGGATGAGGTAGACGCCATGGGTGTCGCATTGGCGGCGCAGCTCCTGCAGCAGCTCGGGCGGCCACATGCGCATGCCTCCCGCGCACTGGATGAGGGGCTCGGCGATGAAGGCGGCGAGGCGTTCTCCGTGGGACGAGAAGAAGGCCTGCATGGACCGGCGGGCCGCCTCCAGGCGCTGGGGCCATTCCGATAGATCGGGCCGGATCTCGCGGCGGGGATCCTCGGGCACTTCCAGCCGCTCGCAGGCCAGCAGGAGGGGGCTGAAGAGGCCCGTCATGAAGTTCTCCAGCTCGCCCACGCCCACGGCGCCCAGGGTGTCGCCGTGGTAGCCGCCGCGCAGGGCGCCGAAGCGGTCGCGGGCCGAATTCCCGCGCTGGTTCCCGCGCTGCAGCTGGGCCTGGAAGGCCATCTTGAGGGCCACTTCCACGGCGGTGCTGCCGTCGTCCGAGAAGAAGGCCCGGGTGAGGTTCGGCGGCAGCTTCGGGCGCAGCCGCATCACCAGCTCCAGCCCAGGCTCGTGGGTGAAGCCCGCGAACATCACGTGATCGAGCTTCGCGGCCTGGCGTTCCAGGGCGCTGACCAGGCGCGGGTGGCCGTGGCCATGAAGGCAGGTCCACCAGCTGGAGATGCCGTCCAGCAGTCGCTCGCCATTGGCCAGCAGCAGGTCGCAGCCCTCGCCGCCCACCACGGGCACCGGCGGGTCGGCCTCGTGCACCTTCATCTGGGTGAAGGGATGCCAGACATGGGCCCGGTCCAGGGCCAGGCGATCGGTCCAGTCGGGGGGCAGGGGGCTCGTCATGCCTTCAGTCTAGGATGGCCACGGGCAGTGGCAGGAATCCCCGCAGCAGCGCAGCGTTCTCTTCCACCGCGTCCGCCGGGGCATCATCGGCGCCAGGATTGAGCAGCACGGCCTCGATGCGCCAGCCGCGCAGCATGAGCGCCTCGGCGGAAAGCAGCGTGTGGTTCAGGGTGCCCAGGCCGCCCAGGGCCACCAGCACGCAGGGGATGTGCAGGTCGGTGGCCCAGGCCAGGAAGTGCATGCGAGGGGCCAGGGGCACCATGAGTCCGCCCACGCCCTCCAGTAGGACGCGGCCTTCGCCCGGGCGGCGGCACCAGGCGGCCGCGTCGGCCAGATCGATGGTCCTGTTTTCGCGGAGGGCAGCTGCCATGGGGGACAGGGGCGCCTTCAGCAGCGTGTGGTTTTCCGTGGAAATGCCCGGCGCCCGGAGGGTGCTGGCCAGAACGCTGGCATCGGCCTCGGGATGGTCGGCCCGGTCCACGCCCGTCTGGAAGGGTTTGCGGTAGACGACGGGCCCTGATTGGGCCCAGGTCCGGGCGATGCAGGCCGATACGTGGGTCTTGCCCACGCCGGTGCCGGTGCCGAGCACCCACAGGGGGCTGGGAAGGGCGGCGAAGTCCAAGGGGCGGGCTACTTCTTCAGCTGGCTCAGCATCTGCCTGGCCTGGGCGGCTTGGTCGCTGTTGGGCGCCGTGGCGAGGATCTTGTTCCAGGCCTTGGCGGCCTCGTCGGGCTTGTTCAGATCGTTGGCGTAGACCACGCCGATGTTGAACAGGCTCTGGGCGTGGGCGGGATCGAGCTTGTTGGCTTTCTGGAAGTTCGCCAAGGCCTTGTCGTATTGGCCCATGGCCCGGTACATGACGCCCTGATCGGTGAGCACGTTGGGGTCGGCCGGCTTGAGGGCCAGGGCCTTGGCGTAGGCATCCACCGCCTTCTGGGGTTGGTGGGAATCGAAGTATTCGTTGCCCAGGGCGGCCCAGGCGTCGTGGTTTTTGGGATCGGCCAGCACGGCAGCCTCGATGCGGGCGATGCGCGCCTGCACTTCAGCCGAGGGCGGCGCGGGGGGCATGGCGCCTTGGACCGGGGCGGACGGCAGGCCGCCGCCGAGGGAGGGCGCGGGCAGCACGGCCGTGGTGGGCGCCGCCACCACGGGGCCGGCTTCGTCCTTGGATGGGCTGAACACGAAGTAGCCTGCGATGAAACCGGCGACCAGACCTCCCGCCAGGGCGAACATGATGTTGCGGTTCAAGCGGCACCTCCTGAAGACCCAGCGGTCCATTGGAATTCTCCCACAGGTCAGCCTTTGGGGTTTCTCTGTCGATGAATTAGGACAGCGATGATTCCAAAGGGAGGAATCGCCTGCGAGCATGGAGTTCGCCTTTCAAGAAGGTCCCCTTGCCACCTGTCACATCTGGAACACCCTCTCTGCCGCCGCTCTGGAGGCGCGTCCGCACCCTCGCGGTGCTGCTGGTGGGCCTGGCGCTGTCCCTGGGCGGGTTCTTCCAGACCCGGGATTCCTACCGGCGCCAGGTCGAGGCGCAGTTCCAGGCGGCGGCTCGCGAGCGGGCCGAAAGCGTGGCGCAGGGGCTGCAGAACGGCTTCGAGGACGTGGCGATCCTCCAGGGTTTTTTCGAGTCCAGCGACGAGGTGAGCCGGGAGGATTTCCGCACCTTCCTGGCCCCGGTGCTGGCGCGCCATCCCTACATCCAGGCGCTGCAGTGGCTGCCCCTCGTCACCCCCGCCAACCGGGCGGCGCTGGAGGCCGAGGCGCGGCGGGCCCATCCGGACTTCCGGTTCTTCTTCCGGGAGGCCGGCGGGAAGCCTTGTGAGGTGCCTCCCGGCTTGACCTTCCATGCGGTGCATTTCGTGGCTCCCCTCAAGGGCAATGAAGTGACCCTCGGGTTTTCGGCGGAGACGCTCGCCACCCGGCAGGAGGCCCTGCAGCGGGCCCTGCGCACCGGAGCGCTGGCCGCCAGCGGGAGGGTGCGCCTCATCCAGGAGACCGCCAACCAGTCGGGAGTGCTGGTGATGATTCCCGTGGACAGAGGCCCGAACAGAGGATTGGTTCAAGGCGTCTTCCGCATGGGGGATCTCGTCCAGAAGGCACTGGCCCTCCTGGAGCCCAAGGGGGTCGAGGTGACGCTGATCGACGCCAGCGCGCCGGCCTCGGAAGGGCTTTTGCACGCAGAATCCTCGCCCCTGCCGGACCTGGGCCGGACGCGGGAAAAGGGGCTGCGTCTGGCGCGCACGTTCGACCTGGCCGGACGCACCTGGACCGTGGCGGTGAACCCCGCTCCGGGACACTACCTCCTGGGCACGCCCACCCGCGCCTGGGCGGTGCTGGCGGGGGGCCTAGCCTTTTCCCTGCTGCTGTCGGTCTACGTGAGCACCCTGCTGGCCAGCGAGGCGAAGGTGCGGGCGCAGGTGGATTCGCGCACGCGGGAGCTGCTTGAGGAAACCGAAAGCCACCGGCAGGATGCCCGGGCCCTGCGGGAAAGCGAAACGCGCTTCCGCCACTTGATTGAAGTGATGGGGGACGGGCTTTGGGTGGTGGATGCCAAGGGCATCACGACCTTCGTGAACCGGCGCATGTCCGAGATGCTGGGCTACGAGCCGGAGGACATGGCCGGCCGTTCCTTCTTCGATTTCATGGCCGAATCCGAGGCGCTGGAGGCCAAGAAGAACATCGCCGAGCGGCCGGAGGGCCAGAGCGCCCAGCACGATTTCCGTTTCCGCCGCCGGGATGGCAGCGAGCTGTGGACCATCGTCACCGGAACGCCGGTCATGGATGAGCAGGGCCACCTGGTGAGCGTCATGGGCGTGGTCACGGACATCACCGAACGGCGCCGCCAGGAGCAGGCCCAGCTCCAGAGCCAGAAACTGGAAAGCCTCGGCGTGCTGGCCGGAGGCATCGCCCACGATTTCAACAACCTGTTGACCGCCATCCTGGGGAACATCAGCTTGGCCCAGCTCTGCATCCCGAAGCTGTCCCCGGCCTGGCCCTACCTCCAGAACATGGAGCGGACGGTCCACCGGGCCACCAACCTCACGCGGCAGATGCTGGCCTATTCGGGCAAGGGCCGGTTCACGGTGGCGCCCCTGGATCTGAACCAGGCCGTGGAGGAGATGTCGCACCTGCTGAGTGTGTCCATCTCCAAGAAAGTGGCGCTCCGCTTCCACCTGCAGGAGGGGTTGCCCGTCATGGTGGCGGAGGCTTCGCAGATCCAGCAGGTGGTGATGAACCTCGTCACCAACGCCTCGGAGGCCATTGGGGAGGCGGAAGGCATCGTCGCCATCCGCACGGGATCATCGGTCTACGACGCCGAGGCGCTGGCGAGGGACTTCCCCGGTCAGCCCATCGAACCGGGCCTCTTCCTCACGCTGGAAGTCTCCGACACGGGACAGGGCATGACGCCCGAAGTGCAGGCCCGCATCTTCGAGCCCTTTTTCACCACCAAGTTCACGGGCCGGGGGCTGGGTCTGTCGGCCATGCAGGGCATCGTGCGAGGGCATCGCGGCGGCATCCGCCTCTACAGCGAAGCGGGGAAGGGAACCACCTTCAAGCTCATCTTCACCGCGGGCGCGGGCGACCCCGCCAAGAAGGAGCGGCCCCGCGATGCGGAAGACTGGACAGGAAGCGGCACCATCCTGGTGGTCGACGACGAGGAGGGCGTGCGGGGCGTGGCCGCGGACATCCTGAGATCCGCGGGCTTCGACGTGGTGACGGCCAATGACGGACTCCAGGCCCTGGAGCGCTTCCGCGAGGGAGCCGGGTCCATCCGGGCCGTGCTCATGGACCTGACCATGCCCCACCTGGACGGCGCGGAGAGTTTCCGCGAGCTGAGACATCTGGACCCGTCCTGCCGCGTGGTGCTCACCAGCGGCTACAACGAGCAGGAGGCCATCCAGGATTTCCTGGGCAAGGGGCTGGCGGCCTTCGTCCAGAAGCCGTTTGTCCGGGGAGACCTGCTGCGGGCCATGCGGAAGGCCCTGGAAAGCTGATCAATGGCCGCTCCGGACCTGCCGGAGGGCTTCAAGGAGTCCATCCAGCTCCTCGTCCGCCAGGTGGGCTCCCGTGGTGATGCGCAGGCGGGCGGAGCCTTCCGGCACCGTGGGCGGACGCACGGCCCGCACGTCGTAGCCTAGCCCCTGCAGCGCCTCTGCCAGGCGGACGGCCTCGGCGTCCGCGCCCACGGGCACGGGCACGATGGCGGAGGCCTGGTCGGGCCGGCCGAGGGCCTGGCGCAGGCGTTGGGCGAGGCCGAGCGCCCGCTCCCGGCGCCATGGCTCGGCACGGGCGAGGCGGATCCCCTCCAGGGCCGCGCCCAGCACGGGGGGAGGCAGGGCCGTGGAGAAAATGAATCCCCGGGCCGAGTTGAGCAGCCGGTCCCTCAGCAGCCGGTCGCAGCAAACGAAGGCGCCGAAGGCGCCCAGGGCCTTGCCGAGGGTGCCCATGATCAGGGGAACGCGCCCGTGGACGCCCTGGAGCTGGGCCAGACCCGCGCCATCCGCCCCCAGGAGCCCCGTGGCGTGGGCCTCGTCCACCAGCAGCAGGGCCTCGTGCCGTCCGCAAAGATCGAGGAGGGCCGGAAGGGCGGCGGCATCGCCATCCATGCTGAACACGGCATCCGTGGCCACCAGGGCCAGGGCTCCGGCGGGCGATGCGGATCGCCAGGTCTTCATCTGGGCTTCCAGATCATCGAGATCCAGGTGCCGGAACACGCCCACGTGAGCGCCGCCGGCCCGGGCCATGCGGCAGCCGTCCACCAGCGAGGCGTGGTTGAGGGCATCGGAAAACACCGCGTCGCCCCTGCCGGCCAGGGCGGGGATCAGGGTCGCGTTGGCCTGGTAGCCGGTGTTGAAGAGCAGGCAGGCCTCCTGGCCCTTCCACTGGGCCAAGGCCGCCTCGAGGGCTTCGTGGAGTTCGCAGGTGCCGCGCAGCAGGCGGGCCGCTCCGGCGCCGGCGCCGTGGCGCAGGGCGGCCTGGGCCGCGGCCTCGGCCAGGCGGGGATCCCGTCGAAGGCCCAGATAATCGTTGGAACAGACATCCACCCCGGCGGCCGGATGGATGGTCCGGTCACGGCCCAAGGCTTGACGATGTTGGGCCTGCTGGCGGAGACGCGCTTGCCAGGGAGGAGGGATCACGGAACCTCGGGAAGGGTCGCGGCAGGGATAAGGTGGGGGAATGTTAGGATCTGAGTGGGATCCGCGTTCGGATCTCCCTTGGAGCGTGGCATGGATCTTCAGCAGTCGTGGCAAGGAGCTTCGGAAGGGACCCGGTCCAGGGTTGATTTTGTCCGAAGCGTCTACCTGTGGCTCATGGGCGGATTCGCCGTTGCGGCCCTGGGGGCCGCCATCGCCTTTCTGTCTGTCCCCTTCTGGGTGCCCCTGGCCCGGGGCGGAGGGCGCGGCTTCATGCTGGTCCTCTTTCTCGCCCAGATGGGGGCCATTTTCTTTGCGTCCGCCGTCAGCCGCAGGAAGCCTCTCAACATACTGGCCTACAGCCTGTTTACCCTTATTTCCGGTTTCGTGGCAGGCATCGTTGGATTGGCGGTCGCCGCCAATGCTGGAATCGCTGTGGTTTTCGTTGCCTTCGGCCTCACGGGAGTGGTCTTTTTGACCCTGACCATCACGGCTTTCGTCACGAAGAAGGATTTCAGCTTCCTGCGCAACTTCGTCATCGTGGGCATCGCGGTGATGTTTTTCGGGGGCCTCGCGGCTTGGATCTTCAACCTGCAGGGCTTCAGCATGATTATTTCCGGCGTGGCGGTCATCGCCTGCTCGGCCAAGCTGCTCTGGGACACCTCGACCATGCTGCGCACCAATGATTTCGGCGATCCCGCCGGTTTCGCCCTGTCCCTTTTCGTGAGCCTCTACAACATCTTCATCTCGCTGATGAACCTGCTCGGCGGACGGCGCCGTTAGGGGCCGTCCGGAACCGCCCTGAGCTTTTGAGGGCGGTTCAGCTACGGCCCCTTATGCCGCCGACATGCGATCCTGATAGATAACTTAAAAATGACGGCTTAGCGCCCACTGGACCAAGGAAAACCATGCTTCGTGTCTCTCTGATTTCCCTTCTCGCCCTTGGTGTCGTCGCCCAGGAACCCGCGAAAACGACCGCCAAAGCTCCGGCCAAGACCGCGGCCAAAACCAAGGCAGGCGCGAAGGCGGCACCTGCGCCCGCGGCGGACAAGTCTCCCGTGCTGGCCCGCGTGGGCGGCGAGGTGATCACCGAAGAGGATTTCCAGGCGGCCTTCCGCTTGCTGGGCCAGCAGGAGCAGATGCAGCTCCTCATGTTCCAGGGCGGCAAGGAGGAGTTCGTCAAGCGCATGGCCGAGAGCAAGCTGCTCTCCGTGAAGGCCAAGCGCCTGGGACTGGACAAGACGCCCAGCTACGTCCGCGGGTTGGACCGGGCCAAGGACGATCTGCTGGCCCGCGAGTTCCTCACCAAGGAGGGCGAGGGGCTGCAGAAGAGGCTGGTGGTGGCCGAGGCGGACGTGAAGGCCTACTACGACAAGCATCCCGAGCGCTTCAAGCAGCCCGAACTGGTGTCCCTGCGGCACATCCTGGTGTCCGTGAAGCAGGGCGAAGGCCAGCCCGGCCTGACGGACGAGGAGGCCAAGGCCAAGATCGCCAAAGTGCAGGGGGAACTGAAGGGCGGCGCCAAGTTCGAGGACCTGGCCAAGACCTACAGCGACGATCCCGGCAGCAAGGACAACGGCGGGCTTTACGCCGACGGGGATCCCGCGAAGTGGGTGTCCGAATTTGGAGCCGCGGCCCGCAGCCAGGCTCTGGGCGAGGTGGGCGCGCCTGTGAAGACCCAGTTCGGCTACCACCTGATCAAGGTGGAAAGCCGCAAGCCGTCCCGCCAGATGCCCTTCGAGGAAGCGAAGCAGGGCGCCGAGAGGATGGCTCAGCAGGAGCGCCAGGCCATCGTGTGGAACGAACTGATGGACGGTCTCCGCAAGGAGATCCCCTTCGAGCTGATGAAGCCCGAGCCCAAGGCGGCTCCGGCCAAGGCGCCGGCGGCAACTCCCAAGGCCGCCCCCGAATCCGCCAAGACGCCTGAAGGCGCGCAGGGAGGTGCCAATTGAAGCTGACTGCGACCGCGCTGGCCCTGCTGTTGGCCGCACCTGCCCTGGTGGCAGACACCAAGCCCGATGTCCGCGAGGAGATCCTCGTGGTGGTGAACAAGCACATCATCACCCGGCGGAGCCTGGGCCAGGCGGTGGAGCAGCAGCACGCCGCCCTCTACCGCCAGTTCTCGGGCAAGGAATTGGACGAGAAGCTGCGCGATGCCCGGGAGAAGACTCTGTCGGGGCTCGTGGATGCCTTCCTGCTGGAAGACAAGGGCGCCGAACTGGGCTCCCCCGTCACGGACGAGTACGTCCGCGCCAGCATCGACGGCATCAAGAAGGAGAACAATTTCGCCACGGACGCCGATCTGGAACGGGCCCTCAAGGGGAGCCTGGGCATCGGCCTTCCCGAATTCATGAAGCGCCAGAAACAGCAGGCCATCCAGCAGTTCGTGCTGCAGCGGGAAGTGTTCTCCAAGGTGGCGGTGGAAGACAATGAGCTGCGCGCCTATTACGAAGACCACAAGGACGAGTACCGGCTGCCGAGCCGCTTCCGCATCCGCGAGCTGGTGATCGCCAAGGGCGCCACGCCCGAGGAACTGGCGGAGGCCCGGAAGAAGGTGGAAACCATCCAGGCGGAGTTGAAGGGGGGGAAGTCCTTCGAGGAACTGGCGCGCCTCCACTCCACCAGCCCCAGCAAGGCCACGGGCGGCGACCTGGGCTGGATGAACCTGGGCTTCCTGCGGGCCAGCATCGAGGGCACGGCCCTCAAGATGAAGCCCGATGAAGTGTCGGCGCCCATCGAGACGGACAAGGACATCTACCTGATCCAGCTCATCTCGCTGGAAGACGCTCCGGTGAAGGCCTTCTCCGATGTGAAGGCCAAGATCTTGGAGAAGCTGCAGGAACCCAAGGCCCAGAACGCCATCGAGCAATACCTGTCCAACCTGCGCATGCGAGCCAACATCCGCTACCTGGTGCCCAAGGACGAGATCCTGAAAGGCTGAGGCCATGCGTCTTGACGCCTTCCTGAAGAAGAGCCTGCTCATCAAGCGGCGCGAGCTGGCCAACCAGCTCTGCGACGAGGGGATGGTGCGGGTGAACGGCGTTCCCCGGAAAGCCAGCCAGGACGTGAAGGCCGAGGATGAGCTGGAATTCCCGCTCTACAACCGCGTGTTGAAGGTCCGGGTGCTGGCCCTGCCGGAAGGCAACGTGAAGAAGGCGGACCAGTGGTCGCTCTTTGAGGTGCTGGAAGACAAGCGCATCCCCCTGGAACTGGGCTGGGGCGACGAGGATCCCTTCGCGCCGCCGCCCAAGGCCCCGCGAAACCATTAGATAGCGATTGCGCTCCACCGGGATCCGTCCTGGGGGGCCCCGGAGTTCCTATGCCCGATCAGCCCCTCATTCGGAACCTCAAGGAGGGGGAGGCCTTCCAGGGATTCCTCCTGGCCCAGGAGGCCGCCTACAAGGTCAGCGCCAAAGGCAGCGAGTACCTGGAGCTGAAGCTGGCGGACGCCTCGGGCGATCTGAAGGCCTTCCTCTGGGATATCCGGGCCATCGAGGGGGACATGGATGCCATCCAGGCCGATGTCTTTCTGCGGGTGAAGGGCGCGGTCACCACCTACAACGGCCGCCTCCAGATGAAGCTGGACAAGGTCCGCTTCGCGGCGGATTCGGAGGTGGGCGATTTTTCGGCCTTCTTCCCCGTGAGCGCGCGGCCCGTGCCGGAGATGCTGGCGGAGCTGGATGCCGTGCTGGCCTCGGTGCGGGATCCCTGGATCCAGGCGCTTCTGAAGGCGCTCTTTGTGGAGGATGCGGAGCTGCGGGCCGCCTTTGCCCTGGCACCCGCGGCCAAGTCCATGCACCACGCTTTCCTGGGCGGCCTGCTGGAGCACACCCTGTCGGTTCTGGGCATGGCTGAGCGGGCCTGCACCCACTACCCGGGCCTGAACCGCGACCTGGTGGTGGCGGGCGTCCTGCTCCACGACGTGGGCAAAACGGCGGAACTGAGCTACCAGCGCAGTTTCGGCTACACGGACGCCGGCAACCTCCTCGGCCACATCGCCATGGAGTCCGAATGGATCAGCCGGGCGGTGGGCAAGATCCCCGGTTTCCCCGAGGAACTGCGCCTGCACATCCTGCACGTCGTGCTTAGCCACCATGGCCGTCTGGAATTCGGATCGCCCGTTCTGCCCAAGACGCCGGAGGCTTTGCTGGTCCACTACCTGGACGACCTGGACGGAAAACTGGAGGTCATGTTCCGGGCCCTGCAAGGCGACGCGGGAACCGGGGCATGGAGCCCCTACAGCCGGGCTCTGGATCGCATGGTCTACCTGAGACGGTGGGCCGGGGTGCCGAGCGGGGAGGAAAGCGTCCGGAATTGAACAGGTTCGTTTCTGCCTGACCATTTGTGGACATGAATAAATGGCTGATTCATGGGGCGCTGGGCAGCTCTCGCTGGGCAAACCCCATGAGGAAGTGCTGACAACTCAAGGCCTGTAACTCTTTCATTGGGGTAGAAAATTCCTGGCACGGCTCTGGCTCTAGAGGGCAGTCCCCTGAGGTGTTCCATGAAGCTGTCCCGCAAAGCCAAGCGCTATGACGACTCTGTCCTCCCTGGCGAGTTCCAAGGGTTCGAGACCTTCCACCAGACGGATGTGGAGCTGGACGGCACCCTGGATGGCTTCCTCCGCCGCGAGGACAACGGTGTGCAGCTTGGCGAGATGGTGCTGGAGCGCCACGCCCCCAAGAAGCTCAGCTTCGCGAAGCTGAAGACCAAGGCCGAACAGCTTTCCGAGCAGGTGAACTACCTGCGCGAACGCCTGGAGATCGTGGACCACGACCGCAGGGGGATGTACATCCAGCTGCGGAGCCTGCCGCCCTACAAGGACGACACCCAGATCCAGTTCAACGAGATCAGCATCGGCAAGAACAAGATCGTGGTGAAGCGCATTGCCTTCTACCGCAAGGATGAGGTCAAGCAGCAGGTGCCCCTTCAACTCTCGGAGCTGGAGCTGAAGCGCCTTCTGTTCGATATTCGACAGGCCATCGCCTAAGGGCATGCAACTGCACGAAAACCACTGATGAGGCTTATTTTAAGCATACAGTGGTGGGGGCGCCGGGGGGCGCCCCTTGTGCTGTACGGAGGCTGGATTCCGGCGCTTGGAAAAACCGGAGCGGCTCAGAGCATGGCGATCCAGCTGCCTGACTCGGCGCGGATGGGGCCTTCGGGGAGGTCGCTTTCCTTGAAGAGGAAATGGCCGCTGTTCCAGCTGCCGCAGCTTTCGCAGCGATCGGTGTAGTCCTGGGTGCGGTGGCCGCAGACGGCGCATTCGTAGCGCAGCTTAAGCACGCCCAGGTTGCGCAGCAGCTGGCGGTACTCGTTCAGGGCGGCGTCCAGGCGGGCGCGCCGGCTGTGGATCTTCGCCATGAAGAAGAACAGGATGGGACTGTAGACCACCTGGCTGCGGACTTCCTGGAAGAGATCCAGGGCCTCGTCGAGGATTTCGAGGCGGTAGAGCATCTTGCCCAGGAAGAATTTGGCGGTGGTGGCGTGCCTGGAGGTGGCCGCCACCCGGCGCAGGAGCGCCAGTCCGTCCTCGGGCCGTCCCAGCTGGATGAAGTAGTCTTCCATCTCCTGCAGGAAAGTGCCTTCGCCGGTCTTACGGAAACCCTCGAGGAGGATTTCCAGGCCCTGGGCTTCCTGGTCCTGCAGGATCATGCAGCGGCCCAGGCTCAGGTAGGCCGGCACGAAATCCGGCTCGTCCTTGATGACCTGCTGGAAGATCTGGGCCGCATCCTTGAACTGGTCGGCCTCCACCTTGGCCATGCCCACCTGGTAGGTGAGCGCGGACCCCTGGGCTTTCTCGGCCTGCGACAGCTCGCCGGGGAAATGAGCCAGCAGCTTTTTGTGGGCTTCGGAGGCCTCTTCCCAGCGCTGGGCTTCCATGTGCAGGGCCCGGAGCCGCCGCCAGGCGCGCAGGGACTTCTTGGGATGGTCGGCGGCCAGCTTCTTCAGCACAGCTGCCGAGGCGTCGGGATTGCGGACGGACATGAAGGCCTCGGCCAGCTGGTAGCGGGCCTCCACCAGATCAGGCTCATCTTCGCAAAGGGCCTGGAAGAGCTTCACTGCTTCCTCGGGGCTGCCGGTCTTCAGGAGGATTTCGCCCAGGAGCATGCGGGCGGGGATATGCTCCCGGCGCTGTTCCAGGATGCTCTCAAGCACTCCCATGGCCTCCCTCGGCAGGCCGTGGGCCACCAGGTCGCGGGCGTCCTGCATGCGCTCGGAGATCCGCTTGACGAGGCGGGTGTCGGCCGAGGCGTTGAGCCCCCGCACCAGGCGGATTACTTCCATGATGCCGGTGTAGAGCACGTTCAGCAGGAAGCCCAGCAGGAAGGTGATGAGGATGACGCTCTGCAGCTTGATGCTTTCGCCGAACACCACCACTTCTTTCACCAGCAGGTCGTGGTTGGTGAGATACAGGTTGCCCAGAACCATCAGGACCAGCAGCAGAAGCACGATGAAGAACACGTTGACAAGACGCATGGGCGGCCCTCGAAAGCTGCGCCTAGCATGACACGAGAGGCATCTCTTCAGTCCTCAGTCTTCAGGCTTCAGGGGCTCCGGCTTTGTCGGCCCACTCTTTCGCGGCCTTGAGATCTTCCCAGACCGCGCGGCGCACGTCCTGGGTGTACTGGCGCAGCACGTAGGCCGGGTGAAAAGTGGGCATGACGGGAATATCCCTTCCCCCGGCGCTCACGCGCTTCCATTGGCCCCGGATCCGGGTGATGCCTTCGCTGATGCCCACGAGTTCACGCAGGGGCGTGGCCCCCAGGGTGACGATGACGCTGGGGCCGATGAGCTCGATCTGGCGTCTCAGGTAGCCAAGGCAGGCGCGGGCCTCTTCGGGGGCGGGGGTGCGGTTGTCGGGGGGGCGGCACTTCACCACGTTGGCGATGTAGACGTCTTCGCGCCTCAGGCCGATGGCGCCGATCATCTTGTCCAGCAATTCGCCGGCCTTGCCCACGAAGGGACGGCCCTGAAGGTCCTCGTCCCGTCCCGGCCCCTCGCCCACGAACATGAGCCGGGCCCGCGGGTTTCCCTCGCCGAACACGAACTTCAAACGCCCAGGCCCCAGGGGACAGGCCAGGCACCCTTGGATGGCGGCCTGGAGTTCCGGAAGGGTGGCCGCGGCAGCGACCACTTCCACCGGGGGGCACCCCTGGGCGTCTGAAGGTGGGACATATGCCTTCGGGGGCTGGGCGGCGGGCGCCGGAACCGGCCGGGCCACCCCCGAGCGGGCCGCGCTGGAAGGGGCCGGGTTGGGCTGGGACGGCGCTGACGGCACGGCGTCAGCGGTTTGTACCTGTTCGCGCACAAGGCCTATCACCCCCAGTTCGTCGAGGGTGTCGCGCCAGGCTTGAAGCGGATGTTCCATCCCTTCCAGCGTAGCCGGAACCTAAGACGGGTTCCTGGCATCCTAAAGCGTCGGAGCCCATGCATGGCGCAACCCCAACCAGAAACCCCGTTCGGCACCCAGGAGGCCTTTCATGCCGCCTTCGCCGAGCTCTATCCCAGGCTGGTGAGCTATGCCCGCCGCTACGGCGCCTCGTTCCCCGAAGACATCGCCCAGGAGGCGTTCGTCATCCTGATGCAGCGGGAAGAGCGGGTGGAGCATCCCACGGCCTTCCTTTACGGCACGGTGCGCACCCTTTCCCTTACGGAACGTCGGCCCATGAAGAACCAGAACATCAGTCTGGAAGCGGTCACCGAACCGGGCCTTGCCGGCGGCGCCGACGACCAGGTGTTGAATCAGGAGGTGCGGGAGCGCATGCGCCTGCTTTCGCCCACCTTCCGCGAGGCCCTTTGGCTGTTCGTGGTGGAGGGGCTCTCCATCCGGGAAATCGCGGACATCCTCGACATTCCTGAAGCCACCGTGAAAACCCGCATCCACCGGGCCAAGGCCCAACTCAAAGATCAGCTCAATCCTTCTGGAGGCGTGCATGTCCTGGTCTGATCCCGCCCGGCGATTCGAGCCCGCTGAAGATGTGCAACTGCGGGCCGAGCTCCGCGACCTCCTGGGCCTGGGGCCCGTGGTGGCCGCCAGGGCCGCCGAGCCCACGGCCGAACTGACCGCCCTGGCAGACGATCTCCGCCGGGAGGCCCAGCGCCGCAGCCGCACCCAGCGGAAGCGGCCCACCTGGGGCCTGCTCGCCGCGGCCGCCCTTCCCCTGCTGGCCGCCCTGGCTGGCCTGGGCTCCTGGGGCCTGCACCAGAAGGAGCGGGCCGACAGCCTTGCCGCCCAGGCCCAGCGCCAGGAGCAGGCCCTGACGCAGCTGGCCGCGGCCCATGCCTCGGAAGTGGCGAAGGAGCGCCAGGCCAAGGAAGAGGTCCGGCAGCAGCTGCAGCTGGCTTCCCGCAAGGGCGGGAAGAAGGTCGAGCCCTACCTGGTGATCCCCGTGGAGAAACCCGTCAAAGTGCTCGGTGATGACTATCAGCGGGTGAAGCAGCAGCCGAAGTAGGTCCGCGGCCAAGGCTTTGATCGGCACAGTCCTGGCAACACCGGGGGCAAGGTGTGCCCATGGCAAGCAATCCTCTGCTTCTCCTCATCCTTCTGCTGACGGCGCTGGCCACCATCCTGGCCGGGATGGGGGTGTTCGGAAACAATCGTCCGCCCGATCCGCGCCTGAATTCACTGCTCAACGACCTGGATGACATCAAGGGCATCCTGTCCCAGCTCCAGAAATCGGTCCTCCAGACCGAGCGCAAGCTGGAAAAGGAGATCCAGGTCTCGCGGACAGAAAACCGCGAGGTGGTCGAGAAATTGGCGGAAGTCCTCGACAAGCGGCTGAAGGAGCTGGTCGGCTGAGGGTTTGGTCTTCAGATTTCAGTCTTCAGTTGATTCGGTGGCGGTCCTGGGGGGTGGGGGGCCGCACCGTTTTTTGGTTTGGGCCGTGCATGCTGGAACAGCCGCTTACGGCGCCAGGGCCCGTCTTTACCTGAAGACTGAAGACTGAAGACCGAGGACTGGACCGAAGCCCGCCCCTCAACCCGCCTGGCTGTGGTTCGCCGGGGTCCAGCCGCGCTCGTTGAGGAGCTTCACGCCCTGGATGCGAGTGAGGCGGAAGGCCATTTCCTCCTGGTGGAGGTGGCAGAAGGCCAGCAGGTGGTCTTCCTGGATGGTGCGCGGCGACACCCGCCGCAGCTGGGTGCGGTGGGCGGCGGGGGGCAGGTAGGTGAGCTCCACCATGAGGGTGTGGCCCGCGGCGTATTCGAGGATGCGCTGCACCTCTTCGGCCAGCTGGTCCTCGCCGCCCAGGTGCAGCATGGGGATGCGGCGCTGCACTTCCTGGTAGAGGGCCGGGTCCTCGTCGTGGAGACGCTGAATGGCTGTGCGCACCATCTGCTGGACCGGCTCCAGGTGATGGTTCATGCCCTTCTCATCCACGAAGGCCAGGGCGGCCAGGGCCCAGAGATAGAGCTTCTCGTCCGAATCCACGCTGAGGGCCAGGAAGCGGCCAGGCTTGGGCATGAAGCCCGCCTGCTTGAGCAGGGCATGGGCATTGCCGTCGCCGCGCACCTCCAGCACCGTGTCGGAGAGGGAGCCCAGCTTGAGGGGGGCCAACTCGGGCCTCAGTTTCAACTCCTCGGCCAGATGCGGCGTGCGGGCCCGGACGAGGCGCACGCCCTGCTGGACCTCCACTTCGCCCACGCGGCGGGAGAGATCCTCCAGCAGCTGCAGCAGAGGCTGGGGAAGGGTCTGCGTGGCGGCGCCCAGGCGCTGGGCCAGTTCCTCCAGGGGCACGCCCGCGTCCAGCGCGCGCACCAGGGTGGCATGGCTCACGCGGAAGCTGCCCATGGCGTCCAGGGATTCCACTTCGGCCAGCTGGGCCAGCTGCAGCAGGCGGTGGGGATTCTGCAGCAGGGGCGTCAGCAGCTCCAGGGTGGGCTGCATGATCATGGGCTGGTCCTGATCCAGAGGGCCCCAGTGGCTGGCGGTGCCCTTCAGATCGCGGAGCAGGTACTCGTGGGCCAGGGCCTCGCCGTGTTCCGTGAGCCGCAGGTGGGCGTAGCCCTCGTCCCCCTGGATGATGCCCATGCGGCCCAGGAACGGCAGGAACACCGTGCGGGTGCGCTCCTCGTCCAGGGGATGGAGGGTCCGGAGGAAGGCCAGGAAGGGGAGCACGGCCAGGGTCTGGCTTCGCCGCTCCAGCAGGTGCTGCATGAGGAAGTGCCGGTCTTCGGCTGGCGGCATCCCCCAGGCCTTGAGGTCGTGTTCGAGCAGGCTGGCGAAGGCCCTTTCGGCCACCCACCGCGGCGGGTGGCTGGTGACGGCGGGCAGCAGCGTTTCCACCCGGCCATCCCGGTTCCAGAGCAGGCCCAGGCGGTGCAGCAGGGTGAAGAGGAGGGTCGCATCCTGCTCTTCCTGCAGCATGGCGTTGCGCTGCATGAGCTGGCCCAGTTCCTTCTTGGCGGGCAGGCCCCCCTTGAGCACGCGCAGGCCCGCCACGCAGCGCAGCAGCACGGAGGTGAGGGCCAGCGAGAAACGGAAGGGTTCGGCCGTTTTCAGTTTGATGTCGACCGGAGCCGCGAAGCTCAGGGCCCCGTCGTCAAAATCCTCCAGGGCGTCCGCCACCCGCTCGGCCACGGCCCAGCCGGATTCGGCGGGCAAGATCAGACCCAGATTCCTGAGGCATTCAAGCAGCTTGGCTTCGGGCAAGGCGCCCTCGTGCGCGAGGTGCTTGAGCGCCACCAGGGCCCCGCTGTCCAGATCCGCCAGGGTGTCCGACAGTCGCTTGTGGTCCTCCAGGTGGAAGACCATGGTCTTCAGCAGCCGCATGCGGCCTTCAGCCCCGTCTTCGGAACGGATGGGAATGGGCAGCCGCCGTCGCTCGCAGATGGTTCGAAGCTGCTCATCCGAGCAATTCGATAGAAGCTGGAAGTGCGTGTGCGTCATGAGCACCCGGGTGCAGAGGATCTTTCAGTATCCCACGGAAACCGGAAACACTCACGCGCAAAAAGCGCCTGGCAGGCCAGGCGCTTTTCAGGGGACGGGCCGGGGCTATTGGGCCGCTTCGAGACGGTGGGTGGGGCCTGTCACGCCGTCGCTGAGCACCACGTCGAAACGGCGCCCCGTGGCGGGAATGGTCTGACGGCCGCCGGAGACGAAGGCGATGACCTCCCCGGTGTCGGCATCACGGACCATGGCGGTGGGGTGGACCGCTGCGTCCCAATTGATCTGCATCTGGTCACTGGCGATCCTGCGGGCCTCGGGGGTGCTGGTGACGATGCGGGCGGTGCCATCGGTGGGGACCGTGGTGGATCGCAACCTTGCCTTGACCAGGCCCTCCTTGATGACCTCCAGCCCGGCAACGGCATCCAGCACCGCCGTCCCCAGGGGCAGGGCCATGACGAAGTGGCGCTCGCCTGCGGATGCTCCGCAGCCCAGTTCCACCAATTCCAGTGCGCCGCTGAAAACTGGCTTCCCCTTCTGATCGAGGCATTGCAGGGTGTAGGCGCCGGTTTCAGGCACGGAGGAAGGCAGGGCCCGGGTGCGGAAGGCGGGAAGGAACTCCACCCGCCCGTCGCCGTGGACGATGCCCCGGACGATGAGGCATTCCTTTGGTTCGGCCTGGGCCTTGGGAAGCGGGGCATCTTCGGCGGCCGCGTTCAGGAAACCGCCGGTCGCACCGCGGAAATCCAGGATCTTCTTGTAGACGTAGTCGCTCACCCAGTTGGGGGTGCAGTAACCCATGATGTCCTTGTCGACCGAGGGGGAGTGGAGCGCGTTCAACACGGTGTCGTAGCCCCAGACCCCGATGCCGCCGCCCGCATAGGGGTAGTTAGGGTCCGGATTGGCGGGCGCGTCGGATCCGCCGGTGCAGGGGCTGTGCTGGCGGCCCATGTTATGGCCCGTTTCGTGGGCGAAGACTTCGGGGAAAAGGCCGCCGTCCTTGTAGCCGGAGGCCTTGTCCCAGCCGATGGCGGTGCGGTACTTGAAACTGTCCGAAGGGGAGTTGGGGACATAGCCCAGTCCGGCGATGCCGGAGGGGTAGCTGACGTTCAGGGCCCCGAAGTAGTAGCGGTCCGAAGCTCCGTCCGTCATGTGCTTGGTGGCCAGGTCGCTGAGGAGGGTGCTCCAGTGTTTGTCTTCGTCCTTGGCATCGAGGGTCGAGACCGAGGGGGTGAAAGCCGCCCCGACCTGTACATCCAGGGAGGCCACGGGGTACATTTTCGCCAGGCGGGCCACCCAGGCGTCCTTGTTGGCGCTGGAAACATTGCCGGTGCCGCTGGCCAGGACGACGGGGAAGATGGTCGTCTTGAAGGTGGGCACCGTGGTGCCCCCGAAGGTGAAGTTGGCCTGGTTGTTGGTCCTGTCTGCTTCGACAATGGTGTTCGTGGGATCCACCACTGCCTGGACGCTGTACCCGGTGCCCGCGGGGGTGGTGAGGTCGGTGGCAGGAATGGCCAGGTTCCAGCTGCTTCCCAGCGAACTCTCATCCACCTTCTGGGGAACGCTGGTCTGAGTGGAGGTCACGAGCTTGGGATAGCCGGCCACAGTCACGCCGTTGTTGAGCAAGGTCACCTGCACGGGAGGCGTGGCGGTATTAGCCTGATTGGCCAGCACGAACAAGCGGAGCAGCCCGGCCTTGCCCGCCACGATGGGCACTGAATTATCCAGGGTCTGGGTGCTCTGGGTGAGCTGCAGCTTCTCGATGTGGAGATCCAGGGTGGCGCTGGCGCTGGTGACGGTGAAGGGCCGCGGGGCCAGCGAACCGCCCGGAATGGTGACCACCACGTTCCCGCTCGTGGCTCCGGCGGGGATGGTGAAAGCAATCTGATCGGCGGTGGCCGTGATGGGAGTGATGGCCGTGCCATTGAGCGTGACGCCGATGCCCGGGTAGCCGAGGTTGGCCCCGGAAAGCACCACGGGGGTCCCCACGGGGCCCTGGGTGGGGTTCATGCCCGTCACCACCGGAACACCCAGGGTCACGGTGAAGTTCGTCGCCGATGAACCGGTGCCTTGAGCGTTGGTGAGGCTGATGGGCGCGGCCCCTGCCGCGGCAGAGAGGGGAAGGGTGGCGTTGAGGCTGGTGCCGTCCTTCAGGATATAGGTGGCGGAGGCGCCTCCGATGATCAGGTTCGTGAGCCCGAAAAAGTTCATGCCGCTGATCTGCACCGTGGCCAGGCCTGCCTGGCCCGTGCTGGGGGTGAAGCTCGTGATGATGGGCTTGAGATCGGTGGCCGTGGGCACACCGATGGTGGCAGTCACATCGTCGACGAGGAAAGCGGTGGCAGTCGCGCCCGCTTGAACGCCCTTGAAGGACAGGCGCACCACCTTCCCTTTGAAGGGCAGCAGATCCACAGAGAAGGGCGCGTAGGCAGCGGGGCTGAGGGCGTCCGCGTTGGATTTCGTGAGGAGCACGCCATTGGCCATGGTGTTGCCCGATGTGTCCAAGGCCGAAACGGTGAAAAGGTCCACCGGGGTGGACCCGGTCTGGTTGGTGACCACCTTGAGATAGAAATCGACTTTCGCCGATTGCGCCGTGGCGGGGACGAACACGTCCTGGTAGATCTGATCCGTGTTCGCGCTGGTGTAGCCATCCAGCCATGCGAACTTGCTCCCTCCGTGGGGCGCTGTATAGGTGACCTGGGGATCAGCCGGCTGGATAATGCCCGTATCCCCCTGCCAGGCCATGGGAGAGCTGCTTTCAAAACCGGCGTTGATCAGCACCTGGGCCGTATAGGAGGCCGGCGGAGGCGTAGGAGGCGTGTTGGAGGATGAGGATCCGCCCCCGCCCCCGCCGCAGGCGGCCAGCGCGAGAAGGGACAGGACGGCGAGGCATCGCATGGTGGGGAGATGCATGATGGCTCCGAAACGGGCTCCCGGATCCGGGACGATTGGGGGGGTGGATTCTGGGAACCCCTACCTTAACCTGAACGTCCAGTGCGCGATGGCCCTTAAGGGCGGCTTAACAATACTTAACAGCAAGCAGGGGGGTTGCTTGAAGAAAGCCCGGAAACGAGGCCATGGAGGGACCACTCTGACCTCCTTCCGTTGACCCGTCCAGGCGGATCGAACTACGCTCAAAGGTTTGGGTCTGCCACCACGTGATCGCCCTCCGCCCCGACAACCCCCTGATCGTCCAGAGCGATCGCACGCTGCTCCTCGAGGTGGCCCATCCCGCCTTCGAGCAGGTGCGGGACGAGCTGGCCCGCTTCGCGGAGCTGGTGAAGAGCCCCGAGCACATCCACACCTACCGCATCACTCCCCTCAGTCTGTGGAACGCCTCGGCTTCTGGCGTGAGCTGCACGGACATGATCGAAACCCTGAATGCCTGGTCGAAGTATCCGGTGCCTCAGAACCTGTTGCAGGAGATCGAGGATCACGGCACCCGCTACGGCAAGCTGAAGCTCGTGGCCAAGGGCGACCGCCTGGCCCTTGAAATGGATGACCGCGGCCTCTTCTGGGAGCTGGAGAACCAGAAGTCGCTGCAGGGCCTGCTGGCGGAACCCTACCCGGACGAGAAGGGCATCTTCCTCAACACCGGCATGCGCGGCGAAGTAAAGCTGCAGCTCATCCGCCTGGGGCATCCCGTGCAGGACATGGCCGGCTACAAACCCGGTGATCCGCTGCCCTTCGAGCTGTCCACCACCACGAAGCAGAACGGCAAGCCCTTCGGCCTGCGCCCCTACCAGCAGGCGGCGGTGGATGTCTTCCACGCGGGCGGCGGCCCGGACGGCGGCGCGGGCGTGCTGGTTCTGCCCTGTGGCGCGGGCAAGACTGTCATCGGCATCGGCTGCATGGGCAGCCTGCAGACCCACACCCTGGTGCTCACCACCAACGGCACCGCCGTGAAGCAGTGGAAGCAGGAACTGCTCGACAAGACCACGCTGACCGAGGACCAGATCGGCCTCTACACGGGCGACACCAAGGAGATCAAGCCAGTCACCATCGCCACCTACCAGATCCTCACCTACCGCCGGAGCAAGACCGGGCCCTTCGAGCACTTCACGCTGTTTGAAGCGGCCAACTGGGGCCTGGTGATCTATGACGAGGTGCACATGCTGCCCGCGCCGGTGTTCCGGGCCGTGGCGGAACTGCAGGCCAAGCGGCGCCTGGGGCTCACGGCCACCCTGGTGCGCGAGGACGGCAAGGAGGAGGACGTCTTCAGCCTCATCGGCCCCAAGCGCGTGGACGTGCCCTGGAAGATGCTCGAGAAGGACGGCTTCATCGCCACGGCCCACTGCCTGGAGATCCGCGTGCCCCTGCCCACGGACGAACGCATGGAATACGCGGTGGCGGACCAGCGCCTGCGCTTCCGCATCGCCTCCGAGAACAGCATGAAGATGGTGGTCATGGATGAGCTCCTGGCAGGCCATCCCAACGACAACATCCTCGTCATCGGCCAGTATCTGGAGCAGCTCCGCATCATCGGCGAACGCCTGAATGCGCCGGTGCTCACGGGCCAGACGCCGGAGAAGGAGCGCGAATCGCTCTTCCGGCAGTTCCGGGAGGGCCAGCTGCGCGTTCTCATCGTGAGCAAGGTGGCCAACTTCGCCATCGACCTGCCAGATGCCTCCGTGGCCATCCAGGTGAGCGGAACCTTCGGGTCGAGGCAGGAAGAGGCCCAGCGCCTGGGCCGCATCCTGCGCCCCAAGGGCGAGCGCAACGTGAGCTACTTCTACTCGCTCATCAGCAGCGAAACCACCGAGCAGGAGTTCGCCCGCAACCGCCAGCTCTTCCTCACCGAGCAGGGCTACCGCTACATGATTGAAAGCCGCCGCTTCGACGAGCAGGGCCGCCTCAACGAGCCCACCGTGTGGAAGCAGTTGCTGGAAGACACCGCAGGCTGAATTCCGGGCTAGTGGTGTCCGCTCGAAATACCTGGTGCGATCTCTACGCCCATGGACACCACGGGGCAGGGGTCTGGGGGCGTGGCAGCGCCCCCAGCGGGGTGACAGCATGGGCGCGGTCCCGCGCCCATGCGCCAGAGGGGCCATGCCCCGATGGAAGTGTGCCTCGCCAGCTCCCCTGAATGATCCAGTTATTTCAGGCGAGGCACACTAGCGCCACAGCTCCGGGCGCAGCAGCGACTGCGCGCCCAGCCAGCGGTCCAGGGGCCAGACGATGAGGGCGGCGAGAATGCCCGCCAGCACGTCATCCAGGACCACGCCCCAACCGCCGGGCAGGGCCTGGGCCCGGTCCACCACGCCCGGCTTCCAGATGTCGAAGAGCCGGAACAGCATGAAGGGCGCCACCAGCCGCGCTGCCCAGAGCATCGCGGGCTGCGGCTGCACGGTGACCGTGAACAGCAGGGGCGTGAGCGCGAACCAAACGCCGGCCCACTCATCCGCCACGATGAAGGAAGGATCCTTCTGTCCCGTTTCCTGGACGACCCGGTGGGAGGCCCATACCGCCACCAGCGCCAGGAGCAGCGGCGCGGCCAGAAGGATCCAGGGCGCGAACACCCACGGCGTGCGCGTCAGGGCCAAGGCCAGCCCCAGCCAAACGAGCAGGCCGGCCAAGCTGCCCCAGGTGCCCGGCGCGGGTTTCAGGTAGCCGCTGCCGAACCCGGTGGCGATCCACCAAGCGAGGCGGGGGGCTGGAGAGGTGGATCCGCTCATCAGAAAAGCCCTCCAAAACGCATGCCGAGTTGAAGCGAGCCCTCCCAGCGGGGCGCCATTTGCCGGAGCGCGCCCCCTGACCCTTCTCCTCCCTGCTGCCAAAGGGGCACGGCGACCTCCAGGCGGGTGAAGGGATGGGTGTAGCGGCCTCCCTGGGTGAGCCAGTGCAGCGTTTGCATGGCCGGGCTGGGCAGGGGGGTCAGCAGGCCCCGGAAACCCACTTGGGCGCGGAGCCAGGGGCGGACCATCCAGGCCTGCGCAGAGGCCAGGGGCGAGACTCCTCCAGCCAGGCTGCTGTGGCCCTGGAACCGCTCCACCCTCAGTTCTGCGCCCAGGGCGGCCTGGGCGCCATGCCGTTCGGTCCACCAGCTGCGCTGGCAGCCCAGGCCCGCCATGACGAACCGCACGGTTTCGCTGGATCCCGACTGGGCCATGACTTGCCATTGGTCCATGCGCAGCTGGGAGGGCGACTGGTCCCAGCCCGCCCGCAGCTGCAGCGCCGTGGTGTTGTCGCCCGAGCGGAGGATCGCGTTGGGCCGAGTGGGCCCCACCGCCACGCCGAGCGCCGCTTCCACGCCATCCGCGAGCAGGGGCGGGGCAAGCAGCAGGGCCAGGCATGCCCTCTTGAGCAAGGTGAGGAAGACCGTGCTAAACATGGCGGAGAGCCTCCACAATGCGCAACCGCGCGGCTTTCAGGCCCGGGAAAAGGGCGCTGACTTGAAGGGTGGCCTGGAGTCCAAGGGCCACGGCAAAATAGACAGAAGGCACGAAGTGGATGTTCAGCTCGTAGCCGTGGCTGGTGCCGGGCGGAGCGGGCATCTGCAGGTGCAGGGCGTTGAGCCCGGTCCGCAGGAGCAGGGTGGCGGCGAGCCCCGCAGCGCCGCCCAGGAGGCCGAGGAAGGCGCCTTCCCACTGGAGCAGGGCGAGCAGCTGTCTCGGTTGCAGCCCCATGGCGCGCAGCACGCCGAACTCCCGCACCCGCTCCATGACGGACATGAGCAGGGTGTTGGCGGTGGCCAGCAGCACCACCAGGAAGAGCACCAGGCCCATGAAGCCGAAGATGGCGAAGTAGAGCAGCTTCACCTGGCGGTAGAAGGAGGCCAGCTCGAACCAGGGCTTGACCTGCGTTCCCGGCAGTTGGGCTTGCAGCCGCGCTTGCGCGTGGCCGATGTCCTGCGGCCGTTTGAGCACCACGCTCAGGCGCGAACGCGCCTGAGCCGCGTCCAGAAGCTGGTCCGCGGTGGCGAGGCTCACGGTGAGGAACCGGTCGTTCAGTTCGCGCAGGCCCAGATCCTGGAGGCCGACCACTTCGACGTCCACGGCGTTCAGGGCGCCATCCTTGGTGGTGGACATCAGGGTGAGCGACGTTCCCACCGAGGCGCCCAGCGCTCGGGCGAGGCCCGTTCCGAGAATGACTTCGCGGGCGGCCGGATCGGCGGAGAGCCAACGGGAGCCGAGGCCTCCGGCGGCCTGGGCGCCGCCTTTCAGAGCCTCGGAACTGGCCATGTGGCGGGGTTCCAGGGCGGGCTCCACGGCCGTTCCCAGGAAGGCCACGCTCTTCGCGCCGCTGGACAGCAGGCCCATGAACTGGATGCGCGGCAGCACCTCGGCCACGGCGGGATCCTTGCGGAGCTGCGTGGCCAGGGCTTCGCCATCGGGCAGGGATTTCTCCAGGCTCTGGGCCTCGTCGCCCTCCAGGGCCCCGGGCGGCATCACCTGCAGGTGCCCCAGGCCGCCGCGGATGGCGGCGTCCGACAGCCCCTGGAAGGTCTGGGCCATGAAGCCCCCGGCCAAGCTGAGGGCCAGGAATCCGGCCACCACCACCATGAGCGTAAGCGCCGTGCGCCGCCGCTGGCGCAGCAGGTTCCGAAGGGCCAGGCGGGCGAGGATCATCCGAGCCTCAGGGTTTGGAAAGGCGGGAACACAGAGGACGCGGAGATCTCACAGAGGACACAAAGGAAAAGGATCAAGGAGGAGGAGGCTCCCTTCTTGACGCGGGCTATGCTCCGTGTCTGTTTCATCTGTTTGATCATGATCCCTCCACCAGCCGCCCGTCGGCGAGGCGGAAGACCTGGTGGGCGCGGCTGATGACGGCGGGGTCATGGCTGGCCACGACGAAGGTGACGCCGCGTTCTCCAGCCAGTCCGGCCATGAGGTCCATGAGGGGGCCGCCATGGGCGTGATCCAGGCTGGCAGTGGGTTCGTCCGCCAGCACCAGCAGCGGGTCGGGAGCCAGGGCCCGGGCGATGGCCGCGCGCTGCTGCTGGCCGCCGCTGAGCTGGCCGGGGCGGTGGTGCCTGCGATCGGCGAGGCCCACGCGGGCGAGGGCCGCCTCGGCGCGGCTTCGCGCCTCGGTTTCCGCCACGCCCCGAAGCTGCAGGGGAAGCATCACGTTTTCCAGGGCCGAGAGCACCGGCACCAGGTTGAAGGCCTGGAAGACGAAGCCCAGGCGGCGCAGGCGCAGGTCGCAGCGGGCTTTTTCAGGCAGCGAGGAGACCGTTTCGCCGTCGAGCCGGACTTCGCCTTCATCCGGCGTGTCCAGCAGCCCGGCCAGCTGCAGCAGTGTGGTCTTGCCGCTGCCGCTGGGCCCCGCCAGCACCGCCAGGCGGCCCTTGGGCACGCTCAGCGACACACCGAACACACCGGCGCGTTCGCCGCCGAGTTCGTAGGCGCGGGTCAGGTTCTTCAGCTCCAGCATCCGATCAGTGTAGCCGTGCCCCTAGAACTGCATCGCATAGGCCAGTTTGGCGAAGAGGCCCCGCTCCACCATATGCTCGGCGCGCTCCGAGCCGACCGGGGCCAGGGGATCGCGGCGCCGCTAGCCGGACCAGCCCAGGTAGGCATTGGTGAAGGCGTTGGGCTGCCAGCCGAAGAACACCTTCAGGAACTTGTCCACGCGCTCGAGCTCGGATCCGTCGTAGCGCACCACGAAGGCCTGGGACTTGGCGTAGAGGGCGTGCGGGAACTGCCAACTGCCGCTTAGGGTGAGCTCCCGGGCGCGGATGAGGCCCAGGTCGTCGGCCTCGCGGTCCAGGTCCGACTGGAGGGCCTGGAAGTTGTAGGAGACGGAGCCCACGGTGCCGTAGAGGAAGAGCGAGCCCGAGCGGAGGCTGGCGGGATCCCCGGAGGCCAGGTCGATGGTGCGGGCCCGGGTGGCGTTCCAGCCGAACTGCATGGGCGAGTGCTGCCGCCAGTTGCCGCCGAGGGTGAGGCTGCGGGCGGCCACGGAGCGCCCGTGGTCGTTGGCCCAGGTGCGGCCCGCCGCATCCCAGTTGACGAAGAAGCTCAGGCGGCCCGCGGTTTCCAGGTAGCCATCCAGCCCCACTGCGCGGTCCATGGGATCCCCGTTCCACCAGCTGAGGCGCCGCCCCCGCAAGGTGGCGTTGGCCTGGGAGAGCAGGCCCTGGTTCCAGTTGCTCCGCCATTGAAGGCCCGCGTTCCGGCGGCGGTAGCCCTGCAGGTCCGTGAAGCCCGAGAGCAGCACCAGGTCGGGGCTGGTGGCCTGGTCGGCGACCCACGCCGACCAGTGGCGGGTGTTCCAATCCAGTTCGCCGGAGGTGGCCGTGCCCCGCTGGGAGGACAAGGAACCGGAGGCCTGGGGCAGGTGGGCCGTGGCGGTCACGGCGCTGCCAATGACGTGGAATTCGGAACCCAGGTACTGGTCCAGGTAGACGCCGCCGCTCTGGCCGCCGGCGCGGGCCGGGCCGTCCAGGAGGGCCTTGTCCGTGCCCAGGAAGGAAAGCCCCGAACCCCGGTCGTCCAGTTGCAGCCGCATGGCGGCGGCGGTGTCCCGGGTGGCGCGCCCGTTCACGCCTTCGGCTCCGTTGGTTCCGAGCACCAGGCCGCCGTCCTGATCCTTGCCGTGAAGCGCGCTCCAGGTGGCGAAGGAGGCCTGGCCCGAGGCCTTCACGCCATAGAGGGGGTTCTGGACGGCGCGGCTGAAGAACTGGCGCTGGGCGCCCTGCATGCCCAGCAGATCCATGCCCTCCAGGAAGAAGGGCCGCCGCTCCGGATAGAACACCTTGAAGCGGCTGTTGATCTGCAGGGGATCCACGTCCGCGTCCGCCAGGGCGAAATCGGGCCGGTACGTGCCTTCCAGCGTCAGCGCCGAGGTGGCGTAGCGCAGATCCATGCCCAGCCGGGCCTGGTTCCGGGCCTGGTTCCGGGCCTGGGCGCCGGGATCGGCCTCCAGGGATTGGGTGCGGTTGAAGGTGACGAAGGGGATGAGCAGGAAGGGCGAGCCGGGCTTGTCCACCGGCGCGCCGGACACCCGCGCCATTTGGCAGATGTCGCACTGGATGTCCTTGCTCATCCTGGGCCAGGAGATGCCGTAGCGGCGCTCGCGGGGGATGATGCGCAGGATGCGCAGCGCCCAGTCGCCGGGCATGCGGCGCAGACTGCTGTAGGGCACGCGCATCTTCACCACGTAGCCCGTGGGAGTGAGCACGCCCGTGGAATCCCAGAGGCAGTCGTAGGAGGAGTTCTCGCCGGTGCTGTCCGTGGCGATCTCGTCGATCTGCCCGCCCAGGGGGGTGAGGAAGAGCCGGATGATGCTCTGGCCCTTACCCGAGGGATCCAAGTCGATGCCCACGAAATCGAAATCCCCGCTGTTGGTGTCCCGCATGTGGCGGGCGGCGCGGATCTTTGACGGCTCCGGGTCCATGGCCTCGATGGCCACATAGAGCGCGTCGGGGCCCCAGCCCAGGCGTGTGGTGGTGGGCCAGCGGTTCTCGCCCTTGTCGTCGGGCATGATCATGCCGTAGTCGCGGATGTCGAGGGTTCCGGCCCAGGTGGAAAGATCGGCGTCCGCGGCCATGGAGGGGGCCTTGGCCAGCCGGGGGATGGCCGCCCTGGGCGGGTTGGGGGCCGGGGCGGCAAGGATGGGCAGGCAGGCGAAGGCCAGGGTGGGAAGGCGCATGGAATCCGCGGATGGGTGAATGCCAAAGCCTACGATAACTTTCGCAGGTCCGTTTAGTGAGGTCGGCTAGGACCGCTTCCGGGCTCGGAAAGCCGCCTCGTAGGCCACGGTGCTGGCCTCCAGGCCGCCCTCTTCCACCTCGCCGATGAGATCGTAGGCGTGAGCTTTCACGATGCGGACGCGCTGGATGGTGTTCACCTGGGGAGCGCCATCCACCAGCAGCACGTTGCCGTCGATGTCCGGAGCCTGGCCCGCGTGTCGGCCCTTCACGATGAGATCGGTCTCCTCGTGGGCGCCTTCCACCAGCACATCGATGACCTGGCCCACCTTCTCCTGGTTCTTTTCCCGTGCGATCTTCTGCTGCAGTTCGAGGATGCGCCGCTTGCGGGCCTCCTTGGTGCGCTTCTGGACGGGGTCGCCCAGGGCGTAGGCCGAGGTGCCCTCCTCGGGGCTGTAGGTGAAGACGCCCACGTGATCGAAGCGGGCCTCCTTCACGAAGGCCTTCAGTTCCTCGAAGGCGGCTTCGTCCTCGCCGGGGAAACCGACGATGAAGTTGGAGCGGATGGCGATGCCGGGCACGATGCGGCGGACCTTCTCGATGAGCTTCAGGAACGACGCGCGGCTGCCGCCCCGGGCCATGGCCTTGAGGATGCCGGCGTCCGCGTGCTGCAGGGGCATATCGAGGTAGCGCGCGCAGTTGGGCGTCTCGGCCATGGCGTGCAGCAGGCCGTCCGTGAGGCGGTTGGGATAGGCGTAGTGGATGCGGAACCAGCGCAGGCCTTCGACCTGGCCGAGGGCGCGCACGAGCTTTTCGAGGGCGTCGGGATCGCCGAAGTCGCGCCCGTAGTCCGTCGTATCCTGGCCCACGAGGCTGATCTCGAGCACGCCCTGGGCCACGAGGTTCTTCGCCTCGGCCACCACGCTCTCGATGCTGCGGCTGCGCTGGCCGCCCCGCAGTTGGGGGATGACGCAGAAGGCGCAGGCGTGGTCGCAGCCCTCGCTGATCTTGAGGTAGGCGCTGGCCTTGGGGGTGGTCAGCATGCGCGGGCTCGCCTCGGTGTAGAGGTAGTCCGGGTTCGGGTTCAACTCGAAGCTGGCCCCCGCGCCGATGATCTCGGCGATCTGCTCGATGTCGCGGGTGCCCAGGCAGGCATCGATCTCCGGCATCTCGGCCATGAGCTCGTCCCGGTAGCGCTCCACCAGGCAGCCGGCCACGATGAGCTTCTCGCAGGCGCCTTCCTGCTTCATGGAGGCGGCCTGCAGGATGGCCTCGACGCTTTCGGCCTTGGCCGCGTCGATGAAGCCGCAGGTGTTCACCACCAGGACCTGGGCCTCCTCCAGCACCGGGGTGATCTGGTAGCCCTTGAGGCGCAGATGGCCCAGCATCACCTCGGAATCCACGAGGTTCTTGGGGCATCCCAGGGACATGAATCCGACTTTGGTCAAAGGCACTCCAGACCCCGGAGGGTGAACCTCATAGAATACAACGGGCGGCCGATGACGTCTCTAGCGCATGTTAAACTCAATCCCCTCCCGGACCCGCCATGAAACTCACTCTCCAGGTTGATGGTGCCCTGCACCCTGTGATGCTCACGGAAGAGGGCGTGACCATCGGCCGGGGGGATCAGGCCACCATCCGGATCCAGACGAACGCGGTCAGCCGGATCCACGCCCGGGTCTTCCTGAGGAACGGCCAGCCCCACGTCATGGACATGAAGTCCCTCAATGGGACTTCGCTCAATGGTTTGGTGCTCAGCGAGCCGGCTCCTTTGCACCCCGGCGACACCATTCTGCTGGGCGAGACGGTGGTTCTGTGGGTGCCCGAAGACGGCCCGTCGACGGCCCCAGGCACCTCGGGCCTGAACCAGGATCTGGCGCCCAAATCGGTCATATCCAAGATTGCCCTGGAGGACCGCGCCTTCGACGCCTCGGGCTCCATCCTCGTGCCCCATGCCAGCCTGGAAGCCATGCTGGCCCAGGCCGGCGGCCAGCACCCTTCCGGCGAAGCCGTCACCCTGTTCCAGCGCCTGGCCAGCATGGCCGGCACCCTGCTCCGCGCCGCGGGCCTGGCCGAGCTGCTGGAATCGGTCATGGGCCTGGTGACCGCCCAGATCCCCTGCCAGCGCGGCTTCATCCTGCTGGTGGACGCGGCGGGCGAGCTGGTGCCCGAACTGCTCTGGGAGGAAGTGCCGGGAACCCACACGAACCCCATCAGCCGCACCATCGCCCGCACGGCCATGGACAACCGGGTGGCCATCCTCACCACCGATGCCCGCATGGATCCCCGCTTCAGCGCCGGAGAGAGCATCAAGATCCACGGCATCACCTCGGCGCTGTGCGCGCCGCTCATCGTGGAAGACCAGGCCCTGGGCGTCATCTACCTGGAGACCAGCCTCAACAAGGGCGGCTTCAAGCGGGAAGACGAGCACCTGCTCAGCGCCATGGCCAATTTCGCGGCCGTGGGCATCCAGCGCGAACGCGAGGCCAAATTCCGCCAGCGCCTGGAGCGCTACCACAGCCCCCAGGTGGTGGATCAGATCCTCAAGTCCAGCCAGAACAAGGAGGCTCCGGCGCTCCAGGCCCAGCGCTGCCAGATCACGGTGCTCTTCGCCGACATCTCAGGCTTCACCCGCATGAGCGAGGGCATGGAGCCCCTGGTGCTGGCGGGTATCCTCAACCGCACCTTCGAGGTGATGACCGACCAGATCTTCAGCCGCGGCGGCACCCTCGACAAGTACATTGGCGACGCCATCATGGCCTTCTTCGGCGCGCCGAATCCCGATCCGGACCACGCGAAGCACGCCATCGACGCGGCCATCGCCATGCAGGAATGCCTCGCCACCCTCAACGCGGCCCGGCCCGCAGGCTATCCCGAATTGAAAATGCGAATCGGCATCAACAGCGGCGAGGCCTTCGCGGGCGATATCGGATGTGAAAAGCGCATGGATTACACCGTGATGGGCAGCACGGTGAACTTGGCCTCGCGCCTGGAGAGCGGCGTGGCCAAGCCCGGCCAGATCGTGCTGGGGCCCCGCACCGCGGAGCTGTCGGGCCGGGCGGATCTCCGGCAACTGGCGGGCTTCGCGCTCAAGGGCATCGAGCAGGAGGTGCGGCCCTTCGAGGTGCTGTGGACTCCGGATGCGCCTACGGGGGTGCATGGGCCGGGATGAGCAGACCGGAGGCCCAAGCATCAGGTTCTTCTCTACCTTTGGGCGATCTTCGGTTCTAGACTGGCATCCATCCCCACTCTTTCCAGGCCAGGCTTCGCCGTCCTGGACCCCTCCACGCTTTCCCAATGGGAGCCCTTCATGGAACCTGTGACATCCCAGGATCAGACCTTCGGCCGTTTCGGCAAACACATCCTGATCGGGGCCCTGATCAGCGGTGTGGCCAGCGGCATCCCGCTGTTGAACATCCTCAACTGCTGCTTCTGCCTGCTCAACATGGCGGGCATCGTCCTGGCGCTGTCCATGTACCTGAAGAGCGCACCCGGTGATTCCGTCTCCATGGGCGAGGCCGCGGGCTTCGGCGCGGCCGCAGGCGCAGGCGCGGGCGTGATCGCAGGTGTGCTTGGGCTGATCACCAGCCGGATGATGGCTTCCCTGTTGACCTCGGTGCTGAGCAACGCGCCGGCGCAGATGAAGTCCCAGCTGGCCGCCTCTTCGGCCATGGGCGTGATCATCATTCCCGTGGACGCCGTGCTCTACGCCGCTTTCGGCGCCCTGGGCGGCATCCTGGGCATGGCACTCTTCTTCAAGGACCGGAAGCGCGCTTGATGACCTGGGCCCGGTCCCGCTGGGTCCTCGCCTTCAGAATCCTCCTCGGGGGCACCGGTCTGCTGCCATGGATCATGGCGGGCCACCGGTCGGTGCTCCTGGAGGCGGTCTTCGGCACCACCTGCCACCGCATGCCGGAGCGCAGCCTCCTGTTGGGAGGGGTGCAGATGCTGGTGTGCAGCCGTTGCGCGGGCATCTACCTGGGTCTTCTGACGGGGGCCCTGATGCCTGCGCGCCTTTGGCTGGCGAGTGATTGGGCCGTGCGCCACACGCGGGCCCTGGCGCTGGGCGTGGCCCTGCCCATGGCCCTGGATGTCCTCACCCAGGACTTGGGCTGGCGCCCCAGCTGGCATCCGGCGCGGCTGGGCACGGGCTGGTTGTTGGGCCTGGGCCTCATGCTGCTGGCCGTCGCCCACCTTCGCGGCTGGGCGGAGCCATCCCCGGAATCCATCCGCGCGTGATGGTGCGCAACAACACATGGCGGCCCCGCAGGGCCGCCATGTGCATTTCAGGAGGGTTGGACTCAGCCCTTCTGGTTGGGCCAGGTGCCGAAGGCCAGGATGCAGAGCACCACGATGGGGCCCACGAGGGGGACCAGCCAGATGAGGGACATGGCGCCGCTGTAGCCCGCCTTGGTGAAGATGCGCCAGAAGCAGAAGATGGGGAAGGCCATCGCGGCGAGGATCAGGAAGAGCCAGAAGACGCAGCCGAAGGCCATGAGACCGGCCAGGGCGGCCTGGTCCGGTTTGGACTGGGCGAAAGCAAAAAGGGGCATCAGGGCCGCGGCCGTCATGGCATACCTCGCAGGAAGTCTGAAGGAATAATAGGCGATTCTGACCGGTAGGTCACGTATCCTTCAGGAAATCTTTCCAGAGCATGGAGGGCTGGATGCCCGAGTTGCGCTGGTACTTGCCGGATTCGTAGCTGTCGTGCTCACCCTGGACGGTGTGGTAGAAGATCTGGCAGATGGCCACGCCCGCGTAGATCCGCACAGGCTGGATGCAGCTGATCTCCAGCGTCCAGTAGCCGCAGAAGCCGATGTCGCCGAAGCCCGCGGTCACATGCACGAAGAGGCCCAGGCGCCCCACGCTGCTGCGGCCCTCCAGCATGGGCACCATGCCCCGGGTCTCGGTGTATTCGAGGGTGCGGCCCAGGTAGAGCCTCCCCGGCTGTAGCAGCAGGCCTTCGGGGGGAATCTTCAGGAACTCGATGCCGTTGGGCTTGGCCATGTCCAGCTCGTGGTCCGTGTAGACCGCCAGATCCTCGCCCAGCCGCAGGTTGTAGCTGTTGGGGTTGAGCTGGCTGTCCTGCCAGGGATCGATGCGGAGACGGCCCTCGGCTTTCGCCTCGAGGATCTGCCGGCCAGTGAGGATCATGGCGCCTCCAAACGGGAGGCGCCCGCCGAGGCGGGCGCCGGACCCGGATTCAAGCCTGGATCAACGGTCGACCTTGATGCAGACCGATTTGCTGATCATGTCGCCCACATGCTTGCGTTCGTCGCCGAACACGAGGAGGTAGAGGATGGTGAAGTTGAGGATGTGGCCCACGCGGCGCAGGATGGCCGTGCCGAAATCGATGCGGCCCTGGGGATTGTCTTCGGGCACGATGCGCAGCTTCATGATCTTCTTGCCGAAGGTTCCGCCGTAGTGGCTTTCGCAGTAGGGGATGAAGAGGAAGGTGTAGGCGAGGCCGAACAGGCCGACGAAGGGCAGCACAATGCAGCCGAGGAAGGGAATGATGAAGGTCAGGATGAAGACCGCGATGTAGAGGGCGATGAAGGGAAGCACGTCGAGGATCACTGCGGCCAGCCGCGTGAAGAAGTCACCCCGTTCGCCGGTGGGCTGCGCGTCGTCGGGCACCGGGGGCAGGAAGCCGGCGATGAAGGCGGGCATGGGGCCATCCGCGGCCGCGGGCCGGGGTGCCGATTGAGCCACGGCCTGGCCTGTAGGCCGGAGCGCGGGGGCCGCCGGTGCCGTCGGAGCTACGGGTGGGGCGGCCGGGGGCATGGGAAGGGCGGGGGGAGGCGGCGGAACGGGCACGGGGCCCGTGGCGATCTGATCGGGGCCCTTGGGCTCCGCGGGCGCGCCGCCCACGTGGATGGCGGCCAGATCGTCGGCGGACATGCGCACGGTGCCGGTGGGCACGGCCGGGGGGGCATCCTGGATGTTGAGGGCCACGGTGGCGCCCGCTTCGGGGCGGGGATCCTGGAAGGTCAGTTGAACCTGGCCCAACGTGATGCGGTCGCCGTCCCGCAGAGGGGAGGATTGCACCCGGTTGCCGTTCACCAGCACGCCATTGCTGCTCTGGAGGTCCTGGATTTCGAAACCGCCGCCCAACTTACGGATCACGCAGTGGTGGCGGCTGATGCTGGGATCGGGCAGGCGGAGCGTGTTATCCAGCTCCCGGCCCATGTGGACCTCGTTATCGATGATCTCGAATTCGCGGGCTCCTGCGCTTTCGTGTACCAGCAGTTTGGCCATGGACATCCTCGGATGGTGGGATGGGCCGAAGTGTAGCGCATCCTCGCGTCATGAGGATAGCCTGCGCATCTCGGTTCTTTCTTGACGGGTCGCAGCGGACCCGCCAATCTTCCCCCAATGGGATGAAGGTGCATGCATGGTGCTTTTCAACGCGGCCACCAAGGAGTTGACGGCCAAGATCGTCTATTACGGCCCCGGCTTGTGCGGCAAGACGACTAACCTCCAGCACGTCTATGACACCCTGCCCGGGGATGGGAGGGGCAAGATGCTGTCCCTGGCCACCCAGACGGACCGCACCCTCTTCTTCGACTTCCTGCCCATTGAACTGGGCACCATCCGGGGCATGAAGACCCGGATCCAGCTCTACACAGTGCCTGGGCAGGTCTTCTATGACGCCACCCGCAAGCTGGTGCTCCGCGGGGCCGACGCGGTGGTGTTCGTGGCGGATTCCCAGGCCCCGGCCCTGGAAAGCAACAAGGAAAGCTTCCAGAACCTCATCACCAACCTCAAGGACCAGGGCGCCGACCTGGAGAAGATCCCCCACGTCATCCAGTGGAACAAGCGGGACACGCCCAACGCCCTTCCGGTGGACCATCTGGACCGGGAGATCAACCTCTACGGCGCTCCCACCTTCGAGGCCTGCGCCATGCGCGGCGAAGGGGTGAAGGAAACGCTTACGGGAGTGGCCAAGCTCGTGCTGAAGAGCCTCGCCGAGAAATATGGCGGCGGCGTGGTGGAAGAACCGGCCGTCATGCTGGGCGGCGCTCCGCCGCCGCCTCCCCCGGTCCAGGAATCCACCAAGCCCCTGGAAGTGGAGGAATTGTCCGCCGGCGAACTGCTGGAGGAAATTGACGAGATCCCTTCGGAGGCCAGCCGCCCGGAGGCCGCTCCGGCGGCTTCCCACCTGCCCCACAGCAGCGTGGTGGAAGTGCCCGTGGTGCTGGACCGCAGCCTCTTCAGCGGCGATTCCCCGGTGGAGATCCGGCTGAAGCTGTATATCAAGTAGATCTTTCAGTCTTCAGTCTTCGGTGGGGAGGGTGCCCCCTGAAGACTGACCCCTGAAGACTGGTCCCCGATTCGGGCACACTGGAGGATTAGACCCGAGGCTCTCCCATGTCCCGCCAGATCGTCACCCGCTTTGCTCCTTCGCCTACGGGCATGCTCCACATCGGAGGCGTGCGCACCGCCCTGTTCTGCTGGCTCTTCGCCCGCAAGCACGGGGGGCGCTTCATTCTGCGCATCGAAGACACGGATCTGTCCCGCAGCACCGACGACAACATCCGCATCATCGAGGAGGGCATGGCCTGGTGCGGCCTGGATTGGGACGAGGGCCCCGTGGCGGGCGATGCCAGCCAATGGAAGGGCCCCCACGGTCCCTACCGCCAGATGCAGCGCATGGACCTCTACAAGGCCAAGATCCAGGAGCTGCTCGACAAGGATCTGGCCTACCGCTGCCGCTGCTCCCGCGAAGCCATTGAGGAGCGCCGCAAGGCCGTGGAGGCGGCGGGCAAGGTGTTCCAGTACAACCGCGGCATGGACCGGGGCAAGGGCTGCGCCGCCGCCCATCACGACGCCAGCCAGCCCGCCGCCATCCGCTTCCGCATGCCCGAGGAGGGCGACATCCTGGTGCCGGACCTCATCAAGGGCGACACCCGCTTCCCGGCGGACAGCCTGGACGATTGGATCATCGCCCGCACGGGCGACGGCCCCGGCGAGATCGGCGTGCCCACCTACAATTTCTGCGTGGTGGTGGACGACACCCACATGCAGGTGACCCACGTCATCCGCGGGGACGACCACCTCAACAACACCCCCAAGCAGATCCCGCTCTTCGCGGCCTTCGGATACGATCTGCCCGCCTTCGCCCACGTGCCCATGATCCTCGGCGCCGACGGCGCCAAGCTCAGCAAGCGCCATGGCGCCACCAGCATCACCGAGTACCAGGCCATGGGCCTGCTGCCTTCGGCCGTCCGCCTGGCCCTGGCGCGCCTTTCCTGGACCCCCAAGATCGACGGCAGGGCCGTGGAAAGCGCCGAGGAGGAACTGCTCACGGATGCGCAGATGATCCAGCTCTTCGATCTGGCGGACTGCCAGAAGAGCGCCGCCCGCTTCGACATGGACAAGCTCCAGTGGCTGAACCAGAAGCTCATCCAGCGTTCCTCCTGGCAGGAGCTGGAGCCGCACCTGCGCCCCTTCATGCCGGAGGCCTGGGCTGCGAAACCCGAGGCCTGGAAGGCCCAGGCCATCCAGTGCACCCAGAAGGGCAAATCGCTGACGGACATGGCCGAGGCCCTGCGCTTCGCCTTCGAGCGGCCCGCCGCCTTCGACGAAAAGGCCGTGGAGAAGTTCCTCACGCCCGCCGTCAAGCCCGCCCTGGCCGAAGTGGCCGCGCTGACGGACTACTCGCACGAGGGCCTCGAAACCGCCTTCACGGCCATCCTCGATCGCCACGGCCTCAAGACCAAGGACCTGGCTCAGGCCCTGCGGGTGGCCCTCTGCGGCAAGCCCGTGAGCCCCGGCATCTACGACACGCTCATGCTGGCGGGCCGGGACGAGGTGGCGGCGCGCCTTTCGCGCTGGTTGTGACGGATCGGCGGGCCTGATGGATCTCGACGAATTCACCCACATCACCCTCACGGTGCTGGAAGACCAGGGCACCGCCGCCTATGCGCCGACCATCATCGCCGCGGAAACGGTGCAGGTGATCCAGAACATCCCCGAGGGCTTCGACCACCGGGAGGCCCTCCAGGAGACCATCCTGCGCCTGGGTCTGTCCCAGTCCGATTTCTTCTTCGGAGTGAAGTCGGGCCCGGGCGAAGTCACCACGGGCTTCCACACCGCCATTTCCACCCAGTTCCAGCTCATCTCCGAAATGAAACAGGGCTTCGTCGTCTCCGCCATGAAGGATTGCCCTTGGTGGACCCTGGGGCGGGGGCGGGACCAGTAGCGCGGTTTAGTCCCTTCTGCCCGCAGGCTTCCCGCTATGCTGGTTCCCATGATCCTGGTCCTGACCGTGCACCCGCGCCCTAGCACCTTGAGTGCGGGGGGGAGCTACGCCCGCTGACCTGGATCCAGGTTTCGACATTCCCCCCGCCGTGCCCGGCGGGGTTTTCGTTTTGGGAGCATCCGTGAGCCAGCATCCCCAGCTCGCCATCATCGGTTTCGGCACCATGGGCCAGGCCATCAGCGCCGGCCTGGTGGAGGCCTCGGGCTATCCCGCGGGGCGCATCCATGCTGCCACCCGGCATCCCGGCGCGGCCCGGGCCCGGGCCGAGGCCTTGGGGCTGGACCTCACGAATGACGTGGAGGGGGCGGTACGGGCCTCGGAAGTGGTGCTGCTCTGCGTGAAGCCCCGGGAGCTGCAGGGCCTGCTGGAGCGCCTCAACGCCGCCGGCGCCCTGGATCACCGGCCCCTGGTGGTATCCATCGCCGCGGGCACCACGCTGGCCTTCCTGGAGGCCCATTCGCCCGCGGGCACGCCCCTGGTGCGCGCCATGCCCAACACGCCCTGCGCCATCCGCAAGGGCATGACGGTGCTGGCGGCGGGCCAGGATGTCACCGAGGCCCAGCTGGCCCAGGCCCGGGTGTTGTTCGAGCCCCTGGGCCGGGTGATGGATCTGGACGAGAAGCACATGGACGCGGTCACCGGCCTCAGCGCCAGCGGTCCCGCCTTCATGTTCATCATCCTGGAATCCCTGGCGGAAGGGGGCGTCCAGTGCGGCCTGCCCCGGGCCGTGGCCCTGGAGCTAGCCGCCCAGATGACCCTGGGCGCCGCCTCCATGGTGCTGGAGACCGGCAAGCACCCCGCCGCCCTCAAGGACGAGGTGACCACCCCCGCCGGTTGCACCATCGCCGGCCTCCTGGCTCTGGAGGACGGCCGCATCCGCTCCGTCGTGGCCCGGGGCATCGAGCGCGCCACCCAGGTGGCGGCGGGGCTGGGGTAGCGATTCGTCGCGGATGAACACGGATGCAGGCCGATCCATATCCGAGTTCATCTTGGTATCTTGAAGGTTTACGGATTGTGAGCCCCGATGTCTTCCGATACCCCAGCCCCTGAACCCCGCAACCTCCACTTCATCGAGGAGATCGTCGAGGCGGACCGCGCCTCGGGGAAGCACGGGGGCAGGATGCTCACGCGGTTCCCGCCGGAGCCTAACGGCTACCTGCACATTGGCCACGCCAAGAGCATCTGCCTGAACTTCGGCCTGGCCAAGGCCTACGGCGGCGCCACCAACCTGCGTTTCGACGACACCAACCCCGTGAAGGAGGACGTCGAATATGTGGATTCCATCCGCGAGGATGTGCAGTGGCTGGGCTTCCAGTGGAAGGGCGAGCACTACGCCTCCGACTACTTCCAGTTCATGTACGACTACGCCGAGTACCTGATCCAGCAGGGCAAGGCCTATGTCTGCGACCTCAGCGAGGCGGAGATCCGCGAGTACCGCGGCAACTTCCACGTGCCCGGAAAGCCCAGCCCCTACCGGGAGCGCGGGACGGAGGAGAACCTCGACCTGTTCCGCCGCATGAAGGCAGGCGAGTTCGAGGACGGCGCCAAGGTGCTGCGGGCCAAGATCGACATGCAGGCCGGGAACATGAATCTGCGCGACCCGCTCATGTACCGCATCCGCCGGGCCCACCACCACCGCACGGGCGACGCCTGGTGCATCTACCCCATGTACGACTTCGCACACGGCGTGTCCGATGCCATCGAGGCCATCACTCACTCCATCTGCACCCTGGAATTCTCGGACCACCGCCCGCTCTACGACTGGTTCCTGGAGCAGGATGCGGACGGCACGTTCTTCCAGCGTCCCCTGCCGCGGCAGATCGAGTTCGCGAGGTTGAACCTCACCTACACGGTGATGAGCAAGCGGCGCCTCCTGCAGCTGGTTCAGGACGGCATCGTCAGCGGCTGGGACGACCCCCGCATGCCCACCATCTGCGGCCTGCGGCGCCGGGGCTACACCCCTGAATCCGTGCGCGCCTTCGCCGAGAAGGTGGGCGTGGCCAAGCGCGATATGGTGGCTGACATGGGCCTGCTGGAGTTCTGCATCCGCGAGGATCTGGAGAAGCGGGCCCCAAGGCGCATGGCGGTGCTGCGGCCCCTCAAGGTGGTCATCACCAACATGAGCGAAGCCGACGCCTTCGAGGTGGAAGTGCCGAATCACCCGGAGGATCAGGCCATGGGCACCCGCAAGATGCCCTTCACCCGCGAGCTGTTCATCGATCAGGACGACTTCCGCGAGGAAGCGCCCAAGAAGTGGTTCCGCCTGGCCCCCGGCGCCGAAGTGCGCCTGCGCGGCGCATGCCTCGTCACCTGCAGGGACATCATCAAGGATGCGGACGGGAACGTGGTGGAGCTGCGCTGCGAGTGGGATCCCGCCAGCAGGGGCGGCAATGCCCCCGATGGCCGCAAGGTGAAGGGCACCTTGCATTGGGTGAGCGCTCCGGGCGCCCTGAAGGCGGAGGTCCGCCTCTACGACAGCCTCTTCACCCAGGAAGACCCCATGGACGTGCCCGAGAGCCAGGACTGGAAGGCGCTGCTGAACCCCGGCAGTCTCGAAGCTTTGACCGAAGTCCGTCTGGAGCCCAGCCTGGCCGGGGCCGTCGCCGGCGAGCGCTTCCAGTTCGAACGCACGGGCTATTTCTCTGTGGATCCCGACAGCCGCCCCGGCGCCCTGGTGTTCAACCGGACCGTGGGGCTGAAGGATTCGTGGAGCAAGATCGAAGCCAAGCAATAACAGCCTGGAACCGCCAGCTTGGTGGAAATCGCGGCTATTCCCCGGGACGGGACCCGGCTACCCTTGGGGCATCGGTCCGCGGGAGGACAAAATGATCGACCACTCAATAAAAATGTCCCGGGCGCTTTCGACCCTGGCTCTGGGGCTTGCCTTGGGGGTTCCCCAGGCCGCGCTGGCCATGGATTTCCCGGGGCCGGATCCCGGCAAGGCGGTGGCCTCCGAAACCGCGGCGCAGTACCTGTCCCTGTCCAACAACGCCCTGTCGGCTTCCTGGGGGATCTTCGGCGGGCGCCTGGTGCCAGCCACCCTCAAGGACAAGCTGTCCGGCAAGGATCTGGAGGCCGCCAAGGAAGCCTTCGTGCTGGAGTTCCATGACGGCACGCGCCTGAAGGCAAGCCGCATGAAGGCCTCCGGCTTCAAGGTGGCGGCGGTGCCGGCCCAACCCAATGCCGTGGGCGAGGCGGGCCGCATTCCCGGCCAGCAGGTTTCCGCCGTGCTCACCTCGCCTGACGGCGCCCTTCGCGTGGAGTGGAAGGCCACCCTGCGGGACGGCTCCAACTACTTCCGTCAGGAGATCGCCATCAAGCCTCTCAAGGCCGATGCGGACGTGGCCAGGCTGGTGATGGTCGACCATTGGCTGCGGGGAGGAGATGCGGTGGGGCAGGTGAATGGCACGCCCGTGGTGGCGGGCACGCTGTTCACGGGTTTCGAGCATCCCATGTCCGTCACCCAGGTGGAGGCGGGCGGGGCGCCCAAGGTGGTTCCCGTTCCAGGCAGCGACGAGAGTTCCCTGGCCTCGGATCAGTACCGCGCGGTGCCCGAGGCCAAGGTCGCCGAGCAGCGCTGGGGGAAGACCCACGCCACCTGCTGGCTGGACCTCTCCCTGCCCATCCAGAAGGGGAAGACCTTCCAGGCTTCTTCGGTGGTGGGCGTGGTGCCCCAAGGGCAGCTGAGGCGCGGCTTCCTCTACTACACGGAACGGGAGCGGGCCCATGCCTACCGCACCTTCCTGCACTACAACTCTTGGTACGACATCGGCTATTTCACGCCCTACGACGAGAAGGACTGCCTGAAGGTGGTGAAGGCCTTCGGCGAGGAACTGGGCCAGAAGCGCGGCGTGACCATGGATTCCTTCCTCTTCGACGATGGCTGGGACGACACGTCCAAGGGCGGCCAGTGGGTCTTCCACAAGGGCTTCCCCAACGGGTTCACGGCCGTGAGGGAGGCCGCGGCCAAGGTGGGTGCGGGCCCCGGCGTGTGGCTTTCCCCCTGGGGCGGCTACGGTCCGCCCCGCATCGCCCGCCGCAAGAGCGGCCAGGCGGCGGGTTACGAGGTGGTACCCGATCCTTGGGAGGCGAATCCCGAGTACGGCCAGCTGTTCGCCCTGTCGGGACCGAAGTACTTCGAGAGCTTCCACAAGGCCTGCATGGAGATGGTGACCAAGTACGGCATCAACCACTTCAAGCTGGATGGCACCGGCAGCATCAACGCGGTGATGCCCGGCAGCCGCTTCGGCAGCGATTTCGAGGCGGCCATTTCCGTCATCCAGGATCTGCGCCTGGCCAAGCCCGACCTCTTCATCAACCTCACCACGGGCACCTGGCCCTCCCCCTTCTGGCTGCCCATCTGCGATTCCATCTGGCGGGGCGGAGAGGATCACAGCTTCGAGGGCGCCGGCTCTGAGCGGGACCGCTGGATCACCTACCGGGACGCCGATACCTACGAGCGCGTGGTCACGGCCGGCCCCCTGTATCCGCTGAACTCCGTCATGCTCCACGGCATTCTCTACGCCAAGGGCGCCCGGGGTCTCAACACCGATCCTGCCAAGGCCTTCGGCCGGGAGGTGAAGACCTACTTCGGCTCCGGCACCCAGCTGCAGGAGATGTACATCTCCCATGAGCTGCTGACCAAGGAGGACTGGGACATCCTGGCCGAGGGGGCCAGGTGGTCGAGGGCCAACGCGGCCACCCTGGTGGACAGCCACTGGATCGGCGGCAACCCCCGGAAGCTGGAAACCTATGGCTGGGCTTCCTGGTCCAGGGAAAAGGGCATCGTGACCCTGCGGAATCCCAGCGGCGAGGCCCGGACCTTCACGCTGGACCTGGCCAAGGCCTTTGAATTGCCCGCCGGAGCGCCCGACGCCTACACGGTGAAGGCGGCCTTCAAGCAGCGGGAGGTCAAGGAACTGGAGGGCCTCCGCAACCCCTACCGGCCCGCGACCTTCACCCTGAAGCCCTTCGAGGTGCTGGTCTTCGAGGCCCTGCCAGCAAGCAAATAGATTCTATTTTGGGGATCAATGAGATCTCCGCGCCGGTCCGAGGGGCCCTGGTTGTCATGACCGGGGCCCCTCGGCCGTTGGCCGCGATCCTGGCCCCAGTGGCGGGGCGGGGGGCGCTTCCCGCCGTGTCGGCGGGGCCGCGGCTCTGCTAGTCTCGATGGGTTGGGCCTCCCCGCGGGTGGCCCTGCCGGGAAGCCGCCCATGGATAAGCTTGCGAGCCTGCTCCACATGACCCCCGCCCTGTTCTGGGCGGTGGCCAAAGTCGTCATCGTCTTTTCAGCCGTGATGCTGCTGGCTTCCGTCTGGACCTGGGTGGAGCGCCGAGGCGCGGCGATGATCCAGGACCGCATCGGCCCCAACCGGGCGGCCCTCTTCGGCAAGATCCGCATCCTGGGCCTGGCCCAGCTCCTGGCGGATGGCATCAAGTTCTTCTTCAAGGAAGACCTGGTGCCCACGGATGCGAACAAAAAGCTGTTCTGGCTGGCGCCCTTCCTCGCCTTCGTGCCCGCCCTCATGGGCTTCGCCATCATCCCCTTCGGCAAGGATTTCGTCAGCGGCGGCGTGACCTACCACCTCTCGGTGCTGGATCCCGGCAACGGCATGGGCATGCTCTATCCCCTGGCCATCGGCGGCATGGCCGTCTACGGCGTGCTGGTGGCGGCTTGGTCCAGCAACAACAAGTGGTCGATCCTGGGCGGCATGCGGGCTTCCGCGGCCATGGTGAGCTACGAGATCGGCATGAGCTTGGCCGTGGTCAGCCTCTTCATGACCACGGGGGGCTACGATCCCTCCGAGATCATCAGGGCGCAGGCCGGCACGGTCTTCAAGGTGCTGCCCAACTGGAACATCTTCCACCAGCCCCTGGGTTTCATCGTGTTCTTCACCTGCATGTTCGCGGAGACGAACCGGTTGCCCTTCGATTTCGCCGAAGGCGAAAGCGAGATCGTGGCGGGCTTCAACACCGAGTACGGCAGCATGAAGTTCAGCCTGCTGGCCCTCGCCGAGTACTCGCACCTGATGACCGCCTCGGCGCTGATGGCCACCCTCTACTTCGGTGGCTGGCAGGTGCCTTTCGTCGCCGATCCGCCGGTGCTGCTGTCCATCGTGTGCTTCGTGGCCAAGCTGCTCTTCTTCGCCTGGGTCTTCGTCTGGATCCGCTGGACCCTGCCGCGCTTCCGCTACGACCAGCTCATGCACCTGGGCTGGAAGGTGATGCTGCCGCTGTCCATGGCCAACCTGGTCTTCCACGCCTGGCGCATGAGCCAGGGCCACTGAGAGCTCATAACAAAACCCGACGAGGCCGCGATGAAGTCAGGCAGGATGCACCGGAAGGAAGGGCCCGCAGGGCAACGTGGTTCGTTGTTCAAGGGGCCTGACGCCGCGGGGCGCCTGCCTGGTTTCATCCCTCCGGGCGAGGGGTGGCGGGCGTCGCGATGCTTCGTCAGGTTCGTTTCGCGTAGTACCCGCTACGCTACACTCACCTTCCTCACCTCGCTCGCCCGGCACCCCTCGCGCGGCCACGTGGGGTTTTGTTATGAGCTCTAAGGAGGGGGCGATGGGCGTCGTCGTCAAAAAAGTCGAGCTGAGCTGGCTGGATCGCACCTACGTCTGGCCGGTGCTGAAGGGCATGGCCATCACGGGCCGGCACTTCATCAAGCAGCTCTTCACGCCCACTTCGAAGCGGTACACGATCCAGTACCCCGAGATGAAAAAGGAAATGCCCGCGGGCTATCGCGGCCTCCACGAGCTGAAGCGCTTCGAGGACGGCGCCATCAAATGCGTGGCCTGCTTCATGTGCCAGGAGGCCTGCCCCGCGCGCTGCATCAGCATCGAGGCCGAGGAGTTCAGCGACCTGAACATCACCCAGGGCTTCGAGGAGAAGCGTCCGGCCAAGTTCTCCATCGACATGCTGCGCTGCATCTACTGCGGCATGTGCGAGGAGGCCTGTCCCAAGGACGCCATCTGGCTGCGCAACAACTACGAGATGGCGGCCTACGACCGGCTCTCCATGCAGTACGGCAAGTGGGACCTGATGAACACCTACGCCGATGCTGATGGCAAGGACCGCATCAGCCAGGATCCCGCTCCGTCCGTGCCGCGCCGCACGATCGCGATGTAAGGAGAGGCCATGTTCATCACCTTTGCCCTCATCACGCTCCTGGGCGCCCTGGGGATGCTGTTGCAGAAGAACGTCATCGTGGCGGGCCTCTTCATGGTGGCCACCTTCTTCGGCGTGGCGGGCCTCTTCGTGCTGCTCGCCAATCCCGTGGCCGCCGCCTTACAGCTCATCGTCTACAGCGGCGCCATCATGGTGCTGGTGCTCTTCGTGATCATGATGCTGAACAGCCATGAGGAGGAGAAGGCCCAGGCCTCCCGTCCCGTCCAGCGCTGGGTATCCCTGGCCCTGGTGGCGGCCCTGGCCTTCGGCTCCGTGAAGCTCGTGCTGGCCTCGCCCGGCGCGAAGGCCTTGAACGCCAGCGGCGCAGCCATGCCCCAGGCCATGACGCTGCAAAGAACCGGCCTCGAGCTCTTCGCGGGCCACCTGCTGGGCTTCGAGGTGGCGGGCCTTCTGCTGCTGGCGGCCATGATCGGCGCCGTAGCCCTGACGAAGAGGAACCTGTGATGAGCGGCCCCGAGATGAATGGCGCGATGAATGGCATGGACGCGATCCTCCCGGCCTTCAATGGCGGCCTGCAGGGATACCTGGTCGTGGCCCTGCTCCTCTTCGCCATCGGCCTGGCGGCGGTGCTGCTGCGCCGAACCCTGCTCATGCAGTTCATGGGCGTGGAGCTGATGCTCAACGCGGCCAACGTCGCCCTGCTGGCCTTCGCCCGCTTCCGCGGAGGCGATGCCCAGGCCATGGTCTTCTACCTCTTCATCATCGCCGTGGCTGCCTGCGAAGCGGCCGTCGGCCTCGCGCTGGTCATCGGCCTCTACCGCCACCGGGACACCACCGATTCCGACCGCGCCGCCAGCCTGAAGCAGTGAGGATGCGATGAACAAGTACTACTGGCTCATTCCGATCCTCCCCCTGCTGGGCTCGGCCTTCAACGGCCTCCTGGGCAAGCGCGCGGGCAAGGGCGTGGTCACCGTGGTCGGCCTGGGCGTCGTCCTCGGCGCGCTGCTGCTGGCCGTATCGGCCTTCTTCGCCATGAAGGGCATGCCGGACCACCGCCTGGTGCTGAACTACGGCGACTGGATGGCCACGGGCTCCCTCCAGGTGCCCTTCGGCCTCGCCATCGACCCCCTCAGCGGCACCATGATGCTGGTGATCACGGGCATCGGGTTCCTCATCCACCTCTACTCCGTGGGCTACATGCACGAGGACGAGGGCTACTACCGGTTCTTCTGCTACCTGAACCTTTTCGTCTTCTTCATGCTCACCCTGGTGCTGGGGTCGAGCCTGGTGCTGATGTTCGTGGGATGGGAAGGCGTGGGCCTCTGTTCCTACCTGCTCATCGGCTACTTCTACGAAACGGATTTCGCGCCGGATGCGGGCCTCAAGGCCTTCCTCACCAACCGCGTAGGCGATTTGGGCGTGGCCATCGGGATGATGGTGCTCTTCGCGGCCTTCGGCACGCTGACGGTTTCCGACATCCTCACCCAGGCGGGCCACCTGGCGCCCGAGGTCGGCTTCGGCGTCCTCACCTTCGCCACCCTGATGCTCTTCGTGGGCGCCACGGGCAAGAGCGCCCAGCTGCCCCTCTACCTCTGGCTGCCGGACGCCATGGCGGGCCCGACCCCCGTCAGCGCCCTCATCCACGCGGCCACCATGGTGACCAGCGGCATCTACATGATCTGCCGCCTGGCGCCCGTGTTCACGCTGGCCCCCATCACCATGGACGTGGTGGCCTGGGTGGGCGCGGCCACGGCCCTCTTCGCCGCCACCATCGGCCTGGTGCAGCGCGACATCAAGAAGGTGCTGGCCTATTCCACCGTCTCCCAGCTGGGCTACATGTTCCTGGGCCTGGGCGCCTCGGGCTTCGCGGCGGGCTTCTTCCACGTCTTCACCCACGCCTGGTTCAAAGCCCTCCTCTTCCTCGGCGCAGGCAGCGTGATCCACGCCATGCACCACGAACAGGACCTCTTCAAGATGGGCGGCCTGAAGGACAAGACGAAGATCACCTTCATCACGATGGTGGCCGGCACCGTGGCCATCATGGGCTTCCCGGGCACCTCGGGCTTCTTCAGCAAGGACGAGATCCTCTACCTGGCCTTCCTGAAATCCCCGGCCCTGTGGGTGATCGGCGTCATCGGCGCCTGCTGTACCAGCTTCTACATGTGGCGCCTCATGGCCCTCACCTTCTGGGGCGAGCCCCGGGACCACCACGCCTACGATCACGCCCACGAAAGCCCGCTGACCATGACGCTGCCGCTCATGGTGCTGGCCCTGGGCTCGCTGCTCTGGGGCTTCTGGGGCGTGCCCGAGGCCTTCGGCGGCCACTTCGCCGTGGGCGAATGGTTGAAGCCGGCCCTCACCTACGGCCAGCTTCATGCGCCCCACGGCCATCATGAGGGCCCTGCGGTGCTGCTGGCCGTCATCTCCACGACGCTGGGCCTGGGCTGCGGCTTCCTGGGGTGGAGGACCTTCAAGAACGGCCCTGCCGCAGAGCTGGCCTTCGCCGAGAAGTTCCCCGGCCTGCACAACCTGCTGCTGAACAAGTACTACGTGGACGAAGGCGTGGAGCTCTACCTGCTGCGGCCCATCCGCTGGTTCGGCAACCTGCTGTGGAAGCTCTTCGACGTGATCATCATCGACGGCGTGGGCGTGAACCTGCCCGGCGCCTTGGCCCGGGTCTCCGGAGATTTCACGGCCCTCTTCCAGACCGGCCGGGTGCGCAACTACGCCCTGAGCATGGCGCTGGGGGCCGCGGTCCTCCTCTATGTGTTCCTGAAGTAGGTGGGGCGATGACCTGGCTGAACTCTCATCCCCTCACCTTCCTGGTCTTCGCGCCGGCGCTGCTGGGCTTCCTGCTCATGGCGCTGCCCCACGCGCTGGGCCGCCTCTCGCGCATGCTCGGCTTCATGAGCGCGCTGGCCGTCTTCATCCTCAGCCTCTCCTGGCTGCTGGGGCACGGCGCCACGGTCCTGGCGGAGCGCGCCCCCTGGTTCACCCTGGTGGGCCTGCCGGTGGATTACGCCCTGGCCGTGGACGGCTTGAACTTCTGGCTGGTGCTGCTGACCACCTTCCTGGTGCCCCTCACCATGCTGGGCACCTGGAACAGCCTCAAGGACCGCATCGGCACCTTCGTGGCGCTCTTCCTTCTGCTGGAAACGGGCATGCTGGGCGCGCTCATGGCCCAGGACCTCTTCTTCTTCTACCTGTTCTGGGAAGCCATGCTGATTCCGATGTATTTCATGATCGGGATCTGGGGTGGCGACGAGCGGCGCTACGCCGCCAACAAGTTCTTCCTCTACACCCTGAGCGGTTCGCTGCTCTGGCTGGTGGCCCTGCTCTACCTGGCCAACAAGGCCGGCGGATTCAACCCCGCGCTCATGGGGCAGGCGGCCGCGCTGCTGCCCTTCAGTGCCCAGTGCTGGCTGTTCATCGCCTTCGCCGTGGCCTTCGCCATCAAGGTGCCGCTGTTCCCCCTGCACACCTGGCTGCCGGACGCCCACGTGCAGGCTCCCACCGCCGGCTCCGTCATCCTCGCCGGCGTGCTCCTGAAGCTGGGCGGGTACGGCTTCCTGCGCTTCGCCGTTCCCATGTTCCCCAACGCCGCCATGCACTACGCCAAACCCATCGCGGTGCTGAGCGTCATCGCCATCGTCTACGGGGCGCTGGTGGCCATGGTGCAGCGGGACATCAAGAAGCTGGTGGCCTACTCCTCCGTGAGCCACATGGGCTTCGTGATGCTGGGGCTGGCCTCCTTCACCGTGATCGGCACCCAGGGCGCCATGCTGCAGATGCTCAACCACGGCATCAGCACCGGCGCGCTCTTCCTCCTGGTGGGCATGCTCTACGACCGGGCCCATACGCGCATGATCGCTGACTTCGGTGGCGTAGCCGTGAAGATGCCCGTGTTCACCACGTTCTTCCTCATCGTCACCCTGAGCTCCATCGGCCTGCCCCTGACCAACGGGTTCGTGGGCGAATTCTGGATCCTCAACGGCACCTTCCTCTCTGGCTTCAGCTGGGGCCGGCTCTACGCGTGCTTGGCCACCTCCGGCGTCCTGCTGGGCGCGGTCTACATGCTGTGGATGTTCAAGCGGGTCTTCTGGGGCCCCGAGAACAAGGACGAGGACAGCGGCACTCACCACCTGCACAGCGACCTGAATGCCCGCGAGATCGCGGTGCTGCTGCCCCTGGTGGCGTTGATCGTCTGGATGGGCGTCCACCCCAAGACCTTCGTGGCCATCAGCGAGGCGCCGGTGACGGCCCTCCTGCAGGAGGCCAAGGCGCCCGCGCCGAGGACCTTCGTCCTGAAGCCCGCCGTCCACGGGATGCCCGGCATCCATGAATCCGGCGCCCAGGAAGGCCACGCTGAACCCGCCGGTCACGCCACTGCGCAGGAGGTGCACCGATGAACCTCACTCCCAGCCAGTGGGCGGCCATGCTGCCGCTGATCATTCCGGCCCTGGGCGCCTGTCTGATCGCCATCATGTCCATCGACAAGGATCAGGACACCACCAAGTGGATCCGGGGCGCCATGTACGGCACGGCGCTGCTGGCGGTGGGCGCGAGCTTCTGGTACCTGACCGACCTTTGGCAGACCGGCGCCCAGCCCAGCTTCTACCAGCTCCGCCAGGACCGTCTGGCGCAGTTCACGGGCATCTTCGTGCTGGTGGCCGCGGCCATGACTCTCCTCCAGAGTTGGGACCACTTCCATCAGGAGGGCTGGGTGAAGGGCGAGACCCTCTGCCTGCTGCTCTTCTCGGTCACGGGGCTGATGCTCTTCGCTACCACCTCCCATTTCGTGGTGCTCTTCCTCGCCCTGGAACTCTTCAGCATCCCCCTCTATGCCCTGGTGGGCACGGTGCGGGCCCGCTCGGAAAGCTCCGAAGGCGGCATGAAGTACTTCCTCACGGGCGCTGTGGCCTCCAGCTGCTTCCTCATGGGCGGCGTGCTGATCTACGGCCTCAGCGGCAGCCTGGATCTCGCCGCCGCAGCCATCACCCTCAAGGCCCAGGGCCTGGCCGCGGATCCCCTGGTGCTCGCGGGCGCCGCCCTGTTGCTGTTGGGCTTCCTGTTCAAGGTGTCCGCGGTGCCCTTCCACCAGTGGACGCCGGATGCCTACGAGGCGTCGCCCCATCCCATCGCCGGGTTCATGTCCGTGGCCACCAAGGGCGTGGCCTTCATCGCCCTGCTCCGCATCTTCCCCGTGACTTTGGCGCCCCTGGGCGCCGTGGGCGTGAAGATGCAGGCTGTGGTGGCCGTGCTGGCCGTGGCGACCCTGGTGGTCGGCAACCTCACGGCCCTGGTGCAGACCAACGTCAAGCGCATGCTGGCCTATTCCAGCATCAGCCACGCGGGCTACCTCCTGCTCGGCTTCGTGGCGGGCACTCCGGCAGCCTTCACCGGCGTGCTGTTCTACCTGATCATCTACCTGGCCATGAACATGGGCGCCTTCGGCCTGCTGACCGCCTACGGGCTGGTGGGGGAGAAGACCACCTTCGACGATCTGCGGGGCCTGGGCTGGAAACGGCCCGCCATGGGCGTGGCAGCGGCCATCTTCATGCTGAGCCTGGCCGGCATCCCCCCCATGGGCGGGTTCTACGGCAAGTACATGATCTTCCGGGAACTGGTATCCACGGGGCATGTGGGCATGGCCATCCTGGGCGTGCTGGCCAGCCTCGTTTCCGCCTACTACTACCTGCGCCTGCTGGTGGCCCTGTTCCTCCAGGCCCCCAGCGCGGAGGCCGAGCGCCTGGCCTCGGACCGTCCTGCCGTCCACGCCCCCCTGGCGGGCGCCACGGTGCTGGTTTGCGCGGTGCTGGTGCTGGCTGGCGGCTTCCTCCAGACCTTCCTGGCCGATGGATTCGCCCACCGCGCGGTGGTGGAAGGGCTGGGATTGGGTCGCTGATCCAAAAAAGGGCTTCAACCAGGAAGCTCTGCTGGCGGTCTATACATCGTTATGCGAAGGTTGAGCATAAGGTTTATGGCTGGAACGGCCTGGCCCCTTGACACTTGGAGCTTGTCACCATGAAGCGGAACACCTGGATCGGTCTCGGAATCGGCGTCGCCGTGGTGGCTGGCGGCACGGCCTACTATTTCACCCGGCCCAAGGATGAGGTGAAGTGGCGCATGGGCAAGCTGGACCGGGGCAACATCATGCAGCGCATCAACGCCACCGGGGCCGTGAGCCCCGTGGTGCAGGTGGCCGTGGGCACCCAGGTCTCCGGCGTGATCTCCGCGCTGTACGTGGACTACAACAGCATCGTGAAGAAGGGCCAGCTCATCGCCCAGATCGATCCCACGGTGTGGGACACCCAGCTCCAGGATGCCCAGGCCAGCCTGCTGAAAGCCGAGGCAGGGTACTCCTTCGCCAAGGCCGACTACCAGCGCAGCAAGCGGCTCTCCCAGGAGAAGCTGCTGGCGGACCAGGATCTGGATACCAAGGAAATGGCCCTCAAGAACGCCCAGGGCACCCTGGAATCCGCCAAGGCCGCCCTGGAGCGGGCCAAGGCCAACCGCGGCTACTGCGACATCACCGCGCCCGTGGACGGCGTGGTCATTTCCCGCCTGGCCGATGTGGGCCAGACCGTGGCCGCCAGCTTCAGCACGCCCAACCTGTTCATGATCGCCCAGGATCTTTCCCAGATGAAGGTGCAGGTGAACATCGGGGAATCCGACATCGACGACGTGAAAGTGGGCCAGCGCGCCCTCTTCACCGTGGACAGCCTGCCGGACAAGCAGTTCCGGGCCATGGTGAGCCTGGTCCGGCAGGAGCCGGTCACCACGCAGAACGTCGTGAACTACGTGGTGGAGATGATCGTCCCCAACGAGCCCCTCGGAGGCGTGGAGGACGCCGCCAAGGGCGGTGGACATGAAGGCTGGAAGGGCGGGAGCCATCCCGCAGGGCAGGGAGCGGGCCGGGCGAACGCCGCCGCCGGCGAGCGTGAAGGCGCGCCGGACCCTGAGAAGGCCTGGGAGCGCATGAAGGACCGCATGGCGGCCCAGGGCGTCACCAAGGAGCAGTTCCTCAAGCGCTTCAAGGAGCGCATGGCCGAGGGGGGTGGCCGCTTCGGCGGCGGCAGGCCCGTCCAGTCCATGTCGGCCACCACGTCGGCTCCCGGTGGCGACCGCAACGCCCTGGCCCGCATTCCCGGCGGCGCCAGCCAGCTGGGAGGCCCCAAGTTCACCGGCGACCTGGCCCTGCGCTCGGGCATGACCGCCAACGTCACCATCAGCACCAACCAGGTGAAGGATGTGCTGCGGGTGCCCAACGCGGCCCTCCGCTTCAACCCCGCCGCCTTCATCAAGGACGAGAAGAAGGCCGATGGGCCCCGGCTGGGCCAGCCCCCCGTGATGGGCGGCGGTCCGCGCCCGGGCGCCCAGCAGGCCGGCACCGGCAGCAAGGGCGGCATGGTGGCCCGCCGCGAGGACCGCATCTGGGTGCTGGAGAACGGCAAGCCCAAGGCCATCGTGGTCAAGGCCGGCATCTCGGACGGCCAGTTCACGGAAGTGACCGGCGAAGGGCTCACCGAGGGCCTGCAGGTGCTCGTGGGCGTCGACAATTCCAAGCAGGCTGGCGGATCGGCGGCGCCACTGGGCGGCGCCCCTGGCGGACGGCGATAAGCCGGGGGTGAAGCGTGTCTCCGACTGAATTCCTGAAGCTGGCCTTGTTTGCCATCACCCGCAACAAGATGCGGGCCTTCCTCACCATGCTGGGCATCATCGTCGGGGTGGGGGCGGTCATCGCCATGATCGGCATCGGCGAGGGCTCCAAGCGCGCCTCCATCGCCCTCATCCAGAACATGGGTTCCAACATGCTGACCATCTTCCCGGGCAGCGGCGGCAACCGTTTCGGCCCCATGGCCATGGGCAGCGCCGACATCCTGCTGGAGAGCGACGTTCCCCTGATCAAGCAGGAACTGGCGCACAGCAGCGTGGTCACGGCCACTCAGCAGGTCCAGACCACGCGGCCCATCATCTACCAGGGCTACAACTACGTGACCCAGATCCAGGGAACGGGCCCGGAATTCCTGGAAATCAGGGGCTGGGACGTGGAAAGCGGCCGCTTCTTCACGGATGCGGAGGTGCGCGGCATGGCCAAGGTCTGCGTGCTGGGCCAGACCGTGAAGGACAACCTCTTCCCCAATGGCGACGATCCGGTGGGCCAGACTGTGCGCGTGGGCGCGCTCCCCTTCATGGTGGTGGGCGTGCTGGAGAAGAAGGGCGCGGGCATGTGGGGCGATCAGGACGATCTCATCGTGGCGCCCTACACCTCGGTCATGCGCAAGATCATGGGCCGCGATAAGATCCAGCGCATCATGGCCAGCGCCCAGGAGGGCAAGGCCGAACTGGCCGAATCCGAGATCACCGCCCTGCTGCGCCAGCGCATGAAGGTGGCCCCGAAAGACGACAATCCATTCATGATCCGCAAGCAGGATGACATCGTGCAGATGCAGACCCAGCAGGCGGGCATCCTCACTGCGCTGCTCGCCGTGGCGGCCAGCATCTCCCTGGTGGTGGGCGGCATCGGCATCTCCAACATCATGCTGGTGAGCGTCACCGAGCGCACCCGCGAGATCGGCGTGCGCCGCGCCCTGGGCGCCACCCAGCGGAACATCCTCTGGCAGTTCCTGGTGGAAGCCGTGGTGCTGGCCTTCTTCGGCGGCATCATCGGCGTGGCATTCGCAGATACGAGTGATGGTGGCTTCGCCCTTCGCCCCTGATTCGCGCCTCGCCGGATGCCTCGCGCCGCAGGCTCCCCCGGAGCCTGCTCTGCGATCCGGCGGTTGCGATGTCATCGACGCGCTGAGATACGAGTGATGGTGGTTTCGCCCTTCGCCCCTGATTCGCGCCTCGCCGGATGCCTCGCGCCGCAGGCTCCCCCGGAGCCTGCTCTGCGATCCGGCGGTTGCGACGTCATCGACGCGTTGAGATACGAGTAGACGTGGAACCCGATCCCAGCGGCCCTCCGCACGATCCCTACGCGGTTCTGCGCAACCCGGACTACCGCTGGTTCATCACCTCCATGGGCCTGGTCACGCTGGCCCTCCAGATGCAGGGCCTGGTGGTGGGCTGGCAGGTCTATGTCCGGACTGGCGATCCCCTGGCCCTGGGCCTGGTGGGGCTGTCCGAGGCCATGCCCTTCCTCGCGGTGGCCCTGTTCGGCGGCCACGCGGCCGACCGCATGAACCGCCTGCGCCTCTGCATGGCATCCACGCTGGCGCTCGCGCTCTGCTCCGCCCTCCTGCTGGGCTTCACTTGGCGTTTCACCACCGGCGTAGCGGCCAAGGCCGTGCTGCCGATCTACGGAATCATCTTCCTCACGGGCATCGTCCGGGCCTTCTACCGCCCGGCGAATCTGGCCCTGGGAACGGATCTGCTGCCCAAGGAGCTCTACGCCAACGGCTCCACCTGGCGGGTATCGGTGTTCCACACGGGCATGGTGCTGGGGCCTGCGTTCGGCGGCCTCGTGTATGCCTGGCGGGGGCCGGTGGCGGCCCACGCCCTGGTGATGGCGCTGCTGGCGACGGGGTTCCTGGGCCTGCTGCCCATCCGCTACCCGTCCCGGGTCGTCCGCGCCAAGGAGGGTTCCATCTTCGAGAGCCTGGGAGAGGGGCTGCGCTTCGTGTTTTCCCAGAAGCTGCTGCTGGGGGCCATCAGTCTGGATCTGTTCGCGGTGCTTTTCGGGGGCGCGGTGGCAGTGCTGCCGGTTTTCGCCAAAGAAGTGCTGAAGACGGGCCCCCACGGCCTCGGCGCCCTGAGGGCCGCACCGGCTCTGGGCTCGGTGCTCATGGGACTCACCATGGCCCACCTGCCGCCCCTGCGCCATGCGGGACGCACCCTGCTGCTTTGTGTGGCAGGCTTCGGCCTGGCCATGATCGGCTTCGCCCTCAGCCGCAGCTTCCTGGTGAGCCTGCTCCTGCTGGCGGCCAGCGGCGCCATGGACAACGTGAGCGTGGTGCTGCGGGCCACACTGCTGCAGACCCTGACCCCAGAGCGCATGCTGGGCAGGGTTTCCTCGGTGAACCAGGTCTTCATCGGCTCCAGCAACGAAATCGGCGCCTTCGAAAGCGGCCTCGCCGCGCGTCTGCTGGGCCTGGTACCTTCGGTGCTCTTCGGGGGCTGCATGACGCTGCTGGTGGTGCTTTTCACCTCCTGGCGCGTGCCCGAGTTGCGGAAGATGGAACGCATCGGCTGAATCCCCACAGGCGAGGTGCGGATTCGCGGCGGGTTTCCCATGGCGGGGAAGGCGAACGGAGTGTATTTTGCTCTACCGCTGACACCTTCGCGGAGGCATCCCATGGCGCCTTTGAGTGAGCAGCCTGAGCAGCCTGACCGGGCGGGAGAGGGTTTCGGCGGGGCGATTCGGGGCCACGAATTGGCGGCCCAGATCCAGTCCCATTCCGACCACCAGTTCACGGGATGCCTGTCATTCCATGACGGCGAATCCACCGGCCTGGTCTTTTTCCGGGCTGGTGCAGTCGTTCACGCCGAACTCGGAGACCGATCCGGCGAAGAAGCCCTGTGCGACCTCCTGGAGTGGCCGCAGGGCTACATCAGGCTGCATCCCGGTCTCACCTCCACCGACACCACCCTTCAAAAGCCCTGCAGGCGCCTCATCCAGGATGCCAACTGCATTCTGGAATTCCGCCGGGACAGCCGCCGGGAGCGCCCCCAGGAGGCTGTCCCGGTTCCGGAGAAGGCGCTGAAGGCCAGCGAGATCATCGAGAAGGTCAAGGCGGTGCCGGGGGTGCTCTACGCGGTGCTCCAGACCCTGGATGGGCAGCGGATGGGGGATGCGAGCTTCGAGGGCGAGGTCCTCGCCGGCCAGGGTTCCTTCCTTGCCATGGTCGCCGCCCAGCTGTCCCCGGTCTTCCAGGCGGGGGACATGGTGTGCGCCGTGGTGGAGGGGGCCTCGCGCCACCTGTTGCTTCTCGGGTTGAAGCAGCACCTCCTCTGCGTCCTGGCCAGCGGGGAACACCCGGCAGGCGCCGTGGAGGCCCAGATCAGGCAAGCCTTCGCCCTGAACCGCTGAGTGGGATGGATTCCATGCAGACGCTGCTGAATCAGATGAACACCCTGCCTGGCATCGTGGGGTGCCTCATCTACAACCCGGAAGGCCGCATCCTCACCCAGGCCTTTCCCCCGGCATTCGACCCAGGCCATCTCGCCGAGGCCGCCGGCATCCTCTTGAACGGAACCCTGGGGCTGGAGGTGGCCACCGGGCCGGTTTCCATGCTCGATTTCCGGTACCGCGGCGCCCGCATCATCGTCCGCCCCATCAAAGGCGCGGCCCTGCTCCTGGCTTGCAGCCCGCAGGCCAATCTTCAGTTCCTCAATATTTCGCTGGGCGTGGCGATTCCCAAAATCGAGAAGCTGGTGGCCCACCAGGCGCTCCTTCCGGAGCCGGCCGCCCCGGAGCCAGCCGCGGGCGTGGCAGCGCCCCCAGCGGGGTGACAGCATGGGCGCGGTCCCGCGCCCATGCGCCAGAGGGGCCATGCCCCGATGGAAGTGTGCCTCGCCAGCTGCCCTGAATGATCCAGTTATTTCAGGCGAGGCACACTAGCTGCAGGCCCATATGCAGCAGGCGGCCCCGAAGAGCCGCCTGCCGGTGATCCGCGTGCGGCTGGCTACAGAACGGCCAGGGCCGCGTTGTAGTCGGGCTCGTTGGCGATCTCGGGCACCAGTTCCGTGTGGACGACCTTGCCGGTTTCATCCACCACCACCACGGCGCGGGCGAGCAGGCCCTTGAGGGGGCCGTCCACCAGGGTGACGCCGTAGGCCTGGCCGAAATCCGCCGCGCGGAACACCGAGGCGGGCACCACGTTGTCCAGGCCCTCGGCGCCGCAGAAGCGCTTCTGGGCGAAGGGCAGGTCGGCACTGATGCAGAGCACCGTGGTGTTGGGCTTCTCGTTGGCCCGGGTGTTGAACTTGCGCACGCTGGCCGCGCAAGTGGGCGTGTCCACGCTGGGGAAGATGTTCAGCACCACGCGCTGGCCTGCGAGATCCTTGGCGGAGACTTCGGACAGGTCCGTGCGCACCAGGGTGTAGGCCGGGGCGGCCGCGCCCACCTTCGGCAGGTCGCCGGAGGTGTGGATGGGGTTGCCTTTGAGGGTGACTTGGGCCATGGGGCTCTCCTTGTGGGACTTCCAGGTTACCCCCGCTTGGAGGCTCCTACCCCTGCGGTTCGATCCGCCAGCCGAATCGAGGCCTCCTAGGGAATTCCCCGAAAACTTAGGGCTGGACTTATTGCGGAACGGGGTTCTGAATACTCAGAATCCCCCCCCCCAAAAATCGATGGCCCGGTTCAACTCGAACCGTCCCGGTTTGTCCTTTGATGGAGGAATGGCATGCCCCTCCCACAGAATCAGCCGATTGCGACATTCCCGTTGAGGGCCAGGCCGAGTTCGGGCCGTGCCCGGAGTCTTCTTGCTGGCCCCAAGACATTCAGAGGATTGCCGAAGACTGTGTTCCTTCTCCTCTGTCTCGCGCTGGGAAGTCTGGCCTGTAGCCACGGCAAGGATCCGGCATCTCCGGCGGTCTTACGGACGCTCACGGTGAATCTGGGGGCCGGCGTCACAGGGAACCCAGCGGCAACGGCCAGTTATCCGGCTGGGTCCAGTGTCAGCTATGCGTTTGCGCCTCAGCCTGGATATTGGAATTTGCAGGTGACTTTGAATGGGAGGCCCGTTCCGAACCCCGGCACCGTGATCATGGGCTCGGCCCAGGCCCAGGCCCAGGCCCTGGCGGTGAGCGCGGCCCCTCTCCCCGATGCAGCCACGGACATTCTGGCAATCTTGCGGGGCGTTGCCGGCGTAAGCGAGGCCAGTGAAGGCACGGCCACCGTCGCAGGCACACGCTTTTTCAACATCACCTTCACTCAGCCCGTAGATCATCACGCTTTTTCAGGAGCCAGCTTTCCCCAATCGCTTACGCTTCTCTATCGCTCCCGCTTGGCGCCCATGGTGCTTTCGACCGCGGGGTACAGCATTCCACGCACCTCCAGTCAGGGAGAGCCGACCCGCCTTCTGCAGGCCAACCAGCTCTACGTGGAGCACCGGTTCTTCTCCACCTCTACCCCTTCTCCCATGGATTGGACCAAGCTGGACATCTTCCAGGCTGCCCACGACGAACACCGCGTGGTCCAGGCCTTCAAGCCGCTCTTCGCAGGGAAATGGCTATCGACAGGTGGCAGCAAAGGGGGCATGACTGCTACCTATCACCGCCGGTTTTTTCCCGAGGATGTGGATGCGACCTTGGCCTACGTGGCGCCGCAGAGCTATGGCGACACCGATAGCCGCTACATCCCCTTCCTGCAGGCCAGGGGGGGCGCGGCCAACCGCGCCGCCATCGAGGCTTGGCAGCAAGCCGTGCTCGACCACCGGGAGCAGGTGCGGGCCCTGTTCGAAGCCGATGCGTCCAACCGTCATGAAACCCTGGACCTGCTGGGTTCCGACAAAGCGCTTGAGCTGGCGGTACTCGAGGCGCCTTTCACGCTCTGGCAGTTTGGCGACAGCACGCTGGCTACCACCGTTCCCGCGTCAACGGCCCCGGCAGCGGATCTGTATGCCTTCCTTGATGCCAGCTCTTTTGGGGTGGTCAAGGCCTGGGGCGACAGGACGCTGCTCTACTTCCAGCCCTACTATTTCCAGGCCGCCACACAATTGGGTTACCCCGCGACCAAGGATTCCCATCTCAAGGGGCTGAAATACCCAGGGGCCGACGCGGCCCGGACCTTCCCGCCGATCGGCATTCCGAAGGTATTCGATTCCGCCGCCATGCTGGATGTGCAGGCTTGGGTGTCCAATCAGGCCACCCGCATGATGTTCATCTACGGAGAGAACGACCCCTACACCGCCGCCGCCTTTGTGCTTGGCAGCGCCGCCCAAGCTCGGGACAACCATCTTTACATCGTCCCCGGTGGCAACCATGGCGCGAGGCTGGCCACCTTGCCGGACCCGCAGCGCACAGAAGCCTACGTACTCTTGTCTGGATGGATGGGAGTGACCGTGCAGCCGGAGCGGATTCAGGCCCGGACCGCCACCGCCCAACCACCCCTTATCGATGCGAATGAAACATTTCTCGACTTGCACCGCCTGCAACGATAAAGGCTCAGGGCCGGTGCGCTGGGCTTACTCTCCGCCAGTGCGCCAGCACCACGCCGAAGAAGCAGGCGATGAGCAGCAGGCTGAATTCCATGCCGTTTTCTCCGGGGCCCACCACGAACCAGCGGGGGGCGTGGACGGTCCGGATGCCCATGGCCAGGATGAAGATGTGCCCGAGGCAGGCCGGCACCACCAGACGCCGGGCCAGGAGGGCCGCGGAACAGCCGGTCTGGATGAGCAGGACCGCCCACACCAGTTGAAGGCCGAAGGGAAAGCCCAGGCTCTGCAGGAACTGGCCGAAGGCGGGGAGGCCTTCGGGATGGATGAAGCCGTGCAAGGGGTGGGCGGCGACCACGGCGGCCGCGGCGATGCGCACCAGGCCGAGGCCCTGACGGGACGAGGCGTCCTCGTCATCTGGCCGGGAGCGCCGCGCCTGGGCCCAGAGCAGGCCCAGGAGGCAGGCCATCAACAGGGCGCTGTACTCGGCGCCGGGATGCCCGGGCTCCGAGGCTCCGCCCACCACGTACCAGTTCGGCGCGTGCACCAGCCCGATGCCTGCGGCCAACACCAGCAGATGGCCGAGACAGGCCGGGATCGTGAAGCGTCCGGCCAGCAGGGCCAGGGAGCCGAGGGTTTGCAGAATCACCACCCCCCAGGCCAGGCCGTATCCCACCGGCAGGTGGTGGGCGGACAGGAACCCGCCCAGGTTGCGGATCTCCGCAGGATGCAGCAGCGCGTGGATGGGGTGGGCCAGCAGCAGCAGGGCCACCGCGATGCGGATCACGGTGAGGCTGCGGGCCGGTTGCTGCGCTGAGGCGCGGAACCAGAGATATGCGGGGATGCTTCGCAGAGGGCGCCTTTCGGTGAGGTGCTCTCATGGTGGGCCAAGGCCCACCGGGCTTCCAGGCGGATGGCCCCTGCCTGGGCCCGGGCTGCCCCAGGCTGGCGGAGTCCCCTTTGCCGCCTCTGGGAATCCGTCGACGGCGCCACCCTTCAAGGGCGTACCGGTGGTCTTCCCGCGAAGAGACGCAAGTGCACCAGGGCCGCCATGGCCTGGTACCCGTCCTCGTTCGGATGCAGGTGGTCGCCGCTGTCATAGGCGGGAAGGAGGCGGTCCGGGCGGGCGGGATCGCGCATCGCCTGCTCGAAATCGACGATCGCATCGAAGGCGCCGGAGTGGCGGATCCAGGCGTTGAGCGCCACACGCTTGGCCGCGCCTGCTTCCGTGTGCTTGAAGGGTTTCCCGACGCCAGCCTTGGGCAGCAGGGTGGCACCCATGACCTTGAGGCCCCTGGCATGGGCGCGCGCGATGAGGCGTTTCATGCCCTCGATGATCTGGGGGGCCGATACCTGATCTTTCGGCAAAGGCAGCATGTCGGAAGCACTGATGTCATTGCTTCCAGCCAGTAGCAGAATCCAGCGCGCGCCTGGCTTGTCGAGGGCATCGCGGTCGAGGCGCGCAAGCCCGCTTGGACCCACGAAGGGATCGACTCCGTCATTCAGGATCCGGTTCCCCGCGATGCCTGCGTTGACGACGCTGATGGAGGCCATCGCCGGGTCGTTTTGCAGCTTCGCTGCGAGCGCGTCGGGCCATCTCCCGTAGCCGTCGAGCCTGGATCCCACGCCATCGGTGATGGAATCGCCGAAGGCCACCACGGCCATGGCCCCTGGGCCGGCGGCCACGTCGACATCCGTGAGGAAGTAGCGGCTGTCATCGGTACTCCCCGCGGGGAAGGCCACAGCGGCGGTGGCATCGGCGCCGGGGAAAAAGGAGGCGGTCCGGTTTCCGAATCCATGGATGGTCGAGGCTGGGACATCTGAGGGCAGGTTCAGGCTCACGGCCAGTTCCTGAAGGGCGACGACTTTCATGGGGACCGGGTCGCTGAGGGCGCTGCCACCCATGGGGATGGTCAGGGTCGTCTTGCCACCGAAAGTCATGGCCAGATCGCTGCCCGGCTGGATGGCTGATCCCGTGGCGTGCACCGCCACATGCACGGGGCCAAGGGTGAGCGGTGCCTTTCCGAACAGGTTGGAGAGCCGGATCCTCAGGCTCGAACCGCCGATGCTGGGGCGGAGGATCTGGCGAATGGTCTGAGCCTTGAGGGGCGGCCCCTCGGAATCGGGCGGCGCCGTCCAGGCTGACACCCAGACCCGCTCCTCAGGGGTCTGGGACGGCAGCAACGAGGGGGTTGATCCAAGCAGAAAGACGAGGCAGGCGCGTCTCAAGGCGAAGCGGGGCATGAATATCCTTGGGCTGTTTCTCCCAAGGTGATGGATCAGGAAGGGAGTGTCCACCCCGCAGGCCCCTCGTTCAACACGATTGGCCCCACGCCCTGCGGGACTACCTCGGCGACGCCCTGCGGGACTACCTCGGCGGGAACTTGGCCAGGATATCCTTCACGGCCTTGGGCACCACCTCGTCGGCGTCCTCGGGGTTGTTCAGGCCCGTGAGGGCGCCCGCGGCGGCGCCCTGCCAGATCATCTGGTTGGACTTGAAATCCACGATCTCGATGACGATGGTGCCTTCCTTGTAGTTGTGCACTTGGCTGCTGCTCACGCCCATGCCGCCGTAGAAGGGCCGGTAGCCCCAACCCCAGCCCCAGCCGCTTCGGACGGTGGTGCGCACCTTGTGGTTGGTGATCACCGGGTAGTAGGTCACCAGGAAATCCGGATCAGCTTTGGTATCCATGACGAAGCCCTTGGCCTGCAGTTCCTTTTCCACGGCTGCCCGGACGCGCTTGTCCATGAGGCTGGTGGTGCCGCCGGTGCCCTTCTTCGAGGCGTAGTAGTCGAAGGTCTTGTACTTGGCGTAGGAGGCGGTCACATCGTAGTCATAGGTGACGTTGTAGCCCTGGCAGGCCCCCAGCAAGGCCAGGGAAAGCAGGGCGGCGGACAGGGGCAGGGCGCGCATGAAACCTCCAGATCACCAGTATGGATGCCGGAAAAGCCGGAAAGGTTGAACTCAGGATTGGTCTAGGGTGGTCTGGGGAATGTTGGGGTTTTCTTCCGGCCGCCCGGATGGTCTGCCCTGGGCTGTGATTTTCATTTCCTTTCTTGGAATTGGAGGGGTTTTCGGCTGATCCTGATGGGGATGGTTCTCGATCCCACCCTCGACCCTGGCGCGTCCAGCCCCCTCTATCTGCAACTGCAGAGGCGGCTCCGCGGCCTGATTCAACAGGGAGAGTGGCGGCCAGGTTCACGGCTGCCCGCGGTGCCGGAGCTGGCCCAGCGCTGGGGGGTGCACCGCCTGACGGTGCTGAAGGCCCTGGCAGGGCTCAAGCGCACCGGTTGGATTCAGACGGTACAGGGCAGGGGCAGCTTCGTGGCGCCCCGGCTGCCGGAGGCCCCGGGGCTGCGGGCCAGCAGCGAGTTCCCCTTCGAGGGCTCGCCGCTCCTGGCCCATGACGGCGAACTCGGCTCCTGGCTGGGGGAAACGCTGGAGCGCGTGCAGGACCGCCACCTGGTGAGCTTTTCCGCCGGATTCATCCCCTCCGACCTGGTGCCGGGCGAGCAGCTGCGGCGCCTCGCGGCCCAGGTGTTCAAGGAATTGGGTTCCGAGGCCTGGGTCTACTCCGCGCCGGCGGGCTACCTTCCCTACCTGGAGGCCGTGGGCCGCTGGCTGGCTTCCGAAGGCGAGCCCATCGACGAGGGCTGGGGCATCCGCGCCATTCCCGGGGCCCAGTCAGGCCTGGCCCTGTCGCTGGAATCCTTCACGGTGCCCGGCGACCGCGTGCTGGTGGAAAGCCCCTGCTACGTGGGCATCCTGGCCCTGATCCGGGCCCTGGGCCGCGAGGCAGTGCCAGTGCCCGTGGACCGCCAGGGCCTCGATCCCGAGCGCCTGGCCTCGGCCCTGCAGCGCAGCGAAGCCAAAATGCTCTTCACTGTGCCCAGCTTCCACAATCCCACGGGCATGACGCAGTCCAAGGCCCGCCGCGAGCGGGTGCTGGCCCTCACCCGCGCGCACGGCGTGATCCTCGTGACGGATTCGGCCTATGGCGATCTGCGCTTCTCCGGCAACTCCCTGCCGCCCTTTCGACGGCTGGAAGGCGCCGACCACGTCATCCACCTGGGCAGCTTCTCCAAATCCCTGGCCGCGGGCCTGCGCATGGGCTACCTCATCGCCAAGGACGACCTGCTGCGCCGCATGGCGCCCATCCAGGAAGTGCAGACCATCGCCCAGCCGCCCCTCATGCAAGCGGTGGTGGCGCGGTTCCTCGACACGGGCGGCTTCCGGCGCCACCTGGCCCGGCTGCGCCGTTCGCTGAAGGAGCGACGCGACGCCATGATCGAAGCCCTCGCGGAGCACTTTCCCCCGGGCACCCAGGTTTCCGAGCCCAAGGGCGGCATGCACCTCTGGGTGGTGATGCCCGAGGATTTCTCTGCCCTGGATCTGCACCGCGACGCGCTCCAGCATGGCCTGGGCTTCGCCCCAGGGCCCCTCTTCTTCGCCGACGGCCGGGGCACCAACTGCCTCCGCCTCAACTTCTCCACCCACGACCCCGCGACCACCCGGGACGCCATCGCGCGGTTGGGCCACTTGGTCCACCGGGCCTGATCCGATCCTCTCTCTACAAGGAGCACCTGTGAGTCTCACCATGAATGACGCCACGATCGAGATCCAGCCCTCGACCCATCCTGCCAGCGCCGAAGAGCGCGCCAAGCGCATGACCAATCCCGGCTTCGGCCGCATCTTCACCGATCACATGGTGGTGGTGCCCTACGTCGAGGGCAAGGGCTGGGGCCAGGGCGTGCTGAAGGCTTACGGTCCCATTGAGATGGATCCGGCCTCCTCGGTGCTGCACTACGGCCAGGCCATCTTCGAAGGGTTCAAGGCCTACAAGCAGCCCGACGGCAGCATCGCCTCCTTCCGCCCCGACGCGAATTCCCGCCGCTTCAACGCCTCGGCCGCGCGCCTGGCCATGCCCGAGCTGCCCGAGGAGATCTTCATCGGCGCCGCCAAGGCCCTCATCAACCAGGACAAGGCCTGGGTGCCCGGCGCGATTGGTGAAAGCCTCTACCTGCGCCCCCTCATGATCGCCACCGAAGCGGCTCTGGGCGTGCGCCCCAGCAACGAGTACCTGTTCGTGCTGCTGGCCAGCCCCAGCGGCGCCTACTTCCCTCAGGGCGTGAAGCCCGTGACCGTGTGGATCTCCGAGGACTACGTCCGCGCCGCGCCCGGCGGCACCGGTTTCGCCAAGTGCGCCGGCAACTACGCCGCCAGCCTCGTGGCCCAGCGCCAGGCCAAGGAAGAGGGCTGCGACCAGGTGGTGTGGCTCGACGCCATCGAGCGCAAGAACATCGAAGAGATGGGCGGCATGAACATCTTCTTCGTCTACCAGGAGAAGGGCGAGACGATCGTCGTCACGCCCGAGCTCACCGGCACCCTGCTGCCCGGCATCACCCGCGACAGCCTGCTGCAGCTGGCCCGCGAACTGGGCTACAAGGCCGAGGAGCGCAAGATCACCGTGGAGGAGTGGCGCAAGGCCGTCGCCGAGGGCCGCATGACGGAAGCCTTCGCCTGCGGCACCGCCGCCGTCATCACCCCCGTGGGCCACGTGAAGTCCCGCACCGGCAACTGGGACATCAACCAGGGCCAGACCGGCCCCGTGGCCGCCAAGCTGCGTGAGTCCCTGCTGAACCTGCAGCACGGCGTCACCCCCGACACCCACGGCTGGATGACGAAGATCGTCTGATCCCGGCTGCCCTCTGCGAACGCCCGCCGAAGCGGGCGTTCGCATGTACGGAAACAAGGTGATACGGCACTTCGGTGGACCGCCCTGGAGCGCAAACCATTCGAAAGGAGCCGGCGAGAGTGGATCAAACCGTGATTAGCTATGTTCGTGAGTGGAGAACGAGTCTGGCTTAAAAATTCAATGGATATATGTTTAATATCAATTTTTATGTTAAACCAAGGACATTGGGTCATCCTGTCCAATCGTACGCGGGGCAATCGCTTTGACGGCAATCGCAGAACTCAACCCACCTTCAAATGACATGGAAGGACCGGATGTGGCCACTCGTCTTGGGTGGGTCTCCTTCTTCAATGATGCGGCCAGTCATGTGTTGGCGCGGATTCTCCCGCTTTACTTGAGTGCAGTGTTAGGGGCGCCGCCCACCTTCGTTGGGGTCGTGGAGGGCTTGGCGGAGGGTTTGGCCGTTTTTGTTAAAAGTGTGAGCGGATGGCTTTCGGATCGTTCCAAGAGCCGGAAGGGTTATGTTTTCAGCGGCTATGCCTTGTCCTTTATGGCCCGGACTTTTTATCTTTTGAGCTTTTCCCCCTTGCTTCTAGGGGTTTCACGGGTGATGGATCGGGTAGGCAAAGGCCTGCGCTGCCCACCCAGGGATGCGATGGTTGCTGATGCGGCCGCATCCGGCATGGCTGGCCGGGCTTTTGGTGTGACCAGCCGCCTCGATGCCTTCGGCGCTTTTGCGGGTGTTGGCCTGGTCCTGGCTCTGGGCGTGGGGCATGGACCGACCCATGCCCCCATTACAACTGACATCTTTAGGGCCTGCACATGGATTGCGATGCCCCTCGGGCTTGTTGCGTTGCTGCTCATGGCTTTCGCTGTGCCCAAGGTTGCGCGTCTAACGCCCGCTCCTCGGTTGCGGTGGCAAGTTCCAAAAGAAATTCGCGGTTTCCTGGCATTGGTGTTCTTGTTTTCATTGGCGAATTCCAGCGATGCTTTTTTGGTTTTACGGGCCAGCGCACTGGGATTTGGAGTACGGGACATCCTATTTCTCTTCCTGGGCTTCAATGCCGTCGCTGCGCTCCTGGCAGTGCCCATCGGGAAACTCTCTGACCATTTCGGGCGTTTGCCGTTCCTGGCTTCCGGGTGGGGGCTATATGCCCTGGTATACGCAGGGTTCGGTCTCGTTCATGGGAAAGCCTCATTCTTGATTGTTCTCCTGGCTTACGGTGCGTTCTACGGTTTGACGGAAGGCGTGACGCGAGCCATGCTGGCCGATCTGCTGCCGGCCGACAAACGCGGCTCCGGATATGGCGCGCTGCAGCTCTCGCTCGGGGTGGCCACTCTCATCGCCAGTCCCCTCATGGGTTTCATGCTTCTAACTCTGGGCGGGAAGGCAGCGTTTCTGATTTCGGCGCTTATCGCTTTCTCTGCCGCAGTGGGGCTTGCCATTTGGAGTGCATGGCGTTCGCGCGTTCAAGCCATGGGCATGGGGACATGAAGGCATCTGTCTGATTATGAAATAAGATGCTTGGAATCATGAGGCTGGGCCTGCGATTGAATATCTCGTAGAGGTTTTGTATGACCAATAAGCCGCTGACCCTTTGCTTGGCTTTCTGTTTCTTCTTTGGGGGTACGAATCTTACGGCCTTGGTTGGCCCGGACATACCCCAGCGCTTGCGTCTTTACGCCTTCGAGGAACCCTTGGATTCCCTTGAGGGCCGTTCTTCGGCAGATGAGTCTGCGGCATTGAGCGCTGCCCTGGATGCGTACGTGCAAGCTGGCCGTAGTGATGTGACGGAGCTGTTGGATTCCTTTCTGAAGGCTTATCCGGCCAGCCCATGGTCCGCTAGCCTTCAGATGAACATGGGACTGGCGCTTAAGCGGAATGGGTGGCCCGGTAGAGCGATGGACCATTTCAAGGACGCGTGGGCCTTGGCGAAAGCGGGCTCCAGTCCAACCCATCGACGGATCGCCGACCGGGCGGTCACGGAATGGATGTGCCTCTGTGTGAAAGGCGGGGATGAACAGACGTTGGCAGCGCTGCTGGATGAAGCCAGGGCGCGTCCGATGCATGGCGGGGCGGCCCAGCGCCGCGTGGATGCGGAACGCGCTCTGTTCGCCATGCAGAAGGAGGCCAAATTCTATTTGTGCGGCCCCACGGCTTTGGCAACGGTGAATCAGGTGATGAAGCCTGGTCACCCTGTGGATTCTCGTGACGTGAAGGACACCATTCCCGGCCCGAATGGAACAAGCCTATTCCAGCTGGCCATGATGGCTTCGCACTGGGACATTCCTCTTCAAATGCTGAAAAGGGACCCCGGGGCGAAGGTTCTTACGCCCTCCGTCATGCATTGGAAAATCGGGCATTGGGCTGCGGTGCTCAGGGAAAGAGGCGGCCGCTACCTCGTTCAAGAAGATGTTCTTGAAGAATCGATCTGGGTAACCCGTGATGCTTTGGATGCTGAAACGTCGGGGTACTGCCTGGCGCCGTACGTGCCCTTGCCCTCCGGGTGGACTCGCGTCAGCGCAGAAGAAGGTGGAGCCGTCTGGGGCCGTGGCCGTGTCGGTCTTGGCCCATGGTACGGGCCCTACTCTGATTCGGCTCTGCGGCCAGAAATGCCAGCTTCTCCTTCCACTGCCAAGGCTGGAGTGCGAATGGGGAACCTCAGCCTGGAAGTCGCGTTCTCGCCCATATCGATACCCCGTCCTGATGGACCCGCCCTTCCTTTTGTTTTGCGGTACCAGCAGCGGATGATTTGGCAGCCTGATCGGCCAGCCTATGGCCACCTCGGTCCGCATTGGACCATGACAGGAATCAGCTACCTGCTCGAAGACTCCGCATTTGAGGGGCAGGATGTCCATCTTTTCACGGAGGATGGAACCTGGTTGCGGTTCACGGGATTCGATCCAGCATCCGGAAACTATGCTCGAAACACGCATACGCGGGATCTGCTTGTTCGCGTGGGCCCTGGATCCTTCGAGCTGCGTCGACCGGATGGCAGGTTGGAGATCTATTCGCATGTATGCGCGGCCGGAGCCTCCGAAAAGAGGGTGTTTCGGGTTGAATCAAGAACGCCTCAAGGGCGGATGCTTCGCTATTCATACGACGGGACGCATCGCCTGCGTCGCATTACTGATGAAGCGGGAAAGGGCTTCATCCTCGAATACGAAGATCCCTATGATCCCTGGCGGTTATCCCGAGTGGTCGACAGTTACGGACGCGAGGCGCGGTTCATTTTTGGATCTGATGGGAATTTGACCAAGGTGATTGATGCGGCTGGCCAGATAACCCTCATGGTCTATCCGGATAGAAAGAGTGTGGAACCGGATGTCCTGACGGGCCTCATCACCCCGGAAGGGGCCTGGACCTTTGAGCATGGACAGGCGGGGCTTTCTCGATGGGTGGAGGTGGTGGATCCCTCCGGGAAACGCCACCGGTCCGAATTCCGTCACGATGCTCCCGGCTTGCCCCATGTGGATGCGAGCGCTCCCCCCGGGCCTTTGAACCAGTACATGCATGACCGGTCCACCTACTACTGGGGGCCTGAATCCCTTGCACGCCACCGGGGGGATTACACCAAAGCGGAATCCATCCGGTACCTGTTTAATCCGACTCAGCTTGCACTCTCATGGACCCTCGAAGCCGTCAAAGCTGGAGCAGCGCCGAGGGTCTGGTTTCTCTACTCTGGCCAGGTCAATACCCAGGTTGAGGGAGAGCACTCGAATCCTCGCTGGATGGGGCAAAGGACATCCAAGGGAGATCAGACGTGGGACCTTCGATGGGATGACCTTGGCCGTCTGACAGAACGAATGAATGGCGAGGGCTTGCATGAGCGGTGGACCTACGGCCAGGGTGCGGGGCTTTGCCCTGAGGCTGTGGCGAGCCATCAAGAGGAAAACAGCCGCCGATGGGAAACGGACGAAGATGGCAGACGCACTTGCCTGTGGGAGGGCCAGCGCCGGCTGTGGCAAGCGGACCGCAATCCCCATGGGGCCATCACCGCAGTCCATGACGCACACGGGCGTGTTTGGAAACTGGATTACGACCATGCAGGTCGATGGGTGGGAGTCCGAGGGCCCGTTTCCTACCAATGGAGCTACGACGCCCTCGGCCGCGTGGCGACTCTTCGAGAAGGTTCCGGAACTCCCATGACTCTCTCCTATGACGGTCTGGACCGAGTCCTTGGGCCGGGAGGCGTTCTCTTGAGGCCCGTGAAAGCGAGAGAGGCCGCCGCGGTGCCTCAGGGCATTCTGAATGATGAATGGCTGCGATGGCTTGGCTTTCAGAAACCTTGCGAGCTGCTTCCAATTCCATCAGTGGCTCGGAATGGGACAGCAAGGGTTCAAAAGAACCGGCGTGCGAATGAAGGTGCGAGGGAGCGGCGGGAGGTTCAGCGAGGTTCTGTAGGTCCAGTTTTCGAGAGATGGTGTTGGGTTCTGGTTGGGTTGGAGGCGGCGGATCTCAGGACCATGGGATCAAATGAGTTGAGCAATCAAGAAGCTAAGGCGGCGGACCCCGTTGGGAGAGAAAAACACCACCGTTCAGAGAAAAAGAGCCCGCTGACGGGGCAATGATGATAACCAAGTAACCCTGGTCCAATTTGGATCAGCCCCCATTTGCTTTCTCCTCTTTGGCTGCCCCTTTTCAGCCGGATAGCCCATCCCAGCTTGGGTCCAGCTTCAGCGGATTCGCGTCGCTGCCCCTCGCCTAAACTTGACTGGCCCTTTGATTTTTCGGAGAGACGGCATGCGTATTTCACGACTTGGATGGGCAATCCTGGCGGGCTGCGCCGGATGCGGAAGTTTGTATGCGCTCGCTCCGGTTCCGGCGGACGAATGGAGCGCGCGGATCAAGGCCCTGCGCCTCTTTCCCCAGGTCATTGAGGAGGCCGGAGGAAGGGCCGGCGAGGGAGCTGAACCCGAATTGCACAGCGCCTTGGAGACCCTTAAGACGTCTCAAGGGCGCGACGTGAAACCTTTGGAGGCCTATCTGGATGGTCATCCGGAGTCGCCCTGGCGGTTGTCCTTGCTGACCCAGCTGGGGCTTCACTACCGGCAGGCGGGCTTCCTTTCGCGGGCGGTGAAGGCGTGGGAGGAGGCTTGGAGCCTGGGAAGGGGGATGAAGGATCCCCGCGCGGCCGGATGGACGGACCAGGCCGGGGCTGAGCTTGCGGAGCTGCGGGCGAGGTTGGGCCGGACAGAGCAGTTGAAGGACCTGTTGAAGGAGCTCTCCGGCCGCCCCCTGAGGGGCTCCACGGCGGAACGCGTGGCGTACGCCAGGGAAAGCCTGGACCGGATGCAAACCACTCCCGAGCGCAATTACCGTTGCGGGCCCCTGAGCGTGGCCTCGCTTGCGGAATCGCTGGGGCGGCCCGAGCCCAAGCTTCTGGATGAACGCGGAGCGCCTTCGGGCACCTCGCTTGCCTACAACCAGGCCCTGGCGGCCCGTTACGGCATCACCCTGCTTGCGCTCAAAGGCAAGGGGCCGGTGCTGCCCCCTCTCCCCTCGATCCTCCACTTTCGCTCAGGCCACTTTGCGACCGTCGTCAGCGAAGCCAATGGCCGATTCCTGGTGAAGGATCCCACTTTCGGAGATGACGCCTGGTTCACCCGGGAGGCCCTTCTGGATGAGTGGAGCGGCTATGTCCTGGCACCCGGAAAGGAAGCTCCGTCCGGCTTCACGGCCGTGAAGGGGCCAGAGGCCACCACCGTGATGGGCATGGGGGGCGCTCCCCTGGGCGATCCCAATCAGAACCGAGACTGCAACACCCAGGTGGGGGGAAAGGGATGCTCGGCCGAAAAGGGCTGCCACGCCATGCCGGTGCACACCTTCCACAGCCTGCTGGCCAGCCTCTTCATCCGCGACACGCCGGTGGGCTACGCTCCGGCCGTGGGCCCGTCCCTGTTTTTCCGCATCAGCTACAGCCAGCGGGATGTGATCCAGCCCCAGGCATTCAATTACAGCAACCTGGGCTCCAAGTGGCGGTTCAACTACCAGGCCTACGTGGTGGATGATCCCACCGTCGCTATTGACGGCCCGACCGTGTCGATGATCGTGAAGCTCCATGGCCAGGGCGGCGGGCTGCTGCCCTTCGTATTCGACCGGGCGCCGGGAGCGCAACCCCCATCCCGCCCGGAAACCGGGCCGTCCAAAGCCCAGGCCGATGATCGCTCCGTGTTGGTCCGTTCGAGCCTGACGAGCTATGTCCGGTATTTCCCGGACGGCACCCAGGAAGTCTATGGCCACCCCGATGGTGCCCTGCTTTACCCGAGAAGGGTCTTCCTGACGGCCGTCGTGGATGCCACCGGAGCCCGATCGACGATCACCTACGACGCCCAGAACCGGATTGTTTCGGTGATCGACGCCCAGGGGCGGGCCACCGCCTTGAGCTATGAGAACGCCGATCCCTTGAAAGTCACCAAGGTGACCGATCCCTTCGGCCGGAGCGCGAAGTTCGAATATGACGCCGCCGGGCAACTGTTCCGGGTCACCGACGTGGCCGGCCTCAGCACTGAGTTCCTGTACGGGCCCACGACGGAGGCGCCTTCCAATCCCATCGACTTCATTCACACCATGCGGACCCCCTACGGTTCGTACCGGTATTTCCAAGGGTCAGACGCGGATGGGCGCTGGGTCGAAGCCGTCGATCCCCTGGGGGGAAGGGAGCGGTCCGAATTCAAGCGCCACCCGGTGCTGAAAGCCAACGACGCTCAATTGATGCCGCCCGGATTCACCAGCCGTTATCCGGGGGGGAGCTTCTACTGGAACCAGCGGGTCATGGGCCTCTACCCGAGAGACTACAACCGGGCCCAGCACACGCGCTGGGTGTGGGGAACCGACGGCGAAGGCTCCGTGGACATTCCCCATAGCCTCAAGGGCGCCGAATCGGCTGACACCTACCAGACCTGGTTCACCTACCCCGGCCAGGCGGATGCCAACACCAAAGGCAGCCTGTCCCTGCCCAGCCAGGTGATCCGGAACACCGGAGACGGGTTTCAGATCTGGCGCTACGAGTACAACTCCCAAGGGCGTCCCACCAAGGTGACCGACCCGCTGGGCCGCGAGACGTGGATGGCCTACGACGCGAATCAGATGGACCTGCTGAGCGTGCAGCAGAGCGCCAATGGCCGGAAGGAGACCCTGGCCAAGTACACCTACAACACCCAGCATCTTCCCCTGACCGCGACCGATGCCGCCGGCCAGGTCACCACCTTCACCTACAATGCGGCAGGGCAGCTGACCTCCCTTTCCAACCCCCTCCGCCAGACGACCACGCTCACCTACAACGGGCTGGGCCAATTGGAGAAGGTCGAAGGTCCCGGAGGCCGCACCAGCAGCTTCACCTACGACGCCGTGGGCCGGGTGTGGACCGTGACGGATCCCGAAGGGGAAAGGGTCGTGATCGATTACGATGCGCTGGACCGCCCCACCAAGGTGGCCTACAGCGACGGGACCTTCGAGCAGTTGGTCTATGACCGCCTCGACGTGGCTTCCCGGAAGGACCGGACGGGGCGGTGGACGACCATGGCTTACAACGCCTTGCGCCAGCTGGTGGAGGTCAAGGATGCCCTCGGCCGGGTGACGCGGATGGACTGGTGCGGGTGCGGAACCCTCGACAGCCTGACGGACCCCATGGGGAGGGTGACCAATTGGGTCAGGGATCTGGACAACCAGGTGATCGCAAAGATCCTCCCCGATCGGACCAGCACGACCTTCAACTACGATCTGCTGGGGCGGTTGGTCCGGCGGGTAGATGCCAAAGGGCAAGTCACGAGCTATGGCTACAACGCCGACAACAGCCTGGCTCAGATCAGCTATTCCAACAGCCGCCGGGCGAAAGCGGGCGCATCCGTCAGTTTCACGTATGAGACGGACTACAACCGGCTCGCATCCATGACCGATGCCACCGGGACCACCCGGTACGCCTATCACCCGGTGAATGATCCGCCGCAGCTCGGCGCAGGGCGGCTGGCCACCGAGACAAGCCCCATGGCGAACAGCACCATCAGCTATGGGTACGACGAGCTGGGGCGGGTGGTCAACCGTTCCATCAACGGCGCCAGTTCCAGCATCAGCTACGACGCCCTTGGCCGCCCCAGCCAGACCACCAATGCGCTGGGGCGTTTCACCTTCGGATTCGAAGGAACCACGTCGAGGTTAAGCGCCCTAGGGCTTCCCAACGGCATGACCACGGCGTTCTCGTACTACGATGCCACCCAGCAGCACCGCCTGAAGGAGATCCAGCACCAGACCTCCGGGGGAGCAGCGGTATCGAAGTTTGGGTATACGTACGATCCCTTCGGGCAGATCAAGACCTGGTCCCAGCAGGCCGATGCGCTTCCCCCAAAGACCCACACCTTCGGCTACGACGCCGTCGGGCAGCTGCTGGAAGCCAAGCTGGCAGGGCCGAACGGGGACCTGCTGAAGACGTTTCTCTACGGATACGATCAGGCGGGCAACCGCACCAGCAGCCAGGTGGATGGGCAATTCACCAGCGGTGAATACAACGACGCGAACCAGCTGATGAAGCAGAGCACCGCCCCCGACACGGCCCCGATGCAGGTCGGTGGCAAGGCTGGGGCAAAGGCTGGAAGGCAGAAGGCTTCAGGTTCTCGCCCCACCAAGGCACAGCCATCCAATGCGAAGCCGAAAACCAATCCGAAGGTCCCGAAGGCGACCGCCGCCACATCCCAGCCCTGACCCGCTGAGGCCTGCTTCTGAATTCCTTGATGGCACCGACTGAAGGACCCTTCGATGGATATGCGTATGCGCCCGCTCCGACATGTGCTCCGCTCCTGCGCCAAAACCCTCCTCTCCGTCCTTGGAGGCCTGGTTGTCCTGGGAACGGCCTCCCTGGCCACTCCTGCCACTGCTCAGTCCACTCTCGGGCTTAGAACCCTCTCGACACTCCTCTCTGCTCAAATACCTGCGGCCGTTGAAATTTCAGGTCCATGGACGAACCAGTACGGAGGTGCGATAGAGCTGTACCAGGTAGGGGCATCTGTGCAGGGAACATATGTGTATGGGAGTACGACGTACACAGTAACTGGCACGGTAAGCGGGTATGTTTTCTCTGGATCACTAACAAGTGGTTCGCTGACATATCCAATTCCAGGAATGACTATTAGTCCGGACGGTCTGACCATTTCGGGAGCGATTACGAATTGGAGCAGTTCGAATACTTGGACCAGGCAATCAGGCATCGTTCTGAGACTGTCTCCAACGGCATCACGAATCGCCAAAGCGGGTGATGTGCTGACATATGCGGCAGAGGTCGGCGGAAACCTGAACAAGTCAGTGAGTTGGTCAACAACGGCAGGGGCCATTGTTGACGGCATCTATACGGTGCCATCGGGGTACGACTACACGGCCCAAACAATCACGGTGACTGCGAATGCAGATCCTGCAAAAAAGCTCTCAACACAAGTCAGCATTCTCCCACCATCGGGTCAATTTGAGCTTTCAGGTTCATGGAAGAACCAATACGGAGGAGCCATAGAGCTATACCAGACGGGGACATCTGTGCAGGGAACTTATGTGTACGGGAGTACAACTTACACGGTAACCGGCACGGTAAGTGGCTATACCTTCTCTGGATCACTAACAAGTGGTTCGCTGACATATCCAATTCCAGGAATGACCATTAGTCCGGACGGTCTGACCATTTCGGGAGCGATTACGAATTGGAGCAGTTCGAACACTTGGACCAGGCAATCAGGCATCGTTCTAAGACTGTCTCCAACGGCATCAAGAATCGCCAAAGCCGGGGACACGCTAACCTACACAGCCCAGGTCGGTGGAAGCCTAGACAAGTCGGTTACTTGGTCCGCAACGGCTGGAAACATTGTGGGTGGCATTTACACGGTGCCTTCAGGCTACGACTACACCAGCCAGGGCGTTACGGTGACAGCCAACGCTGATGGCACTAAGAAGGTGACGGCACTAGTAGCTGTTACGCCCACAGGAGTCATCGAGGTTTCCGGCATGTATTCAACCTCGGCCTGGGATTTGCTCCTGTTCCAAAACGGGACGGATATCCAAGGTGATTGGTACACTGATAGCAGCGGTTGGGGGCAGCACTTCCTCGTAAAGGGAACCCTAGATGGGTTCAAGTTGTTGCTCACCTACTACAACGCAGCCTATCCAAATGGTGCAGGGACCATGAACCTGACCTTCGCACCGGATGGAAAGTCGTTC
>JACPYP010000002.1 GCA_016195985.1 Acidobacteriota bacterium | reverse complement strand
GTCGGCCTCCGCCGCCCTCAGTGCCTCCCTGCTCCGCGCCTGAACCGCCTGCTCGCTCTGCTCGCGATGTCCCTCCGCACACCCCCGCCCTGCGGTCGGCCTCCGCCGCCCTCAGTGCCTCCCTGCTCCCCGCCTGAACCGCCTGCTCGCTCTGCTCGCTATGTCCCCCCGCACCCCCGCCCTTCGGTCGGCCTCCGCCGCCCTCAGTGCCTCCCTGCTCCGCGCCTGAACCGCCTGCTCGCTCTGCTCGCGATGTCCCCCCGCACACCCCCGCCCTTCGGTCGGCCTCCGCCACCCTCAGTGCCTCCCTGCTCCGCGCCTGAACCGCCTGCTCGCTCCGCCCGCGATGTCCCCCCGCCGGTTTGGTCAGGGCACACTGGGAGGATGCGCAAGCTGACGCCCCCGCCCCTGCCCTGCCGCGCCCCCTGGTGGGCCGCCTCGGGGCACCTACAGACCATCCTCGGCAACTACCTGCCCGGTGACTCGCTGGATCATCCCTCCCAGCCCTTTCTCATCCCGCTGCCCGACGGCGACCAGCTCGCGGGGCGGCACTACCCGGGCGAAACCGACGTGCTCACGCTCGTCTTCCACGGCCTGGGCGGCGACGACCAGGCCCACTACGTGCGACGCACCGTGGCCCTGGCCCGCGGGTTGGGCCACCACGTCTGGACCGTGAACCACCGCGGCTGCGGCTCGGGCCGCGGTCTGGCCCGGAAGCCCTACCACAGCGGTTCCGGCGATGATCTGGGCGCCGCCTTCGCCGCGGCCCGGGAGCGGCATCCTGACTTGCGCCAGCTGGCCATCGGGTACTCCCTCTCGGCCAACGCGCTGCTGCTGAACCTGGGTGGCGGGCTGCGCGAACCGGCCGCCCAGCCCGACGCGGCCATCGCCGTGAACCCGCCCCTGGATCTGGCGGCCTGTTCGGAGACCATCCACCAGGGCCTCAACCGCCTCTACGAGCTGCGCTTCATCCGCCGCTGCCGCCGGGCCATCCAGGAGCGGATCGCCGACGGCCTTATCCCCGACAGCTACAGGACCTGGCCCACCATGAGCCTGCGGGAATTCGACGACGCCTACACCAGCCAGGCTGGCGCCTTCGGAACCGCGGAGGGCTACTACGCCACGTGTTCGGCTCGGCACCACCTGTCGAAGATCACCGTGCCCACGGTACTCCTCATGGCCCAGGACGATCCCTTCATCCCCTGGCGCCACGCCGCGGAATCCAAGCCGTCGCCCGCCGTGCACCTCCACCTGGAAGCCCGGGGCGGCCACATGGGCTACCTGAGCCGGGACCTCCCTGGCCGCCGCTGGCTGCCCTACGCCGTGGAGCACTACGCCAAGGAGCTGCTCGATAAGGAATGAATCCTCGATGGATTCCCATCCATCCCCTCCACCCCGGCTAAATCAGCTTTTCTTGGCCGGTATGGAGGGGATGCAGGGGATCGATGCCGAATGCTTTTATCCGTGTTCATCCGTGGCCAAAAAAGGCGACCCGGTTATCGGCGAGCCTCAGCCTCATGGAAAGGCAAGGACGCGAAGGGGGCCTGACCACACGGTGGCGAGTCACCCGGGCCTGTGGCCCCCGCCCGCAAAGGGGTGACGGGGATGGAAAGCGCCCCTTCGTGGGCATCTTCAAGCTGAGCCATGCCGATAAACGGGAAAGGAGTTTCTTTAGCCACGGATTACACGGATGCACACGGATGAATGCATGACCGATTTCTCATCCGTGCCCTCAGTCCTCCCGGCGGATTTCCCGGCCTAGATGGGTTTCCGGCCAAGGGCCCGCAATTCAGCCACCAACTCAGGCAGAAGCCCGGCGACCTGCTGAAGCTCGCCTTCCGTGGTGCCGTGTCCCAGGCTGAGGCGCACGGTGCCCTGGGCGTAGGGCTGGGGCACCTGCATGGCGCGCAGCACGTGGCTGGGCTCCCGCATGCCCGTGCTGCAGGCGCTGCCCGTGGACACGCAGATGCCACGCTCGGCCAGCTTCAACTGCAGGGCCTCCCCTTCGAGGCCCGCGAATCCCATCAGGCTGGTGTTGGGCAGGCGCTCGGCGGCCGCGCCGTGGATTCGCATCTCCGGAACGATGGCCAGAAGCTGGGCTTCGAGGCCATCTCTCATCGCGCGGACGCGGGCCATGTCGCCCAGCCGCGCCTGGGCCAGCTGGGCCGCCCGGCCCAGCCCCACGATGCCAGGAACGTTTTCCGTGCCGCCGCGCCGGCCCCGCTCCTGGGAGCCGCCGGCCATCAGCGGCTTCAGGCGCACCCCGCGCCGGATCATGAGCAGGCCCGTGCCCTTGGGGCCATGGAATTTGTGGCCGCTGAGACAGAGCAGATCGGCGCCCCAGGCCGGGGCCTGCACCGGAATCCGGCCCGCGGCCTGGGTGGCGTCCACCAGGAAGAGGGCGCCCTTCGCCTTGGCGAGACCCGCGGCCTCGGCCACCGGAAAGAGCACGCCGGTTTCATTGTTCGCGGCCATCACCGCCACCAGGGCCGTGTCGGGGCGGATGGCGGCTTCCAGGGCCGCCAAATCGAGGCGTCCGTCCCCGTCCACACCGGCATCGGTCACCTCGCCGCCCTGGGCCTTCCACCACAGCGCCAGGGCCCGCAGGGCCGGGTGTTCCACCGCCGTGGCGACCAAATGCCGCTTGGCGGGGAAGGACTCCCACACACCTTTCACGGCGTGGTTGAGGCTTTCGGTGCCACCGGAGGTGAAGACGATTTCCGCCGGAGCGCAGCCCACCAGATCCGCCACCTGTTCCCGGGCTGCCACCACGGCGCCGTCGGACAGGTGGCCCAGGGCATAGGCCGCGCTGGCGTTGCCGAAGCGCTCCGTGAACCAGGGCCGCATGGCCTCGAAGGCCTCGGGATCGAGGGCCGAAGTGGCGTTGTGGTCGAGGTAGATCAGATCCATGGCGGGATCAGTGTCCCACGACTCCCAGGGCCTCCAAGGCCTGGGGCCGCCCCGCCAGGCTCGGCGCCTTGCCCTGGAAGGACTTGCCCGAGCCCCCGCCCTTGGCGCCGAGGGCCGCGGCCACGGCCTTTCCGGCCGCGGGCACGTCCAGGCCCGAAGCCTCGCCCGCACTCAGGAGAAAGAGCCCCTGCCCGTTCGTTTCGGTGGTGAGGAACACCGCCTTGGCGGGATCCGCCGTCAGGATGCCCCGGGCCAGCTTCTGCAGGAAGGCCGCATCCTTGTGCTCCAGGTGCATGTCCACCCACGCGCCCGGCCGTGCGGCCAGGGCCGCGGCCATGTGCTCCGCCAGTTCCTCTTCCAGCTTCCGGGTCCGCCGGTCCAGGGCCAGCAGCTGGTCCAGCTTGGTTTGCAACGCGGGCATCAGATCCTCGTCCGGCGCACCCAGAGCGGCGCGCAGGGCGGCGTTGCGCTGCTCGTGGGCGCCCAGGCGCGCACGGAGGCGGCCCCCGGCCACGTAGAACAGCCGGGTGCCGCCGCGGATGCTCTCGGCGCCCAGCAGCTTCAGGGCCTCGATCTCGCCCGTGTGGCGGAGATGCGTGCCTCCGCAGGTATTCAGGTCCACGCCCGCGATCTGCACCAGGCGGATGTCGCCGCTGTGGCCCTCGGGCAGGCCCCGGGAGCGCACCGCCTCCTGGGCATACCCCTCCGCGCTCACCCAGCGGGCCGTGATCTCACGCCGGGCGCGGATCTCCTCGGCCACGGCCTCTTCCAATCGCTCCATTTCGCGCAACGAAATGGAGGCAGCGCTCAACTCGATGTCGCAGGTGACCGCGCCCAAATGGAAGGCCGTCGTCTCCCACTTGAACTGGTCCTGGGCCACGGCGGTGAGCAGGTGCTGGCCCGTGTGCTGCTGCATGTGGTCGAAGCGCCGGGCCCAGTCCAGCTTCAGCGAGGCCCGGCCTTCGGCCAGGGCCGCTCCAAGGTAGTGGCGGATCTCGCCGCCGCGCTTCTGGACATCCACCACAGAGACGCCGTTCACGGTGCCGAAGTCGCAGGGCTGACCTCCGCCCTCAGGATAGAAGAGCGTGTCCTCCAACACCGCGAAGGGCCGGCCTTGCTCCTCGCCATGGGCGACGATTCGCGTCTCCAGGGCGGTGGCAAAAGGGTCGCGTTCGTAGGCGGGAAGGTTGGACATGCGGGGAGCCTAGCACAGGTGGCTGATAGGCTGGAGGTCGCCATGTCCCACGTTCCCCTCCCCGAACGCCTGCGCCCGGCCACCCTCGACGAGGTGGTGGGCCAGTCCCACCTCCTCGGCCCCAAGGGCGCCCTGACGCGGCTCACGGCGGGCGGGCGGCTGCCCTCCATGGTGATGTGGGGACCGCCAGGCACGGGCAAGACCACCCTGGCCCGCATCCTGGCGGAAGCCACGGGGCACGGCTTCATGGAGTTTTCCGGCGTCAGCGGCAGCGCCGCGGAGCTGAAGAAATTCCTGGCGGACAGCCGCGAGATGCCGCTGTTCCGCAGTGTGCCGCCCGTGGTGTTCCTGGACGAGATCCACCGTTTCAACCGGGCCCAGCAGGACATCCTTCTGCCCTTCCTGGAACGCGGGGAAGCGGTACTGATCGGCGCCACCACGGAGAATCCCGCCTTCTACCTGAACCCCGCGCTCCGCAGCCGCTGCCAGCTCATCGCGCTCAAGGCGTTGGAGCCCATCCACATCCAGCAGGTGCTGAAGCGCGCCTGGGCCAAGGAACGGCCCGGCATTCCCGAGCCTGGCGACGTGTTCGAGTGGCTCTCCCACTGGGCGGGCGGCGATCTGCGCTCAGCGCTGTCAGGCCTGGAAACCTGGATGGAGATGCCGGATCCCGATCTGGAGTCCCTCCAGGGCGCCTTGGGCGGACGCATGATGTTCGACCGCGCCGACGGCCACTACGACCTGGCCTCGGCCTTCCAGAAGAGCCTTCGCGGCTCCGACGCCGACGCGGCCCTCTACTACCTGAGCCGCATGATCCGCGGCGGCGAGGATCCCCGTTTCATCGCCCGGCGGCTCATGGTCTGCGCCGCCGAGGACGTGGGCAACGCCGATCCCCAGGCCTTCATCCTCGCGGAAGCCGCCAGCCGCGCCGTGGAGCAGATCGGCTGGCCCGAGGCCCGCATTCCGCTGGCCCAGGCCGTCATCTACGTGGCCAATGCAGCCAAGAGCAATGCCACGATCCTGGCCGTGGACGCGGCCCTGGCCGCCGATGACGCGCCCATTCCCGAGGCCATCCGCGACGCCCACACGGCCACGGCCCGCAAGGCCGGGCGCGGCGCGGGCTACCACTACTCCCACGACGACTATGACCGGGCGCAGACCTTCCTCCCCGACAAGCTGAAAGGCACGGCCTTCTACGAGCCCAGGCGCCCCCAGGAGCGCAGCTGGCGGGACCGGCAGGAACCCGACGCCGCCGGCCTGTCGGCGTTGTGGCAAGCCTGGACCGAAACCCACTCCGAAGGTGGCGAGCTGCCCCTGGAGGCCTGGAGCGCCGAGTTGGCCTGCAGCCGGGAGGCCCTGGCGCGAGCGCTGGGAAAGCTGGCCCTCGGCCGCTTCACACTGGAGCGGAAACTCGAGGCGAAGCCGGTCTGAAGCCGCTTCAACCGAAGGAATCGATCTCGGGTCTGATTCTTTCTAGAGCGAATTCGGGGCCTCAATGAAACATCTACTCATTTCAATTTCCCTGAGGAGGGGACTCAACCTGCCGTTGCGACCCGTCATGGCAGCGATGCTTGCCATCTTGCCGATGGCCGCAGCCACTCAAGAAAAGGAGGTTGACCAAGTCGACAGGTACCTCAACATGCAAATGGAGAGGCTCAAAATCCCTGGCATGGCGGTCGGAGTCATCAAGAACGGTCAGGTCGTCCTCCTCCGGCAGTATGGAGTGGCCAGCGTCGAGTTCGGTGTTCCCGTCACGGACAAAACGGTATTTGCGATCAACTCGATCACCAAAGCCTTCACCGGCGTCGCAGCCGTCCGGCTGGTCGAACAGGGCAAGCTTGATCTTTCTGCTCCGGTTGGACATTACCTGAACGACCTCCCAGAGTCCTGGCGAAAGGTCACGATTCGACAACTGCTCAGCCACACATCCGGCCTGCCCGACATCATGGGCGCGCCCACCGTGGAAACCAATGAGCTGGAGGCCTGGGCCTGGGTCCAATCTCGCCCAATCACCTTCCAGCCAGGCGACCGCTTCCACTACTGTCAGACCAACTACACCTTGATTCAGCGAGTCGTGAATCAGATCGAAGGCCGGGCCCCCGCGGCCCCGCTGGCCGAGGAGCAGATCCGCATGGCCGGTATGTCTCAAACAGCCTACGGCGACACCTATTCGGTCATTGCGAACAAAGCGCCGACCTATCGATGGAGCCTGACCGGACCGACAATCGCGGGTTATCGGGCGCCATCTTCCACGACACCCCCCACCTTGACCACCGCTTCCGAACGGTTTCTGCCCTTCCGAAGGGCATCCTCCGGCCTCAACAGCACTGCCCAGGATGTGGCTCGCTGGATGATCGCGCTGCAGGGTCACCGGCTGCTCAAGGAGGCGAGCCTCGAAACACTGTGGTCGCCGGTCGCCTTTAAGAATGGGCGGCTGGGACAATGGGGGTTGGGCTGGCAGGTGCTGTCGCGCGGAACCCACCGCTCCGTGGGCATGACTGGCGGGGGTCGAGCCGCCTTCTCCATCTATCCGGAGGATGGCGTCGGGGTCGTCATCCTGACCAACCTCGCTGGGTCCTTCCCAGAAGACATGATCGACAAGATCGCTTCCATCTATGCTCCTGGCCTTCAACTCTCCGGAGTCCCAGCCCTGCGCATCGCGTTGGAGGAGCGGGGCTACGATCAGGCTTCATCAATAGCTGCCGGGATTGAGGAGAGAGATCCCAACCTTGTCTGGCCCGAATTGGAAATGAATGATTGGGGCTACCGCTTGCTCAGTACGGGGCGGGCGCCGCAGGCTCTTGCCGTATTCAGGCTGATCGCAGACCGCTTTCCAAACAGCGCGAATGCTCATGACAGCTTGGCCCAGGCCTTTCGCGTCAATGGAGACGACCGCTCCGCGGCGATTCACTATCGTAGGGTTCTTGAGCTGGATCCGAAAAATCCGGACGCCATGCGCCACCTGGAAGAGATCAATCCCAAGATTCCCTAGCCAAACCTAGTCCTCGCTGGACCAGCCCAGCAGGGTGGCGCCCCAGCGCTGGCCGCACACGTGCAGGGGCACGGTGATGACCGTGATGATGGCGCCCGTGTCCCGGGCATAGGTCTGCACCAGGAAATCCTGGGGGCTGGCCGATGCCTGCTGGAGGTTCGCCACCCGTTGGAAGTCGGCTCGGCTGGCCCGGTCCGGCAGCGCCTCGGCCGCCTCGCCCAGGCCGTGGCGCGCGCCTCGCACCAGCACCCGGTTGTCCGTGAAGAAACGCTTCACGCGGTTGCCCGCCAGATCCTTGTCCGGCTGGCCCGTCCAGTCCTGGGAGAAGCGCTTGTTGTGCGAAGGCCCGTAGCTGTTCAGATCGATGATCAGGGCGAAGGTGAGCCGCGATTCCTGTTCCAGGATGCGGTCGAAGGCCTCCTGCAGCGGGCGCTCCACCAGGGCATCGTAGGCGGTGCGGTATTTGGGCGGCGTGAAGCCCTCCTGGGGCACCCGCAGCACGTTGAAGAACCGGGAGAGGCTCTGGATCTCCGCCCCCCGGATTTCGCGGTAATCCAGCGCCAGCAGGTCGGCCTCCCGGAGGCGCCCCTCGGCGAGGGGAGCCTCCAGAATGGAGGTGCTTGAAACGGCCAGCTCCCGCGACAGCCGCAGGGCGCGATGGAAGAGGGATCCCGTGTCATGGGCCGCGAGATGGCGGTGGCCCTCTTCGGAGAGGTAGGACTGACGGAAGGCGTCCTGGGCCACGGCATCCGCGCCGGCCTTGAGGGTGCCCGTGGATTCCAGCAATTGCCCGGAGGCCTCCACCAGCGTCTTGGCCGCCAGTTGCTCCTGCGCTGAGGTGCGGGCGATGCTGGACACATTCCCCGCCGTGGATTCCGCCAGATCGGCGATGCCGGAGAAGCGCTGTTCCACCGTCTCCACCTGGGCGCGGGTGTCCGAAGCCAGGTTCAGGCTCTGTTCCATGGCTTCCCGCGCGGGATCAAGATCTTTCCGGATGGCTTCCAGAAGGGCCCCGATCTCCTCGGTCTGCTTGGAGGTGCGGTCGGCCAGCTTCCGCACTTCCTCGGCCACCACGGCGAAACCGCGCCCAGCCGCCCCCGCGTGGGCGGCCTCGATGGCCGCGTTGAGGCTCAACAGGCCGGTGCGGTCGGCGATCTCGCCGATGACCTGCGACACCTCGTTCACCTTGAGAATATGCCCCATGAGGGATTCCAGGCGCTCGGACGTGATCCGGGTCTGCTGCTGCAGCTGGCGCACCGTGGCCACGGCCTGGTCGCTCTCCTGGCGTCCCTGGAGGGTGAGATCCGCCATGCGGCGGGTGGATTCCGCGCCTTCCTCGGCGGCCCTGGCGGATTCGGAAATGTTCCTGTCCAGTCCTTCCAGCGTCTGCTGGATATCACGGGTGCTGGAAAAGATCTGTTCGATCTCCCGGGCGAGGGTCTGCACGCGCACCGAGGTGCGGGCGGCCCCGGCGGCCGACCGGCCGATGACCCGTTCGAGCACAACGAGATCCTGCGTGAGCTGGGGGGCGCTGGACCGTTCCGTAGCGTCCGCTGGAAGACCGCTTGAGGCATGGGACATGTTTTGCACCGAGGGAGGGACCCAGTATCCCATCGGTGGAATGGCCGGATGCTGAAATTCAGTCCAGGTGGCCCATGCGGCCTTGCTGGTAATCCAGCACCGCCTGCTCGATTTCGACCCGGGTGTTCATCACGAAGGGGCCGTAATGGGCGATGGATTCGCCCAGGGGCTTCCCCGTGAGCAGCATGAGGCTGGCGGGTTCTGCTGCCTCCACGGCGATTTCCACGGCGAGGGCCTCGCCCTCGCCCAGCAGCGCCACAGTATCCGCCGCCACGGCGGTCCCTTCCACCAGCACGGCCCCGCGCAGGGGCACCACCGCCGCCAGCCAGCCGGCCGGCACCGCCTGCTCGAACCGGGCGCCGGGCTGCAGTTCGAGATGGGCGTAGGCGATCTGGGCCGGGGTCTGGGCGGGTCCCGCGATGCCGGCCCAGGTGCCGGCCAGAACGCGGATGCGCCCCCCTGGCAGGGCCTGCCATGGCATGGATTCCGGCTGCAGGTCCGTGTAGCCGGGCGCCGACCCCTTGTGAGCCTCGGGCAGGTTGATCCAGAGCTGCACGCCCTCGATGGCGCCGCCCGTTTCGAGATGCTCCGGCACCGGCATTTCCTCGTGGACGATGCCCGAGCCGGCATTCATGAGCTGGGCCCCGCCGGGCCGCAGCAGGCCCGATCCGCCCGTGCTGTCGCGATGGCGGAAGGCCCCTTGGATGAGGTAGGTGAGGGTCTGGAACCCGCGGTGTGGATGGGGCGGGAAGCCCGCATCCGTGCCGGGAGGCAGCACCATGGGCCCGAAATGGTCCATGAGCAGGAAGGGGTCCATGGCGCGGAAGGCCTGGTCGCCGCGCTGGCCCAGGCCCGGCACCAGACGGGTGAGAGGCACGCGGTTGCCGTCCTGCGTGGGCTGGCCGGAAACAAGAGATGCAACAGGTTTGAAGCGCACGGAAGCTCCTTGGAAGGCGTGTCAGGCAAGGTCGAAAAACAGGACTTCAGCGGGGGAGGCGGCCAGCACTGCGAGGGTGGATTCCCCCTCCACCCGGGCTCCGTCGCCCGCGGCCATGGCCAAGCCGTTCAGGGAGAGGGTTCCCGAAGCCACCTGCAGGAATCCAGCCCGGCCCGCCGGGAGGGGCGCCTGCACCGCGCGGCCCGCATCCAGCCGCGCCGCGTGGATCTTCACATCCTGGAAGACCTGCACGGCGCCCTCCTGCCCTTCCCGGCTGGCGATGAGGCGGAAGGCGTTGCGGAGATCCCCATCCTGGAAAGCCACTTGACCGTAGCGCGGCGCGAGGCCGGTCCGCTCGGGCAGCATCCAGATCTGGAGGAAGTGGACGGACTCGCTGGCCGAAGCATTGAATTCGCTGTGGCGGATGCCCGTGCCCGCGCTCATGACCTGGGCTTCGCCCGGCCGGATGATGCCGTGGGTGCCCAGGCTGTCGCGGTGCTCAAGTGCGCCGGAAAGCACCCATGTGAGGATCTCCATGTCCCGGTGGCCGTGGGTGCCGAAGCCTTTGCCGGGCTGCACCCGGTCCTCGTTCAGAACGCGGAGCGCATGGAACTGCTCGTGGGCCGGATCGAAATACTCGCCGAAGGAGAAGGTATGCCGGGTGTCCAGCCAGCCGAAATCGAAGTGGCCCCGGGATCCAGAAGGTCGAAGGGTGATCATGGTGCCTCCCCGGTTCATTTTATGTGTTACAACTCTTATTTCAAGCCCCCCTTCGAAAATTTCCTCCGGCTCATTGAGGACCATGGACTTATCTTTTGGTACCCGAGCGGAGGTCGCTGTGATGAAGCGTGTGCTGGCAGGTGTGGATTTCTCCGAGGCGTCAAAGCAGGCCCTGGAGCGAGCAGGCGGTTGGGCCGCGCGCCTCGGGGTGCCCCTGGTCGCCATGCACGTGCTGCAATCCCCGGCCCCCATGCTGCCGGAGGCCCAGATCGCCCTGCCCGACCCCACCTGGCTGCACGCGATGGAGGACCATGCCCGGGAACAGTTGGAGGGCTGGGTCAAGCCCTACCCCGGCGCCTCCGCGCTGGTGAAATGGGGCGCCCCCGCCGAGGAACTGGTCTCGGAAGCCGATCCCGACACCCTGCTGGTGGTGGCCCAAGTGGGACACTCCACCCTGGAGCGGCTGCTCTTCGGCAGCACGGCAGCCCGGGTGGTGCGCCTGGCCCCCTGCGACGTGCTGGTGGTGCGGACGGAACCCGCCAAGTAATACCAGATCGCCATCAACCATAGAGATCCACCACGGAGACACGGAGCCCACGGAGGCGGCAGGTCCGGATCCTCCTCTGGGCATCCGAGCCTGGCGCCTGCGAAGTGCCCATGCTCCGTGTCTTGGTGGTGAAAGCCCTTTTCTATTGGATTGAACACAACTTGGTATGAATCCGTGTCCATCCGCTCCATCCCATTCATCTCCTTCATCCCGGCTAAACAACTTCTTCTTTTGCCAGGATGGAGGGGATAAGGATAAGAGCCGCGCGGCGCCCAAGGGGCTGGGCCTGTGGTTCCCGTGGCTTTCAAAAACACGTTGGCCACGGATGACACGGATTCACACGGATTTGAATTCAAAAGATAAAGAACACCACCAAGGCACCAAGAAAAACAGGAGCCACTTTCTATTTGGATTGAATGCAACTTGGTCTCAGTGGTAGACGCGGGCCTCCTTGGCCGCCTCGGTGCCCTCGTAGTCCTTGTGCAGCAGCCGGAAGGCTTTCAGCACCAGGCCCGCGCTGCGGGCATCGCGGTTCGCGTTCCTCGAGGCCCGGACGGCCCGGGAAAGGGCCCCGGGCGTCAGCGGATCCTTGGGCCGGGCCAGGGCCAGGGCCAGGGCCTGTTCGCAGAACCAGGTGAGGGGCGCGGGCACCCGCGCTGCTTCACCTAGGCCTTCGCGATCGGCGGCCCCATCCAGGAAGGCCGGCGACAGCGCCAAAACATAGCCGTTCAGCCCCCTCGGCGGCGGCTCCCCATCGACTCCCCGGGCCGGCTCCGCTTCCTTGCCGGCCTCCGGCGGCCCCTGCCAGCGGGCATAGAGGGTTCCGTATTGGAAGGCCTCTTCGCGGTAGCTGATGAGCTGGGGCCAAAGGCGGTGCTCCCAGATCAGGAGGAAGGCCAGGCCCTTCTTGCGGGCCGCATCTGTTTCGCCGCTCCAGGCCGCCAGATCCTTGGCCATGGCGGGCCGGGCCTTGGCCAGTTCGGGCGCCCGGCGGGCCATGACATCCTCCCGTCCCAGGATGGCGGCGCGGGTCCAGAGCGCCTCCAGCCACTCGGCTTTCAGATCATGGGGGAAGGCGGAGGCATCCAGCACTCCCTCCCACAGCCGTAGGGGCATGCGGCGATTCAGCAGGGAGATCGCCGCCGGATCCAGGGCCTTCAGGAACCGGCGGTCCTTGGGATCCTCGTCGGGATGTTCGCTCCAGGGGCTCCACTCGCCGTCGTCCACGGAGGCCAGGCGGCGGCCCAGGTGGGCCGCGAAGGCGTTCAGATCCGCCGCCTGGGCCAGCTTCACCTGGGACCAGAGGTTGAAGGCTGAGGGCCATTTCGCGGCGCTGGGCTGGGCCAGGGCCTCCGTGGCCAGGGCCTCCGCGGCCTTCATGCGCTTCTGGGCGCAAAGAATCCGGAGGCGGTGGCTGACCAGGGTCGCGTAGGCGGGCCCGGGCCGGAGGCTGGCCTGCTGGGCCAGCTTCAGGAAGGCCTCCACCCGCGGGTGGTCCGGCCGGAGCGACAACATCACCGCCACCAGATGGGGCAGGTCCGGCGCGGCATCGTAGGCGCCGATGGCGGCCTCCGCATCCTTCTTCTGGATCAGGTCGATCCAGGCGTGGACTCCGGCCGGCTCGACGCCCTTCAGGCCCTCGGTCCAGGGTTCCAGAACCCGCAGCCAGCGGAGGTCCTCCATATCCTGGACCAGCGCGGCGCCCCGCCCTTTGGCGGCCAGGTTCCGGATGAGCCGGGCATAGAATTCGGGGGCATCGGCGAGATAGCGGATGCGGTTCTCCAAAGCCGCGGCATCGGGCTGGATTTCGGCCAGGGCTGGATCCGACTGAATCTGCGCCAGCAGGGCCAGGGCCTGCTCCGCGTCCATCTCGGAACCAGCGATGGAACCCGCCTTGGCGAAGATGCGGGCCATGACGTACTTGGCCCAGCCCCGCCAAGGGTTGGCGGAATCCGCGGCCACTTTTTCGAAGGAGGCCAGCGCCGCCAGGTAGTCTTCCTGGTAGAACTGCGCCGCGGCCACCTGGTAGGCCCGGTCCTGGCGGATGCGAAGCGGCAGCGAAGACTCGGCCGCGGCAGGAACAGTCCACGTGAACACCTGCTGCTGGGCCGCCAGCCAGCTTTGAACCGGAGCGCTGCCCTTGCCGTAGCGCTTGAGGTGTTCCTCCAGGGTGCGGGCGGCGAGGCCCAGCGCGTGGTCCCCGACCACCGGCTGCTCCTGGTACTGAGCTCCCACCCGGCTCAGCTTCGGTTCTTCCACCGGAGCGCCCGCGGCCGCGACGGCCCGCTTCCAGGCTTCGCCCCCGCCGACCTGCGGGGTTCCACCCGCGGGCAGGATGGCCAGGCGTTCCTCCGCATTCAGGCCCACCCCCGTGAGCCAGCGCCAGGCCACCACCAGGTCGGCGGTAGGCAGCATGGGCTGCAGCAGCCCCAGACGCCCGGCCGCCCAATCGGCGCGGTCCCCATCAGGCATCCGCATCACCACCAGGTTGAAGGTGGGGACGAAGGGCCCGCAGGGCTTGGCCACCGTGAACAGCACGAGCAGGCAGAGGATGGAAGCCATCCGGCGCATCATGGCAACTCCCTTGAAATCTGGGCCCAGGCTTCGGCCGTCCAGGACCCCGGATGGAAAGCATAGACCCTGCGGCCCCTGGAAAGCGGCGGCAAGGGTTCGTCGGTGGAGACTCCCGCGCTGAACCGCGACAGGGGTTCGCGGAAGGTCCCTCCATGCCCCAGGCGCCGGCGGATGGAGAGGGCCTCGGGCCCCATGCGGAAGAGCATGGGAACCGCCTCATCCACCACCCCAAACAGCCCCGCCTGGGACAGCCAATCATCCTCCAGGCACCAGGAGGCCAGGGCCGTGATGGAGAGAGGGGTTCCCTCTGGCAGGCGCGACCGCAGGCCCTTCAGCGCTCCCGCATAGAAAGCCCGCTCGGATTCGCGGGCATCGAAATCGATCTGAAGGCCCCGGACCTGCGGCAGGGAAAGAAGGCCGGAGGCCCGCTCGATCAGCGCCTGGGACTGCGCTGCGGTCAGCGGCGCCCCCTGGGACTCCACCCGGAGGACGGCCAGGAGTGGCGAGCCTGGATTCACCCGGAGCGGGTTTCTTCGCGGCACCCAGCGGGCCCCGCCGAGCTCCAGGTGGAGTTCTCCCGCCAGGAAAGCCACGCCTTCTCCCTGGCGGAGGAAGCGCAGATCCTGCGGCGACTCCCAGGCCCACAGCATGCGTGCGGGAAGGCGGCGCATCCGGACGGGCTCCCGGCCGCAGGCCGCGAACACCGCGAGCAGCAGGACCGGCCCCAGCTTCTGGAAAAGCGTCTTCACGCACACCCCTGAACGCATCATCGCACCGGGCCCGCCAAAGCGGGCCCGGGGTCGTCGCTGCCCTGCTCCGTCAGCGATAAGCGGGGATGCCATGCCGGGCACCCATCGCTGACTCGCGTCAGCGATAAGCGGGGATGCCCGTCACCTCTTGGCCGATGATGAGGGTGTGCATGTCGTGCGTGCCCTCGTAGGTGTAGACGCTCTCGAGGTTCGCCATGTGCCGCATGACCGGGTACTCGTCGAGGATGCCGTTGGCGCCCAGGATGGTGCGGGCCTTGCGGCAGATCTCGAGGGCCACGTTCACGTTGTTCATCTTGGCCATGGAGACCTGGGCGGTGCTGTAGGTTTTGGCATCCTTGAGGCGGCCCAGCTGGTGCACCAGCAGCTGGCCCTTGGTGATCTCGGTGACCATCCAGGCCAGCTTCTCCTGCTGCAGCTGGTAGCTGGCGATGGGCTTGTCGAACTGGATGCGGCTCTTGGCGTAATCGAGGGCGCACTGGTAGCAGGCGTCGGCGGCGCCCAGGGCGCCCCAGGCGATGCCGTAGCGGGCCTGGGTGAGACAACCCAGGGGGCCCTTCAGGCCCTTCACGTGGGGCAGCAGGCTCTTCTCTTCATCGACGATCACGTCTTCCAGGACCAGCTCGGAGGTGGTCGATGCGCGCAGGCTCCACTTGCCCTTCATCTCCGGGGCGCTGAAGCCGGGCGCGCCCTTCTCCACCAGGAAGCCGCGGATGCCGTCCTCGGTCTGGGCCCACACGACGGCCACGTCGGCCACGGTGCCGTTGGTGATCCACATCTTCGTGCCGTTGATGCGCCACTTGCCGCCGGGTTCTTTCACGGCGCGGGTGAGCATGCCGCCGGGGTTGGAACCGAAGTCCGGCTCGGTGAGGCCGAAGCATCCGACCTTCTCCCCCGTGGCCAGCTTCGGCAGCCAATACTGGCGCTGTTCCTCGCTGCCATAGGTGTAGATGGGCCACATGACCAGGCTGCCCTGCACGGAGGCGAAGGACCGCAGGCCCGAATCGCCCCGTTCCAGCTCGTACATCAGCAGGCCGTAGGCCACGTTGGACACGCCCATGCAGCCGTATTCCTCGGGCAGCGAGGGGCCGTAGAAGCCCAGTTCGCCCATCTTGGAGATGAGGTGCCGGGGAAAGGTCTGGGCCTGGGCATGCTGCTCGATGATGGGCAGCACTTCGGCGTTGACGAACTTCCGCGCCGTCTCGCGGATCATCCGTTCTTCTTCCGTGAGCAGGCCCTCGAAGCCCATGTAATCCGTGATGTGGGTGAAGGTGGCGTAGGCGCCGGCCATGGGAACCTCCTGATGTGCCCTGAAGCCTCGGGCAGTGGATGGAATCGGCGCTGCAGCAGCGCGCCGCGGCCAGTCTACCGCTGCGTCAAAACCGGACCAGCGACACAACCCCCTCCATCGCGCCGATTCCTGTCATGGCGCCCATATCCTTGACGATCTGGAAAATCAGGACCCCTGGCTGAGGTCCTCCAGCAGTCGGTCGCCGGTGGCGTGGGGCACCTCGTGGCAGTGCCTGCAGCGGGCCTCGTAAGCCTCCGCCGCGCCCACCAGCACCTGACCGCCGGTGTGCACCATGCGCTGGGTGCGGCCCGCGAGGGCGCCGCACACCATGCAGATCGCCTGTAGCTTGGTGACGTACTCGGCCTTGGCCAGCAGCAGCGGCATGATGCCGAAGGGCTCGCCGTTGGAATCCTGGTCGAGGCCGCCGGCGATGACGCGCACGCCCCGGTTGGCCAGGCCTTCGATGATGGGGATGAGCCCCTCGTCCATGAACTGCACTTCATCCAGGGCCACCACCTGCGCCTCTGGATCCAGCTGCCGGGCCAATTCCAGCGTGTCCTTCACGGGAATCGCGTCGTGCTTGCGCTGGCTGTGGCTGGCAATGGCCATGGCATCGTAGCGGTCGTCCAAGGCCGGCTTGAACACCTGCACTTTCTGTTTGGCGATGATGGCCCGCTTGATGCGGCGGATGAGTTCTTCGGATTTCCCGGAGAACATGGGACCGCAGATCACCTCCAGGGAACCCTGGCGCTGGTGCACGAACATCACAGATCCTTAATTCTTCTTGGGGGGGAGGACGGGCTCGGGAGCGGACTGGCGCGGCACGGACATGGGGTCGGGCTGCTTGGAGAAATCGGGCACGGGGTTGGGTCCGTCGAGGGGCCGGCCCAGGTTCGTGGCCAGCGCGAGGCCGCCATCCTGGGGCGCGGCCATCCGAAGCGCCCAGGCCTGCCGGAGGCGCGTCGGCCCTTCAGGCACCACTCGGACATCCACCGGCTGCAGGCTCGCCAGCCCCATGTTCATGGAGCCGCGGTGATGGGGCACGTAGAGGGCCAGCGGCGCCAGGAAGCAGAGTGCCACCAGGGGCCACAGCAGGCGGCTGGACTCCCATTCCGGAGGCGCCAGTTCGCGCTGGCCGTCCACGACCCAGGGACGCACCACCTTCGGCGTGTCCCCGGAAACAGGTTCCAGCAGTCCCGCTTCGATGAGATCCGCCACGGCCTTGCAGGTGTCCAGCTCTTCGTAGCGGCTGATCTGGACGATCTCGTTCACGCTCTGGGGATGGCCGAAGTAGGAGAGGACCACCTCCTGCTCGTGCGAGAGCCCCGAGCTGCCCTGGGTGATCTGTCCGCCTTTACCATCCAGCAGCAGCGAAACGTCCCGGTCGATGTCCAGGTGGAGTGACTGGGCCCGGGGCGACCGGGCCAGGGCCGTATCCATCCCCGGCAGCCTCCGCTCGACCTCTGGCCATTCATCCTGGATGCGGGCAGCCTCCATGAGTACTGTGTCGACGGGAATCGGCACGAAATGGTCCCGATCCAGGTCAGGCGGCAGCATCGAATCGAAGCGGTAGTCCCCCTCCACCCAGCGGAACGTGCGATGGAGGATGGCGGTGGCCTGGTTGAACAGGGCGTCCTGCAGGTCCGACGAAGCGACTTTGCCGCTTTCCATGAGCAGAGTGCCCATGCGCTTGAGGGTTTGCCGCTGGATCTGCACCATGGCCAGAAGCTCTTCGCCCGTCAACCGGCCCAGCCGCACCAGCATGGTGCCCAGGCGATCCTCCATGCGGATCTGGTTGGAATCGCAACCAACGATTTCGCCGTTCTCGAAGAAGACCTTGACGAACTCCTGGCCCTGGGAGAGCACCAGGGTCCCGTTCTTCCCTTGGATCTTGATCATGTTGAAGAGGGAGAAGAGGTCGAAATCGCGAAGGGAGCCTTCCAGTGCCATCTCAGGCCCTCCTCAGGATGAGCTTCAGCCAGGAACGGAGGTAGAAGAGCACCACCAGAGCGGCCCCCACGGCCAGCCAGGTGGAGGTGGGATCCGCCAGGATTTCGCCGGGGTAGCGAACCGACCTTCCCGTGGCGAGCACCATGCCCACGGCCAGGCAGAAAGGCAGGAACTCCACCAGGCCCTCCCGGGTCTCGCCCAGGAAAGCCAGGTCGCAGCCCGGAAGCAGGACGATGAGCGCCTTGTGGATCCACCGGGTGGACTGCTGGTGGTCGGCCACCTCGTCCAGCTTCTTCTTCCGGTTCTCCGCGTGGAGCCCGTCGCGCAGAACGAACAGGTGGTGGCACTTCTGGCAGACTTCGAAATCGGGGCTGTCGGTGGTGTGGAATGGATCGCCGCAGCGGATGCACTGGGTGGGGTGGGCCATGCGGATGCTGGCCCGGACGCGGACCAGGAAAGCCAGCAGGCCGATGATGGGAAGGAGCAAGGCAAAGAGGAAGGTGCGCTCCGTCAGGCGGAGGCTTTCGGCGCTCTGGCTTTCTCCGGCCCCCTCCCTCAGGGCCTGCACGCGCTCTGGCGTATCGCGGAGCGCCATCGGATAGGTGCGGATGTCCTTTTGCGCGTCGTTCAGAGCGATGAGCAGGGTGTAGGCCTCGGGAGCCGCGGCCTGTGCCTCGTCCCGCTTCGAGGCGCCCAGAGTGGTGTCGAGCCGGTTGAAGGCCAGGATGCTCTGGTTCAGGAGCACCTCCATCTGAGGTCCCGTGGCCAGCGCCTGGTCGAAGGCCTGGTCGGCCCCAGCCACATCCCCGGATTGGAAGCGGGCGACGCCCAGGTTGTTGAGCACCGCGGCCTGATCGGGATGCCGGCCGACCAGAGCCTGGAAAACCGCCGTGGCCTCGCTCCACTCCAGATTCTGCAAGTGCCCCCAGCCCTTGAGGAAATCCCGGTCAGCCGGCGGCAGGAAGCGCAGCAGCGTCGCAGGCACGGGCTGGACCTGCGGCTGCAGCTGCAACGTGGCCAGGCTCGGCTGGGGCTCCCGCGCCGCCCAGGGCTCCAGGATCGCCAGGGCAGGATGGACCAATTGAAGCATCAGGATGAAGGTGACGGCCTTCACTTCCGAACTGGTCAGGAAGGGCGCGAGCAGGACGAGCCACAACATGGCGGCGGCCATGGGATCGAGGCCGAGAATGACGGGGCCGGCCAGAATGAGGGCCCCCAGCAACGCCACCAGGGCCGGGGCCATGCCCCGCTGCTTCATAGGTTCCTCCCACAGATGGCGGAGGACGTTCCGGTAGCGGAGCCCCATGACCAGGGCCCAACCCCAGAGCAGGAGCGTGGCCGAAAGGCGGATCATGCCCAAGTGCTGCACCAGCCAGAGCCAGCGGTGGGCCGGGTGGTCGATGCGCTGCCGGCTGAGGCGGAGCACATCCGGGAAACTCCAGAACCAGCCGTGGATGCCTTGCTGGCGCATGAGGATGATCCGGGTTCCCAGCAGGGTCGGATGATCCGGGGCCCATCGTTCCACGGCCTGAAGCCCCTCCAATCCGAGGGTGCTCTTCCCGGCCATGCCCTGCTGGCGGGACCAGAGCGCCATGGCCTCGATGAGGGGCGCCACGTCCAACGTGGAATAGGTGCGGCGCAGGGCCTCCACTTCCAGCTGGGCCGCGCGGACCGCTTCCTGGTCGCCCTTCGCCAGGGCTTCCATCAGGTGTTGGGTGCGATGGCTGAGGGCGATCGCCGGGAGAGGCGCCACTGGGGGGGCCGGGGCGGCCACCACCGGCGCAGGTGCCGGCACAGAGGGCGGCGCGGCCCAAACAGCCAGGGAAACGCAAACAGCCATACACCCATGCCGGAAGGCCCGCAGGAATCCCATGCCTGTTCTCCTCCGGTTGGTCACTTCGGCACCGTCGGCGTTTCAGCCGCGGGCTTCAGATCCATGGCCCGCATGCGCAGCTGGTAGAGGATTTCCTCAAGCTGGGCCGTTTCGGCCGCGGTGCGCGATCCTTCGGTTTTTTCTTTGAGGACGCCCACCAGGTCCACGTAGAAGCGCGCCACCGCGGGGTTCGCCGGCGGCACCTCCTTCATCATGGGATGGGGAACCCCCATGGCCAGAAGCGCCTGCTCGGCGAGAAGGTGCATCAGAGCCGTCAAGGACGCTTCCGGCATCGCGGGATTCATGGGCTACCTCAAACGCTTTCAGGACTTGTCTGCCCGGAAGCCTACCACAGGCAGGCGCTTCCCGCACTCAGCTTGAATCAACCCAGCCCCGGCTGGAAGATTCAGGCAAAGCAACAATTTGACGAAAAGCACTCGGCGGAATGGCCGCCCTGTGGAAGGATGAATGGGTTCGGAGGAAGACCCATGCGACGCCTCACTCTCGCCCTCGTGCTCCCAGCGGCCTGTCTATCGATCCATGCGGATTCGACCGGGCGAATCGCCGGGAAGATTGTCAACAAGGCAGGCCAGCCGATCGCTGGTGCCAAAATCAACCTGAAGCGAACCGACCGAAATTGGTCCAAAGATTTAGTCGTCGACAAAAATGGCGCTTTTCTCCAAGTAGGTATGGACCCCAAAGACTACGTCATGACGGTTTCGGCCGAAGGCTATGTCAACTATGTCGAGTCGATCAAGATTCCGCTGGGTGAAGTCCTTACAAAAAATGTCACTCTTTTGACTCCGACCGAAGCTCGATCCCAAGCTGGAACTGGTGGCCAGGTAGTCCCTGCCGATCCTGGGGCGGCTTTGGACGCAGAAGGCCGCGATGCTTTCAATCAGGCCATCCCCCTCTACAACGCCAGCAATTTCGCTGAAGCGCTTCCCTTGGTCGAGAAGTCCTACAAGACGCTGAATGAAGCCAACGAGAAACTGAAGGACGAGAAGGCCAAGGAAGAGCTCGCTCCCGAGATCGTCAAAATCGAACGGGTCCTCGGCATCTGCATGGCCCAGGCAGGGGAGAAAAAGGAAGCGGCCGAGCCTTACCTGTTGAAGGCCTTGGAGCGGAATCCCAAGGATGAGCGGGTGCTCCTCGGGCTCATCGAAACCAGCAAGGCCAAGGGCGACAAAGCCGCCGAACAGAAATACACCGCTCTGCTTGAGACCCTTCAGGGACCCAACCCGGACGCCTACTACAACAAGGGCGTTGAGGCCTTCAATGCCGGCCGCTCCAAAGAGGCGAAGAGCCACTGGCAGAAGACTCTGGAAATCGCCCCGACCTATGCGGAAGCCCATTACATGCTGGCCATGGTGGAATTCGGCGAGAACAACCTGAAGGGCACCAAGCAGAATCTGGAAAAGTACCTGGAACTGGCGCCCAACGGCAAGAACGCCGCCACGGCCAAGGAGATGCTGAAGGATCCCTCCCTGAAGAGGATCAAGTAGGGGAACGGCACCAGCCAACAAGGAAAGGGCCCCGTTCGGGGCCCTTTCCTTTCAAGTAAGCTCAAGGCTGATCGGACAGTGATCGGAACCCAGCACGTCCGCATGGATACGGGCCTCCTTCACCTTCTCAAGCAGCGGCCGGCTGGCCAGGAAGAGGTCGATCCTCCATCCCACGTTCCGTTCGCGGGCCCCACCCCGGGCGGTCCACCAGGTGTAGAGGCCCGGCGTGTCCGGGTTGCGCTCCCGCAGCACATCGGCCAAGCCCGCGCCCAGGTAGAGCTTGAAGTCCTCCCGCTCCTCTGGTGTGAAACCGGGATTCTTGACGTTGTCCTTCGGGCGGGCCAAGTCGATCTCTTCCGGGGCCACGTTCATGTCGCCGGTGAGGATGACCTGATCGCCAGCCTTGTGATGCTTGGCCACGATGGCCGCCAGATCCTTGGCGAACTGGCGCTTGAAGGGAAGCCGCACCAACCCCTGGGACGCGTTGGGGAAGTATCCTCCGATGAAGACCAGCTTGTCCTTCCGCGACACGATCATGCGTCCTTCCGCATCGTAGCCTTCGATGCCGAGGCCCTGGGCGTGCTTGAATCCAAGCTCCTTCTTGGTGAGCGTGGCCGAACCCGCATAACCCCTCTTGCTGGTGGCCGGAAACCAGCTGATGTCGTAGGCGCTCTCCATCTGGCGGCGGACGCCGAGATCGACCTCTTCCCATTCGGAGCGGATCTCCTGAAGAGACAGCACGTCCGGTTCAGTCTCCTCCAGCCAGTCCATGAAGCCCTTCTTCAGGACCGAGCGGAAACCGTTGACGTTCCAGCTGTAGAAGCGCATGAACTCTCCTGTCAGGACACCAGGGTGCCATAGGCGGCGGCGTCGAATCCAATGATCATGCCCTTGGCATGCACCAGGATGGGCCGTTTGAGCAGGTTGTTGTCCTGCACCATCAACGCGATGGCCTCGGCCTTGCTGAGCTTGCGGTCCTTCAGGCCCAGTTCTTTGTACTTGGGGCTCTTGGCGCCCAGCATCGGCCCGGGGTCCGCCGGCAGCAGGCGCTCCAGCTCCGCGGCCTCCAGCGGCTTCTTGAAATAGTCGCGGATGTCCACCTCGATGCCCAGTTCGGCCAGTTTCGCCTTGGCGTTGCGGCAGGTGGTACAGCTGGATTTCATCCAGAGCACAGGTTTCATAGCTCCTCCACGAAGCGGTCCAGCAGGCGGTCCGTGCGCCAGCGGAGCATCCCGAACAGCAGGAAACCCGGCCAGCCCTTCATACGGCCGGTCAAACGGAGGTGCGCCCCCTTGGGATCGGACGTCACCGTGAATTCGCCGGATTCCTCCGCCCCCGCCACCGCCCTCGCCCAACGGAGCACCAGGCGGCCCCCAGCATCCTCGATCGGAGACCAGACCCGGAGGGCCCGAAGGCTCCTGAAGGCACCTGGCCCCTCCTCGCGAAGCCGCCCTGCGATGTGATCGAAGGGGGCGTCCGTGAGGACTTCGGCCTCGAAACCAAACGCGGGGCGTTTCACTTCACCAGGAATCCGGGCTGGGCGTCGCTGGGCGGCGCCACCAGGTAGGGTTTGCTGGCATTGTCGCTGGCGGCCAGCAGCATGCCGTGGCTTTCGATGCCCATGAGCTTGCGGGGTGCCAGGTTGGCCACCACCACCACCAGCTTCTGGAGCAGGTCGGCAGCCTCGTAGGCCTTGCCGATGCCGCCCACGATGGTGCGCTGCTCCAGGCCGATGTCCACCTTCATCTTGATGAGCTTGTCGCTCTTGGGAACGCGTTCGGCTTCGAGGATCCTGCCCACGCGCAGATCCACCTTGAAGAAGGTGTCGGCATCCACCACTTCGCGGATCTCCGGCACATCCAGAGTGGGCTTGGTTTCGGGGGGCGCCGCGGCCGATTCGAGTTCGCTCAATTCCTTCTCCTTGTCGATGCGCTGGAACAGGGGCTTGGGGTCGCCGATGGGGCCGACTGCGGGGCCATCGAGTGCGAAGCCGTGGAAGGTGGTCTCGGCCACCTGAGTCGTGTGTCCCAGGGATTCCCAGAGGGTCTGGGCCAATTCGGGCATCACGGGCGCCACCAGCAGGGCCGTGGCGCGCAGGGCCCGGTAGAGGTTGGCCAGCACCGCATCCAGCTTGGGATCATTGGCCGGGTCCTTGGCCAGCTTCCAGGGCTCGGCCTGCACGATGTAGCCGTCCAGAATCCTCAGGTAGGCCCACAGAGCGCCTAGCGCGGCGTGGAAATCGTTGGCCCGGGCCTTTTCAAGATAGTCGGGGAAGACTTCCAACAGTTGGCGGGCAATGTCCTGATCCGCATCGTCGAACGTCGGGGGCATGGGCACCACGCCGTTGCGATACCGCTGGATCATGCTGATGCTGCGGGAGGCCAGGTTGCCCAGGCCATTGGCCAGATCGGCATTCAGTCGGTCCATGAAGCCCTCGAAGGAAAAGCCGCGGTCGTGGCCGACCTGCATGTCGCGCATGAAATAAAAGCGCAGCGCATCGTTTCCGAAGCGCAGCAGTGTGTCCGGGCGCACCACGTTGCCCTTGCTCTTGGACATCTTGTCCTCGCCCATGAGCCACCAGCCGTGGGCCAGGATGGTGGTGGGCTGGAAGAGCCCCGCCGCCATGAGGAAGGCGGGCCAGTAGACCGCGTGGAAGCGGAGGATGTCCTTGCCCACCAGCTGGAGGTCCGGCGGCCAGCCGTTGGCGGGACAGCCCGTCAGGTAGTTCAGCAGGGCGTCGAACCAGACGTAGATGACGTGCTTCTCGTCGCCGGGGACGGGGATGCCCCAGCTGATGCTCGTGCGGCTGATGGAGAGATCCTGCAGGCCGCCTTCCACGAAGCGCTTGACCTCGTTGAAGCGGAAGTCCGGCTGCACGAACTCGGGATGCTCCTCGTAGTGCTTCAGAAGCCGGTCCTGGTAGGCGCTGAGGCGGAAGAAGTAGGTCTCCTCCTCCAGCTCCACCAGCTGGTGGGCCAGGCCTTGGGCCTGCAGCTCCTTGGCCTGGGTCTCGGTGACGTAGGCCTCGTCGCTCACCGAGTAGAGGCCCTTGTAGGTGGCCTTGTAGATGTCGCCCTTCTCCAGCAGGCGCTTGAAGAGGCGCTGCACCTGATCGCGGTGATCCGCATCCGTGGTCCGGATGTGCCGGAAGTGGGTCATGCCCATCTGCTTCCACAACTCGTGGTAATTGGCCACCACCTCGTCGGCGAGTTCCTTGGGCGAAATCCCCCGGGCCGCGGCAGCCTTCTCCACCTTCTGGCCATGCTCGTCGGTGCCCGTGAGAAAAAACACCTGCTCGCCGCGCATGCGATGGAAGCGCGCGATCACGTCCGCCAGCACCGTGGTGTAGGTGTGGCCGATGTGGGGCCGGTCGTTCACGTAGTAGATGGGGGTGGTGATGTAGAAAGGCTTGGACACGGCGACTCCGAGCCTTTCAGTCTACAGCGAGTCAGGCTTGGCGCTTCCAGCAGGTCGCCAGGTGATCGTCCACCAGGCCCATGGACTGCATGTAGGCGTACATGATGGTGGGCCCCACGAAAGTGAAGCCGCGCTTCTTCAGGGCCTTGCTGAGGGCCTCGGCCTCGGGCGTCACGGCGGGCACCTCGGCCAAGGTCTTGGGATGGTTCATCTTGGGCTTTCCGCCCACAAAGGTCCACAGGAAGGCGTCAAAGCTGCCGAATTCCCGCTGGACCGCCAGAAAGGCCGTGGCGTTCTTGCGGGCGGAGAAGACCTTCAGGCGGTTCCGCACCACGCCCGGGTCCCGCAGAACGGCCTCCAGGTCGGCGTCGCTCATGGCGGCCACCTTCACGGGATCGAAACCCAGGTAGGCCTTCCGGTAGGCCTCCCGCTTGCGGAGGATCGTGATCCAGCTCAGCCCCGCCTGGGCGCCCTCCAGGATCAGCTTCTCGAAGAGTCGCCGGTCATCGTGCTGGGGCACGCCCCACTCGTCATCGTGGTAGGCCACGTAGAGAGGGTCCGTGCCGCACCAGCCGCATCGGGCGGCGTCGATGGATCGAGAATGGGTCATGGGGGCCTCGGGGATGTCGCATCATCCTACTAAGGGCTGCCGTAGGATCGTGCGCCACTTCGAAGGATCGCCCCTCCGGACATCGCTGAGGTAGATCTCGTGATGCCGCCCCCGGAAGCGCTCAGCGGGACCGATGAAACGGTGCAACCGCTCCAGGGTGGGGCCCTCCTCCGAAAAAGGCCCCGTGTGCAGGATCTGGGCGCACCGCCCCTCGGCAAAGGCCTCGAAGCGCAGGCGGGACAGGGCCGGCAAGTCCTTCTTCCGGGACGTCTCCTCCGCAACCGATCGGATCAGTTCCGCCGTCACGCCGGGCGGCTGCATGATCATCATCCGCCACAGCCAGTCGTCCTTGCGCTCCACGCTGAAGGTGGCCATGTCCTCGCCCCACCACAGGCCTTCGAGGGGCATCACCGTGAAATCGAGGCCGCCGGGCGCCTTTTTGGCCCTGAACTTGGCGGCATAGGCCACCGCGAAAAGGGCCTCCACCGCTTCATGGTAGGCATTGGCCGTATTGGGATCGCCCGCACCGTCCACCATGAGAAAGTTGAAGGCAGGCACCTCCACCAGGATGGGCTCGCGTCCGGAAGGTCCGTAGAGATCCTTCCAGGTCTTCTTGAAATCGACCTTGGCCATGGGCTCCTCCTTGGCGGAACCGTCCGCATCCGCAAGGATGAAGAAGAACCCTGACCATCCGTGTCGCCTTTGATGGGTGGACCCCCATGAACCGCCTGGACCGCCACTACGCCCTTGCCGAATGCCTGCGCCGCCCCGGCGGCAGCACCATTCCCTGGCTCGCGGCGGAACTCGGGGTGACGGAACGCACCATCCAGCGGGACCTGGCCCAGCTGCGCGGGCTGGGCCTGGCCGTGGAAGGGGAGCCCGGCCGGGGCGGGGGCATCCGCCTGAAGGGCCCTTCCCTTCCCCCGCCGCTGGGACTCAGCCTCGGAGAGGCCCTGGTGGTTGGCGGTTTGGAGTGCAATCTCCTGTTGCAGAACACCGTTGACCATCGCCGAGGCGTCTTACCCCTAGAGCGCGCTGCCTTCTAGGGGTAAGACGCCTCGGGTGCTTTCGTCCACCGAAATCACCCCCCTCCCGAGTTCATGTCGGCTCAGTATGCTTGCCGCCTGCGAGCTAATGGGAGCCGTCGATGTCAGACCAGGAAGACCTTCATCCGCCTTTTGTCACACGCCATTTCGCGCTGCAAGCGGCACAGGAAAGACAGTTGGTGGCCGCCCTCAGCGACATCCAGTGGGGTGGATTCCTTGGCCAGCACTGTCCTGAGTGCCAAAGCACCAAGGCCCATGGTCACAGCATCGGTTGTCAGGTCGGATTGGCGTTGAGCCCGGACCACGGGACGGCTCAACTGCACCATGCGGTCGCTGATGCGATCAGGGACATCGGCACCCGAAGGCGATCCATCCAGGTCCTGGTGGGCACCTGCCAGGCTGAACTGGATGACCTGGAATCTACCCTGACCGCGATCCAAGACCTTCTTCACATGATGTAGGCGGAGCGCGGCATGTATGAAGACAGCGCACCGCAGGACTGGGGCTCTCCTGAAGATCCGCCGGTATCCATCGGACTGAGGCTCCTGTTCTCGGTAGCCGAACGCATGGAATTCGTGACGGTCGCGGGCTCTGAACCCGGCCTGGAACACTGCCTTTCGTGCGGAAGCAGCAGGGTCAGTGGCCACACCAAACATTGCGAATTGGGTCGCGCGCTGTCCATGGGACCCACTCGGGATGTCCTCCTTGGGACCGTGTGGGACGCTCAGTTCCTAACGGCTTCCAGCCGGCATTCCCTGATGACGCTGATGCATGACTTCACGGCCGGGTTCAATCGACTGGAACGGTTGGTCACACACGTCCAGGGCCTAATGCCCAAGGGGTAGCCCCCGGCCTGATCAGGGACCCTTGGACACTTGGGGGTTCCCATACCAAACTCAAAGGATCCCGCGAAGCCGGAAACACGGTTCAGTCCAGTGCCAGATGGCCTGACCGAACCACACCGCCCCCCCCTCATACCGATAAGGCCACACCAGTCGTGACAAGCAAAAAGAAGGCAACTCCAGGAAAAGCAGGGTCCTGGGAGACGATTCGAACCAAGGCGGATTACCGCGGGGAACGCCACGCGGTCTATCTTGGCCATGCGCAGAAGGTGCTGAAGGGGTTGCCGGACGGGTCCGTCCACACCGCGCTGACTTCGCCGCCCTACTGGAGTGCCCGGGATTACGGGCATTCCAACCAGATCGGGCTTGAGGACGACCTGGACGGCTACATCGAGACCCTTCGCGCCGTATTCCGCGAACTCTACCGGGTCCTCACCCCTGACGGCACCTTCTGGCTGAACGTCGGCGACTCATACCTGCACTACACGACGCATCCCAAGCGGCGGGAAGCCTGGAAGCGCAACAAGCAGTTGGCCCTCATCCCATTCCGGCTCGCGATGGCCCTTCAGGAGGATGGGTGGATTCTGCGGAACACGGCCGTCTGGCACAAGCCCAACGCCATGCCCTCCAGCGTTCGGGACCGGCTGACGAACACATGGGAACCGGTGTTCCTGTTCGCCAAGACGGATCGCTACACCTTCAACCTCGATGCCATCAGGATTCCCCACAAGACCGATGACGCCATCGAGCGCAATCGAGCCGAGAAGGGTGCGGCCAAGGGCAAGGCCCAAGGCGACCAGGAACTCCGCCGATGGCTGAACAGCCCGCGGCATCGGTCCTCGATCGATGGACTGAAAGAAGTTCGGCGAAGACCAAACGCGCCAAGGGCCACGGAACTGGCCACCTACCTGAAGAACGCCTTGGCCGCCAAGGGGCTATCCATCACCTGGGTCGCTGATCAGCTTGGCCTTCCGTTCGAACGGACCCGCCACTACTTCCGAACGGACGAGATCGGATCCAGGCTGCCCCCCGAGGAAACCTGGGAAAAGCTGAAGGACCTCCTGGATCTGGACACGGAATTTGATGACTGCATGGAAGTTGAGGTCGGCGACAACGTGTTCCGCAACCACCCCCTGGGGAAGAACCCCGGGGACATGGCCTCCGTTGCACTTGCCGGCGGGGCTGCGGCCGGGAATCACTTCGCGGTGATGCCCCGGGGGCTGGCGGACTGGGCGCTCAAGGCCACCCTGCCTCCCGGGGGCATCTGCATCGATCCCTTCATGGGGAGCGGAACCACGGGACTCAGCGCCATCACCTTGGGCGGGAAGTTCATCGGCATCGACCTGAAGGCCGACTACGTGAGCCACTTCCTGGAGAAGATGCGGAAGTAGCCGGGCAGCCTACCGGCCGACGAACAGGAACGGCGTGTTCGTTTCCGTCCGTTCCCCGCCAACGCTGATCGAGGCATCCCGCCACAGCGGGGTCGCGTATTCGGACCCTGGCGTGAAGCGCAGTTCCTGAAGCCGCCAAGGGCAGATTTCCCGCAAGCGATTGAAGTAGACCCGGATGCGGGGCACCTCGTTGCGCGCGGGGGAATGCTTGCCTTCTCCGAAGAAGGTCGTGTCCGGATCGGGGTTGTAGATGCCCTTCAGGCGCGCGTGGGGCACGCACAGGACGAAGATGCTCTTCAGGTCACGCAAGGGACCGCCCGGCACGGGGGCCTTGATGCGTTCGTAGTAGAAGTGAATGAACGCTGAAGTGGTCACCGCATGAAGGACGCCATCGTTGGCCTGCACTTCAAGATGGGCAGGGAAGCCGGCGGCCATCCTCACGACATGACCTTTCTTGGAACGGAACTCAGCATCCATGGGGAGCTGGGAGTTCTGAAGGGTGTCACGGTTGTCTTCGGTGGATGCCTTGGCATCAACCAGGAATGCTTGCGGCAGAACACCGAATGGCGTGGAACACCACCGAACCCGCTTGTAGTCGATGGTCCCCGCGAATCGCCGGTTGATGGGGTAGCATTCCGCGACCTCAAGGGCGTACTGGACGATGTCCTCCGCAAGGACGATCTCTTCCTTGTCGGTCGGGGCCGGGGTGGTGTCGAAGAGCTGCTTGGCCTCCTTTGAATACTCCTGCATCGCCTGCACGATCGTGCGGAGGGTCTGCTTTTCCAGCAGATCGTGTTGCTCGACTGTGAGGGCTCGGTAGTCCTGGATCATGACCGAGAGTCTAGCGCAGCCCTGAACGCCTCGCCTGATGGCGCAATCGCGCAATGGAAGGGGTCATGGAAGGGCCGGCCTGCGCAATCGAACATCGAGCAATCAAACATCAAACAAAACGCTTGACCACCAACCTGCTCCCAGGCAAACTCTCTCTACCATTGGGGGTCCCGTGTCGAATGATCTGCTTCTCTATGAAGAACTGCTTGCCAAGGAAATCAAGGCTGCGGCCGCATTGGCGGCGGCTGAAGCGGCAATGCAGCAGGCCAAGAAGACCCTGGATGGGATCCAGGCCGAACGGCTGGCGGTGCGCACCCGCTTGGCGAACTCGCTTGCCGACAAGCGCGAGGCACCTCCAAACGAACCGGTCCAGTCCGGCGGGGCCGATTCCGGCATCGCCCCAAGGGTCAGAGCCCTCTTTCAGAACAACCCGGGGAAGCCATTCGCGATTCCGGAGATCTGCGACCTGCTTGGGGTGCCCCGCGTCAACAAGACCGTCCGCAGCGCCATCTTCCAGCTCTACCACCACGACAAGCTCATCGAACCGGTCACACCGCGCAAGGCGGGTGTCTACCAAGCCGTCCGAAAGGCGGGAGGGGGTCCCATGTAGTCTGCGGCGGATCCCCAAAAAGCCGAAAGGTCTTGACCGGTTGCAACGGCCAAGACCCTTCAATCCTAGGGTGAGGTAAGAACCTACACGACCCCAAAGCAAGGTCAGTGTAGGCCACACGGCTCAAGTTGGGAGCCCCCTTTTTTTCGAGGTGTGCCTATGGCCTATCCGAAGCCGGACAAGCCTGGAATATGGATCCTCGTCGAGGTGCGGACGGTACGACGCGCGCGTGCGCGCAAACACCGACCAAACCCTGACGGGTGGCCGCGCTGGACGTGGATTCGCGTGGCGTAGCCACCGCCGTCCAGTCATGCGGGGCCGGATCTCCCGGATCCCGCGATACCGCAGTGAATCCCTGCCGGGTTTGGACCCCGGCAGGGAACCCATGCCCTGAACGCAATGCCCGCTTCCAAGGAGGAACCACTGAAAAGACCCATCGACCAGCCTCAAAATCCCAACCTGGACCTGGACCATGTGGTGCAGTGGCTCCGGGACCATGTCCGGGATGTCAACGCAGCACTGGCGGCCTTTGAACGGATCAGGATCAGATCGATCCCCGCGCTGAGGCCAGATTCCACTGAACCCGCAAGGCCCCCGGCGGTGCCATCCGCATCGCAGGCCCAGCCTTCGGTTCACCGGCCCTCGGGTCCGCGTCAGCGCACCTTGCCGGATGCCGACACACTTGGCGCCAATCAGCCATTGTGGAAGAACGCATACACCGTGCTGGCGCGCGCGGGCCGACCCGTGGCGATCGATGAGATCGCGGGCGCCCTGAAGGCGGCGGGCATCCCATCAAGCTCCGCCGATTTCCAGAACACCGTGTCCTCGTGCCTCTTCCGGAAGCCAGACCTGTTCGACCTGACGGCCCCGCGGACCTGGGGTCTGGTGGCCTGGCAGGACGCACCACCCGAACCGCCAGCCGCCACCAAGGGGACCGCATCCACGAATGTGGTTCCCTTCCGGGCCGCGAATGACCGCAGCGATGAAGGTCACTCGTGATCGCCGCTTCCCGGATCCACGATGTCCTGGAGGGCCTGGATGAATTCATCCCGGCTGGCATGACGCATCGCCATACCGCGTGCGCATGCGCGCCGATAGATGTCCGCAGTCGTGGCCGGCACCGCTTCCGTCCCGACCATCGAAAGCGCCACTTCCACGCAAGCCGCAACCAGCGCGGTGTTGGGCGCGTCTGCGGCCTGCGCATCGCCTTGACCAAGGACGATCCAGACGAAGGATCCATCCAGCGCATCCGCGATGGTGCGCAGCGGACCCACGCCAGGATTCCGTTCCTGCCGTTCCCATTGTCCGATCTGCGCCTTCTTGGCGCCGATGCGGTCAGCGAGCGCCTGCTGCGACACGCCCCTCATTTCCCGAAGGATGCGCAACCGATCCCCAATGGACAGTTCGTGTCCAATTCGATCGTTTTCATCTCTGATGGGTTGCCTGGCCTTCGGCATCGCCTACCCTATGACTACGGATAGCAAATGCTATCCAGAACATGACGCTAACCAAACGGTAATTCACCCAGGATGGCCCACCGGCCACCTGAACGAAAGGGTTCCCACAAGGACCAACAACGGAAGGGCGGGGTCAAGGACTGACCCCGATCAAGGAAAGGAGGCATATGACATCGAAATCGGCGGACCAGAAAGCCCTGGAGGTTGTCTTCCAGCGCCTGGTAGCCAAATACCTGATGCCCGCGTTCGCCCAAGCCAGGACGGGGCATCGCGTCACGGAAATGCTGCGGACCATGCTGCTGATGAATGGCGTCCGGAAGACCATTTCCAACTCGATCGTGGCCCGCGGCCTGGATCAAGAGGACTGGCGGGCGGACTACCGGGCCTTTTCGGACGGCAAGTGGGATCCCGTGGACCTCTTCCACGGCGTGTTCAAGGCTTGCCTCCCCTGGCTGTCAAAGGAAGGACCCGTCGTCCTCGCGTTGGACGACACCGCCTTGTCGAAAACGGGCAAGAAGATCGCCCATGTGCGCTGGGTCCACAACCCCCTATGTCCCGTATGGGTGCGACCGGCGATTCAACTGGGGATTCCGATGTTTCACGGGGTCCTGCTGTTGCCACGCGGCGATGTTCACCGGCCGTCCGCCATCACCATCGCCTTCGAACCGATCAAGGACACCGAATGGAGCGCCAAGAGGCGGCGAAGGAAGGCCGGGGCCGTCCCGGACGATGCGCAGCCCACCCCGAAGAAGCGCGGGCGCCCCACGAAGGAAGAAGCGGCCCGGCGCAAGGAGGCGTTCGGCGTGGATCCTGCCGCGATCGGGCAAGTGAAGGACAGCGCCTCACAGATCGCGGTGCGTACCATCCAGCGCGTTCGGGAATGGATGGACGACAACAAGCTGAAGGATCGGCAGCTCCTGGTGGTCGCGGATGGCAGCTACACCAACGGCACCGTGATCGGACACCTGCCAGATCGTGTGGATTACATCGGCCGCACCCGAGAGAAGTCGAACCTGTGCGCAGTGGGCGAGAAGATCCACGGTGGCAAGGCCCTATACGGGGAACGCCTCCCCACCCCCCTGGAACTCGCGAAGGATCGGTCGGTGCCCAGCGACACGGGCAGGTTCGATTACGGTGGCGAGGAGAGGAATCTGAGTTTCAAGGTGATCGGACCGGTTTATCGGCGCCACAGCACCCGGAAGGTCGCGCTGAAGCTGATGATCCTCGCCCCCGTTCCCTACGGGCACGGGACCACTCGCGGATACAACAAGCGCGCCTACCTCCTTACGACGAGCTTCACCCTTCCGCATGAAGTCTTGATTCAGGCGTACCTGGACCGGTGGGCGATCGAGGTCCTCCACCGCGATCTCAAGACCGGCGTTGGCCTGGGCCAGGCACAGGTGAGGACGGAACGGTCAGTGGATCGCATCCACTCGGCCCTGGCTGCGGCCTACGCGATCCTGGTTCTCGCGGTTCGACAGACCCAGGGGCAGCAGCGCACGGATAGGGGATTCGGACGGCTTCCAAAGTGGCGCACCAACGTCCGTTCCTGGCGGGCACGCAAGGCGATCGCCGCCGGCAAGCAAGCCCCGACCTATCGCCCCAGCGTCACCGACATGATGGCGTTGCTTCGCCATGCCCTGACGGAAGTGCGGTCCCACAGGCTGGTGGCATGATGGCGTCACGAAATAAAACGGATCGCCCGTGTTCTCGGCGATCCGTTTTATTTCCTCGGTTCATGGAACAACCCGTTTGATTCCAGCAGGGCCAAACCGTCAGATGCATCCAGAACCGCCAATCACCAGAGCCTCGGAGAGGCCCTGCGCCTCGCTTTGTCCCACAAGCTCAGTGCCGCCCTGGGCACCATTCCCGCGGGGGGAACGCTGGATCTCGCCATCCAGAAGCTGTCCGCCGGATTGCCCAGGGACGCTGGCCTCCGCTTGGCCGACCTTCTCCGCCGCGTGGTGGTGGGCAGGCCGCCCTCAGCGGCCCTCTGCGCCGAATCGGGATCCGTGCGGCCTTCCGTGTACGCCGCCTGTGAGGGGGCCTTCGTCCGCTCCTGCGAGCTGGACCTGGTCTACGTGGATGCCCATGGCGCCACAAGCCAGCGCCGGATCCAGCCCCATGGCCTCCTCATCCAGGCCCCCCTCTGGTACCTGCTGGCCTGGGACCCGTCCCGGCAGGGCGGCCGCATGTTCCGGCTGGATCGGATCCAGACGGCGCGCGCCCTTGAATCCAGGGCCTTCGAGCCGCTGGATCCAAGGGCGCTCTTTGCCGAGATCGGCCGCTTCGGGCTCGAACTCTGCTGAGATCAGGCCTCGACGACCGTCGCCTTCACAATGCGGTCGTTGGCCTTGATGGCCTGCACCACCTTGATGTCGGTTTCGGCCAAGCACTGGCCGAAGACCGTGTGCACGCCATCGAGGTGGCTCGGAGCGCTGCCGTTGCAGATGAAGAACTGGCTGCCGCCGGTGTTCGGGCCCGCGTGGGCCATGGAGAGGGCGCCCAGCTTGTGCTTATGGGGGTTGCCCGCGGTTTCGCACTTGATCTTCCAGCCGGGGCCTCCGGTGCCCGGCATGCCCGAGGCCCCGGCCCGGGTGTTGGGGCAGCCGCCCTGGATGACGAAATCCGGGATGACGCGGTGGAAGGCCAGGCCGTCATAGAAACCGGCTTCGATGAGTTTCACGAAGTTCGCCACAGTGCCGGGCGCCTCCTTCGGGAAGAGTTCCAGATTGATGTCGCCCTTGTCGGTCTGCAGGAGCACGCGGGTCATGGTTCACCTCTATGAGTCGAAGCTCCAGAATAGGATCCGGCCCCCCCTGGAGTCAGCATGAACTTCCTCCGCCTCCCCCTCTGCCTCGGCCTGGCCCAGACCCTGACCCTCCAGGGACAGACCGTCGATCTGAAAGCCAAGGGGGGCGGCACCTTGAAGATCGGGGCCACCACCTACGATTTCGCCCTCACGGACCTGGCCACGGCCCCACCCGCCGGCGGCCTGCCCGGGGCCCTGAAGCTGGTCGGCCGCCTGGTTCCCAAAGATGGTTCCGGCGCCTTCCGGATGACCCTCACCCTCCTGAACACCGGTTCCCTATACACGCTGCGCATCGAGCGGCGCCAGGGCCAGACCTATCCGGATTCCTGGGCGGCCACCGCGAAGACGAAAACCCGGGCCCTGCGCCTGGAGGAGCGCCCAGGCGGGCGCGTCGAGATCCAGTGCGAGGGTCCCCTGGCCGGCGTGATCTCCCAGCGTCCCGCCAAGGCCGACTGGTCGGGCCGCCTCTGGGCGGAATTCCCCGGGGGCGAGTAGGAGCGGCCTCGGGGAGAGACATCCATCCCGAATCACTGGATCATGTCATCGATGGACACCTCGCCTGAGCCTTCAGATCCCACCCGCCGCCCTCCCGCCGCCGGGAGCGCAGAACCCGACCCGCCGAAGGGGCTCCCGCCGGCGGCGGCGCCCCTGGGCGGCCTGCGGGAGCTGCTCGACATGATCAAGTTCGAGCACACGGTCTTCGCGCTGCCCTTCGCTTTGCTGGGCGCCATCGGCGCTGCGCAGGGCCTGCCTCCCCTCCGCACGGCCCTCTGGATCCTGGCGGCCATGGTGGGGGCCCGGACCGCGGCCATGACCTTCAACCGGCTGGTTGACGTGGATGTGGACGCGGCCAATCCCCGAACAGCCGGCCGGGCCCTGCCGGCGGGCCGCGTTTCCCAGGCCGGGGCCGTGGCCCTCATGGGCGCCGGCGTCGTCCTGTTCGGCCTGGCCGCCGGCGCCCTCGGTCCCCTGACCTGGCGCCTGTCGCCATTGGCCCTGGCCATCATCCTCGGCTACTCGCTCTGCAAGCGTTTCACGGCCTGGGCCCACGTGGTGCTCGGGCTGTCGCTTTCGGGCGCGCCCCTGGGCGCATGGATCGCCGTGGCAGGCAGCATCGAAATGCCCGCGCTGTGGCTGTCCGGCGGCGTGCTGGCCTGGACCGCGGGCTTCGACATCCTCTACGCCCTCCAGGACGAGGCCTTCGACCGCGCCAAGGGCCTGCATTCCATTCCTTCGAAACTGGGCACCACGGGAGCCCTGTGGCTCTCGCGGTGCCTCCACCTGATCGCCCTGGCCTGCTGGGCCATGTTCAACGTCCAGATGGGCGCACACCTCTGGTCCTGGACCGGCTGGGGTCTGGTGGCAGCCATGCTGGCCCGGGAGCAGTGGCTGGTGAAGGGCGGCGATCTCTCCCGCATCGATCAGGCTTTCTTCACCTTGAACAGCCTCATCGGGCTCGTTTTTTTCGCGGGCCATGCTCTGGAATACTGGCTGTCGAAGACACTGCTGGCACCGCTCTAGTCCCTAAGTCGTAAGAAGTCGACTCGCCCGCATGGACGTTCCCAGGTATGCTGGGAGGTCATGTCCGCCCCCCAGCCTGAACGCCGCCGCGCCCTACGCTCCAGCCGTCCGGATTCCGGACGCTGGCTCACAGTCATGGTCGTCTTCAGCCACCGCACCTTCCGCTGGTCGCTCACCCGTCGCCTGATGCTGTGGGTGGTCGGCGCGGTGGCCGGTTTCTGCGCCCTGGCCATGATCGGCTCCGGCTACGGCATGTGGGCCACGAAGAAAATCATGAGCTTCGGCCGCCTCCAGCAGGAAACCCGGGAACAGCAGGAACAGTTGCGCTCCTCGCTCGACCAGGCCCAGGCGCTGGAATCCGAGGTGGAGACCCTCCGCAAGCAGCACACGGAACTGTTGAAACTGCTGGATCCCAAGGCCCAAACCGGTTCCCCCCTGCCCACTCCGCCGGGCCAGGCCAGCCCCGCCGCCCCTCCGCCGGGCACCCAGGAGCGGCTCTCCAAGCTGCATCAGGATCTCGACTACACCGCCAAGCAGGCCGCCGTGGTGCGGGCCCGCATGGCGCCGGTGCTCTGGGCCTGGAGCCACACGCCCTCCATCCCGCCCACGGCCGGCTACCTGAGCTCCGGGTTCGGCGTCCGCGTAAGCCCCTTCTCCCGCTCCAATGAGTCCGGCGAGGGTCTGCTCGGGTACCACTCCGGCATCGACATCAGCAACGTCCTCGACACGCCCATCCAGGTCACCGCCGACGGCGAGGTGGTCGAGGCCGGCTGGATGGACCGCTACGGTTGGGGCGTCCGCGTTCGCCACACGCCGGACCAGGAAACCCTTTACGCCCACCTCAACCGGGTGGAGGTGAAGGCGGGGCAGAAGGTCAGCCGCGGGGATATCCTGGGAGCCATGGGGCGCTCCGGAAATGCCACGGGCGTCCATCTCCACTACGAAGTCCGCCGGAACGGAAAGACCGTCAACCCCCAGCCCTACCTCCGGCTCCAGCGCCAATGGCTCAACGCCCTTGGCCGGCAGTCCTGACCCAAGGAGTGACCATGGCCGTATTCCGCAACAACAAGCCCAAGCCCGATTCGGCCCCGGCCATCCATTCCCTGCTGGGCAAGGATGTGATCTTCAAGGGCGAGGTGCATTCCAGCTCGCATAGCTTCCGGGTTGAAGGCGTGGTGGAGGGAACCATCCATTCCACCGGGGAGGTCTCCATCGCTCCCGGGGGCCTGGTGAAGGGGAACATCTTCGCCAAGCATCTGGTGGTCACGGGGCGGGCCGAAGGCACCATGAAGATCACGGAGTGTCTGGAAATCCACGGTACGGGCTACGTGGAAGGCGATGTGGAAGTGGGCTCACTGGTGGTGGATGAAGGCGGCACCCTGCAGGGCGTCTGCGTCCGCAAGGACCGGGCCGAAGCCAGCGCCGCCAAGGGAGGTTCGCTGCCGCCCGCCAAGCTTCCGGATTCCGATCCCAAGCGGATGGATCTGAAGCGCTGAAGCGCTCCCGGCCTACCGGAACAGCGGCCCCGGGTCGGATTTCACGCCCAGGTAGGCGTAGGCCGCGTCCGTGGCCTTGCGGCCCTGCGGCGTGCGATCCAGGAATCCCAGCTGCATGAGATAAGGCTCCACCAGGTCCTCCAGGGCACCCTCGTCCTCGCCCAGGGCGGCCGCCAGGGTGCGCAGGCCTACAGGCCCGCCGCGATGCTTGTGGCAGATGGCCTGAAGGTACTCGCGGTCCAAGGCATCCAGGCCCAGGTCGTCCACCTCATGCAGTTTGAGGCACGCGTTGGCGGAGGCCTCGGTGATCGTGCCGTCGCCCTTCACTTCGGCGTAGTCCCGGCAGCGCCGCAGCAGCCGGTTGCAGATGCGGGGCGTCCCTCGGCTGCGGCGGGCGATGGCCTCCGAGCCTTCATTCGCCAGGTGGATGCCCAGCAGGTCCGCCGAGCGGTTCGCGATGATGGCCAGTTCCGCCCGGGTGTAGAACTCCAGGCGGTGCACCATGCCGAAACGGTCATGAAGCGGTTTGGATATGAGTCCGGCCCGCGTGGTGGCGCCCACCAGCGTGAAGGGGCGCAGGTCCACTTTGAGCGTCTGGGCGCTGGGTCCCTGGCCGATGAGGATGTCGAGTTTCCGGTCCTCCATGGCCGCGTAAAGCAGTTCCTCGATGGGCGCGGACAGGCGGTGGATCTCATCGATGAAGAGGAATTCGCCGGCCTCCAGATTGGTGAGGATGGCCGCCAGATCGCCTTTCTTCTCCAGCGCAGGCGCCTGGATCACCTTGCAGGGCGCGCCCATTTCGTTGGCCAGCACGTGGGCCAGGGTGGTCTTTCCGAGGCCCGGGGGGCCGAACAGCAGCACGTGGTCCATGACCTCCCCCCGCCGGGTGGCGGCCTGGAGGGCGATCTCCAGCCGGGCCTTCACCTTCTCCTGGCCGATATATTCCTGGAGCCTCTGCGGCCGCAATGAGTATTCGGCTGGATCCTCAGAATCATCGGTGGGATCGAGGTCGGGGTGTCGGTGCATGACTCCTATTCCCTCACGGGACTTCCACTTGTGTCCAGCCAGTGGGCGGATAATCTTGGGTTCACGCAGTCCAACCCCGATTCCCTCCCCCTTCGCGAGAGATGCTGTGGCCCAGCGCTACCAGCTGTTGATCAGAGACAGGCACGGCTTCGAGCGCAGCGTGCCCCTCACCCGGTCTGTCACCTTGGGCCGGCAGAGCCTTTGCGACGTGGTGCTTTCGGACAGCATGATCAGCCGCAACCACATGCGCCTGGAACTCCGCGATGACGTCTGGTGGGCCGAGGACCTGCAAACCACCCACGGCAGTTTCTACAAGGACCAGCAGCTGGGACGCGTGGCCTGGGAGCCGGGAACGCCGCTCCGCCTGGCGGACGGCGCCTACACGCTGACCCTGCTCAGCCTCGACCAGACGAGTTCCGAATTGCACCTCCAGGCCATCCTGGAAACCGCCCAGCTGCTGGCCGAAGAAGTGGATCTCGAGGACCTGCTGGAGCAGTCCCTGGACAAGCTCCTTTCCATCTCCGGAACCGATCGCGGCTTCCTCATGTTGCTGGAGGATGGCGAGCTCCAGACCCGGGTGCAGCGCAACCTGGGCAAGGAGCTGGAAGGCAGCATCCAGGTGTCGCTCTCCAGCGTCCACAAAGTGTTCGAAACGGGGGATCCCATTTGGATCCTCAACGTGGCCGACGAACACCACCTGATGAACCACCTTTCCATCCAGCGGCTGGAGCTGAAGACCATCCTCTGCCTGCCCCTGCTGCTTCAGGGAAAGCGCCTCGGCGTGGTCTATCTGGACAGCCGCCGCCCCATCACCGAACCGCCGGACCGGGAAACCTTCGAGGCCATCGTCGCCCTGTGCGCCATCGCCATCGAGCGCACCCGGCTCTCCGAAGAAAACCTGCGCAGCCACGTGCTGGCCACCGTGGGCCAGGTGGCCAGCTCCATCGTGCACGACTTCAAGAACGGGCTCTTCGTCCTGCGCGGCCATGCGGATCTGCTGGAACTCTCCACCGAGGACCACAAAGTCCGCCACCACAGCCAGAAGATCCTGGAATGCGTGGACCGGTTGACCCACCTGAGCCAGGATGTGCTGGACTTCGCCAAGGTGCGCGAACCCAACCGCGAGACCGTGGACCTTCAGCTCTTTCTCGAGGCCATCCTGGAACCCATGGTTCCCCGCGCGGCGGAACTGGGCGTGCAGCTCCGCGCCGAGGGGCCCAAGTGCCTGGTCAAGCTGGATCCGGGGCGCTTCACCCGCGTCATGGAAAACATCATGGCCAACGCCTTGGATGCCACCACGGACATGACCGGCGAAGTGATCGTGTCCTGGAGCCAGGTCACCGGCGCCGCCCAGATCCGCGTGAAGGACCGGGGCCGGGGCATTCCTCGCAAGGTGATGAAGCGGATCTTCGAACCCTTCTTCAGCTACGGGAAGAAAAAGGGCACCGGCCTGGGCATGGCCACCGTGAAGAAGATCGTCGAAGAGCACGGAGGAACCCTCGAATTCATCAGCGAGGAGGGTCAGGGCACGGAAGTCATCATCACCCTGCCGGAACATGCCATCACCGGCGCCTACAAGATCTCGGACGAATCCACCGGAAACCACCGGGTGCTGGGCGGCGAGGGCGCATGACCGGCTGCCGCATCGGCCAAGGGTTCGACGTGCACCGCTTCGCCCGGCCCGAAGACGGCCGGGCGCTCGTCCTCATGGGCTGCGAGATCCCCCATGACCGCGGTTTGGCTGGCCACAGCGACGCCGACGTGATGCTGCACGCCCTCATGGACGCCCTGCTGGGGGCCGCGGGCCTCGGAGACATCGGCCAGCATTTTCCCGACACCGACGACGCCTACAAGGGGGCGGATTCCGCCCGGCTGCTGGAGCGCGTCATGGCCGACCTGATCTCCCGTGGCTGGCGGGTGGTGAATGCGGACGTGTGCCTGATCGGCGAACGCCCCAAGATCGGCCCCCACCGGCAGCGCATGCGGGACCGGGTGGCGCCCCTGCTCGGCCTAGCCGGGGAAGATCTGAACGTGAAGGCCACCACCACGGAAAAGCTCGGCTTCACCGGCCGCGGCGAAGGGCTGGCGGCCCAGGCCGTGGTGCTCCTCCAGCGCAGGTGAGACCTCGCGGGCCTTCATCGCATATGATGGAAGTCCCGGAGGGTTCATGAAGTTCCACCCCGCTCTATCTGCCTTGGTGCTGTTGGGCGCCGCGATGACCGCCGCGTTGACCGTGGGCTGCAGCAAAGTGCCCTTGACGCCCAAGCACCCAGTCCCGGCGGGATCGGTGGTCTTCCGCTTCACCCGTCCCGTCCGCGGACCCGTGGAGCTGAACCTGGACGGCGCCCGCATCCCAGTCCAGCAGACGGACAAGGGCGGCATCAGCCTCCAGATCCAGGGCCTGAGCACCGGCAAGCACCGGTTCTTCCTCACGAGCCAGCGGGAGACCTTCAGCCCCGATCAAGGCGAGCTGGATCTGCCCGCGGACAAAGGCATCTACCAGGTCACCCTCACCCAGCGCCTGGACGCAGTGCTCTACGGAAAACCCGATCCCCTGCCCACCGCCGAAGGCCTGCCCGGCGTGACCGCGACCCTGCATAAGTAGCCATGGCCGTGGTGGCCCGGACCCGCCAGCGGGACCACATCCTTTCGGGACGGGGCACCCTGATGGCCCAGTGCCTGGCTGAAGGCCTGCCCGTGGCTTCGGCCTGCTCCGGGCGGGGCGCGTGCGGGAAATGCGTCCTGACCATCCTGCAGGGCCTGGAGCACCTCCCTCCCCCCGATCCGCACGAGCGGGACGTGCTCGAACGCAACGGAGCGGAGCCCGCCCAGCGCCTTGGCTGCCAGTGCGTGACCGGACCCTCCACCGGCGGCCTCCTGGTCACGACGGGGTACTGGTGAAGCGCGCCATTGGGATTTCCCTGAGTTTGGCGCCCCTCCTGGGAACCGCCGGCTTCATGGCTTGGAAAACCAGGGCCGTGGCCCGCGAACTGGTGGATCCGCCCTTCTACCGCCCCCAGCCCCTGGCACGGGTGCAAGGGACCTACGAGGACCTGGCCAAGGGCCAGGACGGAGATCCCGGAGGCCGCTGGTCCCACGAGGAAGTGGACGGCCTGCAGCTGTGGCGGCTCGCCCGGCCGGCGCCCTCTCCCGGCGTGGTGCTGCTCCTCCACGGGTTCGGCGACGACCGCTGGGGCACCAGCCCCGCCCTCAAGTGGTTCCCACGGCTGGATGCGGCCATCTTCACCTACCGCCGCCGGGATGACGCCATGCGCCAGGGAGGGCCGGTTCCGGCGGTCACCTTCGGTGTCCTGGAATCCAGGGACGTGGTCCGCATGGTGCATCACCTGGAGGCTTCCGGCGTGCCCCGCCGGCGCATCCTCCTCCTGGGCCGCAGCCTGGGGGCCTCCGTGGGCCTGCTGGCCCTGGCGGAACTGGAGCGTGAAGGCAAGGGCCCCCTGGCGGGCATCATCTGGGAGGGTGCTCCCGCCAGCAGCCGCAGCTTCGCGGAGCGCCTGGTGCGTGGCCCCGAGGATCGCTGGTGGCACGTGCTGGCCCCGCCCATCGGCGCCGCCGCGGCCTTCGCGGCCGGACACCTGGGGCGCTACCGGCCCGAGGATACCGATCTGGTCCAGCGCCTCGACCACCTCCAACTGGCCACCCCCAGCCTTTGCTTCCTGGCCACCCAGGACCGCCTCGCCCCTCCTGCCGTCCAGCGGGTCCTGGCGGCGAAATTCCAGACCGGCCAAGTGGTGGAGGTCTCCACCTGGCATCTCCACTGCGCGGACGTCCTGGGGCCCGACTACGCCGCGACCATCCGTACCGCCGTGGACCGCTGGTTCCCCTGACCGCATCCGAAAACGCCAAGGGCCCCGAAGGGCCCTCGGCGCACGAAACCTGAACGGACTACTCGTCCTCGTTGGCCGCGACCGTGGCCCGGAGCAGCTTGGGGGTGATGCGCGCCACGACGGGCTCGAACACCTTGTTCACCAGCTCTTCGTCGTACTGCACGTCGCCGCCGGTGCCGGCCACCTTCACGGAGGTGTTGTCCACCTTGTCCTCATCCTTCCAGGCCCCCAGCACTTCGCCGGTTTCCACCTCGATCAGGCGGATGTCGAGACGACCGGTGAAAGAGGCCTTCTTGACGTTCACGCTGCCCGCCACGGCACCGGCCATGCCGTCGCCCGTGACCTTGCTGACCAGGGCGCCCACGCCCCAGCCGGAGCTGAACCCGCCCTCCTTGTAGGCGAAGCGGGTGACCTTGCCGGTCATCACGTACTTCACGCCCAGCAGTTTTCCGATCTTCTGGACCGTGGCCGTATCCACTTCACCGCTCTGCTGGAAGTGCAGCTCGTCGCGGATCTCGTTGAGCCGCTCGCGCTCGACCACCCGGAGCTTGTTCTTGCCCTTCTCCACGATCTCCGTGGTGAAGAGGTCGCGGAGCTGGTTCGAGATGGTGCTCATCTGGTTGCCCCATCCACCGTGGTGCCAACCGTGCCAAGCGTCCGGCGCGGACTTGAACTCAAGGATGGCGATGCGGGGCAGCTTGGCCTTCTCCTCCTTCGAGAGCTTCTTCTGCGCGAAGCCCGGCACGGCGATGGCCAGCGCCGCCATCAAGGAGAGGAGCAATTTGGAAAGGCGCATGAGGACTCCTTATCGATGCCCAGGATTCAGTCGTCGATGAGTTTGCTGCGAAGCTCTTTGCCCAGCTTGAAATAGACCACCCGCTTGGGCGGGACCTGGATGCTCTCGCCGCTGCGGGGGTTGCGGCCCTGGCGGGCCCGGCGGTCCCGCAGGCGGAAGCTGCCGAAGCCGCGCAGTTCCACGCCTTCTCCAGTCTTAAGGGATTCAATGATGCTCTCCAGGAAGGTATTCACCAGGAGATCAGCATCCTTCTTGCCCAGTTCAAGGCGTTCCATCAGGTGCCGGGACAGGTCAGCCTTGGTGAGGGTTTCCATCGCTTCCATGGGAACTCCGGGGGGTGGGGGGCTTGGGTGATGAGAGGGCAGTCCTCAATAAATCCCCATCCTGGCCCCGCGGTCAAGAGGGACATCTCCATCCATTTGAAAAAAAGGGGGGGCAGTCCCCCCCCCTTCGGCCATGGATGGATGGAACCATCAATCCATGAGCCATTCGAGAAGGAACCGGGGCCCTTCCCCGCTGCCGCCGTGGGTGCGGTAGTCCCGCTCCTTCCCGGACCAGCTGCCGGACAGGTCGATGTGGGCCCAGGAGGCATGATCCACGAACTCCCGCAGGAACAGGCCCGCGGTGATGGTGCCGCCCCAGCGGATGCCCGTGATGTTCTTCAGGTCCGCCAGCGGGCTCTTGAGCTGGTCGCTGTATTCCTCCACCAGCGGCAGCTGCCAGAGGTACTCGCCCACCGAACCCCCGGCGTCCAGGAGCCGGTCCACCAGTTTCTGGTCGGTGCCCATCACCGCGGAGACGCCGTCCCCCATGGCCACCAGCGCCGCTCCCGTGAGCGTGGCCAGATCCACCACGTGATCGGCCCCCATATCGCTGGCAAAGTGCAGGAGGTCGGCCAGCACCAGGCGGCCCTCGGCGTCGGTGTTGAGCACCTCGATGGTCTTGCCGCTGCGGCTCCGCAGCACGTCGCCGGGCTTATAGCTGGAACCTGAGGGCATGTTCTCCACCAGCCCCATGAGGCCCGTCACCTGGACCGGCACTTCCAGCTGCGCGCAGGCCACCAAGGTGGCCAGCACGATGGCCGCGCCGGTCATGTCGTCCTTCATGGTTTCCATGCCCGAGGCATCCTTGAGGGAGAGGCCGCCCGAATCGAAGCAGACCCCCTTCCCCACCAGCACCACATGCTTCTTCGGCTTCTCCTTGGGCTTGTATTCCAGCTTCACCACCCGGGGGGGGCGGACGCTGCCCTGGCCCACGGCCAGAACCGAGCGGAATCCACCCTTCTCGAGGGCCGGCACGTCCAGCACCTCGCAGTGGAGTTTGTGCTGCTTGGCCAGTTTCGCGGCTGTTTCAGCGAAGGCCTCGGGATAGAGATCGCCCGCGGGGGTGTTGGCGAGGTCACGGACGCGATGGCATGCGGCCACGCCGGCCTCGACAATGGGGAGCTTGCGGCGCGCCTTGCGGGTATCATCGCCGTTCGTAAAGATGTCGATGGAAGTGAACTGCTTCGCTTCCGGCTTTCCGCCCTTGAATGCGACGAAATCGTAGTTGGCGAGCAGGGCCCCTTCCGTCACCGCCACCTGCACCGCATCGTGGTCCAGATTGGATGTGGAGGGAGAGAGCACGCCAATCTTCTTCCACTTCTTCTTGAGGCAGAAGCGCCCCGCGGTGCCCACGGCTTTGCGGATTTTATTGAGGGTCACCTTTTCTTCGTCGCCGAGCCCCACCAGCACCATCCAGCGGCTTTCCTTCACGCCGTTCGGATGGTGGAGCGGCACAACTTCAAGATAGTCGGCCTTGAAATCTTCCTCATCCATCACTTGACGGGCCACCTTGCTGATGGCAAGGGGCAGTCGATGGCGTTCACGGCCAGAGAAGACAGGAACGATTAGCGCATCACCCGCGAAATCCTTTCCGGTCTGCGAGCTGATATCCACTGAAGGCATAGGAGTTCCTCCTGGGCAAAGAGACTAGGTTGAAAAAAGAAAAAAGAAAAGATCATTTTTTGTTCATTATTTGTCACAATACAACAATCTTGTAGCGCCAACTTTTTCATCTTTAGTCTCTTGGACTTATATTCCGGTCCAATGGGATCATGGGTGGATGGACCTCGAGCCCAGGCATCGCCTGCCCTTCCCCCTTCCAAGCCATTGGCCTGCCTGCGCCCAGGGGCTGCTGCGCGAGGGAGCCGTCTGGCTGCACGACGGGGGCACCGGTGAAGACCTGCTGGGGCTCCCGGGGGAGACTTTGCGGACCACCTGGGCCGGAGAGGCCTGGGCCACCTCCCTGAACAGAGAGGATTGGCCCGGATCCCCCTGGGAGGCCCTGGAAGCGGTCATTCCATCCCATCCCTTTCCCTGGGTGGGCGCGGCTTCCTTCGAACTCGCCTGCGACGAGGGGGGCCTGCCCAGGAAACCCGTCCCGGAGGGCCAGCTGGGCCAGCATTGGGTGGGTTTGCGGGAGGCCCTGCGCGTGAAGGACGGAGCCGCCGAGCTTTGGTCCTGGAGCGCCATTCCCCCCGACCCGGCGGCCTGGCTCGCCCGCCTGTCGCCTGCCCGCGCCCCGGACGGCGCCGCCCTGGATCTGTCGCCGGCCTGGGGGGCCTCCCGACACCGATCGGCCGTTGAAGCCATCCGGACCCGCATCCTGGAGGGCGGCTTCTACGTGGCCAACCTGTGCGTGCCCTTCCAGGGGCGGTTGAGCGGCGATCCGGCTGCCCTCGCCCTCTCCTGTTTCGACCGGGCCCGCCCCCCTTTCGGCGCCCTTCTCGACCTCGGCGGGCTCCATCTCCTCAGCCTCAGCATGGAACGCCTGCTGGCCCGCCGCGGGGACCGGATCTGGTCCCAACCCATCAAGGGAAGCGCGCCTCTCACCGGAAATCCCGGACGGGATGCCGCCGCGGCGGAGGCCCTGGCGGCCGATCCCAAGGAGCGCGCCGAGCACACCATGATTCTGGATCTGGTCCGCAACGACCTGGGCCGCGTCGCCCGGGCCGGTTCGGTGCAGGTGGTCCGGCCCATGGCCGTGGAACCCTACCCCACTGTCCAGCACTTGGTCAGCACCGTGGAAGCCACGGCAAAGCCCGGGCTGGGATTGGCCGGTCTGCTGCGGGCGGTGTTGCCCGGCGGCAGTGTCACCGGCGCGCCAAAGCATGCGGTGTGTCGCCACCTGGCAGAAGCCGAAGCCGCGCCCAGAGGATTCTACTGCGGCGCCTTGGGATGGATCGCCCCCAACGGCGACCTGGACCTGGCCCTGCCCATCCGCACCGCGCAAATCGAAGCGGAACGCATCACCTATTGGACCGGCGGCGGCATCACCCGGCGCAGCGACCCGGACCGCGAATGGCAGGAACTCCACCTGAAGACCCGCGCATTAACCGGAGATTAGGCGGCGCTGGCCCGCTTCAACAGCTGCTCGAACTGTTCGAAGAGATGCGCGCGGGGCCCCTTGGGCTGGCGCTTCAGCACCATGCCCGCCTGGTCCGGCGTGCGGCCGCCCTTGGCCTGGTTGCAGGAGAGGCAGCAGCCCACCAGGTTCTGCCAGGAGGTGGCGCCGCCCTGGCAGAGGGGCACCACGTGGTCGACCGTGGTGGCCTTGCGATGGCACCCTTCGTACTGGCAAAGGTACTGATCCCGACGCAGGACCCTGCGTTCCAGCCGCCCCAGCAGCAGTTTGGAATCGCTGCAGGCCTGGGCATGGGGGAAGATGATCAGATCGAGGCGCCCTTCCAGGTTGCCGTGCCGTTCGAAGGTGACGGGGTTCAACACATGTGCGCGCCCGGACACGACGGCGCAAAGGGCGCGGCGGCGGCTGACTTCCTGCATCGGGACATAGTTACGGTCCACGGCGATGACCTCGCCGACGCCGTGCCGCTCCCGTCCCTTCAGCATCTCACCCCCGGGGTTGGCCCGAATCCTAAGGCATTCTCCCAAATTGTGAAGTGAATTATTCGTCGCGACACGGACTTGGCGGCAGGGCCGGGGCTTCGCTCGCCGGCAGTGCCTCGACTCCAGCCAGGCGCTTCTCCATGAGTTCCTTCCGTTTGGAGACATCCCCCAGCTTCGAGCTGGCCTCGTCCAGCTTTTTCTGGACCAGGGCCAGCGACTCTCCGAATTTGCCAAACTCGGCTTTCACGTGGCCCAGCAGCTTCCAGACTTCCCCGCTCTGCTTGGAGATGGCCAGGGTCTTGAACCCCACCTGCAAGCTGTTCAGGAAGGCCGTGAGGGTGGTGGGGCCCACGAAGACCACCTTGCATTCCCGTTGGATCCGCTCCAGCAGGCCCGGCCGCCGGAGAGCCTCGGCATACAGCCCCTCGAAGGGCAGGAAGAGCAGAGCGAAATCCGTACTGTGGGGCGGCGCGATGTACTTATCGCGGATATCCCGGGCCTGGCCCAGCAGCCGGGTCTCCAGGGCCCGACCAGCCGCCTCCACCGCCGCGAGGTCGCCCATCTCGTAGGCCTCCATGAGGCGTTGGTAGTCCTCCAGCGGAAACTTGGCGTCGATGGGCAGCCAGACGGTGCCGCCGTCCTCTGCCCCCGGCAGCTTCACCGCGAACTCCACGACTTCAGAACCGCGGGGCCGGATCTTCACGTTCGCGGCGTACTGCCCTGCGGAGAGGAACTGCTCCAGGAGGGCGCCCAGCTGCGCCTCTCCCAGCACGCCCCGGGTTTTCACGTTGGTCAGCGCGCGCTTCAAGCCGCCCACGTCCTGGGCCAGGGACTGCATTTCCCCCAGACCTCTCTGCACCTGCTCCAGACGCTGGGCCACCTGGCTGAAGCTTTCGCCCAGCCGCTTTTCGAGCGCCTCGTGCAGTTTCTCGTCCACGGTGCGGCGCATGCGCTCCAGGCGTTCCTCGTTGGAGGCCTGGATGGCCTCCAGACGGCGCTCCACTTGCGACTGCACCTGGGCCAGTTGCGCAGCCTGTTCCTCCCGGGAGGCGCGCAAGGCATCCTGCGTCGCGGCGGCCAGGAGTCGGAACCCTTCGCCCAGTTTCTCGGCCTGGGCCGTTCGCAGCGCTCCCAGCTCCGCCAGCAGGGGCCGGATCTGCGCGGCCAGGGCCTGCTGGGATTCGCCCCGGTCCCGGGAGGCCAGCTCCTCCGCGTGGCGGCGGAGCGTCTCGAAGGGCACGGGGTCGAGAGGGCGGCGCCTGAGGCTGGCCCACAGGGCCATGGCAGCCAAAAGACAGGTGGTTCCGGACACGAAGAGCAGCAGGGTCATGCCGCCATCATCGCTCAGGCGAATCGCCTGGCATTGTCCATTCCGCCCTGCGGCCACCGCCATGGGAAACCAGGAGTAGATGGGCCACCCAGTCCGTGGGCCAGGGCCCTTCGCCCCCTGCCCACTCCACCACCAGCCGGTCGGCGGAAGAGAGGGACTCCTCCAGGCCCAGGCTCCAGGCGCCTCCAGGGCCGGGGCGGTAGAGGTCCAGGTGGAAGAGGCGGCCCTCCCCGGACTCGTAGCGGTGAAGGACCGCGTAGGTGGGCGAGGACACTTGATCCGGATCGCCGCCTAGGCCCCTCAGGAACCCGCGGGTCCAGGTCGTCTTGCCTGCTCCCAGCTCGCCGCGCAGGAGCCAGGTTCCGCCTGGCGGCGTCAGGCGGGCCAAAGCCTCGCCCAGGGCCTCGGTGGCCTCATCATCCGCAAGCAGCGCCTCAGGCACGGAGCAGCTCCGGCAGGAGGTCCGCGAGATCCCGGGGGAGCAACCCCGCCCCGGGCAGCCGGTCCGCGGCGGCGCCATGGAACCAGGCAGCGGCGGCTGCGGCTTCCCGCATGGGCAGGCCCTGCGCCCGGAACCCCGCCACCATGCCTGCCAGCAGATCGCCACTGCCCCCGGTCGCCAGGCCCGGATGTCCGGTGGGATTGATCCAGAGGCCTTCTTCCGCGCCGCCAGCGATGACACTTTGCGCGCCCTTCAGCACCAGAATCCCGGGCCTGCCCGCCGACACCTGGCGCGCCTGGACCAGGCGTTCGTCCATCAGCAGCGGCCGCGACAGGTTGAAGAGCCGCGCGAATTCGCCGGGGTGGGGGGTGATGGCCGTGCCGGGGCGCTCCATCCAGCGCCTTCCTTCTCCTGCCTGCAGGGCGGAGGCGTCCACCACCAGGGGGCCCTCCCAATCCGGCACTTGCGTGATGCCTCCCGGGCCCGCGAGGAGCACGTCCGCCTCCTTGGGCACCGATCCCTTCCATGCCCGCACCATGGCCTCGGGAATCTGCGCGGCGACTTCGGCCCGAACGTCGGGCTCCGTCAACACCGTGACCAGGCCCGCCCCCACGCGGAGGGCGCCCAGGGCCGCCAGCACGGCGGCGCCGCTCATGCCCATGCTGCCCGCGCGGATGGCCACGTGGCCAAAACGGCCTTTGTGGGCATTCCAGGCCCGGGGCGGAAGAACGGGGCGCTCCAACAACCGCAGGCCGGCCTCCGGGGCCCCCTGCAAAGGAATGGGCACGACCGTGATCGCCCCGCAGCAATCCCGGGCTGGAAGCAGGCCGTGGCAGACCTTCCTCGCGCCGAAGCAGGCGGTGCGCGTGGCGCGGACGGCCTCTCCAGGCAGTTCCGCCGCGCTCGGATCGAGGCCGCTGGGCAGGTCCAGAGCCAGCACGGGCAGGCCCGAGGCGTTGAGGGCCCGCACCCAGCGGAGGGCAGCCCCCTCCAGAGGACGGGATGAACCCAGACCGAAAAGGCCGTCCACGCACCAGCCCCGCCAGGTCCGCATGAGGGCGGCAGGATCCGGTCCCGTTTCGATGCCGCCGCCCAAGCCCCGCCAAAGGCGGGCCTGGAGGCCGGCATCCCCCTTCCACTCTTCCTGCCCCACGGGGGACCAGACCCTCACGGCGCGGCCCTGCAGCTTGGCCAGGCGGGCCAGGGCCAGGGCGTCCCCGCCGTTGTTGCCGGGCCCGGCCAACACTTCCAAGGGCTCGTCCGGGGGCAGCAAGGCCAGGGCGCCGAGGGCGGCATGCTCCTGAAGGACCAGCGACGGGATCCCCCATTCCTCGATGGCCCGGCGCTCCGCGGCCCGCATCTCGTCGGCGGCGAGAAGGGGAATCACGGGGTACCGGCTTCAGGTTCGGAGTTCATGCCGACAGTCTAGATCCGATCCGACAAGTACGCTGCCAGGGCGCGGGGAAAGAGTTCCATCTCTGCGGCGTAGACCCGCTTCTGCAGATCCTCCGGCATGTCCCCGGCAAGGACGGGAACCCGCTGCTGGCCGAGAATGCGGCCGTGGTCGTACTCGCCATCCACCAGGTGCACCGTGGCGCCGGATTCAGCCTCGCCCGCGGCCAGCACGGCCCGGTGGACGTGCATGCCGAACATGCCTGCGCCGCCGTAGCGGGGCAGCAGGCCCGGGTGGATGTTCAGGATGCGGCCCTCCCAGCGCGCGGGCACCGCCAGCTTCTTCAACCAGCCGCAGAGGCAGATCACCTCGGCTCCCGCCTCCTCCGCGGCCAGGTAGCAAGCCTCCGAAAAGGCTTCATCGGAGTCGAAGTCCTTCCGCGCCACCACTGCCACGGGCAGACCTTCTGCTTCCAGACGGGCGATGCCGCCGGCCCTGGCGGTGGAGGCCAGTCCCAGCACCGGATGGCCAGGGACCCGGCCCTCGCGGCAGGCCCTGAGAAGGTTCAGGGCGTTGCCGCCGGTGCCGGAGATGAAGAAGGCGAGACGTTTCACTGAAGGGCCGTCAGGACTGCCACGTCTGCGATGTCCTGGGGGCTGCAGCCGCGGCTCAGGTCGTTGGCGGGACGAGCCAGACCCTGAAGGAAAGGCCCGATGGCGGCCGCGCCTCCCATGCGCTCGGCGATTTTGTACGAGATGTTGCCGGCATCCAGATTGGGGAAAACAAGAACGTTGGCCTTGCCCGCCACATGGGAGCCCGGCGCCTTGCGCTCGCCCACCGAGGGCAGCAGGGCGGCATCCGCCTGAAGCTCGCCGTCCACGGCCAGGCCCGGCGCCTTCTCCTTGATGATGGCCAGGGCCGCGCGCACCTTGTCCACGCAGGGGTGTTCGGCGGAGCCGCGGGTGGAAAAGCTGAGCAGCGCCACGCGGGGTTCCACGCCCATGACGCTGCGGGCATTCTCCGCGGCGGCGATGGCGATGTCGGCCAGCTGCTCCGGCGTGGGATCAGGCACCACGGCGCAATCGGAGAAGATCACCGCGCCCTGCTCGCCGAACGAAGCATCGGGATGGACCATCATGAAGAAGCTGGAAACAGTCTTGATGCCCTTGGCGGCGCCGATGGCCTGCAGGCAGGCGCGCACAGTCTCGGCAGTGGTGTTCAGGGCGCCCGCCACCATGCCATCGCAATATTCCGCCTGCACCAGCATGGCGCCGAACCAGAGGGGGTTGTGCACCGCCTCCAAGGCCTGAGCCTCGGAGACGCCCTTGGCCTTGCGGCGCTCGTAGTAGGCGCCTGCCAGCTCTGGCAGCAAGGGGCTGGTGGCCGGGTCGACCATGGCCGCGCCCTTCAGGGACAGCCCCAGGGCCTCCCCGCGCTTGGCCATGTCCGCGGGATCGCCCAGCAGCGTGAGACGGCACAGTCCCTGGTCCAGCAGCAGCTGCGCCGCCTGGAGGGTGCGGTCCTCCCGGCCTTCGGGCAGGACGATGTGGCGTTGCAGTTCCTTGGCGCGGGCGCGGAAGCGCTCCATCCAGCGGGTGTGGTTGGCGTGGGTCATGGATTCCTCCGGACAGTGGTGGATCTAGCGGGGGTGGGCATCAGCCAGGAAGGCCTGGGGGTCCTGGCCCGTGCGCTGCAGGAAGGTGTCGGCCAGGCTGGGCGCTCCCGAGCTGGCTTCGTCGAGATACATGGCCTCCACGCGATGCATGGGCAGGAAGCGGGTGCTGAGGGCCACCTGATCGGCCTCGCCGGTGCGCACCAGCCCCAGCACCTCCTCCCAGGGCGTGAGATCGAGGCCGCGCAGGGCGATCCCTGGAGCCTCCAAGCCCAGGAGGCGGCCCCAAAGGCGTTCTCTCGGCTCCCGGAGGATCACCACCACCAGATCGCCGGTTTGGAAAGGCATGGTCAGCAGCATGGCCAGACCTCCACAGGAATCCTCACAGGGCGGGCCCTTCGATGACGAGGCGGCCTTCGGTGAAGCCCTCCATGGCCCAGCGCGGTCCCTCGAAACCCGTGCCGCTGGCCAGCACGCCCCCAAAGGGCGCGGCATCCAGACGGAAAGTAGGCGGCAAGTTCAGCAAAACACCCCCTGCCCGCAGGATCGATTCCGCCAGCCGCAGGTTCCGCTGGTCGCGGCTGTAGGCGCTGGCCCGCAGGCCGAAGCGCGTAGCGGCGGCCAGCTTGAGCCCCTGCTCGAAGGAATCCACCGGCGTGAGAACGGTCACGGGCGAGAAAGCCTCTTCGGATTGCAGGGGATCATCCTCGGCCAGGCCGCTGAGGATGGCCGGGGGCAGCAGGGCGCCCTGCCGGCGGCCCCTCAGCAGCACCTGCGCGCCCGCCGCCACCGCGCGATCCACGCCTTCATCCACCCGCCGGGCCGTGGCTTCGTCGATGAGGGGTCCCACCACCGTGGCCGGATCCATGGGATCTCCCACGGGCTGGGCCTGCACGGCCTCCACGAAGGCCGGGAGGAAGGCGTCCCAGGATTGGCGGTGCACGTAGATCCGCTGCACCTTGCAGCAACTCTGCCCGGCCGCGGCCACCGCAGCCGGAGCCAGCTGCCGGGCCACGGCCATGGCATCGACCTGTTCATCCACCACCACCGCCGCATTGCCACCCAGTTCCAGCAGCAGACGCTTGCCTGCCAGGACCCGCTCCAGGTGCCGGGCCACGCGTTCCGAGCCCGTGAAACTCACCACGGCCACGCGCGCGTCCAGGGCCAGGGCCTCCGCGGCCGTGGGATCCGCCGAGGCCAGCTGAAGCAGGTGGACCGGGGCGGCCACCTGGATCCTCGCCGCCTCGAAGGTTTCCCACACCAGCCGCGACGTCTGGGGCGCCTGGGGACAGGGCTTCCAAATGACACTGCAGGCCGCGGCCATCGCCGGAGCGAGCTTGTGCATGGCCAGATTCACCGGAAAGTTGAAGGGCGTGATGGCCAGCGCCGGACCCACGGGGCAGCGGCGCAGAACCGCCCGGCACCCTTCCGCGCCGGGCATCAGGTCGTAGGGAATGGCCTCTTCGCCGAAGGCGCTCAGGGCCTCGATGGTGGCCTTCAGGGTGGCTTCTGCCCTTCCCACCTCGCCCCGGGCCAAGGTGATGGGCTTGCCCGTTTCGCGGGTGATGCTCAGCGCCATCTCCTCCCGGATCACGGTGAACTGGTCCAGCCATGCCTCCAGCAGCTGGCGCCGCCGGAGGCGCGCGGCATCCTTCCAGGCTCGGTACGCCCGCAGCGCGTGGCCCGCCACCCCTTCCAGCTCCTTCGCGCCCATGGCCTCCATCCCAGGAAAGATCCGCCGGCCTCCCGGCCCAGGTTCCAGCATATCCGGGGCCTCCGGCGCCACCCAGGAAACCCGTCACAACACCTGGAGCCGGATTTCAAGTCGGGCTGTTCCTTGCCGATGCCTATGAAAACCTCCAATCCAGGGACCAGCGATGAGCCTGACGCTCCATCAAGACCCCCAATCGTCCTTGCTCCGCCTGGAGGGCACGTTCACCTATGAGTCCCATACGGCCTTCCGCACGGCCACCCAGGCCCTCCTGGACCGGCCCGGAACCCAGCGGCTCCTGCTGGACATGTCGAACCTCACCTACATGGATTCATCCTCGCTTGGCATGCTGCTGCTGCTGCGGGAGAAGGCCGAGGTGAACAACATCAAAGTGGTCCTCATCAAGCCCTCGTCCATGGTAATGACCATCCTGAAGGTGGTGCGCTTCGGGAAATTGTTCGAGATCCAGGAGGATTGAAGCCTGGAGGCCCTCCTGCGTTTCTCGCGACCTGGGAGTAGGATGGAGGACTGGAGTTCCCCATGACCAAGCCGCTCGTCCCCGCCGACCTCCTGAAATCCGTTCAGGCCGCGGACAAGCCTGCCGCCAATGCCGCTGGAGCCAAGCCCAAGGCCAATGCGGGCCCCAAGCCCGTGGTGCGGGCCTCCACCAAGCCCCAGGGCAAGAGCAGCGTGGCCCACACCCGCATGAGCAACCGCGGGAAATAGCGCCCTCCTTTATCCGTCTGGCTCAAACCGGAAAGATCGCCACGAAGACGCCCTGCGGGCGCACGAAGTCCACGAAGGAACGCATTCCGTCCTCGTCACCCCTTCGTGTCCTTGCCTTTCCTTTTTTCGCGTCCTTCGTGGGGGCCTTGAAATCCCTGCATGAGGCTGAGACTCGCCGGTCATCAAGGAGCGCCTACCTCTGGAACCAGGCCACCAGCAGGGCCGCCGCCAGCGAGGCGCCCAACACCGCAGACAGCCGCTTGCCGAAGGCGCGGCCGCCGGAAACCCAGGCGAAGCATGCCTTGGAGAACGTGTTGGCCCCGATCGCCAGGATGATGGCAAGCACCGCCGTGACGGCCGGAAGGCCCACTTCCCGCACCTGGCTGCTCACGGCCAGGGTGATGGGATCCACGTCCGCCAGGCCTGAAACCCCCGCGGCGATCAGCAACCCGCGATCTCCGAACCAGGCCCGGGCGGCCGCCGACGCCAGCAGCACCGCCGCCAGGGCCAGGCCCCAGGCCATGGCCCGCTTCAAATGGAAGGGATTGCGCACGGGCATGTCTCCGGCGCGCCCGGCTACCGCGGCGCTGCGGGCCCCGCGGTAGATCCAGTAGCTGGCGCCCAGCAACACCAGCACCATGGCTCCCATGGGCAGGAGCAGCGGTTTGGCCAGGGCCGCGCCGCCCACGACACCCGCCAGCATGCTCACGCGCAGTCCCATCACGGCGCAGGCCAGCATGACCGCGACCTGGCCGGGGCCTTTGAGCGTCGCATCCTCGCGGGCCTGGCGGGACATGGTGACCGTCACCACCGTGGAGCTGATGAGCCCGCCCACCAGGCCCGTCAACGCCGCGCCGCGCCTGGATCCCAGCACCCGGTTGAGGGCATAGCCCATGAAATCTACCGCCGCGATCAGCGCCACCATCCAGCCCACCTTGCGGGGGGACAGCACGCCCCAGGGGTCCAGGGCCCGCGATGGAAGCAGGGGCAGCAGGATGGCGAAGACGATGAGCAGCTGGATGGAGGCGGTGAGGTCCTCCCGCTGCAGCTTGGGCACCCAGGCCCGGATCCAGGGTTTCGAGAGCAGCAGCAGTGTCACGATCACCGCCACCGCCACCGCCAGCAGGGCGTCCCGGGTCAGCAGCATGCCCAGCAGGGGCGCGGACAGCGCAGCGATCTCCGTGGTGAGGCCGCGGTCCGCGGAGCTGGTCTCGTAGTAGAAGAGGCCGATCATGAGCGCCGCCAAGGCCATCACCGCGATGGGCATGGCCGGGTTCTCGCCGCCCACTTTCACGGAGATCCAGCCCAACAGGGTGAGCAGGGCGAAGGTGCGGGCGCCGAGGCTGCCGTGAAGGGCCGCGGCCTGGTCCGACTCGCGGCGGTGGTAGGGCTCCTCGTGGCCTTCCTGGCTGCGCTCGAAGCCGCTGCGCTCACGCTCCAGGCCCATCATGAGACCCACCGCCACGGCCAGGACGGCTTCCTTCAGGGTGGATAGATCCAAGCTCAGCATGCCGCTCCTCGTGACTTCCTAATCGGCCAGATTCCAGATTTGGATGGTACTGGTGTGCTTCAACACTTCCGCCACCAGGTCTGGCGCCGGGGTGCCGAAGCTGCGCGTGCGGAAGACGCCGCTTTCCGGCAGGTGGACGACATGCACCGAGGCTCCCCCGGGAAAGGCGGGGTGCTGGGAAAGGGGCCGGGCCAGCGACTCCATGTCAAGGTCCCGCAGCCAGCCCTGGGGCAAGGGTTCCATCCGCGCGCCGGGCACCAGGGCGCCCATCTCCCGGGCCTGGAGCAGCACCAAGTGCCAGGCACCTCCAGGTGCGTTGCCCTTCCAGCAGAGAAAGGGCGGCAGGGTGCCGAAGCCGATGCCCCCTTTCCGCACTTCCGGCCAGGCCCGCAAAGAGGCCACGCCCGCCGCGTCGGCGGTTTCCATGGCCAGGGCCGCCAGGTCCGGCGAGGCGGGGGGGATCCAGGGTTCCACGCTCAGCATCCCGTCGAGCATCGCATATCGGGTAGGCTGGGGCCCATGTGTACGACACGACAGATTGAAAGGTCCCACACCGGTTCAGGAGGAGGTCGATGAGCCCGAGGCCCGTCATCGCCACCGGCCAGCAGATCGGGGCCGGCTGGAGCCCTGCCCTTTCCGTGGCCAAGGCCCTCGCCGCCCTGGCTGAAGCCCGCCGCGCCGGCGCGGAAGCGGTCTACTGGATGGCCGACGAGGATCACGATCGCGCGGAGGTGGCCTCCGTGGTGGGAGGGGCCAATGGGCGGCTGACCCGCCACCGGTTCCGTTTCGATGCCCGTCCCGGTACAGCCACCGGCTGGCTGCCATGGGAGAGCGGGCACCAGGCGGAGGCGGCGCGCCTCTGGGGGCCCCTTCCCGAACCCCAAGCCCCCACCTTGCGCGGCCACGCGCTGGCCCTGGGGCAGCCTCTCTGGGACCGGGGCCTGCGGCCCTTCTCGCCCACCGATCCTGCCGTCCGGGAGCCCATCCAGGCCCAGCTCGCCCGCTGGCGGGCCCTGAACCTCGAGGACCTGCTGGCGAGGCAGGCCGATGTTCTCGAATCGCAAGGAGCGCCCCTGCCCCTGGATCCCAGGGCGCAGGCCGCCTGGTTCTCCCTGGACCCCCGCACCGGACGCCGGCAGCGCCTCGAGCGGGGCGAACCCCTCCCCGGTAGCCACTGGCTGAGCCCCGGCGCAGCGATCCGCCCCCTCATGCAATCCCTGCTCCTGCCCGTGGCGGCCGTGGTGCTCGGCCCTTCGGAGCGGGCCTACTGGCGGCTGTGCGAGCCCCTCTGGGAGCGCGTGGAACTGGCCGCTCCCAAGATCCTGCCCCGCCCCAGCGTCTACGTGGTGCCCAAAGGCTTCACGATCCACCCCAGCCAACTCGAGGCGCTGAAGGTGGGCGCCTGGGACCGCCTGGCGGGCTGGCCCGGCCCCTTGCCCACCCAGCGGTTCCAGGTGTCAGAGCCCGATCCCTCCTGGCCCGGAGCCCTGCAGGACCGCTTCAGGAAGGAACAGGTCCGCAGCCGGGAGCGCCTCTCCAAGCTGGACCGCCGCCTGCAGCGGGAAGCCTCGGCGCAAGTGCTCGGCGGCGATCCAGAGCGCCTGAGGCAGACACTCTTCCCCTTCGGCCGGGCGCAGGAGCGGGTGCAGCCCGGCCTGCCCTGGCTGCGCAGCGGGGAACTGCTCGACGCCATCCTGGAGCGCATGGATGGCGCCACGCCTCTGATTCTCGTGGAGGAGCGATGAGTCTCCAGCCCCCGCCTCACAGCCTCGACGTCCTGGCCATGGGCGCCCATCCCGACGACGTGGAAGTCCATGTGGGCGGCCTCCTGGCCCTGGCCGCAGACCGGGGATTCAAAGGCGCCATCCTCGACCTCACCAGCGGGGACCTGGGCACGCGGGGCACCGCGGAAACCAGACGCCTCGAAGCCCAGAGCGCGGCCGAGATCCTCGGCGTCCCGCGCATCGTGATGGATCTCCCCGACGGCCGCTTCACCGAGGAAGAAGCCCATCGGATCCGACTCATGGAGGAAATGCGCCGCCTGCGGCCCCGCATCCTCATCCTGCCCTCGCCCGAGGATCGCCATCCCGATCACCGCCGCGCCCACCGCCTGATCCGCGAAGCGGCCTACTACTCCGGCCTGAAGAACTACCCCTGCGCGGGCGCCCCCTGGCGGCCCGAGGCCTTGGCCTGGGTGGGCGGAGAGAACCCCGGGCAGCCCGACCTCCTGGTGGATGTGAGCGCGGTCTGGGAGCGCCGCATGGCCGCCTTCGACGCCTTCGGTAGCCAGTTCACCCAGGACGCCTCGCAACCCCCCACGCGCATCGCCCATCCCGCCTTCCGCCGTGGCGTGGAAGGCCGGGCGATGCATTGGGGCTCGCTACGCATGTGCGCCTGGGCCGAGGCCCTGTGGTGCGAGAAACCCGTTCCGCCGGCCCTGATCCACCTGCTTGCGCGCCTGGAATCCCCTGCGTGAACCGCTTCGAGGCGGACCTTCTCGCGCAGATCCGGCGCCGCGGCGACAACGCTTGCGGGCGCGTGCTGGTGGCCTGTTCCGGCGGCGGGGATTCCGTGGCCCTGCTGGTGCTGCTGTGGACCCTCCGCAAAAGCCTGGGCCTGGAATTGTCCGTGGCCCACGCCGACCATGGCCTGCGCCCCGAATCGCCCGAGGACGCTGATTTCGTGCGGCAGCTGTGCCGCGCCCTCGATCTGGACCTGGCCGAAGCGAGCCTTGGTGTCCGGATCCACGCCGAGACCCAACGCATCGGCCTGGAGATGGCCGCCAGGGAGCTGCGCTGGGACTGGCTGCGCCAGGAAGCGCAGCAGTGCGGCGCCTCGGCGGTGGCCACGGGCCACACCCTGGACGACCACACCGAGACCGTGCTCATGCGGCTGGCCCGGGGCGGCGGCCTCGGCAGCCTTCGCCCCCTGGCCCCGAGGCAGAATCTGCGCTGGTCGCCGCTGGTCGAACTGCGCCGCGCGGATCTGCGCGCCTACTTGGCGTCCCGCAACCTTCCCTGGCGGGAGGACGCCTCCAACGCCGAGCCCTTTACCGCCCGGAACCGCTGGAGACCGCTCCTGGAGGGCCTGCGCCAGGAGGCGCCCGATCTGGACCGCCACCTCTTCGAGACCCACCTCCAGGCCGCGGAGGCCGAAGGCTTGGCCCAGGCCCTGGTCGCCAGCTGGGAGGGCAGCCGCTGGCGCGCGGATGGAGGCGGGATCGCCCTGAAACCCGAAGCCTGGACCGAACCGGAGGTGCGCTGGACCTTGGACGCGGCTTTCCGCCGCCTCGGCTGGCCGAGGGAGGCATCCCTCCTCCGGGACCTGGCTCCTTGGTTGTCAAAACGTCTAATCCGCAAAGGAAAACCGGCCTCCTGGGGGAATTTCCACCTAAACCCTGAACCATCGGATGGGTATCTGCATCTAAGACAAGGACCGCTGCCTTCCCGGACCGAGTAAACTGGAGGGCCACCTGGGCCCAGGGCCCCAAGGAGTGACCCTTTGAATTCCATGATGAAAAGCGTGCTCGTCTGGCTGGGCATCATCGCCCTCCTGGTTCTGGCCTTCCGCCAGATCCCCCAGAACAGCCGCCAGGTTGAAGTGCCCTTCTCCACCTTCTACACCGAAGGCGTGGCGGGGAAATACAAATCCGTGACTCTCTCCGGCCTCGACATTGAAGGCACCTACAAGCAGCCCGAGAAGAACCCCAAGACCAACGAGGTCATCGAGAAGTTCCGCACCGTGGCCCCGCCCATGCAGGACCTCGGCAAGGTCATCCTCAGCTGGAAGACCGAGGGCCAGATCGAGGAATTCAAGGCCGCCAAGCCCAGCGAGAACAACTTCGCCTACGTGCTGATGTTCTGGGCCCCGCTGCTGGTCTTCGTGGTGCTCTGGTTCGTATTCATGCGCCAAGCCCAGATGGGTGGCAACAAAGCGCTGAGCTTTGGCAAAGCACGGGCCAAGGGCCTTTCCACCAGCGCCAAGCGCATCACCTTCGCCGATGTGGCCGGCTGTGACGAAGCCAAGGAAGAGCTGAAGGAGATCGTGGAGTTCCTCAAGGACCCCGCCAAGTTCCTCAAGCTGGGCGGCAAGATCCCCAAGGGCGTGCTCCTCATGGGCCCTCCGGGGACCGGCAAGACCCTGCTGGCCCGCGCCATCGCCGGCGAGGCCAAGGTGCAGTTCTTCTCCATCTCCGGCTCTGATTTCGTGGAGATGTTCGTGGGCGTGGGCGCCAGCCGCGTGCGCGACCTCTTCGAGCAGGCCAAGAAGAGCGCCCCCTGCATCGTGTTCATCGATGAGATCGACGCCGTGGGCCGCCATCGCGGCGCCGGCCTGGGTGGTGGTCACGACGAACGCGAACAGACCCTGAACCAGCTGCTCGTGGAGATGGATGGCTTCGAAGGCAATGAGGGCGTCATCCTCATCGCCGCCACCAACCGCCCCGACGTGCTCGATCCCGCCCTGCTCCGCCCCGGCCGCTTCGACCGCCGCGTGGTGGTGGACCGCCCCGACGTGAAGGGCCGCCACGAGATCCTGAAGGTGCACACCGCCGACAAGATTCCCCTCAGCCCCGACGTGGATCTGGAAGTCCTGGCCCGCGGCACCCCCGGGTTCGCCGGCGCCGACCTGGCCAACCTCTGCAACGAAGCCGCCCTCACCGCCGCCCGCGGCAACAAGAAGTGGGTGGAAATGCATGACTTCGAACAGGCCAAGGACAAGGTCTACATGGGCGCCGAGCGCCGGAGCCTCGTCATGACCGAAGAGGACAAGCGGATCACCGCCTACCACGAGGCTGGCCACACGGTGGTCGCCGCCGTGGTGCCCCAGAGCGATCCCTTGCACAAGGTCACGATCATCCCTCGCGGCCGGGCCTTGGGCGTCACCTGGCAGCTGCCCGTGAAGGACCGCTACAACACCACCCGCGAGTACATGGAAAGCCGCATCGCCATCGCCATGGGCGGCCGCATCGCCGAGGAGATCTTCTTCAACCAGCTCAGCACCGGCGCCTCCAACGACATCCAGCAGGCCACCGACATGGCCAAATCGATGGTCATGGAATACGGCATGAGCGACAAGCTCGGCCCGCTCAACTTCGGCGGCGGCCAGCACGAGATCTTCCTGGGCCGCGATTTCACCCAGCACCGCGAGATCTCTGAAGACACGGCCCGCATGATCGATTCGGAAGTGCACGAGTTCGTCATGCGCAACTATCGCAAGGCCAAGGCGGCCATCGAAAGCCACCGCGATCAGCTGGTGGCCATCGCTGAAGCCCTGCTCATCCGCGAAAGCCTCGACGGCAACGACATCGAGATCCTCATGAAGGGCGGAACCCTTCCGCCCCCGAAACCCGGCACCAAGCCCACGGCGCCTGCCACCGTGGAAGAAGGCCCCACCACGGATTCCGGGTTGAATCCAGTCCTCAAGCCCGCGTGAACCGCGCCGCGTTCGATTGGGGGCCACTCCGCAAGAGTGGTCCCCTTTTCATGGGCATCCTCAACCTGACCCCGGATTCCTTCAGCGACGGCGGCCGGTTCACGGACCTTGAAACCGCCCTCGCCCAGACCCGGTCCTTGGCCGGATCCGGGGCCGGCATGGTGGACCTGGGCGCGGAAAGCACCCGTCCGGGCGCCGCTCCGGTGGACACGGAGACCGAGTGGAGCCGCCTCGCGCCGGTCATCACCGCTCTGAAGAACCACCTGCCTGGCCTTCCTCTGAGCCTGGACACCCGCCACGCCGCCATCGCCGCCCGCGGCCTCGAAGCAGGCGTCACTGTGCTGAACGACGTTACGGGGTTCTCCGATCCCGGCATGCTGGACCTGGCGCGCCGGTCAAACGGCGGCCTCATCGCCATGCGCAGCCGTCTGGCGGGATCCGGCTTCCATATGCCGCCCTACGGGGACCCGGCCCCCCGGGAGGCCACACAGGCCATTGCCGAGCTTCGGCTGGTCAGAGACAGGCTCAGGACGGCGGGCATCGACGATGGCCGAGTGCTGCTGGACCCTGGTTTCGGCTTCGGCACCACCTATCTGGAGGACCTGGCCTTGTGGGAGGCCCTTCCGCGCCTTCCGGAGGCCCTGGAGTGGCCGGCGGAAGGATTCTGCATCGGCATCTCCCGGAAACGTTTCCTGGCCGCCAGGGCTGGCGTGCCGGGGCTGGCTCCCTCCCAGAGGGATCCGCTCACGACCGAAGCTCACGCCGAAGCCTTCAAGTGGGGGTATCGGGTCTTCAGGACCCACGCTATCGGCTAATCTGTTGGCATGAGCCTTCGATACTTCGGAACAGACGGCATTCGCGGGGTGGCCCTGCGTTCTCCCCTCACCCTGGAAGAGGTGTCCCGCTGGGGCGCCGCCTGGGCCCAGGTGGCCCGGCAGGCCGGGGTGAAACAGCTCGTGGTGGGCTGGGATCCGCGCTCCAGTTCAGGCCCCATGTCCGAAGCCTTCATCCTGGGCGTGGGCCTGGGACTGAAGGTGCTGGTGCTGGGCATGGCCCCCACGCCCGCCGTGGCCTGGAACGTGGCGAAGCTGAGCGCCGCGGGCGAAAAGACCTGGGGCCTCATGATCTCAGCCAGCCACAACCCTCCGGAAGACAACGGCCTCAAAGGCTTCAACGAGGCGGGCGAAAAGCTGGAAGAAGATCAGGAGCTGGCCATCGAGCAGGCCTTCGAGCAGCTCAGCGAACCCACCACCATCTCCGCCCCCTCGGCGGCCCTGCCCCTCAGGCCCTACCTGGACCATCTGGAAGGCATCACCCTTCCTGCGGATTTCCACGTGGTCATCGATTGCGCCCACGGCGCCACGGCCGAGGCCGCGCTCGAGCTGTTCAAGGGCGGCGACATCCACTGGATCGGCGTGCCCGCCGATGGGCCGAAGATCAACGTGGGCGTGGGTTCCACCCACCTGGCATCCCTCTCGGCCACCGTGGTGGCCCGGGGCGCTCAGCTGGGCATCGCCTTCGATGGAGATGGCGACCGCTGCCTGCTGGTGGACGGCACCGGCGAAGAGGTGGATGGCGACCAGATGGTGTGGCTGCTGGCCCAGGACCGTGTCGCCTGCGATGATCCACCGCCCGGCGTGGTGGGCACCCTGATGACCAATGGCGGCCTGCCCCAGGCCCTGGGCCAGCTGGGAGTCCCCTTCGTGCGCACCCCCGTGGGCGACAAGTTCCTGCTGCGCGAGATGGCCAAGCGCAATTGGGACCTGGCCGCGGAGGCCTCGGGCCATCTCATCCAGAAGCGGGTGGGCCCCAGCGGCGATGGGCTCGCTGCCGCGCTGGCCGTCCTCAGGGCGCTCCTTCACCGCCCCGCGGACCGGCGCTGGGCCTGGACCTTCCGGCCCTGGCCCCAGCGCCTCGTCAATGTGAAGGCCAGGGACCGCAAAGCCGTGGAGGCCTGCGGTGAGCTGGTGTCGGCCATGGCCGGCATCGACGCGCGCTGGGGCGAGGGCGTGCGCCAAGTGGTGCGCTGGTCCGGCACCGAACCCAAGCTGCGCCTCATGGTGGAAGCCCAGGAGGCCGCCTGGGTGGACCAGGCCTTGGCCGAACTCGAGGCTGCCGCGCGCCGCGACCTGTCGCTCGCCTGACGTGGCCGCCGACGTCCGCCGCCCCGTCGACCGCTGGCTGGTGCTTTTCGCGCTGGCCCTGGTGGCTGTGGGCATGGTGTGGATCTATTCCGCTTCGGCCATCAAAGCCTCCCAGAACCACGCGGCGGCCACCGCCTTTCTGACGCGCCAGCTCATGGGCGGCGGCATCGGCATCGCCATCATGCTGGCCCTGTCCCAGGTGGACCTGGCCACCCTTCAGGACCACCCCCGGCCCCTCATGGCCACCTACTTCATCCTGGTGGTCCTCCTGGCGGCGGTGCTGGTCATCGGCCCCAAGGTCAACGGTGCCCACCGCTGGCTTAGGCTGGGGCCCATGAGCCTCCAGCCGTCCGAACTGTTCAAGCCCGTATCGGTGCTGGTGGTGTCTGCATGGATGATCCGCAACCGGGAAGCCTGGGCCAACCACCGCGATGCCCTCCCCAAGCTGCTGGGCCTCGCGGGGATCCTGCTCGTGCCCCTGGCCCTCATCCTGCGCGAACCGGATTTCGGCACCACGTTTCTCATCGTCTTCGTGGCGCTGATGGTGGTGTTCCTGGGCGGCGCGCCGAAGTGGATCTTCGCCGTGGCCATTCCCGTGCTGGGCGCCCTGGGCACGGCCTTCGTGGTGCTCTCGCCCTACCGCCTGGCGCGGGTCACCAGTTTCCTCCATCCTGAAGCCGATCCCCTCGGCAAGGGGCACCAAGCCATGCAGAGCCTCGTGGCTGTGGGCAACGGCGGCTTCATGGGCGTGGGGCTGGGCGGCGGCAAGCAGAAGCTCTTCTACCTGCCTGAGGCGCACACCGATTTCATCTACGCGGTCATCGCCGAGGAAGCGGGCCTCATCGGCACCCTGGCCATCCTGGCCCTCTTCGTCGGCATCCTCTGGCGGGGCTATCGCATCGCGCGGCGGGTGGGCGACAGCTACCTGAAGCTTTGCGCCATGGGTTTCATGCTGCTGCTGGTGGTGCAAGCCCTCATGAACATGAGCGTCGTGCTTTCCCTGGCGCCCAACAAGGGCATTCCCCTGCCCTTCATTTCCTTCGGCCCCAACAGCCTCATCACCAGCCTCGTCTGCCTCGGTCTGCTGCTGTCCATCAGCAAGGAAACCTCAGCCTAGCCGCGTGGGTTCGTCGTCGTCCTCGTCGATAAGGATGATGTTCGAGCCGCCACCCAGCAGCACCGCGTCTTCGTACATGTTCTTCAGCTTCGGCTCGAAACGTTCCGCCTGCGCGATGCGCGGGTCCGGTTTCATATCGATGCCTGTGCGGACCAGCCCATCGATGGATGAAGAAGCCAGGCCGAGCGCAGCGCCGAGCGCCTTCAGCGGGTTCAGGGCCTGCCAAGCGCCCAGCGGCGTCGAGAAGCAGAGCGCGCCTTCCTCCCATCGAAAGTCGAGCAGGAAGGAACGGAGGTCCACCGGCGCGCCTGCCTTCTCCCGCTCCCAGGGCCAGGTTTCCGCCTGAAGGAACCCAGCGAGAGCTGATTCGATCCCGGCGCGTTGGGAAGCGGGCGCCATCCAGCGCCAATGGGCTTTCAGCCCCAAGTCCAGCGGATCGGAAGCGCAGGAAGGGAGCTCTTCCCAGCGGTGCACCCGCAGGCCCGCCGGCAGGCGGCGGTTCAGGCGCTCCATCAACGCCTCCGGATCGGCTTGCGGATCCTGCTTCAGCACGGCATCCAGATGCTCGGCGAGGCCGCCGGCGCCCGATGGAAGGGAAAATCCAAGGCTGAGGAGGGGCCGCGGCCGCTTGCCGAGATCGAGGGCGAGCCTCAGACCTTCGAGACGGAAGGCCTGAAGAAAAATCGCATGCAAGTCCCCATCATCGAAGCCGAGAGCCGCCTCCTGCTTGGAGAACAGGAGCCGCAACCGCACGCGCCGCGTGTCGAGCTGCCACCGTGCGCTCCTCCGCTGCCGGGCCTGCGAGGCGAGGGGCGACAACCGGGCATCGAGGTCATCCACCAGCCTGCTGCCGGAACTGCCGCGCCGGAAAGCCCTCAGCAAGTCGGCCGCCTCTTCAACCAGGCCGGCCCCTTTCAGCTCTGCGCATATCGATGCGGGGTCATCTGCGCGGGAACCTTTCAGCACGGCGCGCAGGCGCTGCAAGGGCACCGGTTCCAGGCTGGATCCACCGTCCTCCATGCCTTGGAGAGCAGCCTGCAGCCGTGCTTGGCGGGCCAATGCCTCGGCGGGGATGGATGGATGGCGCGCAGCGGATCTCACCTGTTCAGCATAGTGATCCGGCGTTGCAATGGCACAAAAACGGTTCGGCATCTCTGGCAGAAATCGGGAACCAACCCGTCGGGGACAATTTGGCCGCCGGAGGATTTCCACATCCATTGTGGGAAGCCCCAGGTGGAAGCGGACGATCTCCTTTCAGCACAAGCCACTTGAGTCTCTGCCCTTTTTTGGTGGCAGGTGTGGATGCAAATCAGGGTTGACATCACCCAGCGGATTGGTTCCCCCGCCGCAGCCTTTGCCTTCTCAAGCGGAAAGCCCCAAGCTGGGATCCAAGCCATGATTCACGATCCCTTCATCGTCCCTCCCCTTCCTCCCGACTGGCCCTTCCAGCCCGGGATGCCGCTGCATCCACTGGGTTGCCGCTTGAACCAGGAGCTGCCGGGCCTGGGCGGCGGATGGCGGGTCTGCACGCCCGGTGGAATGGTCCCCACCGGCGAGCCCGTCCCCCTCGCGGGCGCATTCGGGCGCGGCGGCATTTCCCGGGTGGGCGACATCGTCTTGAAGCCCTACCGCCGCGGCGGGCTCCTGCGCCATCTCAACGATCGCAGCTACCGCACGCACCTGCGCTTCGCCGCGGAGCACGCGGTCCATCGCGGGCTGTGGGAAGCCGGCTTTCCCACCGTCGAGCCGCTGGGCTATGCCTGGCGCCCCTGTGGATTCGGCGTAGAAGGCGTGCTCATCACGCGCTTCGCCGAAGGCGAATCATGGCCGCGTTGCTGGCATCTCAGCGCCGCCCGCGCCATGGACATCCGCCAGGCCATCGATTCGCTCTGCGCTTGGGGCCTCTGGGCGCCCGATCTCAATGCGACGAACGTGATGCTCCCTGCCGCGGGAGGCGCCCTGCTGCTGGATTGGGACCGCGCGCGCTTCGAACCGGCCGGCACCGACCTTGGGCCCCGCTACCGCGCGAGGCTGGAACGCAGCCTGCGCAAGCTCGGCGCTCCGCCTGAGGCGCTGTCCGTCATTGGATCTGCGCCGCATCCGAGATGAGGACCGGCTTCACGGGCAGGTTCAGGAAATCGCTGCGCTTGTTGCTGGTCTTCACGCCCTTGATCTTGTCCACCACGTCCATGCCCTGCACCACCTTGCCGAACACGCAGTAGCCCCAGGTCTTGTCGTTGGTCTTGCCCTTGAAGTCGAGGGCCGGGTTGTCCACCACGTTGATGAAGAATTCCGCGGCGGCGCTGTGCGGATCGGGTGTGCGGGCCATGGCCAGGGTGCCCCGCTTGTTCTTGAGGCCCGCTGCGGCTGCCCGGTCTGCCTCGTTCATGATCGATGCGTCCGTCCGCTTCTTGCCCAGGTATTCCACATAGCCGCCGCCCTGGATCATGAACCCGGGAATCACGCGGTGGAAGATGGTCCCTTTGTATTGGCCCTTCTTCACGTACTTCAGGAAGTTCTCCACCGTCTTCGGCGCCGCCTCGGGTTCCAGCTCCAGGACGATCACGCCCATGGAGGTGGTCAGCTTGACCTTGGGCTTGGGACCCGCGGAAAGGCCAAGGGCTGTCAGGGCCAGAAGGGCGGCGATCAGGGGACGCATCAGGATCTCCGGGGATGTCCCAGCATACCCCGAGGCCGCCGGAGCGTCAGGTCAATAGGCGCCGAGGCTCCTGGCCAGGGCATCCCGCTGCCCTTTGAACCCCTGTTCGTCCCGCGCTTCCTTGATGAGGCTCTTGGCCTGATCCCGCTGCCCCAGCTTCAGCATGGCCTGGGCGCGCATGAGCGCCACCCAGCCGCGCTGTTCCGGCGCCGCGGGCTTGGCCGGATACAGGGACAGAGCGCCGCGAGCCTCGCCCTGCTGCATCCGCAGGTCCGCCACAAGGATCATCAAGGGTTCCCTGACCTCGCCTTTTTCCGGAGCGCGCGCAAGCCATCCTTCGGCTTCCGCAAGACGCTGGGCAGAGGTCTCCGGCTGCGAGAGGGGGCGTTGCAGAAGGCGCAGCACGGCCTTGATGCGTTCATCCCCAGGCCGCGCCCGGGTCAAGGCCGCGCGCAGCGGCCCCCAATGCCCCATGGCAGCTTCGGCGCGGGCCCGCTGCAAGGCTTCGTCCGGCGTATCGCCTTTGGAAGGCAGCAGCCGCAGGACAGCCTGGGATTGCGCCTCGGGTTGCACCTTGGCCAGGGCGGCCTTCCGAAGCGCGTTCCGCTCGGCCGCGGGGGCTTCGGGCAGCAGTCGCGGCAGCACCTCCAACAGGCCCCGCTCGGCCAAGAGCTGCACCGTTCCCAGCCGCGCCTTCGCATCCATCAGACCGAAGGCTCCCGCCTTCAGCCTGGCCAGCAGCTCGCCGGGATAGCCCTTCTCCAGCCGCTGCCCCACCCAGGCGTTCCAAGCCTGGGCCCAGAGTTTTCTCACCTCGGGCAATTCGCGGAGGGCGGGATCCATCCGGTCCATCTGATTGAGGGCGTCTTCCCACAGGCTCTTCTCCACGAGCAGGCGCACCTCCACCACTTGCGCCGACCCTTTCGGAAGCCCCTTGCCGCCCTTGCGCACCTCCGCCAGCAGCGATTCCGCGCTGGGCAATCCCTTGGCATCGGGCAGGCTCCCATCCGTCAGCAGGTTGGCCAAGGCCAGGCGCGCGTCGTTGGCCTGGGCGGAATCCGGATGGTCCTTGATGAGCTTGCGGAAAATCTCGGAGGCCGCCTTCGCCTCGCCAGAGCGGCCAAGCAGGCGGCCCCACGCCAACTCGGCCCGCGGCATCAGTTCGCTGTTGGGGTAGAGCTTCTGGAAATCTTTGAGGGCCCCCTGGGCCTGCTCCTTCTCTCCCGCCACGGCCAGGACTTCCACCATGGCCGCCAACCCCTTTTCACTGGGTTTGGTTTTGCCTTCCAGCGGGCGGAGGGATTGAACGATGGGCAGCGCCTCCTGGGGGCGCCCCTGCTCGACCAGCGTCCAGATGAGCAGTTCCTGGGGTTTCCGCTTGAGCTCCGAGGGAATGTCCGAGGCCAAGGCACGGTGCAGGCGCCCTTCCGCTTCCTTGAAGCGCCGGTTGGCCGCTGCGTCTTCTGCGAGAACGACCTGCGCTTCTCCCATAAAGGGGGAGGCGGGCCACTGCTTCTCTAGCTTCTTCAGGGCCACGGTGGCGGCGGACAGATTGCCGAGGCGGGCCTCGAGCATCCCTTGCGCGTAGAGCACCAGTTCCCGTTCGGGCACCCGGCTGGATTTGAAGGTGTGCCCCTTCAGCTTGACCAGCGCCGCCCTGATGGAGGCCTCGCCTTCTGCGCCCAGCGCCTGCTTGGCCACTTCAGCGATCTGGGCATCGGTCATGCGCCCAGGCTTCGAGGGCGTGTGGGATTCGGCCGTGTTCTGCGCAGGGCCATGCTGGGCCAGCAGGGGCGGCAGCGCCGCCAGCAGGATGGTCCACCCGGCGCCGCGCCATCCGCGGATCACGACAGCCACCTGGCCAGAAGGTTCTTCTTCCCCTGTTCAAACTCTTCTTCCGACAGCAGCCCCTTGGATTTCAGGGTGGCCAGACGTTCGAGGTCGCCCAGAGCGTCGGGCTTGGCGCCCTGGTTGCCGGGCGTGAGGGTGTTGGCGAGGATTTCCATGCGGCCCATGGTGCTCTCAAGGCGCTCCGCCCGTTCGGTGAGGGCCCTCACCTTGGCGCGCAGCTCATCCCGCTCGTGGGTGAGCGTCCTCCGCTCCATGAGCCGCCGGAGGGTGTTCCTGAACTGATCGATCTGCATCGGCTTGGTGACGAAATCGAAGGCGCCGAGCTCCATGGCCTCGGTGGCCTCGCGCACGCTGCCGAAGCCCGTAAGCACCAGCACCGTGCAGCTGGGGTTGCGGTTCAGTGCGCATTTCAGCACATCCATGCCCGTCTTCCCCGGCATGACCAGATCCGTGATCACCAGATCGAAGGGCGGCTCCTCGGCCTTGAGCTTGCGGATGGCCTCCTCGCCCGTGGCGGCCGTGACCACCAGGAAACCCTCGGCGGAAAGCAGCGTCGCGAGGGTTTCCAGCGGCATGGGATCGTCATCGACCAGCAGGAGGCTGGGAGCCGGCAGTTGGGGTGGCACGATGGGGCGGGTCAAGGCGTTTCCTATGGTTGATCCTAAGATACCCTTTCGGCCCAAGGGATCGGAGGCTCAAGATGCTTCAGGCGGCGCCCCTCAGGCGGTAGACGAAGGCCAGCACCTGGGCAACGGCCTGGTAGAGATCCCGGGGGATGGGCTTGTCCATGTCCACGGAGCGGTACAGGGCGCGGGCCAGCTCAGGACGCTCCAGGATGGGCACCCCGGCTTCCCGGGCCCGCTCACGGATCTTGAGCGCCAGGTGGTCAAGCCCCTTGGCCACGCAAATGGGAGCCGAACTTTTCTCGTCGTACTTCAGGGCCACCGCCACGTGAGTGGGATTGGTCACCACCACGGTGGCCTTGGGCACTTCCGTGAGCATGCGGCGGCGGGCCGCAGCCATCATGATGGCCTTCTGCTTCTGCTTGATTTCAGGGCTTCCGTCGGAATCCTTGTTCTCGTCCTTCACTTCCTGCTTGGTCATGCGGATGCTCTTCTCCCAGGAGAAGCGTTGCCACGCGAAATCGGCCACGGCGATGACCAGCATGGCCAGCATCACGTTGCGGTACAGCGCGAAGACGGCGCTCTGGAAGAGTTCCAGCGAGGCGCCGAGCGGCAGTTTCAACGTGCCAAGCAGGACGGGGATGCGCGGCTCTACCACCGCCCATGCCACCCAGGCCAGGAGGCCGAACTTGGCCAGGCTCTTGACGAGATCCACCAGCGCCCGGGAGGAAAAGATGCGCTTGAAGCCCTGGGCCGGATTCAGGCGTTCGAACTTGGGCTGCAGCGGCTGCGCGCTGAAAGTGAAACCCCGCTGGGCAAACCCGGAGACGAGGGCGATGAACAGGTTGAGGCCGAGGAAGGGCAGGAGCAGGCGGCCGAGGATCATCATCACGTCGCCCAGGAGGCTCACCCGGCCCGCCTCCTCCAGAGCTCCGGGCCGGGCCATCTGGAGAAAGTGAGCCACCTGCCTGGCCAGCAGGGCGAGCGTGGCGCCACCAAGTCCCAGGAAGAGGAAGAAGTTTCCCCAAAGCAGCAGAGCCCCGTCGAAATCCGCGCTGCGGGGGACCGAACCTTCGTCCCTGGCTTTGCGGCGCCGTTTGGGGGTGGCCTTCTCCGTGCGGCCGGGATCCTGGGCCATCTCAGCCGCCCAGGAGCTTCAGGGCGAGCCGGGGCGCCGTTTCCAGCAAGGGAGTCAGCCACGGCCCCAGTTCCCGCAGCATCAGCCCGAGCACCAGCAGCCCCAGGCTGATCTTCAGGGGGAAGCTCAGCTGCAGCAGCTGCAGCTGCGGCATGAACTTGCCGGAGATGCCCAACGTGAGATCCAGCAGGAACAGCACCGCCAGCACCGGGAAAGCCAACTGCAGCCCCTTGGCCAGAAGCTGCCCGATGAGGACGAGGAGCCCCATGACCTGCAGGGGCAGCCCCTGCCCCATGGGCGCCACCCGGTAGCTGTCCACCAGGGCGAGGATCATCTGATGATGCAGCCCCGTGATGAATACCAGCAGGGCCGCCGACTGCATCATCATCGATCCCGAAACCGAGGCGTTCTGCGAGGTGGCGGGATCGATGAACTGCACGAAGGAGAATCCCATCTGGGTGTCCATGAGGGTGCCCGCGAAGGCCACGGCCTCGAGGGTCCAGGCCACCACGGTCCCCAGCAGCAGGCCGATGGCCAGCTCCGAAGCCATGAGCCCCACCAGCTCAGGCAGCCCCATGGGCAGCGCCGCGGGCACGGGAATCACGGGGAGGATCACCGTGGCCAGCAGCGCGCCCAGGGCCGCCCGGATGGGCAGGGGCATCTGCTCCCCGCCCAGGATGGGAAAGGCCGCCAGCAGGCCCGTGAGCCGCGTGAGCACCAGCACCCAGAGCGCCGCCTTGGCGCCGGTGAAGGCCCAGAGCGCGGAGCTGGATAGGGTCGGCGTCACCCTGCCCTCACGACAGCTGCCGCACGACGGCGTTGAACTCCGTGAACATGCGGGTGGTGAAGTGGAGCATGACGGACATCATCCAGGGAAAGCTGATGGCCACCACGGCCATCACGGCGATGACCTTGGGCACGAAAGCGATGGTCTGGTCCTGCAGGCTGGTCACTACCTGGAAGATGGAGATGACGAGTCCCACCACCAGGGACACCGCCAGCGCGGGCCCCGCCACCATGAGGGCCGTCTTCAGGGCTTCCTTGCCCAGTTGGGCGATCAGCAGTTCGTTCATCCCGTGTACCCCCGCACCAACGAGCCGATGATCAAGTACCAACCATCCACCAGCACGAACAGCAGAATCTTGAAGGGCAGCGAGATCACCACGGGCGGCAGCATCATCATGCCCATGCTCAGCAGGATGCTGGCCACTACCATATCCACCACCAGGAAGGGCAGGAAGATCATGAAGCCGATTTCGAAAGCCGTCTTCAGCTCGCTGATGAGGAAGGCCGGAAGCAGGCACTCCATGGGCACGTCGGCCTTGGTCTTGGGGGCGGGCGATTTCGAGATGCGGAGGAACAGGGCCAGATCCTTCTTCCGCGTGTGGCGCAGCATGAAGACCTTCAAGGGCGCGCCGGTGCGGTCCAGGGCCTGTTCGGTGGTGAGCTCATTGCGCTGCAGGGGCTGTAGCACCGTCGCGTTGATCTCCCGGGCGGTGGGCGCCATGATGAAGAAGGTGAGCACCAGCGAAAGGCTGATCAGAACTTGATTGGAAGGCGTCTGCTGGGTGCCCAGCCCCTGCCGTAGGAAGTGCATCACCACGACGATGCGGGTGAAGCTGGTGGCGGTCATGAGGATGGTGGGCGCCAGCGTGAGGATGGTCAGCAGCAACATGGCCTGCAGGCTGGAGCTGAGGGCGGGGCCCGATGGCGTCTTGCCGAAGTCCACCGTCAGGGAGGGCAGCGGCGCGGGCTGCTGAGCGCAGAGGGCCACACCCGCCAGCAGGATGAAGGCCGTGGGAAGCCAGCGCAGGATCCGGTTCATTGGCCACCTCCGCCCTGCTTCAGCAGAGCCTCCATCTCCTTGACCGGCACGGGCCGGCCCAGATCCACCTGACGCGAAAGGGCAGCGTCAAAGGTGCCAGGTTCCCCCCGTTCCCCAGGATCAAGCCGCGACAGCAGGCCGATGCCCTGGGGTGTCAACGAAATCAGGAAACGCTCTCCCTCCACGTCCAGGATCGACACGAAGCGCCTGTCGCCCAGGGCCAGCGTTTCTTCCACCTTGAGCTTGGTGCCGCCCCCGCCTGGCATGCGGCCCCGTCCATATTTCTTGAGCGCCCAAAGGCTGGCCCCCGCCAAGCCCAGCACCAGCACCAGGGACCCGAACGCGCGCAGGCCGGAAGGCGGAGCTTCCGCCCCCTGCCCCTGCGTCGGTTTTCCGTCCTCCAGCGTCAAGGGAGCTTGCAGTTCTTTCTCCGAGGCCGTGGGCGGCGGGGCCGAGCCCTGGGCGCCAAGACACAGACCCGTCAGCATTCCGAGGCAAAGCACCCATCGTCGCAGCACGACAAACTCCCGACACAGCACGGGAGGGGGGCGAGAGGAATGCCAGCCCTATCGGGTGACGGGAGGAGGATGAGGCAAACGCACGTCGAACAGCACCTTCCATGCCCCCGCTTCGAGAATCCAGATGCGCAGGAAGCTGGCGCTCCGACCCTGGCCGTCGGGCCCCGACTCGCCGCAGGTCCAGCCCATGTCCCCGCTGGCCGATGCCTGCACCAGCGCGGGCTTCCAGGCGGAGCCGGGCCTGTCCGCTTCCAGGGCCTGCCGGATTTCAGCCGCAGCCCTCAGCGGGAAGGCCCGGGGCCTCAGCACTCGGCCCTCCTTGGCCAGCAGGGGCTCCAGGGCCACGCCGCCCCGCGCCGCCCAGGCCGCCGAAAGGTCCGCCTCCAACCGGGCCAGGTGGGCCAAGGGATCCGGCCCTTTGGCGGCAAGGGCCGGATTCGCCACGGGGACCAAAGAGGGAACCGCGGGAACCGCGAACAGCGGGGCCGGCTCCTTCGGCGCCCCGTGAGGCACCCCGATGTCCGCCGCCACCTTCCACTGCCCGTCGGCCTGTTTGCGCCACACCGAAAGGAAATGGCCGTTCACGAGCACGGGCCCGCCTTTGTTCGCCGCGTAGGTCCAGGGGCCCAGGCTCCAGGCCAGGTCGCCCGAGGCCGCCATGCCCATGGCCTCCGGGTACCAGGCGAGGTGCCCGGGGTCCCCCGGCTCCGGGCCGTACTGGGCCTCCGCGCCAACCATCTTCGGCGTGAAGACCCGGGCCTCAGGCCGGAGCCAGGCCAGGAAGGCCGCGCGGATGCCCTGGGCTTCCGCCTGCCTGGCGAAGGCCAGCTCCGCGCGCAGCACGGGTTCCAGCGCCGCGCCCTCCGCCAGGGCCGGCATCGAGGCCGGCAGGCCCAGGCCCAACATCCAAGCCGCCAGGGCAGCGGGTCTTCGCATGGTGTCTCCGGAATGAGGGGGACACATTAGCACCGTTGCAGGGCTTCCACCCGAGGCGTAGGGTGGAAGCCTCATCATCCGATGCCCACAGGAGCCTCCATGGCACCGATCCAACTCACCGTGAACGGCCGGGTCCGCACCGTGGACGCCGACGGGGACACGCCCCTTCTCTGGATCCTCCGGGACACCCTGGGCCTCACCGGCACCAAGTTCGGCTGCGGCCAGGGGGTTTGCGGTTCATGCACCGTCCACCTGGACGGCAAGGCCGTGAAATCCTGCCAGACCAGCCTGAAGGAAGCCGCCGGACACACCGTCGTCACCGTGGAGGGGTTGTCCAAGGACGGTTCCCATCCAGTGCAGAAAGCCTGGATCGCCGAGGACGTGGCCCAATGCGGCTACTGCCAGCCGGGATTCATCATGAGCGCCGCAGCCCTCCTGAAACGCAAGCCCCACCCCACCGACAGCGACATCGACGAAGCCTTCGCCGACCACGTGTGCCGGTGCGGCACCTATCCCCGCGTCCGGAAAGCCGTGAAGCGCGCCGCTGGAGGTGTGAAGTGACCGGCCGCCGCGACTTCCTCAAGCTCACTGGCGCCGCCGGAGCGGGCCTGGTGCTCGGCCTGCGCCTGGAGGCCAAGCCCCGGCCCGGCGAAACCGCCAAGGCGGCCTTCAAACCCAACGCCTTCCTGGCCCTGCGGCCCGACGGGACCGTGCGCATCACCGTCCCCAAGACGGAAATGGGGCAGGGCGTCCGGACCGCCCTGCCCCTGGCATTGGCCGAAGAAATGGATCTCGACTGGTCCAAAGTCGAAGTGGTGAACGCCCAGCCGGGCCCCGATTTCAAATCCATGCAGACCGGCGGCAGCACCAGCGTGAGCAGCACCTGGACGCCCCTCCGCAAGGCGGGCGCGGCGGCCCGCGAGATGCTGAAAGCCGCGGCCGCGGCCCAGTGGAAGGTGGGCCTCGATCAGTGCCGCACCGAACGGGGTTTCGTGCACGGACCAGGGGGCCAGAAGCTCGGCTACGGCGCCTTGGCGGAAGCCGCCGCCAAGCTGCCCCTGCCGAAGGATCCCCCCTTGAAGAAGGCCAGCGAGTACCGCCTGCTGGGCAAGCGCACCCCCCGTTTCGATGGCCCAGCCATCGTCACAGGCAAGGCCATCTTCGGGCTGGACGTGCGGCGCCCAGGCCAGCGCTTCGCCGCTGTGCTGCGTTGCGAGGTGCCGGGCGGCCAGCCTAAAACCTGGGACGAGGCCAAGGCCCGCGCCGTAAAGGGCGTGAAGGCCGTAGTGAAGGTGCCCACGGGATTGGCCGTGGTGGCGGACAGCACCTGGGCGGCCTTCAAGGGCCGAGATGTCCTGGCCGCCACCACCACCTGGGATGAAGGCCTCGCCAAGGACTTCAGTTCCGCGGCCCTGGAGGCCAAATCCCGCGCGGCGCTCACCGGACCCGCAGATGAGGCCCGCAAGGCGGGAGACGCCGAGAAGGCCCTGGCCGCGGCGGCCCGTGTGATCGAGGCCGAATACAGCTTCCCCTACCAGGCCCATGCCACCGTCGAGCCCATGAACGCCACCGTCCACCTCTCGCCGGAAGGTGCGGAGCTGTGGACGGGCACCCAGTCCCCCAACCGGGCGCAGGGAGCCGCGGCCGCCGCCCTGGGCCTCAAGCCCGAGCAGGTGAAGCTGAACGTGGCCCTCATCGGCGGTGGCTTCGGAAGGCGCCTGGGCACGGACTTCAGCACCGAAGCCGCCGAAGTGGCCAAGGCCGCTGGAGGCGGCCCCATCCAGGTGGTCTGGGACCGGGAAGACGACTTCCGCCACGATCTCCACCACGCCGCCACCCTGCACCGGCTGCGGGCGGGGCTGAACGCCCAGGGCGGCCTCGCAGCCTGGGCCCATCGCATCGCGGGCCCTTCCATCCTCCGCTCCTGGATGGGGGGCCAGAAGAGCCCTTCACAGGCCTCCGCCGAAGCGAACGGCGCCTTCGACATCCCCTACGCCATCCCCGCCATCACGGTGGACTACGCGGAGGTGGAAGCCCCCACGCCCCTCGGCTGGTGGCGCGGCATCGAGGTGGTGCCCAACGTCTTCGCCCGGGAATGTTTCCTGGACGAAGTGGCGCATGCTTCAGGCAAGGATCCCCTCCAATTCCGGCTCGACCTTCTGGGCAACCAGGGCGTGGTGAAGTTCGGCCGCGATGAGGCCGACATCCCCCGCCTGAAGAAGGTGCTGCAGGCTGCCGCCGCGAAGGCCGGATGGGGCCGCAAGCTGCCCGCGGGACACGGCCTGGGCCTGGCCTGCCACGCCTACGACGGCCGCACCTACGCCGCCCAGGTGGCGGAGGTCTCGGTGCTGAAGGGCAAGCTCAAAATCCACCGCATCACCTGCGCCGTGGATTGCGGCTTCGCCGTGAATCCCGCCGGCCTCGAGGCCCAGGTGGAGGGCGGCATCGCCTTCGGCCTGTCGGCCTTGTTCACGCAGATCACTTGGGACAAGGGCCGCACGGTCCAGACCGGCTACCTGGACTTCCCCCCGGTGCGCCAGGGCGACATGCCGGAAATCGAAACCGTGATCATCGCCAGTTCCGAGGCGCCCTCGGGCATGGGCGAACCCCCGGTCCCCCTGCCCATCCCCGCCGTGCTGAACGCCATTTTCGCCGCCACGGGCAAGCGCATCCGCACCCTGCCCCTGACGGGCGCGAGCCTCGCATGAAGGAACTGCAGGACATCTTCCGCCTCGTGAGGGAAAGACCGGGTCCCTTGGCCCTGGCCACCCTCCTCCGCGTGGAGGGCTCCAGCTACCGTCGCCCCGGCGCCAGGCTGCTCCTGGACCGCAGCGGCCCGCTGCGGGGTTCCCTCAGCGGAGGATGCCTGGAGGGCGATGTCCATGCGCGGGCCATGGAAGCGATCCAGGAAGGCCGTCCGTGGCTCATGCAGTACGACCTCCGGGGCGATGCGGATCTGGTCTGGGGCAGCGGCAGCGGTTGCGAGGGGCTGCTGGACATCCTTGTCGAGCCCCTTCAGGGTTTCCCCGAATGGATGTCCTGGGTGGAGATGGCCTGGGCCTCCCGGGCGCCTCTGTCCCTCCACACGGACCTGAGCGCGGAAGGCCTCGGGGTGCGCAGCATTCCCGAAGGCGAAAGGGCTTCCGCATCCGGCTTCCTCGAGACCTTCGATCCGCCCACGGCCCTCTGGATCATGGGCGCCGGCGACGACAGCCGTCCCCTGGTCCGCATGGCCAGGGAACTGGGCTGGTTCGTGGGCGTGCTGGACCACCGCCCGGCCTTCGCCCGCGCGGAACGGTTCCCCGGCGCGGACGCCGTGTGGGCCGGCCATCCCGCCAAGCTGCTGCGGACGCTTCCGCTGGATCCGCGCAGCGCCGTGGTGCTCATGACCCACCACTACGCCAAGGATCTGGAATCGCTGCGCCTGCTGCTGCCTTCGCCCGCAGGCTACCTGGGCCTCATGGGCAGCCGCACCCGAAGCGCGAAATTGCTGGCCGAATTGGCCCAGGAAGGGCTCCAGCCCAGCGAACGCTTCCACACCCCCGTGGGACTCGATCTGGGAGCCACCACGCCGGAGACCATCGCATTGGCGGTACTGGCGGAAATCCAGGCCAGCCTGCAGGGAAGAAGCGCCCAGCCCCTGGGATTGAAGGCGGCCTCGGCCGCGCCGCTGTGATGCCGCCGCCTTCCGTTGCGGCCATCATCCTCGCCGCGGGTTTCGGGCGCCGCATGGGCGGTCCCAAGGCCCTGCTGCGCCTGCAGGGCGAAACCCTGCTCCGCCGCGCGGCCAGGACCGCCCTGGACGCGGGGTGCGCCCCGGTGTTCGCAGTGGTGGGGGACTGGGATCCGGGCTTGTCGGACCTGCCGGTCGAGACCTTGCCCAACCCTTTGGCCGCCGAAGGCTTGGCCAGTTCGATCCGCGCTGGCGTGGCCGCGCTGCCCGAGGGGCCCGATGGCGTGCTGCTGCTGACCGTGGACCAGCCCGCGGTGGACGCCGCGCTTCTCAAACAGGTGGTGGCCCTGGCCGGCGGGACCCCCCTTCACCCGGTGGCCTGCGCCTACGGAGAAACCCTGGGCGTCCCCGCCCTGCTTCCCAGGCGCCTGTTTCCTGAACTCGCCTCGCTCCGGGGCGACCGCGGCGCCAAGGCCATCCTGCTGCGGGAACAGGCCAGGCAGCTGCCCTTCCCCGCGGGTGCGCGGGATCTGGATACCCCTGAAGACGTCGAGGAGTTCAAGCGCTGAGGCTGGCCTTCTGTTGAAGGTGGTCGTAGCGCTTGCGGGCCTGCTCCAGTTCCGCGAGATGGTCGCCGGCCCACTGGCAGAGAGCGCCCAGGGGGCCGATGAGCGTGTGTCCCAGCTTGGTGAGCTCATACTCGGTGCGCGGCGGCACTTCGGGATAGACGTGGCGAGTGACCAGGCCGTCCCGCTCCAGCTTGCGCAGGGTTTGCGTCAGCATCTTCTGGCTGATGCCCCCCACCTGGCGGTGGAGGTCCCCGTAACGCTGCTTGCCGCGGGAGAGCAGGTAGATGAGCAGGGCGGTCCACTTGTCCGCGATGAGGTCCAATGCCTGCCGCGTGGGGCAGTGGGCATCGAGCACGTTGGGGGCGAGGGCGCAGGCCTTACGTACCATTGGGTGCCTACCTTCCATAATAGTGCCTACTTTCTTTTCGATCGTAAGCACCTAAAGTTTGGGTCACGGGCCGGTCGAATGCAAGCGCTCGCAAAGGAGGCAACATGAGCAAAGTCGCCATCGTATTCCACAGCGGGTACGGGCACACCAAGGTGCTGGCGGAACGGGTGCAGGCCGGGGCCGAGTCGGTGCCTGGCACCCGGGCCAGCCTCATCTCCGTGGAGGACATCGAAGCCCGCTGGGCTGAGCTGGAGGCCGCCGACGCCATCGTTTTCGGCAGCCCCACCTACATGGGCAATGTCAGCGGCCCCTTCAAGACCTTCATGGACGCCAGCTCGAAACCCTGGCTGGAGCAGAAGTGGAAAGACAAACTGGCCGCCGGATTCACCATCAGCGGCAGCCCCAGCGGCGACAAGCTGAACACCCTACAGTCGCTCATGATCTTCGCCATGCAGCACGGCATGATCTGGGTAGGCAATGCCGAAATGCCCTACAACGAAGAAGGCATCAACCGGCTGGGCAGCTTCTCGGGGCTCATGGCCCAGGCTGGGCAGGTGGCCCCGGAGGTGGAGCCCAACCTTGCGGACCGCACGAGCGCCGAGCGGCTCGGCCAGCGCGTCGCCACGGCCACGGCCCGCTGGACCCAAGCCTCCTGATTTCCATGGAAGATTACGCGGCAGCCAGGCTTGACGAGCTGAAAAGACCCACTCCTTCCTTCCCGCATTTCGCCGTGGTCTGCTGCACCACCTGCCCGGTTAGGATAATGTCATGACCGAGAAAGCTTTCAGATCCGTTAATCTGGAAAGCTGAAACAGGAGCCCAGGCATGTCCAATCCCATCCAGCACCTGACCGACCAGACTTTTTCCAGCGCAGTGGCCAAAGGCATCACCGTAGTGGATTTCTGGGCTCCCTGGTGCGCGCCCTGCCGCGAACTGGCCCCGGTCATGGAGTCCCTCGCGGTGGAATTCCAGGGCAAGGCGGCCTTCGCCAAACTCAATGTGGATGATTTCACGCCCCTCTCTGAACAATACGACGTGCTGAGCATGCCCACGCTGGTGATCTTCAAGGACGGCCAGCCCACGGAACGCATCGTGGGAAGCCTGCCCATCGACCAGCTGAGGGCCCGCCTCCAGCAAGCGTTCTGAACCAATCCATCTCTTCAACAACGAGGAACCCATGAGCACCATCCCGGGCGAGAGCCTGCTCCAGCAGATGAAATGGCGCTACGCCACGAAGAAGTTCGATTCATCCAAGAAGATCCCCGCCGCCGACTGGGCCGTGCTGGAAGAATCCTTGGTCCTCACCGCCTCCAGTTACGGCCTACAGCCCTGGAAGTTCATCGTGGTGACCGACCCGGCCCTGAAGGCCAAGTTGCGTCCCGCCTCCTGGAACCAGTCCCAGGTGGAAGACTGCAGCCACCTCGTGGTCTTCACCGCCCAGCAGGATGTCACCGAGGCTGACGTGGACCGCTTCATCGCCCGCATCGCCGAGGTGCGCGGCGTCACTGCCGAAAGCCTGGCGGGCTACAAAGGCTTCATGATGGGCGACCTCGTGAACGGCGCCCGCCACGCCATCATCCACGAGTGGGCCGCCCGGCAGACTTACATCGCCATGGGCAACCTGCTCACTTCCGCGGCCCTGCTGGGCATCGACGCCTGTCCCTTCGAAGGCATCGAACCCGCCAAGTATGATGAGATCCTGGGGCTCAAGGGCTCGGGCTACGCCACCGTCTCCGCCTGCCCCGTGGGCTACCGCGCCGCCGACGACAAGTACGCCAGCGCCCCCAAAGTCCGCTTCGCGGCCAAGGATGTCGTCGAGCACCGCTGAGCCCGAGGAAAAGCTCCGCCACCAAGACACCAGGAAAAGCAAAAAGCGGTACCCTTGCAGTGCTTGGTGCCTTGGTGCCTTGGTGTCTTGGCGGTGGTCTTCTCCCACTTGAATTCGAACCGGTCTCAAGGAGGTTTTCATGCTCACGCGCGCCCTCGGAACCCAGGGACTCACCGTATCGGCCCTTGGCCTCGGCTGCATGGGCATGTCCGATTTCTACGGGCACAAGGATGACGCCGAATCCACGGCCACCCTCCACCACGCCGTGGACCGCGGCATCACCTTCTTCGACACCGCGGACATGTACGGCCCCTTCCTCAACGAAATCCTGGTGGGCAAGGCTCTGGCCGGCGTCCGCGACCGCGTGGTCATCGCCACCAAGTTCGGCATCATCCGCGATCCCAACGACCCCAGCAGGCGCGGCGTCTGCGGCCGCCCCGACTACGTCCGCAGCTCCTGCGAGGGCAGCCTCAAGCGGCTGGGAGTGGAGACCATCGATCTCTACTACCAGCACCGGGTGGATCCCGACGTGCCCACGGAGGACACCGTGGGCGCCATGGCCGATCTGGTGAAGGCCGGCAAGGTGCGCTTCCTGGGCCTCTCCGAAGTCAGCCCCAGCACCCTCCGCAAGGCCTGCGCCGTGCATCCCATCAGCGCGGTGCAATCAGAGTATTCCCTGTGGACCCGCGATCCTGAAGACGGCCTGCTGCAGGCCTGCCGGGAACTGGGCGTGGGCTTCGTGCCCTACAGCCCGCTGGGGCGCGGCTTCCTCACGGGCCAGATCAAGCGCTTCGAGGATTTCGAGCCTGGCGACTACAGGCGGAATTCGCCTCGCTTCCAGGGCGAGAACTTCCAGAAGAACCTCGACCTGGTGGCCAGGCTGGAAGACATGGCCGCCGCGCGGGGCTGCACGCCCTCCCAGCTGGCCCTGGCCTGGGTGCTCGGCCAAGGCGGCGACCTGGTGCCCATTCCGGGCACGAAGCGGCGGGACCGCCTGGACGAAAACCTCGGCGCCCTCGAACACCTGCTCTGCCCTGGCGAGTTGCAGGAGCTGAGCGGCCTCTTTCCCTCCGGCGCCGCCGCGGGAACCCGCTATCCCGAAGCCGCCATGCATACGGTGAACCGCTAAGGCCATGGCCAAGCGGAGCCAAGCCCACGCCGACAATGCCCCAGGGCCTTTCTTCGTGGACCGCACCTGCATCGATTGCGGCACCTGCTACCAGTTCGCCCCGGCTACGTTCTCCGATGCAGGGGACCACGCGCGCGTCCACTCCCAGCCCGCGGATTCCGCGGGCCGCTTGAAAGCGGCCATGGCCCTGGTGGCGTGTCCTGTGGGATCCATCGGCACCGATGGCAAGGCGGATGCGGCCGAGGCGGCCCGGGCCTTTCCCCACCTTCTGGCTGACGACACGTACTTCTGCGGCTACACCAGCGACAAGAGCTTCGGCGCCTGGAGCTACCTGATCCGCCGTCCCGAAGGCAACATCCTCATGGACTGCCCCCGGGCCGCGGAACCGTTGATGAAGCGGCTGGAGGCCCTGGGCGGCGTGGCCGCGATGGTGCTGAGCCACCGGGATGACGTGGCGGATCATGCGGCCTACCACGACCGCTTCGGCTGCGAACGCATCATGCATCGCTCCGAAGGCATCGGGGGCCTGGAGCGGCTGGTCGAGGGCGACCAGCCCGTCCCTCTGGCCGAGGATCTGCTGCTGATCCCCACACCAGGGCACACCGCCGGAAGCATGTGCCTCCTCCACCAGGACAAGCTGTTCACGGGAGACCACCTCTGGTGGAACCCGCAAAAAGGCCGATGGTCGGCCTCCCGCGCCTACAACTGGCATTCCTGGGAGCAGCAGCTGGAAAGCCTGGAAAGACTCCTGGCCTTTGACTTCGCGTGGGTGCTGCCAGGACACGGTTTTATTCACAAAGTGGAAAGCCCAGCCACCATGCGGGAGGGCCTGAAGCAGGCCATTGCTTTACTTCGGAGCTCTTGATCGCGGTCCAGGGCCAGCCGTGGGAAACTGGGCCGTTTCGCTGGAGCCCCCATGCCCACTGCCTCCGAATCCCCCGTCATCACCGCCCCCCGCGGCTCCCACTTGCATTGCAAGGGCTGGGTGCAGGAAGCGGCCCTGCGCATGCTCATGAACAATCTGGATCCCGAGGTGGCCGAGCGCCCGGAGGACCTGGTGGTCTACGGCGGCCTGGGCAAGGCGGCCCGCAACTGGGACTGTTTCCACGCCATCGTGAAGGAACTGAAACATCTCAACGATGACGAAACGCTGCTGGTGCAGAGCGGCAAGCCGGTGGGCGTGGTGAAGACGCACGTCGATGCGCCGCGCGTCCTCATCGCCAACTCCAACCTGGTCCCCAAGTGGGCCACCTGGGAGCACTTCCGCGAACTGGACCAGAAGGGCCTGATGATGTACGGCCAGATGACCGCGGGCAGTTGGATCTACATTGGCAGCCAGGGCATCGTCCAGGGCACCTACGAGACCTTCGCCGAGGCGGGCCGCCAGCACTTCAACGGCACCCTGGCCGGCACCCTGACGCTGACCGCGGGCCTGGGCGGCATGGGCGGGGCCCAGCCCCTGGCCGTCACCATGAACGGCGGCGTCTGCCTGGCCATCGAGGTGGACCAGACCCGCATCCAGAAGCGCCTGGACACCCGCTACCTGGACGAATGGACCGACAACCTGGACACGGCCCTGTCCCTCTGCCAGCAGTACATGGATGCCCACGAGGCCCGCAGCATCGGCCTTCTCGGCAACGCCGCCGAGATCCTGCCCGAGATCCTCAAGCGCGGCATCGTTCCTGAGCTGGTCACGGACCAGACCTCCGCCCACGACGAATACAACGGCTACATTCCGGCCGGCATGACGCTGCAGCAGGCCGCGGCCATGCGCCAGGCGGAGCCCGAGGCATACGTGCAGCGGGCCCTGGCCTCCATGCGCGCCCACGTGGAAGCCATGATCGAGTTCCAGCGCCGCGGCTCCGTCACCTTCGACTACGGCAATAACATCCGCGCCCAGGCCCAACGCGCGGGCCTCGAAAACGCCTTCGCCTTCCCGGGCTTCGTGCCTGCCTTCATCCGGCCCCTGTTCTGCAAGGGCATCGGCCCCTTCCGCTGGGCCGCGCTGTCGGGCGATCCCGAAGACATCGCCGTCACGGACGCCGCCATGATGGAACTGTTCCCCGGAAACGAGGGCATGATCCGCTGGCTCAAGGCCGCCAAGGAGAAGATCGCCTTCCAGGGCCTGCCTGCCCGCATCTGCTGGATCGGCGCCGGCGAGCGCCACCTCGCGGGCCTGAAGTTCAATGAGCTGGTGCGCACCGGCAAGGTGAAGGCGCCCATCGTCATCGGCCGCGATCACCTCGACAGCGGCAGCGTGGCCAGCCCCAACCGCGAAACCGAAGCCATGAAGGACGGTTCGGACGCGGTGAGCGACTGGCCGCTGCTCAACGCCATGACCGCGGTGGGCGGCGGCGCTTCCTGGGTGAGCCTGCACCACGGCGGCGGCGTGGGCATGGGCTACAGCCAGCACAGCGGCGTGGTCATCGTAGCCGACGGCACCGAGCGGGCCGACCGCTGCATCGCACGCGTCCTCTGGAACGATCCGGCGATGGGCGTCTTCCGGCACGCGGACGCGGGTTATGAGACCGCCCGGGAGCACGCGGCCACCATCGGCCTGCACATCCCCCTCGAAGGTTGAAAAACCTTGGTTTTCCAGAGCGGGCATCGGTAGCATGGGCGCACCCCCAGAGGCTCCGATGACTGAACCGATGCCCGCCCCGGCTCCTGCATCAGCGCCCCCGCAGGCGCCATCCAGCCTGGTCCTCCGCCTTCTCGCCCTGCTCACGGCCTTCCTGGCCCTGGGCGATTTGGTGTGGTTCCTCGGGACCTTCCCCAGCTATTTCCGCTGGTTCAACCAAGGCTGGATGAGCCCGGCCATTCCCCTGTTCCTCCTGTGGACTTTCATCGGGCTGCCCTCGCTGGCCTGCGCCATGATCACCGTGCGCCTGGCCCGCGCCGCCGGCCGCCTGGGGCCTGCCACGAAGATCGCCTTCCACCTGTCCCTCGTCATCTGCGCCCTGGTGCCCCTGCTGGCGTCTTTCGCGGCCTGGACCGCCCGGGCGGGATCCTTCCCCTGGCTCGTCTGGCTGCTGACGCTCCTGTTCGCGTGGTTCCTCTGGCACGTCGCGCTGCGCATGCGGGTGCGGCCAGGATCCTGATCACAGAAGCGGCATGAGATGCTGGGGTCGAGATTCGCCATGAGGTTCCCATGTCCCGTCCCTGTCCCTGCACATCAAAGAAGCCCTATGACCGGTGCTGCGGCCCCTTCCATGCGGGCGCCACATCACCGGAGACCGCGGAGCAGCTCATGCGTTCGCGCTTCTCCGCCTATGCGCTGGGGAAGGTCGACTACCTCATCTCCACCCGCCCCGAGGCGAAGCGCGGAGAGGAGGACCGCGAGGAACTGGCGCGGTACTGCAAGTCCGTGAGCTGCGTCGGCCTGAAGATCGTGCGCAAAGAAGCGGGCGGCAAGACCGACGACACGGGCATCGTCACCTTCCACGCCAGCCTGCAGGCCAACGGACGGCGGAGCCTTCACATCGAGACCAGCAGCTTCGCCCGGGAGAACGGCCGCTGGGTGTATGTGGATGGGGCGGTCAAGGAATAAGGCAACCTGCTGATCGGCCTGGCTCAGCTTGAAAAGATCCCCACGAAGGGGAGCATTCCATCCTCGTCACCCCTTCGTGTCCTGGCCTTTCCTTTCGTGTCCTTCGTTGGGGGGGCTTGAACGCTCTGCATCAGGCTGAGGCTCGCCGGTAACCGGGTAAGGCAATGGTTCTGTCACCCAAGCCTGAGACCCAATATCCCCAATGGTTTGGGGAGACATATTTATCCCATCTTCATGCCTCGCCATGTAAGGTGTAAGAGTCCACTCCCTGGGACAGAGCAATTTTTGCTTTTCCTGTCTGGTTTTTCATAGATACCCAGGAAAAACTTGGTAGGCTTGCACTTGGTCTAAAGCGCCATCTGAGGTTGAGCATGAACGATGGGCCCCTGTTCTTTCGCCGCGCCGACCACGGGGCCCGGATCTTGGTGGTGGATGACGATGCGCTCGCCCGCAGGAGTCTGCGAGCGATGCTGGAGCGGGGCTACTACCAGGTAGAAACCGCCGAGGGAGGCGAAAGGGCTCTGGAACTGCTGTCCACCTACAAGCCCGAGCTGGTGCTTCTTGATATCCAGATGCCGCGCATGGACGGGTTGGAAGTTTGCCGGAGAATCCGAGAGCTTCCCAATGGCGAATTGCTCCCCATCATTTTCCTCACGGGAGATGAACGGCCGGACATCCACGCCCAGGCCCTCCGGGCCAAAGGCGACGATTTCCTGCGGAAGCCCATTCTTTCCCCCGAGCTGATCGTCCGCATCCGCAGCCTCATGCGCATCAAGCGCCTCCAGGCGGAAGTGCAGGCGGAGCGGGACAACCTTCTGGATCTGCAGAAGCAGCGGGAGCAGCTCTTCGAATTCATCGTGCACGATCTGAAGAATCCCCTCTCCGCCATCCAAGTGGGCCTGGAACTGATGGATGAGCGGGATGAGACCAGCGCAGCCTCCAGGGCGCAGCTGCGAAGACTCCGCGACACCGCCCACACCATGGGCCGGATGATCCAGAACATCCTCGACATCGGGCGGGCCGAGCAGGTGGGCCTCGACCTCCACAAATCCTCGGTCCCGCTCAGCGCCTGGCTGCCCTCCTTGTTGAAGGAGATGGAATCCCAGGCCAAATCACGGAACCATGTCTTGTCCTGGGACTGCCCCCCCGGCCTCCACATTGAGGCCGACCAGGAGTTCCTCAGGAGGTTGCTGCTGAACCTCCTCGACAACGCCCTGAAATACTCCCCTTCCGGCAGCCGCACCTGGATCACCGCGCAGCCGACGGAGGGTGGCGTCCGCCTGGAGGTGCGGGACGAGGGCCACGGCATTCCAGACGACATGCGCGACCGGATTTTCGGGAAATTCGTCCGCGTCAAAAAGGAGGGGCACGATCCCCATTTCGGATCGGGCCTCGGGCTGGCCTTCTGCCAGCTGGTGGCTGAGGCCCACGAAGGCAGGATCTGGGTGGAGGACAATTCGCCCAAGGGCAGCGCCTTCGTGCTGGAACTTCCGAAAGCGCGCCCGGCCCGCGCCGGCGAGTCCGGCGAGGCGGATGAGCCCCCCGGCGGGCTGGCCTGATCCCCAACCAGCGGCTGGATCTTTCACCATCAAGGTCCAACACGGCCCCACGCCGGTAAGGAAGGGCGCCGCCTGACCAAATGATCAGGCAGCACACAGCGGGAGATCAGGTGGGATCCCTAGTCTTCCGGCATGGCTCCCTCGCTTTTCCGGACCCCACGCCACCTGCCCTCGCGCCTGAAGCAGTTTCCCCTGCTCGCGCTGACCGCCGTTCTTTGGGCAGGCTTCCCCGCGACCGCCGCCGGGGAAGCGCGGAAGACCCTTCTCGCGGTGCGGGCCTCCTACCCGCTTCTCATCGACGGGCGCCTGGACGAGCCCCAGTGGGCCCTGGCACCAGCGGCCACTGGGTTCACCGTTTCCTCGCCGGAGCTGGGCAAGGCGCCCGCCAACCAAACGGAAGTGTGGGTGCTCTACGACGACCACTTCGTCTACATCGCCGCCCGCATGCACCACCCCAAGGGCAAAGCCGCCATCGTGCGGCAGATCCACCGCCGCGACCAGGACAGCGCCAGCGACTGGTTCGGGGTGTATCTCGACAGCCTCCACGACCGCCGCACCGCCTTCGCCTTCATGGTCAACGCGTCCGGTGTGCAGCAGGACCGCCTCGTCTACGGCGATACCAACGAGGACCTCAGCTGGGACAGCGTGTGGGAGAGCGCCGTGACCACCGATGCCGACGGATGGACCGCGGAAATGAAGATCCCCCTTTCTGTCCTGCGCCTCAAAGCCACCCAGGGGGAACAGGTCTGGGGCATCAATTTCATCCGCTCCGACTACTCGCCCCGCCAGGAGCTGTCCATGTGGCAGATCGTCCCGCGGGGCCTGAACGCCTGGGTCAGCCACTTCCCGGATCTCCTGGGCATCAAGGGCGTGAAGCCCCATCCGCGGCGCGAGTGGGTGCCCTACCTCAGCCTCCAGCGGAAATTCGAGACGGCCCAGAGCTTCGACGACCGGAGGTGGAAGGCCCAGGCAGGCCTGGACGCGCACCTCGGCCTGAATTCCTATTCCCAGCTCGACCTCACCGCGCGCCCGGATTTCGGACAGGTGGAAGTGGATCAGGCCGTGCTGAACCTCGGCACCACGGAAACCTACTTTCCCGAGAAGCGGCCATTCTTCCTCGAAGGCCTGGACATCTTCCAGTTCACCGGCCTCGATCTGTTCTACAGCAGGCGGCTGGGCAAGGGCCTGTCCGACCCCGGCCTTCAGCCCGGAGAAAAGCTCGTGGACCGGCCCTCTTCGGTGGACATCCTGGGGGCCGCGAAATACACCTCCAAGTTCGCCAATGGGATGAATCTGGGCCTTCTGGCCGCCAACATGGAAGCCGCGCGGGCCACCGTGCAGGATGGCGCAGGCCAGGAAACCCGCCGCAGCCTGGAGCCCATGACCCATGCGATGGCGTTGCGCGCCACCCAGAACGTGGATGAGCGGGGCAGTTTCATAGGGGGATTCGCCTCCTACCTGCGCCAGGCGGATCCCGCAAGCCGCGAAGCCCTGGTGGGCGGCGCGGATTGGCTCTTCAAACCCGCGGACCGCAGCGGGAGCCTGGGCCTTTCCTTCGCGCATTCCAGCGCCGGGCCCCGCACAGGCCGAAGGGCCGGATCCTTCGTGCAGGTGCAAGGCAACCAGCAGTGGAAGAACGGATGGTCCCTGAACGGCCGGCTGAGCAGCACCTCCCGCGGCTTCGATCCCAACGATCTGGGCTACAACCAGCGGCCGGACATCCAGACCCTCAACGCAGGGGCCACTCGCCGATGGGACGAGCCTCTGGGCGCGCTCAGGAACCGCCAGTGGGTGGCAGGCTACACGGTCTCGCGGGATCTGGCGGGAAGGGTCATCGATCATTTCCTGGGCAACTGGGTGGGCGCCGAATCCGCCGGCGGATGGAGCGCGGAACTCGGCCTGGAAAAGAGCCTCGCAGCCTATGACGACCGGGAGCTGCGCACCTTCCAGGATCCGGTCAAAAAATACCTGCGCTACAGCGCCTTTCCGCGCGCCTTCTTCAACCTCTACTCACCCTGGGGGCCCTACGCGGCAAGCCTCCGGACCGTCCATCACCGGCGCGAGGGCGGCCCCACCCAAAGCGCTGCCGTCTTCCAGTCGCTCCGTCCCACGCCCAATCTCGAAGTCAGCTGGGTGACCACCCTGGCCCGGGAGGAGGGGCAGTGGCACTACCTGGAAACCCAGGGCGCCATGCCCATCGTCGGCATGCGCCGGCTGGGCCAGCTCGACCAGACCCTGCGCATCTCCTATGGCTTCAGCCCCGTTCTCACCATGCAGTGCTTCAGCCAATGGATGGATGCCGCCTGGTCCTTCCGCGACCTCCGGTCCTACGTGAACGATCATCAGCTGGCGCCTGGCGCCTCCAGCGCGAAGACCGCCTTCAGTGACCGCCTTTGGAACATCAACCTCATCGCCCGGTGGGAATTCCTCCCGGGCTCCGCCCTGTTCGCCGTCTACACCCACGGGACATCGACGGATGCGCTCACCGGCGACCGCGGCGGCATCCGTCCCCTGGCCGATCTCTCCCGCCTTCGCCACCTGCCCAGCGACGACGCGCTTCAAGTGAAGCTCAGCTGGCTTTTCCGCTAACCCCACCGCCGAGGAGGCGCCCATGCTCGTGACCTACTTCCACTCAACCCTGGCCGCGGCCTTGCTGTACGGATCAGCGCTGGCCCTCGCCGCCTGTGAATGCCGCTCAGGCGCCACCGCCGCCTCCCACGAAGCGCCGAAGGCTCCGGGCGCCGTAGCGAAGGCCGCCGGCACCTACGTGTTCCTCCGGGGCCGGGGAGACCGCTCCAGCTTCATCGTATCCAGCGGCGCCCACATCGATTCCACCGACAGCCTGAAGGCGCGCTTCGGCGGGTCTTTCCTCTGGTTCCTCCAGGACCAGAAGCCCTACGTGATCCAGGACGAGGCCATCCTCGCCAAGGTGGAGGACCTCTTCAAGGGCGACCCGTCTCTGGAGGCTCAGGACCGCCAGCTGGAAACCCGGGAAGACCAGCTCGAGGCCCAGCGGAACGGTTTGGATGCCCGGCGCGACGCCCTGGACGACAAGCGGGACCGCCTGGACGAGCGGGAGGAGGCTCTGAACGGGGAAAGCCCCGCCACTGCCGGAGCGCGTGCGCGCATCGATGGCGAGCGGCAGGCCATCGACCGGGACATGCAGGTCCTGGATGGCGAGCTGCAGAAGCTGGACCAGGCGATGGAAAAGCTGAATGGGGAACGCGAGGCCCTGTCCGCCAAACAGGAGAAGCTTTTGGAAGCCGCCGAGCACCAGCTTCTGCAGCTGATCCAGGAGACCCTGAAAAGTGGCGTGGCCCGCCCGGTCGCTGACAAGATGAAGACGTCATAGGAAGGTCCATGATCCTGCTCGTGGAAGATGACCAACGCTCCGCCCTGGCGCTCCAGCGCGGCCTGGAACAGGAAGGGTTCCAGGTGGACGTGGCTTTCGATGGCGAAACGGGCCTGCATCTGGGCCTGGAGAAGACCTACGACATCCTCCTTCTGGACGTGATGCTGCCCGGCCTCGACGGCTTCACCTTCCTGGCCGAGCTGCGCGCCAAGGGCACGGAAACCCCCGTCATCTTCCTCACGGCCAGGGACGCCCTGCCCGACCGGCTGCGCGGGCTGGGCCTGGGCGGCGGTGACTACCTGGTGAAGCCCTTCGCCTTTTCGGAGCTGGTGCTGCGCATCCGCAACCTGCTGCAGCGGCAGGGCGCCGCGCCCGAGCGCGGCTGGACCATCGCCGATCTCTCCCTCGATCCCACGCGGCGGAAGGTCTACCGGGGCGGCCAGCGCCTGGATCTCACCGCCCAGGAATACGCCCTGCTGGAGCTGCTGGCGCGGAACGCCGGGCACACGGTCACCCGCATGCGCATCGCCGAAACGTTATGGGATCTGGCCTACGACGGTGACCCCAACCTGGTGGATGCCGCCGTGCGCCGCCTGCGACGGAAGGTGGACGATCCCTTCGCCGAGAAACTGATCCACACCCATCGCTCCGTGGGATACCGCATGGAAGCCCGCCATGAGTAGCCGGCCATGAGCCGCAGTCCGTCTTGGCTGCGCCCCAAGCTCAGCACCCAGCTGGCGCTGGGCTCCGTGGCCGTGGTGATCACGGTGATCTGGCTCGCCTCCTTCTTCCTGAACGATTCCCTGGCCCGGCTGTTCCAGCACGAGGGCAACCATGAGCTTCAGCGCGTCTCGAACCTGATGGTGTCCCGCCTGAACGACTACGACTGGACGGCGGATCCCCCGGATGAGCCTGAGCCGCCTGATCCCGACGAACCCCGGCCCGCGAAAAAGGCGCCCCTTCCCCCGCCCGCCCCCTCCCTGCCTTTTGGCCGGGAAGTGCTGGAGGGCACCGAGCACGTGTTCGTGCGGATTCTCGATCCCGAAGGCAAACCGCTGCTGGAGAGCGAGGGCTTCGGCAAACTCCTTCCCGCCGCGAACCTTCCAAACCTGGGCCGGATCGGCGAGCCCGGTTGGTGGCAGTGGTGTGAGGCCGACGGCGCCCGCGGCTGCCACTTCATCATCAACCGCGCCATTTTCAACGGCGGCTGGGTGCTCACGGCCTGGGACATCCGCTACGAGAACCGCCTGCTGAAGAAGAGCCAGAACCTGCTGTGGCTCACCTGGGGCCTGGCCACCCTGCTCACCGCGGGCTTCGTCGCCGTAGCCGTCCGGCGCCAGCTGGCGCCCTTGAAGCTGCTGGAGGCCCAGGCCGCCGCCATCCGCCCAGGAGCCCTGGCCCTGGATCTGGATCCCGATGACCTGCCCCGGGATCTCGGCTCCCTGGCGGAGAATCTGAAGCAGGCCCTGGCCCGCCTGGAAGAGGCCTTCTCCCGGCTCACCACCCTCAACGCGGACGTGGCCCATGAACTGCGGACCCCCCTGCACGGCATGCGGCTCCAGGTGGAGGGCCTGCTGCGCGATGGGGACGCCTCCCCGGCCCAGTCCGAAACCCTGGAGGGGGTCCTGGAAACCCTGGACCACCTGGCCGCGACGCTGGATCAGATGCTCTTCCTGGCCCGCTCCGAGGATCCCTCCATGGCCCTGCATGTCGAACCCCTGGAAGTGGCCGCCCTATTGAAAACCGCCGCATCGCCCTTCGAATCGCTGGCCGAGGAGCGCTCGGTCAGCCTGGACGTGCGCTCCGCCGGAAACCTCGAATTGGCGGCCGATGAGAAGCTCGTCCGCCGGGCCCTTCACAACCTGCTGGCCAACGCCCTCAACCACGCTCCCGAAGGCAGCACGGTCACGCTGGAGGGCCTTCTCGAAGCGGACCAGATCGTCCTGCAGGTCCGCGATGAAGGGGAAGGCATTCCCGAGGACTTCCTTCCGAAGCTGGGCCAGCGCTTCTCCCGCCCCGACGTCTCGCGGAGCCGCGCCTCGGGCGGCGCGGGGCTGGGCCTGGCCATCGTGAAGAACATCCTCCGCCTGCACGGCGGCACCCTGGCCATCACGAGGGCGCCGGAAAAGGGGACCCTCGCCAAACTCTGCTTCCCGCGCCGCCCGCAGGCCTGAGCGGAGCTTTCGGGCCTCAGTGCAGGCCGGGGTTCTTCTCTCCCGCGGGCACGTCGATGGCGAGGTGGTTCTGCCTGGGCGGGAGGGGGCAGGTGGCGAACATGGAAAAGGCGCAGGGCGGATTGATGGCCCGGTTGAAATCCAGGATCACCTTGCCGTTCTTGGGCATGTCCGCGTAGAGGAAGCGGCCCGCGGGATAGGTGCCGTGGGTGCTGGTGCCGTCCTTGAAGAGGATGAAGAGCTCGGGATGCTCGGGGTCCTCCACCATGGGCTCGAGGGTGATGTCGCGCCCGCCCATCTTGAAGCGCAGCAGGCCCGGAGAACTCATGGTTTCCGTGGTGCCGATGACCGTGGCGATGGTCCGCGTCTGCGGCTTGTCGTAGGGAATGAAGTCTGCCTCGATGCGCCAGGCCGCATCCACCGGATACCTAGGCACGCCGTGGAAGGCCTTGCGGGCGGGGGTCTCGGGATCCTTCATGCGGATGCCCAGGCGGTCGCCGCGGCGGATGACGTAGAAACTCACCCGGCCCGCCTGAAGCAGGTCCGGCTGCCCCTCCGCGTCGGATTTCAGCACCGCCTCCACTGCGGGCTTCCCATTGAGAAGCAGGCCGCTGCCCGGGAAGGGCTTGAAGCGCACCGTGGTCCCCTCCACCAGGAACAGGCCCGCCTTTGGCAGGGACAGCCCCTCGGGCAGGAGCACCGTGGAGCCCGGCGCCGAGCCCAGGGCATTCTCGCCGGGATTCAGCCAGTCCCGGCCGATCAGCGTCAGCCAGCCATCCTCGGCGGCCAGACGGGCCTCGCGCTGCGCGTGCCAGGCATCCACCGAGGCGCGGTAGGCGTCCTGGGCGCAGAGGGCCGGAGCGGACAGGATGAGGGAGATGGCGAGGACATGGGGGGTTCGCATAGGCATGGATGCTAGCAGGACTGGCCGCATCCCTCAGCACCGCTGGTATGGTAGGGCATCCCCCCGAGGTTCCCATGCGCGCCCTCCTCTTCGCCCTCGGTTTGGCTCTGCCCCTCCTGGCCGCCCCTCCCGGAGCGCCTTCGATGCCTCGGCGGCCCGTGCACACCTTTTCCATCGTGGCCCGGGACGCCGCCACGGGGGATCTGGGCGTGGCCGTGCAAAGCCATTGGTTTTCCGTGGGTTCCGCTGTGCCCTGGGCGGAGCCCGGCGTGGGCGCCGTGGCCACCCAGAGCTTCACCGATCCCAGCTACGGCGCCCTGGGCCTGGCTTTGATGAAGGCAGGCAGGCCGGCGCCCGAGGCGCTGAAGGCCCTTCTTGCCGCCGACGCTGACCGGGAAGTGCGCCAGGTGGCCATGGTGGATGCCCAGGGCCGGGCTGCGGCGCACACCGGCGCGAAGTGCATCCAGGCCGCCGGCCATGAAGTGGGCGAGGGCTTCACCGTGGAAGCCAACCTCATGGATCGGACCCAGGTCTGGCCCGCCATGGCCAAGGCCTTCCGCCACGCCCAAGGCGACTTGGCGGACCGGCTGCTGGCGGCCCTCCGCGCCGCCCAGGCCGAGGGCGGCGACATCCGCGGCATGCAAAGCGCCGCGATCCTCGTGGTGAAGGGCAAGGCCTCGGGCCAACCATGGAACGACCGCCTGTTCGACCTGCGAGTCGAGGACAGCCCCGATCCCCTGAATGAATTGGGCCGTCTCATCCAGCTGCGCCGCGCCTACCGGCTCATGGACGAGGGCGACGGCCACGTCACGGCGGGCGAGTGGGCCAAGGCCAAAGCGGCCTATGAGGGCGCGGCGAAGCTGGCGCCGGGTATCTGGGAAATGCCTTTCTGGCAGGCCGTGGCCCTGGCTTCCAACGGCAAGCTGGACGAGGCCCTGCCCCTCTTCAAGCGCGTCTTCGCCGTCGAACCTTTCTGGAAGCGCCTGGTGCCCCGTCTCGCGGAAGTCGGTCAGCTGCCCAAGGACCCCGCGCTGCTCAAGGCCATCGAAGCGCAGTGATGATCAGCCACAGATGAACACAGATACGGACCCGAGGCTTTATCCGTGTTTATCCGTGGCGGAAGTCAGCTTTCTTTCGTCGGTGGCTCAACCCTCGCCGCCAGCAGCATGCGGGCCCCGTAGAGGATCGCCCCGCAAAGGATGAAGCTGTCGGCCAAGTTGAAGCTCCAGTAGTGCCAGCTGCCGAAGGCGAAATCCAGGAAGTCCACGACCCCGCCGCGGAGGATGCGGTCGATGCCGTTGCCCAGGGCGCCGCCCAGGATGCTGCCCAGAGCCACGCGGTCCCAGGTGGAGGTTTTCTCCTCCAGGAAGAGCTTCCCGAAATAGAGGAGCGCCACCAGGCCCGCCAGGGCGAAGAGGGCGAACCGCACCTTGGCGGGAATCCAGTAGAGGCTGCCGAAAATGGCCCCCCGGTTGTAGCCCAGGGTCAGGTGGAAGAACCCGTCGATGACCGCGCGGGATTCACCTTCCGCCAGCGTGGCCACGATCCAGGCCTTGGAGGCCAGATCCGCCGCCAGGATGCCGGCGGGAAGGAGGAGCCAGGGCAGACGGCGCACTAGGCCACCACCGAGGCGCAGCGGACGCAGAGGGCTTCATCCTCGCCCTGCCCGTGGCCTCCCTTGTGGTTCCAGCAGCGGGGGCATTTCTGTCCCTCGTGGGTGGAAACGGCCACGGCCCTTTCCCCATCCGCCACCGACAGCCCGGATACCACCAGCAGCTCCTCCAAGGATTCTCCGAGGGCGGCGAGCGCGGCGGCTTCGGCGCTGGGCAGGGCCAGGGATACCTGGGCGTCCAAGCTGGTGCCGATGGTCTTGGCGGCGCGGTGGGGCTCCATGGCGGCCTGCACGGTTTCGCGGACCTCCCACAGCTTTTCCCACGTGGCGTCCAACGGCGCGGCCTCCCTTTCCGGGAACCTCTGTTCATGGACGCTGCCCGTGCAGCCTGGGATCTGCTCCCAGGCCTCGTCCGCCGTGAAACTCATCACGGGAGCCAGCAGGGCGCAAAGGCCCTTGGCCAGTTCCCAGCAGGTGGCGCGGCAGCTGCGGCGGCGGGCCGAATCCAGCGCGTCGCAGTAGAGGCGGTCCTTGATGATCTCGAAGTAGCGGCTGGACAGCTCCAGCTGGCAGAAGCCGTGAAGGGCCTGGGTGGCGCGGTGGAACTCGAAGCGCGTGTAGGCGTCCCGGGCTTCCTGGGTGGTCCGGCCGAAGGCGGCCAGCACCCAGCGGTCCAGGGGCGCCAGCTCCGCGGCCGGCACGGCGTCCTTCGCGGGGTCAAAATCCGCGAGGGCGCCCAGCAGGAAGCGCAGGGTGTTGCGGATCTTCCGGTAGGCGTCGGCGCTGCGGTCGAGGATCTCCTTGGAGATGCGGATGTCCTCGCTGTAGTCGCAGGAGGCGGCCCACCAGCGCAGGATGTCGGCGCCCAGGGTCTTGAGGATTTCCTCCGGCGTGATGACGTTGCCCAGGCTCTTGGACATCTTCTGCCCCTTGCCGTCCAGCACGAAGCCGTGGGTCACCACCTGCTTGTAGGGCTTGGTCCCCGTGGCGGCGAGGTTGAACAGCAGCGAGCTGTGGAACCAGCCGCGGTGCTGATCCGAGCCTTCCAGGTAGATGAACTGGCCGTAATCCGGGCGCTTCAGTTCCGGGTGCGACTCGCACACCACCGAGGCGCTCACGCCGGAATCGATCCACACGTCGAGGATGTCCGTCTCTTTCTGGAAGGCCGTGCCGCCGCAGCGGCAGCGGGCCCCGGCGGGAATCAGGCCCTCGACGGGCAGCTCGGACCAGGCTTCGATGCCGCCCTTTTCGATGGCCGCGGCGGCCTTTTCGAAGATGCTCTTGTCCACCAGGGGCTCGCCGCAGGCCTCGCAGCGCAGCACGGTGATGGGCGTGCCCCAGGCGCGCTGGCGGCTGATACACCAGTCGGGGCGGCCCTCGATCATGGCGTGGATGCGGTTCTGGCCCTGGGCGGGCACCCACTGCGTCTGCTCGACGCCGTCGATGCCCAGCTCGCGCAGGCTGCGGCCCTTGCCCGCCAGCTCCGTATCCATGGTGATGAACCACTGCTCGGTGGCGCGGAAGAGGATGGGCGTCTTGGTGCGCCAGCAGTGGGGATAGCTGTGGAAGAGGCTCTCCTCGTGGAGGAGGCGCCCTTCCCTGCGGAGGCGCTCGACCACCAGGGGATTGCAGTCGAAGATGTTCCTGCCCTCAAACTCAGGGTCGTTCACCGCAGGCAGGAACTTGCCGTCGGGCCCCACGAGCTGGAGCAGACCCAGGTGGTGGGCCAGGTTGAAGTCGTCCACGCCGTGATCGGGCGCCGTGTGCACAAGGCCCGTGCCGGTGTCGGCGGTGACGTGGTCGCCCAGCAGGACGGGGCTTTCCCGGTCGATCCAGGGATGGCGGGCCACGAGGGTCTGGAACTCCTTGCCCTTGCGGATCTCGACGGTGTGCAGCTCCGCGCCCAGCTTCTTCGAGAAATCTTCGCGGAGCGTCACGGCCACCACGTAGTGCTTGTCCACATCGCCCACATGGGCGCGCACCACCGCGTATTCCAGATCGGGATGCATGGCCACGGCCTTGTTGCTGGGCAGGGTCCAGGGCGTGGTGGTCCAGATGGGCACGAAGAGCGGAGTAGGCAGCTCCAGGCGCCGGGCCTCGGCATCCGTCACGGGGAAGGCCACCGTGATGGCGGGGCTGGTCTTGTCGGCGTATTCGACCTCGGCCTCGGCCAGGGCGGTGCGGGCGCCGTAGCTCCAGTGGACAACCTTCAGCTTGCGGGTGACGCTGCCGCTTTCGAAGAGCTTGGCCAGGTGGCGCACGGTCTCGGCTTCATAGCCGGGATCCATGGTCACGTAGGGCTGCTCCCAGGCGCCCAGCACGCCCAGACGCTGGAAGGCCGTGCGCTGGGTATCGATCCACTTCTGGGCATAGGCGCGGCAGCGCTGCAGGAAATCCGCGCGGCTCATCTCGCGGCGCTTGGGGCCCAGGTCCTTTTCCACCGCATGCTCGATGGGCAGGCCGTGGCAGTCCCAGCCGGGCACGTAGGGCGATTCGTAGCCTTCCATCCAGCGGGACTTCACCACCACGTCCTTGAGGATCTTGTTGAGCGCGTGGCCCATGTGGATGGCGCCGTTGGCGTAGGGCGGGCCGTCGTGCAGCACCTCGCGGCCCTTGCCCTTCCCGGCGGCGTTGTCCGCCTGGCGCTTGGCTTCGATGCGGCGGTACAGGCCTTCGGCCTTCCAGCGTTCCAGCCGCTTGGGCTCGCGCTGGGGCAGGTCCGCCTTCATGGGGAAGTCGGTCTTGGGAAGGAAAACAGAGTACTTTTTAACCGGAGCTTGCTCGCTCATCGGCGCCCTCGTGCGTCGGGGGGCGCACCCAAGCGCCCCGGGGTTGAGCCTCCAGTTCACCATGCCGGATGGCCTGTCACAAGCGAAAGGGACGGGCCCAAATGGCTTGGCGGCCCAGGGCCGCCAACGGGCAGTAACTGAAGACTGAGGACTGAAGACTGAGGACCGCCCCCCTCAGAGCTGGCTGGTGCAGTGCTTGCAGCGGGTGGCCTTCAGCGGCACCGGTTCGAGGCAGGCGGGGCATTCCTTGGTGTTGGAGGCCGCCAGCGGCACGTCCTCCTTCCTCTTCGTGACCTTTTCCAGCAGCTTGACCAGCACCAGGAAGATCACCAGGGCGATGATCAAGAAGTTCACGGTGGCCCCGAGCACGGCGCCGATCCGGAACTTGCCCAGCACCCACTCCTCCCATTTGATGTTCGCGGGCAGCACGTAGCTGACCAACGGCATGACGATGCCGTCCACGAAGGCCGTCACGATTTTCCCGAAGGCTCCGCCCACGACCACGGCCACGGCCAGGTCGATGACGTTGCCCTTCATGATGAATGCCTTGAACTCGTCTTTCAGAGACATGGGCGCTCCAGTGGAATCAGTCAAAAGCCGGCGGAGGCTTCAGGCCCCCGCCGGCCAATGTAACCCGGATGCTACTTGCCGGCCTTCTTCTTCAAGGGCTTGTGCGGCGAAGGGGCCGGAAGGGTGGCGCCCACGATGTCGGTTTCGGTCTTGCGGACCTCAGCCTTGCCGTCGCTGACCTTCACGTCGATCTCCACGCGGCGGTTCTTGGCCTGGCCCTCCTTGGTGGCGTTATCGCCCAGGGGCTTGTCGGAGCCGGCGCCCACGGTGCTCACCTTGGCGGCGGGGATGCCTGCCTCCACCAGTACCTTGGCCACGGCATCGGCGCGGCGCTTGGACAGGGCCTTGTTCAGGGCCTTGCCGCCCACGGAGGAGGTGTGGCCGCTGACTTCCAGGCTGTAGTCGCCCGGGTAGGCCTTCAGGCCATCCGCGACCTTCTGGATGGCGGCGGTGGCGTCGGGACCCAGGTCCGCTTTGCCGTTGGCGAAGTGAAGCACGGCCTCGTCCAGCACGATCTTCGCGGGAGGCGGCACGGGCTTGGCGACTTCCACCACGGGCTCGGGAGCGGGGGGCGGCGGAGGAGGCGCCACCACGGGCTCCGGCTTCGGTTCGGGCTTGGGCTCAGGAGCGGGGGCCGGCGGCGGTTCCGGGGCAGGAGCAGGCGCGGGAGCGGCCTTCTTGATCCCGCCCCAGGTGTAGCCGAGGCCCACGGTGGCCAGGTACTCGGTGCGGGCGGTGGGCAGGTTCACGCGGACGGCCTTGGCGCTCACATCCAGCAGCACGTTTTCAGCGGGGCGGCCCATGATGCCCAGTCCGCCGTGATAGTTGAGGCGCGTGGTGCCCTCGGACTTGCCGGAGTAGGGCGAGCCCACGTTGGTGCCGCCCAGGCCGGCGGCCAGGTAGGGGTACCAGTTCTCGGCACCGGGGCGGAAGTTGAACAAGCCCGAGGCCAGCAGGTGGGTTTCCTTGCCCGTGCCGACCTTGAGGGGGTTCTGATCCAGATCGAGATCGCTGCGGAGGGCGCGGAGATCCAGGCCCCAGCGGTCCGTGTACCAGTGCCCCGCGCCGAGGCCGTAGTGCATCTGATCCTTGAGGTTGGTCTTGCTCTCGAAGAGGGTCTGTCCCAGGTGTCCGGCCACCCAGGCCGTGCCCTCCTGGGCCGAGAGGGTGATCGCGGTTCCAGCGACCAGGAACATCAGGATTTTCTTCATGTCGGTTCTCCTTGAAGGGGGGGTGATCCCTGGCCCAATGCTAGCCATCGGCCTCGAATAGCATCAATGGAAAACCCTGATTTTAACCCTCAGACTTTCTTACATACATCACGCCACTGCTCACTTGCGATGGGACATTTTCGATAGTTCTTTCGGTCTATCGCGGTGAATCGACCAAGGCGCGCCGGGGCACGGAGCGGCCGGATTTTTCATCCATCGAGGAGTCGGCCTACCGGCCATGGGAATTCGGGCGACGCTCAGGGCCCGATGCTTCAAGCCCCGGGCGCCACCACCGTGATCAGCGCCGCCCCCGTTTCCACCGTGGCGCCCTCCTGCACATGCACGGTCGCCACGGTTCCGGCGGTGCTGGTCTTCAGCTCGTTCTGCATCTTCTCGGCATCGCCTCCGGCGATACGCGAGGCCTCATGCTTCAAGCCCCGGGCGCCACCACCGTGATCAGCGCCGCCCCCGTTTCCACCGTGGCGCCCTCCTGCACATGCACGGTCGCCACGGTTCCGGCGGTGCTGGTCTTCAGTTCGTTCTGCATCTTCATCGCCTCCATGACGAGGAGGGTCTGGCCTTCCTGGACGACATCGCCAGGCTTCACCAGGAGCTTCACGATCTTGCCGGGCATGGGAGACAACAGCACGCCGCCTCCCGCGCCGGCGCCGCCGGAACCCGCCAGCAGGGAGCGGCGTGGATCCACCAGGGCGAACTCGTAGGAACCGTCATAGAGCATGGCGCGATAGGCATGGGCTTCAGGATCCGGCGACTTGGCCGCATCCAGCCTCACTTCCACCGAACGGCCTTCCAGCAGGATGGAATAGCAGCCGGGTTCGAGTTCGAGGATGTCGATGGCCTGCCTCAGTCCTTCCCAGACCAGCGTCGTGACGCCGTCCTGGTGGATCAGTTCCACGTCCAGGGTTTCTTTTCCGAGGATGATGGTGCGTTTCACGCCGCACCTCCTGTGCGGCGCCCTTCGGGCCGCGCCTGTGGCACGGTGGCTCTTCGCTCCTGCTTCATGCTCACGCGTCTCTCCCTATAACCGGTTGAACCGGCCCCAGTGTTTCCAGGAATCCGGTTTTCCGTCGGTGGCGGTGGCCGGCTGGGTGGCGCGGCGCTGCTCGGTTTCCAGTTCATGCAGAAGGGCGGCGGCCACGGCGAATTTCAGGTCGGGCCCCTGTTCTTTGCGTTTCCAAAAGGGCTTGTCCAGCATGCCCGTATGCAGGGCCCCGGCACGGAACGGCTCGTGCTCCATGAGCGCCTCGTGGAAGGCGATGTTGTGGCGGATGCCGCCGATGCGGTACTCGCCCAGGGCGGCGCGCATGCGCTCGATGGCCTCCAGGCGCGTGGGGCCCCAGGTGCTCAGCTTGCTGATCATCGGATCGTAGAACATGGGCACCTCGGCCCCTTCATAGACGCCGCTGTCGTCGCGCACGTTGCGCCCGCTGGGGGTGCGCAGAAAGGTGATCTTCCCGGGGCTCGGCATGAAGTTCTTGTCGGGATCCTCCGCATAGACGCGGCATTCCATGGCCCAGCCGTTGAGGGGGATCTCCTGCTGCGTCATGGGGAGTCTCTCGCCCCGGGCCACCAGGATCTGCCACTTCACCAGGTCCAGGCCCGTGATCCATTCGGTGACGGGATGCTCCACCTGCAGGCGGGTGTTCATCTCCAGGAAGTAGAAGTTGCGGTCGGCATCCGCCAGGAATTCCACGGTGCCTGCGCCGACATAGTCCACGGCGCGGGCCACCTTCAGGGCCGCCTCGCCCATGGCCCTGCGCATCTCCGGCGTGACGTGGGGGCTGGGCGCCTCCTCGATCACCTTCTGATGGCGGCGCTGCACTGAGCATTCGCGCTCGTGCAGGTAGACGTGGTTGCCGTGTGCGTCGGAAAAGACCTGGATTTCGATGTGGCGGGGCTGGACGATGGCCTTTTCCACGTAGACGCTGTCGTCGCCGAAAGAGGAGAGTGCCTCGCCCCGGGCCCGGGCCAGCGCGGACGTGAATTCCTCGGGCTTGTGCACCAGGCGCATGCCCTTGCCGCCGCCGCCCATGGCGGCCTTCAGCATCACCGGGAAGCCGATCCTCGTGGCGGCCTCCAGCAGGGCATCATCCGCCATGGTTTCCTGAATGCCCGGCACCACGGGGCAGCCCGCGGCGATGGCCACTTCGCGGGCGGCGGTCTTGGAGCCCATGCTCACGATGCTCTCGGGCCGGGGCCCGATGAAGGTGATGCCCGCCGCCTGGAAGGCCTTCGCGGCCTCTGCGTTCTCGGAGAGGAAGCCGTAGCCCGGATGCACGGCGTCGGCGCCGCTGCGCCGGCACACGTCCAGGATCTTCTCCAGCACCAGGTAGCTTTCCCGCGCCGCGGCGGGGCCGATGCAGTAGGCCTCGTCGGCCATGCGCACATGCAGGGCCCCGCGATCCGCCTCCGAATACACCGCCACCGTGGGAATCCCCATCTCCCGGCAGGTGCGGATCACGCGTATCGCGATTTCCCCGCGGTTCGCAATGAGGATCTTGGTCACGGACATGGGCTATTCCCTCTCATGGGTCGTAAACCACTGGCCTGCGCGGGGACCTGACCCCGATCGTTTCACTCCCGCTCCCTCGCTTCGCTCGATCACGGAGGGGTCATCGTCCCCGCAGTTCGCAATGAGGATCTTGGTCACGGACATGGACTATTCCCTCTCATGGGTCGTAAACCACTGGCCTGCGCGGGGACCTGACCCCGATCGTTTCACTCCCGCTCCCTCGCTTCGCTCGA
>JACPYP010000004.1 GCA_016195985.1 Acidobacteriota bacterium | reverse complement strand
GGTGTTCGCGCAGCGAAGCGGAGCGTGGAACCCCCGGAGAGCATCAGCCGAGGACGGCTCCGCCGGCCGAGGCGCGGGGGTCCGGGGGTGTTCGCGCAGCGAAGCGGAGCGTGGAACCCCCGGAGAGCATCAATTCGCTTCCTGCTCCCGGTAATGCTCCAGCAATTCGGCGGGGGTGACGGTGGCGGTGCCGACCTTGGCCACCACCACGCCGGCGGCGGCGTTGGCGAGCATGGCGGCTTCGCGCCAATCGGCGCCCACGGCGATGGCGGCGCTGAAGGCGGCGATGACCGTATCCCCGGCGCCGCTCACGTCGAAGACCTCGCGGGCCTCCGTGGGAATCATCCAGGGCGCGGCGTGCTCCGCATCCGGTGAGAAGAGCGCCATGCCCCGTTCGCTGCGGGTGACCAGCAGGCCCTTGAGCCCCAGCTCCGCCATGAGGGCCCGGCCCGCGACGGTCACCTCCATGTCGGAACGGGCGGGCCGCGCCGTCAGCTCGGAGGTTTCCTTGGTGTTGGGCGTCATCAGCGTGGCCCCGCGGTAGAGGGTCTTGTTCCCGGGCTTGGGGTCCACGATCCAGGGGAGATTCCGCTCGGCGCAAAACGAACGCACCGCCTCCATCACCGGCGCGTTGACGGCGCCCTTGTTGTAGTCGGAGACGATGAGGGCGGAGGCTGAAGCCAGGGCCCGCTCCAGGCGGTCCTTCAACCCCAGCAGCACCGCGGCCTCGGGCTGGCCCGGATCCTCGCGGTCGATGCGCAGCATCTGCTGCTGCTGGCCGATGACGCGGGTCTTGATGATGGTGGGCCGGGAAGCGTCCAGCACCAGGCCCGAGATGGAGATGCCGAGTTCGGTCAGAAGGCCCAGCAGGCGGTCCCCGGCCACATCCTTCTGCAGGGTTCCGATGAGAAGGGGCTCGGTGCCCAGGGCCTTGAGGTTGGCGGCCACGTTGGCGGCGCCGCCCAGCACAGAGCGCTCCTTCAGCACCCGCACGATGGGCACCGGCGCTTCGGGGGAGATGCGGCTCACTTCGCCGAAGAGGTACTCGTCCAGCATCACGTCGCCCAGCACGGCCACTTTGCGGCCTTCCATGCGCTGAAGCAGGGATTCGGCCTGGCCCCGGTCGAGTCTCACGGCTGCACCTCCTGCGCAGCCACCCTTCGGGCGGCAATGGCCTTCGGCCCTTCCGTGGCCCTTCCTCCACCTTTCGCCATGCCATGCATGGCTCCCACTCGCCACTGGCTCGCGGAGATGGAGCCTCCCTGCTGCGGGCTCACAAAGCCACCTTCTTGGCAGAGTCGATCAGCATCACGGGGATGCCGTCCTCGATGGGATAGAGCAGCCCGCAGCCCTGGCAGTGCAGCCCCTCGGCCCGCTCCAGCAGGTCGCCGTGGCAGGCCGGGCAGCAAAGGATCTCGAGGAGGCGGGGATCGAGCGGCATGGGGCTAGCTTAGCGGAAATGAAAGGATTCACCACGGAGGCGCGGAATCCACGGAGGTCGCACGGAGACCGCCGTGGACCTCAGTCATGGGCGGGCGGAAATCAGTGGACGAGCTACTCCACCGGCAGAGCGTAGGGCCTGGCCGCAGGGGCCGAGCCCCAGGCCTTGTTGGGCTTCGGGCCCATGTGGTAGATGATCTCGCCGCCCTTCACCAGGTCCTCGTGGCGGAAGTAGGCTTTGTCCCAGGGGCGGCCGTTCAGGGTGATGCCCTGCACGTAGATGTTCTTCGGGTCCAGCTTCGGAGCCCGCAGCACCAGGCGCGCGCCGCCCTCGAAGGCGATGGCCATCTCACGGCTGGCGGGGGCCCCGATCACGTACTCGTTGCTGCCGGGAGCCACGGGATAGAAACCCAGGGCGCCGAAGAGGTACCAGGCCGACATCTGGCCCACGTCATCGTTGCCACAGAGGCCGTCGGGGCGGTTCAGGTACATCTGCTCGAGGATGGCCCGCACCTTCTCCTGGGTTTTCCAGGGCTGGCCCGCCCACACGTAGAGGTAGGGCACATGGTGGCTGGGCTCGTTGCCGTGGGCGTAGTTGCCCATCATGGATTCGCGGCCGAGATCCTCGGTTTCCGCGAAGAACTTGTCGTCCAGGTGCATGGTGAACAGCTCGTCCAGGTGCTTGGCGAAGGCTTCGCCGCCGCCGGATTTGGCCACCAGCCAGGCCGCGTCGTGGGGCATGTACAGGCTGTAGTTCCAGGCATTCCCCTCGATGTAGCCCTGGTCGTGGGTCTGCATGGGATCAAAGGGCGCACGCCACTGCCCGTCGCGGCGGCGGGCCCGCATGAAGCCGGTCTTCGGATCCCAGAGGTTCCGGCTGGCGTGGGCCCGCTTCGTAAAGAGGGCCTCGTCCTCCTGGCGCCCCAGCGCCTTGGCCATCTGCGCGATGGCCCAGTCGTCGTAGGCGTATTCCAGCGTCTTCGAGGCACTGGAACTGTTCCCGTCGTCGGGGACCCAACCCAGCTTCATGTAGTCGCCCAGGCCGTCGTAGCCCGGCGTCGTGGCCGTGGCCTTCATGGCCTCGAAGGCCCGGTTGCCGTCGAAGCCGCGGATACCCTTCATCCAGGCGTCGGCGATGACGCTCACGGCGTGGTAGCCGATCATGCACCAGTTCTCCTGCCCGTGGTGGCTCCAAATGGGCAGCATCTTCCAGGGGGACTGATCGTAGTGGGCGAGCATGGACTGCACCATGTCGCCCGCACGCTTGGGCTCGATGAGCGTGTAGAGCGGGTGCAGGGCCCGGTGGGTGTCCCAGAGGCTGAAGACCGTGTGGTTCGTGAAGCCCTTGGCCTCATGCACCAGCCCATCCACGCCGCGGTAGTGGCCATCCACATCCTGGAACTCCACGGGCCCCAGCAGGCTGTGGTAGAAGGCCGTGTAGAAGGTCCGCCGCTGGGCCTCCGTGCCCGCGAAATCGATGCGGGACAGCTCCCGCTCCCAGGCCCCGGCCGCCTCGGCGCGCACCTGGTCGAAGTTCCAGTGGGGCGCTTCGGCCTTGAGGTTGGCCAGCGCGCCCGCCTCGCTCACGGCGGACAGGGCCACCTTCACCTGGATGGCCTCGCCGGCTTCCGTATCGAAATCGAAATGCAGCTTCAGCGCCTTTCCAGCCATCTCGGGGAAGCTGGTGGCCTGGTTCCACTTCCGCCAGAAGCCCTGGTAGACCGATCGGGGCTCCTGGTTCTGCTGGCCATAGGCCTTGAAGGGCTTGCTGAAGGCCATGGCGAAATAGAGGTGGCGGTCCCGCGCCCAGCCCCGCACATGGCGGTACCCGGTGACCAGGTCCGGCCCCTGCACCTGCACGCGGGACCAGAGCACCTTGCCCTCGTAGTTGTAGATGGAATGCACCAGGTCCAGCACGATGCGGCTGTCGGCGCTCTTGGGGAAGGTGTAGCGGTGGAAGCCCACCCGGCTGGTGGCGGTGAGTTCCGCCTTCACGCCAGGATCCGTCAGCTCCACGCCGTAATAGCCGGGCTGCGCCACCTCGCTGCGGTAGCGGGACCGGTACCCGCTGCCGGGCTGCTCCACCCGGCCCGGATCCAGCTGCAGGGCGCCCACCGTGGGCATCACCAGCAGGTCGCCCAGGTCCGAGTGCCCCGTGCCGTGCAGGTGGGTGTGGCTGAAGCCCACGATGGTCGGATCGCCGTGCTGATAGCCCGCGCAGTAGCGGTACACGTCCTTGTTGTAGGTCTTCCCGTCCAGGGTGTAGAGGGCGGTGTCCGTGTCCGGGCTCAGCTGCACGAAGCCGAAGGGCACCGTGGCGCCGGGATAGGCATGGCCCATCCCCTTGGTGCCGATGAAGGGATCGACACTATCTACGCATCGCGGGCCCTGGGCCAGGAGGGCCGCGGCCCCGAGGCAAAGCATCGAAGTGAGGAGCAGAGGCTTCATGTCGGATCCTTGCAGGGTGGGGGCTATCCCCAACTGTACCGGACGAAACGGTCAGTTTTCGATGGGGAGCTGCTCTCGACCACCCGGTAAACTGGAATACCCGTCAACGAGGAAGCCCATGAGACCCATCGGAACCGCCGCCCTCCTCACCGCCGCCCTGGCCAGTCCCATGGCGGGCGCCCTGACCCCTCCCGCGGCCCAGGCGGCTCGAACGGCCCAGGAAATGGCAACCGCGGCCCTGACGAGGGAACTGGTGGCCCAGCACGGCGAGGCCCAGCGCGGGCGCATCGAGCGGGGGCTGAAACAGGCCCGCGCCTTCTGGCGGGCGGAAGATGGGGACAGCAAGGCCTTCGCCGCCTTCGTGAAGGCCCAGTTCGCCGGGGACCAGAAGGCCCTGGACGCCCTCTTCGGCCGCCTGGAATTCACCCTGGAGAGCTATTTCGGCCACGCCCACGAGATCGGCCGGGACTACCGCTGGCACACGGACCTGGACCTGGGCCCCGTGCTGCCCGTGGACGAGATCCTGTCCGGCTACGACCCGGGCGCCCACTTCATCGACGATGCCTTCGCCAACAAGCTGGCCTTCGTGGTGCTGTTGAACTTCCCCCTGTCCAACCTGGAGGACCGCCTGAAGGCCGGAGACACCTGGACCCGCCGCCAGTGGGCCGAGGCCCGGCTGACGGACCTCTTCTCCCGCCGCGTGCCCGCAGAGGTAAACCAGGCCGCCGCCGAAGCCAGTGGCCAGGCCGAACGGTACATCGCCTCCTACAACATCTGGATGCACCACCTGGTGGACGCCAAGGGCCAGCGCCTCTTCGAGCCCAAGAAGCGCCTGCTCTCCCACTGGAACCTGCGCGACGAGCTGAAGAGCCGCTACGCCCAGGGCAGCGCCGGCCTCGCGCATCAGCGCAGCATCCAGAAGGTGATGGAGCGCATCGTCACCCAGACCATCCCCGCCGACGTCATCGACAACCCCCTGGTGGACTGGAATCCCTTCACCAACGAAGTGAAGGCCGCCACGGTCAGCGACAGCGACCGCAGGGCTCCCGCGGGCTTCAAGCCCACCGCCGCCCCGGAACCCGACACCCGCTACAAGGTGCTGCTGGACTGCTTCCTGGCCATGAAGAAGGCCGATCCCTACAGCCCCACCGCACCCACCCACATCGCCCGCAGCTACGAGGAGGGCCGCCAGCTGCCCGAGGCCCGGGTGAAGCAGATGCTGGAAGCGGTCTGCTCCAGCCCCCTGCTCAAGCAGGTGGCCCAGGTCATGGAGCGCCGCCTGGGCCGCAAGCTCGAGCCCTTCGACATCTGGTACAACGGCTTCCGGCCCGGCGCCAGCCTGGATGAGGCCAAGCTGGACGCGCTGCTCAAGGCCAAGTACCCCACCGCTGCCGCCTACAAGGCCGACATGCCGAACCTGCTCAAGGGCCTGGGCTTCAGCCCCGAGCGTTCCGCCTGGCTGGCCAGCCGCATCGAGGTGGATCCCGCCCGCGGATCCGGCCACGCCATGGGCGCCCAGCGCCGCGCGGACAACGCCCACCTGCGCACCCGCGTGGGCGCCGACGGCATGGACTACAAGGGCTTCAACATCGCCGTCCACGAGATGGGCCACAACGTGGAGCAGACCTTCTCGCTCGTGAACGTGGACCACTGGCTGCTGAACGGCGTGCCCAACACCGCCTTCACCGAAGCCCTGGCCTTCGTGTTCCAGGCCCAGGACCTCAAACTGCTGGGCCAGCCCGCGCCGGACGCCAAGGCTCTGGCCGAGAAGACCCTCAACGATTTTTGGGGCACCTACGAGATCGCGGGCGTGGGCCTGGTGGACACCGCCGTGTGGCACTGGATGTACGACCACCCCGCGGCCACGCCCAGCCAGCTGAAGGAGGCGGTGCTGTCCATCTCGAAGGATGTCTGGAACCGCTACTACGCGCCTGTGCTGGGCCAGAAGGACTGCGTGCTGCTGGGCATCTACAGCCACATGATCAGCAGCTTCCTCTACCTGCCCGATTACCCCATCGGCCACATGATCGCCTTCCAGATCGAGCATGAGATCGAGAAGACCGGCCGCCTGGGCGAGACCTTTGAGCGCATGGCCACCCAGGGCCGTCTGACGCCGGACCTCTGGATGCAGAAGGCCACGGGCCGCCCCGTGGGCCCTGAGGCCCTGCTGGAGGCCACGGAAAAGGCCCTCAGACAGATCCACTGACCCCCGCCAACGGAATCCGGGCGGAACCCCTCAAGTCCCGGCAAACGGCTTCCGATACAACGCCCTACTAGAGAGAGCGCTCCCACGCATGCCCGGACCACGGGCAGCGGAAGGCGCTCTTCTTTCACCGGATGACATGAAGGGGATATCCCAGCTGCGCCGGCGGCCTGGGAAGGGTGTGGCTGTCCGGAGGAAAACCCTCCGGTTTCCTTGGAGGTGGCGATGAACGGCAGGTCGAACCAAATCACCCACAGTCAGGTCCTGCTCGGCCTGGCCCTCCTCGGCGGGCTCGCGGCCTGCGGCGGCGGCGGTTCGTCGACCGGCGCCGCGCCTCCCGCGCCTCCGCCAACGCCCCCGGCCGCCCCTACGGTGGGATTCACCGTGCCTTCGGAGATTTCCGCGGTGGCCCCCAAGGCCGGCAGCGCCCTGATCATCACGTCCCCCGGCACCCATGCCGGCGGGCCCTCGGCCCTTCCGGCCGTGATGGCCCTGCCCCTGGCCACGGATCCAGGCACCGACTACACGAACGCCAAGGGCACGAAGTTCGTGGCGGAACATGCCGTGAGCCAGTTCTCCATCATCCAGACCATCCTGAACGCCATGGCGCAGACCCATTATGCGGACAAGGAGAACCTCAACGCCGGGCCCTACAAAGCCATCGTGTCCTGGGAACAGGAGGACAAGGGGAACGAATCCAAGTCGACCCAGACCTGGGTGGTGGATTCGGCCATGATCAAGGAGGGCGACAAGGATGTGAACCGCGTCCGCACCTGGATCGATGACGGCGGGCGGATCATCAAGGCCGAGTTCAAGATCTACGCCTCGGCCACCAAGCGCAGCGACGGAACCTACCAGGACTACGGCGTCTGGACCCTCAACGCCAAGCTGGACCCGGCGGGAACCTCCTTCTTCGCCGCCAAAGCCTCCATCGGCCCTTCCGGGGAAACCCTGGTGAGCATGAACCAGTCCGAAGCCCATGACGGTCCCGTGGAAACCATGAGGGCCTTCATGAGCCGTTCGGACCAGAACGGGTTCGGCAAGATCAATTACCCCGAAAACAACGGACAGACACGCGTCCAAAAGACCGTGGCCTACGCCTACAATCCAGCCCAGCTCCGCATCAGGGACGAGATCAAGGATGTCTACAAGGACCGCGCCGCCACCGTAGAGATCGTCCACCGCTACGGCATGTTCGACGCGGCCACCGGCGCCGACGTCCTGAAGAGCCACGCCTTCGGCTTCCCGGTGTCCTACACTTCGGGCGGGACGCCTGGATACGGCTACTACGGCGCCTGGCAGGGCCGGCACCAGCTTTGGGCCGGACAGAACGGCGGGATCCTTCCGGACGGCACGACGGTGACGCGGCAGGACCGCGGCACGAACGCCGAAACCTACCAGACGGCCTCCTTCACAGGCGTGCTGACCAAGCGCACCCTGGCCGCCGCCGACGTGAACGACCTCCTCAACATCCCCGTGGAAACCTGGGTGAACATCCACCGCGAATTGGTCTATGACGGATCCCAGTGGACCGACCAGGGCGCGCCGTTCACCGATTTCTCGAGCCTCGTCCAGCAGCCCAGGAAATTCGTGGGCCTCCACCGCTGGGACCAGACGGCCCAGCAGCCCCGGGAGTACGTCTACATGGCGGGCTCGGGATTCTTCCTGGCCACCTCCGACCCCGCGACCGGACAGATGATGAGCACGGGCACGCCCTACGCCCCTGCGGCCTCGGACCGCCTCTGGGTGGACATCGGCGGTTCCGTCTTCATCCAGTACACGGGGGCCAATGGATGGGTGGTCAAGAAGGTGCTCTCCTTCAACGAGCAGACCTGGACGCCCGTCTTCGATCCCGCCGGCGACCAGCCCTTCACGCTGAATCTGAACTTCCAGTACTACATCAACAAGCAGGGCGGGAACTACCTGGTCACCCGCACGGGCACAGCCGTTTATGACGTGAAAATCGAACTCCAGAATCCGGCGAACCCCGTGAACGCCGCCGCCTTGCTGGGCAGCGTGGCCACCTTCAGGCCCCAGTGGGCCAGCCCCCAGAATCCCGGGGGAACCTCCACCTACCGCTTCGACACGACGCCTGGAAGCCCCACCTTCTTGAAGCTTCTCTACCTCACCGTGGGCACCCAGGACGCCAACCAGAACCCCGCCCCTCAAGTCGGCGGAGTGGTCGCCAGCGGGCAGTGGGGCCTGGTGGGCTACGACGGCGCGGGACAGAGCACGGGCATCCAGTTCAACTGGGATTACCCGCGCCAGGGCGAAACCTTCGCCATCCAGACCTTCCTCTACACCCAGGACACGGGCGGCGCCCGCACCTACAAGCTGCTGGACAACCCCATCGCCTTGGCGCCCCTGACCCTCTCCGTCAAAGGCCAGTCCAAGACCTACTCCCTCCAGTTCGATGGATGGATGCACGGCCTCCCCGAATTTTTCGACGAACTCTCCCGGAACGACTGGACCCTCACGGACGAGGTGGCCAGCAAGATCGTCAACATCCCCGAGGGCACCACCGTCACGGACGCCCTCAACGGCGCCAAGACCTACCTCGTCAAGCCGCTGGAAACGGGCCTCTACCTGAAGCTCGCCGCCACGCCCGATCCCTCGCTGAGCCTCACGGCGGCCCAGGCCGTCAACCTCAGCGATCCGGCCCTCATCCCCGCCTTCACGGATCCCAACCTGGGCGCCGTGCCCACCGGCGTCACGCTGAAATACTCCGAAGGCAAGGCCGTGCAGTAGGCGGACAGGCCCATGAAGAAAGGGCCCGCGGTGCGGGCCCTTTCTCTGCGAGGCGGAGCGGCACGGAGGCCTCCAAGGGCTCTGCGTCTCCGTGGTGGATCTCTCTTGTTGATGGCGACCTGGTACTAGAACGCCTTGGAAACCGTGAAGGTCAGCCGGCCCTTGCCGATGTTGCGGCCGGCGGCATTTTCGTAGACCAGCACGTCGTTGTCCGCGGCGCGGGCCTTGGTGTCGGCATCCGTGGCCGCCAGGGTGAAGGTGTAGCCCTTCACCTCCTTGGCGATGCCCACTTTGAAATCCGAATAGCTGAAGAGGGAGTTGTCCCCGGTCAGCCGTCCCGTATTGGCGTTGGTGAAGAAATCCGGATTGGCATTCGAAGGATAAGCGCAGTGGCCGCCGTGCAGCAGCACCGTCCACCCGCTCTCTCCCAGGGGGATGGAGAGGCTGAGATCGACGTAGGTGGCCCCTTCGGCGTTGTAGGTTCCGAAGCTGTTGGCGCTCAACACGCGTGAATATTTCACGCTTGCCCAGGAATAGCCCAGCCCCAGGTAGGCCTCGGTGGTAGCCGGATTCCGGAAGACACCGAGGGCGGTATAGCTGCCGGGATAAAGGTAGCGGTAGAGCCCCGCGTCCAAGGTCCAGTCCTTGGCGAAGCCCCACTTGTAGCCGCCGAAAAGGTCCAGTTCCACGGCGGCGGAATTCACCTTGCCTCCGCCCGGCGAGGCCAGCGAAACCGGCGCGCTGGCCAGGTTGGCGTTCTGGTCCGTGAACCAGGAGATGTTGCTCATGGCCGCGCTGAGATAGAACCCGGAAGGATGGACCAGGTCCAGCTCGCCCTGGACGGTGGGCTTGCCGTCTGTCTGCGTCAGGCCCCGGAAGATGTACTGGGAGCCGAAGGTCGCGGAGCCGCTCACCGCGAAGCCCAGGAGCGTGGGCGGCGCGGCGGGCGCGGCGGGGCTCTGGGCGGCCAGGCTCGCGGTGAGCACTCCGAGGACCGGGAGGACGTTGAGCAGGCGCATGGCTGACTCCGGAAGGATGACGCAAGGGCGTTCAATGGCAGCGGACTCGGACCATTCTCTGGGGCTGGGCGCAGACTTCCGTCACATTCCGGGAATCTGGACCCTTTTTTGACGCAATGAAACCCGACGGGCCCTCATCTGAGTAAACCCGTGTCCGCGGCAAAAACCAGTTGTCGCTAAGGCCGTATTGAAACCACGGATTGAGCGGATGCACACGGATTCAAGGATGCGCCAGTCCTTCAGTCTGGCTGCGCTTCCCCCGCGCATGAAGCCTCCAAAAAACATGCAATAGGCACAGGCCCATCTCTTTTCAAATCCGTGTGAATCCGTGCCATCCGTGGCCAACATGCGTTTGAAAAGCCGTGGGACTCACAGACACAGGTTCCAGGGCTCAGGGCGGACTCTTATGCTTATCCCCTCCATCCTGGCAAAAAGAAAAGAAGGCGTTTAGCCGGGATGAAGGGGGTGTTTTTCTTTCATCCGTGTGAATCCGTGCCATCCGTGGCGCATCCTTCCCGATCGAATGCGAACGGCATCAGGGCCCGATGGCGACGCTGCCGGTTTCGCCGGTCCGCACCCGGAAACACTCCTCCAGGTTCAGCACGAAGACCTTGCCGTCGCCCAGGTGGCTGGGCTCCGATTTGGCCGCCGCCATGATCGCTTCCACTGCGGGCTTGACGAATTCCTCGTTCACCGCGATCTCCAGCTTGACCTTGGGGAGCAGGCGCACCAGCCCGATCTTGTTGCCCCGGAACTGCTCGGCGAACCCTTTCTGGGTGCCGCAGCCCCGGACGTCGGACACGGTCATGAGGTAGATGTCCCTGGCCACCAGGGCGGCCTGGACCGCCTCGAATTTATCTGGACGGATGATGGCGATGATCATTTTCATGGATGGCTCCTCGGCTGACGGTGGGTGGATGCCGCTTATTCTTCGCCAGCGGCGTGCGCCCGGATGGGCGCCCCCGCCGGCGAGGCCAGCGCCGAAATCACATACTCGGGATAGGCGGAGATCCCGTGCTCATGAAGGTCCAGGCCGTCGTGCTCGCCTTCTTCGGATAGCCGGAGCAGGCCCTTGGCATCGACGGCCAGCATCACGGCGAAACCCGCGGCCAGGGCCGCCACCGTGACGATGCCGCTGCCGATGGCCTGCGCCGCGAGCACCTTGAAGCCCCCTCCGTAGAACAGGCCCGTGAGCTTGCTGGACAGGTCCGGAGCGATGGGATCGCTGCCGATGGCCGAATACTGGCCGCTGGCGAAGAAGCCGAGGGAGAGCGTTCCCCAGATGCCGTTGACCATGTGCACTGGCACCGCGCCGATGGGATCGTCGATGCGCAGGTGCTCCATCAGGTCCACCGCGAAGACGACGAGGACGCCCGCCACGGCCCCGATCATCACCGCGCCGAAGGGGCTCACCCAGTAGCAGGGCGCCGTGATGGCCACCAGGCCCGCCAAGAAACCGTTGGTGATGGCGCCCGGATCCCACTTGTCTGTGCGGAAGTAGATGAGGCACACCGCGCTGAGTCCCGCGGCGCAGGCGGCCAGGGTGGTATTGGCCGCCACCCGGCCGATGCCTTCGAAATCCATGGCCGACAGGGTGCTGCCGGGGTTGAAGCCGTACCAGCCGAACCAGAGCAGGAGTCCGCCGCACACGGCGATGGTGAGATCGTGGGGCGTCATGGGGCCGCCGCCATCCCGCTTGAACCTGCGGCCGAGCCTCGGCCCCAGGACCACGGCCCCCGCCAGGGCCACGGCGCCGCCGACGGTATGCACCACCGTGGAACCGGCGAAATCGTGGAAATTCACGCCCAGGGTGGGCAGGAACTTGCCGGCGCCGCCCATGGTGGCCAGGAAGCCGTCGGGGCCCCAGGCCCAGTGGCCCAGGATGGGATAGATGAAACCGGATACGGCGAAGCTGTAGAGGATGTCCCCGATGAAATCCGTGCGGCCGATCATGGCCCCGGAAGTGATGGTCGAGCAGGTGTCGGCGAAGGCGAACTGGAAGAGCCAGTGGGCCAGGATGGCCACCCCGGTGGTGCCGTAGGTCGCCGGGGCGCCCTTGAGGAAAAACCAGTGGTAGCCGATGAATCCGTTGCCCTCGCTGAACATGAACGCGTAGCCGAAGGCCCAGAACAGGATGCCGCAAAGGCAGGTGTCGAAGACGCATTCCACCAGCACGTTCACGGTTTCCCGCGAACGGCAGAAGCCCGCCTCCAGCATGACGAAGCCCGCCTGCATGGCGAACACGAGGAAGGCCGCCACCAGGGTCCACAGGGTGTTCAGGGGGTTGATCACGTCCCTGGCGGCCACCGCAGGAAGGGCCGGAAGCGGGACCTGCGCGACGGCCGCTGCCCCCGCAGGAGCATCCGCCCAGGCGGGGGTTCCGGTCAGAAACGCGGGGATGAGGAGCATCATCCCGATCACCACCACCAGGCCCAGCAGCTTCCCGGAGGCCAGCGTGAAACCATAGCGCCGCCACTCGGGATCCCGCATGCGGCGGCTCAGGCGGGCCAGCTTCGCCTTCAGCGAGAGGCGCCCTTCGGGGAGTGTGATTCGTGCCATGTGGATCTCCTTGGAGGCAGAGGCTCGGCGGCGGAATGAGGAAGGCGGCTCTGGCGGATGGAATGGGCGCGGCCTGCGCCGTGGGAATCCGGTGAAGGCAGGCCACGCCATGGCGTGTTCCGATCCCATCCCCCCAAGATCCGGGGGCCGACCATCGGTCCCCATGGCCCGAGACGGCAGCAGGGAGCATGCCGATCGGCCCATGAGCTCGCATGACCAACTTAAACACTAGAAACAAGGCAATTGGCACACCACGAGGGCCCCAGCCAGGGCCCGCAAGGTGAAACAAAATTGTCAGCTTATGATTGATTTCTTACATTTTTGTCATACCGGCGATCGGAACCGTTCCGGCTCCAGGCCGTACTTCCGCACCTTGTAGTTCAGGATGCGCTCGGTGGTTTGGAGCAGACGGGCGGCCCGGGAGCAGTTCCCCCGGGCGGACTTCAGGGCATCCTGCAGCAGGTCCCGCTCGAAGGCCGCCACGGCGGCGCCCAGCCCCGCCCCGGGCAGGGTGTCGGACACCTCGGCGGTCTGCAGCGAGGGCGGCAGGTGGTGGGAGTGGATGACGCCGCCTTCGGCCACGAGAATGGCCCGCTCGATGCAGTTCTCCAGCTCGCGGACATTGCCGGGCCAGTGGTAGGCCACCAGCATGTCGATGGCCGAAGTGGAAAGCCGCCGGACATCCTTGCCCTGGGCGGCGGAAATCTTCTCCACGAAGTGATCGGCCAGCAGCACGATGTCCGCCTGCCTTTCCCGCAAGGGAGGCATGAACAGCTCGAAGACATGGAGGCGGTAATAGAGGTCTTCGCGGAAGGTACCGGCCCGCACCGCGGCCTCCAGATCGCGGTGGGTGGCCGCGACGAGGCGCACGTCCACTTTCACGGGGCTTATCCCGCCCAGCCGCTCGAACTCCCGCTCCTGCAGCACCCGCAGCAGCTTCACCTGGGTGGCCGGGGACAGCTCGCCCACCTCGTCCAGGAACAGCGTGCCTCCGTTCGCCAACTCGAAGCGCCCCTTCTTCTGATGCCTGGCGTCGGTGAAGGCCCCGGGCTCGTAGCCGAACAACTCTGATTCGATGAGATTCTCGGGCAGGGCGCCGCAGCTCACCTTGATGAAGGGTTTGTCCGCCCGGGGCGAATTGTAATGGAGGGCGTGGGCCGCCAGCTCCTTGCCCGTGCCGGACTCGCCCCGGATGAGCACGGTGGTGCTGCTGGGCGCCGCCTGGGCCACGGCCTCGTAGACCCGCTGCATGGCGTGGCTGTGGCCGATCAGGTGGCGCAGGTCGTAGCGCTCCCGCAGATCCTTCCGCAGCTGCTGGTTCTCCTCCACCAGGCGCTGGCGGTCCGCCGCCACCAGCCGGGCCACTTTCATGGCCAGCCCCACCATGGAAGCGGCGATCTGCAGCACCTTGGTGTCCCGTTCGTAGTCGCGCCGGGGCTCGTGGGGCACCGTGAAGCAGAGGGTCCCCGCCGTGCGCTGGTCCAGGAACACCGGCACGCAGAAGAAAGACAGTTCCACCTGTTTCCGCTTCTGCTCCTTCAGCACGCCGGTGCGATCCAGAAAGAGCGGTTCCTGGCTGGCCCGGGGCAGCACCACCGCCTTGCCGCTGGCCAGCACCCGTCCGTTGATGCCCTCGCCCGCCCTGTAGTGGGCCCGCTCGGCGGCCTGGCGGGACAGGCCCCGCGCGGCCTCTATGCGCAGCCCCTTCCCCTCCTCATCCGCCAGCAGAATGGCGCCGTTGATCGCGCCGAAGGATTCGGAGAGGATTTCCAGGACCCTGGGCAGGGCGGCCCTGAGATCCGTGGAAGCCAGGGCCTGGCTCAGCTCCAGAAGCGGTGGAAGGCGGTGGACCTCATCTGGGGCACCCATGGAATCTCCATGAACATACAAAATTGTACCCTCAATAGTGGGTTACAACATTTTTGTATGTCCAGGGAATGGCCGAAATCAGGGCTTCGGCCTTTGCAGGTCTGCATCCATGGCCTCCAGGACGCGGGCGGCCCGACCTCGACTGTTTTCGCCCTGACGGGGAAGCACCGGCAGGTCGGGCTGGATGCCCGAGACCTCATTGCTGCCATCGGAACGCAAGCGGACACAGTTCGGCATCTGGAAGCGCAAATGGGAATGGGGAAGTTCGATGGGAGGTTCGTCAAGCATGAAGCCGGCACCAGCGCCGAGCGTGGCCGTGCCGACGATCTTCCCGATGCGGTTGTCCCGCATGACGGCCGCAAACATTTCTGCCGCAGAGGCCGTTCGGCCATCCGTGAGCACATAGACCGGACCATCCCAAGCGCCCCGGAAAGAATCCACCGTCGCGGCCCAGTAAGCCGAGGTTAGGGCTTCCCGGTCCCCGGGCGTGCTAAGGGGCAGATAATCAAACTGGCCACTGGCAAACCCGGCCTCGACGAGACGGCCTGAACCCGTAGGGTTCCAGGGCCTCCGCTCCTGCCATACCCAAGAAAGATCCCAACTCCGCAATTCAGCCTGGATCTTCCGGCGCTCGAAGGCGCCGATAGCCAGTTCGATCCGTGCCCTGGTTTCAGCGCTGGCCTGGGGTTGCTCTCGGAGGGCCTTCCGCAGACCTCCAAGCTGTTCATCGAAGTACGCCTTGGCTGCCGGAGCGGCCGAGAGCAGTAGAGGGGCCGAGTGCACCTCACGCGGCGTAAACAGGCGCGCAGCCCAATCACCGGAATCATTGCCTCCGCCATTGCCACCCAGATCCACGAGAACCGCAGCCACGCCCTCTTCCTTGAACCTCCGGAGTTGGTCTGCCAAGGTGCGGAACCAGGTCTGGGATACCTTGCTCCGCAAAGCCGTCACATCGATGCCATGGCCGCTCTTCAGCTGATCCGACCATTCGCGGAGGCATTCCTGGGGCGGACCATCTTGCTCGCGGAAGCGGGGAATCCGCACCAGGCCATAGCGCATTCCCCCCGGGGAGGCACTGATGCTGGCGCGAAAGGTGCGGGCCAAACCATCTGATTCGAGCCTACAGCCCGCCAACGCCTCGAATGGAAGCGAGAAGGCGACACCGCTGATGGGCGCATAGCCTAAGGCCGCCGCGCCTTCGGCCGGGCTGAGGCTGGCGTAATCCGGTTTGGGCAAGGCTGCAGCGGATCCCGCCGAGGCTTCCAGCGGAGCCGCCGCCCTCAAATGACCATCGTGGAAACCCTCGACAAACCCCAAAATGGCCGCCTTGGCGTCTTCGTCAGTCGCGGCGGTTTTCAAGGCTCGCTCGGTGCGCCGATTCAAAGCCTTGAGGTCCAAGGGACTCTGTGGGGAGGCGAACCAGGCAAGGTTCGCATAGGAGCCTTCCAGCTGCTTCTTCAGGTACCCGAAATCCCGCAGCCAAGCCTTCCTGTCGAAGGGCCGGAGAGTCACCACAGTCCCGGAGACCTGAAGCGACTGGGGAGATGTGACGATGCCCCCAGGCGCCGGAATGGCTCCAAAGACCAATAGGAAGGCCAAAATGGAAGGACTAAGAGGTTGCATGGGCTGGCTCCTGACTCAGTGTAGGGTCAGCGGGTCTCCTCCCCGCCGCTCACCAGCACCCCATTGATGACGGTGCCCACGCAGTGCGTGGTGTATTCGAAGGGATCGCCGTCGAACAGGGCCACGTCGCCGTCCTTGCCCGCCTCCAGGCTGCCCACGCGATCCGCGATGCCCAACAGTTTGGCGGGGACCAGGGTCAGGGCCTTCAGCGCATCGTCGAAAGCGAGGCCGTTGGCGGCGGCCAAGGCGGCCTCCCACAGCACCACGCGGGTCTTGGGCACATACCCCTCGAAGCCGCTCTGGAACGAGAAGGGGATGCCCGCGGCCTGCAGCTTGGCGGCGGTTTCCAGGCTGAGGTTCTCCATCTCGCCGAAGGCCCGGGACATGGTGGGGTGGAGCATCACGGGAACCCTGGCGGCTTTGAGCTCGTCCAGCACGAGGTAGGCCTCCGCGCCGCCATCCAGCACGATGTCCAGGTCGAATTCCTTGGCGAGGCGCAGCAGGGACAGAATGTCCTGGGCCCGGTGGGCCGTCACGAGCAGGGGCAGTTCCCTGCGCAACACCTGAACCATGGCTTCCTTCCGGAGGTCCCGGGCGGGCTCCTTGCCCTTCTCGGCGTCTTTCAGTTTTTTGACGTACTCCTGGGCCGCCACCAGCTCGCCCCGCAGCATGGCGATCTGCTTGGCGCGGGTGCCGGGAGATTTGCCGGCCTCCCGGGCCCGGGCCCCGTCGCCCAGGGTGGCCGCCACCATGGCCTGGGGTTTCAGCACCCCGCGGGTCACTTCGGTGGCATCGGTCTTCACCACGAAGGTCTGGCCGCTGATGAGGGCGCCTGGGCCATGGCCCGTATGCAGGGTGGTGACTCCGAGGCTGCGCACGTAGCCCACCAGGGGATCGCGGCCGTTGAAGGCGTCCATGGCCCGCAGCTCGGGCTGCATGGGCGCGGAGCCTTCCAGCTGCTCCTGGTCGTGGGGCTGGTTCAGCAGCCCCGAAAGGCCCACGGTGCTGCGGCCATCCACGATGCCGGGAATGGCCACCTTGACGCGCTTCACAGTGAGCCCGGAGGGCACCTTCACGTCCGAGGCTTTACCCACGGCGGTGATCTTGCCGTTCTGGATGACCACCACGCCATCGGCGATGGCAGGCCCGGCGGCCGTGTGCAGGGTTTCCGCGCGCAGGGCCAGGGACTGCGCCTGGAGGGCGGCGGAGAAAGCGAGGCAGAGGATGAGGGCGAGGCGGCTCACTGGTAGGTCTCCTCGGCCTCAAGGGCCAAGAGGTGGGTGAGGTCGACGGTGTCGTGGCTGGCCCCGGGCCCGCCCGTGGCGTAGAGGCGGTGCTTGGGATTGGCCCGGTCGAACACCTTGGCCCCCTCCACCCAGGTTTCTTCGACATGGCTGTAGACGCTGAGCGGGTCGGCGCTGAGCAGCAGGAAATCCGCGTCCTTGCCCGGCTTCAGCGAGCCGATGCGGTTCTGCAGATCCAGCAGTTTCGCGCCGTTGAGGGTCATGGCCTCCAGGGCCGCCTTGCGCGACATGCCCGCCCGCACCGAAAGCCCCGCCTCGCGGAGGAACCAGCGGGAGTCGGTGATGGGATCGTCCGTGTGGAAGCCCGCCACGACGCCGGCCTTCTCCAGGGCGGCGCCGTTGGTCATGCGCAGGTCCTTGGTCTCCAGCTTGCCGCCGGGGCTGTCCAGGGCGATGAAGGAAGCCCCCACTCCAGCTTTCGCGATCTCGTCGGCCACCATCCAGGCATCGCTCACGTGGTGCAACACCACCTTGAAGCCGAATTCCTTCTGCAGGCGCAGCACCGTGAGGATGTCGTCGTGGCGGTGGGTGTGGTGGTGGACCACGCGCTTGCCCTCCAGCACTTCCACCAGGGCCTCCATGGCCAGATCCCGGGCGGGCCTCTTCTTGGGATCATCCCCGGCCTCCTTCAGCTTCCGCTGATAGTCCTGGGCCTTCACGAACTGTTCCCGCACCAGGGCAGCGCTCTTGGCCCGGGTGCCCGGGAAAGGACCCGTGGTGCGGCGCGGATTGGTGCCGTTGGCCATCTTCATGCCGCCCAGATAGCTCCCGTTCGGCAGCTTGCCCATGGCCAGCGCATCGAGGGTCCGCCCTTCCCGCAGCTTGAGATACATGGTCTGGCCGCTGAGCAGGTGGCCCGAACCCGGCATGACGTTCACGGAGGTGATGCCGCCGGAGCGGGCCTTCATCACCGCGGCGCTGGCCAGGTTCAGGCTGTCGGACACGCGCACGTCGGGTTGGATGGGAGCGGTGCCATCGGCCCCCTCGGCGCTGCCGATGTGGCTGTGGCTGTCCACCAGGCCTGGCATGATCACCTTGCCCTTGGCGTCATGGCGCACCGCGTCCGGGGGGATGCTCGTGCCCGGGCCGCCCAGGGCGAGGATCTTCCCGCCCTGGATCACGAGCACGCCATGATCGATGTCGAGGCCTTCCACCGGAATGATCCGGCCGCCAACGAAGGCCTGGGGCCTGTCCTGGGCGCCAAGGGGGAGAAGCGCGAGGTTCCATGCCAAGGCATGGGCCAGCGCAGAAAGGATGGGTTTCATGGGGGGAGCTCCGCCCATGATTCTAGCCATCGCTTTGCGAGGGTCAATCAGAATCCAGTGTCTCCACAAGGTCCCGGCGGAACGGCGATGGGCCTCCCCACGAACAGCGTGCCCCGCGCGATGCCCCGCAGGGTGTTCACCAGGATGTAGGCCCAAAGGGCGCCGAGCAGAACCGTGAGAAAGAGGGCGTATCCCTGGGTGAGGGCCGAGGGAAACCGCGCGGCCACCTTCTGGCTGCCGATGGTGTAGGCCGCCAAGGGGAACACGAAGGCCCACCAGCCGAGCCCAAAGGGAATGCCGCCGCGGCGGAGCTGATGAAGGCAGATGAGGGCGATGAGTGCCAGGATCCACATGCCGAAGCCCCAGACCGTGGCCGCGCCAACCGCGAAGATCCCCGTATCCGCCACCAGGCCCAAGGCCTTCGCATGCCCTCCCATGTCCAGCAGCCCGCTCACGGCGAGGCCCGCAGCGCTGAGGAAGATGCCAAAGGTCGGGGTGGTTTCCGCCGGAGGCAGCGGGTGCTGGGCCAGACGGACAAAGATGATGGCGCCCACGAAGAAAAAGAGGAAGAAGCCAATCCCGAACATCGCGGCGTTCATGGCAAAGAGCGTCATAGCCCAGGCGGGGCGGAGGGACAGCGCGGCGTCCAGTACCTGGTTGCCGAGCAGGAGCAGGGCCATGTTGGCGATGGGCGCCATGATCCAGGAGAAGTTCATGGTGTCTGGATCCGGCGCCGTCTCCGCGCGGATGAAGCGGAAAGTGGTGAAGAGGGTGAGCGCCGCCACGCCCAGGACGGCCACGCACCAGCAGCCGAGCATGAGGCCGAAGGCCCAGCCGCGACCCAGGAAAGGAGACCAGATGAGGTGGATGTTGGTGCCGAGGATCACCGTGGCCACGGGCATGGTGACGAAGAAGTTCGTGGCTACCGGGTGGTGGAGGTCCCGGCGCACGTACTCGAAGTGCTTGATCCAGCGCAGCAGCCAAGGAAAGAGCAGCAGCGGATAGGCCAGATCAGCCAGGGCCGCGACAGCGTAGCTGCCGCGCCAGAGGGCCGGGAACTGGCGCTCCCACAAGAACAGGATGTTCGCCAGGCCGCCCGTGCCCATGACCACGGCGAACCAGCCCGGCGCGAAATGCTTGATGGTGTGCTTTTCCTGCATCCTCGACCCCTGCTGGAATCTAGTGGTGTCCGCTCGAAATACCTGATGCGATCTCTACGCCCATGGACACCACGGGGCAGGGGTCTGGGGGCGTGGCAGCGCCCCCAGCGGGGTGACAGCATGGGCGCGGTCCCGCGCCCGTGCGCCAGAGGGGCCATGCCCCGATGGAAGTGTGCCTCGCCAGCTGCCCTGAATGATCCAGTTATTTCAGGCGAGGCACACTAGCAGTGGCCGAGCCACCCCGCCAAATGGGCCCCGCATGGACAGGGCGCTCAGTTGCCGTTCCGCTCTCCAAGAGGCTCAGAAGCCCTGCGCTTGGCCTCCTCGATCTGAGCCTGGGTCAGGCTGCGGGCCACCACCCGGAGGGATTCCACAGCCTGCGGATTGCCGCCCTGCTTGGCCCGCAACAACCAGATGTAGGCCTGGATGCCATCCTGGGGCACACCGTCCCCCTGGGCGCACATGAGGCCCAGGCAGCCCTGGGCGTAGGGCTCGCCCTGCTTCGCTGCGCTGTCGAGCCATTTCAAGGCCTCCCGGGGATCCCGGGGGACGCCTTCGCCCAGGTAGTACATGGCCCCCAGCCGGGCCTGGGCCGCGGCATCGCCCTGCTCCGCCGCCCTGCGGCACCAGGCCACCGCCCTTGCCAACTCCCGCCCGCCTTCGGTGACGGGGCGGATGGCCTCGATCAGCGAATCCACGTGGCGGCCTGGCGCCCTGGACCGTGTGTCCGCCAGCGACGGCGCCATCAAAACGGTGAAGGCAATCAGGCATCGCAGCATCACGGCTCCTTTCTGGCGGCAGTCCTCCGGCCGGGCCGACCATGTGCCCTTCCCCGGGGCGGCACGACCTGCCCAAACAATCCACATCCGACCTTAGGGTGTGCATCACCTGTACCAGCAGGTTTGCCCCCACATCGGCATCCCGCCTTGGGAAGATTAGGCCGGCCCATCAAAAAATCCAAGACGCCCCGGACATTCCGGAGGCGCCTTGAATGGTCGCCGGCTGGCCCTGGATCTACTTCAGCGCCTTCGCCGCCAGTTCCAGAACATCCGTGGTGGCCATGCCTTCATGGTTGGTCTCGCCTGCGGCGTTGTTCAGCATGACGTTGCAGAAGGGGCAGCCCACGGCGATGGTGGTGGCCTTGGTCGCCACGGCCTGTTCGAAGCGTTCGTGGTTCACGCGCTTGCCCAGGTGCTCTTCCAGCCAGAACCGGCCTCCGCCCGCGCCGCAGCACATGGTGGCTTCGCCGTGCTTGTCCATCTCGGTGAGCTTCACACCGGGAATGGCGTCGAGGATGGCGCGGGGCGCCTCCACCTGGCCGTTGTAGCGGCTGAGGTAGCAGGGGTCGTGGTAGGTGAGGTCCACGTCCACGGTCTGCTCCATCTTCAGCTTGCCGTCAGCGATGAGCTTGGCCACCAGCTCGGTGCCGTGCACCACTTCGAACTCACCGCCGAACGAAGGGTACTCGTTCTTCAGGGTGTTCAGGCAGTGGGGGCAGTTGGTGATGACCTTCTTCACTTCGTAGCCCTTGAGCAGCTCGATGTTGGTCTCGGTGGCGGTCTGGAAGAGGTACTCGTTGCCCAGGCGCCGGGCGGATTCACAGGTGCAGCTCTCTTCGGTGCCCAGAATGGCGAAGGAGACGTTGGCCGCCTTCAGGAGCTTCACCAGAGCCTGGGAGACCTTCTGGCCCGCGGCGTCGTAACTGCCCGCGCAGCCCACCCAGAACAGGTACTCGGCCTCGGGGTTGTCGGCGATGGTGGGAACCTCCAAACCATCCGCCCACTTGGCGCGGTCCGCCTGGGGCAGGTTCCAGGGATTGCCCTGGCGTTCCATGCCCTTGAAGGCGGTCTGGGCCTCCGCGGGGAAGTTGCTCTCTTCGAGCGTGAGGTAGCGGCGCATGCCCACCAGCTTGTCCACGAAGCTGATCTCCAGGGGGCAGGCCCATTCGCAGTAGCCGCAGCTGGTGCAAGCCCAGATGGTGTCCTGGCTGATCCAGCCCTCCAGCTGCTCCTTGCTCCAGGGCGCGTGTTCCTGCTCGCGGTGCCACACCGCGCCTTCGGGCACGGGACCGCCGATGAGGGGGCGGTCCTCGGGGGCGGGCTTGTCCTGGCCCATCTGGTCCAGGGGCGTGGCCTTCAGGTAGTCGCGCAGATCATTGCCGAAATCCTTGGGCCGCAGGGGCTTTCCCGTGAGTGTGGTGGGGCAGTTCTCCAGGCAGCGGCCGCACTCCACGCAGGTGTAGAAGTCGAGCATCTGCTTCCAGGTGAAGTCCTGGATCTTGTTGATGCCGAAGTGCTCGGCCTCCAGGTCCATGGGCTTCAGGTTCTTGTTGGGCTCCAGCTCGCGGAAGTAGATGTTGAAGAGCGATGTGAAGACGTGAAAGTGCTTGGAGTAGGGCAGGAAGTTGGCGAAGAAGTAGAGGATGGCCAGGTGCAGCCACCACATGGCCTTGTAGAGCACCAACAGGCCTGTTTCGCCCAGAGGCCGCAGCAGGTCGGCGATGAAGAGGCTCACGGGCGCCCAGGCCTTCCAGGCGGGATCATGAAGCCAGATGTAGGCGCCATCCGCCAGCAGATCGGTGACCATCAGCCCGCCGATAAGGCCCAGGGTGGCCCAGGCGTCCCAAGAGTTCTCAAGCCGCCAGGGCTTCACCACCAGGCGGCGCCAGGCGGCAAGGCCCAGCCCCAGCACCACCAGGGCCTCGAAGATGTCCTTGGTGGCCTGGTAGCCATAGCCGAAGGCGCCCAGCGCCTCGGTCATGTGGAAGGCCGGGAAGAGGCCCTCCACCACCAGGCCGATGGAGCGCAAGGACAGCACGCAGAAGCCCCAGAAGATGAGGATGTGATAGAAGCCCGCGTACTTGTCGCGCACCATGCGCTTCTGCAGGATGGCCAGGGTGAGGACGCCCTTCAGGCGCACCCAGGGCTGGTCAAAGCGGTTGTCGGGCAGCCCGGCCCTGAGGGTGGCCAGACGCTGACGCATGGTCCAGGCGAAGAAACCCATGGCCCCGAGGGTCATGATCCAGAACAACGCGACTTCCAGGGCCTTCATGGTGGTCTCCTTGCGATCGGGGGTTCGCGGAATGGCAGGACCATCCCCGGATTCATCAACCCCATAGTCAGGTATGGCGGGCTCGAAGGCAAAGTGTAGCCGTGGCCATGCGAAACTGGAGGTTCGACCTGGAGTCAGGTCCCGGAGTTTCCTTGTCCCCTGCCCCCGCCCTCCACTTTGAAGCCGCGGTGACCCGCCCCCTTTCCGTGGCCTTCCGGACTGCGGACCGCTGGGAAGGCCACGACTACACGGTGGAGGTGATCACCACCCGCCAGGGCCTCGACAGCTACGACGTGGTGGTGGACTTCCGTGATCTGGAGGCGGCCCTGGACCGCAGCCTGGCCCCCCTGCAGGGAAAACTGCTTTCCGAGGTGGGCTTGGCCGGTCCGCTGGCCCTGGCCCAGCGCCTGGCCGCGGAACTGTCTCCCTTCGTGGCCGCCCCGGCCCGCCTGCGGGAGGTGGCGCTGACCGACGGCCGGGGCCGTCGCCTGGCGGTCCAGGTCTAGGTCCATGCCCAGGTCCACGCGCTTCTGGGTTCCCATCGCCGCCGTGGGCCTGGTGCTGTCCCCGCTGCTGGTGGTGCACCCTGTGCGCATCTCCGGTCGCAGCATGGAACCGGCTCTGCGGGATGGCGACCTCCGCCTGGCGCTCCGGGCCTGGGCCGCCGCCCCGCCCCGCCGCGGCGAAATCTGGGTGGTGGAGGGTCCTCAAGGCCCCTCCGTGAAGCGGGTGTTGGGCCTGCCCGGAGAGCTGGTGAGCTGGCGCGGACCCGAGGTGTGGGTGGATGGTCGGCCCCTCGACGAACCCTGGGTGACCTACCCGGAGCGCTCCGGCGAAGGCCGCCAGGCCTGCGGGAACGGCTACCTGGCCCTCGGCGACAACCGGCCCGAAAGCCAGGATGGTCGCCGCTGGGGGGCCCTCCCGCCCCAGGCGCTGAGAGGCAGGTTGCTCTTCCAGCCGGGATCCTAGGGCCGGAACTCTGGGGTCAGGCCCCCAGCCTCGCCTTCAGCGCCAGGGTGACGGCGCGGGAGAAACCCTGCGCGGCCGGCCCGGAGGAGGCACTGATCCGGAAGACTTCCGTGACCCTGGGTCCCGCCCTACAGGCCTTGGACAACCAAGCATTCAAGCCGCGGATCCCTGGGATCTGGGTCTGACCGAGAGCTGATCCCCAAACCCAGATCGGGCGCGCCCAGATCTGGTGCGGATCGCCGCTCAATGCTGATCCACCGGTAATAATTGTATTGAGATTTAGTCTCATTCTTGTATCATCCTCCAAAAGAGCCTGGAACCAGGCCTCCACCCAAACCCTTCCATCCATCAGGCCCTTTGCGGGGCCTCAGCGATGCTCTGCCCCAAAGGATGCCCGCCATGCCTTCTGGAACCCCGCCCCTCCTGTCATCCCGCCGGCATCCGGCCCGCCTCGGCCGGTGGGCCTTCGTCCTGGTGATTTCAAGCCTCGTCCCCGCCTTGGCCGGGGTCCAGGTTCCTCAGGCCCTTTCCGTGGACCTGCCGGCCCAGCCCCTGGGGCGGGCCTTGGAAGCCTTGGGCCGCTTGACAGGGCTTCGGGTGGTGGCCGTTCCGGGTCTGCTGGAGGGCCGGACGGCACCGGCGCTGAAGGCTGTCCTGACGGCGGAGGCCGCCTTCCGGCAGTTGCTGAAGGGAAGCGGACTGGAGGCGCGCATCGAGGGTGGCGCGGCCAGCATCCTCCCCGCGGCTGGCGAAGCCGTGCTGGCCGAGGTCCGCGTGAAATCCAGCGCCGAACAGGAAACAGCCCTGAGCGCCACCCGCGGCTACCGTCCCAAGCGCACCCTCACGGGCACCAAAACCGACACGCCGCTCTCGGAAACGCCCCAGGCGATCTCCGTGGTCACCCGCGAGCAGATCGAAGACCAGGCGGCCATCAGCGTGAGCGACGTGCTGAACTACGCCTCGGGCGTGCGGTCGAACGCCTACGGCGTGGACAGCCGCGGCGACTGGACACGGGTGCGCGGCACGGAGCCCACCCAGTTCATGGATGGGCTTCTGCAGGTCTACGGCTACAACAACAACGTCCGCCCCGATCCCTACCTCCTCGAGCGCGTCGAGGTCCTTCGCGGGCCCTCCTCCATGCTGTACGGCCAGGGCAGCACCGGGGGCGTCATCAACCTCCAGAGCAAGCGGCCCCAATCTGAACATGCGGCCGAGATCGGCCTCCAGCTTGGCACCTTCAACCGCCGCCAGATCCAGGGCGATGCCACCGGCGCCCTCGCGGACGACGGCCACTGGTCCTACCGCGTGGTGGGCGTGGCCCGCAAGAGCGACACCCAGGTGGATTTCGTCCCCGACAACCGCTACGCCATCGCGCCTTCCGTCTCCTGGCGGCCCGATGCCGACACCAGCCTCACCTTCCTGGGCTACTGGCAGAAGGACGAAAGCGGCTCCAGCGCCACCTTCCTCCCCTGGTCCGGCACCGTCCTTCCCAATCCCAACGGGCAGATCCCCACCAGCCGCTTCGTCAGCGAGCCCGGTTACGACGAGTACAACATGCGCCAGGCCAGCCTGGGCTACACGTTCGAGCATCGCTTCTCCAGCGCCTGGACGCTGCGCCAGAACGTGCGCTACGCCGCCAACCGGGGCAGCTACCAGTCGCTCTACCCCGGCAGCAACTTCGCCGATCCCCTGAATCCCTACCTGGACCCCGGCCAGCGGATCATCAGCCGCTACATCTGGGCCAACAAGCGGGACGGCCACGCCCTGGTGGCAGACCAATCGCTGGAGGGCACCTTCAGGACGGGCCTCGTGGAGAACCGCGTGTTGGCGGGCTTCGACCACCTGCGTTACAGCGAGAGCGCCGCCTCCGCCTTCGGGTTCAGCCCCGCCTTCGACCTCTACCACCCGGTCTACGGGAACTTCACGGCCCCGGACCTGACGCCCAACCCGTCCACCGAGCTGCGGCAGACCGGCGTCTACCTCCAGGACCAGATCAAGATCGCGTCGCGCCTTTCCATCCTGCTGGGCGCCCGGCGGGACCACGTCAGCAACGCCTCGGAGGGATCCGCCACGGACCGCGACGACGCCACGACGGTGCGCGGGGCCCTCATGTACCTCCTGGACTCAGGCTGGTCGCCCTACCTCAGCTACGCGGAATCCTTCCAGCCGGTGGCGGGCAGCAACTTCTACCACCAGCGCTACAAGCCCCTCCGCGGCGAGCAGTGGGAGGCGGGGCTCAAGTTCCAGAGCGCCTCCGGCGCCACCACTTTCAACGCCGCCTACTACGACCTGAAGGAGAAGAACCGGCAGATCCCCGACCCCTCCCAGCCCCTCAACAACCTGCAGGCCGGCCAGACCCAGAGCAAGGGCTTCGAGGCTGAGCTGAAAACCCGCCTGGGCCGGACCTTCGAGCTGGTGGCCAACTTCGATCACGTCGACCTGGACAAGCAGCTGGAGGGCGTGCCTGCCAACCAGGGATCCCTCTGGGGCCGCGCCCGCTTCTCGCTGGCGGGCCTGGACGGCTGGTCCGCGGGCCTGGGCCTGCGCCACACCAGCGCCTTCAGGAACCCCGGCGCGTCGGAGGTGGCCCCGACCACGCTGCTGGACGCGATGCTGGCCCTGGACACCGGCTCCTGGCGCTGGGCCCTGAACGCCACCAACCTCACGGACAAGATCTACACCGCCACGGTCCTCAGCCGCGGCGACGCGTGGTACGGCGCGCGGCGCAACGTCATCGCCAGCCTCACCTATCGATTCTAAGGAAGGAGGCCGCCGTGCTTCGCTCCGCTGTGCTTCGCTCTTGGTTCGTCAAGCTGCATCGCTGGTTCGGCCTGGGCGCGGCGGCCTTCCTCTTCATCGCCGGGCTCACCGGCGCCATCATCTCCTGGGATCACGAACTGGACGCCTGGCTCAACCCCCGTTTCTACCAGGCCCAGGGCCAGGGCCCGGCGCGGCCGGCCCTGGTTCTGGCCGCCGCCGTGGAAGCGGCGGAGCCCCGGGCCCGGGTCCGCTTCATGCCCCTGGAGGCGGAGCCGGGACAAACCCTGATGATGTCCCTGGAACCCCGCCTCGATCCCGCCACCGGCCGCCCCTACGAGCTGGGCTACAACCAGGTGGCGGTGGATCCCGCCACGGGGGACATCCAGGCCCGGCGGGAATGGGGCCGGGCCTCCCTCAGCCGCGAGAACCTGCTGCCCTTTCTCTACAAGCTCCACTACAGCCTGCATCTTCCCAAGGCCTGGGGCATCGAGCTCGGCATCCTGCTGATGGGCGTCCTGGCCATCTTCTGGGTGTTCGACTGTTTCTTCGCCCTGTGGATCTCCTTCCCATCCCTGGCCTCCTGGCGCCGATCCTTCGCCTTGCGGTGGCGACAGGGCGGCCCGCGCCTGGTCTTCGACCTGCACCGTTCCGGCGGCGTGTGGGCCTGGCTCCTGCTCCTGATCCTGGCGGTCACCTCCGTGAGCATGAACCTCAACGCGCAGGTCATGCGGCCCCTGGTCTCGCGGTTCTCCAGGCTGACGCCCTCCCCCTTCGAGCTCCGGGCGGGCCGGCCGGTTCCCTCCGGAGAGCCCAAGGTATCCATGGCGCGCGCGGTGGAACTGGCCCGGGCCGAAGCCCGCCGCCGCGGCTGGCCGGCCCCGCCCGGAGGCGTCTTCCTCTCGGCGGAAACCGGCCTGTGGGGCGTGGGCTTCTTCCCCCTGGGCCGAAGCCACGGCGACGGCGGCCTGGGCAACCCCTGGCTCTACCTCGACGCCCATGGCGGCGAAACCATCGGCGCTGACGTGCCGGGCACCGGCACCGCCGGGGACATCTTCCTCCAGGCCATGTTCCCCCTTCACTCCGGGCGCATCCTGGGCTGGCCGGGGCGGCTCCTCGTCTCCCTGATGGGCCTGGCGGTGGCCACGCTCAGCGCCACGGGCATCCTGATCTGGCTGCGCCGCCGCCGGGCCATCCGAAGGGTTTTGCAGCCGTCCAGTTGAGCTAGGCTGGAAGGCTGGAGTTTCGATGGACCGACTGGTGATCCAAGGTGGACATCCCCTGCGGGGGCGCATCCGGGTTTCGGGGGCGAAAAACGCGGCCCTGCCCTGTCTGGCCGCGGCGCTGCTCACCGAGGAACCGCTCGTGCTGTCCAACCTGCCCGCCGTGGCGGACATCCGCACCATGGTGAAGGTGCTGCAGGCCCTGGGCACGGAGGCCTCACTGGAGCCCCATCCCGACGGCTTCGAGCTCACGGCCCGCCTGGCCTGCGCAGGCAGCGACGATCCCAAGGCGCCCTACGACCTGGTGAAGACCATGCGGGCTTCCATCCTGGTGCTGGGCCCGCTTCTCGCCCGCTTCGGCCGGGCCACCGTCAGCCTGCCCGGCGGCTGCGCCATCGGCGCCCGGCCCGTGAACCTGCACCTGGAAGCCCTGGAGCGCATGGGTGCCCTCCTCGAGATCAGCCACGGCTACATCCACGCCAGCGTGAAGGGCCGCCTGAAGGCCATCGACCACACTTTCGAGAAGGTGAGCGTGGGTGCGACCGAAAACATCCTCATGGCCGCCGCCCTGGCTGAAGGCACCACGGTGCTGCGCAACGCGGCGCTGGAGCCCGAAATCGGCGACCTGGCCCAGCTGCTGGTGGAAATGGGCGCCAGCATCGAGGGCATCGGCACGGGGACCCTCACCATCACGGGCGTTCCGCAGCTGCACGGCTGCGAGCATGCCGTCATCGCCGACCGCATCGAGGCCGGCACCTACCTTTGCGCCGTGGCCGCCGCCTGCGGCGACGTGGTGCTGGACCGCTGCGAGCCCGAACACCTGCGCTCTCTGCTGGATCTGCTGGAGCGCAGCGGCTGCGTCATCACCGAGCGCGACGGCCAGGACGGCCGCCAGCTGCGCATCCAGCGGGAAGAGGGACAGAAGCTGCGCTCGAAGGATGTCACCACCCTGCCCTTTCCGGGCTTTCCCACGGACCTCCAGGCCCAGGTCATGGCCGTCATGACCCAGGCCTGCGGGATCAGCGTCATCAACGAGGGCATCTTCGAGAACCGCTTCCAGCACGCCATGGAACTGGAGCGCCTCGGCGCCAACCTGCGCACGGACGGCCACACGGCCATCATCGCGGGTCCAGCCGCGCTCACCGGCTGCACCGTCATGGCCACGGACCTGCGGGCCAGTGCGGCCCTCGTCATCGCGGGCCTGGTGGCCAAGGGAGAGACCATCGTGGACCGCATCTATCACCTCGACCGCGGCTACTCGGGCCTGGAGAAGAAGCTCCAGGGCGCGGGCGCGCGCATCGAGCGGGTCGGCGGCGGCAAGGTCTAGCCCCCGCCCATGCGCCGCGCGGACCGCCTGTTCCAGATCGTTCAGCTGCTCCGGCGGGACCGCATCAGCACCGCCGCCCGGCTCGCCAAGGAGCTGGGCATCAGCGAGCGCACGCTCTACCGGGACATCGCGGATCTCATGGCTTCCGGCGTGCCCATCGAAAGCGAGGCCGGCGTGGGCTACAGCCTGCCCCGGAGCTTCGATCTGCCCCCTTTCATGTTCAATGCCGACGAGGCGGAGGCCCTCCTGCTAGGGGCCCGCGTCGTGGCGGCCTGGGGCGACCCCGCGTTGCAGCAGGCCGCCGGGAGCCTGCTGCGCAAAGTGGAGGCGGTCCTGCCTGCGGGCCGGAGGAAGCCGCTGTCGGACCTCCCCTTCCTCGTGCCGGATTTCCATGTGCCCCCGGGAACGGCCCGCTTCCTGGGCGAACTGCGCCAAGGCCTGCGCGAGCAGCGCCGCGTACACATCGCCTACACCCGCGCCGACGGCACGTGCACCCTGCGCGTGATCCAGCCCTTGGGACTGATCTTCTGGGGCTACCGCTGGCACCTCGCCGCCTGGTGCGAACTGCGGGAGGCCCTGCGCACCTTCCGCGTGGACCGGATTCAGGCCAGCGAAGTGCTCGATCCCTTTGAAATCCAGCCGGGACGCGGCATGGCGGACTACCTCCAGATGGCCCGGGCGGAAAAGGGCGGCTGAACCCTCCTGCCACCACGCTGTCAGGAGCCATGCGCGATCATGGAGCACCACTCATCCTGGAGGTGTCCATGCCCTTTGGTTGAATCAGCGCCGCGGTATTCGCTTTTTTTACGCAATCTACCCCCCCACCCTCACGGAGCCCCGATGCCCATCGCCCAGACCCTTCTTCCCGAGTTCACCCATGAAATGGCCTCTCTCCGCCGCGTGATCGAGCGCCTGCCCAAGGACCAGTTCGGCTACCGGCCTCACCCCAAATCCTTCACCCTCGGCGATCTGGCCAACCACCTGGTGGCCGTGCCCGGCTGGACCGTCACCACCATGACCGACACGGAGCTGGACTTCGGGCTGCCCGAGACACGCGACAAGCAGCCCAAGCCCAGCGACACGGTGGAGGGCCTCCTCCGCACCCTGGACAAGGGGGTGGAAGAAGCCCTGGAAGCCCTTTCCAAAGCCCCGGACGAGGCCTTCTCCGTCATCTGGACGCTCAAGAACGAAGGCCAGGTGATCCTGGCCATGCCCCGCATCGCCATCTACCGCGGCTTCGTCATGAACCACCTGATCCACCACCGCGCCCAGCTGGCGGTCTACCTCCGCCTTCTGGACCTGCCGGTGCCCGCGCTGTACGGCCCCAGCGCCGACGAAAACTGAGCGGCCGTTTCACCTCGACCGTTGGACGGGAGGAGGCCGAAATCGATTTCGGCCTCCTCCCGTCTTCATTTCCCCCGCCTGTCCGCATTCCATGTGACGACCTCCTCCCCGCGGGTCGGTTACACTGAATTCACGATCGGGGGATCCATGTTCGGCGAGATGAAGGTGTTTTCCGGGAGCAGCCACCCGGACCTGGCTAGGGGCATCGCCACACATATGGGCATGCCGCTGGGGCGCCTGAAGGTCACCCGGTTTTCCAACGAGAACATCAAGGTGAAGGTGGAAGAAAACGTCCGCGAGGCCGATGTCTTCGTCATCCAATCCTCCTGCCCGCCCGTCAGCGACAACCTGATGGAGCTGCTCATCCTCATCGACGCCCTGAAGTTCGCCTCCGCGGCCCGCATCACCGCCGTGCTGCCCTACTTCCCCTACGCCCGCAGCGACAAGAAGGACGAGGCGCGCATTTCCATCACGGCGCGCCTGGTGGCGGACCTGCTGGAGACCGCCGGCGCCGACCGCGTGCTGACCATGACCCTGCACGCGCCGCAGATCCTGGGCTTCTTCCGCAAGCCCGCGGACCAGCTGCTGGCCACGCCCATCCTCACCAACTACTTCAGGACGAAGGATCTCTCCAACGCCACCGTGGTGGCCACGGATGCCGGCGCCGCCAAGTTCGCGGGGCACTTCGCCAAGCGGCTTTCCGTGCCCATGGCCATCATCGACAAGCGCCGCTTCGACGATTCCGAAAAGGCCCAGAGCGTGGCCCTTATCGGCGACGTGAAGGGCCGGGACGCCATCATCTACGACGACGAAATCGCCACTGGAGGCTCCATCAAGGAAGCGGCCCGCATCCTCCGCGAGTTCGGCGCCCGCACCGTCCGCGTGGGCGTGACCCACCCGGTGTTCTCGGGCAACGCCCTGGAAACCCTCAACTCGGCGAACCTCGACGAGCTGGTGGTCACGGACAGCATCCCCATCTCGCCCGAACGGGCCCAGCAGCTGCCCAACCTCAAGGTGCTTTCCACCGCCGCCCTCTTCGGCGATGCCATCCTGCGCATCCATGGCGGCCGGAGCATCAGCGAGATGATGGACTGATGGAAGACGCCCTCGGCTCCATCGAGGCCCCTGGCCTCGACCTGCTGGGGCCTATGGGGCCGGACATCGCCCGCCTCTTCACCCGCCCGGTCAGCGTGCTGCACAGGGCCTCCGAGCTGTATACCGCCCGCGTCTGCCTGCTCCTTCTGCTGGATCTGGGCTGGGAAGCGCGCCTCCGGGCGGGCCTCGCGCTGGAGGAAGCCTGCTCCGGACTCCCCGATCAGGCCCGCAAGCCCCTGGCCTGGATGCTGCCCTTCCTCGCGGCGGAGGGGCTGCTCGAGCAGCGCGGGCCAGATTACCTGCTCCGCGGAGAACCGGATCTCGACCTTGCCGGGCTCAGGGCCGAGGTGGCCCGTGAAGCCCCGGGCCACGATGTCAATTTCGACCTGCTGGACGGCGTGCGCGCCCGCATCCGGCCCTTCTTCACGGAGGGGAAACCCGGCGAAGGCCTGCTCTTCGACCTGAGCCTCTTCCCCCTATGGCTTTCGTATTTCCGCAACGAGAACCTGGTCTACCTGCCCAACAACCTCCTCGCGCTGCTGGCCCTGCGGGAGTCCCTCCCGGAACAGGCGCGGGTGCTGGAGCTGGGTGCCGGCGCGGGCTCCTTCGCGCAGCTGGTGGCCAACCAAGGAGCCCGGGAAGGCTGGCTTTCCAAAATCGCCGAGTACCGCTTCACAGACGTGGCGCCCACCTTCCTCCGGCGCGCCCAGAGGGAGCTGAAAGCCGCTGCGCCAGGCCTGCCCCTGGCGTTCCAGGCCCTGGATCTCAACCGGCCCTTGGCCGCCCAGAATATCGAGCCTGCGGGCCTGGACGCCATCGTGGGCATCAACGTAATCCACGTGGCCCAAAACCTCCAAGGCACCCTGCGGGACCTCCGCAGCCACCTGAAACCCGGCGGCCGCCTGGTGATGGGCGAGTGCGTAAAGCCCGCGCTGGGGCAGCCCCTCTACCTGGAATTCTTCTTCACCTTCATCCGGAGCTTCACGGACGTGGAGCTGGACGAAGAGTGGCGGCCCGTCCACGGCTTCCTCACGCCGGAGGCCTGGGAGAAAGCCTTGCGCCATGCGGGATTCCGCGAGGTGGCGTTCCTTCCCCCGCCGCGCCCCCTCATGGACCGCTTTCCCTCCTTCAACGCCTCGGGCATCACCGCCTGGGCCTGAGGCTGCACGGCGCCTCCGGAGAGGCGCCGTGCAGCCTCGAACGACGAAGCAGCTCAGAATCCCGTGAACACCACCACCGCGTAGGCGGAGAAGGTGCCGTCGGGCTTGGGCACCACGGCCACCCGGGCCTTGGTGGGCGTGACGAGCTTGGTTCCCCAGGCGCTCACGTCGATGGGATTGACCGTCACCACCCCGGCCTGTCTCGCCACCTCCACCACGGCGGGCTGGGCGCCCGCGGCCGTGTTGAGGTTGACCGTAATGGCCTGGCTGGCGGATGAAGAGTTCATGAAGGTGAAGCCAAAGGAGCCGTTGCTGTACGAAGTGCTGATGGCCCCCTGCGGCAGGCACACCGGCAGGAAGACGGCGGTGCTGGCATCCCAGGCGCTGCTGCCACTGTTCCACACGAGGTCGCTGACCCCCTGCACGCGCACGTCGCCCGCGCCCGTCACAGCCGAAGCGAAGTCGCCGGGTACCGTGGAGGTGGCGCCGGGGAAGCCCAGGTACCACCAGGTGAAGGGGCTGGCGTAGGCGTGGTCGCGGTCGCCGGCCCAGGGGTGGTGATAGGTGAAGGAGGTGGCGCTGGCGTTCTTGATGATGCCCCCATCCACGGCCCGCTGGATGTTCACGGAACTCGCATGCATGGGCATCTGCAGAGGATCCTTGACCTCCACCTGGACCTTGAAGCCCGCCCACACATCGCCCAGCACCGCCTGGCCCGTTCCCAAGGCCTGGCTTTCATGGAAGGTGAAGGCCGTGTCCGCATCGATGGCGATCATCCGGGGCACGCTGCCATTGGTGGTGACCAGCAGGCGGTTGTTGACCTTGTCCACGCCCAGAACATGGCCTTCCGGCGTCCAGCCCTGCAGGGGACTGGCGCTGTACCATACGCGGACAGCCCAAAGGCTGCCGTCGGTCTGCATGCGGAGCTTCACCAGCGCGTTCTTGCCCGCGGCCAATCCGGCGAAGCTGCCGATGGCCTTGGCATCCACATCGTAGAACCAGGCGCCGGCGTCCACGTTCACGGTGAGATCATTGCCTGCATCCGTGTGCAGCACGAAGCTGCTGGCGCCCACGGAGGCGATGGTGCCCTTGCGGTGGCGGAAGGCCAGCTGGGCCAGACTGCCCAGGTTGGGCCGGTGCCGGGCCTGCAGGTTCAGGGACCAATCGCCGTTGGGCATCTGCACCAGGAAGAGGGGGTGGCCAAGATCGAAATCGATCTGCACCGCGTTGCTCCCCGAGGCCGTCACCACCAGATCCGCGCTGAGGGCCACCTGCACCGTGGCGCCCTGCACGTGCACCTGGCTGGAAGGCACCGGAGTGCCGTCGGACTTCACCAGGTTCACGCTGGCGGGATCGATGGTGACGCGCACCGCGTCATAGGTGCCCACGGGCAGCTGGGCCGAAGCCAGCAGCTCACCCACGCTGTCCAGGTCCACCAGATTGATCTTGGAGGAAGCTCCCTGAAAGGCCACCACTTCCTTGGTGTGGTCCGCCTTGTTGAGCAGCGTCACCTTGGTGACCACCACCTCGATGGCGTTCCACTGATCGGATGGCGCGTCCGTGAGGATGATGGAGGTCGCGCCGGTGGAGGTTCCGGAAGGGGCAGTGGAGCCCCCCGAGGAGCTGCCGCCGCAGGCCAGGGACAGGGCCAGGACGCCGAGCGCGGGCGCCAGCAGGAAGGTGGAGGTTCGGGCCGAAGGGCGCATAGGATCTCCGGAGAAAGGGGAGCAGAGCTCCAGATGGACGGGTGGGACCAGATACCCCACTGACCCGACCCCGCGAAAACGGTTGACAGAAGAAATTCGATGGGCCGCTTCTGCCTGCCGCTTGAGACACTGCTTGTCATGACCTCCACCCTGCGGGACCTCCTCATCCAGCGCGCCGCCCGGCTGCAAAGCCAAGCCGCTCTCAGCGCGCCCGACTGGGGCACCTTGAGTTACGCGCAGTTGCGCAACCGCGTCGAGGGCGTGGCCCTGGGCCTGCTGTCCCGCGAACTCCCAGCAGCGTCGTTCAGCAGCACCGGCACGGCCTGGGATTGGGCCGCGGAATTGGCCGCGGCGGCGTCGGGGCTGATGTGGAGCCCCGCCGGGCAGGCCGTGCCTTCCGATACTTTCGGAGGATGCCGGTTCAATCACGAAGATGGACGCGGCCCTTACCACGCGCGGGAACAGGTGGTGCAAGCGGCCACGCTCTTTTCGGCGGACCTCGATCATGGCGAAGTGATGCTGCGGCTTCGGCGGCTCAACAGGGAGCTCGGCTGGGATCACACCAACCGCGTCGACCTGCCCCTGGCGCGCCTGGGCGAAGCCCCGATGCGCGCGGCCCTGTGGAGCGCCCTGTACGCCGGGGCCCACGCGGTGTTGACCGAGGAAGCGCCCTCCACCGCCAAGCGCTTCTTCACCCGGTTCCAATCCGTGCCCCAGGCTTGGGACCCGGGGCCCTTTCAGGATTTCTGGGATGTCTGATTCCCGCGCCGCCGAACCGCTTTCAGAGGCTCTGCCGCTGAAGCCCCTGGCTGGGCTCTTCCTGCGGCTGGGCCTCACGGCTTTCGGCGGCCCCGCCGCCCACATCGCCATGATGGAAGAAGAGGTGGTCCGCCGCCGGCGGTGGATGGAGCCTGCCGCCTTCCTGGACCTGCTGGGCCTTTGCAACCTGCTGCCCGGACCCAACTCCACCGAGCTGGCCATGGCCATCGGCCGCGCCCAGGCCGGCTGGCGCGGCCTGCTGCTGGCCGGCCTCTGCTTCATCCTGCCCGCCGCCTCGCTGACCCTGGCCCTGGCCGCCGTGTACGTGCATTACGGCCGGCTGCCCGCGGCCCAGGGGTTCCTCCTGGGGTTGAAGCCCGTGGTGCTGGCCATCGTGGCCCAGGCCGTGTGGAACCTCGGGCGCTCGGCGCTGCGCGCCCGGCGCAACGTCATCCTGGGCCTGGCGGTGCTGGCCGCCAGCCTCGCGGGCATCCAGGAGGCTCTGCTCATCCTGGGCGCCGGAGCCATCTCCCTGCTGCTGGCGCGGCCCAGGCTCCCGCAGGCCTCACTCGGCGCGATCGCGCTCCCATCGCTGACCGCCACCTTCGGCCAGTCCTTTTCCCCCTTTTCCCAAACCTTTCCCCATCCTTTTTCATTGACCGGTCTTTTCTGGGTCTTCCTGAAGGTGGGCGCCACGCTCTTCGGCAGCGGCTACGTGCTGGTGGCCTTCCTCCGCACCGACCTCGTGCACCGGCTGGGCTGGCTCACGGAGACCCAGCTGCTCGATGCGGTGGCCGTGGGCCAGGTGACGCCCGGGCCCGTCTTCACCACCGCGACCTTCATCGGCTACCTGCTGGGCTCCTGGCGCGGCGCCCTGGTGGCCACCACGGCCATCTTCCTGCCGGCCTTCCTGCTGGTGGGCCTCGGCAGCCTTCTGTTGCCCCGCATCCGGACATCGCCGGCGCTGTCGGCCTTCATGGACGGCGTCAATGCCGCCGCCGTGGGGCTCATGGCCACGGCCCTGTGGGATCTGGGCCGCGCCACCCTGGCCTCGCCCTGGACCCTCCTCATGGGTCTTCTCGCGGCCTGGCTGCTCATTCGCAGGCGCGTCAACGCCACCTGGGTGCTGCTGGGAGGCGGCCTGGCGGGCTACCTGCTCCATCTCGGCGCATAATCGCCGTCCGAATTCCCCTTGCCACTGGACAGTCACTGGCCAATCCTTGGATCCGGAGGTCGCCATGGCCCGTTCCGCGTCCAGAAGGGTGCCTGAATCCCCCCGCCCCGACGGCGGCCACCTGGTGAAGCCCGAGCGACTTCAGATTGTGCTGGAGGCCATCCGCGACGCCGGGGAGCGGGGCATCACCAAGGAGGGTCTCGTCCGCAAACTGGGCGGCGTGGCCATGCGCACCGTGGACCGCGCCGTGCAGCTGCTGGAAGAGCAGGGCGCCCGCTTCGGCAAGGCCCGCGAAGGCCGACCCCCCATCATCCACTTCACCCTGGAGAAGGCTCCGGACTGGGACAGCCGCATCACCCCCCACGCCCGCATGGCCCTGGAGGTGGCGCTCATGGCCCTGGAGGGCACCGCCACGGAGCTGTGGTTCGATCAACTGGAGGGCCTGCGGGCCCTAGCGGACAGCCATCTCAGCACCCGGGACCGCGACCTCTTCCGGGCCCTGCAGGAGCATGTCTCCGTGCGCGGCGGCGCCGACGATCAGCAGGCCCTGGACACCCGGATGCTCACCCAGGTGCTGTTGGCCCTCGGTCATCCCGAAGGGCCCCGCGAACTGGAACTCACCTACGCCGCCGCCTCCACGGGCCGCACCAGCGCCCGCACCGTGGTGCCCTTCACCCTCACCCACGACGTCTTCTCCGGCGGCGCCTTCCTGCTGGCCTGGGACCCCGCCAAGCAGGAGCCCCGGCACTTCCGCCTGGCGCGCATCGAAGAGGCCAGGGCCCTCTCCCGGCGCGGGCTCATTCCGGACAAGCGGCCCCTGGAACGGGCCCGGGAACTTCAGATCGGCGGCTGGTTCCGCCTGGCCGAGCCGATGCAGGTCCAGGTGCGCGTCTCCGGCACCAACTGGCCCCAGGCCCTGCTGGACGCCCCTCCCGCCCTGCCCGGCGTGGCCGTGAAGAAGGAAAAGGGCGGCACCGTCCTGCTGAGCTTCCTGGCCACCGAGCTGTCCAGCCCCACCCGCTTCATCCTGCAGTTCGCGGCGGACGCGGAGGTGATCGAGCCCAAGGCGCTGAGAGACCACATGGTCAAAACACTGAAGGCCATGGCCGCCAGGTACCGCTAGGGCCGGAACCGGTTGGCCACCAGGGCGGGGGCGTCGGTCCGGGCCACGTGGCAGAGGGTGCAGACCACGCGGGATCCCGCCACCTGCTTGGTCCTATGCTCAGGGTCGCGGCGCAGGTCCACGTAGTGGCTGGCGGGAATCGGGGTGGGTTCGCCCTTCTTCTTGGGACCCGGAACGTCATGGCAATCCACGCAGAGGTTGGAGCTCCGCGTGATGGGAAGGCTGTCCGCGATGCCGTGGGGAATCACCGGGGGCGTTTCGCGGTTGACGCGCTTCGGGGCTTTCTTATCGCCGGGCGCCGAACCTTCGTCGGTGTACTTCGGCGGGGCGGGGACTTCGAACACCGACCCCTTGGAAAGGCCCAGGTCGCGGTCGCGGAGCGGCTTGGCCGGGGAATCCGCCACGAGCAGGGCCGTGGCGCAGGAGAGCAGCAGGATGGCGCGGCGCATGGGACCCCCTAAGCCTTGGCGATGCGGACGGCGCACTTCTTGAAGTCCGTCTCCTTGGAGATGGGACAGGTGGCGTCGAGGGTGACTTTGTTGATGAACACGCCCTCGTCGAACCAGGGCACGTAGACGAGGCCCCGGGGCACCCGGTTCCGGCCGCCCACGGTGACGCGGGCCTGGATCTTCCCGCGGCGCGATTCGATCCAGGCGAGATCGCCCACTTTAAGGCCGCGCTGCTCCGCATCCTTGGCGTGCATGTAGAGCAGCGCCTCGGGCACAGCGGCGTGGAGCTGGGGCACCCGGCGCGTCATGGAGCCTGAGTGCCAGTGCTCCAGCACCCGGCCCGTGCAGAGCCACAGGTCGTAGGTGCCGTTGGGCGATTCCGGGGGCTCCTGCCAGGGCCTGAAAAAGATCTTCGCCTTGCCGGGAAGGGCCACGGGATCGCCCGGCTTGACACCATCCAGGTCGCCCATGGGGAGCTTCTTCATGGCCTTCCCGTAGAAGTCGATGCCCGCGCCCTTCTTCGCGTAGGGATCGTGCTGATCGTTGAAGCGCCAGAGGGTCTCCTTGCCGTCCACCACGGGCCAGCGCAGGCCGGCGACATCCCGCTTGAAGTAGAGGTCGAAGGGCGCGAGGTCGTGGCCATGGCCCAGGCCAAAGCGCCGGTATTCCTCGAAGAGGGCCTTCTCGGGGAACCAGTCGATGCCCGCATGGACCACGGTGGAATTGGGCTTGCCGAAGGCCACGGGATCGGGCCAGGCCACCTTCTTGGCCGCGGGCGTGGCGAAGAGCGCCTCGTAAAGGGTGGCGCCGGGCTTGTGGCCCATGGCCTCGGCCGCCGCCAACACGTTGGGCAGCCTGCCCTTCTCGTAGCCCTCGGCCTCCAGTCCCGGAACGGCCTGCTCGCCCCACACTTCGGCCAGCGTGAAACGTTTGGAGAACTCCATCATCTGCCAGACATCCGAGCGGGCCTCGCCGGGAGGCAGCACCACCTGGCGCCAGAGCTGGGTGCGGCGCTCGGCATTGCCGTAGCCGCCCCACTTCTCATAGATCATGGCCGAAGGCAGGATGAGATCCGCAACCTTCGAGGACAGCGTCGGGTAGACATCCGACACGACGATGAAGTTGTCGAGCTTGCGCGCGGCCTCGATCCAATGATTGGCGTTGGCCGTGGACTGGAAGGGGTTGGTGACCTGGATCCACAGCCACCGGACCTTGCCGTCTTCCAGATCGCGCATCATCTGCGTGATGTGGCTGCCCACCTTGGGATTGAGGGTGTTGTGGGGCAGGCTCCAGATCTCTTCGGCGACCTTGCGGTGGCCGGCATCATCGACGCTCATGTCCGCGGGCAGGCGGTGCGCGAAGGTGCCCACCTCGCGGGCCGTGCCACAAGCAGAGGGCTGGCCTGTGAGCGAGAAGGCGCCGGCGCCGGGACGGGCCTGCTTGCCCGTGAGCAGGTGCAGCATGTAGGCCTGCTCGTTCACCCAGGTGCCGCGGGTGTGCTGGTTGAAGCCCATGGTCCAGTAGGAGACCTGCTTGCGGCCCGGGTTCGCGTACTCGTCGGCCAGCTGCACCAGCTTGGCCTTGAAGGCCTCCAGCGGCTCGTCTGCATCGCCCTTGGCCAGGGCCGCGACGAAGTCGAGGGTGTAGGGTTCCAGGCCCTTCTGGAAGTCCTCGAAGGAGATCAGCCAGTGCTTCTGGGCGCTGCCGGAAGCGGTCTGGGCGCGCTCGTGCCGGGCTTCGGGATCCAGGCCGCGGGCGATGGCCTCCTCCCGCGTGAGCACCACGGTCTTCTGCCGGGCCTGGGTGTCTTTCTCGGCCGCGTAGGCCTTGAGGGAATCCTCGCGCAGCCCGAAGCCGATGTCGGCGGGCCCGGCGGCGAAGACGCAATGCTTCGCCACGTAGTCCTTGTCCACGGCGCCGCGCTTCACCACTTCCCGGGCCAGGTAGTTCCAGATGGCGAGATCCGTGTTGGGCTTGAAGACGATTTCGAGATCCGCGCCCTCGGAGGTGGCGTTGGCGTAGGTGGTGAGGTTGATGATGCGGTAGCCGGGGCGGCGCAGCCGCTCGTCGATGATGCGGGCCCAGAGCATTGGATGCATCTCGGCCATGTTGGCGCCCCAGGCCACCACGGTGTCCGTCAGCTCGATGTCGTCGAAACAGCCGGCGGGCTCATCGATGCCGAAGGTCTGCATGAAAGCCGTCACGGCCGAAGCCATGCAGTGGCGGGCATTGGGATCCAGGTTGTTGGAGCGCCAGCCCGCCTTCACCAGCTTCGCGGCGGCGTAGCCTTCCATGATGGTGTACTGGCCCGAGCCCATGACGGCCACGCCCGTGGGGCCCAGCGCCTTGTGCGCCTTCGACCACTGCTCCTTCATGACGTCGAAGGCTTCCTTCCAGGACACCTCCACGAAATCGCCCTGCTTGTCGAACTTGCCGTCCTTCTTGCGCAGGAGGGGCTTCTTCAGGCGGTCGCCGCCGTAGAGGATCTGGGCGCAGGCGTAGCCCTTGGCACAGAGCAGGCCCCGGTTCACGGGGTTTGCGATGTCGCCCTTCACGGCCACCACGCGGCCTTCTTTCGACGCCACCCGGATGCCGCAGCCCGTGCCGCAGAAACGGCAGACGCTGCGTTCCCAATTCCAGCCCTTGGCCTCGGCGGGGAGCGCTTCCAGTGGAAGCCCTCCCGCGCCGATGGCGGCAGTGGTGAAACCGGCCTTGAGGAAAGTCCGCCTGTTGAGGGTCAGGGACATGTCGGCCACCTAGGTCTTTCTTGAATCCAAGTCTTTCCTGAAGCTGGAGAAGGCTACTTCTTGGCCACCTTGGGGGCGCCAAGGTCGCGCAGGGCTACCTGGCCCTGGCGGGCGTAGTCGATGGCCTCGCCGAGGATGCGGGCGGCCTCCTGAGGGGCGTGGAAGCCCATGGAGTTTTCGGCGTTCACGAAATCCGTGCGCCACTGGGCCTTGCGCTGAAGTTCGTAGATGGGCTGCAGCTTGGTGTCATCCAGGCCGGCCTTCTTGGCGGCTTCGAGGTTGTTGATGAGATCCACCACGGCATCCTCGGCGCGGTCCATGAGGGCCTTGGTGCGGTCCTGGATGGCGACGACACGGGCCTTCAGCTCCTCCTCGGGGAAGCGGTGGCAGGTCTGGCAGGCCCGGGAGACATCCAGCAGCGGGCTGCGCACCTGGTGGTCGCTGATCTTGATGGCGCCTTCCCGCTTGTAGGGCATGTGGCAGTCGGCGCAGGAGACGCCGGAGCGGGCATGGATGCCCTGGCTCCACATCTCGAACTCGGGGTGCTGGGCCTTGAGCACCTCGGCGCCGGTCTTGGCGTGCTTCCAGTCGAAGAAGCGGTGGCCGTCGGGGAACTTGTAGGCGTCGTAGGTGGCTTCGATCTGCTCGACCTTCAGGCCGTTGTTCCAGGGGAAGAACAGGGTGACCTTGGGCCCGCAGTAGTACTCCACGTGGCACTGGCCGCACACCATGGAGCGCAGCTCCTGGCGGGAGGCGTCGCGGTTGGCGTCATAGGGCGTGGCCTTGTCGCCCTTGCGCCACTTCTCGATGGAGGGGAGGTGCGGCACGGGCTCGCTGCTGTTGGCCAGGGCGACGATGCCGCGGATGAAGCCGGGCTTGGTGACGCGCAGGGCCATGTTCTTGGGATCGTGGCAGTCGATGCAGGCCACGGGATGCTTCACGAGCTTGGTGGCTTCGGCATAGGGCAGCTTGCAGATGTCCTCGAAGCCCTTCATGAGCTGGCCCTGGGCATTGGGGCTGGTGAAGGCTTCGTCCAGCGTGCCGGGCGCCCCGGCCTTGAGGCCAGCCTCTCGGTAGGCCACGGTGTTGGAGGCGTGGCAATGCATGCAGGCGCCGGTCTGGGGCTTGGTGGTGACGCGCTTGGTGGTGCGCTGGTCGTCCAGCATGTAGGCGTGGCCCCGGCGCTGGTTGAAGTCGATGGCGAAGGCGTAGCCGTCGAAGATGGTCACCAGGCGGGGGTCCTCCTTGATGCGGCTGGTGGGCAGTCCCTCGCTGCCGGCGCCGCCGTACTTGGTGCTGTAGCGGTCGGCGGTGCGCAGGTAGGCATCGAACTGCCGGGGGAAGTTCTTTCCCCACACGGCCGGATCCACAGTCTTCTCGTCGAGATCCACCAGCTTGAAGCTGGTCTTCCGTGCCTCGGCCTTGCGGGTGGAGATGTTGGCGTAGAGGCTCATCACCAGTACGGTGGCCACGGCGGCGCCGGCTGCCAGCAGCCCCATGCGGGCCCAGGGCCGGGAGAAGAAGGGGGTGGGTTGGTCGGTCATCGGAGGGATCCTCCCGCGTGGGTGGCACGCATCGTCGGGTTGAAGGTCAGGTGTGACGGATTATCGGGTGATCTGGATTATCGGGATGATCGGGTGAATGGTCATCGGGCCGGCCCATGGCCCACACCCTGATGGCAGCGGACGCATCCGTAGAGGTCGGCCTTCTGGGTGGGATCCGTGGGCACGCCCAGGGTGCCGTGGGCGGTGATCTCGTCGGTCAGTTCGCCATGGCAGAGCAGGCAATTGGCCTCCAGCACCTTGGCATTGCCGGGCTTGATGCGGATGGGCTCCGCGAAATCCTGAAGGGTGAAGGCCTTGGAGTGGTGGTAGCCGTTGCTGGCCTTCACGAAGAACTTGCCCACGATGCTGTCGTGGGGAAGGTGGCAGTCATTGCAGGTGGCCACCGCATGGTGGGAGCCATGCCGCCAGCCGTCGTAATCCTCGCGCATGATGTGGCAGTTCACGCACACGGCGGGATCGTTGGACAGGTACGAGGTGCCGTGGGCCGACACGAAGGTATAGGCCCCGGATCCCAGGAACACGCCCAGGAACACACTGGCGGCCAGGCTGAAGAAAACCAATCGGCGCTTTCCACTCACGGGGGCATCCATTCGGGGAGCCCGGCATCGACCGGGCACCTGGAAAGCGTAAATCGGAATTAGGACTCGTCAATCCTAAAATTACTTGACCCGCCTGTGGGCAAAGAAAGGGGGGCCGACTTTGCCGGCCCCCCTTAATCTTTGCGCTACCGCTGTCAATCCAGGGTGATGGCCCCGTTCACCGTTTCGATCTCGATGCCCTGGTCGCTGCCGGGGAACACAGCGGTCACGCGGTGCTTCTTCACTTCCACCTGCTCGGCGCCCTTGGCGTTGAAGGAGATGCCGCCGTTCACCGTGTTGGCGCGGAGGCGGCCCTTCATCCCCGCCAGCTGCAGATGGATGGAACCGTTCACGGTCTCTGCCTTGATGCCCTTGCCCTGTCCGTCCAAGCCGGAACCCTTGATGGCGCCGTTCACCGTCTGCAGGGCGAGGCTGCCCTTCACCTGGTCGATCTGAATGCCGCCGTTCACGGTTTCAGCCTTGAGGTAGTCCACCAGACCCGAGGCGTGGATGCCACCATTGACGGTGTTGACCACGGCCTTGCCCTGGGTGCCGCTCACGGACACTTCTCCGTTCACCGTCTCCAGGGTGGAGGTCACGCGGCGTGGAACCTTCAGGGTCATCTGGCACTGCGGCCCCGAATACCGGCCCCAGCCCGTGTGCTTGGGATATTCGCCTCGGATTTCCAGGGAGCCCTTGGAGGCCTCCACCACCACCTTCACCTGCTCATCCTGGCTGCTGGGCTTGAATTCGCCTGTGAACTGCACCTCCTCGCGGTCCCAGGCCTCCACTTTGATAAAGCCATTGACGTTCTTCACCTTGAGGTTCGATCCCGAGGCCAGGGGCAGGGTGCGAGTCTCCGTGGTCTTTTCCGCCTTGGCGGGCTGGATCACCTGGGACTGGGCCGCGAGCGAACCGCAGATGAGGATGGCGGCGACGGCCGCGGAGAGAGGACGGGCGAGGGACATGAAAGCCTCCTGGGATGTCAGAGATCACGCGGGAGATACGAAGCTTGTCGGAGGAGCGTTTAGGGGCCCCGGAAATCCGTATACTGGCCCTGCCGGAGCCCCCATGTCCCAGAGCCCCACGCCCCAAAGCATCGACCATCCTGAACTGAGCGCCGCCGAGTGGGCGTTCATCAAGAACCTGAGGGCCCTGCCCGACGAGGTTCTGCGCAGCCGCGTCCACGCCTCGTTGAACGAGCTGCTCTACTTTTTTCAAAATCCCAAGTGCCAGGGCATCGGCGTCGAGGGCTTCCCCTGCGGCGATCCCCGCTCCTCCTGCGAGGATTGCCACCAGATCTGGGACATGCTCGACAAGGTGGCGGCGCGGACCAAGAAGGGCTGATTCCGGAGGACCCATGAACCCGGATCGCCTGGTGAAGATCCTGTTCGTGGATCAGGACGAATCCGCCTGGCCCCGGGCCGGGGCCTTCTTCAGTCACCAGCTGGGCCTGGTGGGAGGCCTGGCCGAGTCGCATTTCCGCCGGTGGCTGCCGGGCCGGGCCGCGGGTTTCGACGTGGTGTCCCTGGATGGCCAGAACCTCGTCCCCATGCTGTTGGACCGCCCCAGCCTGGTGGCCGACCTGCGCCAGACCGCCATTCTCAACCTGCACACCGAGACCCCCGGAGCTGCTTTCGGCCAGCTGCGGCGGCTCCTGGGGCGCCGCAGCCAGGGCCTCCGCGGCGACGGCCTTTGGGTCTTCCCCCAGTCCTGGATGGCGCCCTGGTTCCAGGAGGCCCTGGAATTCCCTGAACTGGACCTGCGGCTGGAAGCGCCGCCGCCTCCGCGGGCAGGGGCTGTGCCAGACCGCACCAGGGACCGGCGCTCGGCCCAGGCCATTCCGGGCCCCGGCACATGGCGCCCCGCCCCGGCGCTCTGAACGTTCAGCCCCTCGCCAGCCACCGGTCGCCGAAGTTGACCAGGGTGGCCCCCGCCAGCAGCAGCAGGGCTCCCAGCAGGCGCACCCAGGAGATCTCGCGCACGGGCAGGCCCAGCAGGCCGAAGCGGTCGAAGGCCAGGGAAGACACCACCTGCCCCGCGATGATGAGGGAAATCATGGCCGCCAAGCCGATGCGGGGCGCCAGAAAGGTGGATCCGAACACAAAGAAGGCGCCCATCACGCCTCCCAGCCACTGCCACCAGGCGATGCGCGGCAGGCCTGCCAGCGAGGCGAAGGGCTGTCCCGTGGCGAGGCTGAAACCCGCCAGGAAGACCGTCCCCACGCCGAAGGAAATCAGCGCCGCCAGCAGGGAGCCGCTGCCCAGGGCGTCCCGCAGAGAGCTGTTCACCGCCGACTGCAGGGGAATGATCAATCCGATGCCGAAGGCCATGAGCAGCAAGAGCGGGACCATCCATCCACCTCGGGGCAAGTGCCGATGATGGTAGCCGGAGCCGGAGATCCCAGGCACGCCTTCCGGGCCTGCATCATTCACGATGAAGGGGTTATCATGAGGATCACTCCCAGGAGCCTTCATGAGACTGCGGTCCCTCCTCACGTTGCTGGTTCTGACCCCGCTCTGCGTCCAGGCCTCCGAGCCCAAACGCTATGGGCAGCCCCTCAGCCTCAAGGAGGAGGTGAAGGTTTCAGAGATCCTCGCCCACCCCGATCAGTACGCCGGGAAGAAGGTCCGCGTGAAGGGCCTGGTCACCGGCGTTTGTGAGGAGCGCGGATGCTGGATCAAGATTGGCGCCGACAAGCAGGAGATCCAGTTCAAGGTGGAGGACGGCGTCATGACCTTCCCCATGAGCGCCAAGGGCAGCTCCGTGGTGGCTGAGGGCACCGTCTCCAAGCGGGTGCTCAGCGTCGAGCAGCAGAAGGCCATGTGCGACAAGGAGGCCAAGGCCCTCAACAAGCAGGCCGACTACAGCAAGGTCGCCGGCCCCAAGACCATCATCCGGATCGAAGGCCTCGGCGCCGAGATCCAGTAGCGCTGCCATGGCCTCCAGTCCAGAACGCAGGGCCCTGCCCTGGCGGCGTTGGAATGCCGCCATCCACCGCGACGTGGGCTACCTCGCGGCGGCCCTCACGCTGATCTACGCCATCTCCGGGCTGGCCGTGAACCACGTGGCCAGCTGGAACCCGAACTACGCCAAGACCACCGAAGTCCTCCAGCTCGCCCCCTTGGATCCCAAACAGCCCGTCGAAACGCTGATCCAACGCGCCCAGGAAGGCCTCCGGCCCGAAGGGGGGTTCAAGAGCGCCTTCCAGCCCGATGACGACACCCTGCAGCTGTTCTACGACCGCGCCACCTACGCCGTGGACCTGCCCACGGGCAAGGTGCTGGTGGAAGCCACCCGGCCAAGGCCGGTGCTCTTCGCCCTGAACCAGCTGCACTTGAACGCTCCCAAGCGGCATTGGACGCTGGTGGCCGATCTCTACGCCGGGGCCCTCATCCTTCTGGCTCTTTCGGGGCTGTTCATCCTCCGGGGACCGAAGGGATTCTTCGGCCGAGGCCTCTGGCTGACGGGCCTGGGAGCCGCCGTGCCGCTCGCCTACTGGCTCTGGTGGCGCCACTGATCCTGGTTCGCATTCGAACGAACACCGGATGATCGGCGGGGCTCAGTCAAATGCAGAGATTTCAAGCCCCCATGAAGGACACGAAAAAGGAAAGGCAAGGACACGAAGGGGCATGCTGATTAGAGCTGTTCCCAGGCCGCGCGCGCCTGGCCGCTGGCGTCGGCCGTGACCTTCTTGGCGCGGATCCGCAGGGCCTCGGGCAGGCTGCGGCAGGCTTCCAGAACCTGCAGGCGGAAGGGCGGCGTGAGCCGCCGCCACTCCACCGCCAGGGCCAGCACCCAGGCTTCATCCCCCAGGGCCGCCCGAGCCGTCCAGCGCCAAGGGGCGCCCAGGCCCGGCTCCGCAAGGGCTGCCCGGGCGGATTCCAGCTGGCCGGTGCGCAGGGCCACGTCCGCCGCCGCCTCCGCGGCTTCGCGCTGGGCGAAGGGATCAGACAGCAGCGCCAACAGAGGCCGCAGGGATTCGGCTCCTCCCACCTTGCCCAGGGCCCGGGCCAAGGCGAAGCGGGCCCCCTCCGGCGCCCTCGCCAAGGCTTCCTCCAGCCAAGGGCCGTCGCCAGGGCGCGCGGCGGAAACCAACCCTTCGGCCGCAGCCCGGCGGGCCCCCACGGGCCCTGTGCCCAAGGCATCCAGGTAAGGCGCGAGGCGGCCGCTGGTCCCTTCTTCGCGCCGCGGGCCGGCCATCGTGGCCTGCTCCCGGTCCCGGGCGGCGAAACCCGGCAGGGGCTCCTCGCCCCATCCCACGGATTCGGCGCTCTCCAGCCAAGTGGACAGTTCTTGTCCAAAAAGATCCATGCCCGCCAGCCGTTTGGCGGGATCGGGCTGCAGCGCGCGCATGATGATGCCCGCCAGGCGTGGCGGAAAGCCCGGCCGGACGGCGGCGGGGGGTAGCTGCACCTGGGCGTAGGCCTGCCCCGTGGCGAACTCGAAGAGGATCGCGCCCAGGGCGTAGACATCGCAGCGGCCGTCGACCCTGCGGGGATCGCCGTGCTGCTCCGGGGCCATGTAGCCCAGGGTGCCCACCACCATCTGGCTGCGGGTGGCGCGGGTGCGTCCCTCCTCCCCTTCCCAGAAACAGACGCCGAAGTCCGTCACCTTGAGGCGGCCATCCTCCGCGAAAAGCATGTTGGAAGGCTTGAGATCCCGGTGCACCACGCCAGCGGCGTGGGCCTCGGCGAGCGCCTCGCACACGGGCACGAGGCGGCGCACCAGGGCCGCGGGGGCTTCTCCCCGGCAGTCTTTCAGGCTGCCGCCGGGCAGCAGTTCCATGATCAGGTAGGGCCAGACGCCGCTGGTGCCGAAGGCATGGATCTCCACCAGGCTCGGGTGGGAAAGGCGCCTGAGCACCTCGCCTTCGCGGAGGAAGCGGCGCACCAGATCTGCATCGCGATGAACTTCGGGACGCAGCAGTTTGACGGCACTCTGGATGCCTGGGCGGAAGCGGTCCTCGCCCCGGAAGACCAAGGCCATGCCGCCTTCGCCCAAAGGTTCGAGCAGGCGCACGCTGCCAATCTGGGTGGGCGGCCGGAGGCCGCTCATGGCGCGGCTTGCGCGCGGTCGCGGCCCCCCGCCTTGGCGCCGTAGAGAGCGGCATCGGCCCGGGCCAGCAGAGCCCCGCCGCCGCTGTCTCCCGGCCTGAGCTCTGCCACGCCCAGGCTGCAAGTGAGCCGGAGGTTTTGTCCGCTCTCCAGCGTCAGCACATGCCCCGCCAAGGCGTGGCGCAGGCCCTCGGCGGCCACGAGGGCCGCCGAGGCCGGCGATTCGGGCAAAAGGATGAGGAATTCGTCGCCGCCCAGCCGGCCCACGGAATCCGAACCTCGCAGCCGGTGCTGGAGCAGGGTCCCGAAGGCCTCCAGGGCTTGATCCCCGGCCCGGTGGCCATGGGAATCGTTGACCTGTTTGAAGTGATCCAGATCCGCCAGAATCACCGACAGGGGCCGCTGATGGCGGCCGGCCAGCCCCACGTGGGATTCCAGCTGCTGCAGCACCGTGGCGCGGTTGCCCACGCGCGTCAGCGGATCCTGCGTGGTGCGGGTGGCCATGTCCAGGTGGTACCGGCGCTCCAGGGCATCCATGCGCTTCAACTTGAAGGCGTGGCCCGCCACCCGCAGCACATCCTCGGCGCGCAGCCTGTACGGCCCTGGATCCGCGAGCACCTTGCGCCCGTTCACGAAGAGGCCGTTGGTGGAATGGAGGTCCCTCAGCTCGACGGAATCCAGCGTCGGGGAGATCTCCAGCCGCGCATGGCGGCGGCTCACCTCGGGCTCGGGCAGGCACAGCGTGTTCTCGGGCGAACGCCCCACCGTCAGGCCTTCGGCGGGCACGGGGATGTACTGCCCCATGGGCTGGCCCACATAGCGGATCAGCGCCCACTGGCGGGCATCCAGATCTTCGAGGAGCTCCACCTCTTCCGGCGGAGCGGCCAGATTCCACGCGGGAAGGTCGGGAGGCGTGTGGTCGAGGGGCATCCTGGAAAGTCTAGCGGAGAAACGACTTCCCTACCCTTCGCAGACCAGGTTCCGCCCTCCGGCCTTGGCCCGGTACAGGGCCGCGTCGGCCCGGGCCAGGAGCTGCCCAGCCTCCAGATCCGAAGCCGCGCGCTCGGCGATGCCGAGGCTGCAGGTGATGTTCAGGGGTCCCGAGGCCAGGGAAATCGGCATGCTGGCGATGGTCCTCCTCAACCGCTCGGCGAAGGGCCGCGCCCCCGCGAGATCGGTCTCCGGCAACACCATGAGGAACTCTTCGCCCCCGATGCGCCCGGCCAGATCCGCTTCGCGCAGCGTGGTCAGCAGCCTTTCCCCGAAGATGCGGAGCACCACGTCCCCGGCCCCGTGGCCGAAGGTGTCGTTCACCTGCTTAAAGTGGTCCAGGTCGCACACCACCACGGAAAGGGGGCGCCCGTAGCGGAGGCTCAGGCCGAAGCGGTTCTGGAATTCGGCCAGGGAACTGCCGCGGTTGGCCAGGCCCGTGAGGGGATCCTTGGTGCTGAGGTCCAACAGGGTTTCATGGAAGGCCCGTTCCAGAGAATCGAGGCAGACCACCTTCAGCACGTGCCCGCCCAGGGACAGCCGGTCGCCGGCCTTCAAGCTCCGGGGGCCATGAACCGCCTCCCCGTTCACGCGGGTGCCGTTGGTGGATCCCAGATCCTCCACCTGGACCTGGCCCTCCTCCAGCCTGATCCGCGCGTGATGGCGGCTCACTTCGCCATCCAGCAGCGTCACGCCCGCATCCGGGGCCCGACCGATGATCACGGTTCCCCCCGTCAGCGGGAACACCCGGCCCAGAGCCGCACCGGCATAGGCCACCAGCGCCCACTCTGGAGGAGCCGGCTGGAGTTCTCCTTCGGCTTTTGAACGGACCACGGTCGCCATCTCGGGAAACCCGGGGAGGGTCTCCATGGGCACAGGCTTCGGCCCAAGCTTGGGCTTGAGCGGGGCTTCGCCCTCGGGCTTGGCGTCAGCCGATGGCTTCCGGGTCACGGATCCTCCACAAAGCAACTCACCAGACCTCCATCGTCCTTCCGGCGCGCCAGGATGAACGCCGCGCGCGGCGCCTTGAGCGCCGAGGGCTCCAGCCTCACCAAGAGCCGCCCCCTCGCCGGATCGTGGCGCAGATCCGCCACCCCTTTACGAGGCACGCGGAACAGCCCCAGAACCTCGAGGTTTCTCACGTTCTCCCCCGTGCCCCGCACCAGCTGCAGGCTGTAGCGCATCCACAGCCCCTTGGGCAGGCTCTGGATGTCCTCGCCGCGGATGGGCACGGCCAGGGAAAGCATGGCCTGCATGCCGAAGCGGGTGCCCACGGCCCCAAGCCCCGGCGAAAGCTGGCGGAGGTTCGGCCGCGCGACCGGCTCCAGCCAGCGGCGGGAAGCGGGCCGGACAGGGGGCTCCAGCCGGCCCAGAACCCGCGCCTGCCTGGGCAGGGGCGGCACGGCCATCCGCGCGGCGGAGCCGCCTTCGAGCGGCATCATGCGGATCACCTCCGCTTCGGCGCCCCACCGGGCCCAGCCGGATTCCGCCTGCAAGCGTGCCTCGAAAGCTTCCAGGCTGCGCCCCTCCACCGCCTCCCGGAGCGGGCACATCTCCCGGCAGGCCGCGGCCGGAGGCTCCAGCCCCGCGCGGCCCGCCGCCGCCAGAGCCTGGGACGTTTGGCTGCGGAGCTGGAAGGGTTCCGCTTCCACCTCCACCACCTTCAGGCCCGAGAACGCCTGGCGCAGCGTTTCCGCGGCATCCGCCATGGCGTCCTTCACTTTGCCGAACATCAGGCTTCCTTCACCACGAGGCTCTGCAGCGCCGCCGTCACCCGTTCCAGAGGTTCCGTCAAATCCATGTGGTAGCCCGCCTCCAGCAGCTTCACCACGGCCTGCTCCTGGGCCATCGCATCCACCGAGGCGGCGAAGATCACCCGCAACGGCGCGGCGCCGTCCGCCAGTTGGAGCAGCAGTTCCCGGGGGCCGGCGCGGAAGGCTTCGCCCACCTTTCCCAGGGGCGCCTCCTGGCTCTTCTGCACCGCCAGCACCGGGTATTTCGCGTCCCCGGACCAGCCCCCCGCCAGCTCCGTGGCGCTGAGGATGAACAGGTCCGGCGGCGCCTTCAGCTCTTTCAGCAGGGTCTTCTGGATCACCTCTTCCTTGAGGTGCGGCTCCAATGACTTGCCGTAGAGGATGCTCTGCAAACGCGTGGGCGTGATGGGCTCCGTGTAGCGGAAGTCCGTGGGGATGCCCGAGGTATCCGTGACCAACAGGCCGCCCAGGTAGCTCGCGCCCTCCTTGACCGCCATGAAATAGGCCAACTTGATGGGATCCGCCATGAAAGCACCTCTGCCCAGACAGGCTACTCCCCCCCTTGGTGGAAGCACCCCTTGCCTTTTGCCCCGTGCGTGGTACAGTGGATGTTCCACTCGTTGGGGAGTGGTCTAATGGTAGGACAACGGTTTCTGGTACCGTCAGGTGAGGGTTCAAATCCTTCCTCCCCAACCACTCAAGCTTCTTCCGCAGTGCAACACAGTGGTCCCATCGTATAGCGGTTAGTACACCGCCCTCTCACGGCGGGAACAGGGGTTCGATTCCCCTTGGGACTACCAACAGGAAACCCACGCCCAGCGTGGGTTTCTGCTTTTCAGGGGGCCGAAACGGGACCATCGGTAACGGGTGTCCCTCGGGACCAGGAGTAGCAGGCCAGGTCCTCTCACGGGCCACAGCCCACCCGTCACCAGGAGGCGCCCCGGGAGTTCCGAGCCCTTCACCTCAACCCGCTTGCACGGTGTGACCCCTAATCCGTGGACCGCCGGTCTGCCTAATCAGGTTCGCCACCGATCCGCTCAGCGCCTCGGTGCAGGCGGGGCCGTTTAGCTTCTTCGTTCGGCGGCGGAGCAACTGGACTTGACTTGGATCAGCATGTGACTTATAGTCACCAAATCGCGCCGCAGTGGTGAGTGAATGTGGGACGGACGACGAATGGGTACCCGACCGGGAAACAATGTGATCATGCGCGACAGTCAACACGGGCTATTCGACGATGACCAGGAACAACCGGGCGGCATCGGAAAGCGGGTCGCCGGGGGTGAGCCGACCACGAACCTAGTGTTCTCCGTGCACGTCGGTAATAACTCCGAACTGTTCGCCCAAATTCTGGACCTGCACGTTCCGAAGGGGGCGACGGTCGCTGACGTGACCTACGGGCAGGGGGCGTTCTGGCGGGATGTCGAGCCGGACGCATACAGACTCCTGGCATCGGACATCGACGCCAAGACGGAAGGCATACCGGCGCACATGGCCGGCAAGGTGCGGACAGGCGTGGACTGTCGGAAACTGCCTTACGAAGACGAGTCGCTTGATTGTCTCGTCCTGGACCCGCCGTACATGGAAGGGTTGTTCAGGAAGAGCGAAGACCACATGGCCGGGTCGGGCACGCACGCTAGCTTCCGTAAGGCGTACTCCAACGGGAAGGCAAACGGGTCGGGCGAAGCGATCAAGGAAGGAGAGACCGCCCCAAAGTGGCACGACGCCGTTGTAGACCTGTACGCACGAGCGAGCCGAGACGCATACCGTGTTTTGAAGCCGAACGGCGTGTTCATCGTGAAATGCCAGGATGAAGTGAGCGCCAACAGGCAGCGGCTTACGCACGTCGAAATAATCACCGGCTGCGAATCCCTAGGTTTCTACACCAAAGACCTATTCGTCGTCGTTAGGTCGAACAAAGCGGGCGTGAGCCGGTTGAAGAAGCAGGAACACGCCCGGAAGAACCATTCGTACTTCGTCGTATTCCTGAAACGGAAGTTCAAGATTTCTTCTTCCGTTTCCTTTCGACAACCTTGACCTGCGGTTCTTCGACAACATCCGAGGTTTTCGCGGGCGGCTGTTCGACGACCACAGTTTCTCTCCCGGCCAGCCTATCCTCTTTCTTCGCCTTCTCTTCAGTGACGAGTTTGTCAAGCAAGACGTAGATGTCGCTGACGAACGGGGACTGAAGAGGCCAAGTAATGGGGATCATGCTGGTAATCAGGCGTTGCCGTTGGTACTCCGTGTAGTCGGAATTGGTACTGGCGGGCAGGTCACGGTTCAGGGCGAATCCAAAATCCCACTTCTCTCGGAAAGTGAAGATACCGGCTGCCAGGATGTGAAACTCGCCGAAGAGAAGGTTAGTCGTCTCCACCGAACTCCCATCGGGGAAGTTCACCTTCCGCCTGTCGCTCGCATCGCACTGAAACTGGCCCCGGAATTTGGCGTCGAACCGATGCTTTTCCCACAAAGGGAGGTAAGGCGGGTTGGGCTGCCCCGGTCCTTTCTGCTTGATGACCTTCCGGACCCATTCCCCTCCAGGGGGGAGCATTTCGACCGTGTTGGTTTGAAGGGACTTGACTTCAATCTTGAACTCAAACCCTTCGTAAGTAACGACAAGATCGCCCTTCTTCTTGCGGTCGTGGTCATCATCCTTGCGGAATGCCGAACCTCGCCCGTGCCCCATCAAGGCTTCCTTCAGCTTCGCTTCGGCAATGTAACCCAAGATCATGCCCCTAAGGCTGGGGTTGTTCAGCACAACTTGCGTGAAGAAGTCTAAGGACACATCGAAGTAATCGAGGATCGAACGGGACATCATAGTCGGGGTTATACCTCTTGCGTGAGTTCGGAAACCGAAGTGCCGAGGGCTTTCGCAATCACCTCGATGTTCAAGAGTGAGACGTTGCGTTTGCCCCTCTCGATGCCACTGATGTAAGTCCTGTCAAGACCGCACTTGTCTGCAAATGCTTCTTGCGACAAACCGAGTTCGATTCGCTTCTCCCGAATGCGCTGACCGAACCGAACCAAAATGTGGGCACTTCGAGCCATGAGAGGAAACTACCTAGACATGGACAATGGGTCCACGGACTATGAGTCACTCACCACCACCAGCGAACAAACCAGATGACCGGCTTGTTCGCCATCTCCAAGAGCCAATAGGATGGCCACTGAGCGCCGAACCAGGCGCTGAAGCAAACGGCGGGGCATGATTCGTTTCCGGGGTTCCAAGCTCACCTGTACCACGCCACTGCTGAGTTTGGCGGTTAGGCTTTTTATGAGAGGTTTTAGCACTCTGGTCGGCTTGGTGTTCTCTGTGGTCAAATCAACGCTTCAGACTCGCTCAATCGTGTGCCTCACACCCACGGATGCACTGGCAGCGGTCATTGCAAAGTGGCAGTCCTGAGCCTCCTCGCCCGAACGAAGATTGAAGCTAGCCCAAGTGACGTCACTCACCATGGTTCCTCCGTCGGTAATCCATCGGTAACGGATGTTCCCAGATTAGGGCGGACCCATCGGACCTGCAACAATCCAAACTTTTGTTTATTAAGGTTTATGATCGTTTGTCTTCGTTTTAGATAGACTCTGCCTTTTTTCTCTCACGGCGGGAACAGGGGTTCGATTCCCCTTGGGACTACCAACACGGCCCGGCTTGCGCCGGGCCTTCTCATGTCCCGAGGGAATCGAAGTCACGGATGGTACGTCACCTCGAAGGCGCGACCTCCAGCCGCAGCGTCCCCCCTTCGCGTTGGATGATCCAGGCCTGTGGCTTGGGGGAGGCGATGATGAGGTCCGCGGTCCGCAGGGTCAGGGCGCGCCCTTCGTAGGGTCCCACCCGCTCCAGGCGGTCGCCTGCGCGCAGGCCTGCGCGATCGAAGGCGCTGCCCGGCACCAGGTGGAGCACTTCCAGCCAGGCCTTTCTCCCTTCGCGATGCCAGGCCAGGGTGAGGTTTCGGGCTGGTTCCTCCGGAAGGATGGCCCAGTGGTCCTCGCCCGCGGCAGGCAGCACCACCAGCTTGAAGGTGAAGTCGAAGAAGGTGGGCCCGGCCTTGAAGATGCGCAGCCCGAGGTTCGCGGATTCTTCGGAATCCTCCAGCCGCACGGGCGCCGAGGACCAGCTCCGGCCGCCGGTGGAGATGTCGAGTCGGGCCCGGTAGGTGGGAATGAAGCCGCCGTGCATCCCCGTGCCGACACCAGAAGGAGCGCCGCCCGCCTCCGGTGCGAGGCGCTTGGGCAGGATGAAGCCGCCGCCATTGCCCGTATCCAGAACCGCGCGGACCACACTTCCCCCCACCGTCAGATCCAGATAGGCGTGGTCATCCGGACCGATCTGAATGCGGTGGCAAGGCCCATCGGGAAAGTCCGCGCCCCAAAGCACCTGCTTCCGGGCCGCGTCGAGAAGGAAGCGCGTGTTGCGGAGAAAGGACATGCCCAGGATGCCGTCCACGGGTTCATCCTGCATGCGCCCCATCATGCTGTGCTTGAGATCCGCGCGCATCGCGGGGACTTCGTCGCGCACCAGGCCTGAGACGTCCACCCGCTTCAACGTGACGGCCTGGGCGGCGGCTTCCTGGGCGGTGCCGTCCACCGTCTTGGCCTGGACGCCCCGTACGTCCCAGAAAAACCGGCTGGGCACGGAGGTGTCGATCATGGTGGTGGCGGCCCCGGTATCCAGGAGGAACCGGAATGTCCTCGCCCGGCCCGCGCGGTCGTGCAGCCGCACCCGCAGGATCAGGTAGCCGTCCTCGTTTTCCTCCAGCGGCGCGGTGATCGGCCCCTTGCGGGTTTCAGCGCCGATGGATATCCCGGTCAGGAGCGCCAATCCCAGCACGAATCCGGCCCTTCTCATGTTTCCCTCTCCACTGGGCTCACGACGGCCTGGCGTCTCCCTTGAGCCGAACCAGGCTCAGGGCATCCTCCAAGGCCGCCTTGCTCTTCACCGGAATGACCAGGCATTGTCCATCGCGCAGGCGCGGCGCGGCCTCGAAGGCCGCCTTCGCCACGGGCCCGAGCTTCAGGGCCTCGGCCAGACGGGGCTCCTCCCGCACCAGATTCACCACCACCACGACAGCGCCCGCCTGCGGGTAGAGGGCGGCCAGAGGTCCCTTTCCCCGGGCGAAGGCGAGCCTCCATCCGTAGCGGGGCCCGTAGGATTTCCACATCCCGGGCTGGCCGCTCTGCGCTTCGAGGGCCTGGACGAGCCGATCCCACAGGGATGCGGCCTGCCGAAGCGTCTCCCGCACGGAATCCGCGCTGGGAGGCGGCGAGACATGGGGAAAGGCGCTGATGCTCACAGCCTCGTCTCCTTTCGGGCCAGCATGCTTGGCCAGCGCGTTCCAGTCAAAGGACGTCCAGAGAAGGAAACCCGGTGCCCACCAGCCTCAGGCCGCAGGCCTCAGGTCTCCGCCAGCGCCGCCTCCTTCAGGTTCTGCGCCGGAGAAGCCCCGCTGGACCGCTCGAGCCCATAGCCCTTCCTGGCATCCTCGCGGAGGAGCACGACTCCCACCAAGAAGGCTGCGACGCCGAAGGCTGTGAACACCAGCATGGGCAGCGTGTAGTCGTAGCCGCCGCGCCCGTCCGCCCCGGGCGTCCGACAGCACTTGTCGAGCAGCCGGTTCACCAGGAAGGGCACGCCCATGAGGCCGATGTTCTGGATGTAGAAGGTCAAGGCGTAGGCGGTGCCCAACTGGCGCTGGGGCACGATCCGGGACAAGGCCGGCCACATCGCGGAAGGCACCAGGCTGAAGGCGACTCCCAGCAGCAGGATGGCCGCCACCGCGAATCCCCAATGGGTGAGAAAGGGCAGGGAGAAGATGCCGTGGGCCACCACCAGGAGAACCGCCCCGAGCATCATGATCGAGACACCCCGCCCTTTCCGGTCGTAGATGCGGCCGAACACCGGCGTCAGCAGGATGGTTCCGATGGGCAGCAGGCTGGGGATGCTACCGGAAAACCGGGGAGAGATGCCGTATTTCTGGACCATCAGATCGCTGGCATTGCCGAGGAAGGGAAAGACGGCGCTGTAGAACAGCACGCAGAGGGCCGCGATGAGCCAGAAGCCCGAATTCCTGAGGATGGCGCCAATGTCTTTCAGGTTGAACCGCTCTTCTTCCCGCACGGGTCCGGATGCCTGCGACCCGGCTCGCGCATCCATGCGCGAAAACAGAATGAAAGCCGCCAGACCGCCGCCGAGGAGGAACACCCCGAAAGCCACGGGGGTCACCAGCCGGTAGCTCGTGGCCAGGGGCGCGGCCACCAGCATCGCTACGCCGGTTCCCAGCCGGGCGATGGACACCTGAAGCCCCATGGCCTAGGCCAGCTCTCGGCCTTGGAACCACTGGACGATGGCCTTCGAGACGGTGATCCCCGCGCTTTCAAGGCCGAAACAGAACACCGCCAGGCCCGATGCCGCAAGCAGCACCGGGGGTTTCAGCCCAAGCCAGGGGCTCGCCGGAAGCAGACCGGGCGTCAGCGCCGCCGCCTGCATGGAGGCCCCCACAATCATGGCGAGGGCCGCCATGAGCCCCGTGAAACGCACACCCTTCCGGTCCAGAATCACGCCCGAAAAGACCAGTCCGAAGCAGAACACGTTGAGCCATCCCAGGCCGCTGCACATGAAGCCGTAATCAGTGCTGCTCCATCCCAGTTGCGATTCCAGGAGGGGCTTGAGCGGCGCCATGACTTTGTCGAAGTAATAGGCGCACATCATCGTCAAAGAGACGAGGGCGAGCGCGCTCCAGCGGGCGGATTGCGGCATCCTTGGCAGGGCGGGATTGTCGGCGCGCATGGTGGCTCCCTTGCTCCGGCCAGTATTCGCGGCGCGCCGGCAGGCCACCTGGGCCGGTTATTCATCTTTCGCCTGGTCCGGCCAGCGGGACTCAGCGGCCCCGGGAGGCGATGGCGGCGGCGTCCTCCAGCGCGGCCTCCAGACGAAGCACGGCCTCATCGAGCGTGGGGAGATCGTGCTGGGCGAAGCCGAGGCGCAGCCCAGCCCCCTCGCCATTCAGGAAGAAGTGCGAAGGGCTGTGAAGCACCAGGCCGCGCACGCGCGCCGCCATGACCCACGCGGCCGTGGAAACGGGAAGGCCGGGGCGGATCCAAAGGGCCAATCCTCCTCGCGGAGGATCCCAGGCGAGCGCGGAGCCGAAACATCCCCGCAACCGGTTCATCAGGCGCACCATCCGGTCGCCGTAGACCAGACGGGCCCGGCGGAGCTGCCTGGCCAGGTCGCCATCGCGGATGAGCTCAGCCACCGCCCATCCCAACACCCGGTCGCCTTGCCATCCGAGGTTGCGCTGAAGCCTGGCGAGCCGGTCCACCAAGTGGGCCGGAGCCACCACACACCCAAGGTGGAGACCTGGCGCGATCAGGTGGGAGAAGCTGACCACCCGGATGGCACGGCGTCCCAGATCCTCCATGGCCAAGGGCGGATCCAGCGTCTCCTGAAAACCATGCTCGGCGTCGAGGTCATCCTCCAGAATTGCGAACCCATGGTGTTCGCTGAGGGCGAGGATGCGCCGGCGGCGGGCTGGGGAAAGAGGCACGGTGGTGGGGTACTGCCGGCGCGGAGTCAGGTACAGGGCGCGGATGCGCTGGCGCGTCAGGACCCGCTCCAGGTCCTCCGGATCGAGACCCTCCTGATCCACCCGGACCGGCACGAGCCGGATGTTCCCGCGCTGGGCCAGGGCATCCCAGGCCTGCCTGTTCCCTGGCTCTTCCACCGCCACCGAATCTCCGGGCTCCAGCAGCGCCAGGCCCAGCAGCGCGATGGCCGCCGTGCCTCCGCGGGTGACGAGGACTTCATCCGCCTGGACCGGATATCCTCCCCGCGCGCTCAGCCACCCGGCCAGGCCTTCGCGCAGGTGCGAACTGCCCATGGGTTCGCCGAAGTCCAGCAACCGGTTGCCGTGCCGGTGGAGGGCGCGCTGGTACCCCTTCGCCAGCGCCGCCGCAGGCGCCAGCCTGGGGTCCGGAAAGCCCTCCGCCAGATAGAGGGCGCCGGGGACCTGGGCCGAGAGCGGATCCAGGTGGCCCGGAACCTCAAACCCGGCGACCTCGGAGCGCGGGGATTCGATGCCGCCGGGCGCATCCGGGAGGGCCCGTTCAGGCAGGACCGGCGCGACGTAGGTGCCGCGGTTGGGCTCGCTGAGCACCCAGCCCTCGGCTTCCAATTCCCGGATGGCTTCGACCACCGTCTTGCGGTTGGCCCCGGTCTGCCCGGCCAGCTGCCGCGAACCCGGAAGCGCGTCGCCAGGCCGCAGCCGCCCTTCACGAATGGATTGCGCGATGGCCTGCGCCAGCCGCCGGAAGAGCGGCACCCGGACCTCGGGGCTGATGTGGAGAAGGAAATCGCGCTGTCGCATGACGTGCATCCAGCATGACCGGGATGCGTGCTAGATTGGCCCGATCGAGCCCTGAGGCGGCCTTGCGACATGGAGATTGAGCCCGGATCACAACTTGGCGCCTACACCGTGCTGGCCCGCATCGGAAGCGGCGGCATGGGAGATGTGTTCAAGGCCAGGGATCTCCGGCTGGGGCGCCTCGTGGCCATCAAGACCCTCGGCTCCGGCCGGATGGAAGATGCGGAAGCCCGGGCCAGGTTCGAGCGGGAAGCCAGGCTCCTGGCCGATCTCAGCCATCCGAACCTGCTGGCCATCTACGACGTGGGCCACCTTGAGGGCCATCTCTATCTCGTGACCGAGTTCCTGGATGGGGAGCCTCTGTCCGCCTCCATGGCGCAGGGACCCCTTGCCCCGGAACGGGCCATCGCCATCGCCAGGCATGTCGCCCTGGGCCTCGCCGCCGCCCATGCGCGCGGCATCGTCCACCGGGACTTGAAGCCCTCCAATGTGATGCTTCTCCGCACGGGCCTGGTGAAGCTCCTGGATTTCGGCCTGGCCAAGGATCTCGCCCTGGAAGCCTGGCCGAATGGACAGTCGCTGTCCGGTGCCCTGGTGGGAACCGTCGGCTACCTCAGCCCCGAACAGGCCGCCGGCGAACCGGTGGACGGGCGGAGCGACCTCTTCAACCTGGGAATCCTGCTGCACGAGATGGTCACGGGCCAGGCGGCCTTCCAGAGGGAAACGGCCATCGAATCGGTGCACGCGGCGCTCAAGGAGGCGCCCTGCGGCTCGCTCGACCAAGTCCCTGCCCCCCTGCGCCGGCTGATCAGCCGGTGCCTGGAGAAGGACCCGGATCTGCGCTTCCAGTCCGCTTCCGATCTGGCCTTCGCGCTGGAAACGCTCGAACAGGGCCCTTCTGTGGCTTCGCCGGCTCTGAAGCGGCCCGCCCTTCCCGCGCTGGGACGCCCCGTCCTCTGGGCTGCGGCAGGTCTGGCCGCGGTCGGAATCGCGGCCGCGGCGGTCCTGTGGGGACGCGTCGGAAAAGCGCCGGCCCGGAACCTGCACGGCCCCGTCTTCCGGCCCATCACCCCCAGTCCCGTGTGGGTGGCCTCCGCCCGGTTCAGCAAGGACGGGAGGAGCCTCGCCTATTCCATGCAGGGGGCCGACTGGATGCAGCACATCTGCACCTTTACCGAAGGCGACCCGGCGCCCCAGGAACTGCCCCTGATCGGGAAGGTGGTGGCCCTCGGACCCGGCGGCGAGCTGTATTTCACGGATGAAGAAAAAGCCCAGTACCCCGGGGCGGCGAGCACGGGCACGCTGTACCGCCGCAAGGGCCGCGGGGAGGCTCCAAGGCCCTGGCTCGAGGAAGTCCAGGAGGCGGATCTGAACGCCAGCGGCCAGCAGGTGGCCTTGCTCCGCCAAGTGGACCGGGGCGACAAGATCCTCCCGTCCACCGTCATCGAATATCCCGCAGGACGGACCCTGGCCACCGGGCACCTGGGCAGCGGGGAGCTCCGGTTGAGCCCGGACGGGAAGCGGATCGCCTACATCCGCCGGGGCCAGGTCGATGACCTTCCGGGCGAAATCGTGGTGATGGATCTGGAGGGCAAGGAGCGTTTCGTTTCCCGCCATCTGGACTCCATCCTCACCCTGGCCTGGGCTCCGGACGGCGGCGGGTTGCTGTACTCCTGGAACCCAGAACCGGGCACGCCCTTCCGCATTTCGCGGCTGGATCTGGACGGACGGGAGACCCTTCTGCTGAGCGGCCCCCAAAGCCTGCTCCTGATGGACGTGGCCCCCGACGGCCGCCTGCTGGTCTTCGCCAGCGAATGGGACGTGGGCGGCCACCGGGCCTACCTGGAGCGGAAGGGCCGCCTGGAACCCCTGGACATGGGCGCCCGTGTGATCGACAGAGGCGCCATCAGCCCCGATGGCACCCGCCTGGCCTACGCCGTGCGGGAGGCCGATGGGCGGGATGCCATCTACCTCCGCCGCACGGATGGCTCAGCGCCCACCCGCCTGGGGGCGGGCGGCCTCGCCCTGGCCATCTCGCCGGACAATGCATGGGTGCTGGTCCAACGCCAGCACATGCGCCTGGACCGCGGCCGCCCCACGCAGCTGGTGCTGATCCCCACAGGCCCTGGCCGCGAGATCCCGCTGCGCACGGAGGGCCTGCGCGAAGTGCGCCAGGCCCGCTTTCTGCCGGGCCATGCGCGCGTGCTGGTGGGAACAGGCCCCGAGAACGCCTACCGTCCCCTGTTGGTGGGCACGGACCAGCCACCGGCCTATTTGCCGGGTGTGTTGCCGGACGAGCGCCTTTTCGCCGTGCTGGGGGAGTCAGGCGTGGCCGTCCAAGCCTTCGGCAAAGTCCCGGCCCTGCTCACTCCGGATGGCCAGCGCCAGGAGATGTCCTGGCTCCGCCCGGCTCATTTCCCCGTGGGCTGGGATGCGCAGCGGCAGGAGCTGATCCTCCTGGAAGGCCCTCAAACCCTCTCAGAGTTGAACGCCTGGCTGCGCCGCCGCGAGGTGCGCCTGTGGCGCACGTCCATCCGCGACCACCGGATCCGCCTCGACCGCGCGCTCAAAGGCGACATGCCCTTCTTCGCCACCAAGCTGCCCTACATCGACATGAGCCACGGAACCTTCATGATGGATTCGGCCTTCCGTGGAATCCTCTACTCCGTTGAAGGGGTCCAGGGCCTCTCCGCGAAAGAGTGATCCATGACCTATGAACTCAAAGCCGGCGACCGCGTGCGCCTCACCCGCCTGGGCGTGGCCTTCTACGGAGGGGCCTGGCCGCACTTCGTGCCCGAGGCGCAGGGAGGCGGGGCGCCGGGCACCCTGCTGTTCGCCGGGGACCGCCCCCACAAGCCCGGGGCCGCGCCGCGCCCCTACTACGTCCACTGGGACAACGGCATGGAGAACAGCTACCGGGTGGAGGATCTGGAAAGCCTGCCCGACGGCGGGGAGCCCGAGACCGGGGGCCCCACCAACGTGGTGCCCTTCCGGCGGGCCAAAGAAGGCTGAGGGCTGCTAGACGCCCGCCAGACAGGTATCTTCGAGGGCCACGGAGCGGCAATCCTCGGGGATCACCACGTCCGCATCGGTGCGGGCCTGGATCCATTCCGGCGTGTAGGGCTCGAAACACTCCCTCAGGATGAAGCGGCCGTCCCTCACCTCGAAGAGGCCCAGGTCGGTCACCACCAGATCCACTTCATGGACGGCGGTGAGCGGCAGGGTGCAGCGGCGCTTCAGGCGCGAGGCGCCCGTGGGCTCGAAATGCAGCGTGGCGGCGATGACCACCCGGGAACCCGTGGTGAGATCCATGGCGCCGCCCATGCCGGGCACCATCTTGCCGGGGATTTTGTAGTTGGCGAGGTTGCCTTCCTGATCCACCTCCAGCACGCCCAGAACCGTGTAGTCCACATGGCCGCCCCGGATGATGCCGAAGCTGGTGGCGCTGTCGAAGCAGCAGCCCCCGGGCTGGATGGTCACCGGCGCGCCGCCGGCGTTGGTGAGATCCCGGTTCTCCTCGCCCTTGGGCGGCGCGGAGCCCAGACCCAGCATGCCGTTCTCGGACTGCAGGATCAGCGTGACGTCTTCGGGCACGTAGTTGCCCACCAGGGTGGGCAGGCCGATGCCGAGGTTGACCACGTTGCCGGACTTGAAGATCCGGGCGATGCGCTTGGCGATGTTGTCCTTGTTCGGAACGTATTCCATGTCTGTCACCCTTCCAGCCGTTCGGACTTGACCAGGAAATCCACGAAGATCGAAGCCGTGTGGACGGCGTTGGGATCGATCTCCCCCACCTCCACGATCTCCTCGGCTTCCGCGATGACGGTGGAGGCCGCCATGGCCATCAGCGGATTGAAATTCTGGGCCGTGGCCGCGTAGACCAGGTTGCCGGCGCGGTCAGCCTTCTTCGCCTTGATGACGGCCACATCCCCCTTGAGCGGCAGTTCCAGGAGGAACCGGCGGTCGCCGACGGTGATGACCTGCTTGCCCTCCTCCACTTCCGTGCCCAGCCCCGTGGGCGTCAGCACGCCGCCCAGGCCCACACCTCCGGCCCGCACTCGCTCGGCCAGCGTGCCCTGGGGCACCAGCGCCACCTCGGTTTCGCCGGCGTTCATCTGGCGCTGCGTCTCCTGGTTGAGCCCGATGTGGCTGGCGATGATCTTCTTGAACTGGCGCTTTTGCACCATGCGGCCCACACCGTTGACCTTGCCCGATTTCAGATCGTGGGTGGCCGTGTCGTTGCAAACCAGCGTCATGTCACGGGCGCCTCTTTCCACCAGCGCCTCAATGATGGTGTGGGGAGAGCCGCAGGCCATGAAGCCTCCCACCATCAGGACATCTCCATCCCGCACCTTGGCCGCGGCCTCCGCCGCCGTAATCACCGGTTTTTGGATCATGGAAGTCCTCCTGTTTTCGAAATCGATGGAGCAAACAAGCGATATTTAGGTCATCAATTTGAACCATTTCCGCCGCAACGGAATCCGTCCAGGGAAGCAGCTAGGCCAAATGCTTCCGCTCGATGAGGCGATCGATGATGAAAGTGGCCACGTGGTCCGCGTAGCTGCCCTTGCCGAAGCCGCCGTCATAGCCCAGTTCCACCGCCAGCTTGTTGCCGATGCGGGTGCCCCCCGCCACGGCGATGAAGCGTTCGCGCAACCCGCGGGCCTGCAGCAGCTCGATGAACTCGGTCATGTTCTGGATGTGCACGTCCTTCTGGGTGACGATCTGGCTCACCAGGATGGCGTCGGCGTTCACCTTCACCGCGTAGTCGATGAGCTTGTCGTTCGGCACCTGGGCGCCCAGGTTGTGCGCCTCGATCTCCTGGTACCGCTCCAGGCCGTAGTGGTGGTTGTAGCCCTTCATGTTCATGATGGCGTCGATGCCCACCGTGTGCGCGTCGAAGCCCGTGCAGGCGCCCACGATGACGATCTTCCGTCCCAGCCGCTCGCGGATGACTTCGCAGGATTCCGCCATGGTGTAGATCTTCTCGCCGGTGGCCTCCTCGATGTGGATGGCGTCGAAATCCACGGAGGTCTCCGTGCGGCCGTAGGCCACGTAGAAGGAGAAACCTTCAGCCATGGCGTGGGAATGGACGATCTCCGCGTGCTTGAAGCCCAGCTTCTCCACGAAGAGGCGCGCAGCCTCTCTCCCTTTTGGGCCATCAGCCACAGGCAGCGTGAAGGAAAGCTGCACCGCGCCGTCATCCAGGGTGTCGCCATAGGGTCGAACGATCATGTCATCACCTCAACATTCAAAAAGGAATTGGCCACGAATCAACACGGATGGACCCAGATGAAAAGCTGATTTGTCTTATCCGTGTTCATCCGTGGCTTCACATTCAGTTTTCCAGTCCCAGCTCGGCTTTCAGGTAGGCCTCGAAGGGGTTGAAGTACTCGGGGGCCTTCTTCACCAGGCCATCCAGGCCCTTGCCCATGTCGCGGGGGCGCTTGATGTCGGCGAATTCGCCCCGCTCCATGGCGTCCATGAGGCCCACCTGATCGATCTTTTCGAGGAAGGCCACGGCCTCGTCCAGCACTTGGCGGGCGCGGGTCTTGATGAGGCCGCCCTCCTTGAACTCGATCTCGCCGCCCAGATCCGCCATGGTGTTCATGACGTACTTGGCGTTCTCCAGGGCCAGGGAGCGGTCCTGCATGTAGGGCGTGTGGATGGCTTCGGTGAGCATGCCCAGCAGGTGGATGCCCTGGCCCGTGGCCTGGCTCACGAAGTTGAAGAGGGCGTTCTGCACCACGCCCTTGAAGATGTCGCCGGTCATGAATTTCGTGGGCGGCATGTACTTCAGCGGCGCCTCGGGGAAAATCTCCCGCGCCATCTGGGCCTGGGCCAGCTCCATCAAGAAGCCGTTCTTGAGGGTAGGGTCGATCTCGAAGGCGTGGCCCAGGCCCATCTGCCAGGGCTCCAGGCCCGCCACCTGGGCGAAGCGCTCGTTGAGGAACTGGCTGGCCAGCACCGTGTAGGCCTTCTCCACCGCATCCGATGTGGTGAGGTAGTTGTCTTCGCCGGTGTTGATGATCACGCCCGCGAAGGCGTTGATCATGCGGCTGAACTTCTGATCCACGAAGGTGCGGTACATGTTGATGTCGCGGAAGAGGATGCCGTACATCGAATCGTTCAGCATCATGTCCAGGCGCTCCAGGGCGCCCATGGCCGCGATCTCGGGCATGCAGAGGCCCGAGGCGTAGTTGGTGAGGTAGATGTAGCGGCCCTGCTTGTCCACGGCTTCATCGAGGGCCGAACGCATGATGCGGAAGTTCTCCTGGGTGGCGTAGGTGCCGCCGAAGCCTTCCGTGGTGGCGCCATAGGGCACATAGTCGAGCAGCGACTGGGCCGTGGTGCGGATCACCGCCACCACGTCGGCGCCCTGCTCCGCCGCCGCCTGGGCCTGCTTCACATCCTCGAAGATGTTCCCCGTGGCCACGATCAGGTAGAGCATGGGCGAATGATTGCGGCCCTCGTACTGCTTGAGCTTCGCTTCCCGGTGGGCCCGGTTGCCCTTCACTCGCGCGGAGAAAGTCCGCACCAATTCCTGGGCCTTGGCCTCCAGGGCCGCGCGGTCGCCCAGGGGCAGGCCGGCAATGTTGAAGCCTGCGGCGATCTTCTGATTGAGGCCGGCCACGGTCTCGCCCGTTTTCACCAGGGCGTTCACGTAGGCCAGCAGCGCGCCCTCCTCCAGGCGCCCCTTCAGCTGGTCCACGATGAGGTTCGGCACGGGCACGCCGTCGGCGTCCGCGCCGTCGGCCCCCGCCAGCCGAAGCGTGGCGCGCTCCACGGTGACGGTGGTGTGCGCGTCCACGAAGGCGCCCACGGGCTCCACGATGCGGGCGGCCAGCTCGCGGGCCCGGGTGATCTTGGCTTCTGAAAGGGCCAGCTTGGTTTCCATAACTACTCCTGAATGGCGCGAGGTCCGTGGGTGAAGAATTCCGTGGCTCGCCGGGTGATGGCGTCGTCCAGCCCCAGCAGACCGGCCACGGCGATGGCATCGGAAGCGCCGGGGCCACCACCCTCGCTGTCGCCGTCGGGCACGAGGTGGTACTCCATGCGCTGGTCGATGAGCCGGATCCGCGTGGCCAGGTCCTCGCCCGAGGCCAGGTTCAGATCCAGCCCCTCCCGGTTCAGGCCCTTCATGCGCAGGTAGCGCACGCCGGGCAGGCGCTGGATGCCCCGGAAATGCGTGCTGAAGAGGGCTACCACGCCGGGCCGGGCGGCAACCCACTCCACCACCGCGGACAGGATGGCCTCGGCCTCCTGCGAGTTGGTGGTGCGGGCGAATTCGTCGAAGAGCACCAGGGTCGGGGCGCCGAAATCCCCAGCGGCCTCCACGAAGGAGCGGATCTCGAACCCGAAGCCCGAAAGCCCCTGGGCCGCCTGGCTGGACTGGCCCTGGGCCGCCGGGGCGGCTTGCCCTTCGCCCAGGTAGTGGAAGTGCTGGAAGAGGGTCGTGCTGAAGGCCGTGGCCGGCGTGTAAAGCCCCATCTGGACGCAGAGCTGCAGGAAGGCCAGGGTCTTCAGCACCACGGTCTTGCCGCCCATGTTGGATCCGAAGATCACGGTGGCCCGCTGATCGAAGGTGGCGTCCAGCGCCACGTACTCGGTGCCCAGGCCGCGGCAGGCCTCTTCGCAAGGCAGGAAGCGTCCGCCGGTCACGGTGATGGCGCCGGAGGCCAGAATGGGCCGTATCAGGCCGTGCTCCCGCGCCAGGCGGGCCCGGGCGAAGGCCAGGTCAAAACGGGTGACGGCCGCCTGGTACCGCTCGAAGCGGGGAAGCTCCCGGCGCAGGGCCTCGGAGAGACCTTCCAGCACGGCGTCCTCGGCGGCTCGTTCCCGGGTCAGCAGCGCCGAGCGCCGCTCCTGCCAGAGGAATTCCTCGGCGGAGCCCTGCACCCGGATGGCCACCTTGGTTTCGTCGAAGGGCTCGACGCGCAGCAGGTCGCTGGCTTCCTCGGGCCGGCCCAGCGCTTCGCGGGAAACCAGCAGGAAGGCCTTGGCGCCGAATTCGAAGCCCCAGCGCGCCTGGATCTCCTCCGCCCGCCGCGCCTGCAGGGCTTGGATGGCCGCATCGGCCTCGCGGATCTCCCGCCGAACCTCAGCGAGGGCCTCGGAGTAGGCGTCGGCCACGTAGAAGGATTCGGCGCTCTGGCGCCCCTGATCGAGCTGCTTCTCCAGAGCCGCCGAGGCGTATTCCACACCGAAGAGGACGCGGGTGGCCGGGTCCAGCAGTTCCGCCAGGCTCTTGAAGTTGTGAAGGAATTTCTTGAACTGGAAGATCTCCACTTCGTCGTAGCAAGGCCTGGCCTCCACGCAGGTGCGCGGCAGGCGCTTGAGGTGGTGCTGCACCCTGCTCTGGCGGGCCGCATCGCTTTCCAGCTCCCGCAGCAGCGCGATGGCCGCGTCGGTCTCGTTCCAGATGCGCTCCAGCTCGCGGGCCTCGCTCAGCGGACCCAGCGCTTCCTTCGCTGCCCGGCCGAAGGGCGTTTCCGGCAGAAAGCGGTCCCAGATCAGGCCGAACTGGGCGTAGGCGGCCAGGGCGCGCATCAGGAAGCCGCCTCGTAGGGATTGAAGAGGATGGATGGACCCAGGGATTCGCCCACGGCCTGGAGGAATTCCGGGCGTCCGACATTCCGCAGGGTGACGGCGAAACAGAGCAGCCGGAATTCGCGGCGCACGCTGACCGGCACGCGCTGACGCAGCCGGGAGAAGGCGGCGGGCTCCAGAAAGACCTTGGTGAAGTCTTCCAGAGACAGCCCCATGGCGCCTTCCGACAGTTCATCGGCCTGAGCCGGACCGAGGGGGCCTTCCAGGCGCAGGATGCCGGCCGGTGGCGCGGGATCCACGGGCAGGGCCGCCAGCTGGGCCAAATGCCGGATGCGGTCCGCGGCCTTGGCCAGATTCCCCTGGTCGATGCGGGCCGTGAAGACGAAGTCCAGGTCCCCCAGGGCGGCCACCTGGGTGAGGCGATTGACCGCGCCGTCCACCAGCACCGAAGCGGCCCAGCCTTCGCGCCGCACCTGGGCGACGACCTCCGCCAGCTGGCTCAGGTGCTCGCTGCCCACCAGGGTCACGGCTCCGCCCCGCTGGGCGCGGCCCAGCAGGAGATGGCCCAGGGAGCCACGGCCCGGAAGGGCCTCGAGAATCTCGAAACGGGCGCCGGAGCTGCGGGCGAAGCCCTCGGTGGTCATCACGAGGTCGCCCGCCTCCACGCGGATCTCCGGCGAGGAGGCGCCCCCGTTCCGGGCCTTCTGCGCTCCGTCCACGCCGATGCTGAACACGGCCACGGGGCCGGACCGGCGGGCCAGGGGCAACACGTGATTCAGGAACGTGGTCTTCCCCGACCCCTTTTCGAGGCCGGTTATCGCGGTCACCGTTCCGGCGGCGCCTTCGAACCACGCCATGCTTCGATCCTTCTTGAGAGAGATTCCGTAGGGCTGTTTCAAAGCGGAACACAGAGGACGCAGAGGTCACACAGAAGACACACAGAAACCGACGAATGATACCTGGACGGGCCTTCCGTTTTTCTCTGTGCGTCTCTGTCGGGATTCTGCGCCCCCTCTGTTCCGCCTTCCCATGTCAGTGCTTGCCGTTCCGCTGCTTGCGGGAGAGGCCGGCCGGCTCGAGGCAGAGCTTCTCGCCGGAAAGCAGGGTGGCCACGCCGTCCTTGGCCTTGTAGGCCTTGGAGGTGGGCTCGATCCTGGCGTCGGGCACCGGGGTGGTGTGGACCGGTTCGGTGTAGGTGGTGATGACGCCCTCGTAGTTGCGGAGCACCACCTTGTTCTCGCCCTGGGTGATGAGGTAGCTGGGCATGACGGGGATCTTGCCGCCGCCGCCGGGGGCGTCCACCACGAAGGTGGGCACGGCCAGGCCCGTGGTGTGCCCGCGGAGGCCCTCGATGATCTCGATGCCCTTGCGCACGGTGGTGCGGAAGTGGGAGATGCCCAGGGAGAGGTCGCACTGGTAGATGTAGTAGGGCCGCACGCGGATGGTGAGCAGCTTGTGGAGGAGCTGCTTCATCACTTCGGTCTGATCGTTGATGCCGCGCAGCAGCACGCTCTGGTTGCCGAGCTGGATGCCCGCGTCCGCCAGCTTGGCGCAGGCCGCCCGGGCTTCGGCGGTGATCTCCTTGGCGTGGTTGAAGTGGGTGTTCACGTAGATGGGGTGGTACTTCTTGAGCATGTTGACCAGCGAATCCGTCACGCGCTGGGGCATCACCACCGGGGTTCGGGTGCCGATGCGGATGATCTCCACGTGCTCGATGTCGCGGAGGCGGCGGATGATGGACTCCAGGCGCTCGTCGCTCAGCACGAAGGGATCGCCTCCGGAAATCAGCACGTCGCGCACCGTCTTGGTGTTCCGGATGTACTCGATGGCCTTGGCCACGTTGTCGTCCGGCATGTCGATGTCGTTGTCGCCCACCAGACGTCGCCGGGTGCAGTGCCGGCAGTTCATGGAGCAGATGTTGGTCACCAGCAGCAGCACGCGGTCCGGGTAGCGGTGCGTGAGGCCCGGGACGGGGCTGTCCACGTCCTCGTGGAGCGGGTCGGCCAGGTCCGAGGGATCGTCGTGCAGCTCGGCAAGGCGCGGAACGGACTGCATGCGCACGGGGCAGTTGGGATCCTCCCGGTCCATGAGCGCCGCATAGTAGGGCGTGATCTCCATGGTGAATTTCTTCAGGCACTCCCGAAGATGCTCGCGCTCCTGCTCCGTGAGGGTGATGACCTTTTCCAGGGTCGCCACGTCATGGATGCCGTTGCGCATCTGCCAGCGCCAGTCGTTCCACTGCTCTTCCGTGACGTCCTTGAAGAGATCGATGGTTCGCCAATCCACTTTTTTGTAGTTCATGGGAATCTCGCTTAGAAAAGTCGGGTTCGGGATCAGGCCCTGCGGAGCTGAAGTATCTGGCGCACGTCGCCGGGCCGGGCCAGCTCGCGGCCGCAGTCCTTGGCGATGCGCGCGGCGCGGGCCACCAGCTCTGCGTTCGAGGCCACCAGGCGGCCCTTGCTGTAGTAGATGTTGTCCTCAAAGCCCACACGGACGTGTCCGCCCAGCGCGATGGTGGCGTAGATGGAATCCACGTTCGCCTTGCCGCCGATGCCGAAGGCGGTGAAGAAGGCGCCCTTGGGCAGCTTCCGGACGAGGAACTCCATGACGTCGGGCTCGTACTTGGCGGCGCCGGGGACGTTGAGCACCAGGCCGTAGTGGTAGGGCTCCTGCAGGAGGCCCTCCTTGATGAGGATGTGGCTGGCGTAGACGTGGCCCAGATCGAAGCATTCCAGGGTGGGCCGCACGCCGTGGTCCAGCATGGCCTGGGCGAACTGGCGCATGATGGGCAGGGTGTTGACGATGTACTCGTCGCCGAAATTCACGGTGCCGCAGTCCAGGCTGGCCATCTCGGGGTTGAGGGTGACGGGCTGCAGGCGCTCCTCGGGCGTCATCCAGGCGGCGCCGCCCGTGGTTGTCTCGATGACGATGTCGCACTTGGCACGGATGAGGTCTATGGCCTTCTTGAAGACGGCCACGTCCTGGGTGGGGGTGCCGTCGTCCTGGCGCACATGGAGATGCAGGATGGAGGCCCCGGCCTCCCAGGCCTCGAAGGCCCCCTGGGCGATCTCCTCCGGCGTGACGGGCAGGGCCGGATTCATCTCTTTGGTGGTCTCGGCGCCGGTGATGGCGCAGGTGATGATCAGCTTGTTGTCCATGGCTTGCCTCCGCGTTTAGACGGTTTAGACGTAGCGCTCTTCGAAGAGTTTCCGGAGCTTGGGGTTCTCGCGCAGTTCCCAGAGGGTGATCTCGGCGTGATCCCTGGTGTAGCCGTTGCCCACGATCATGGTCACGTCCTTGCCCACGCCCTCGGCACCCAGGGCGGCCTTGCCGAAGTGGGTGGCCATGCTGAAGAAGTAGACGATGCCCTCCTGGCGGCAAGGCAGGATGCTCGACATCTCGGTGTTCTGCACGTTCACGCAGTTCACGACGATGTCGTACTCGCGGCCGCCGTTGGCCTGCAGCACGGCATTCAGGAAGTCGACGGGGCGGGTCGCGTCGGCCACCACCACCTCGTGGCAGACGCCCAGCCCGTCGAGGATCTTTTTGTCGTCGGCCAGATAGACGTTGCCCACCACGCGGCCCGTGGGGCCCACCCGCTTCATGGCCTCATAGGCCACCAGCATGCCGGACTTGCCACCGGCGCCCAGGATCAGCACGCTCTGGCCGGGCTTCACCAGCTTGGCAGCCTGGGCCGGGGCGCCCGCCACGTCCAGGGCCGCCAGGGCGAGGCTTTCGGTCATATCCTCAGGCAGCTTCGCGTAGAGGCCCGATTCGAACAGGATGGCCTGGCCCTGGATTTCCACCCGGTCGATGTCTGCATGGATCTTGAGGATCTTCTCGATCTTGAGGGGCGTGAGGCTGAGGGAGACCAGCGAGGCGATCTTGTCACCGGCCTTGAGGCCGCGGTCCGCCAAGGCGCTGCCCACCTTCGCCACACGGCCGATGAACATGCCGCCGGAGCCGGTGACGGGGTTCTGCATCTTGCCCTTCTCGCCCACGATGGCGAGGATCTTGGCTTCGATCTTGGCCAGGTCGTGGCCCGCCTCCTCCTCGATCTGGGTGAAGCTGGCGCTGTCGATGTTGAGGGCGATCACGTCCACGAGGATCTCGTTGTCGTAGACCGTCGACATGTCGTTGCTGATTTTCGCGGCGGGCTGGGGCAGGACGCCCCTGGGCTCCAGCACGCGGTGGGATCCGTATTTGCAGCCCATCGCCATGGCCTTCTCCTTCAATGCGGTGCCGCGAGATAAACACCCTCGACATCGTTTTGAAGCTAGCACGCAGCCTTTGGGAAACCACGTCACAACCGGGGTCGCATCCCATTCGGGGCGGAGCCTTTCCCGGCGGGGATCCATGGCCATCCGGCCCCTCTTCGGGAGCCCCTGTTCGAGGCCCGCCGGACCGCGATCTTCCGCGCAAAAGAGAGACTCCCCGAAGCCCGGTTCCGGAGCCGGAAATCCCCTTCGCGGGCATGGAGGCCCGCTCTAAATAAAGTGACCCAAATGCCACCCTGGAGCGAAATTTGGCCGATTTTGATTTACAGTGTGTCAACTTTCGCCCCACACCTGGAAGGATCGGGCCCGATTGAACCAGATACCCGCGGCGCAGGAGCGGCCGATGTCAGGGCCAGGACGGCCAGCGCCAGGAGCTGTGGCATCATTTGCCATCCGCGACTGGACCCTTTGAAAGGCGACCCCATGGGCGACATTAATCTGGAAAGCTTCACGAGCCTCATCCGCCTCCGCATCGCCGCGCACGATGCCCACTACGCCGGCAACCTGGTGGACGGCGCCAAGATGCTGCAGCTCTTCGGGGACGTGGCCACGGAGCTGCTCATCCGCAGCGATGGCGACGAAGGCCTCTTCGTGGCCTACGACAATGTCCAGTTCCTCGCTCCCGTGAACGCCGGCGACTACATCGAGGCCACGGGCCGCATCGTGTCCATGGGCCGCACCTCCCGCAAAATGGCGTTCGAGGCGCGCAAGGTGATCGTGCCCGCGGGCATCGCGGGACAGGTCTCCGCCGCCGACGTGCTGGCCGAACCCATCGTGGTGTGCAAGGCGTCGGGCACCTGCGTGGTTCCCGCCAACTGCCAGCGGTTCAAGCGCTAGCGCGTGTCCGGGACGCCTGACGGAGCCCCCTCGCCCCAGGCCCGGAGCCTTCGGCGGGGCACCCTGGCGGCCTTCGCCGCCTACGGGATGTGGGGGATCCTCCCCCTCTACTGGAAGCAGCTTTCGGGCGTGGGCGCGGTGGAGGTGCTCTGCCATCGCGTCATCTGGTCGGGGCTGTTCCTGGTGGCGGTGCTGCTGGCCAAAGGCCGGCTGGACGAGGTGCTCCACATCTGGCGCCAACGCGCCAGCGCGCTGGCGGTGCTGGCCTGCTCGCTTCTCATCACCGTGAACTGGGGCATCTACATCTGGGCCGTGCAGGCGGGCCGGGTGACGGAATCGAGCCTGGGCTACTACATCACGCCCCTGCTTTCCGTGGCACTGGGCGCCTTTTTCTTCCATGAACGGCTGGACCGATGGGCGAAGGTGTCCGTGGGCCTCGCGCTGCTGGGCGTGGCCGTGGCCACCTGGCGCCTGGGCAGCCTGCCCTGGGTGGCCGTGGTGCTCTCCACCAGCTTCGCCCTCTACGGCGCCCTGAAGAAGAAGGCCGGCCTGGATGCGTTGTCCGGCCTCGCGGCCGAAACGCTCATCGCCATGCCCCTGGCCCTGGCCTACCTCGGCTGGACCGGCGGGGGCGCGATTCTCCGTGGGGAACCCAAGGCCACCGCCCTGCTGGTGCTGGCGGGTCCGGTGACGGCCCTGCCCCTGCTGACCTTCGCCTACGCGGCGGTGCGGATCCCCCTTCAGCGCCTGGGCTTCATCCAGTACTTCAGCCCCACCCTGCAGCTGGGCCTCGGCCTCTTCTTCATGGGCGAACACCTGAGCCCGCCCATGGCGCTGGCCTTCGGCGTGGTGGTGGCAGCCGTTCTGCTTTACGCTGCCACCCGGCCGCGCCGCGAAGGTTGAAACAGCCCCTCAGCGGCCCATGCGCCGGCCCAGCCATTCCCAGCAGGCGCGCTGCGTCTCGCTCAACCCGTCGGACTGGGGCACCAGGTGCCAGAGTTGGAACTTGGGCACGCGGCTTCTGCGGTCGCTTGCCACGGGCACCGCATCCAGGCCTTCCCGCCGCGCCAGGGCCATGGCTCTAGGCAAGTGGGAGGCCGAGCTCAGCAGCCCCACCCGCTTCCAGCCCTCCTTGGCCTTCAGGCGCCGGTAGGCCTGCACCTCCTCCCGGGTGATGATGCAGGGCTCCTCGATCACGCGGATGGCGCTTTCGGGAATGCCCAGGCCCTTCCAAAGGACCCGGGTTTCCTCACCGAGGTTTCGACTGCCCGGGCCCGCTCCATGGGAAGCGCCGCTGGCCACCAGCCAGCGCACCCGTCCCGCATGCCAGAGGCGGGCGGCCTCCACGATGCGGTCGCCCGAGTCTCCGAGGGCAGGCCGTCCCTGGTCGTCCACCTGGGATCCTCCTCCAAGCACGAAGAGGGCTTCCAAGGGCGCATCTTCCGGCGAGTAGGGTTGTATCCCCGATTCCAGGCGAGCCATGAGCGCATGCCCGGCCTGGACGTTGCCGGCCACAGCAAGCGCCAATGCCAACCCCACCAGGGCGAGTCCCAGTCCCCGCGCCCGGCGCCGGAAGGCCCAGAGGGCGGCTCCCCACAGCCCCAGCCAGACCAGGCCGAGGGGCATGAGCAGCATTCCGAACAGCTTGGTCAGGGCGATCATGGCTCCATTGTGTCGGAAGCGACAGCCCTCGGCACGGATTCGCATCCAGGCTCCGGCTGTGTTTGGATGGATCATGCGCATGCGATGGCTCTGGACCCTTCCTCTGGCCTTGGCCGTGGCCATCGTCTGGCTGAGCGCTCAGTCCCGCCTGCCCGCGGGCATCGACCTGCCCTCACCCCTGGACAAATTCGCCCACGCCTCGGCCTATGCGGCGCTGGCCTGGGCCCTGGACCTGGCCCTGCGATTCAACCGCCGGGACCTGCCCCTCTACCGCCGCCACCTGTTCGTCATCGCCCTGGTGGCCTTCTTCGGCGCCACGGACGAGTGGCACCAGAGCTTCGTCCCCGAGCGCAGCTGCGATGTCCTGGACTGGGTGGCGGATGTCATCGGAGGCAGCCTCGGCCTGTTCGCCACCTCGATCCACCTGGTGTTCAGCCGGCGCCTCGATGCCCTTTCCTGGAGCCGCGGCACCCGCCGGCGCTTCGACCCGGCCCGGGATCTCATCCTGGTGGCCGATCCCCATTGGGGAACGGAACTCAGGGGACTGGAAGAAGCCACCGCGCGGTTCCCCAAGGCGGACTGGCTCTTCTTGGGCGATGTCTTCGATGTGTGGGTGGGCCTCCCGGGCATGGAAACCGATGCCCAGCGGGCTTTCCTCGATTGGGTAAAGGAACGCCGCCGCGCCGGGCGCTGGATGGGCCTCTGGATGGGCAACCGGGAGTATTTCCTGGATCGCCACGCGCCCGCCTTCGACCTCTTGGGCGAAGGCATCGGCGGCAGCCTGGAGGGCGAGCGCCTCGCCTGGGAACACGGCGACCTCATCAACGGCGCCGACCGCCAGTACCGCCTGTGGAACCTCCTATCGCGTTCGGGCCTGCTCTGGCTGCCCTTCCGGCTCATGCCCGGAGGCACGGCCCGCCGGGTGTCCGCCTGGATGGAACGGAAGCTCCGCACCACCAACGCCAGCTACAAACTGGCCTTCCCCCGCGAAGCCTTCCGGGCCGCGGCCCAGACCCATCCGGAAGCCACCTTCCTCACGGGCCACTTCCACACCCACGAAGAAGAGGCCAACGGCATCGCCCTGCCCTGGGCCCACGAGGGGCGCTTCATGGTGTGGCGCGGCGGGAAGGTGGAGGAGCTGTAGGCGTTTAGTCTGGAGTCTGGAGGCACTGATTCCTGATGCGGCCCTGAGGGCGGCACCCTGTTTGCCTTTGGGCCGTTCTAAGCCGGGGGGAGCGCTCGCACCCGCAGCGCCAACCTCCGGTCTCCGGACTCCCAGACTCCAGACTTATTTCAGATCCAGCAGATCCGCCACTTCGCGGCGCAGCTCGGCGATGCCGGTGCCTTTGTCCGCGCTCACCCAGGCGATGTCGCCGGGCTGCAGGTTCAGGGCGGCGGCCACGTCCTTGCGCTGCTTGAGGGCCTTGCTGGGCTTCACCTGGTCGGCCTTGGTGGCCACGATGCGGTGAGGCAGCCCCTCGACGCGCAGCCATTCGATCATCTGGTGATCCAGCTTGGTGGGGCCCACCTCCGCATCCACCAGCACGAAGACCATGCGCAGGGTGCTGCGGCCCGTGAGGTAACCCTCCACCATGGCTTGCCAGGTGGCCCGCTCGGAAGCAGGCCCGGTGGCGAAGCCGTAGCCCGGCAGGTCCACGATCCAGCGATCAGGCCCCGTGAGGAAGACATTGATGAGCCGCGTGCGGCCCGGCGTCTTGGAGACGCGGGCCAGCTGCTTCTGGTTGGCGAGAGCGTTCAGCAGCGAGGACTTGCCCACGTTGCTGCGACCCACAAAGGCCACCTCCGCATGGCAGACGCCGAGCTTGCGCGCATCGGCGGCGGAGGTGACGAACTTGGCATCGGTTAGGGGCTGGGCCATGGGGCCAGTCTACAGGCTTCCGGCTCGAACTCCGGCGTTCGGCTTCAGGCACGGCGTCTGCGGAGCTCGCCCGCCCCGCCTCATCGAGATTTGGGTGCTTTTGACCGACCGCCCTGGGCAGGGCGGGCTCTGTTACTGGACACGTTGGCCCCAACACCTCGCCCCTGTGGGGCACCGATGCTTCCCTCAATCCTGGGTGGGGTATCGCCAGATGTGGCGCACCTGGCCGCCCTCCACCCGGTAGACCACCAGGGCCGTGGTTCGGCGAGCCGGTTCAGCGCCAGGCCAGACGATGCGCTCACGCACGGAAACCAGGCTGCCATTGGTCACCAGCGCGTGCAGCTCCCGCTGGGCACCGGCCTCCTTCGCCCCGCCGCGAAGCCGCGCCAACACCGCCTCCGTGCCGGTCACGGACGCGCCGGCAGCAGGTCCATCCACCTCCTGCCAGACCACCTCGCGGGCCAGCCACCGCTCCGCGTCCCCCCGCTTCTGGGCATTGAGCGCCTCCGCGAGGCTCCGCACCACCCCCTCGGGCGTGGCGACCACCGGGGGTTGAGGCGGCACGTAGCCCAGCCGGGCCAGAAAAGCTTCTTCGGAACCCCAGGCATCCAGCCGCGCCACCGGATCCGGGTCGAACCCCCACTCCTGTTCATCCAGCTTCCGCGTCAGCAGGTGCCCGAGGCTGCTGTAGGGTTTGAGCTCACACACATTGCCAGCCGCCTTCATGCGGCGGGAGAACAGCAGGGCCGGCAGGAAGGGCGTCACCGTGTCGTCCACCCCCTGGCTGATGTAGGTGGGTGGGGCCCCCGGAGCCACGAAGGCATCTGGAGAAATGGACTCCGGCATGGCCCGGCCCAGCAGCAGCCTCCGCACCCATCCACTCTGCGCGATGGCCACCGCCGGGGAGTACAGCACCAGCGCATCCGGACGGTCCTGGGCCGCAGGCGCCACGCCCGGTTTGCGGCCCTGGAGTGCCGCAGCGGCCGCCAACTGGCCGCCCGCGGACACGCCATACGCCACCACCCGGGCGGGGTCGAGGTGGAAGCTCTTGGCCTGGCTCCGGGTCCAGCGGATGGCATCCCTCGCGTCCTCCATGGCTTCGAGGGGGGTCACAGCCTTCTCGTCGGCCAGGCGGTAGTCGATGGCCACCGCCACCAGCCCCAACCGGGCGAACCGCTGGGCGGCGGGATAGACCCACGTGGCATCGCCACTGTTCCAACCGCCCCCGTGGAAGAGCACCACCGCCGGCCGGGGCTGCGGGGTATCGGACGGCGGGAGGAACACATGGGCCCACAGAGGAGCCCCGGCCACCGACTTGTAGGGCATGCGGCGGGGCTCGGAAACGGGCTCCGCAGCCGCCATCCATCCGCCCAGGGCCACCAGGACCATTGCCACCCAACGCCGCACACCCATCGTTCTTCCCTTCACGCCGTTCAACCTTGCCCAGACCGGAGCTCAGTCGCTCACGCAGCATTCCCGCGTGGCGGTATCCAGCACCACCCGGTGCCCCAGGAAGAGGCGGTTGCCCGCCATGGCACCCATGCCGAAGATCCGCATGGCGGTGCGTTGCCACCAACTGGTGCCCTCCATGTGCGCAACCTGTCCCACCGGGAGGGCGACCCCGGCCACGGTCACCTTGGCATCCGTGGCGACCACATGCGCCATGAGCGTGCGCTTCCAGGATTTCACCGGGAAGGATTCTTCCACCGCCCCGGGGCGTTTCAGACGATTCCAGGACGGTTCATCGGTGATGAAGGCGAAGGCGCTGGAGCCGGAATCGTAGAGCAGGGGCAGTTCTTGGGCCTCCAGTTGGGCGGGCAGGAGGATGCGGCGCCACCGGATCCGGAAGGGCAGGAAGCGGTCGCCGGGTCGGGCCACCAGCGCGCGATGGGTGGCCACCTGAATGCGGTCCGCCTTGAAATCCATCACCACCGTGCGACCCAGCACTGCATCGGCGCCCAGGGTTCCGATGATCTCCTGATCCTCGGTATCCCAGCGAATGCCCGCCCCTTGGGTGGGCAGGATGGCCACCTGGCTCGCGGCGATGGCCAGGTTTCCCACCTTGAAGCGGAGGTTCTGAACAGCCCCCTTGGATTCACTCAGCCCCTGCCCTGTCGCCCTCAGGCGAGGGGCGAGGTGGGCCCATTTATGGCCATAGAACACCGTAGCGGGATGGCCCAGATCAACCTGCATGTAGAGCGGCTTGCCCGTCACCCCGTCGAAGCTGACTGGCACCAGAAGGGCCGCATGGTCCAACGGTGGCAATGGGGCCGGGCGCGGCAGGGAAACCCAGGTAATGGGCAGCTCTGCCACGGCCTCTCGCATCTCCGGAAAGGCGCGGAGCGTTGTCACAGGTGTCCGGGCGCAGCCCAAGCCAAGGCTCAACAGCACCAGCCCCAGCCACTTCAGTCCAAGCCACCTTGCCGGGATCATGGCCCCTCCGACTTGTTCAACATCCACCCCCATGGGAGGAAACTGGCGACCACCTGCTTGTTGGAAAGAACGTCAGGGCTACCAGGCCACCCGCGGGGGGTTTAGTCCTTCTCCCTGGCTTTTCTCCTCCGGAGCGCCTCACCCACCTGGAGCAAGAGCCTATGGCATGGGGTGGGGGCTGCTGACGAAAACAATCCATGGCCCAGCCTTCTTCAAGGAAGGCCACGGGGATGGAGCCCAGAACTACATGGTCTGTTTCCAGAAACCCAAGATCTGCATGATCCTCCTGACCAACAGCGACAACGGCGAACGGGCCTTCCGGCCCCTACTGGAAACGATCCTCGGGGCCACGATGATTCCCTGGGAATGGGAGGGCTACACGCCGTCTTACCTCGAGGCCCTCCGGAAGCTGCCTTGAGGGGAGGCCATCTCAACGTCTGAGACGCGGCTCTCCGCATCCCAAGCAAGTATCTGGGATTTGGGCGGGCGGCCCATCGGTTTGGACGCGGTTTGGGACTGCCCGGCGGATCCGCCCAGAACCCGCGGAGCCTGGTGCCTTGGCCTACACCGTCACCAGGCTGGTGGGCGCCGGCTGGTCGAAGGCCACGCGGCCATGGTCGAGGCCGATGACCCGCTTCTTCATGCGCTGGATGAGGCTGCGGTCGTGGGTGGCGACGATGACCGTGGTGCCCTGGCCGTTGATGCGCTCGAAGAGGGTCATGATCTCCTGGGCCAGATCGGGATCCAGGTTGCCCGTAGGCTCGTCCGCCAGCAGCACCAGGGGATCGTTCACCAGGGCCCGGGCGATGGCCACGCGCTGCTGCTCGCCGCCCGAGAGCTGCAGGGGGTAGCTGCTGAGCTTGTGCTGGAGGCCCACCAGCTTGAGGGCGCGGAAGGTGCGCTGCTTCTGCTCGGCGGCGCTCACGCCCAGCACCTTGAGCACGAAGGCCACGTTCTCGAAGATGGTGCGGCTGCGGATCAGCTTGAAATCCTGGAACACCACGCCCAGCTTGCGGCGCAGCAGGGGAATCTCCTTCTCCTGCATGGCGGCCAAGCGATGCCCCGCCAGCTGGATCTCGCCGCTGCTGGGGATCTGCTCCCGGAAGAGCAGCTTCAGCAGGGTGGATTTGCCCGCGCCGCTGGGGCCCGTGAGGAACACGAACTCACCCGCGTCGATGGCGAAGCTCACATCCGCCAGGGCGGTGTGGATGCGGTCGTACTGCTTGCCGACGTGGGTGAGGGTAATCACAACAATCCTTTGATCCGCAGATTGCACCGATTTTCACAGATTTCGAGGCGTGGTTCTCTGTGCGAATCCGTGGAATTTGTGGACTACAGCCTTTCCACCAGCATGGCCACGCCCTGGCCGCCGCCGACGCAGAGGGCGGCGACGCCCAGTTTCTTGTTCTGGTCCTGGAGAAGGTGCAGCAGGGTCACGAGGATGCGGGTGCCGCTGGCGCCGATGGGGTGGCCGATGGCGATGGCACCGCCGCGGAGGTTCACCTTGGCGGGGTCCAGTTCGGGCAGTTCCTTCAGCACGCCCAGGCTCTGGGCGGCGAAGGCCTCGTTCAGCTCGAAGAGGTCGATGTCCTGCAGCTTCACGCCGGTCTTCTTCAGCAGCTTCTGGATGGCGGGCACGGGACCCAGTCCCATGAGGGCCGGATCCACGCCCGCCTGGGCGAAGCCGAGGATGCGGGCGATGGGCTTGTGGGCCTTGGCGGCGGATTCGGAGGCCAGCACCAGGGCCGCGGCGCCGTCGTTGATGCCGCTGGCGTTGCCGGCGGTGACCGTGCCGTCCTTCCTGAAGGCAGGCTTGAGCTTGGCCAGGCCCTCGGCGCTGGCGTCGGTCTTGATGTATTCATCGCGGTTGAACTGGACGTCGCCCTTCTTGCCCGACAGGGTCACGGTGAAGATTTCCCGGTCGAAGGCGCCGGCGGCCTGGGCCGCGGCGGCCTTCTGCTGGCTGGCCAGGGAGAAGGCGTCCTGGGCTTCCCGCGTGATGCCGTGCTTGGCGGCGACGGCTTCGGCGGTGATGCCCATGTGGGTATCGCCGTGTCCGCACCAGAGGCCGTCCTGGATCATGCTGTCGATGAGGGCGGCATTGCCCATGCGGGCGCCCCAGCGGGCCGCGGGCAACAGATAAGGGGCGTTGGACATGCTTTCGGTGCCCCCGGCCACCACGAAGGCGGCGTCTTCCATGAGGATGGTCTGGGCGCCCAGCGCCACGGCCTTGAGACCGGAGCCGCAAACCTGGTTGGGGGTGTGGGCGGGGGTGCTGTGGGGCAGGCCGGCCTTCAGGGCCGCCAGCCGCGCCACGTTCTGGCCGCTGCCGGCCTGCAGCACGTTGCCCATCACCACGTCGCCCACCTCGGAACTTTCCACCCCGCTCCGGACCAGCGCTTCACGAATGGCCAGGGCCCCCAGGTCCACCGCGATCATGGGCTTGAGGGCTCCTCCGAAGGAGGCGACGGCGGTGCGGGTGGCGGACAGGATGTAGGCAGACATGCAGGCTCCAGAAAGACTCTTCCAGGGTATCGTGACTAAACGCCTCCGGGTCCGGACCGTGAACTCCATCACCAGGCTAGCCCTGTATCTTTCTCCTACGGGAGTTGCCATGACCGTTTCCAGCCGATGGATCCCCATGTTGCTTGTCGGGACAGCGCTGCTGACCGGAGGCCGGTTGTTGGCCCAGGCCCCGCCGCCTCCTCCCCCCCCGGCCCCTCCCGCGCCGCCCGCACCCATGATCGGGGTGGACATGCCTTCCGGTTCCCGGGTGGAGCAGCGCACGGAGAAGCTGGCCCAGGGCTCCAAACTGTGGGTGAAGAACCGCAACGGCGGCATCCGGGTGACCGGATGGGAGAAGGATGAAGTGGCCCTCACGGCCCAGATCCGCGACAGCGAGAAGCGCCGCGTCGAGCTGGTGCTGTTGCGCAAGGGCCAGGATCTCGACATCGAGGCGGTCTTCCAGCAGCCTTCCTGGAGCTTCGGCGTCTACGTCAGCCCCCGCTGCGAGATGACCCTGCAGGTGCCGCGCAAGATCCTCGGCTACTTCCGCACCACCAACGGCACCGTGGCCGCCGAGAACCTGGAAGGCTACGCCCGTTGCGAAGCCACCAACGGCAGCATCCTCGTGAGCCGCATCCGCGGCGAGGTGCACGTCGACACCACCAACGGGCCCATCGAGGCCCGCAACCTCGCCGCCCGCATCAAGGGCAGCACGACCAACGGCCGCATCATCCTCGAGGACGTGGAGGGCGGCGTAAACCTGGAGACCACCAACGGCTCAGTGCGCGCCCGCAACCTGGACGGCTGGGGCGAGGGCATCCACCTGGAATCCACCAACGGCAGCATCGAATGCGAGCTGGGCAAGGCCTCCGGCGACCTGGTGGCCGAGAACAGCAACGGCTCCATGGACATCAAGATCGCCGGCGCTCAGGTCATCGAAATGACCAAGCACAGCGCGCGGGTGAAGGTCCCCGGACGCAGCCAGACCATCCGCCTGGAAACCACCAACGGCAGCATCCGGGTGAAGTGAGCTAGGAGCCCGTCCAAGTCATGGATGGAGGCTGCACTGACGCAGCATCCCGACGGTTGCCGCCCCAGCCCGTAGGGTTGGCGGCAAAGGGCCCCCATGCTGGGTCGGCGGGCTTGAACGGTGTGCCCGCACCGCCCTGCGCCCGCCTCCGTGCCTGGAGGCCCTTTGCCGTCAATGCAGCCCCTATCGATTACTTTGGACGGGCTCCTAGTACTCTGGGAAGCATGCGTCTGCTGGTTCCCTTTCTCGCTGCCACCCTCGGCCTCCAGGCCCAGGCCCCCCGCCCCTCGGAAGTGCAGGAGCGGCGCCTGGCCAATGGCGCCCGCCTGCTGCTGGTGGAACGCCGGGGCCTGAGCGCCTTCCACGCGGCCCTGGTCTTCCCGGGAGGCCGGGCGGAGGAGCCCGCCGCCGCCGCGGGCGCCACGGACCTGCTGGCCCGGGCCCTCTACGGCGCCACCCGGCCGGAAGATCTGGACCAGGGCAAGGGCCAGGCGGCCCTTGAGGCGCTGCTGAAACAGGAGGAGGGGCTCCTCGAAGCGGTCCGCCTGGAACGCCTTTTGTTGCGGCGCGATCCCGCGGCGCCCTCCCAGCTCCCGGCCCTGGAGGCCAACCTCGAATCCGTCCAATCGCAACTCCGCGCCCAGGCCGCTCTGTCTCCGCTGGGAGACCTCTACCTTTCCCGGGGCGGACGCCAGTGGGCGGTGGCCAGCTCCGACGCCCTCACCGCTCACGTGGAGCTGCCCCAGGAGGCCTTCGAATTCTGGTGCCGCACCGAGGCCCAGCGGTTGCGGAACGCGACCCTCGGCCGTTTCGCTCAGGCCCGGGCCGATTTCGCCGCCGAGCTTCGCGCCAAGGGCGACAAGGGCCCAGCCCTGCTCTACGGCGCGGCGCTGCCTGGGCATCCCTACGGCCGGGATCTCGCGGATCACCTGCCCGCCCTGGAGGCCCTCCGCTGGTCCGAGCTCCGGGCCCACGCTCGCCGCGTCCTGCGGCCCGACCGGCTTACCATCATCCTCGTGGGTGGCTTCAGCATGGAGGCAGCTCTGCCTTTGCTGGAACGGCACCTGGGCTCGCTTCCCACGCCTCCAGCCAGCGAGACGGCCGTGCTGCCGGAGATCCCCGCGGATCTCGGCGACCGGAGGGTGCAGGCCGCGGCCGGAGAGTCCGCGCGCCTTCTCATGGGCTGGCGCATCTGCGCCCGCTCCCATCCGGACCACCTGGCCCTGCGCATGGCGGCGCAACTTCTGGGAGGCGGGCAGAGCAGCCGCCTCCAGTCCCGGCTGCAGCGCCAAAAGGGCCTCGTGACGAAGGTGGCGCTGGGCCTGGACCTCCCCGGGGGCCGTCTGCCCGGCCTGCTGGTGGCGGACCTGGAACCCGCGCCGGGCCACAGCCTCGCCGAAGTGGAAGGCGCCCTGCAGGGAGAAATCCTCCGCCTGCAGCAGGATCCCATCCCCCAGGAGGAGTGGCAGCGGGCCCTGGCCCAGCTGGAATCCGAACAACTCCGCGACCAGGACGTGCCTGGAACCTTGGCGGACAGCCTAGGCCTGGCCTGCGCGGAAGGCGGGGACTGGCGGCTGGCCGAGCTGGAGCCGCAGCGGCTTCGCGCCCTGGCCCCTGAAGCCGTGCAGGCCGCGGCACGCGCCTGGCTGAAGCCCACTCATCGCGCCACGGTGCTCCTGGAGCCCACGCCTGGAACCAGCCTGGATCCCCTCGACGCGGAGCTCTCCCGGGTCCTTCAGGCCCTGGCGGCCAGCCGCATCCAGGATCCGGCCCAACGGGAACATCTGGTGGCTGAAGCGATCCGGCAGCTGCGCATGCTGAATTCCGAAGAGCGCCGCCGCACGCTCAAATTGCTCGCCGCCCAGCTGCCTCCGGAAAAGCGATGAGGACCTACCTGCTGCTAGGAGCAATGGCGGCGGTCTCGCTGCAGGCCCAAGTCCAGCCTCAGCCGAAAACCCAGGTCTTCACCCTGCCGAACGGGTTGCGGGTGCTGTTGCTGGAGGATCACGAGCATCCGCTGGTTCGCGCGCGGTTGCACCTGGAGATCGAAGCACAGGATGTGCCCGCCGGACGCCAGGGCCTGCCGCAGCTGGCGCTGCGCATGTTCGCCTGCTCGGATGCGGGGAGCCTCAAGGCCGAAGAGCTGGAGCGCTTCCAGGAGGACGCAGGCATCCAGCTGGAATCCTGGGCGGCCCCTGGCGGCCTCGATTGGCGGCTGTCGGTCCGCAGCCGCGACCAGGATCGGGCCCTGGGGCTGCTCGCGGACCGGATCCTCCGCTCCCTCTTCGACCCGGGCATGCTGGAAGAACAGCGCGAGGCCTGCTGGCAGGAGGAGGAACGACGCGGAGACGATGCCCTCCTCCGGCTCCGCCAGGGCCTGAACCAGGCTCCGGAGGCGAGACCCACCTTCGCCAGCCTGGGCGCCATCACCTGGGAAGAACTGCTCGGTTTCCGCGCCCGGGTGTTCCGTCCCGACCGGGCGCTGCTGGTGCTTCACGGAGACCTGGGCCTGGAACAGGCCAAGCGCCTGGTGCTGCTGAGCCTCGGCAGCTGGACGCCGCAGGAATCCCGATCGGGAGCCTCCACCCTCGAATCCCCGGCGCGGCCTCAGCCTCAGCCCGCGCCTGCCAAGCCCTGGCCCCTATGGATCACCACCGAGGCCGGAGCCGGAGGCCGCGTGCAGGCCGTGGCGCCCCGTCCGGCGGCAGTCCTGCCGGAATCGGCCGCCCTGCTGGACCTGCTGGTGCCCGGGGAACCCTCCCTCTTCCCAGCCCGGGCCGCGGCGGAGCCGGGGTGCCTCGTGGCCACTGAGGATGCCCGGGCGGGTTCCGATCCGGCCCTGTCACGGTTGCTGGCACGGCTGGAGGCCATGCGTCTGCGGGGCTTCGCCCAGGCCGATCTCGACCGCGCCCGCGCCGCCTGGAACGCCGGCCGCAGCCTGGAGACCCTGCACCCCGAAGCCCGGATGGACCACACGCTTCAGGAGGCCCTGGGCCGCGGCGTCACTCCGGAACGGATGAAGACCCTTAGCCTCGAGCGGTTGAACGCGGATCTCCGGCTCTGGCTGGAACCCGCCAACCTGCGCACGGGCGGCTTGCGGAAGGCCGGCTCCGCCGAAGGCCCTCCGGTTCCCTAGACTTGCACGCCGAATCTCGAAGCCAGATCCAGGTACCGGGCCCGGATGCCTTCGATGATCTCCACCGGCAGGGAGGGCGCAGGTGGCTGCTTGTTCCAGCTGGAGAGGGTTTCCAGGTAGTCGCGGAGGAACTGCTTGTCGAGGCTGGGGGGGTTGCTGCCGGGCGCCCAGCTGTCCGCCAGCCAGTAGCGGCTGCTGTCGGGCGTGAGCGCCTCGTCGATGAGGATGAGCTCGCCTTCGTCGCTGAGGCCGAACTCGAATTTGGTGTCCGCCAACAGGATGCCCCGCTGGGCCGCCAGCTCGGCGCCACGGCGGTAGAGGGCCAGGCTCAGGTCGCGGAGCCGCACGGCCAGATCATGCCCCACGATCTCTGCCATGCGCTCGAAGGAGATGTTCTCGTCGTGCCCTTCTTCTTCCTTGGTGGCGGGTGTGAAGATGGGCTCCGGCAGCCGGTCCGCGAGACGCAGCCCCGCTGGCAGCGATACGCCGCAGATCTTGCCGGTGGTCTGGTATTCCTTCCAGCCGCTGCCCGCGATGTAGCCTCGCACCACGCATTCCACGGGCATGGGCCGCGTCTTCTCCACCACCACGGCCCGGCCTTCCAGGGACAGCCGGTAGGGTTCGAGGGCGGCGGGCCAGCCAGCGTTGCCGCGGAAATGGTTGGGCACCAGATCTTCCGTGGCGCAGAACCAGAAGTTGGCCACAGCGGTGAGGATCCGGCCCTTGTCGGGAATGCCTTCCGGCATCACGCAATCGAAGGCGCTGATGCGGTCCGACGCGATGATCAGCAACTGCTTGCCAAGGTCGTAGACATCCCGCACTTTGCCCCGGCGGAAGACCGGAAAGGGGAGGTCGGTGCTCAGCAGGACGGACATGGATCGCTCCAGGTTCAAACAGCCATCATCGCAGAGACGAGGGTGTTTGTCGGTCTTCAGTCTTCGGACCTCAGCGGCCTCCCGCCTCGCCGAGGACAGTCCCCTCTACGTCAGCTACGTCAGCTCGGGCAGACGCCGGGGCGTGGGGGCGGACCAGTGCAGGCCGCCGGGCAGGAGGGCGTAGCGGTTCATGATGCCCACCCAGCGGGCCAGTTCCGCTTCGCGCACCGCGCCATCGGACTCCACCACAGGCAGGCCCAGATAGTGGACGTAGTCCTGGACCTCGGCTCCCGAAACGCCCAGCAGGGCCGGCAGATCATCCAGGTGGTGGTTCCGGTCCCCGGCCGGAGGGACCAGCAAGTGGTAGTCGAAGGATTCCCTCAGCACCGAGGCGGTGGCCGCCGGATCCAGTTCCTGGGCGGCATCCAAGTGAGGGAAGGGATTCCCTCCCAGCAGGCCCAAGGCTTGGGCCATGCCCAGATGGGCCAACAGGTGCACCGGATGGACCTTCAGCACGGCCTCGAAGGCGGCCCGGGCCTCCTGGGCACGGCCCAGCCGCACCAGGGCCTCCCCGAGGCGCAGCTTGGCTTCCAGACGGTCCGGCTCGGCCTTGATCCAGCGCTCCGCCACGGCAGCCATCTCCTCGGCCATGCCCTGGGCCCGGAAGAAGCCTGCCAGGTAAGCCAGGGTGGTCACGTCCTTGGGCGCCAGAAGCAGCAAGCGGTCCAGGATTTCCGCGGCCCGGAGGGACTGCCCCTCCTGATCCAGGCGATGGGCCCAGTCCCGCAGCACCTCCACCTGGCGGGGAACCGCATGGTTGGGAGTGGATCGGGCCGGGTCGGCCGGGTGCAAAAGCTGGGTGCGCACCCAAAGGTACCGCAGGGCATTGCGCCCATCGGGCCCGGCCAGTTCCTCCTCAATGGCGTGAATGATGGTCTTGAGGCCGTGCTCCCAAAGGGGCGGCAAGGGCATCTGCACGTGGGTGCGCAGTTCCCGGCTGAGGGGGTCCAGCGGATTCCCGGCCCGCCCCAGGTGCAGCCGCAGGCGCAACAGCTCCAGGCCCGGCTCCGGCCCGGGCTGGAAGGCCACACGAAGGGCCAACTCCCCGGTGTCGGGGTCGAAATCATCCAGGATCAGGAAACGCAGATGGGCCCGCATAAGCTCATGACAAAATTCACATCGCCGCGCGGCCGGTATGCCGTGCGTGCGGGGCGAGGAAGGCGAGTCAAAGCGTAGCAGGTACGGCGCGCCACAGAAGATGCGGCAAGCTCTCGCCCGAAGGCAAGGCCAGTGGATCTCCTTGCGCCGAGGGGCGGACTGGGCGGAGGAGGTTCGCCTGATCGGGCGAATGCTCCCCTCACATGGTGCATGCCACCTTCTGCGCAGGCAGGGCCCCATTGCGCCACCTCACCCACGAATCGGCGGCTGCCAAACACATGCAAGGTCTTTTTATTCAATTTTAAAAAGACGACTCAAAAATCATCATAAGACAAACTTTAAAGACGATTTATTTATAACTATGAGCTGTTTTTTATGACCACTGCCGTTCGCCCATAAAAAAAACCACATATCTCGAAAAGCTGCCTTATCCTTTCGTTATCCCCTACCCCAGATCCTTGGTCATTCATGTCTGCCACTGGCCTCTGCACGCATGTGCGGCGGGCGGTCGTGCACCTGGATGACCAGCCTCCATAACGCTTTTCTGCGGCCCCCCCCCCCGCAGCTTCCCTCCATAGGAGTGTCTATGAACCGAACCTTCACCCGGCTTGGCTTTACCGCGGCCGTTCTGGTCGCTGGGAGCGCATTTGTCGCTCGAGCGCAGAGCAGTTCCACCGGAATCTTCTCAGGCAAGGTGACAGACGCGACGGGGAAACTCCTCCCGGGCGCCAAGGTCACCCTATCCGGCCCCAACCTTCAGGGAGCCCGCACGGTCGTAACGGGGACAGATGGCGTCTACCGATTTCCCCTGACCCCCGCAGGCAGCAACTACACCATCAGAGTTGTGGCCCAGGATGGGGGCGCCGAGGCCACGGGTCTCGGTTTGGAGCCTTGGAAGACCAACAGCAGGGACTTCACCATCAAGGGCGCCGCGGCCGCGGGCACGGTGGTCGAAGTCCTCGCCACCGCGACGGCCATCAGCATCGACAACACCACGACCACGGATGCCAAGACCTACTCGGGTGAAACCCTGCAGTCCGTGCCCCTGGCCAGCCGGGACTGGTCGGCCGCAGCCTTCCTCGCCCCCAGCGTGGTCGATGGCGGCCGTGGAACCACCAATCCAAACATCAGTGGCGCCACCGCCTATGAGAACAACTACATCGTGGACGGCCTGAATGTCACCGATCCTTTCTTGGGAACCAACAACACCCGCGTGAACGCGCTCGCGATCGAATCGGTCCAAATCCAGACTGGCGGATATGAGCCCGAGTACGGCCGTGCCACCGGGGGCGTGATCTCGGTCGTCACGAAGTCCGGTTCCAACGATTTCCATGCGGATGCTGAATTCACGTTCAGGCCCAAAAGCGGGATCGCCAAGGCATCCGCCCAGACCAAGTTGCCTTTCTCCTCGGCCAGGACCGCAGCGGGCGATCAGTCCACCACCGCTTTCTGGCTCGGGGGCCCGATCATCAAAGACGCTCTTTGGTACTCCCTGGGCATCGCCCTCAACCAATCCGCCAACACCACGTCCTATGGCCAATCCTACCTCCTCGATCCGGATCAGGCCTTCAACAATCCCTTGGCCCGGCCCTCCACCTCAGCCGAACTGGGCGGCCTGACCAATTCGGGCACTTCCTACGACCTGAAGACCAACAGCCTGGATCTGACAGGCAAGATCACCTACTCCATCAACAGCAGCAACACTTTGGAATTCAGCTTCAACCGGAACCGCCTCACCACTGACAACAACATCCTGGGACTCACCGCCAAAGAGTATGAAAGCACCTACAAGAACCATCAGGATTTGGACATCTACAGCCTGAATTGGCGCAGTGTCATCACACCCTCTTGGCTCGTCGACGTGCGGGCGGGCACCTACAACCGCAAAGGCTTCTCGGATATCACTGCCCAGTACAACCTGCCTTTTGTCGGTGTCTCTTCAGCTCCCTTCTCTCTTTCGGGACAAATGCAGCCCGACGGCGCCACGCCCCTGTTTCCCGGCAACATCGCCACCAGCCGCGCCAATCCCGGCTTTTCCATGGGCGGCAACGGTGGAGCCGGTCAAAACGAACTGGGCCGCAAACAGTTGTCCATCAAGGGCACCAACTTTATTGGCGATCACACCATAAAGTATGGTGCCGACTATGACGAAACGCGTTTTAAGAGCACCTCTGGCTACACCGGTGACTTCACAGTAACGCGAACCATTCGTATAAATGGCCTAACCGGTGCTCCCAACTATTTTGGCGACACATATCGGTTCCGGCGGGGCACGGGCGGCGTCGACATCATGAACGCGGCCGGGACGGCCGTGGTGGCCTCAAACGTCCTGATCAACGGGTCCCTTCTGACCCTCGATTCCAAATCCAAGAACCTCGCCTACTTCATCCAAGACAGCTGGCAGATTCATCCGCGCCTCCTGGTCATCGCCGGCCTCCGGTTCGATTCCCAGAAGCTTTATGGGGGCGACGGACAGGAATACCTCACGTTCAAAACCAAGGACATGACGGCACCCCGCCTCGGCCTGACCTATGATCCCTGGGGCGACGGCAAGACCAAGCTCCTCGCGAGCTTTGGCCGGTTCTATGAAACCGTCCCCATGGACCTCAACCAGCGGGCGGGTTCGGTGGAAGGTTTCGCGACCTTCACCAGCCCCCGCTCTACGACTGCCTTCGCCCAGGACCCGGCCAATTTCTATACCGTTCCATCCGTCAACAACATCTTCGACAGCAACCACCACCTTCAACCCGGTTATGCCCTTTCACGAAACATCGGCGGAAGCAAAACAGACATCGATCCTGCCATCAAGCCCCAGAGCATCGAGGAAATCGCCTTCGGCGTCGAGCGTCAGGTCTCGCCCCTCGTCAAGGTGGGGGCCAAGTGGAAGTACCGTTATTACAAGAATGTGATCGAAGATTTCAGCTTCGATTTTGGAAGCAACTATGTGATCGGAAACCCTGGCCAGCGCGGCAAGGGCCTCGAACCCGCTCGTGTCCAGGATTACGACTTCCCGGGCCAGGATGAATACGTCAGTTTCCCCAAGCCCCGCCGGGATTACCGGGAACTGGTTCTTTCCGTGGACAAGGCGAGGGGAGGAGATGCCTGGACTTTGTCAGCGACCCTGACCTTCGCCATCAACGAAGGCAACTTCGCTGGCCTTGACAGCCCCCTGAACGGCCAGTCCGACCCAAACATCAGCAGCACCTATGACCTTCCGGTACTCATGCGGAACACCTACGGCATCCTGCCCAACAGTCCGCGCTACAACTTCCAGCTAAACGGTTCATACGACCTCGGCCATGGTTTCTCCACCTCGGCCCGTTATTCCTACCGCGCAGGAACGGCCATTAGCGCCCTGGGGCCGGATCTTGGTGCCATCTATGGGCCGTTGTCCTCCCCTGCCAGCCCTTATTACACCTACGAAGGGCAATTTTTGCATGAGGGCAACTACGGCAACAACGAGGCGCTGCTTGAACCCCGCGGTTCCCGCGGCACCACTCCAGATGTGTCGCGCCTGGACTTCCATCTCGAGTGGGTTTCCGCGCTGCCCCTCGCTCGCAAGTCGAAGGTGACCCTATTCGTGGATGTCTTCAACGTCTTCAACCAGCAGATGGCCCTGACCGTCAACCAGGCCAAAGAGAGCCAGGCCCAGGTGGTTGGTGCCGAATCCACGATCACGGGCGCCATCGTGCCCGGTGGCGAGACGACAACAGGCTACGTTTCCCTGCCGAACCCCAGGTTCCTGCAGCCAACCAGTTTCCAGGCGCCCCGCAGCCTTCAGCTGGGCGCCCGCTTCAGCTTCTAGATCCTGCTTCGGCGGCAAGGCCCCGTTTGGGGCCTTGCCGCTCGGCTTCACCCCTTGGTTGCGCTGAAACCAGCAGACGATCCCAAAGGAGGCTTTCGGTGCGCGCCATTCTCCTGGCCTTCCCCCTGCTTTTCGTGCCCTGCCTCCATGCCCAGACCGGCCCCGACCCGGCTCGAATCAAGACCATGCACGACCAGATCAAAGCGAAAGTTCTCGATCCTGCGAGCCTGGCCGCGCTGGGCCGGACCACCTTCGGCTGCCGGCCCGACGATGAAGGCGCCAAAACCAACGATTTCACCACGGCGGCGAGAGGCATCCATGCAGTCTCGGTGAATCCCCAGATCCAAAGCCCGGTTCTGGATGCGAACCCGATTCCCGCCCCGGAACGGCCGCCTCGCTACTATGCGGAGGACAAGCGCCCTTCTGCGAGCGAATTCATCTTCCTGAATCAGGCTGGCCAAGGCCAGAAAGTGGCCGCGCTGGCGGGGAAGGTTCTGGTGGTCTTCCTCTTCAAGCCCGACTGCAAATACACTCCGGATCTCATGGGGGAGATCATTCGTCTGCAGGGAATGCAGAAAGGCAAAGCCTACGAGGTGGTGCCCGTCTCCATTGGCAGCGAGGGCTGGAGCGGCCTGGCTCGGTGGCGGCAGCTCAACATGAGCATCCTCCCCGTGGATTTCCCCCTCTACCGCCCCGGCTTCCAGCCCGGGACCGGGGCCAGCGTGTTCGGCGAACTCTATGGAACCCCCACCACCCTGATCCTCGACCGCCATGGAAGGGTGGCCTGGCGCATCAACGGCTCGATCAAGGGGGCTTTGGCGGACCGCCTCAATCACATCCTGCTCGAAGGCCTCCTCGAGACCCTTCCTGCGGCGGCTTCCTGATCTCCTCCAGCGGGAAAAGGGAAGTCCCGGGGTGCGAACCACCCGTTCGCCAAGTGGTGTTATGAGTGCCCGATGGAGAATAACAAGAATTAGATCCAAAGGAGGTTGACCGGCCGCCAGCCAGGGCCGATCATGCACTATTCGACGATTCTGGAGGTTCGCAATGCGCAGGCCCCTTCTGCTGATGACGCTGCTTTCCGTGTTGCCTGCCACCGCCGGTGAGGTGGGCCTCCTCCTTGACAAGCAGGTGGGCAAGGCCCAAGCCCTCGGCGCCCAGAAATACGACGCCGTGAGCCCCACCGGCTTGGGCATCCGTGCGGGCTTCGACGTGCTGGATTTGAAAATCGCCGCCCTGCAGTTGAACGCCACGTGGCACAGCAAGACCACCGGCGATCTGACCTACGGCGGCACCAAGGCCGGTGAGCTGGACAACCAGTACATCGCCGCGGGCGCCATGGTGAATTGGAAGCTCCTGGTCAACGTGGGCGCAGGCGTGGAATACCGCTCCGAGAAGCTCAGCTTCCGGCCCACCTCCGGCGCCGCCACCGACAGCACCCAGGGCCGTCCCTGGGCCCGCGTGAACGTGGGCTTCAGCGTGCCCACCCCCGTGGTCAGCCCCTTCTTCCTCTTCGAGGTGGCTGCGCCCCTCTCCAAGAAGGAAAACCCCGGCAACACCAAGGATCTCACCGACGCCTTGGCTCCCCAGGTGCAGGTGGGCATCTACGGAGGCATCCGGTTCTGATCTCTGCACATCCATGCGAAAGGGGCGCCCCAAGGCGCCCCTTTTCCGTATGATGAAGGCAGATTCACAGAGGGGAAATGGAACTCCGGATCCTGGGCTGCAGCGGCGGAGAAGCTGACGGAGAACGCCTGACGGGCTTGCTCGTCAACAGCTGCGTGGCCATCGACGCCGGTTCCATCACGGCTGCGCTCACGGTGGAAGAACAAGTGAAGATCCGGCATGTCTTCATCAGCCACTCGCACTTGGACCACATCTGCACCCTGCCCTTCTTCACCAAGAACATCTTCGGGCACACCCGCGAGGCCGTGGAGATCCACGCCCTGCCGGAAACCCTGGACGTGCTGCGCCGGCATCTCTTCAACGACGAACTGTGGCCCGATTTCAGCGTGATCCCCAGCCCCAACGATCCCACCATCCGCTATACCGAGGTGGAGCCTGAGCGGACCTATGAAGTCTGCGGCCTGCGCATCACACCGGTCCGCGTGAACCATCTGGTGCCCTGCGTGGGCTACAAGGTCGACGATGGCAAGGATGCCTTCATCTTCACCAGCGATACCGCGGAAACGGACCGCATCTGGGAGGTGGCCAACGCCACTCCCAACCTAAGGCTGGTCATCGCCGAAGCCAGCTTCCCCAACGACCAGGCCTGGCTGGCCGAGGCCTCCAAGCACCTCACCCCCGCGAAGCTGGGCGCGGAACTGAAAAAGCTCAAGGGCCAGGTGCCCGTGCGGATCTACCACCTGACCCCCGGTGACAAGGCCATCATGCTGCCCCAACTGCAGGAACTGGGAGACCCCCGCCTCAGCCTCCTGGCCCAGGACGAGCGCCTGAGCTGGTAGCCCGCCGCCATCCGTGGGCCCCTAAGCCCCCGGAAAAGCCTCGCGGAAGGCCGCCAGGCCTTCATCGTAGGCCGCGGGCAGGGCCTCGATGAGGGCGGGCCCCTCCACCAGCCCCCCGCCCCGGGCCTCGGCCTCGATGCGGGCGGCCATGTCCGCGAAGCGCATCAATCCGAGGTTGCCCAGGGCGCCCTTCAGTTGATGGGCCTCCATGAGCATTCTCGGCAGGTCCCCGGTGGCCATGGCCTCCCGCAGAGACGACATGCGCGGCGGCACGTCCTCCTGGTAGAGGGCGATGAGCTCCTGCACCAGGCCACCCTCGGCCCCCAGTTCCAGCAGGTCGCGCAAGGGCTGGGCGTCAAGAATGGGCAATCCGCTCACAGGAGCTCCGACGAAGGAATCACTCCTCACATCGGCAAAGCTGTCCGTGACTTAAAGACGGCCGACGGATCAGCAGCCGCGTGCGGCGGGGTCAGAAGCCGTGGCCGGCGGGGTGCCCCGCCGCCTGGAGACGAATGAGGCTGGCGTCCAGCTTGGCCTGGGCCACAGCGAGGTCGCTTTCGGTGTGGGCTTCCTTCAGAAGCTGCAGGGCCCGCTGGCGCGAGGCTTCGGCCCGCTCCAGGTCGATCATGTCCACGGTCTCGCTTTCACGGGCCAGGATGGTGACGCGATCAGGCCCCACTTCCGCGAAGCCGCCGAAAACCGTCAACCAGTGCTTTTGGCCGTCCTGGATGTAATACAGCAGGCCATCGCCCACTTCCGTCATCAGGGGGGTGTGGCCCGGGAGGATGCCGTAGTAGCCGCGGGAAGCCGTGGGGAACTGCACTTCGGCCACCTCGGCCGAAAACACCGGCCGTTCCGGGGTGACGACTTCCAGTTTGATCGATTGAGACATGGGGAGCTCTTTTCAAGGCCCGGAACCCGCCTTCGCGGATTCCGGGTTGGAGAAAGGCGGAACTAAACGGCGGCGAGCTTCTCGGCCTTCTCGACGGCTTCCTCGATGGTGCCCACGAGGTAGAAGGCCTGCTCGGGCAGGTGATCCCACTTGCCGTCGCAGATCTCGCTGAAGCCCTTGATGCTGTCCTCAAGCTTCACGTACTTGCCTGCCATGCCCGTGAACTGCTCCGCCACGAAGAAAGGCTGGCTGAGGAAACGCTGGATTTTGCGGGCGCGGGCCACGACGAGCTTATCGTCGTCGGAGAGCTCATCCATGCCCAGGATGGCGATGATGTCCTGCAGTTCCTTGTACTTCTGTAGGATCGCCTTCACGCGCATGGCGGTGTTGTAGTGCAGGTCGCCCAGGATGCGGGGATCCAGCAGGCGGCTGGTGGATGCCAGGGGATCCACGGCGGGGTAGATGCCCAGCGCCGCGATCTCACGGCTGAGGTTCGTGGTGGCGTCCAGGTGGGCGAAGGTGGTGGCGGGCGCGGGATCGGTGTAGTCGTCCGCGGGCACGTAGACGGCCTGCACGGAGGTGATGGAACCCTTCTTCGTCGAGGTGATGCGCTCCTGTAGCTCGCCCATTTCCGTGGCCAGCGTGGGCTGGTAGCCCACGGCGGAGGGCATGCGGCCCAGCAGCGCGGAGACTTCGGCGCCGGCCTGGGTGAAGCGGAAGATGTTATCCACGAAGAGCAGCACGTCCTTGCCCTCGACATCGCGGAAGTACTCGGCGACGGTGAGGCCAGTGAGCGCCACGCGGGCGCGGGCTCCAGGAGGTTCGGTCATCTGGCCGTAAATGAGCGCCACCTTGCTCTTCGACAGGTCGTTCTTGTCGATGACGCCGCTGTCCATCATCTCGTGCCAGAGGTCGTTGCCCTCGCGCGTGCGCTCGCCCACGCCAGCGAACACGGAGTAGCCGCCGTGGCCCTTGGCGATGTTGTTGATGAGCTCCATGATGAGCACGGTCTTGCCCACGCCGGCGCCGCCGAAGAGGCCCGTCTTGCCGCCCTTCGCGTAGGGTTCCAGCAGGTCGATGACCTTGATGCCCGTCTCGAACATCTCGGATGAGGTGTTCAGCTCTTCATACTTGGGGGCCTCGCGGTGGATGGGCAGGGTCATCTTGTGGCCGATGGGACCGCGCTCGTCCACCGGATCTCCCACCACGTTGATGATGCGGCCCAGGGTCTCAGGTCCCACGGGCACATTGATGGCCTTCCCCGTGTCGGTCACGATCTGGCCGCGCACCATGCCCTCGGTGGGCTGCATGGCCACGCAGCGCACGCGGTTCTCGCCCAGGTGCTGCTGCACTTCCAGCGTCACCTGCACACCAGCGATGTCCGTGTGCAGCGCGTTCATGATCGCGGGCAGGTGGTCGCCGAATTCGACGTCCACGGCGGGACCGACAATGGCGATCACGCGGCCTTGAAGGGTGTTTGACATGGGAACCTCGACGAAAGGATTTACCACGGAGACACGGAGAACACTGAGGTTTCACTGAGGTTTCACGGAGCTTGCCTCGGTCAGCTCTCCGTGTTTTTCTCCGTGTTCTCTGTGCCTCCGTGGTGAAAAGTTAGGCGTTGGCGCCGGAAACGATCTCGATGATCTGGTTGGTGATGCTGGCTTGGCGGATCTTGTTCATGGTGAGGGTCAGCTTGGCGATCATCTCGCCGGCATTGCTGCTGGCCTTGTCCATGGCGGCCATGCGGGCGCCGTGCTCGGAGGCGCTGCTCTCCAGGAGGTTGCGGAGCAGTTCCGTCTCCACAAAGCGGGGCAGCAGGGTCTCCAGCACCGCGTTGGGATCAGGCTCGAGCAGATGGGACACCTCGACGGCATCCCGACCTTCGGCGCGACGGTCCAGGTCCATGGGGAAGACCCGGAACACCGTGGGGGTTTGGGCCACGGCGCTTTCGAAGTAGTTGTAGATCACGTAGAGCGCATCGATCTCACCCGCGTGATACTGGGCGGCGGCACCATTCGAGATCTCGGTGACCACCCGCTGGAACCCGGTGAGGGGGATGTTGAGGTACTCCCCGGCTGGCGTGATCTTGTGTTTCTTCGCCCACTCGGTGGCCCGCTTGCCCACCACGTCCAGATGGACGATCTCAGAGGGGCACTCGGCCACGAAGGCGTTGGCGGCCTTGAGCACGTTGGCGTTGAAGCCGCCGCAGAGGCCCTTGTCGGAGGCCACGAGGACCACGCGGATGCGCTTCTCCTCCCGGGGCGTCAGGAAGGCCTGAGCGGCGGGACCCGGCTGGATCTCGGAATCACCCTTGATGCGGCCCACCACGCGCCGGACGACTTCCATCATCTTGCTGGCGTAGGGACGCAGGGCCACCAGGCGTTCCTGAGACTTCCGCAGCTTGACTGCGGAGATCATCTTCATCGCCTTGGTGACCTGCTGGGTGTTCTTCACCGACCGGATGCGGCGGCGAATATCCTGGAGACCGGCCATGGGACTAGGCTCCCGCGGTCTGGTTCAGGGAGGCCACGAAGGTCTCCTTGAAGGCCGCCACCTGGGTCTTGAGCTGGGCCTTGGCGTCGTCGCTGAGCACCTTGGAATCGCGGATGCCGCGCAGGATCTCAGGGGCGTTCACATCGAGGAAGGCCATGAATTCGGACTCGAAGCGGCGGACCTGGGGCACGGGCAGGTCATCCACGTAGCCGTTGGTGGCGGCCCAGATGCTGACCACCTGCTTCTCCACGGGCATGGGGCTGTACTGGCCCTGCTTGAGGATTTCCACCAGGCGCTGGCCGCGGTTCAGCTGGGCCAGGGTGGCCTTGTCCAGGTCGGAGCCGAACTGGGCGAAGGCTGCCAGTTCGCGGTACTGGGCGAGGTCGAGCTTGATGGTGCCGGCCACGGACTTCATGGCCTTCACCTGGGCGGAACCACCCACGCGGCTCACGGAGATGCCCACGTTCACGGCCGGACGGACGCCCGCGTTGAACAGGTCGGATTCGAGGAAGATCTGGCCGTCGGTGATGGAGATGACGTTGGTGGGAATGTAGGCAGACACGTCACCGGCCTGGGTCTCGATAACCGGCAGGGCCGTCAGCGAACCCGCGCCGCGTTCGTCGCTGAGCTTGCAGGCGCGCTCCAGCAGGCGGGAGTGGAGGTAGAACACGTCGCCAGGGTAGGCCTCACGTCCGGGAGGGCGGCGCACCAGCAGGGAGATTTCGCGGTAGGCCGCAGCCTGCTTGGAAAGATCGTCGTAGATGCAGAGCACATGGCCGCCGGGATTTTCTTTGCCCGCGGGCTGGCCATCCTTGCCATGCCACATGAAGTACTCGCCGAGGGCGGCGCCCGTCATGGGGGCCAGGAAGAGCAGCGGCGCGGCTTCGGAGGCGGAAGCGGCCACCACGATGGTGTGCTTCATGGCGTCATACTCTTCGAGCGTCTTCACCACCTGGGCGATGGTGGAGCGCTTCTGGCCAATGGCGACGTAGACGCAGATCACGCCGGTGTCGCGCTGGTTGATGATGGTGTCGACGGCCACGGCCGTCTTGCCGGTCTGGCGGTCGCCGATGATCAACTCACGCTGGCCCCGGCCGATGGGAATCAGGCTGTCGATGGCCTTGAGCCCCGTCTGCATGGGCTCATGCACGCTCTTGCGGTCCACGATGCCCGGGGCGATCTGCTCGATGGGGTTGAACTTGGCAGGCTGGATGGGTCCCTTGCCGTCGATGGGGTTGCCCAGGGCGTCGATCACGCGACCCACGAAGTTCGGCCCCACGGGCACGGACATGATCTTGCCGGTGCGCTTGACAGTGTCGCCTTCCTTGATGGCGGCGGCGTCGCCCAGCAGAATGATGCCGACGTTGTCCTCCTCCAGGTTGAAGGCGAGGCCCATGACGCCGTGGGGCAGTTCCAGCAGTTCGCCGGACATGGCCTTCTCAAGGCCGTAGGCGCGGGCGATGCCGTCGCCCACGCTGATGACCGTGCCCACTTCGGCCACGTCCACCTGGGCATCGAAGCCTTCGATCTGGCTGCGGATGATGCGGGAAATCTCTTCCGCGCGAATGTCCATGAAATCCTCCAAACCTGCGAGTTGAAAGCGAATGTGAAGCGATTTAAGCCGACAGGAGCTGCGTCTTGAGCTGGCGGAGCTGGCCCTGGAGCGAGGCGTCCAGCACCGTGGAGGCCACCTGCACCCTCACGCCGCCCAGGAGGCTCGCGTCCTGCCGCCAGCTGAGCCGGATGGTCTTGCCCGTGCGAACGGCCAGCGAAGCGACGAGAGCCTTCTCCTGGGCCTCCGTGAGGGGCTGGGCGCTGCTGACCTTGGCTTCGACGATGCCCGCGCGCTCATCCACCAGATCGGCGAAGGTGCGGCGCAGCTCCGGCAGCAGGTTCAGACGGCCGGCCTCGGCCACCACGCGGAAGAAGTGGCGCAGGGTCTCGCTCACCTTGGCGGCGGCCAGGATGGCCTCGAAGACCTCGGCTTTCTTGGTGGGCAGCACCAGGGGCGAAGCCACCAGGCGTGAGAGATCAGCATTGGCGGCCACGGCGGCGGCCACGGATTCAAGCTCCTGCTGAAGCTGAGGCACGTTGCCCTGCTTGTCGCCGATCTGGAGGAGGGCCTTGGCGTAGCGCCGGGCGGTCAGGCGGCTGCTCACTGGACGCCTCCAATCTGCTGAATGGCTCGGTCAATCACGCTGTTGGCGGCCTTGGCCGAATCGGGCCCGTGCAGTTTGGCCTCCAGACGCTTGGCGGCGCCTTCGACGGCCAGCTCGGCCACCAGGGCGCGCAGTTCCTGCTCGGCCTGGCGTTTCTGGAAGCCGATCTCCGCCTGGGCCTGGGCCAGGATCTGGGCGGCCTCGGCCTTGGCGGCCTCCAGCACCCGCTGCTTCTCGGCCTCGGAATCGGACTCGGCCTTGGCCAGAATGCCCGCCAGCTCGGTCTCGAGCCCGGACATCTTGGCTTCCATGTCCTTCATCTGGGCCTCGCCTTCGGCCTTGTCCTTCTCCGCCTGGGCCAGCATCGTAACCAGCTCTTCCCTGCGGGTCTTGAACATGGCGGACAGGGCGCCCTTGAGCATGAAGAAGAGGCCCGCGCCGTAGATGGCGAAGTTCAGCAGTTGCACCAGGAAGGCGCCGCCGTTCCCATAGGTCTTGCCGAACAGCGTCATGGCGGGGCCATGGTGGGCGTTCCCGGCTTCATGGCCGGCCGCAGCATGGGCCGTTTCGCCGTGAGCCTCATGCTGGGCCTCATGGCCTGCCTCGGCGCCATGGCCTTCGGCAGCGGGGGCTACATGCTTCTCGGCCGTCTTCTCAGCCGCGGGGGCCGGCTCGTGGGACTGGGCCCTCAGCGCCAGGGGGCAGAGGCACAGCAGGGCTGTGAGAGAAATTCGGATCAGCTTGGTCATGCTCAGGCCTGCTTCAGAAGGGTCTGGACCATGGATTCGGCCAGGGCGTCCACCTGGGACAAGAGGCTCTGCTTGGCGGCAGTCTGCTGGGCCTGCAGGGATTCGACCGCGGCCTGGCGCTCGGCCAGGGCCTTGGCGCGGGCCTCATCCAGCAGGCACTGCTTTTCCTTGCCTGCCGCATCCGCGAGCTTCTTCCGGGCCTCGAAGGCCTGGGCGCGAAGCTCCTTCAACCGGGATTGGTAGTCCTTCTGGCGGGCCTCCAGCAGCGCCGCCGCCTGGGCCTTGGCGTCGCCGCCGGCGTTCAGGTCGCGGTCACGATCCTCCATCACCTTGGTGATGGGTTTGAAGAACACCACTCGGAGGTAGAGGTAGAGCACCACCAGCAGCACGATCACGAACAGGATGGCGGGCAGGTCCGGGCGCATGGGGTCCGGCATCTGGGCCAGGATCCGCCCGACAGGTCCCTCCCCTTCCGGTGATCGGAGCGTCAGATTCGCCAGTTCCAGCAGCGCCACAGGCCACCCTCCAGAAACATCCCAAGGCCGAGGCCGACTAGTCGGCCAGGGTCATACCGACACCAGCGATTGGTCCGCGGGAACCTCTGGGACGGAAGTCTTTAAACCTTACCAGACCGGTCTGGTTCCCTCAACGCAGAGCTTTGGACTTGACCCGAGGCGCAGCCTGTGTGAGCATCAGGGTTCGGCGATTCGGGCGATTAGCTCAGTCGGTAGAGCAGCTGCCTTACACGCAGCACGTCGGCGGTTCGAGCCCGTCATCGCCCACCAGTCACCTGGTGAAATGCAGTAAAACCCCGGGGTTGTAGCTCAGTCGGTTAGAGTGCCAGCCTGTCACGCTGGAAGTCGCGGGTTCGAGCCCCGTCAGCCCCGCCAAAAAGCGCCCAATCGGGCGCTTTTTGGCGTTTGGGGCTGCCGGGGCTCGGACCCGCGAGTGGGCTGGCCGAGGCGCCACTTGATGTGGCGCCGAACGAGACTGGCAGACGCAAGCCCCCAGGGCGCCGCAGCTGCGCTGACTCGGGCTCCGCCCTCGCCCTTCGGGCGGCCATGACCTGCGGTCATGCCGTCCTATTCTCCTTTCGCTGCGCTGCAGTCGAATGGTCGAGCCCCCGGTTGAGTGGGACGGCGGAAAAGGCGGAGAACGGCCAAACACCGGTCCATTTCTCCAAAACGCAACCAAGGGGTTGCGCTATTCCCGCTCTGCCCTAACATGCAACCTGGAGGTTGCCCATGACACCCAGCACCGACCGAATCGAAAAGCAGATCCTGCTCCGCGCTCCGCAATCCCGGGTCTGGCGGGCCCTCACGGATGCCGGGGAGTTCGGCGCCTGGTTCCGGGTGAAACTGGAAGGGGCGTTCGCCGTGGGCCAGCGGATCCGCGGCCCGATCACCTATCCCGGTTACGAGCACATCGTCATGGAAGTCGAAGTCGAGCGGATAGAAGCCGAGCGCCTCTTCTCCTTCCGCTGGCATCCCTGTGCCATCGATCCCACGGTGGACTACTCCGGCGAACCCAGCACCCTCGTGGAATTCAGGCTCGAACCAGCCGAGGGGGGAACCCTGCTCCGGCTGGTGGAATCCGGCTTCGACCAGTTGCCGCCCCACCGCCGCGAGGAGGCCTTCCGCATGAATGACGGTGGCTGGACGCAACAGATGCAGAACATCGAGCGCCATGTCGCGAGCTGAGGCCATCTCTCCGGCCCGGCTGAAGGACGCCGCGCCGCTTTTCGCCGCCCTCGGCGATGCGACCCGGTTGGGCCTGCTGGTCTCCCTCTGTGCCAGCGGCCCCCTCTCCGTCGCGCGCCTGAGCGTCAGGTTCACGGTGTCCCGGCAGGCCCTCGCCAAGCACCTCGATGTGCTGGCCGAGGCCGGGCTGGTGCGCAGCAGCCGCCAGGGGCGGGAGCGCATCTGGGAACTGGAGCCCCGACGCCTCAAAGACGCCCACGCCTACCTCGAGCGCATATCCCTCCACTGGGACGACGCCCTTTCCCGCCTCAAAACCTTCGTCGAAGGCTGAAGGGCGCACCTAGTCTTTCAACGACCACATCCGCACGATCTTCCCGGCCTTCACCTGGTAGATCACCACGGCCTCCAGGGGAGGTTTGCCCGTCCGCCCCTTGATTCGCTCCTTCTGGATCACGAATTCGCCGGACACCATCTGCGCCTCGGCGGAGGCGTGAAGATCCGGATTGGCCTTGAACCGCTCCGCGTAGAGCTCCCGCAGCCGGGCCTTGCCCGTGGGCACCGTCCCGGCGGGCAGCTCGCCCGCTTCCAGTTCCTCTGCGAAGAGCGCCAGGAAGCCCTCCAGATCGTGGGCGTTGAACAGCTCGATCTGCCGCCCCACCACGCCCGCGGGGCTCTGGGTCTTCGGCGCAGGAGCCGCCACCGCCAGGGTGGAAACCAGCAGCAAGGAAACTCGAATCATGGGCGCCCCCGGGATGAGAGCATCACTCTACCGGCCCCGCGGAAATCCGTCCGTGCCCTTTCGGCCTCCGCCCGATAGACTGAAAGGCTTGGAACTCATATGAAACTGCCCCTCGTCGCCCTCTGCGGACGCCCCAATGTGGGGAAGTCCACCCTCTTCAACCGGCTCACCCGCACCCGCGCGGCCCTGGTCCACGATCTGCCGGGCATGACCCGCGACCGCAGCTACGGCCGCGTCACCTGCTTGGGCGAAGACGGCGGGCCCGAGGAAGTCTTCGACTTGGTGGATACCGGCGGCCTGGATTTCGAGGGCGACGACGTCATCACCCAGGGCATCACCCGCATGGCCGAGGCGGCCCTGGCCGAGGCCCATGTGGCCATCCTGCTGGTGGACGGGCACGACGGCCTCACGGCCGGGGATGAGGAGATCGCTTCGCGGCTGCGCCGCCAGGGCAAGCCCATCCTGCTTGTGATCAACAAGCTGGACGGCATGAAGGGCGGCGCCCCCGACGCCGGATTCTACGGCCTGGGCTTCGACGAAGTGCTTTCCATTTCCGCCGCCCACGGCGCCGGGGTGCCCGAGCTGCTGGAAGCCCTCCGGTCGCGCCTGCCCTTCCACCGCACGCCCGAAGAAGCGGAAACCCACGAACTGGGCGACGAGCGCCGCTTCGCCCTCATCGGCCGGCCCAACGTCGGCAAGTCCTCCCTGGCCAACCGCCTGCTGGGCTACGAGCGCAGCCTGGTGAGCGATGTCGCCGGCACCACCCGGGACACCGTGGACACCATCCTCCACGTGAAGGACAAGATCTACCGGCTCATCGACACCGCCGGCATCCGCAAGAAGGGCAAGACCCATGAAGGCGCCGAGAAACTCAGCATCCTGAAGGCCAAGCAGGCCATGGCCCGGGCCGACGTGAGCCTGCTGCTGCTCGATGCCGTGGAAGGCGCCACGCACCAGGACGCGGTCATCGCGGGCTACGCCCAGGAGGCCGGCGCCGCCGTGATCCTCGTGGTGAACAAGTGGGATCTGGTGGAGAAGGACACCTACACCATCTACAACGCCGAGGAGGATCTCCGCCGCAGCTTGGGCTTCCTGCACCACGCGCCCATGATCTTCCTCTCGGCTCTCACAGGACAGCGCGTGTCCAAGCTGTTCGGCATGATCGACGAACTGGCCGAGGCCCATGCCCGCCGCGTTCCCACCGGCGAAATGAACCGCTTCCTGCGCGAGGCCGTGGGCGCCATGAGCCCCCACGTGGTGGACGGCAAACTGCCCAAGCTCTACTTCATGACCCAGGTCGGCGTTCGCCCCCCCAGCTTCATCATCAAGGCCAACACGGACCGCGGCCTGCATTTCAGCTACGTGCGCTACCTGGAAAACCGGCTTCGGGAGCAGTTCGGCCTCGCGGGCGTGCCCCTGCGCATCAGCGTCCAGAAGAAGCAGAAGGGCGAAGGTGAAGAGGCCGAGGTGGCCCCCGTGCGGCGCATCCTCGATCCCGGCGAAGGGCTCAAGCCTTCCCGCAGCAACGAAGCCCTGAAGGCCCAGCGGGTGGACAAGGTCAAACCCCGGCCCCGCCCCAAGAAAAAGGAAGGCCCGAGGCCCGCGGACAAGCAGGCTCCGCGCAAAGGGTCCGGCGGCCCGCCCAAGCGGGTGCGCCAGAAATCCACCAAGCGGCCCTGACGCCCCGCGGGCATTCGACTTTCTGGTGGAGAATATAAAGGCCAGTTTTCGTTCATGAACGGATCCGCCCTTGTCTCTATCCATAACCTCAAGGGTGTGCATCAGATGGCGATATAGGCTTCATGCGAGGCATTTAATTGCTTTGAATTCGGCCTACAAATGAGGCATTAATGGCTTTTTAGTTGTCTATTAAGTCATTTATTACCATTAATTTGTATAACAAAAAATTAAATAGAAATGATTCTCATAAAAATTAACAAGCATTAACTTGAGGGAACCGCACCCTGGACAGAACCTGACTCCCTCACCCCCGTTCTTTTCCTATACCACCCAGGTTGCCGCGGTGACTCCGCATGGCCCTGGAGCCGGCCAGGCAGGAAGAACCTGGGCGGCGGCAAACCATCTTCCCCCTCCCATCAGGAGTTGCCCATGGCGACTTTCAAGGGCCGTATGGCCCTCCCTCTCCTCACTGTGGCCCTGGCCGCCGGTTCTCTCCTCGCCAACGCGCCCCAGGAGGGCTTGCGGGTTCAGGCCTCCACCAACCAGCTGCTCGCGCAGCGCGCCGGACTCGGCCTGGACGCCGACCATGACTTCAAGCTCCGCAGTTCGCACTCGGATCACCTCGGCCAGTCCCACGTCCACTTCGCCCAGCGCTACAAGGGCATCCGTGTCTTCGGCGGCGACGCCATCACCCACACCAGCCCCAGCGGCACGGAACTGCCTCTGACCAATGCCCTGCACAAGGGGATCAACCTCAACGTGGCCCCCTCCATCCCCGGAGCCGAGGCCCTGGCCATCATCCACCAGCACCTGAACCCTCAGGGCTCCTACACCTACGAACCCACGGCCGAGCTGGTGATCTTCCCCATCACCGCCCCCCGCATCGTGCGCCCCCACGGCCGTCCCAACACGGAACTCGACGCCACGATGGTCGTCGAGGATGTGCTCCGCTACCAGCTGGCCTACCACGTGCAGACCGTGCTGCTGAACAAGGCCGACAGTTTCTCCAAGTACGATTTCATCGTGGATGCCCACACCGGCGCCATCCTCAAACAGTGGGACAGCCTCGAGACCGCTGCCTCCAACGGCACCGGCAATTCTCAGTACAGCGGCACCGTCACCATCCAGACCAACAGCACCGGGTCCACCTATGAGCTGCGGGACATGACCCGGGGCACCGGCGGCCAGTTCGGCGCCAATGCCGTGACCAACATGAACCACACCGGCGATCAGAACACCGGATCGCCCACCCTCGTCGGCACCCTCTACACAGACGCCGACAACACCTGGGGCGACGGCACCAACTACGTCTCCGGCGGCAGCACCACCAACGCGAACGGCGAGACCGCCGCCGTGGATGCCGCCTACGGCGTGGCCCAGACCTGGGACATGTACAAGAACGTCCTCGGCCGCAACGGCATCGACGGCACCGGCAAGGCCACCTTCAGCCGCGTGCACTTCTCCACCAGCTTCGACAACGCCTTCTGGCTGGACCAGTGCTTCTGCATGTCCTACGGCGACGGCAGCTCCTTCAAGGTGCTCACGGCCCTCGACGTGGCCGGCCACGAGCTTAGCCACGGCGTCTGCGCCACCACCGCCAACCTCACTTATTCCGGCGAGTCCGGCGGCTTGAACGAGTCGAACTCCGACATCTTCGGCACCATGGTGGAGTTCTACACCCGCAGCGGCGGCGGCACCACCATCGGCAGCACCGGCGGCAACTGGACCATCGGCGAGCAGCTGGCCAGCACTCCCCTGCGCTACATGTACAAGCCCAGCCTGGACGGCACCAGCCCCGACGCCTGGTCCTCCAGCATCGGCAACCTCAACGTGCACTACAGCAGCGGCCCCAACAACCGCATGTTCTACTTCCTGAGCCAGGGCGCCACGACTACGGGCAACACCAGCACCACGTACCTGCCCAACGGCATGACCGGCATCGGCAACGACCACGCCGCCCGCATTTGGTTCCGGGCCCTCAGCACGTACATGACGTCCAGCACCAACTACGCCGGCGCCCGGGCCGCGGCCATCAGCGCCGCCAAAGATCTCTACGGCGCCGGCAGCGCCGAAGAGCAGGCCGTTTGGAACGCCTTCCACGGCATCAACGTGGGCGCGGCCTGGAGCGGGTCCACCGACACCACGCCTCCCACCGCCACCGCCTCGGAATCCGGAACCACGGGCACCATCACCCTCTCCGCCACCGCCTCCGACAACGTCGGCGTCACCAAGGTCGAGTTCTACATCGACGGCGCCCTGGTCGGCACCGACACCACCTCGCCCTACAGCGTCACCTACAACTCCGCCAACTTGGCCAACGGCACCCACAGCCTCGTGGCCAAGGCCTACGACGCCGCCGGCAATGTCGGATCCTCCACCGCCGTCAGCTTCTCCGTCAGCAACACCACCGGCGGAACCACCTACAACGAGGTGGAAAGCAACAACACCCGCG
>JACPYP010000033.1 GCA_016195985.1 Acidobacteriota bacterium | reverse complement strand
TGGTAGGTGCCCGCCGTAGCAGGCGCCGCGTAGAGCCCCGAAGCGCTCACCGCGCCTCCGCCCGTCTCCGACACCTTCCACGTCACCGCAGTGTTGCTGCTGCCCGTCACCGTCGCCGTGAAGGCCTGGGTGCCGTTCACCAGCACCGAGACCGAGGCGGGGCTGATGGCCACCGATACCGGCTTCGGTTTCTTGTCTTCGTCAGAGGATCCGCCGCTCCCGCCACCGCACAGCATCAACCCCAGAAGACCGATCAAGCCGAGTGTGAACGGGAACCACCGCCGCATGGGAACCTCCATCGAGTGGCTTCAGTTCTGGCAGGTCGCAGGACCTCCGTCCTGGACCACCCAACACAAAAAAGGGGTGTACCGCTTTGCGCGCCCGGCATGGCGCGCCCGGCACAAATGGGCCAGGTGGCTGCCCCGCTGACCCGCCGCCCGCGGGGGCCCGCGTGAGGGGCTTCGCCATGGTATATACGTGGGCCGGGGCTCCGCGCCCCTTGAAGGATGCCTTGGCCCAGTCCCTCCCCTATCCCCTCGCGCCCGAGGCCCTGCGCCGAGGCCGCGGTCCCTTCTGGCGGTGGCTTGGAGGCGCCTACCTCCGCCTGGGCGGCTGGCAGGTGGAAGGCCCCTTTCCTGAGGTGCCTCAGGTGGTGGCCATCGTGGCACCCCACACCTCCAACTGGGATTTTCCCCTGGGCCTGGCCCTGATGTTCGCCGCCGACCTGCGCGTATCGTGGCTGGGCAAACACTCGCTTTTCCGCTGGCCCTTCGGGGCCCTGCTGCGCCGGCTCGGCGGCATTCCGGTGGACCGCCGCGCCAACCATGGCGTGGTGGGTGATTGCGTGAAGGCCTTCGAAGCCTCCAGGGCCCTGCTTCTGTGCCTGGCCCCTGAGGGCACCCGCCGCAGCCAGGGTCAGTGGCGCTCGGGCTTCTACCAGATCGCAAGGGGCGCCGGCGTGCCCATCCTCCCCGTGGCCTTCGATTTCGGACGCCATGTCATCCGGCTCATGCCGCTCGTGCGCCCCAGCGGCACCCAGGCGCAAGACCTGCCGCTCATCCAAGCCCTTTTCTCGGACATCCGCGGCCGGCTCGCGCGGCCCTCCTAGCGGATGTCTCCCGCCCACCCATCCCCGGAAGTCCTGGTGCTGGGCGGCGGCCTGTCTGGCCTGATGGCCGCTTGGCAGCTGCGGCGGCACGGGTATCCGGTGCGGGTATGGGAGGCCTCCCCGGCCGCGGGCGGCTGGGCCCAAACCCTGCCTTGGCCCGGCCCCAAGGGCGAGCCCGGCTGGCTGGAGCGGGGCCCGCAGGCCCTGCAGATCCAGCCGGGAAGCGCCCTGGAGAGGCTCGGCCAAGCCCTGGGGCTGGTCTACCTGCCCAAGGCGCCCAAGGGTCCCCGCTGGATCGGCAAGGGAGGCCAACGCCACCCATCCGACCTGCTCCGTTTTCCCGGCCTCCGGCTGGGGGAGCGCCTCCGCCTGCTGGGCGAACCCTTCATCCCCGCGCAACCGCCGGAGAGGGCTGGAGAAGAGACCCTGGCCGCCTTCATGGCGCGCCGCCTGGGCAGGGGCTTCGCCCGCGAGGCGCTGCCCGCCTTCGTGGCGGGGGTGCTGGCGGCGCCTCCTGAACGCCTGGGCCTGGAAGCCATGCCGCAGTTACGCGAGCTGGAGTCCCGGGGCGGCCTCCTGTGGGGCGGCCTCCGCCACCCCCCCCAGCGAAGCCGCCATTTGGCGGGCGGTACCGGGGCCCTGGCCCAGGCGCTTCGGATGGCCCTGGGCGCGGTGGAAACCGGCCGGACCGCCCGGCGCCTCGAAGTCCGGCCCGACGGGGGCTGGCAGGTCTGGGATGGAGCGGTCACCCAGGAAACGCCGTCCGTGGTGCTGGCCCTTCCAGCCCCCCGGGCCGCAAGCCTGCTTCGAGACCTGGCACCCCAGGCTGCGTGCCTAATCGCCGGCATTCCTCAGCTGGATCTCCAAGTTTGGCACAGCCGTCATCCCCCCGTGCCGCACTGGACGCGCGGCTTCACCCTGCTGCTGCACCCGCCTGAGGGCCGTGGCCTGCTGGGCGTGGTGGCGCTGGCGGCGGAGGATCCCCGGAGCGTGCCCGGTCTGCTGCAGCTGCGCACCTACCTGGGCGGCGCCTACCCGGTGGCCTCTGATCTCGAAGACGCGCCGGGGCTCTGGTCCGAACTCCGGCGCTGGTTGCCGGAGCTGCAGGATCCCCTACAGACGCGCCGCGAGGACAGCCCCGGGGCCTTCCCCCTGCTGGAACCGGGACACGCAGGCCGGGTGGCGTCCATCCTCGAGGCCCTGCCACCGGGCCTGCACTGGCTCGGCGCCAGCCGCTTCGGCCCCGGAATCCCCAACCTTGCGGAAGGAATCGAACGGTGGGCATCCGTCGGCATGGCGCTGTGATTCGCCGACCAGGCTGCAAGTGCCTGGGCCGGAAAGGCGGGACGGGGCCTATTCGTAATGGGCATACAGCCTGATCGAACTGAAATGGTTGTATTTGAACGGGTCCCCCAAATCGGTGAAGAGGGAAGCATCCACCCGCGTGCCCGCCGGGAAAGCCACGCCATGGCCCAGCTGATACAACACATCATGGCTGTCCACCTGGCCGGGAAACCCGTTGGCGGGAATGGACACCCAGGCCGAGAACGCTTGAAAGGACAGCCCGGCTGAAGAGGACGCGGAGGCTGGCACGGAAACGGGGCCGATCGCAAACCCGGAGGAGCGTCCAGCCGTCCCGTAGTAAGTCGCCTGCACCGCATCCACCACCATGGTGAGGCCGGCGGGCACCGTGATCGGGGCATAGGTCGGAAGAACGGTGGACGCGCCATTCTGGTAAAGAATCCAGCGGCCTTCCCACTTGGGGGTTCCTGCGGATCCGCTGGGGTACCAGTAGGCCACCACGAGGTTTTTCGCGGGGACGGGGGTGGTCTGGCCTCGGGCCGGCGGGCGATCAGTAGGCAGGCCGGAACCGCCAGGACGGAGGCCAGGTTGGTTCGCATGGAATTCTTCTTGGGAGGGAGATGGGCAGCTCAGCGCCACCGGGGTGAATTCCGCACCCTGGCAGCCCACCCTCGAAAAGGAGATGATCCACTCTGGCGTTTTTAGGGCTGGTCCACGCCCCGGGGGAGCCTACCGAAGCGAAAACACGGCGGAAGCCCCTTTGGCCTTGCCGGTCTGCACCTCGAAGACCCGCTCGGGGTCCGCCTTGGCGGTGTTGAGCAGCCAACCCAGCACGGCCTTGGCGCGGGCATCGGCCAGTTGCTCGAGCGCGGCGGGATCCACCGTGGCGCGGCTGAGCAGGCGCTGCTCCATTTCCGCCAGGGGAGGCGGCGGCACGGGCTGTGCGCCCTTTTCCGTTTTGGGCGGAGGAAAAGCCGCTTCGAATGTGGTGCGCACCCAGCGTTCCCGCTCAACGGCAGGCACAGGCACTTCCTCGGCGGCGCCGAGGGCCTGCCGGCGCGTCTGCCGCAGCTGCGCCTCGAAGGCGGCCCTCCGCAGGGCGGCGCCATCCTGGTCCGCGTCCACGGCGCCCTCCGCCTCCAGCCGCAGCGCGGGCCGTTCCACCAGCGCCTTGGCCAGGCCCTGCAGCTTGGCGGTGGCCGCGGCATCCAGGGTGGCAGTACCGGGCGCAAACGCGAGCACACTGGGATCGCCCGCATCGCTGCCGAAGAGGTGGCCGATGGCCGTGAAGGGGGAGGTGGCGATCTTTCCCAGCAGACCGAAAATGGCCTTCCAGACCAGCTTGCCGTACTTCACGTCGGGATCGTCGAGGCTGCCCTCCACGGGCAGGTCGAAGGCGATGACGCCGCGGCGGTCCCGGAGAATGGCCAGGCCCAGCTTCACCGGCAGGTGTGTGGCCTCGGGGCTTTCCACCTTATCGCCCAGGAAGAACTGGTCCAGCTTCACCGCGTTCGATGAGGTCAGCTTCCGGTGGTCGATGCGCAGGCGCGCGTCCACGTCGAGTTTCCCCTTCTGCACGGTGTAGCCCAGGTATTTGCCCGTGTAGGGCGTGAAATCCGTGAGGTCCGCGCCCTGGATCCTCAGGGTCACATCCGTATCGAGGTCGTTGCGCAAGGGCATGGCCCGGCCGCTGATGGTGATGGGCGCGAGGCCCCCGGCCTTGCCCTTGAAGAGCACTTTCGAGGCCGCTTCCGGACGGCTGGACAGGCCCAGATACGAACCGTCCAGATCGCTCAGCACCAGGGCAGCGTTGGGCTGCACGGAACGGTCGATGAAACTCAACCGCCCGCCCGCGATGCCCACTTTGGCGATGCTGATGTCGGGCGCGGCGGGCGGCGTGGCCGGAAGAACAGAGGCCGTGACCGGGGCCGCCTTGGCGCCTTGCTCCAGGCGCAGTGCCCGGGCCACGTTGGTGCTGCCGTCGGGCTGCACCACCAGGCGCCCTTCGAGGTCCGTCCAGTCGACGGCCTTGATGGCCACCGCCAGGGGCGCGGTGTGGAGATCCGCGCCGGTGACCACCAGCCGCTTCCAGCGCAGGAAGGGCTCGTTCAACTTGGCGTCCCGAGCCTCCAGATCCTGCACCGAGGCGCCGCCCAGGTAGGTGATGCCGTCGCCGGAACGCCCCTCGAAGGCGAAACGCGCGCGGCCATCCAGGCCCAGCTTGCCCGAGGCGATCCTCATGTCCAGGGCCGGATCCAGGTAGGGATCCCAGGTGCCCAGGTCGAAGCCCTCGACCTTCACGGTGAGATCGCCCGTGCCTTTCAGGGGCGCCAGGCTGCCCGCCACCTTGAGCGACCCGCCGCCCACCTTCAGATCCAGCGAGGCCTGTCCCGCGGCGGCGGGATCCAGCGAAAGATTCTGCCAGTGCAGGTTCAGGTCCCGGGCCTCCACCTTCAGGGGCCGGGCCAGGCTCAAATCCTCCCAGCCCACCCGGAAGCCGCGAAGGGCGATGTCCTTCACCAGCAACTGGAAGGGTTTCTCATCGACTTTCTTCTCCTTGGGCTTGGTGGGCGCGAAGAGGCGCGCCAGATTCAGACCGCCCTCCTTGGCCTTCTGCAGCCGCAACACACCCAGGTCGGCCGTGATGGAACCCACCTCCACCGAGGGCTTCAGCAGATCCATGCGGCCCTGGCGCAGGTCCAGGCTCGGCATCTCGATGGCGGGCTCGGCGGCGCCGCGCTCCGCCACCTTCACATCCTTCAGGGAGAAGTCCAGTTCCGAGACTTCCACCACATGGCGCTTCTCGCCCCACTCGAAGCGGTACTGGGCGTGGAGCGAAGCCATGCCGCTGCGGATCTCGCTGGAGACCTGCTCCTGCTCGTAGGGCCGGTACTTGGGCAGGGAGAGGTTCTCCACCAGCAGGCTGCCCTTGGAGGCCAGGGGCTGCAGGGTGAGGTCGCCCTTGAAAGCCAGGTGCTCCCGGGCCTCGGTCCAGGCCTCGAAGGCGAAGCCGCTGCGCTGGCCCACCTCCGTCCGGATGCCATCCACCCGCAGGTTCACGGGCCCCAGGGCCGTGCGGAAAGGCGTGGCCTGGCTGCGGTCCGTGAAGAACAGCTGGCCCTCCCTGAGCTGGAAGCGGCCGATGGCGAAGGTCCAGGAGGAGGGGGCCGTTTCGGCCGGCTTTTCCTCCTTCCGCGGCGTCTCCAGCAGGTCCTGGAAATTGGGCTGGCCCTGGGCGTCGAGCTCCACCCTCACCGTGAGCCCGTCCAGTTCCAGCGCCGCCAGATCGATGGTCTTGCTGATGAGACGGCGCAGGCGGTAGTCCAGGTAGAGCTGGCGCAGGGCGATCCACTCGCTGCCATCGCGGTTGGGCACCCGAAGCCCCTCCAACCGGGCAGTGAAGAGGATGGGGTTGAAGTAAACGGCCTGGAGGGTGACCTTGCGATGAAGGAAGTCGCTGGCGAACCGCTCGGCCCGACCCCGGATGATCCGCGGGATTAGGAAGAAACCCACCAGGAGCCAGAGGCCGTAGAGCGCTGTCAGAACAAGGAGGACACGCCGCCAGCGGCGGAAAAAGGCGGGGATGGCGGCAGGGATTGGCATGGGAAAAGCATAGACGCTCCCCCCACCTGTGATTCAAGCCACATTCCCATGTTCAAGCTCCCAGGAAGGCGGCTATCCTCCCTGGGTCGCGGAACGGCCAGGACTGCCACCAACGAGCGTGTCGGCCCTCCGCTGGACCGAAAGGTTATGTGTCATGGCGACACGACGCGTGGTGATCCTGGGAGCCGCGGGACGCGACTTCCACAACTTCAATACGGTGTACCGGGACAACCCGGACTACCAGGTGGTGGCCTTCACAGCCACTCAGATCCCAGACATCGCCGGGCGCAAATACCCCGCCGTGCTGGCCGGAAAACTCTACCCCCAGGGCATTCCCATCTTCGATGAGTCCGAGCTGGTGGACGTCATCAAGCGCGAGAAGCCCGACGTGGCGGTGTTCTCCTACTCCGACGTGACCCACGAGACGGTCATGCACCTGGCGAGCCTCTGCATCGCGCACGGGGTGGACTTCGAACTGCTCGGCGCCGACAAGACCATGATCAAGTCCAAGGTGCCGGTCATCGCCATCACCGCCGTCCGCACCGGCGCCGGCAAGAGCCAGACCACGCGCTACATCAGCAACATCCTCAAGAGCCTGGGCAAGAAGGTGGTGGCCATCCGACACCCCATGCCCTACGGCGATCTGGCCGCCCAGGCCTGCCAGCGTTTCGCGGCCTACTCCGATCTCGATCTGCATAAGTGCACCATCGAGGAGCGCGAAGAGTACGAACCCCACATCGACAACGGCTTCGTCATCTACTCCGGCGTGGACTACGAACAGATCATCCGCAACGCCGAAAAGGAAGCCGACGTCATCCTCTGGGACGGCGGCAACAACGATCTGCCTTTCTACGCCAGCGACCTGCACATCGTGATCGCCGACCCCCTGCGGCCCGGCCACGAATCCATCTACCATCCGGGCGAAGCCAACTTCCGCCGCGCCGATGTCATCGTCATCAACAAGTGCGATTCGGCCAAGGAGCTGGACATCAAGGGCATCGAGGCCGCCGCGGCCAAGCTCAACCCCAAGGCCGTGGTCATCCGCGCCAACAGCCCCGTCACCTGCACCAAACCCGACATGATCAAGGGCAAGAGCGTGCTCGTCATCGAGGACGGCCCCACCCTCACCCACGGCTCCATGACCTACGGCGCTGGCGTGGTGGCCGCCAAGAACTGCGGCGCCGGCCGCATCGTCGATCCCATGCCCTATGCTGTGGCGTCCATCGCCGCCACCTACCGGAAGTACCCCAATGCCCAGGGCATCCTGCCCGCCATGGGCTACGGCGATGCCCAGGTGAAGGATCTGGAAGCCACCATCGACGCCACCCCCTGCGACGTGGTGCTCTCCGCCACGCCCATCGATATCACCCGGGTGCTGAAGGTGGACAAACCCATGCTGCGAGCCACCTACGACCTGGCGGAAGTGAAGGTCGGACAGCTGGAAGCTGAAGTGAAGAAGGCGTTGAAGGCGTAGGCCTATTGGGCGCATATCCACTGGCTCGGGGCGCTTTGCGCCCCGAGCTATGTTTGGCGGGGCGTTCAGCATTCAGGGACGGTCCAGTGGATCTGCCGAGCCGTTTGCACGCCGATGCCATCGACTTTCGTCAGAGATTCAGGGCTCGCCATCACGACGCCCTCAACCGTCCTGAAATGATCGATGACGAACCCTGCCCCAACAAGCCTTACCCTAACTCAGAGTGGGGCCTAGCCCCATTCCGAGCAGCATTCCGAACCACACTGGAGCCAGCATGCCCCGCCTCTTCCAACCCCTCACCCTGCGCGGCCTGACGCTGCCCAACCGCATCGCCGTTTCGCCCATGTGCCAGTACTCGGCCGTGGAGGGCTTGCCCACGGACTGGCACTTGGTGCACTACGGCGGCCTGGCGCAGGGGGGCGCGGGGCTGGTGATCACCGAGGCCGCGGCCGTGGTGCCCGAAGGCCGCATCTCCCCCGAGGATCTCGGCATCTGGAACGAAGCCCAGGCCGAGGCCCTGGCCCGCATCGTGCGTTTCGTGCACTCGCAGGGCGCCGTCTCCGGCATCCAGCTGGCCCACGCGGGGCGCAAGGCTTCGGCGCCTTCGCCCTGGAAGGGCAGCGGCGGCAGCATCCCCGCGGCCGCAGGGGGGTGGGCGCCCGTGGCCCCCAGCGCCCTGGCCTTCGACACCGGCTGGACCGTGCCCACAGCCTTGGATGAGGCGGGCATCCAGGACGTGGTCCGCGCCTTCGCCGATGCCGCGCGCCGCTCCCTGGACGCGGGCTTCCTGGTGGCGGAGATCCACGCTGCCCACGGCTACCTGCTGCACCAGTTCCTGTCGCCCCTGTCGAACCGCCGGGAGGATCGCTACGGCGGCAGTTTCGAGAACCGCATCCGCCTGCTGAAGGAGGTCGTGGAGGCCGTGCGCGCCGTCTGGCCTGAGCGCCAGCCCCTCTTCGCGCGCCTTTCCGCCACGGACTGGACCGAGGGCGGCTGGAACCTGGAGCAGTCCATCGAGCTGGCCAGGGTGCTGAAGGGCCTGGGCGTGGACTTGGTGGATTGCAGCAGCGGCGGCCTGGTGCCCCGCGCGGAGATCCCCCTGGGCCCGGGCTACCAGGTGCCCTTCGCGGCCCGCATCCGCGCTGAGGCGGGCCTGGCCACCGGGGCCGTGGGCCTCATCACCGATCCGCATCAGGCCGAACAGATCCTCGCCCAGGAATCCGCCGACCTGGTGCTGCTGGCCCGGGAGCTGCTGCGGGACAGCCGCTGGCCCCTGCGCGCCGCCCAAGCCCTCGGCGCCGAAACGCCCTGGCCCGCGCCCTACGCCCGCGCGGCCAAGGGACCCATTCCCCTGCGCCAACCCCTGCGCCAGCCCCTGCCCTGAAGCCCGAGGACTGAATACTGAACTACATCGCCCGGAACAGCGTCAGCACCCTCACCTCCGCGGCCCCGCCCTCGATCAGCGCTTCGGCGCAGCGCAGGAGGGTGGTCCCCGTGGTCCAGACATCATCGACCAGAAGGAGGATGCCGCTGGGAGAGGCCCCGCGTCCCAGCGCGATGGCCCGGCGGGGCAGGCGCCGCCGCTCGGATTCCGTGCGGGAGGCCTGACGCCCGCTGAGCCAGCGCTTCGCCAGCAGCGCCGCGTAGGGCCGCCCCAACCGCGCGGCCACCTGCTTTCCCAGGTCCGCCGCGAGATCGAAGCCCCGCAACAACCGGCGCGGCAGGGCACTGGGGGCCGAGGTTACGGCATCCACCTCGGCGGCCCAGCCCGGCATCGTGGCCCCGGCCGCGCGGCCCAACAGGGCCCGCCGCCAACCCAGTTCCCCCTGTTTGATGGCAGGCAACAACAAGGCGCCCAGGGGCGGCCGGCCCCCGTGGTAGTCCCACAGGGCATCGCCCAGCGTCCAGGCCGTGGGCTCCGGACAGGAGCCTTCGCCGTGCGGCAGGGCACAGCAGGGGCAGCGGCCCTCAGGCAGGGCCTGGAGGCCGCTCCAGCAGCGGGCGCAGAGCCCCGCCTCGGCCCCATGCCCCAGGGGCCCCAGGCAGCCGCGACACGGGAGCATCCCCCGGGTCAGGCGGAGAAGGCTCCTGGACGGCACGCAGGAACGTCAGGCCCCCTTCCCGAAGAACTTGATGGCGTAGATCACCGTGGGGATGAAGAAGACCAGGCTGACGATCAGCAGCACCGTATGGGGCTTCGCGCGATTGGCGTCGCCGTTGGCCAGGTGGCTGCGCCGCCAGCCGTAGCCCGCGTAGATCATCAGGCCCACCTCCAGCCATAGGACGAGGCGGAGCCAGGTGTCCTGGGGCAGGCCTGACATCACGTACCCGCAGGCCCCGGCCCCGGCCAGGCCCACGAGCACGGCGCCCGGGGTGCCACCCGGCACCTTGAAGGGGCGTTCCACCTCGGGATTGGTGAAGCGGAGGATCGGCACGCCGATGCACACGAGCACGAAGGCCAGGAGGGTGCCGATGGACACCAGCTCACCCACCAGGCTCATGGGCATGAGGCCGCCGCACAGGGCGACGAAGATGCCCGTCACCACCGTCGCCACGTGAGGCGTGCCGAACTTGGGATGCGCGTTGCCGAACCAGGGCAGCAGACCGTCCTTGCTCATGGCGTAGAACACGCGAGTCTGGCCCATCATCATCACCAGGATCACTGAGGTGAGGCCGCTGATGGCGCCCAGCTTGATGACGAAGGTGAAGGCCTTCTGAGCAGCGGGGGTCCAGCCTCGCAGCATGACGATTTTGTCGATGCCCACGGCGATGGGATCGGCCACGCCCAGCTGCTTGTAGGGCACCACGCCCGTGAGCACCAGGGCCACGAGGATGTAGAGGATGGTGCAGATCACCAGGGAACCCAGGATGCCGATGGGCAGGTCGCGCTTGGGATTCTTGGCCTCCTGGGCCGTGGTGCTCACCGCGTCGAAGCCGATATAGGCGAAGAAGACCACCCCCGCGCCGGTGAGCACGCCGCCGTTGAGCCAGCCGTAGCGGCTATGGCCTTCCATCACTTCCTTGGCGGGCACCAGAGCCGCGAGGCCCGTGGAGGCGGGGTTCACGAAAAGGTTGGTTTTCGAGATGACCGCGATGCCCAGAATGATGAACACCACTACGATGGTCACCTTGGTCACCACGATGAGGTTGTTCACCGTGGCGCTTTCCTTGATGCCCTTGTAGAGGACCGAGGCCACGAACAGGGCGATGAGGGTGGCGGGCACGTTCCACTGGCCGAAAACCATGCTGCCGTCATGGAGCGTCACTTTTTCCCAGGGGCCTTTCGTGAAGCGGACCAGGGTGTCCGTCAGCTCGATGCCCAGGGTCTTGTGGAGGATGGAGTAAAGGTAGCCCGACCAGGCAGCGCTCACCGTGACCGCGCCGAAGGCGTACTCCAGCACCAGGTCCCAGCCGATGATCCAGGCGATGAATTCGCCCATGGTGGCGTAGGAGTAGGCATAGGCCGAACCTGCCACGGGGATCATGGCCGCCATTTCCGCATAGCAGACCCCCGCCAGGGCGCAGAGGATGCCGCCGATGATGAAGCTGTAGACGATGCCGGGCCCGGCGTAGTTGGCGGCGGCGGTGCCCGTCAGAGAGAAGATGCCGGCGCCGATGATGGCACCGATGCCAAGCGTGGTGAGGTTGAAGGCCCCCAGCGTTCGCTTAAGCTGGCCCCCGCCGTGCCCGCCCTCGCCCACATGGGGGTCGTTGGCGTCGGAAATGAGACGGGCCAGATCTTTTTTGACAAACAGTCCACCCATGGGGAATGCCTCCAGGTCAGGAATGCAATGAAGGGGGGGGGAATAGCCCAATCACCTTAGCAGGGCCCTGGGGAGGATCATCTGGAGGATTTCCAAGCCTTCAGGCAGGCTAGGAAGGTTCAACGCTTGAATGCAGAGGCCCCCATGACTGCCACAGCCCCCTCCCGGTTCTGGGAGGACCGCGCGCCCTCCCGCCGCTGCGACTGGATCGACCAGCTGCGGGGCTGGGCCGTCATCGTGATGATCGAAGTGCACGTGGTGAATGTCTGGCTGCGGCCGGGCCTCCGCCCGGACTGGCTCAACTACCTCAACGGCCTGGTGGCCCCCAGTTTCACCATGGCCGCCGGCTACAGCCTGGTGATCTCCACCTTCAAGACCGACGGCACCCTTCGGCCCTTCTGGCCCGACACGGCCCGGCGCCTGGGCTTCATCCTGCTCTGCGCCTACGCCCTGCACGCCCCGGGCATCACGGCCGCGGACTGGACCGTGCTCAACACCGTTCAGAAAACCCGCGAGCTGTTCAAAATCGACGTGCTTCAGTGCATCGTCTTCTCCCTGCTCATCCTCCAGGGCCTGGCCCGGCTGGTGCGGAACCCCCGCGTGTTCACCGCCCTGGCCCTGGCCATCGCCGTCTTCGTGCCCCTGGTCTCGCCCTACCTCTGGGCGACCGGCGTCGCGGACGGCCTCTGGCTGCCCATCCGGGGCCTCTTCAACGGCAACACGGACCGCGGGGTGTCGGCCCTCTTTCCGCTCTTTCCCTGGATCGCCTTCCCGGCCTTCGGCGCCTTCCTGGGCGGCCTCTACCGGCATCTGCGGGTCGAAGCCGTCGAAGGCCGCGCCCGCTGGAGCGAGGCGAAGTTCCTGGCCACCCTGGCCGGCGTGGGGCTCCTGCTGCTGATTTGGGGATCCACCTCCCAACAGTCCTGGCTCTGGAGAGGAACCTGGCTCCAGGAGAACGGCATCTGGATGCTGCACAGCCGTGCGGGCGCCTTCACCTACGGCGAGCTGGGCGCCATCGCCAACACCACCCTGCCCAGCGTGGCGGCCCGCCTGGGCTGGACCCTCCTGGGCGGTACCCTCATGGGGACCATCGAGCTGGCGCGCCCCCGCTGGAGCGGTGCGAATCCCATCAAGGCCGCCAGCGCCGAATCCCTGCTGCTCTACATGCTGCACCTGAACATGCTCTTCGGCGTGCTGCTGGCGCCCGCCGTCATCGGCATCACGGGGCTGGGCTGGGGCACCTTGGGCTGGCCCGGCACCCTGAGCATGACCGCCGCCGTCATCGGCCTGAACCTTTGGGCGGGCCTGGCCTGGCAGAAGGTGCGGCAGACGCCTGAGCGGATGCGCTGGCTTCAGCACAAGGGCGTGGCGATCCTGGGCGTGTGGTTCGCGCTGGGCGGCTGGTGGACCTTCCGCCACTTCCTGCGAAGCCCCGAGCTGGCCAAAGAGCCCTACTTCTTCCTGAACACCGCACGCGCCCGCAAGGGCCTGCCGCCCACGCCCGACGGCCTCTGCCGCGATCCGAAGGAGTTCTTCCGCGAGGCCGAGCGGAACCAGATGCGCCTCAGCGAAAGAGCCCGCGCCGACCTCACCCTCCAGATCCTGGCGCGGGGGGAAGCCCGGCCCTGAACAGAGCTCCCAGGCCGGGCCGCTGGCCGGTCCCGCAGGAGCGGTCGTCGGCGCCGGAAGGATCTCCGCCGATCCGGGCGGCCCTGTCCCGGCGCGTAAAGGTAGGGTTTTGGGCATCCATCGGCCCATCAAATCTGCCACGCCCCATCAGGGAGGGAACGAATGAAAGCGCTCTGGCCCGCCGCCCGCCATGTCTCCGGAATCCTTTTGGCCGCAGGCGTCAGCCTCGCCGGCGGCGGTTCGCTTTCGCCCCAGGCAGGGCCCGTGAACGTGACCCAGATGCCTGGAGAACGCAAGGGATCCTCCTTCCAGGTCGAGCGCCGGGAGCTGCCGGTGCCCGAGAACCGCCAGCGGCCGGGGGCGCGGCTCATCCGCCTGCCCCTGGAGAGGATCACCAAGCCCGGGGCCTCCCAGGGCCTGCCGGTCTTCTTTTTCGGCGGAGGCCCAGGGGCCTCGAACCTGGTGGACGACATGCCCCTCTGGGCCGAAGGGATCCTGGCCAACCATCCCATCGTCCTGCTGGGCTACCGGGGCGCCGATGGTTCCGTGGTCCTGCGCTGTCCCGAGATCGCCCAGGCGGAACGGGAATCCACCGGCGATCTGCTGGGCCCCGTGACGCGGTCCCGCGTCCACCAGGCCATGGTCCGCAGCGTGGCCCGCCTCCGCGCCGAGGGCGTCGACCTGGAGGGCTACAGCGTGGCGGAAGTGCTTGAGGACATCGAGGCCGCCCGCGAGGCCCTGGGATACGAGCGCATCCACCTCATGGGCTTCAGCTACGGCACCCGCCTGGCCCTTCTTTACGCCCAGCGCCACCCCGAGCGGGTCGGCCGCTCCCTCCTGGTGGGAGCCAATCCGCCAGGGCGGTTCTTCTTCGATCCCCACCTCACCGACCAGGTCATCCAGGAATACGCCCGGCTCTGGGCCCAGGACAAGGCCCGCTCGGCGGCTTGCCCAGACCTGCCAGGCGCGATTCGCCGGGTCAGCCAGACCATGCCGAAGCACTGGATGGGCATCCCCATCGATCCCGGCAGGGTGCGGACCACGGCCTTCGCCTTGCTGTACTCCCGCAAGTCCGCGCCCATGGCCCTGGATGCCTTCGCCGCCGCGGATCGCGGCGACGCCAGCGGGCTGGCGGCCCTTTCCCTGGCCGGGACCGCGATGCTCAGGAACCAGGGCGAGGAGCCCATGGGGGACCTCTACTGCAAGGGCGTCCTGGATTATGAGCCGGGCAGGAACTACGCGGCCGAGGCGCGGCCCCCGGACGCCATCCTGGGCGCGCCGTTCTCCGAACTGATCTGGGGGCCCCTGACCGAAGGCTGTCCCTGGCCCCCCGCCCAGGCCAGCGACGACCTGCGCCGGCTCCAGCCCAGCGAGGTGGAGACCCTGGTGCTGAGCGGCAGCCTGGATGTGGCCACGCCCGCCCAGATCGCCACCCGCGAAGTGCTGCCCTTCCTCCGCCGCGGACAGCAGATCATCCTGCCCGGCAAGTCGCACGTGGATCTGTTCCGCGAGCAGCCGGAGGCCTTCGAAACCTTGGCCGTCCGTTTCCTGGACACGGGCAAGGCCGATGCATCCGGCTTTGCCCATGCGCCCCAGGGTCTGGGCAACAGGCTGTGGCTGCCCACCCTGGCCAAGCTGGCGGCAGCGGGCCTGCTGCTGGGCGTCCTGGCCCTCGGAGCGGCGGCCTGGTGGGCGGCAAAGCGTTTGCGCCGCATCCTGATCCGCCGCCGCTCGGGACAGTCCTAGCCCTTTCGCCCTAAGATGATTGAACCAATGTCTGATCCAACCGGCAGCCTGTCCCTTTCCCCCTTCCTCTATGCCGCCCTGGCGGTGCTGATCTATCGCGGCGCCACGGGGATCCTGCTATCCGCCTTCCATGCCCTGCCCTCCCTGCAGCGCAGGCGTCTGCTGGAGGAGGAGGCCATCGCGGACCCGCGTCTGGCGATCCTGCTGGAGCGGCCCCGGGCCCTGGGCATGGGCCTGGAATTCTGGAACCAGGTGCTGCTCCTGCTCCTGGTGCTGCTGCTCTGGCCCGGCCGCCACGTCCTGCCCGGCGGGGCCTGGACCCTCGGCATCCTCGTGCTGGTCGGGCTGTGGATGCTGGACCTGCTGCTGCCGGCCCTGCTGGCCTCCCGCGACCCGGCCCTTTGGCTCACACGGCTCTATCCCCTTTACGCCCCGGCCCAGTTCCTCCTCGCCCCCCTGGTAGAGCCCCTGGCGCGCATGATCGACCGCCGCCACGCCCAGGAAAAAGCCAAGGAAGACGATGACGAAGAGGCCACCGAGGAGGCCGTGACCGCCCTGCTGGAAGAAGGCGAAGCCGAAGGCATCATCGAGGCCCAGGACCGCGAGCTCATCCGCAACGTGGTCAGCTTCGGCGACACGGTGGTGCGCGAGGTGATGACCCCCCGCACCCGCATCGTGGCCCTTTCCATCACGAGCACCATCCGCGAAGCCTGGGATGCCTTCACTGAAAGCCGCCACTCCCGCCTGCCCGTCTTCGAGGGCGGCATCGACCAGGTACGGGGCGTGCTCCTGGTCAAGGACCTCATGCAGCTTCCGGACGGCGCCCAGCCTCCCCTGTCGACGCTGTTGAAGCCCCCCCGCTTCGTGCCCGAGAGCAAGCCCGTGGCCGACCTGCTGCGCGACCTGCAGCGGGCCCGCACTCAGCTGGCCCTGGTGGTGGATGAATTCGGCGGCGTCTCAGGCCTGGTCACCATGGAGGATCTGCTGGAGGAGGTCTTCGGCGAAATCCAGGACGAGCACGAGGCCTCCACGGAACTGCAGGAGCAGACCCCGGGCGTGTGGTTCGTCTCCGGCCAGGCCCATGTGGAGGACGTCGCGGCAACCCTGGGCGTGGCCTGGGAGCGGGAAAGCTTCGACACCCTGGCCGGCCTGGTCATGGCCCGCCTGGGCCGCATCCCCGAACCCCAGGAATCCGTGGCGGTGGAGGGAGCCCTGTTGACCGTGCTGCGCATGGAAGGCACGCGCATCGCGCAGGTGCGGGTGCAGCGGCTTTAGGAGGAGGCCGGAACTGGGGTCTTAAGTCCGGAGTCTGGAGGCGCGGGACCCTGTGCGATGAGGGTTCCGTTCGGCACCACGCCAGGAAAGCGGCCCAAGGGGAATCATCCGACGCGGCCCGGCGGGGCGGGCCTCCACCAAAGCCGAGCCTCCGACCTCCGACCTCCAGCCTCCAGACTTCAGACTCAGGGCTCCCGACTCCAGCCCCAGGACTCCAGACCCCAGACCCCAGACTCCAGACTCCAGACTCAGGACTCCAGCCTCTTCACCCTGTAACCTGAAACATGGAGTCCTGCCGCATGATCCGCCGCTTCCTCATCCTCGCCGCCATCCTGGCCCTGCCCCTTACGCTCCTTTTCGTGCGGCGCATGAAGCGCAAGGCCCTGGTGCCCCAGCCCCGGGGCATGGTGCTGGGCCTCTACGCCGGCGTGCCGGACTACGACTACCGCGAAGAGCTGGACCGCATCGCCGCCAGCGGCGCCACCTGCGTCAGCCTGCAAGCCATCTACCGCATGGACACGGGCCACAGCAACGACATCCGCCGCCATCCCACCTCCAGCCCCACCGAGGAGAGCCTGCGTCTCACCTTCCACCAGGCCCGGGTTCGCGGTCTGCGCATGATGTTCTTCCCCACCATCAACATGCGGGACGAGGCCGAGAACGCCGACTGGTGGCGCGGCAACATCGCGCCGGACGACTGGGATCTCTGGTGGGAGAACTACACGGCCTTCAACGTGCGCCTGGCTGAACTCGCGCAGGAAGGCGGCGTGGAGTGGTACAGCCTAGGCACCGAAATGGCCTCCACCCACCGCTTCCCCGACCGCTGGCGCCGCCTGGCCGCCGAGGTGCGCAAGGTCTTCCACGGCAAGCTGGTCTACAGCGTGAATTTCGACAGCCACGACAGCTTCACCTTCGGCGACTGCCTGGACGTGATCGGCATCAACACCTACGATCCCATCGCCAAGTACGACGACTATCCCAAGCCCGAGCAGATCCGCGACGCCTGGTGGTGGATCGTCTACAAGGCCCGCACCCTGGGCGCCCGCTTCGCCGACGCCAAGGGGCCCAAGCCCGTGATGATCACCGAGGTCGGCTACCCCTCCGTGGCCCATGCCCACGTGGGCCCATGGGATTTCCGCACCGGCAAGCCCCTGGATCTGGACCTGCAGGACCTGCTTCTGAAGGGCGCTTTCGGGGTGCTGCGCCACTGGAGCGACGGCGACGCGGTCTTCTACTACCTCTACGGCGAGAACCTCAACCAGAAGCCCATCGGCGGCCCCCTGGACCGCACCTATGCCGTATGGGGCAAGCCCGCCGAGGCCACCCTGCGGACTTATTTCAAAGAGCCCATTTGGGAGGGCCACATCCCCCCCAAGGCCGAGAACACCCGCGAAGCGGTCGTGCAGTCCCTGGTGAGCTGGCACCGCAAGGTGAGGGATTACGAAGACGCCGAACTGCCACCCTGGGTGCTTGACTGGGAAGCGCGGCATCCCGCCGATGCCCAGGAGGCCCTTGGCATCCTGGCCCTGGAGCCCGCCCCAGCCCGCCGCATCCCGAAAGGCGAGGAGCGGTAGGCCAAAAGGCAGGAAGAGCTAAGCCGCCGTCGAAAAGGTATTCTGAACGGTGCCCATGAGCTCTCCGCCCCGCCATCGTCCCCTGCCAGTTCCCGATGCCCCCGCCAAGACCCTGCTGGTGGTGGAGGACGACCGCGCCACCCTGAGCCTCTACCGGGCCGGCCTGAAGGGCCTGGTGGGCTTCAAGATCCTCATGGCGGAAAACGGCGGCCAGGCCATGGACATCCTCCGCCACGAGCCCGTGCACGTCCTCGTGACGGATCTGAACATGCCCGTCATGGACGGCTTCAACCTCATCGCCAAGGCGAGCCGCTTCTACCCCCAGGTGCCCATCATCGTCATGACGGGCCTGGACCTGAGCCAGCACCTGAACACCCCCTTGCAGCTGGGCGCCATCCGCATCCTCACCAAGCCGCCCCGACTCACCATCCTCATGGACGCCATCAAGGCCGCCGCCGCCCTGGAGCCCAGCGGGCTCATCCGCGGCATCGGGCTCAACAGCATCCTGCAGCTGCTGAACTGGGAGAAGAAATCCTGCACCCTCACCGTCAACTCCGAGGCGGGCATGGGCCTGATGTACCTCAAGAACGGCGAGGTGGTTCACGCGGTCTACCGCGCGGAGGAAGGCCTTCCCGCAGCCTACGAGATCCTCGCCTGGGACCGGCCCGACATCGAGTTCGTGGAAACCTGCCGGGTGGAGCAGACCATCGGCCTGGCCCTCACCGAGCTGCTCATGAACGCCGCCCTGCTTGCCGACCAGCGCCGTCCCGAATTCGGCGAAGCCTGAACCGCAAAGAGCACAAAAACCACAAAGGCAAGCTCTTTGAACGGCCCCCCCCTGGCCCGACCCCTTTGCGGTGGCCCCCCGGGCCTTGACGATTCGCGTCGAATTCAGCGGAACTTTGGGACTTTCGTCAAAACCATTTCAAAGGGCTCTGCAAAGGGAACCTATCGGGGAATAATGGCGCCAGTGCGCCCCCGTTGGGGCCCCCTTCCCCCAGGCAGGTGTCCATGTCCCAGCTGAAGCCTTTCCGCGCGTTCCGCCCCCGGCCCGAATTGGCCGCCCAGGTGGCGGCCGTTCCCTACGATGTGGTGAATACCCAGGAAGCCGCCGAGCTGGCCAAGGGCAACCCCCACTCTTTCCTCCATGTGGGCCGCCCCGAAATCGACCTGCCCGCGGGCATCGATGTCCACGCGGACGAAGTCTACGCCAAGGGCGTGTCCAACCTGCGAAAGATGATCGAGGAAGGCACCCTGTTCCACGAGAACACGCCCTGCCTCTACGTCTACCAGCAGAAGATGGGCGATCACGTGCAGGCCGGCCTGGTGGGCCTCTGCTCCGTTGAGGAATACGAGAACGGCACCATCAAGCGCCATGAGTTCACCCGCAAGGACAAGGAAGACGACCGCACCCGCCACGTCACCGAGCAGGCCGCCAACGCCGAGCCCGTCTTCCTCACCTACAAGGCCGTGCCCTACATCGACCACATCGTGAACGACGTCCGCAAGCAGGTGCCCGTCTATGACGTGGTCACGCCCGACGGCATCGGCCACACCGTGTGGGTCGTGTCCGGAGAGACCGTCGTCTACGAGCTCGTCCATCTCTTCAACGGCGTGGACGCCCTCTACATCGCCGACGGCCACCACCGCACCGCCGCCGCCATCCGCTATGGCCAGGCACTCCGCGCCGAGGCCAAGGCCAAGGGCGTGGCGCTGGACGGCGACGAGCCCTTTGAAAGCTTCATGGCCGTGGTCTTCCCCCACGACCAGCTGAAGATCATGGATTACAACCGCGTGGTGAAGGACCTCAACGGCCTTAGCCAGGAAGCCTTCCTGGCCAAGGTGGGCGAGAAGTTCGAGGTGGCCGTCTCCAGCCACCGCGAGTCCCAGGCCCCCACCACCTTCGGCATGTATCTCGGCGGCACCTGGTACGAGCTGAAGGCCAAGCCCGGCAGCTTCCCCGCCTCGGACCCCGTGCGCGGCCTGGACGTGAGCATCCTCCAGGAGAACCTGCTCAACCCCATCCTTGGCATCGACGATCCCCGCACCAACACCCGCATCGATTTCGTGGGCGGCATCCGCGGCATGGACGAGCTGGAGCGCCGCGTGAAGGAAGGCTGCGCCGTCGCCTTCTCCGTGTATCCCACCTCGCTGGTCCAGCTCATGAGCGTGGCCGACGCCGGTGAAGTCATGCCCCCCAAATCCACCTGGTTCGAGCCCAAGCTCCGCTCTGGCCTGCTGGTGCGGATGTACGAGGGATAAAATCCACCACCCAGACACCAAGGCACCAAGAAAAGGCTTTTCTTTTCCTTCTGTCCTTGGTGTCTTGGTGCCTTGGTGGTGATCAGTTTTTCTTTAACGTCTGGATCAACCGGAGTCCCCATGAACATCCTCATCGCCGACGCCTTTGACGCCAAGCTGCCCGAGCGCCTCGCAGCTTTCGGCACTGTCTCTTCCGACATGGCCACCCTCGGCAGCGCCGAAGTGCTCCTCGTCCGATCCAAGACCCAGGTCAATGCGGACCTCGTGGCCAAGGCTCCCAAGCTCAAGCTCGTCATCCGCGGCGGCGTGGGCATGGACAACGTGGACAAGAAGCTCTGCGCCGAAAAGGGCATCAAGGCCGTGAACACGCCCCGCGCCAGCAGCGTGGCCGTGGCCGAAATGGCCATGGCCTTCATGGTGGCCATCCCCGCCCGCCTCATCGAGGCCCACGTCTCCATGAAGGAAGGCAAGTTCCTCAAGAACGAGCTGAAGCGCACGGAGCTCTTCAAGAAGACCCTGGGCCTCATCGGCGCCGGTGCCATCGCCAGTGAAGTGGCCAAGCGGGCCGCCGCCTTCGGCATGGAAGTGATCGCCTTCGATCCCTTCCTGAAAGAGCACCCCATCGCCAAGCTCGTGAGCCTCGATGAGCTGGCCGCCAAGGCCGACGTCATCAGCCTGCACACCCCCCTCACGGACGAGACCCGCGGCATGATCAACGCCGCCTTCCTGGCCAAGGCCAAGGACGGCATGATGCTCATCAACACCGGCCGCGGCAAGTGCGTGAACGAGGCCGACCTCGTGGCCGCCCTTCTGAGCGGCAAGGTGAAGGCCTACGGCACCGACGTGTGGCCCAGCGATCCCCCGCCGGCCGACTGCCCCCTGCTGAGCGCCCCCAACGTCTTCATGGCCCCTCACATCGGCGCCAGCTCCAAGGAGAACCTGGGCCGCATCGGCGACGAAGTCGTTCTGATTCTTCAGGATTTCAAGGCCTAAAAGATTCACCACCAAGACACCAAAGAACTGCAAAGGAAAATCCTTGTTATCTTTTCTTGGTGCCTTGGTGTCTTGGTGGTTATCCGTTTCATTGATTTAAGGAGGAACCCATGACCCATCGCGCGATCAACTTCTACGCCGGCCCCGCCGGGCTGCCCCTGCCCGCCCTCGAGCGGGCCAAGGAAGAGCTGCTGGACTTCGCCGGCACCGGCATGTCCGTCATGGAAGTCAGCCACCGCTCCAAGGAATACGACGCGGTGCATGAGGAAGCCATCAGCCTGACCAAGGAGCTGATGGGCCTGCCCGACAACTACAAGGTGCTCCTGCTCCAGGGCGGCGCGCACCTGAGCTTTGGCATGATCCCCCTCAACCTGCTCCGCAACGGCCGCAAGGCCGACTACATCAACACGGGCAACTGGGCCGAGAAGGCCGCCAAGGAAGCCAAGCTCGTGGCCGGCGACAACGTCCGCATCGCCGCCAGCACCAAGGAGCAGAAGTACAGCCGCCTGCCCTTCGCCGATGAAATCAAGGTCGGCGCCGACAGCTCCTTCGTCCACTTCACCTCCAACAACACCGTGGAAGGCACCCAGTGGCAGGAGTTTCCCAAGGTCGGCAACGTGCCCTACGTCTGCGACATGAGCTCCGACTTCATGTGGCGGCCCTTCGATGTGAGCCCCTTCGGCCTCATCTACGGCGGGGCCCAGAAGAACCTCGGCCCCTCCGGCGTGACGCTGACGATCATCCGCGAGGACTTCCTTGAGATGTGCGAGGCCCAGGACCTGCCCAGCTACCTGCGTTTCAAGATCCACGCCGAGAAGAACAGCCTCTACAACACCCCGCCCACCTTCGGCATCTACATCCTCCGCAACGTCCTGGCCTACAACAAGAGCCTGGGCGGTCTGAAGGCCATCGAGGCCGCCAACCGCCAGAAGGGCGCACTGCTCTACGGCTGCATCGATAAGCACGCGGGCTTCTACAAGGGCTTCGTCACCGAGAAGAGCCACCGCAGCCTCATGAACGTGGACTTCTTCCTTCCCACCCCCGAGCTGGACGACCAGTTCGTGAAGGAAGCCAAGAAGAACGGCATGGTGGGCCTGAAGGGCTACCGCGACATCGGCGGCATCCGCGTCAGCACCTACAACGCCGTCACCGTGGACAACGTGAAGACGCTCGTCGACTTCATGGAGCAGTTCGTCAAGACCAACGGGTAGACTGGGGAAGCTAAGGGGTAGACTGGGGGCCTTAGCCCCCGGGAGCCATCCCTCCCGCGCAGAAAGTGGGCACCGGTTCCGGTGCCCACTTTCTGCGTCCGGGCAAAGCTTCCATTCTTTGGCTCTGCGCCGGCGCCGCCGATGACATGCCAACGCCCCACGGCACCCATCAGGATCCTCCCCCCATGAACGCCCCACCCACCTGGCTCGACCACCTCAAGCTGCTGGCCGCCACCGAGGTGCTGCGCCCCGAGGCCATCAGCGCCCGGAGCCTTGACGACCTGGTGGCACGCGGCCTCATCCAGCGGGACGAGCGGCCCAAACAGGCCAGCCTGGAAAGCCGCTATGAGGCCCTGCAGGACACCCACCGCAAGATCGTCGAGGCCAAGGGCTGCGTGGACCGCCTGCAGCGGCAGCTGGCGCCCAAATCGAGGCTGGCGGGCCTGCTGCCCGGTTTCGGCGGTCCCTCCGGCCCCCGTCCGGATGATCCGGACCTGCACCATCTCCTGCGATACCTCGAGCTCCTGAAGCTCCAGGTGCGCGGCGTGGCCGCCCCCCGGGACGTGGTGCCCAATCTGGAGCGCATCCTGGAGCATCTCCTGGTGGAAGGCCGGGAATGCCTCGACCGCCTCGCGGCCACGGACCGGGAAATCGACCAGACGAAGAAGGAGGCCCTGCCCGGCACCCAGGTGGAAGGCCAGGGCTTCTTCCGGCTCACCCCCTCGGGCGAAGCGGCCCTGCCCGAGGCCCCCATCATCGAGCTGCTGGAAGTCTCGCTGCACACCGCCTTCGGCTCCAGCCTCCGCGGCGGGAGCTTCGCCCACTTCCGGGAGGATCCCTCCGCCCTCATGTCCCTGCTGGTGGACCGCGCTGCCAGCGGCGACCGGCCCTCGGCCGTGGTAAGCGAATACGACGAGCTGCTGGAAGCCTTCGAGCGCCTTCAGCCCTTCGCCGAACTCCATCCGCTCCGCGCCAAGATCGGCTTCCTGGTGCGCCTCATGCGCGCCTACAGAGGCGAACCCAAGAAGGCCTTCCTCTGGTGCAACCGCGAGCGCCTGGCCGCAGCCACCCAGCGCATGAAACCGCTGCTTCCGCCCTCCGTGGCCGCCTCGGGCTGGCACCTGCCCTACATGGCCGACGTCTTCCTGGCCGATGGCGGCATCTCCGGCGACGAGGCACAGGCCGAGCAGCGCATCCGCCTCTTCGAGGGCGTCCACCGCGTGCAGGCCGAGCTGCTGCAGGACACCCGCATCCGCGACGGGCAGTTCTTCCGCCTGGCCCTGGTGCTTTCCCACGCGGCGCGCGGACGCAACTTCGCCCCGGGCATCCTCCTGGACCGCTTCGTGCGCCAGGCCGTGGAGGCCGTGGTGGAAGCCGCCCGCGCCGCCCCCTACGATCTGGGGGACCGCGGCACCACCCTGATCTTCGGCGCCCACCTGGCCCACGCCGCGGGCTTCTCCAAGGCCCGCCTCCAGGGCCCCCTGGAAACCTTCGCGGAGATCCAGGCCCGCTTCCGCGGCGGAGATGCGGCGCCCCGCATCTCGGTGCAGGTGCTGCTCCACATCTTCGCCACCCTGGACCGCCTGGAGCGCTTGGGCTCGCCCATCCCCGTGGAAACCTACGCGGGGCTCTTCGATCGCATCCGCAAGCGCCTCATCCACCACAAAGGCTCTTCCCGGGCCTTCAGCACCGCCCAGATCAAGGCCGGCGACGAGGCCGCCCTGGCCTCCAACCTCTGCGCCCAGACCTGCTTCCGGGACCTCGCCCTGCCCCCCGCCAGCCCCTTCCACCCCGATGCGGGGCTCGCGGGTCTCTATGAGGCGCGCATCCCCGGACGCCCGCCCATCATGGGCTCCTGCTTCGGCACCCTGCTGCTGATCTGACCGGGTTTTCCTGATTCAGGGCATCAGGCTTCGGCGCGGCCCCGCAGCGGCAACACGATCTCTTCGATGCGGGCGTCCTTCTCCGTCCACATGTCGTGGACGAAGCCCTGAATGCGGGCCCGGAAGGCCGGATCGCCCTCATAGTCGCCCCCCAGCAGATCCTTGGGGATCTTGCGCTCCCGCACCCGCACCACCACTGCCTTCATGCGGCCCGACAGCAGATCCCAGAAACTGGGCACGCCTTCGGGGTAGACGATGGTGACATCCAACAGGGCATCGAAGCGTTCCCCCATGGCGCCGAGCGCCGTGGCGAGGCCGCCCACCTTGGGTTTCAGCAGGTGCCGGTAAGGCGACTGCTGCGCGTCATGCTTGGCGCGGCTGAAGCGGGTGCCCTCCAGGAAATTCATCACCGAGGTGGGGATCCTCCGGAACTTCTCGCAAGCCTTGCGCGCGGTATCCAGATCCGCGGAACGGCTGCCCGTGCGCCGTCGCATGAAGGGGAAATCCAGCGCCCACCAGGCCAGACCCATGACCGGCACGTAAATCAACTGACGCTTGAGAAAGAACTTCAGGAAGGGCACGCGGCGATGGAAGATCTTCTGCAGCACCAGAATGTCCACCCAGCTCTGATGGTTGCTGCTCACCAGGTACCAGCCCTTGCGGCGGAGCCCTTCCAGGCCCCTCACGTCCCAGCGGATGCGTTGCACCAGCGCCATCCACCACCCATTCACCGCGATCCACCCTTCGGCCAGGGCCGTCAGCGCCCGGTCAGCCCGGCGACGCACGGCCCCGAAAGGCAGGGCCAGCTTCACCAGGGCCACCGGGATCATGCCAGAAAAGACCGTCACAGCATTGGCCGCCAGCACCGAACTGGCGAAGCTTCCCTTGAGGGTGGACCAGACGCGCTTGACCATCGCAGAACCCCGCCCGGCCTGAAGCCGGATCGATCAGCATAGCGAAGCCCGCGCGGGATGACCCTCGAAATGCTTGATCCGCCGTGGATGGACCAGGAGGCCGGGCCCAGGCCTCAGCCCCAGCCCAGCTCCTCCAGCCTCTCCTCGTCGATGCCGAAGTGGTGGGCGATCTCGTGGATGACCGTGGTGGCGATCTCCCCCCGCAGATCCTCCTCATCCGCGCAATCCTCTAGCAGCGGCCCCCGGAAGATGGTGATGCGGGGCGGCAGGTCCCCGGATTGGGGGGGGCCTTCCGTCAGCGCGTGGCCCGAATACAGCCCGTACAGCGTATCGTCCTCGGGAATGCCCATGTCATCCAGCAGCGCGTCGGAAGGCCATTCCGCGATGACCACCGGCACCCCCTCCAGGTAGGGACGGAACTCCTCCGGGACCAGGCCCAGCGCCTCGTCCACCAGCCTGCGGAACGCGCGATCCGAAAGGTGCATGGGACGAGTCTACTCCACGGAAAAACAGGTTTTGCTCCGGATGGGCACGGATTCACACGGATTTAGTGAAGGGAATCGCGTGTCTTTTGATATGGATTTGAATTCAAAAGACAAGGAACACCACCAAGACACCAAGAAAACCCGGGCCACTGTTCATGCAGTTCTTGGTACCTTGGTGATGAAAGCCCTTTTCGATGGGATTGAAGCGACTTGGTATGAATCCGTGTCCATCCGCAGAGCCCGTGGTTTCAATTCGTCCTGCGGGGCGCGGATCCACACGAATGAAAGGAAAGCACCTGCCCCACCCGCCATCCATTTCCCGTTAGGCGTTTTCATGATCGGATCGAATCCCAACTGGCACTTCAGCAAACAATTCCATTCCCTCAACAATGCGGAATTGAAATTGGTACCCTACGAACCCAGCTCTGCCAACGCTAAAGACCGATGTGTTTTCTGTTCAATAGACTTTCATTGCTCCGCGCCTGGCTCTCTGCCCTTTCTTGCCTTCACAACGGGCGATGGTCGGTGGGTATGCCAAGCTTGCCACTGCGAACATAAAGACGATTTCAACTGGCCAACGAACGAATGGAACGCCGGACCTTCCGTTCTCTAAACATGTCGCCTCCTACGCTCCGCCCATCAGCTCGGCACAGGCGGGCCCGGTCCGTTTCATTTGTCAGGCCCGCCCAGCGCCTGACCGCCGTCTTCTGGATTGGATCCTTCTCGATCCGCTTCTGGGCTCAGCCCCTTGCTTCGCCCCTCGCGGGTCCCTGCGGTCCGGGGTTTCCGCTGCTCATGAAGGGTGGACTTGCGTTGTCGCGCTCCGGAGGCGTCCTCGCTCGGTCACCGGGTGAATCCGGCGGTTTCCCATGGCATTCTGGCTCTGCCATTCCTCCCCTTGCCTCACCTTGAGCGCAATCCATCCCGGTTCTTTGCGCCTTTGGCCTCGTCCGTTCCAAGGGCCTTCGCGCAAACGCCAAGGCTCTCAAAACCCGGGTGGGCTCCATGTCATCGGGTTCCCATCCTTCTTGGCACGCTTCATCGGCTAGATCACATCCCACCAAACGGAGTGCCCATGGCTCGCTATGTTGCTTTCCTTCGTGGGGTAAGCCCGATGAACGCGAAGATGCCCGAGCTGAAGAAGGCCTTTGAGGCAGCGGGGTTTTCGGATGTCAAAACCGTGCTTTCCAGTGGGAACGTCATCTTCACGGCCCGCGAAACCTCTGATGCAGCGCTCGTCAAGAAGGCCGAGGGCTCGATGCAGGACTGTCTTGGGCACTCGTTCCCAACAATCGTGCGTTCGGTCGAGGCCTTGCGGGCCCTATTGGCTCAGAATCCGTACTCGAGATTCATGCTCCCGCCCACGGCGAAACGGGTCGTCACCTTTTTACGGAACCCACCCCAATCACTTCCTTCCTTGCCCATCGAACGTGAAGGCGCGCAGATTCTAGCCATCTCGGATCGGGAGGTTTTCACGGCGTATGTTCCGAATCCGCGGGGACCGATATTCATGGTGCTTATCGAAAAGACTTTCGGCAAAGATGTCACGACCCGGACCTGGGACACCATTCAAAAGTGTGTCTCAGCACAGGATCTTGAAAGCCAACCCTTCGTTGCACCCAATCATTCAACCCGGAGGTAAACATGTCACTTTCTCCCGATGATTCCGCTCCGGCAGATTTTGATTTCATCATCGGGGACTGGAAGGTCCGTCATCGCAGGCTGAACCAGCGGTTCGCCGGTTGCACGGAATGGACAGAATTCGAAGGCTTGTCGTCCACCCGCAAGGTCCTGGGCGGCTTCGGGAACCTCGAGGACAACCTTCTGTTTTTCCCCGACGGCCCATTCAGGGCGGTGGCCTTGCGTTCCTATTGCAAAGATTCAGGCACTTGGTCGATCTGGTGGCTCGACGGTCGAAACCCAACCGCCATCGACACACCAGTGCGTGGCCAGTTCAAAGAAGGAGTTGGGACCTTCTTTGCCGACGACCTGCTCAACGGGAACCCCATCAAAGTGCGGTTCACCTGGATCCCCAATCCCGGCGGCAATCCTCGCTGGGAACAGGCCTTTTCAAAGGATGGCGGATCCACCTGGGAGATCAATTGGCAGATGGAATTCAGCGCCATGGCAAAGGCCTAGTGTGCCTCGCCTGAAATAACTGGATCATTCAGGGCAGCTGGCGAGGCACACTTCCATCGGGCATGGCCCCTCTGGCGCATGGGCGCGGGACCGCGCCCATGCTGTCACCCCGCTGGGGGCGCTGCCACGCCCCCAGGCCCCCGCCCCGTGGTGTCCATGGGCGTTGAGATCGCACCTGGTATTTCGAGCGGACACCACTAGCTGACCCTTCGTTCAATCCCTGTGCAGCTCGACGAGGCCCGCCCGTCTCTCGCCGTTACAGGTAGCTCCCGACCAACCCCCACCCTGACCCCGTCAAAACCAGCCCCTCTGCTGGTCCGCTGTTACCGTTCGCGCCACCTTTCTGCACCGTTCGCGGGGGGCCAACCCTGAGTCGGAAGGGTCATCGCGGCTCTGCAATCCTTTTCCCGCTCCGGAAAAGCTATTGCGAACCCCCTCGCCCAACTTGTGCCTTGTGCCCGTTGTCTTACCTTTCACGTCCATCCGCTTCCTCAGTTTCCATGTGTGTGCCTCCATACCAGAGCAGTTGGGCCTGAGATTGCAGAATCCATGCATGTATCATTTGTTTGGAGGGTTTTCGGATGATTCAGGAATCAGTGAATTATCAACTCAGCAAAGAGATCTTGGCATCGCTTCTCTGGCGCCGAACCTTCGTGCGTTCTCCTCTTTTCTTCGCAACCATCGTTCAATTGTTTATTTCAGTCTGGCTTATCTACATTGGTGGAAGGGGTCTATACATCGGAATACCGATCATCATGTTGGGTATTTGGACCCCGTATAAATACTACAGACGCCTGGTGAGCCTTATCGATCATCAATCGCAAATGACAGATCCGAAAATACTCACCTTTGACCAGGCCTCATTGATGATCGCCGGTCCGGATTGGCGCAAGGAATTCACTTGGTCGCACTTCAATGGTTTTTCCGAAGACCATTTGTATTTTTACCTCCATCTATCTCCAGGAGGGTTTGCCTCGATTATCCCCAAATCTGCCTTTCAAAGTGACCAGCTCAAGCGCTTTCGAGAATTTGCAGCTCTCTGCAATGCCTGACCCCCGGATCAACCCGGGACCCACCGGCTTTGCCTTTCAAGCGCCCTCATCGGCTGCGATCTCGGCTCCGCTCATTGTCTCGGGACAAGCGTGGCCGCTCAGCTTCGTCAGGCCCACCCGGCCCCAGCCCCCTCTCGATCGATTGTCTCCCCGGAAACGAGAGGAATGGTTCGCTATATATGGAAGGACACCATGATGATCCCTGCATTACAACCTGAGACGATTCAGAAGCTTGGTTCCAACGCTTATCCCGCATTTGCGATGATCGCCGGCATGCAGTTGGATCTATTCACTCCGCTTGAAACCCGTCCGATGGGAGTCGATCAACTTGCGGAGAAGTTGGGCCTGGAGCCGACAAGACTGGCTCCTCTCCTGTATGCCTTGGTCGCAGCAGGCCTGTTGACCGTTGATGAGGAACAGTTCGCCAACACACCCGAAGCAGACTGTTTCCTTGTAAAAGGCAAACCCACTTATCTCGGAGGCCGGCACGCCTTCTATACCGCCCGCTACCAGGAGCTGCAGCAGACTTCTGCCTCCATTCGCGCGGACCGGCCCCTCGCAAAACTCGATTTCGCCTCTATGTCCCCTGTGGCCATGGAGGCTTACTTGCGCGGTTTACACCCGGCCACCAAGGCATCCGGGCGTCTCCTGGTTGATCACGTGGATTTCTCACACCATCACCACCTCCTCGATGTGGGTGGGGGGTCAGGTGGCCTTGCCATCGCCATTTCCTCGGTTTGCCCCCGTCTTCGCGTCACTGTGCTTGAAATGCCATCCGTCGCGCCGATCACACAGCGATTCATCGAGGAAGAGAACATGGTGCACCAAGCCAGCGTGATCGCTGGCGATGCCGTTCAGGGTCCATGGGCTGGCGCCTATGACGTCGCTGTGCTTCGTGCTTTCTTCCAGGTTTTATCTCCAAAGGACGCAATCCGGGCCCTTCACAATCTCTTCCTGGTGCTCGAACCGGGAAGCCCGATCTTCATACTTGGTCAAGTTCTCGACGATTCCCGCCTCTCCCCATCGCTGGCCGTAACGTTCAATTTGATCTTCATCAATATCTATGACGAAGGTCGGGCATACACCGAGCATGAATACCGAAGTTGGCTGACAGAAACCGGGTTCATCGGAGTCGAACGAGTGATTCTCGCAAGTGGAGAAAGCCTCATCACTGCCCACAAGCCTGCTTAAAAGGACGAAACGAAGCGACGGCGAGATCGAGATGAAGCCGGGGTGAATGCCCCGTCACGAAGGGACCGTCGGGTGACGCGGGGCATCGCTCGCCATTCGCGCCCCCTTCCGGCACTGTTCGCGTGTGACCCGCTTGAGAACGGCCCGACTTCTGCCTCCGTGTGAGCCCAGGCCCGGTCCTCTTTCAAACCGGCGTCGCCCTGCCGGACCACGCGGCCGACCCGTCCCCGGCACTGGTGCCTGGTCTGGTCAACCCACCCACTCCAAACGCACGTGCATGGTTCCTTGAGCTGAATGCCCTACAATGCTTCCCAAAGGGAGTCACCATGAAGATAAGCGCGCTGCTTTTATCGTCTTGTTTGATTGGGTTTCCACTCATCGGCCAAATGGTTGCGAGGCAAGGCACCGAAGCTGACTTAAAGCAAAGTGAATTCACTTCGCCAATGGTCGTTGAGTTGCCCTTGGACCGACTGAGGAATCAGGAACTCGGTGATATCTATCCATTCTCTGATCAAGGGAAGTTCGTTTGTGATGATGTCACCCTGCCTGTCATCGTCATTACCAAATCAAAAACCTGGTCCAAACAGGTAAAGCTATCAATCAAAGTGACGGCATTTGTACGGCCATCCTACGACCGGAAGGTGTCGATTCAATGCATGCTTCTTGATTCTTCAGAGAAGAAGGTCACAGGAGCCGAGATGGAAATCTCAGCCAAAGAGAAGCAGTACAGATCTGACACGGCATCCCTGCTCATTCCTCAATCCGAGTTTGACAATCTCCTGAAACCAGATGGCCACCCAAAACTCAAATTTATCGTGACGGTCGCCTCCGACAAATAGCCTGGCCTAAGCGCGTTTAGGCGTCAGTACTAGGCTACCGAACCCATCATTTATTAGCCACCCATGAAGCCTCTACTTGTATTTTCCGTCGTCTCTTCTTTGGTTTGGTCACAGTCTGTTAACATTCCACATTTGGGCGAACCATTCAAAATCGCCATGAGGGATGGCTACCTTACGGCATTCGGCAGACGCCCGCCATACCCCTATCTTGAGAGATCCTACGCGGGCATCCCATTTCAACTCGCTGTCGACCCCGATGAGCATCTTGTTTTCACCGCTTCTCATGACTCCCGCTTCAGCACGCCTGAAGGGTTAGGGGTTGGCGCCACTTCTAGCGACGTATTTGCGGCAAGCGGGGGAGCCATCGTCCATGAAGATGGTTTTCCTCCCTTCTCGCAACAGCCTTCTGGCTGGTGCGCCCTGTTTCCTAAACGCCCCATGAATGGCATGGGCTTCTATCTTCCTGAGCCCCTAAGGCAGCCCAGGCTTCGCTCATCGCTTCTGAACCGGTGTACCCGGCCATCTTTAACAAGGGGGTTCCATGCTGAAACGACCCACCATCCTGCTTGCTGCTGCCGTCGCCCTGTCGCGGCCGGCATTCGCTCAGTCGAAACCACCTGAAAAGCTGCCGCCTCTCCCTGCCGTCACCCGAAGGGTCACCGGCATCGGTGGGATCTTTTTCAAATCCAAAAACCCCAAAGCGCTGGCCCAGTGGTACCGCGATCATTTAGGGATGAATGTGGAAAAGTGGGGAGGCGTCGTTTTCCGCTGGGCCGATGACCCCTCCGAGGCAAAGGGAACAACCGTATGGAGCCCCTTTAAAGACACCACCCGCTCCTTTGAACCAAGCTCTTCCCCTTTCATGATCAATTTCCGGGTGGCCGACCTTCATGCCCTGTTGGCTGCGCTGCGTGCCGAAGGCTGCCAGGTGCTTGATAAGGTCCAGGAATCTGAAGACGGCAAGTTCGGCTACGTCATTGATCCCGAAGGCAACAAACTGGAGCTTTGGGAGCCCCCGCGCGGTCGGTAGGCGATCAGACCCGCCAAGGTCCGCCCCCTCCGGGTCCTCTGTGACCGTTCACCCCACCCGTCAACACCGTTCGCGGGAACCCGGCCCCAAAGAGGCCAAGCTTGTGCCATCGTCCTGGTAACTTGGGTCTTCACCCGGCATTTCAAAAAACAGGAGGTCTACATGAAGGTGCGTTCCATCCTTGGTGCTTCCATCGGCTTGCTCTTGCTGACCGCATGCATTCCGCCCATTCCCAATCTGGCCCCGAAGCTCTACCTTCATCCAGTCAAGGGCCCCGCCGTCAGCCAGCCTCCAGACGCTGCCATCACAGCGGTCACCAGCGGGATCAGTTCCGGTTCAATCACGTTTCAGCTGCCCAGCGGGGAATCTTGCAGTGGAACCTGGGAGCCCGTCCCACAGAACCAGCCTGCCTCTGGTCTGGCCGCCTCTTGGGACCTGGTCTATGGCGAAGGTTACTTCACCAAGCATGTCCTCGGGGCCAAGTGGCGCGGGAAAGCCAAGATCACTGGCAATCAGCGCTCTGAGTTCCAATTGGAATTCTACCGAGACACCACCAAGGAGGCCCCTCTGCTCGGAGTGGCCGTAGACGCTGCGGGCAATGTCTACAAGGTCACGCAGTAGGAGCGGTTTCCCACTCAATTCCGCATCCATCGCGTACTCCGGAACATCCTCCCCGCTGCGAAGCCGAGGGAGGATGTTGATTCCCGTCCTGCTCCAACGTCTGCCCTGGGATGCCGGCGCCGCGGCCTCCCCGGAAAAGGCGTGGGCTATCAGCCGTGGTGTCCGGCTCGCCACCTCGGGTTGCAGCGATCCCTGAACACCTGCCCCTGAATGGCTGGATCTGAGTATCTGGCCTGGGGCCAATCTGCCCAAACTGGCCCAATTCCCGGCGCACCGGCCTCGGTCAACGGCCCAGACGATCCCCTGTTACCGTTCGGCGGGTGATTCAGCACCGTTCGCGGTAGGTTCGCCGGAAATGGTGGAAATTTTGGCACCATCAGCTCCATTCCCCGGCGAAGACCACCCGGGACCAGTCTTTCAGGTGAATGCTGCGGTCTCGTCTTTTTCGCCTCTCCACTCACCGCCACGCCATGGAACCCGATACGAACGGCACGCTCATAGGCTCCCCCCGTCTGAGGCTCCGATGCCCTTTGAATTTTCCGAGTCCGGCGAGTTCTACCACATCAGGCTTTTCGGGCAGCTGACAAACGCGGATCTGCTGCGTTTGATGGCCACTGTCAGGGAGGCCGAGGAGATCGCCGTCAAGTCCCTGGACCGGATTCTCGACACGGGCGATGTCGAGAAATTCGATATCGACTTCAGCCATGTCGTTGCCTTTACAGGCCAACGGCGAATCATGCCGCTCAAGAACCCGATCAAGACGGCCATCGTCGTCCACCGGGAAGTCGCCCTGGGCATCGCGCGGATGTTCCAAAGCCTCAACGACCATCCCCTGATCACCATCCGGGTTGTGAACAGCCTCCTGGAGGCTGGGGCCTGGTTCGCCGCCAGGGATGAGAAGGCATGACCCACGCTTCCGGCACAGACGAATGCCGGAGATTCTGTTAGCTTCTTCCCGTGATCTCCAGGCGGATTCCATGAAGCGACCGGCCTTCCTCCTGATCTCCTTCTGCCTGGCCACCATGGCGGCATGCAGCCACCGGGAGCCTGACATGAACCACCTGAACCCCTCCGCCCTGCCCAAACCCAATGGCTACTCCCATGTGGTGGAGGTGAAGGGCGGCCGCACCCTCTACATCTCAGGCCAGATCGCATTGGATCAGAACGGCGCGCTGGTGGGAGCGGGAGACCTGAGGGCCCAGACCCGCCAGGTGTTCGAGAATCTCAAGGCCGCCCTGGCGGCTGGCGGGGGCCGCATGGAGGACGTGGCGAAGATCACCGTGTTCATGACGGATGTTTCGGGGCTTCCCGCCTTCAGGGAGGTCCGGGATGGTTACTTCACGCAGAAGCCGCCGGCCAGCAGCCTGGTGCAGGTGTCCCGCCTGGTGAGGCCGGACCTTCTCATCGAGATCGAGGCGGTGGCGGTCGTCGGATCCGATCACTGAACCCGTCAGGCTTGACTGGACCGCCATTGGCCGGCGGGGGTCGACCCTTGGCCGAATAAGGCCCATGCGATGAGAACAAATCCTCATGCTGGTTTTTTCGGGAGGTTCCATGTTCGAGGTTCTCAACAGCGCCTACATCGTTCCCATCGGCGCCTTCGTGCTGGCAGGGGTGCTCGCCGGATTCGGGGTCTGGAAGAAGGTGCGCGAGGCCGAAATGGCCCACGAACGGGAACTTCGGATCAAGGAGATGGAGCACGCCCAGCGCATGAAAGAGCTGGAACTGGAAAGCCAGCGCCTGGGCGCCGCCCCCATGCCAGGTGACGGCGAATAGGGCCTTCCTTCTCCGTAAACCGATGAAACCGGCGGGCCGTAGCATGAGCTCCGGCTCCGGTCTGTTGAACCTTTCCTGGCGCCGGCTCATCCCTGACGAACTCCGGAGCCCTTATGAACCTTCGATGGCTGCCCCTTCTGCTGGCCTGCGCCCTGGCTCAGGCCGACACCCTGAGCGACCTGAAAAGCACCCTGGCCAAGCTCAATGGCCAGGATCCCGTGAAGGCGAACATCACCTACCAGTTCTGGAGCAAGCAGGGCGACGACAAGAAGCCCGTCATCTCCGAAGGCAAGGCCACCAGCCAGGCCGAGGACGGCCCCCAGGGCCTGAAGCTGTCCTGGAGCCGCAACCTCATCCAGACCGCCGCCCAGGAAGCCCGGGCCAAGGTGCAGGATCCGGAGAAGAAGACCCCCACCCGCCGCGCCATCGAGGGCCTCAAAGCCGTCGCCGTTTCCGAATACCTCAACGGAAGTGACGAACTGATCCGCACCCTCGACCAGGCCCAGCTGGTCGACGAAAAGGCCGACACCTGGCAGGGCAAGCCCGCCCGCCTGCTGAGCCTCAAGCTGACACCCCGCATGGGCGAGCAGGAAAAGAAGTACGTCAAGGAACTGGAAGCCACGGCCAAGCTCTGGATCGGCGCCGATGGCCTGCCCCTGGCCATCCAATCCTCGGTGCGGGTCAAAGGGCGGGCCCTCCTGGTCATCACCTTCGAGCAGAACCAGAAAGAGGAATACTATTTCGCCCGTTCGGGCAACCGGCTCATCGTCGTCCAGCACGTGAACGAAACCAGCGGCTCCGGCGGCGGGGAAAAGGGGCAGACGAAGGCCGTGGTGAACCTTAGCCTCATCGGCGGTTGAGGCCCCGGGCTTCTCGGGCCAGCAGCAGGCGCCTACTCGCGGTGGCGAGGCGCAGTCTAGAATCCATGGAAGGCACTCCCTGCCCCCATGCCACATTCTGACGCTGCGAGTTCCCATGCATATCGATCCTCCCAAGCACGGCCTTCATTCCCTGCGCGAGTTCCTGAAGGAATACGTGATGCTCGTGGTGGGCATCCTCACGGCCCTGGGCCTTGAGCACGCCGTCACCCACCACAACCACGTGAAATCCGCTCAACTGGCCCGCCAGCAAATCGAGGCCGAGCTGCGGGTAAACCTGGAGGAGGTCAATGCCTCCCAGGCCAGCAACCTCAAGCGCCGCAAGCCGCTGCAGGAATTGGCCGAGGCCGTGGTGCGGGAAATCAAATCCGGGGCCTCCAAGCAGACCATCAATGAGCATGTCCAAGCCAAGCTCCATGGCGGCTTCAGCGTGAGCACATCCCTGCCCACCCTGCGGCACGAGGCCTGGGATGTGGCCGTGGCCAACCAGTCGGCCACCTACATCCCGGACGAGGCTCTCCGCCGCTACTCCGCGGCCTATGCCACCCAGCGCGACTCCATGGCCGTGGCCTCCCAAGGAGCCCTGGCCAACTTCGGCGGGCCCCGCCTCATCGACGTCCTGACGGACCTGGAGCTCAAGCGGGTCGAGCCCGTGGATCTCCTGCGGGTGCTCTGTCAGCTCCTCAGCTCTCTCAACTCCACCCAATCGAACCTGAAGGAAATCCAGATACAGCTGGAGGCCTCGCTGAAGGAGGAGGCTGGGGTGCAGCCCGCCAAGGGCCACTGAGCACACGCGCCGCGGCGTCGCCGGGCGGTTAAGCTTTTCCCGGACGGACATCCGCGGGGAGGCCCCATGGACGAGAGCAGGCATCTGGGCGCCGCAGAACGCGACCTCCTCATCACCCGCGCGTTCCTGGCGCCCCGGGAACGGGTCCTGGCCGCCTGGCTGGATCCCGCCCAGTTGGCGCAGTGGTGGGGCCCCAAGGATTGCCACGCCGCCATCCAGGAATTTGAGCCCGAGGCCGGCGGCCCCTGGCGCTTCGTCCTGCACGGCCCAGATGGCGCCGGCCGGCCCGGTGAATGCCGCTTCGTCGAGATGGATGTGCCGGAACGCATCGTCTTCGATCACCTCTCCCATCCGCCCTTCCGGGCCACCGTCGAATTGGAGACCGCCGACGGCGACACGCGCCTCAGCCTGCGCCTGCGCTTTCCCGATGCCGCCGCCCGCGAGGCTGCCCGTTCGCTTCAGGCCGACCACGAACAGGCCTTCGACCGCCTCGCAGCACTGCTGGCCGAAGGCTAGCGGGCCATGACGGACACCTTCCAGACGCGCATGCCTTCCCTCTCAGATGCGGAATTGAGGCGCTACCTGCAGCGCCACCTGGACTACCGCACCGAGGCCGTGGAGGCCGCGCTGGCGGAGCTGGACCGCCGGAAGCTTGAGCTGCTTCCCGAAGCGCGGACCGCCATCCTGGATGGGCTCCGCCGCCGGGACGAGGCCACCCAGGCCCAGCTCGACCGCGGCTTCGTGCGCCACCTGGGCGCTTCCGCGGCGCAGCGCCTGACCCGCATCCGCCAGATCACCGCAGGCATCCTCGCCGCGGGCCTGGGCGCCGCCACCATCATCTACCTGCGCGCCGCGCCCAAGGGCGCCAATCCCCTCGGATACGAGCCGGAGGACACCAAGAAATACCTGCGCGACCTGGAGCTCTACGGCGGCAAGGCCAATGTCCTGGCCACAGAGTTCATGAAGGCCTGGGACGGCCTCTGGCGGGGCCGCAACCTGGCCTTCACGCTGGCGGCGCTGACCGTGATCCTGGCCACCCTCTTCTGGATCCTGGCCCGCCGGCAGGCGGCCCACTTGGCGCAGACCGAAGGCGGCGAAAACCTTCCCTGAGAATCCCGGCCGTCCCACACTAGGGGATGGGTACGTCTCGCCACTCCGCCGGTCCCCGGCCCGCCAAGCCCGGCCTGCATCCGCGCAACCGGCACGCGGCGGGCTACGATTTCCAGAGGCTGGCGGCGGCCTGCGCGGAGCTGGCCCCCTTCCTCCGCAGGGCCCCACACGGCGGCCTTTCCATCGATTTCGCCGATCCCGCGGCGGTGAAAACCCTGAACCGCGCCCTGCTGGCCGAAGCCTACGGCATCCGTGGTTGGGACATCCCCAGCGGCTACCTCTGCCCGCCCGTTCCGGGGCGGGCAGACTACCTGCACCACCTGGCCGATCTCCTGGCGGAGGATGCCGCCGGCGCCGTTCCCCGGGGCCCCGGCCTGCGCGTGCTGGATGTGGGCGTGGGCGCCAATGCCATATACCCGCTCGTGGGCCACCGTGAATACGGCTGGTCCTTCGTTGGCTCTGACATCGACGAGGCGGCCCTGGCCTCGGCCTCCCGCATCCTGGCCGCCAACGCCGGCTGGAGCGCCGCCATCGAACTGCGCCACCAGGCGGAACCCGGCGCCATTTTCCGCGGCGTGTTGCGCCCCGGAGAGCGCTTCGGCCTGACGCTCTGCAACCCGCCCTTCCACGGCTCTGCCCGCGAGGCCCGCGAGGCGGCGCAGCAGAAGTGGCGCAAGCTGGGCCGGGACACGGGCCGCCCCGTCCGGAATTTCGGCGGCCAGGATCCCGAACTTTGGTGCGAAGGGGGCGAGGCAGGCTTCATCCGCCGCATGATCGGCGAGAGCGCCGGCCTGGGCGACCGCGTGGGCTGGTTCACCTCCCTGGTATCCAGCTCCCGCTCCCTGCCCGCCGTGCACCGGGCTCTGCGCCAGGCCGAAGCCCGCGACATCCGCACCGTGGCCATGGCACAGGGCCAGAAACAGAGCCGCTTCGTGGCCTGGAGCTTCCAGACGGCCGAGGCAAGACGGGCCTTCCATTCGATCCTGAACCCGGAGCTCCCTTGAAACCCGAGTTGCTCTTCCTGGCTGTGGCCGCCGTTGGCGTGGTGATCTACCAGTTCGCCCAGAAATGCGTGCCCGCCACCGTGAACCCCATGGCCATGCTCATGGCGGCCTATGGCGTGGCCTTCCTGCTCTGCCTGGTGGCCCTCCCCTTCCTTCAGCCCGCGGGCGCCGGCAATCCCTGGCGCCTGGCCTTCGCGGGCCTGGCCCAGGGCTCCGGCCCCTGGGTGGCGCTGGCCCTGGGCGTGGGCGTGCTGCTCATCGAAGTGGGTTTCCTGCTGGCGTTCCGGGCCGGGGTCTCCCTGCAATGGTCCGGCGTGGCCGTGAACGGCGCGGCGAGCCTGCTGCTCATCCCCATCGCCATCGCCGTGTTCCGCGAGGCCTTCGCCCTGCCGAAGGCCCTGGGCATCCTGCTGGTGCTGGCGGGCCTGGCCCTGCTGAGCCGGACATAACAGCCTCTCAGAACACCGACCAGCCCGTGCGGGTGGTGAAACGATCCAGGGCCTCCACGCCAGCCACGCTGTTGCCGTGCCTGTCCAGGGCGGGGCTCCACACGCAGAGGGTGCCCCGTCCGGGCAGCACTGCGAGAATGCCGCCCCCCACGCCGCTCTTGCCGGGCAGGCCCACGCGGTAGGCGAAGTCGCCCGCCGCGTCGTAGGTTCCGCAGGTAAGCATGATGGCGTTGATGCGCTTGGCCTCGCTGCGGCTGAGCAGGCGCGAGCTGTCCGCGCGCAGGCCGTGGTTGGCCAGGAAGAGCCCGGCCCGGGCCAGGTCCCCGCAGCTCATGCGGAGGCTGCACTGGCGGAAGTAGTGGTCGAGCACTCGCTCCACCGGGTTCTCCAGGTTGCCGCAACTGGCCATGAAATGGGCCAGAGCCGCGTTGCGGTGGCCATGGGCCGCCTCGGAGGCAGCCACCTCCGGATCCATGTCCACGGCCGGACTCCCGCTTTCCGCCCGCAGGAAATCGCGGAGGGCGCCCAGGGAATCGCCCGTGAGGGACAGCAGGCGGTCCACGAGGATGAGGGCCCCGGCGTTGATGAAGGGATTGCGCGGAATGCCCTTCTCGTATTCCAGCTGCACCAGCGAGTTGAAAGGGTTGCCCGAGGGCTCCAGTCCCACGCGCTTCCACAGGGCCTCGCCGTCCCGGGCCAGCACCAGGGCCAGGGAGAAGGCCTTGGACACGCTCTGGATGGAGAAGGGCGCCTGCCAATCCCCGCTGCCCACCAGCTGGCCGTCCACCGTGGCCAGGGCGATGCCGAAGCGGGATGGATCCACCGCAGCCAGGGCCGGAATGTAGTCCGCCACCTTCCCCTGGACCGCCAGGGGAGCCGCCTCGCGGGCGATGTCGTCAAGGAGCGATTGAAGGTCCATGGTTCGAGGATAAGCCACGGATCATGCCCATGGTTTCCATCCGCGTTCATCTGTGTTCATCTGTGGCGAAGATCCTCTTCTGAAGGAGCGCCCATGACCCCCTTCGCAGCCGACCTTCTCGCCCTGTTCCGCCGCGACCTCCGTTGCTTCATCCGCGAAGTCGAAAGCTTCCCGGATGATGTCTCCCTCTGGCGCACGCTGCCGGGCATCAGCAACAGCGCGGGCAACCTGGCCCTGCACGCGGCCGGCAACCTGCGCCACTTCCTGGGGGCGGTCCTTGGCGGCACAGGCTACGCGCGCCAGCGCGAGCAGGAATTCGCCCAGCGGGAAGGCACCCGCGCCGAGGTGGCCGCGCTTCTGGAAAGCGCCCTCGCCGATCTGGAAAAGGGCCTGGAAGCTCTGACGGAAGAGGCCCTGGCCCTGCCCTTCCCCCAGGCCGTCATGGGCCTGCAGCCCCCCACCAGGCGCTTTCTCATGCATGTGGCCACCCACCTCGCCTTCCACCTGGGCCAGGCGGGCTACCTGCGCCGGGCGCTCACCGGCGTGCCCGGCGCCACCGGCGGCATGTCCATCACAGAACTGAGCGGGGCTTGAGCCGCCCATGCCCTTCTCTGGCCGAGCCGCCCTCGTCACCGGAGCCAGCCGCGGCCCCGGCCCCACCCTGCCTGTGAACGGCGGCACCCACATCTTCTGAGGTCCGCATGCACCCCACCCTCCGCGCCGGCCTGATCCTCGGCCTTTCCGTGACCGCTTGGACCTTCGTCATGGGCCTCACGGGCTGGTACAAGAGCCCCAGCTTGCTCTTCCTGTTCTGGCTGGTGGTGCCCATCCAGATCGGCATCCTGGTCTGGGCCCTGCGGGGCCTGACCCCCGCCAGCGGCTATGGCCGCCAGGTGTGGAACGGCGTGAGCATCTCGCTGCTGGCCTCGATTCTCATCTACTGGGGCAGCTACCTCTTCACCACCGTGGCTTTCCCGCACTACTTCCAGGACATCGAGGCCCTGGGCCGGCAGATGATGGCCAAACAGGGCCTCAGCGCCGGGCAGATCGAAGCCGCCGTGAAGGCCGGAGCCTCCATGCAGACGCCCCGCGCCAGCGCCATGGCCGGCGCCATCGGCACCATGGCCACGGGTTTCCTCACCTCGATCATCGCGTCCATCTGGTTCCGGAAGAAGTGATTCAGCGCTCGACGCGGATGTCCGCCACCAGATCCAGCGGGAATCGCCGTCCCGCCAGGGCATCCTCCAGGCAGCGCCGGACCCAGCCGGAACGCAGCGGGACGTCGGCCAGCTCCTCGCGGCTGAGCCACCGGCAACGCAGGATGTCGGGATCCTGCGGCGCGGCCACGGCGCCCTGCGGCACGGTGCCCCAGTAGCACACGCGGAAGTAGTCCTTCCCGTTGGCGGCCTTCAGGGGGTACAGCCCCACGATGGCCTCGGGCGTGAACGCCAGGCCTGTTTCCTCGCGCACCTCGCGGCGCACGGCGTCCAGCAGGGCCTCCCCGGGCTCCACGTGGCCCGCAGGCTGGTTGATGACGGGCAGGCCCGTCACCTTGTCGGGCTCCTCCACAAAGAGAAAGCGCCCCTCACGCTCGATGATGCCGGCGACAGTGAGGGCCCACATCAGACGTTGAATAAAAGGAAGAAGCCGTTGACGAAGTAGACGAGCCCCACCGCGCCCACGGCGAGCCCTGCCCAGTAGACGGGCTGCTTCTTCATCAGGGCCGCGATGGAGGAAAGCAGGATGGCGATCTGAAGAAAAATCACCGCGAGGCCGAAGGGCGCGCCGTGCTTCTGGGCGTCCGCCTTGGCCTCCTCGAAGCCCCGGGCCTTCTTGTCGATGTCGGTCTTCTCGCCCTCGTACTTGGCGACCTTCTTCTCCACCTCGGCCAAGCTTTTCTCCAGCACTGCCAGCGAGGCCTTGGGCGCCAGCTCGATCTCCCGCCTGAGGCGCATGGCTTCCACTTCGTAGAGGTTCCCCTTGATGCCCTTGGCCTGGTAGTGGGCCCAGGTATCCGAGGCCTGAGCCTGGTTCAGCACGGTCTTGGTGGAATAGCCGCCGCCCTTGAAGGTGGCCAGCGTCGCGCAGACCGCCAGGATCACCGTCGTGAGGGCCAGCAGGTTCAGCCAGGGTTCTTTCTTTTCTTCGGCCATGGAACTCCCCTTCTCACCTGATCATACAAAACGCCGCCGCCGCAGCCTCACTCAAGCTCCTTATGATCGAGCCGGAGCCGCTGGCGCAGGTCGCGCCGCGTGCCGGGGAACACGTCGGCCTTGCGGGCCAGGTCCTCCACCCCGCGGGAGCGCTCCCGGAACTGATCCGCCGCGGCGCGCATGCGGGCGGCTTCGGATTCGTGCCCTTTCACCGGGGTGCCCTGGAGGGCGCCCCGTTCCCACAGCGCATAGAAATTCCGGTCGAAGCTTCCCACCACTTTCCCGTCCCAGTAGTAGGCCAGGAAGGTGGCGAAGGAGGATTCCAGTTGGTCGGCGGAACGGGCGAGGGCCACCAACTGTGTCGCATAGCGCTTGGCCCCTTCCTCCCGGGCCTGGTCGGCTTCGCTGGCGCTGGCGCCGGGCAGGAGGCCCTTGAGCGCGCCATCCGCCGGCGGCGTGACGAAGGCGATGGGCAGGGGCTTTCCCTCCATGAGGGCCCGGGCATGGTCGATGGCCACGGCGAAGTTCAGGCCCTGGCTGCCTCGGAAGCCCATGGTGTTGATGCCCACCACCCGGCCTGCGTGATCGATGAGCGGGCCGCCGCTGTTGCCCGGGTTCAGGGACGTGTCCGTCTGCAGCACCACCACCTTGTCCAGCTGGCGCAGGCCGCTGACGATGCCCCGGGTGACGGTGTTCTGGAACACGCCCAGGGGCGTGCCGATGGCCAGCACCTCCTGTCCCTGGCGGACCTCCTGGATGGTGCCCAGGGCGAGGGAGGCGTGATCCGGCGCGGGGCCCATGATCCGCAGCACCGCGAGATCGTAGTCCTGGGCCGTGGCGGCGATGCCGGCATCCAGGGTGCGGTTGTCGGAAAGGCGCAGCTTCACGTAGCTTTGCCCTGCCACCACGTGGTGGTTGGTGAGGAGCCGGTCGCGGTCCACGAAAAAGGCGCTGCCCCGGCCCGAAGAGGTTTCCACCAGGACCACGGCGGGCATGGCCTTGGCGATGACTTCTTCAACGCCAGGCGCAGCGTCTGGGCGGGCGGAGATTGCCACGGGAGCCTGCGGAAGCGGGACCTCCGGCGCGGGGGGAGCGACCTGGGGCACGGGCTGGGGGACGGGTGCCTTGCGCCCCTGAAGCCACAGCACCAGGCCGGCGCCCCCCGCGCCAGCCAGAGCTACCGCGAGGACCAGCAGAATGCCCATCGACCAGGACCGCATGGATGCTCCCGAAGGTGATGGTTTCATCCTGACGAAGGGCCCGCCAACAAACAAGCAGGGCGCCCGAAGGCGCCCTGTGCGGAGCCGGAAACGCCTAGTAGCGGTAGTGGTCCGCCTTGTAGGGGCCTTCGACCGGCACGCCGATGTACTTGGCCTGATCGGGACGCAGGGCCGTCAGCTTGGCGTTGAGGGTCTGCAGCTGCAGGCGCGCCACCTGCTCGTCCAGGTGCTTGGGCAGGGTGTAGACGCCCACCTGGTACTCGCCGTTCTTGGTCCACAGCTCGATCTGGGCCAGGGTCTGGTTGGCGAAGGAGGAGGACATGACGTAGCTGGGGTGGCCCGTGCCGCAGCCCAAATTCACCAGGCGGCCCTTGGCCAGCAGGATGATGCGGTTGCCTTTCGGGAAAATGACATGGTCCACCTGGGGCTTGATCTCCTCCCATTGGTACTTCTCGAGGCCCGCCACGTCGATCTCGCTGTCGAAGTGGCCGATGTTGCACACGATGGCGTTGTGCTTCATTCGGATCATGTGGTCGTGGGTGATGACGTGGAAGTTGCCGGTGGCGGTGACGAAGATGTCCGCCTGCTCGCAGGCTTCGTCCATGGTGACCACGCGGTAGCCCTCCATGGCCGCCTGCAGGGCGCAGATGGGATCGATCTCGGTCACCCACACCTGGGCGCTGAGCGCCCGCAGGGCCTGGGCGCTGCCCTTGCCCACGTCGCCGTAGCCGCAGACCACCGCGATCTTGCCCGCGACCATGACATCGGTGGCGCGCTTGATGGCATCCACCAGGGATTCGCGGCAGCCGTAGAGGTTGTCGAACTTGCTCTTCGTGACGCTGTCGTTGACGTTGATGGCGGGGAACTTCAGCTCGCCCTTCTTGGCCATTTCGTAGAGGCGGTGCACGCCCGTGGTGGTCTCCTCCGTCACGCCCTTGATCTTGGCCAGCTGGGTGGAATACCAGGTGGGCTGCTCTGCCAGGCGCTTCTTGATGGCGGCGAAAAGCACGGTGGCTTCCTCGCTGTCGGGATGGTCCAGCACGTGGATGTCCTGCTCGGCCCGCGCGCCCAGGTGCAGCAGCAGGGTGGCATCGCCGCCATCGTCCAGGATCATGTTCGCGCCGCCCTCGAAATCGAAGATGCGGTGCGTGTAGTCCCAGTAATCAGGAAGGGTCTCGCCCTTCACGGCGAAGACGGGCGTGCCGCCCGCGGCGATGGCAGCGGCGGCGTGATCCTGGGTGCTGAAGATGTTGCAGCTCGCCCAGCGGACATCGGCGCCCAGGGCTTTCAGCGTTTCGATGAGCACGGCAGTCTGGATGGTCATGTGCAGCGAGCCCGCGATGCGCGCGCCCTTGAGGGGCTGCTTCGCCGCGTACTGCTGGCGGATGGCCATGAGGGCGGGCATCTCCCCCTCGGCGATGGCGAGTTCCTTGCGGCCCCAGGCGGCAAGGGACAGATCGGCGACGATGAAATCAGTGGTGGCAACGGTCATGGGACCTCCTCGAAGGGTCGGGCCAAAGGGTGGGAGCCACCTCATCGACCCGCTGCTGGGTTGAGGTGAGCGCCGTTCCTTGGAGAAGTGTCCGAGCCTGAGATCCCTGGCGGCGATCCGCCGGGTCCTGCAGCGCTCCTCGGACCTGCCCAGGATAATCGGTCCTGACAGGGATGGGCTGAGACTGTTTTTACCAATCAATGCTGTGTCATATATAAAAAAACAAATCGCATATTTATTTCAAAGTATAAGTATTGAAAATAAATTAATTATAAAAATAACTCTATTTTTTGTCATTTATTTATGACTAAATTTTAATAATATTCATTTTTAAATCAAACAAATAAACGATTTATACAATGGCACAACTTTGGATTTGGCCTGGTCTAGCCCAAAAGGAGGCAACCATGTCCAAACCCTTCACCACCCTAGCCTTGGCGCTCTGCCTGGCCTTTCCCCTCTCTTCCGCCCCGAACCGCGCCCCCCAGGCGCCTCAGCGGCCCATCAACCTGAACACCGCTTCGGTGACGGAGCTGATGCAGCTTCCCCGCGTCGGCCAGAAGACCGCCGAACGGATCATCGCTTTCCGCAAACAGCACGGAGGTTTCCAGCGGACCGAGGAGCTGATGAACGTGAAGGGCATCGGTGAAAAGGGCTTTGCCAGAGTGAAACCCTACCTGGCTCCCATCGCCGCCTCACGCCCCGCGGCCTCCAAGAACTAGGGCCGCGCCGTGAACCGGAACCGCCGGCGCGCCTCCCAGCGGGGCACGTCCCTGCTTGAACTCACGGTCGTCATGGCCCTGCTCGCGGTCCTTGCCGGCGCCGTCACCACGGGCTGGGACACCGGAGCGACGGAACTCGCCGCCGCCCAGCAGGAGATCGTCGGCAGCCTGGACCAGGCCTTCACGCTGGCCCGGGCCCGGGGCGTCGATGTCACGGTGGCCTTCGGAAGCGCCAGTGGCGCTGGCGAGCATCTGCCTGTGCAGTTGAGCCGCGGCGTGAAGTGGGGCAAGCCCGCCCACATCCCCTTGCCGCCGGGCATGGATCCAGATCCTCTCGCCGCGCGCACCGGCGCATCCCATCCCGTCATCACCGTCACGCCCTGCCACACCACCTTGGCCGGCGCCTGGTTCGTCCATAACGGCAAGGAAGCGCTCTGCATCCGGCTCAACGGGAAGGGCCGCTTGAGGGTGCTCCGCTGGCGCCGCGACCTCGCCCAGTGGACGAGGCTCTGATGGGCCGCGCACTGAAGGAGGAACACCATGCGGATTCTTGATCTCTCCCCGGATCAACGCCCCCGCGAACGCCTCATGGCCGGATCCGGCGAAGGTCTCGCCGATGCCGAACTGCTGGCCCTGCTCTGGGGCACGGGATTCCGGGGCCGGAACGCCGTGGAGCTGGCCCAGACGGTGCTGAACCGCACCGGCGGCATCGCAGGCCTCCTCAACCTCGGCCTCAGTGACTGGCTGGAGCAGCCGGGACTCGGCCCTGCCAAGGCGGGCCAACTCTGGGCGGCCCTGGAACTGGCCCGGCGTTCCCAGCGGGGGACTGAGCGCCCCCGAATCACCAGCCCCAAGGCCGCCGGAGACTACCTGCTGCCCCGCTGCCAGGGCTGGACCGAAGAACGCTTCGGACTGCTGGCCCTCAATGCCAAGGGCGATCTCCTGGCGGAGCGGATCCTCAGCCAGGGCACGGCCACAGCCACCCTCATCAGCCCCAGGGAATTCTTCCGCGAAGCCCTCCGCTATGGCGCCACCACGGCCCTGGCCTTCCACAACCATCCCAGTGGCGATCCCACCCCCAGCCGCGAGGACATCCAACTCACGCGCAGGCTCCAGGCCGCCGGCGAATCCCTCGGCGTCCCATTGGCGGATCACCTGGTGCTGGGGCGGGAACGCTACCACAGCTTCCGCGCCTTCGAGGGATGGGATCAGCGTTGAGCGTTGAGCGTTGAGTGTTGAGCGTTGAGCGTTGAGTGTTGAGCGTTGAGCGTTAATCGTTGAGCCCCAGTCCCTGAACGGCGGGCCTTGAGCCGCAGGCGCGAATTTCGACTCATCCCCTCATCGGGTTCTCCGTATCCCCCCTTGGACGGCACCGCGCCGCCCATGTCTCAGTGTTCCTGGAGAATCCATGAAACCCTTCGCCCTGCTGCCCCTCGTCTGCTCCCTGGCGCTGCCCCTCGCAGGCCAATCCATCGACCGGCCCACCTTCGGCTTTTCCGCCCAGCTCAACGCACCCCTCGGGAACCTGAAGGAAGACACGGACAAGTCCCTGGGCGCCGGCGCCAGCTTTCTGGTCCAGTGGAACCTGACCGGAGGCCACGCGGTGCGGCCCCGTCTGGATGTGAACATTTTCAACGTCTCTTCCTACGAGCCCCGCCACAGCAACTACCGGGAATCCAGGAACCTCAGCGCCGCGGGCGCGGCCGTGGACTACCTCTACTACGTCGAGGGCGCGCCGAGGGGCCTCTACCTCACCGGCGGCCTGGGCGTCACCCGCTGGGACCTCTCCTACACCACCAGCGATCGCATCGGCAACAGCTTCTCCTCCAGCTACGACCGCTCCAAGAACACCAGCAGCCTCAGCCTCGCGGCGGGACTGGGCTGGCAGTTCACCCGGATCATCGGCGCCGAGGCCCGCTTCGTCCACGCCCCCTACAAGGCCTTCAACCTGAACGATCCCACCTCCACCAGCCGCACCGAAGTGAACCGCGACGGCAACCGCCTGGAGCTGGCCGGCACCTTCCGCTGGTAGGGGGGTCCTGCTGATCAAGCGCCCAGCGCCTCCAGCAGCTCATCCAGGGAGAGGCTGGCGATGGCAGAAGATTTGTCACTCATGGCGTAGGGCAGGATGAGCTCCCTGCCGTGGAGGATGGACCCGCAGCTATAGACGACGTTCGGCACGTAGCCCTCCCGCCCCACGCCTTCAGGTTCGAGAAGTGGTTGGCTCAATCGGCCAATCACTTTGGTGGGATCGTTCAGATCGAGCAGGGCGGCTCCGATGCAGTATTTGCGCATGGGCCCCACGCCATGAGTGATCACCAGCCAGCCCGCTTCGGTTTCGATGGGGGAGCCGCAGTTCCCGATTTTCACGGATTCCCACATTTCCGACGGCAGCAGGAGGATCTTCGGATCGCTCCAGTAGTGGGGGTTGTCCGAGAACATGATGAACAGGTTCTCGTCGTCCTGACGGGACAGCATGGCGTAGTTGCCATCGATGCGCCTGGGAAAGAGCGCCATGCCCTTGTTCTGGACAGCCGTGCCGTTGAGGGTGAGCACCCGGAAGTGGAGGAAATCCTGGGTTTCGATGAGCTGTGGCAGGATGGCGTGGCCGTTGTAGGCCGTGTAGGTGGCGTAGTACATCACGCAACCGTCGTCATCCGTGTGCCGAACGAATCGAGCATCTTCAATGCCATTGGTTTCATTGGGCGAGACCGGAAAGATGATCCGTTCACTCATGGCCAAGGAGGGCAAGAAGTTCATCTCGTAGTTCGAATCGGCCAGCCACTGGATGCAGCTGAGGGTATTGATGAGGCCCTGCGTGATGGGCTGGGTCTCCCGCCGCACTCGGGCCACGCTCCGGTTGAGATCGCTTCGCGTGAAGCTGTCATCGAGAGGCTCCATGACTGCCTGCGAGGCGCCATTCTCGAAACCCATCTCATGCAGCTTGACGATGAAGAGACGCTTCTTGTACCTCGGGTTGGGGTTGATCTCTGGCACGTTGACGTAACGGGAGACCGGGTCCAGGTGGATGCTGCCGTCCTCTAAGATGAGGCCCGTGCGGAACTCAATGGAAGAGATGTGTCCTTCTCCGGTGGCCCGCAGGCTCATGATGAACCGCAAGGCTCCCTCGGGAACACCCTCCTGGTCGGGGTGCTGCACGATGGATGGATTGAAGAGAGCCGCGGATTCCAGAGCGTACTCGCCGGAAAAGAGTGCGCCGATGAGGAGCTTGCGGGATCGGGTGAGGGGACGCTGGCTGAAAATGTGGGGCACGATTTTCTCAAAATTCGCCAGCAGCGCCGTCTCGATGTCGATATGCCTGGAATCGAACTCCCTGAGCATGGCCTCCAGATCCCGTGAGGCGTCCTCCTCGCTAACGGCAAGCGCCCGGCCGATGATCGTGGTGATGTTGTGGATGCTCGCGGGAATGAAGGGACGGATGATAACCCGCCCGCTTTCAGGCAGGAGTGACATTTCGTGGCGGCGAAGGGTGGCGAAGGTCATGGGGTCCTGTTTAGGGTTGGGGTTGTCAGGTGTTCAGCGAAGTTCATTTCAGCAAGGGAGAGGTGGAAGGCCAGGGTCGATTCAGCGCCTTGGTTCTCGCTGATGCGGTCCCTGTGCAGGCCGTCGCTGCAGCCACCGCTGCTGGAATCGTACAGGGACACGCCAAGGTCGTTGCGGCCCAGGAACCACTCAAAGGCCCGCTTGGCCTCCCGCGACCAGGTCACATCCTGAGTGGCGCGGAACGCTTCGAGGCAGGCTGCGACCATGGCCTGGGCTTCCACGGGTTGTTGATCGAAATCCGCATGGGCGCCATCTCTTTCGCAGAAGCCGTTGCTGCCGATGGGCCGGAAATGGCCCGCCTGGGCGGTTTGAAGAGAGGTCAGCCACCGGAGGGACTTGAGGCCGATCTCCAGCGCTTCGGGGTGGGGCATCCATTGACCGCTGAGGAGGAGGGCCTGACATAATCTGGCGTTGTCGTATGAAGCGATGGGCTCGAACCAGGGCCAGTCCTCAGAAGCGCAGACATGCCAAAGCCGGATGAGTTGATTGGTCAGCTGTTCGCAGGTGGCCGTCACTTTCGGATGCCCTGGGAAGCGCCGCAGGTACTCATAGATCCCAAGCAGGGTAAAAGCCCAGGCCCTGGGCGAGCGGAAGGATTCCACCGCCGGCAGGCCACGCTCGAAGAGCTGCGCGGACAGCCGCTGATGGCCTTCATTCCGCGATCGCCCCGCTCCCGTGCCCAAGGCCCAGAGGGCCCGCGCGTGGCTATCCTCGCTGCCGGACTCTTCCAGCCACTGCCGGCCGTGACTCATGAAATTCCGGAAGCGGTTGGTGTCCGGGTTCAACGCCGCGGAAAGGAAAGCGAGGTAGCTCGTGGCCAGTCGATCCAGGTTTTCCTCGTGGGGCTTGCCGCCCAGTTCATCCAGCAGATTGCAGAGAATCAAGGCCCGGGCGTTGTCGTCCGTGCAGTAGCCCTCATGGAAATTCGGGACATTGAAGATGGCGTGCTGGAAGATGCCGGTGCCATCGCTCATGCGCACCACGTGGTTGAGCCGCAGGGGCGGAAGGTCGTAGGGCCGGCTGGCCAGAGTCCATCCGGCGAAGGCTTTGCGGGGCCGGGCCTTCCGATCGGCGCCAGCCTGCCGGAAGGACTCGAGGTAGCGCCGGGCCACAGAGGACCAGATCATGTCCCGCCCGACCTCGTAGGCCCGCTCCCGAGTGCGGGTCAACAGTGCTGGATCATCCAGGTAGGCACACACGCCTTCTGCGATGGCCCCTGGGTCCCGGAAGGGCACCAGAATGCCGCGCCCTTCAGCCAGCAGTTCCTGCGCGTGCCAATAGGGCGTGGACACCACAGCCTTGCCTGCGCCAAACACATAGGCCAAGGTGCCAGAGGTGATCTGGGCTTCGTTGAGGTAGGGCGTGAGGTAGATATCCGTGGCGCCGATGAATTCCTTGAGGTCCTCCAGCGAGACGAAGCGGTTGTAGAAGATCACGTGCTCCTTGACCCCGCGATCCTCCGCCAGCCGTTCCAAGCCCAGCCGATAGTTTTCACCCTCGCGGGCCACGAGATGGGGATGGGTCGCGCCCAGCACGAGGTAAACGACATTGGGGTGCCGCTTGACGATCTCAGGAAGGGCCTCGATGACGTTTTCGATGCCCTTCCCCGGCCCCAGGAGGCCGAAGGTAAGCAGCACCATGCGGCCCTCCACACCCAGCTCCGCCTTGTAGAAGCTGGAATCGATGAAGGGAAGGTCCGGGATGCCGTGAGGAATGAGATCCACCTTGGCGTCGGGCACCGCGTAGACATCCCTCAGGATCTCAGCCCCTTTATGGGCCATCACCACCAGGCGGTCGCTGCGGCGCACCAGTTCATCCATGATCTTCCGCTGGATGGGGTTGGGCTCCCGCAGGATCGTGTGCAGCGTGGTCACCACGGGCATCCGAACTTCCCGCAGCAGGGCCAGCAGATGGCTGCCCGCCGAGCCCCCGTAGATGCCGAACTCGTGCTGGACGCAAAGCACATCCACATTGTTGAAGTTCAGGAAATCCGCGCCGCGCCGGTAGGAATCCAAATCCTTCTCATCCAACTCAAAGCGCACCCGCTGGGGGTATTCGTAGCCTTCGGGACGATCATTCACCGCGCCTGCGAAGCAGAGCGAGTGGGGATCCGCATCGGCGACCGCCTCGCAAATGTCATGGGTGAACGTGGCGATGCCACAAAGACGGGGCAAGAACCCGCCGAGAAAGGCGATGCGGCCTGGCAGAGTGGGGTCCATAAAGGGTTCCTCGCATTCCCTGCAACATGAGGCCTTGTGCCCAGTTGTATAGAATCGATATTAACACCTCACGCCAGAATCCACCTCGGCAACCCTGGAAACACCCCGAGTGGCCAAGGAGCTGTTGAGGCGGCCAAGAACCTCGCTTCCCTTCCACCCTCAGCTGGTGTTTACAGACACAAAAATGAAGCAGCCCTGAGTCGGCTTCACTGGCAGAAAGAGGGGGATTCCCTCCAGGGCCACCACTTCGCGGCGTCCCTTACGGCCGCACGGTTGGCTGCGCACAGGCCTCCGCCTTCGGCGGACCGCCCGCAGCCGTCCCCCGGACGGCCACGGCCTGGCTCTACCTGCGCGCCACCCGTGATTCGAATCCCCACCCTACGTGAAGCGAGCCGCCTTACGGCGGCCCGGTGGCGGAGAGAGGGGGATTCCCTCCAGGGCCACCGCTTCGCGGCGTCCCTTACGGCCGCACGCTTGGCTGCGCACGGGCTTCCGCCTTCGGCGGACCGCCCGCAGCCGTCCCCCGGACGGCCACGGCCTGGCTCTACCTGCGCGCCACCCGTGATTCGAATCCCCACCCTGCGTGAAGCGAGCCACCTTGCGGCGGCTCGGTGGCGGAGAGAGGGGGATTCGAACCCCCGGTACTGGTTTACCCAATACACTCGCTTAGCAGGCGAGCCCGATCGGCCACTCCGGCATCTCTCCAAGGCTTTCCAGGTTACCGTTGACCGCGCCTCGACACAAGGCTTCTTGCCCTCGACCGTCCTCCCCCTGCAAGATGGAGGCACGGAGGGATGGCCGAGCGGTTGATGGCTCTAGTCTTGAAAACTAGCGTGGGTGAAAGCTCACCGGGGGTTCGAATCCCTCTCCCTCCGCCAACAAGTCCGCTTTCGCGGCGCCATTCCAGGCCCTTGGGACACATGCCCGCACGCCTGGCTCACGGCGCCTGAGCCTTCACCCGCAGAGGCTGGGTATCCATCGTCATGCGGCAGACGATTTGGCTCGTCACACAGAGCGGAAGAGACACCTGCCTCCAGCCGCTGGGTTTGGGAGTCCAGAGGGCTCATGCCCCCCCTCAGGGCAGCAAGCCAGCATCGGCGTTTCACCCCGTTTGGGTCAATGCACTGCTGGCGCGGTCGATAGGACAGCGGTGGGGATTGGTAGGATGTCGGCGGCAATCTCTTCCATGACCTTCAGAAAGCCCCTTCCCGCGCCTCCAACGCCCCTACAAGCCTTTCTGCATGCGCATGTCAGGAAGCAAGAAGTCATTGGAGGGATAGGTCAGCGGGCGACGTGCCGGGCGATGCCTACACCCGTGCCGAGCACGAAAGCGTAGACGTAGTAAGCCAATACCCCACCTAGGGCAACCAGCAGGGGTGTCCCCCAAGCTCGGCGCTCGTAGGCATCACCATGGCGCTCCTTCACGTACCGCGCTTGGGGGCGGGCGGAGAGGAAATACCAAAAAATGAGGAACCAGAAGGCGATACCTCGAGCGATCATCCCGGTGCTTTCGTGGCCAGCGGAACTCAGCACCACGAAAGGAAGCACCAGGTAGAGCGCCAGACAGGCGTAGCACCACAGCATGGACCGCTTCGCCCGCTCGGGTTCCCCCAGGGCACGCCAGTTATGCGCTTGAAGGATCGCCCCGAATATCGGCGAAAAAGGTAGGCTCCAGTTGGCGGCGGCGTTGGGGTTCCAAAGGGCGACATCCTGGGCGACGGGCTGGTGAGGCTGGACGACCTGAGCACGGGGCGGCGCATAGGACGGCACAAAGTCGGGCACCCGCCGATATTTCGGCTCTGGTTCGGGATGGGGATCGAGTTCGATTTTCATGGAATTACTCACATCTAGGTCATCCCCAGCGGGATGCGAAATAACAAACCCCGGGAATGGGTGCCACCGCGTGTCTCAGTGGAGAGGTAGGAATAGGTGATGCACGATGCGAAGGAGCGGGGAGTGATTGGGGAAGGTGAGCAGCAAGCCTGATCAAGCCCGCTGCATCACCAAGACGCGATTTCCTTTGCCAAATCCGGATCAGATGAAAGCTCAACGAGGGCATTTTTAGCTGCGGAGCTTCTTGACTTTTTCAGTGCACGTAAAAGGAGAATGCGGCTCGTTCCATGCGATGTATCCTTAACAAGGTCGATCACCGTGTTTATAACCTCATCCGTAGCGATGACAGCAAGAGCCACCGCGAGCCCATCTTTCACCAAAGAAGCTCCTCCCTTCAGTGGGGTGTTACGGTACTCAAACACAATAGTGTTCCATGCAAACTTTGAATCCGGGACAGCCAGCGCACGGGCAATACCTTCTCGAGTATTGTCGGAGTACGGAAATTTGAGATGTTTTAGTAGTATCGGAATAATACTCGCGTAACTTGCAGAAGTATTTACCAATTCCCATACTGATTTCACATTCCAACCAGCGGCACGCAATTCCTCTAAAATTGGCTCTTCCTCAGCTTGCAAAGCGAGAGACCTCCTTGCATGTTCATCCTCTCGCGCTTTGCGTTGAGCAATAAATTCTGGGTTGATTTCTAACTTTGCCTTCAATTCGGCTAAAGATATAACGGGTTTTTTATCTTTTTTCATGGGATTTCCACGGGGTTGATAGAGCCATTACTTATAGCTTCCTGAAGAGGAGCAGAGAGCCTTGTGTTCGAGCGGAGATAAAGGTCAAATCTGACGTCCTCCCCACTTCTATACCAAGGATGGTGGGAGTCCAGGGTTGAAAAGGATCTCGCCGGGATTCGCGGAGGGAGCCGTAGGCGACCGGAGTGAATCCCAGCGTTGCGCCGCTTCGGCTGGGGTGATGTCGCCGAGGGGGCCGTGGGGTCTGCGGTGATTGTAATCATGTCGCCAGGCTTCGGCGATCCGTCTGGCTTCCTGGATGCTTCTGAACCAGTGCTCGTTGAGGCATTCATCCCGGAAGCGCCCGTTGAAGCTCTCGCAGGTGCCGTTCTGCATGGGCTTTCCAGGTTGGATGAAGTGATGCCGGATCCTTCGTTGGTAGCACCACTGATCGAAGACCCGGCTGATGAACTCAGGGCCGTTGTCCGTGACGATGACCTCCGGCCTGCCCCGTTCGTGGATGATCCGGTCCAGCACCCGCCCCACCCGAAAACCCGGAAGGCTGGTATCTACCTCGATGGCCAGGCACTCGCGGGTGAAGGTATCGACCACATTCAGGGTTCGCAGCGCCCGGCCATCCGCCAGGGCATCCGAGGTGAAGTCCATGGCCCACTGCTCACCAGGTCGGGTGGGGACCTGCAGATCCTTCCTGGGGCACCCCTTCAACCGCTTCCGGATGCGCTTCCGCACGGAGAGCCCTTCCTCCTTGTAGAGCCGGTAGATCCGTTTGACGTTCACGGGAAAGCCCTCCCTCCGCAGGAGCACATGCAGTCTTTGGTAGCCGAATCGCTTCCGCTCAGCCGCCAGTTCCAGTAGCCGCCGGCGCAACTCGACCCAGTCCTTTCGTCGGGACTGATACCGATAGCTGCACCGCTGCATTCCAATCACCCGGCAGGCCCGCCGCTCGCTCATCTGAAAATGGGTCCGAAGGCCACCCACGGCCTTCCGTCGATCCGGGGGCCTCAGAATTTTTTTGTGAGCAGGAACCTCAGGCCCTGGTTGTCGAGCGAGAGCTCCCCCACAAGCTGTTTCAGCTTTCGGTTCTCCTCCTCCAGCCCCTTCAACCGTTTTGCATCGGCCACATCCATCCCGCCGAACTTGGCCTTCCAACGGTAGAAGGTCTGCTCGCTCATCCTCGGCGCTCTCATCGGTGCATTCTTCGGTGTGCCCAAAATCATGTCTGACCTCGGGCTGAATCGCGTGGTTCAGAGGAAGCACATGGCCGAACTGATCGAGGCTTTAACCAGCCGCCCGGAGGAGGGCAAACCCGAACCTCATCCCATGGTGATCCAGGCGCAGTTTCACGCGGCCTTCGGTGGCGAGGTTGGGCGCATTCCCGATGGAGATGAAATTCTGGATTTCCTGAGAAACACGGCTTTGGCCACCCTGCAAAATGCACGGTCCTTTGTTGCCTGCCTCTCCTTCGTTGCCTATTCGAAAGCGGCGAATGCCTTCATCCCGCGTAATCCGTGGACGGCTAAAAAACTCCGATGGGAGCGCCGTGGGGAATTTCTCCTCTACATGATCACCGGGACTTTCTGCGTCGCTCTGTTTGCCTCAACGGAGCTTGGCTCCGGTCGTTTAGGGCTGGCACTTCTCGGAACACCCTATGTCTTCGCAAAGGCCGCACGGGCGGGTTTGGCGAGCCGTGCGGAACGCCTCCTTCAAACCACTTCAAAACCCGCCCATTGAATACTGAAATCCGGAGGGAGGCGGAATTCCCACTTGAAGAAAATTCCGCATTTGAAAACGTGCCGGTGTATTTCTCGTTCGCTCCCGACGCAACGCGCCGCAACCTGCCTGCGGGGTTCGCGCCCTGATCCCTCTCGCTTTTCGCAGGTCTTCAGGGGCACCCCCTGAAGGTTTCCCCGCTGCGTACGTCCGGCCCGTCACCCCCTCGCTTGCTGGGGGGTGATGGGCCGGGTGCGAGCGAGACGATGGGTCTTGACGATCTTTAAACGGTGGGGTTCACCGAGGCCTTCCACGGGCACCCTCTCAGCCGGGGGCATGACAGGGGCGCTTCCCCCTGGCGTGTCCCTGGCGAGGGTGAGCCGATAACGAAAAGCCCCGGAAGTCCGGGGCCTGGAATGGGGAGGAGCTAGAAAATCCCCACTGGTTTCCAATCGTCTTGGCAGTACTCCATATCAACCAGATCGAACCTACCGATCTTGATTGGACCTTTTGCCATGTAGAACCAACTATTCTTCCGAAGGTGTTCTTCCACATCAGCATTTGGCATGAAGTGGAGCGATATTGTCGGATTTTCAAATACGCCTAGTTCAACATCAGGCTCGACAAAATAGGCTCCACTCCAAATGGAATCGTCATCGGGGAAGATTACATTGGCCGAAAAATACCGAGCATTCCTAGAAAATCTGACATTCTCAGCGTCAAACCAATGTGGATGTCCTGTGAGTTTAAGGATTGGCATCAACGGCTCCATCAGAAGGGGAAAAAGCCACGAATTGCCGCATTCAAAGCTGGAAGGCTTTCTTCTGCGACGTACCAAGCAGCCCCGATTCCATCCAAGCTTTCCTTGAACATCGCGCCTGCAAGTCCGGCCTTACCAACTTCCACTCCAAGGACGCGATAGCCGGTATCAACAAACATCTTTTCGCCCCAAGTTGCGGCGTTTTCAGCAGTAGTGGCAAACCACTTACCACCCATGGAAACCCCCTCCTGCCCAAAGAACTCGCCCGTCCCAGCAACATTCGAGAACTCGGCAGGGCTCATTGCTCGGTAGAGCATTGTGGTTTCTTCGGCTGCCGCAGACATTTCAGCGGCCATCAATCCACCAGCGCCCAAAGCCGCAGCAGCAGAGACGATCAGTGAGCCAGCTACAACGTTGTATGCGTTCCGTTCAAGCCAATTATTCGAACATGGATTTGTCAACGCTTCCGCCTGACCTAGCGGACCCTGGGCATATCGCATCGCTGCGTTCTTCTGCACATTGCCTGTGAACAAATCCTTGTAGAACCCACCGATGGAACGCCCACTGTTTGCAAGGCTCTGGAACCATGGCTCATTGACCACATCCCAAGCTGATAGACCTGATGGGTCCATGAAGCCAATGGGCGAGCTGCCTACATACGCATACAAGTTGGTGCTGCTTCGCTCGCCGCTGGGGTCTCTGCTAATCCATCGCCCAAGGTTCGGATCGTAGGCTCGGAAGTAAGTCAGATACAAGCCGCTCTGCTGATGCCAGAAGTGACCGGTGTAGAGGAACACGCTGTCTCTGTCGCCGCTGATCTTGGTGACATTGCCGTACGGATCGTACTCGTAGCGTGCGCGGACATTCTGCTGCATGTCCACCAGCTCGCGGACGCTGCCTAAATGGTCGCGGGTATACAGCAGGATCGTGCCATCGCTATCCATGAAGCCTTGGGCAAAGAAGCGCTTCTGAACCGTGCCGCCATCATCACCGGATCTCTCTTCCGCAATGGTGGTGCCGACCCACAAGTATTTCTTGTCAGAAGTGGTTTGCAGGGTTTGCGTAGCGTCGGGATCCTTCTCGAGGATCTGGACTCTTCTTCCAAGACCGTCGTAAACAAACTCGCTGCGATGCCCAGTGGCATTAATGGTCACAGAAACTAATCTGTTTTCCTCATCCCACTCAAAGGTTCGAGTCCCGTCGCTCAGCAGGTTTCCATTCTCGTCGTAGGTGTAGCTTCGATCTCCTCCCTGGAGGGGCGATACCACGATGGTGGCCGTGGCGGACACGGTTGGGTCGGCGACGGAGGTGGCTTTCACGGTGAAGGTTCCGAAGGTCGCGGGCGCGGTGTAGTTTCCATTGGCATCCACGGTGCCCGCGTCACAGCTCCAGGTGACGGCCGTGTTGTCCGTGCCTGACACGGTCGCCACGAAGGTCCTGCTGCCGCCCTTCTTCAGCTCCGCGTCTTCGGGGGTGAGGCTGACTTCGACTTCCCCATCCGCGGTGACGCGTACTTCCGCCGAGGAGAAGAACCGCGGGTCGGCGACGGAGGTGGCGAGGACGGTGTAGGTGCCCGGCGCGGCGGGGGCGGTGTAGAGCCCGCTGGCGCTGATGGTTCCGCCTTCGGGTTGCAGGACGGTCCAGGTGACGGTCTTGTTGGCGGCTCCTGCCACCTTGGCGGCGCTGAACTGGCGGGTGCCGCCGGGCTTCAGGACAGCCAGGGCCGGCGTCACGGAGACTTCCACCGGCACCAGGACCTGCGCGGAGCCGCTCACGGCGGGATCCTTCCGGCTGGTGGCCACCACGAGGTAGTCCCCCGCCATATCCGGCGGGGTGTAGACGCCGTACTGATCCACGGTTCCGGCCGGTTTCATGGCATCGCCATCGGCACGCTTGCAGGTCCAAACCACTTTCTGGGTTGGATCGCCCGAAACTTTGGCGGTGAAGATCCGCTTCGATTCCGGGAAGACGACGGTGGGGGTGGGCTGGACGGTGACTTTAAGCGGCACGGTCACCGTGGCTGTGTCCTTGATCGCGGGATCTGCGGCATAGGCTGCCGTGACGGTGTAGGTGCCGGATTCGACCGGCGCCGTATAGGTGCCGTCCTGAGCGATCTGGCCCCCTGAGGCCGACCAAACCAAGTCAGCCCATGTCAGTCCCGTCAGTGTCGTCGTGAACTTTGAGATCGTTCCTGCCGTCAAGGTGAGGGCGGTCGGCGAAAGCAGGACGGGGTGGCGGACAGTGATATAGAAAATCGCAGTGGCATTGATGTCCGCGACGCTCCGGGCAACGATCGTCGCGCCAGCTTCCCGCCCGTTCGGAAGGGTGGCCGGTGCATGGTAGGTCCCGTCTGCGTCGAGGGTTCCGACCCCTGAAGCCAGGAGCCAGGTCATGGACGTATCGACCGCGCCCTTGACCTCGGCCCGCAAACGGAAGGATTGCCCCTCCCCCACCACCACATTCGTCTCGGTCGCTTTTTTGACGATGACCTTCACTTGGACGGGGGTGGTGGCCTTGAGGGACGTGTTATCGGTGCATGTGGCCGTCACCGTATAGGAGCCGGCCAGATCTGGAGCCGTGTACAGGCCAGAGGCCGTGATGCTTCCGCCCGTGCAGGACCAGGTCACGGCGTTTGTGTAAGCCCCCTTCCGGAGAGCATTGAATTGCCCCACATATCCGGGATCGACCTCATCCCCGAATCCCTTGCTGATGGTCAGGAAATCGTCCCTCGAGATGGTCAGCGGGACTGAAAGGTACTGGCCTGGCTTGCCGTTGGATGTGGCCGTTATCCAGGCTGTGGCCGTGTTCCCTGGAATGTCATTGGGAGCGCTGTACATCCCCTCCGGAGTGATGGATCCGAGGTTGGCAGTCCATGTCACCGACTTGTCCGAAACACCGTGCACTTCAGCGACAAAGCGCTGGGACCCCGCGGGTGGCAGCGTCACCGCCCAATATCCAGGGGTGACATTGAGCGTGAATGGGACATGAGCCACGAGGGTATCGCTGGCCGTGGGATCATCGAGGCTTGTGGCGGTGATGCGGTAGTCGCCCTCATTTTCGGGAGCCGTCCACACGCCATCCTGGGTAATGCTGCCCCCGCCGCATGACCACAGCAGCCGGTTTGAAGGAAGCCCCACGAGCCGCGCACTCATGGCGAAGCTGCGGTTCGAATAGTAGGTCGCACCATAGGGTCCGGAGACCGTGACCGGTTGACTCACCCAGAACCAAGTGCTGACGGACTTGGAGGGGTCCTCTTTGCTGCGTACCACAAGGTTGACTTGGATCGAGTTGCTTCCAGCCGGAAGCACCGATGGGGCGGTGTAGACTCCGTTCGAAGCGATGGTTCCAGGATCGGCCCCCTGGCTAGCGAACGAAGAGTACAACTGGCATTCAAAACCTTGGGATGAACCCGATACTTCAATTTTGAAGGTGCTGGTGGAACCCATTCGAACCCATCCGCCTGTGGGGATTCCCTCTTTCAGCCTCACGATCAAAGGCACCGTCACCTTGGCCACTCCCTTGGATTCAGGGCGATTGGCGCTGGTCACTTCGATGTAGTAAATGCCATGCTCCTCCGGAGCTTGATAGATCCTTCTGGCACCGATCTTCCGGGTGGGCGAGGGGTCGCACAGGTTCGGCTGGCCCGGTTCCAAGGCATAACGGCCCACGACATTTGGAACGGGACCGATGGTCCCTCCGGTGGTCGTGAATGTCATCCAGTCATAGGTAGGATCAAAACCCGCATCACAATTGGAAGATGAGCCGTCATTCGAACTCCGGATGATGCCGGCGCCATTGGTCCCCACATAGCCGACGGTCCAGGCATGGATCTCCTTGGTTTGGCCTGCTTCGAGGGTGAATTCTCCGGGGTCCACGGCGATGAGATCCACGATCTGAAGCGTGACTTCATCAGTGGCTGATCCATCGGCGATGGCACGCCCCAGGAGTTTGTAGGTCCCTGTTTTCAGGCCGAAGAAAATCCCGCCGCTGTCCGCGTTGACGGCGCTGCCATTCAGGTTGAGCACCCCTACCCCAGCGGAGGCTGGATCAGGCGTACTTTGCCACCCGCCGATGTCATCAAAGTTTGAAATGCGGCCACAGGAGGAATCATTCAGAGTCCACCGGATCCGCTGGTCGGTGGCGCCTTTCACGGTGCCCTGTAACTGCACCGGGACTCCCACGGGAACCAGCACGGTCCCTCCAGGGTTGACCTTGAGGCGGACAGGCACTGTCACCTGGGCGCGGCCCACATGCCGGCTGTCGGCCCGGCTCGTGGCATTGACCAGGTAGGTTCCGGCGAGGGCGGGCGGTCGGTAGTTGCCGCTGGAATCAATGGTTCCCCCCGTCGTGGACCAATCCACCTGGTTGGAGGCAAGTCCAGTCACGGTCGCTGTGAACGCCTTGGCCCCGTCCGGCTCAACCACCACCGTTGTTGGGGCGACGTAGACGGTCTGCTTGAGCGTCACTGAGGCGACAGCGCTCTTATCGGGGCGGGCCACGCTCGTCGCGCGGACCAAAACCGGCGTGCCGGTCGGCTGCGGGGCCACATCCGCTGCCACGAACACCCCATCCGCCGAGATCGTTCCGGCGCTGCTGGGCTCCACGCTCCAGGACACCTGGGTGTTGCCCGCTCCCGAAAGCGTGGCGATGAAAGCTCTCTGCTGAGAGGTTCCAATGGTGTAGGTGGTTGGGGTGACGACCAGGGAGAAGGGAACGGTGATGGTGGCGGTGGCGTTAAATCGCGTGCCATCCGGATCCGAAGCGGCCGCTTCCAGGGTGTAGGTTCCCGCTTCCAATGGTGCGGTGTACTTCCCCGTGGCATCCACGGTTCCTCCACCTGGCTCGATCACGCGCCAAGCAGGAGAGGTGCCCACGGGGAAACCCGTCAGCGTTGCCGTGAATGTCTGGGCGGCCCCCGGCTGAATCGTGGCCGCGGTCGACGACAGAACCACCGGAGGTCTCACGGTGATGGCAGCGCTGACGGATTTGGTCGGATCCGCCAAGCTGGTGGCTTTCACCGTATAGGCACCGGGAAGCGCTGGCGCGGTGTAGAGCCCCGTGGAGGAAATGCTTCCGCCGTTTGCTTCGAGGATGGTCCAGGCCACGGCCGGGTTGCTTATACCGGTGATGGACGCGATGAATTGCTGAGAGGATCCCGGTCGAATCGTGGCCTGGTTGGGAGATATCAGCAGTGCGATGGCGCCGACCTGACGCGTCCAAGTGATGGCTCCCCATCCTGACAAATTGCCCGAAATGGTGCTTACATCCGGTGACACCGTCATGGCCGAAGGCCCGTAAACAGAAGCTCCAAGCGTGAGCTTGAAATTGAGCACATAGCCGCTTACCGAACCGTTGGCCACATACTTATTTGCTCCCCGCTGATATTCGCCTTCGATCACTGTTCCATTTTGAAGGAGGATGATTGTGTACCCGCTGGGGTCCTTGTATACGCCGTCAACCTTCAAAACACCGGTTGGAGTAATGCTCACTCGGGATGAAGCTTTCTGGGTAGAATCCGCAACGGAAGTGACCGTTACAGTTTGAGCGGTGTAGTCCAGACCTGTCGGGACGGTATAGTTACCGGACGCATCGACCACGCCTGCAGTGGCAGACCAATTCATGGCCTTGTTTGGACTCCCGGCCACTCGACTCGTGAAT
>JACPYP010000032.1 GCA_016195985.1 Acidobacteriota bacterium | reverse complement strand
CGCCGTGTTGGTGCTGCCAGTCACCGTGGCCGTGAACTGCTGCGTGTGGGCCGCCTGCACCGTGGCGCTGGCGGGGCTGATGGACACCGCCACCACGGGGGGAGCCGCGGTCACCGTCACCGTGGCCGTGGCGGACTTGGACGTGTCCGCCGCGCTGGTGGCCTTCACGTGGTAGGTGCCCGCCGTGGCCGGAGCGGTGTACAGGCCCGAGGCATCCACGGCGCCGCCGCTGGCCTCCTGCACGCTCCAGGTCACCGCCGTGTTGCTGCTACCTGTCACCCTGGCCGTGAACGCCTGCGTGTGGGCCGCCTGCACCGTGGCGCTGGCGGGGCTGATGGACACTGCCACGCCCTGGGGCGGAGTCACGGTCACCGTGGCGGTGCCGGTGCTGCTGCCCGTGGCATTGGTGGCGGTGAGGGTGTATTGCGTGGTGGCCGCGGGGGACACCGAAACGGAGACCGAGGCGCCGCTGATGGCCGGTGCCCCATGATCGATGCTGAGGCTGGTGGCGCCCGTCACGGACCAGGAGAGGGTGCTGCTGCCCCCCGAGGCGATGCTGCTGGGGTTGGCCGTGAAGCTGAGGATCACGGGCGCCGGGGTGGGCTTCGTCCCTTCCTCTCCGGTTTTCCCGCCGCCACCGCAGCGGATCAGAACGAGGATTCCCAGCAGGCTGCCAGCCAGGGCGAACAGGATGCGTTTCATAAACACTCCGGAGAAGGGGATGCGGCCCGGTGCAGCGAAGTCAGTGGACGGTCACCGTGCAAACGGCGGTGACGACGGCCCCCGTGGTGTTGGTGGCGCCCAGGGTGTAGCTCGTGGTGGCGGAGGGGTTCACGGCGATGCTGCCCGTGGTCCCGGTGATGGCCGCAACCCCGTGATCGATGGACACCGACGTGGTGTTGGGGGCGTTCCAGCTGAGGGTGACGGGCTGTCCCGCGGCAACGGAGGAAGCGCTGGCCGTGAAGGTGAGGATCTGCGGCGCGCCCTGGGGAGACAGCAGGGCGGCCTTGACCACCTTCATGAGGGGATCCTTCTCCCCCGTGGTCCGCCAGGGCAGGTAGCCTTCGCTGATGGTCCAGATGATGACCCCGCCCAGCCCTTGGGCCCGGGCCCAGTTGCCCTTGGCAGCGATGGACCGCTCATCCTCGTAGGTGAGGTAGCGGGTGCGGATGCTAGAGGATGGAATGGCCAGCGTGGTGGCCTGGGGGAAGGACAGGTAGGTGGACTGGGGCAGATCGTCCCAGCGCGTCAGGTCAGGTTTGATGCAGTACTGAAGCAGGTGGCTGTAGCTCAGAATGTTGTCGGCGCTGTTGTAGACTCCGATGATGTCGATCTGATCTGTGTTTTGCCCCGGGGCGCTGGGCAAGGAGGTGTCGGGTCCGCCCTGGTAGGCATAGCCGTAGAAGCCGAATCCGATGCCGATCTTGGAGTTCGAGATCCCGCTTGAAGCCAGCACCTTCACGGAGTCCACCAGTGAGGAGGGGGTGGCGCCCTTGGCGCCATCCAGAGGGGCCATGTGCCAACTCAACCAGCCGCTACCGCCCCAAAACATACCGTAGGTCATCATGTTGATGCGGTCCACGAGCCCGCCGATTTCGGCGTAATGCGAGTTTTGCAACGGATTAAAGTTGGAGTTGTTCCACCCCACGGGCATGGTGAGAATCCCGTTGGGCATGGCCGCCTTGATGGCCTTGAGGTAGGCGATGACGTCGCCCCCGGAATTGAGAATGTTGTAGTTCTCCCAGTCGAAATCCACGCCATCGAAACCGTACTGATCCACGATGGCCTTGAGGTTGTCCACGGCCCTGGCCCGAACAGCCGGATCGTGGGTGGGTTCGAAGCCCCCATTGGCGCCGGCGCCGCCCAGCATGAGGAGGGCCTTGATGCCCGCCGCGTGGGCCCGTTGCACCGCATCCTTGGCCCAGGCGGGCCCATTGACCTCATCGATGTCGAAGGTGGTGTTCCAGGTACCGTCAGGCCGTGGCACGGCCCGGCCCACGACGATGTGGGTCATGGCGCTGTAGTCCACCTGGGCCGGTGTCTGAAGGCCGCGGTGGTAGCCCACGTAATAGCCCATGACCCACTGGCTGGGCGGGTTCCCCCCCGTGACCGTCAGCGTCGCGGAAGCGGTGGCGATGCCTCCCGGGCCCGTGGCGGTCAGGACGTAGGTGGTGGTGCTGGAGGGCGAAACGGTCTCGCTGACCTTCCCCGTCACCGTCCCCACGCCGCTGAGGTTGAGGCTGGTGGCGCCGGTCACGGTCCAGGACAGAACGCTGCTGCCGCCCGCGGCGATGGTGGAAGGATTGGCCACGAAGGCCGAAATGACCGGCGCCGCCGTCCCTGCAGTCACCGTCACCGTGGCCGTGGCGGACTTGGACGTGTCCGCCGCGCTGGTGGCCTTCACGTGGTAGGCGCCCGCCGTGGCCGGAGCGGTGTACAGTCCCGAGGCATCCACGGCGCCGCCGCTGGCTTCCTGCACGCTCCAGGTCACCGCCGTGTTGGTGGTTCCGGTCACCGTGGCCGTGAACGCCTGCGTGTGGGTCGCCTGCACCGTGGCGCTGGCGGGGCTGATGGACACCGCCACCACGGGGGGAGCCGCGGTCACCGTCACCGTGGCCGTGGCGGACTTGGACGTGTCCGCCACGCTGGTGGCCTTCACATGGTAGGTGCCCGCCGTGGCCGGGGCGGTGTACAGTCCCGTGGCGTCCACGGCACCGCCGCTGGCTTCCTGCACGCTCCAGGTCACGGCCGTGTTGGTGGCGCCAGTCACCGTGGCCGTGAACGCCTGCGTGTGGGCCGCCTGCACCGTGGCGCTGGCGGGACTGACGGACACCGTCACGCCCTGGGCCGGAGTCACGGTCACCGTGGCCGTGGCCGTACTGCTTCCCTTGGCGTTGGTGGCAGTGAGGGTGTATTGCGTGGTGGCCGCGGGGGACACGGATACGAACCCCGAGGCGCCGCTGATGGCCGGGGCCCCATGATCGATGCTAAGGCTGGTGGCGCCCGTCACGGACCAGGAGACGGTGCTGCTGCCTCCGGGGGCGATGCTGACCGGGTTGGCCGCGAAGCTGAGGATCACGGGCACGGGGGTGGGCTTCGTCTCTTCCTCTCCGGATTTCCCGCCGCCACCGCAGTGAAGGAGCGCAAACATGCCCAGCAGACATAGGCCAAGGCTTCGAACGAGGCGGTTCATGGGGGACTCCATGGGCATATGAATCGGATGTGATGTCATCCTTACCCCGCACCGGATGGGAACCCTAGTCCGCTTTGAAGAAATATGAATGGTCCACCGGAATTCCCATGCCTTGGTTTCATCCGAACCTAGTCCATTGGATGTAAACGTGCCTCTGGGTGGCGCACAAAGCGGCACACGGGCCACCAAGAGGGCTGCCCGCAGGCGTGAACGGGAACCGGCGGATGGTTGCGTTCCATCCAATGGAAAAAACCTCAGCCCAAGGCAAGGGCTTCAGGACCCTCACGAAGGACGCGAGAAAGAAAGGCAGGACATGAAGGCGGCCCCCGGACGCGCTTTTGCGCGGCCTGCAAAGGGCTGACAGAAAGGGAAAGCGCCCCTCGCGGAGATCTTTTCAAGCTGAGCCAAGCCGATAAGCGGGAAAGGACTCTCACCCCCGAGGCACCACGAACTGCATGAACAGCGGCTCTGGTTTTCTTGGTGCCTTCGTGCCTTGGTGGTGTTCCTTGTCTTTCGAATTCAAATCCGCGTCAGCGGGCGATGGCGAGACCTCCGGCCTTCAGGAAGGCCCCCGCGCGGCTTTTCATGAAGGGCTGCCCGTCCGTGAAGATGTCGTTCTGGTACATGGACTGCCCGCCGGCCCCCGCGCCAAAGAGGAGGGCGATGACGCCAGCATCGGCGAATTTCCGAAGGTGGGCGTCATCTCCGGCGAAGAAATACTCGGGCCGGTTGTCCTTGTAACCTTCCCTGGGCTGGCCGGTGTTCGGCACATTCAGGTGGTGGCTGTTGCCCAGGGGGATCTGCCAGAGCACCCAGCGTTTCTGGGCTTTGAGGTTCCACAGGCGCAGCCATTCGGCGTAGCGGTTGAAGCTCTTGCTGGCGATGGGCGCGCTGTCGCTGGCATCCCACCAGCGGTCCTGGCCCCGGCTGATCCTGTAGTAGTCGGAATCGCGGTCCAGGGGGTCGCCCACCAGCACATCGTAGGTCTGACCCGTGATGTTGGCCGCCAGGCCCAGCTTCGAGAGGAAGGCATGGGCCTTGTCCACCTCGGGTTGAAGCGGATCCGTCACGTTGAAATAGGAGAGGTCCAGCTGGGTGGCCCAGGCGGAGATGTGCATGCCCAGCACCACGTTGGCGGCACCCACGGCCTTGCGCAGCTGGAGGAAGGCCAGGCCCCAGCCCGCGGCAGTGTCGGGCAGGCCCTGCAATTCCGCCATGCCGGTGCTGGCGATGGCGGCCGGGGCATCCGGATTGTCGTGGCTCTGGATTTCCATGTAGGCGAAACCGTCGCCCTCCATGAGCACCAGCACCGGCTTGCCGAAATCCTTGCAGCGCTGCATCAGCACTTTGAACTCGTCGAAATAGGAGGCCATGGTGGCGGCGTTCTGGGTCTTGCTGTAGAACTGGCCTTCGTCGCCGCCGGGCTCCTCGTTCATGCAGTAGTACTGCACCACGGGGATGGCGACCTGGGCATCGCACTCCTTCATGAAGTCCAAACCCCACCGGCCCGAACCGGAAGCATCCCCACCCCATTTCCGCCACCCCTGAGTGAAGTAGTGGTAGCGCATGTCCCAGGGAACGCCGCTGGTTTTCATCCAGGTGGCGCCGGGCTCCTCCGTCAGCCCCACGGCCAATCGCGCCGGGAGCGGGGCGGGCACGGGACCCGCCGCGAGGCTGCCGGCCGGGGCGGAATCGCTGACCGTGATGGTGGCCGTGGCGGATTTGGAGGAGTCGGCGACGCTGGTGGCCTTGAGGTGGCAGATGCCCGTCGCGGCCGGGGCCGTGTACATCCCCGAAGCATCCACGCTTCCGCCGCCCCCTTCCTGAACCTGCCAGAGGACTCTGGAATCGGTGGTGCCCGTCACCGTCGCCACGAAGGCCTGAGTGCCACTGGGCTTCAGCCGGACGGAGGAGGGGGAGATGGATACCGCCACCTGCGGAATGGTGACCGTCACCGTGGCGCTGGCGGTAGCACTGCCCCCCTCGTTGATGGCGGTCAGCGTGTACAGCGTGGTGGCGGCGGGGCTCACCGTCACGCTGCCCGCGGCGCCGCTGATGGCGGGCGCGCCAGGATCGATGCTCAGACTGGTGGCGCCGGTCACGACCCAGGACAGGCTGCTGCTGGCTCCAGGAGCGATCGCCACAGGACTGGCCGTGAAGCTGGCTATCACAGGAACGACCTTCGGAGGGGGCGTGGCGCCCCCCGAGGATTTCTCGCCTCCGCCGCAATGGAGCAAGGAGAGCATCCCCAGCAGACCAATGGCAAGGCTGTGAACAAATCGTTTCATGGCCGACCCCCTGGGTGCCCGGAGGCATTCAAGGTAGATCATTCCTCGCCGTCGCGCTTTCTCGCTGGTCCGCTCTTGAGAAATGCGAGTGATCCACCCGGGATCAGCCGCCCATTCGATCCGTACAAACGGCCGCGCCTGATGCATCTCGGCATCAGGCGCAGTGGCTCAACCTTTTTTCTCAAACACCCTTTTTTCTCAAACAGAGGGTGCCCGGAAGGCTGACGGCGCTTTCTCCATGGCGCTCTTCCGCGGTGAATCGACCTGCCGCCGCGGGCAAGGACCTGGATCGTTATTTGTGGTGGGGGCAGAGCCGATTGTGGGTGTAAGTCCGACATGCCTGCCGCGGGTAGGAGTAGGCTCCGCCCGCCACATGGGACTGATCCCCGGTCGAGATCTTGACCAGGGTTTCCTTCTTGAGGGTCAATGACAAACGTTGCTGCTTCTCCATGGAAGCCTCCAAAGTGAGAACGGGGATCACCACATGGATCCTCGTGGGGGGGTGTTTCTGAATCATCCCCCCTTGCGGCTCCGGACCTCAGCTCACAGCATCAAAAGGGGGGCCAGTGGCACTTTGGAGCAGCCCAGTGGCAATTCCCCAAGGCTGGACCCAAAATCCTGCGGAAGGTGGTGGGTTCGCCTGACTGGCCTTCCATGCCGCTAACGATCGGGCCTAGCCAGCATCTGCTCCGTCTGCCATTTGAGGTGGTCCAATTCGGCTTGGGCGGCCTGGTGGTCTCGCTTGTGTTTCTGGATCTCGTTCAGCAGCCTCGGCGCCAGGGCAGCCGTTTTCGTGCCCTGCGGTGTTTGATGCGAGCGCCTGCGCACCGAGCGGAAGGTCGGTGCACAGGCCCAGGGCCCCCGCGGCCAGCACCCGTGTGAGGGCAGTGGTCCGCTCGAAAGAAAACGCGATGGTCCACTCCCGGAGCTCTCACCGCGCCATGGAAATCTCATGGTCCGCTTTAAAAAAAAATCGCTGGTCCATTCGGGCAGGAACGGATTAACGTCTAACCAAAACCATTCACATTTTTGTCTTTTGTCATTCATCTTCCGGTTCCTTCCAAATGATTGCGTGATCGATCCAGCCTTCAAAAGCCGGCGGGCCACCCATGACGATGATCGGGAACCCCTGCCCGGCCCTTGGTTCACCACCCTGCGGACCCGTCCCCGATGAGAATCCCGGATCTCCCCATCCACATCTCCCACACCTCGCCGCAGCCCCTGGTGTTGCAGATCGTGGATGCCCTGATTCTGGCGATACGCAGCGGCCTCCTGCCCCCGGGCTCTCCCATCCCGGGCACCCGGAAACTGGCGGACCAGTTGCGGGTCAGCCGCGGAACCGTGGTGGCGGCCTTCGAGGAGCTTCAGGCCAAGGGCTGGATCGATGCGAACAGCGGCAGCGGCAGCCGGGTCTCCGATCCCTTGCCGAGGCCCCTGAGCCTCAAGCCCGGCCAGACGCCGCCCATCCACTCTCCCCAGGCCTTCGATCTGCCCACGCGCCCGGAACTGGGCACGGACAGCACCACGCGGCTTTTCAAACTTTCCTACGGCGTGACCGATGCGCGGCTGATGTCCGCCGAGATTCTGGGCCGGGCCTACAGCCGGGCCATGCGCCGCCGCGCCAGCGATGTCCTCAATTTCGGCGATCCCCTGGGTGAACTCGACCTGCGGCACCAGCTGGTGGATTACCTGCGGGAAAGACGGGCCATTCAGACCGATGAGCTGGGCGTCCTGGTCACCCATGGTTCCCATCAAGCCCTGCGCTTGATCGCCTTGGGCCTCTTGAAGGCCGGCGACCGGGTGGCGGTGGAGAACCCGGGCAACCCCTCCGCCCGGGAAGCCTTCCAGCAGCAGGGCGCCGGCCTGGTTCCCATCCCCGTGGACAGCGAAGGAATGGATGTGGATGCGCTGGAGCGGGCCCTGGCGGAAGGACCCATCCGCCTCCTCTACCTGACGCCGCGCTTCCAGGTGCCCACCACCGTCACGCTGAGCGCGAACCGCCGCCAGCGCCTGCTGGAACTGGCCAGGCGGCACCGGTTCGGCATCGTGGAGGATGATCCCGAGGCCGAATACACCCTCGATGGCCCCACTGAAGCCCCCCTGGCGACCTTCGGCACCTCCGGTTCGGTGCTCTATCTCTTCTCCTTCTCCCGCCTCCTGGCCCCTGGCCTGCGGCTTGGGCTCATCGCGGGCCCCAAGGACGCCGTGGCGCGGCTGGCCAAGGCCCGGCTCCACACCGATACCCTGGGCGACATGGCCCTCGAGCGGGCCTTCGCCTCCATGCTGCAAGAAGGCGAAATCCGCCGGCACATCCACCGGGTGCAGCGGATCTACCGCGAGCGCCGAGACCACCTGGTGTTCCGCCTCCGGGACCTCTTCAAGGACGTCTTCGATTTCACCCTTCCGCCGGGGGGGCTTTCCCTGTGGATCCGCACCCGCCCTGATCTGGACCTTGAATCCTGGCAGCGGGCCTGCCTGGATCGCGGTGTCCAGTTCCAGCTGGGACAGACCTATTTCATCGACCACGCACCGGTTCCCGGGTTTCCCTTCGCCTTCGGCTCTTTCGAGCCTGGGGAAATGGATCAAATTTTGTTAAGGATGCATCACGCCCTGGGCCTTGGCCCAGGCCGCTGACGACGGCTCCATGAGCGACCTCGAAACCCGCATTCTCAACCTCGCCGTGAAACGAGGGCTCCTGGACGCGGCCGATCTCGACGCCCTCACCCTTGAAGAGGACACCCTCGGCTCGCAGCAGTGGGGGCCGCGGATCACATCGCTCCTGCGCTCGGGCCGCCTCAACCAGCCAAGCCTTCAGGCCCTCATGGGCGACCTCTTCCAGAACCCTACGGGCACCCAGACGGCAGAGAATTCCGAAGACACCCTCATTCTGCCTCAGGGACTGACCTGGCAGGGCTACCAGAACCTCCAGCTCATCGGCGCCGGCGGCCAGGCGCTCATCTACAAGGCCCAGGACATGCGCCTGGACCGATGGGTGGCCCTCAAATTCCCCATCCACGACCGGCCCCAGCAGGTAGCGCACATGCTCCGGGAGGCCCGCGCCCAGGCCCAGTTGGACCATCCCAACATCCTGAAAGTGCTGGAGGTGGGCGAGCATCAAGGGAAGCCCTTCATCGCCATGCACTATGTGGAAGGCGGCAATCTGGCGGAAAACTACCCGCGCTTCCCCATCGAAACCCGGGTGCGGCTGATGAAGGCCGTGGCCGAGGCGCTCCAGGAAGCCCACAGCCACGGCCTGCTGCACCTGGATCTCAAGCCGGGCAACATCCTGGTGGACACCACCCACCCCGAGGAGCCCTGGCCCTACCTCACGGATTTCGGGCTGGTCCGGCCGGAGGATTTCGGACGGCAGCTGCCAGCTGAACGGCTGCCCGCCTTCGGAACGGCGCCCTTCTCCAGCCCCGAGCAGATGGCCAGGGACCTGGCCCGCCTGGACCGCCGCAGCGACATCTATTCGCTGGGAGCGACCCTGTACTCCGTGCTCTGCGGCCACCCTCCCTTCGATTCGCGGGACCCCTTGGACATCCTGGGCAATGAACCTGTGCCTTTGCGGGTCCGGGATCCCCTCCTGCCCAGAGATCTGGAAGCCATCACTGCCAAGTGCCTGCAGGCCGCCCCACCGGAGCGCTATGGGAGCGCCAAAGCCGTGGCGGAGGATCTTCAGCGCTTCCTGGATGGAGTGCCCGTCCTGGCAAGGCGCTCTTCCCTGGTCTACCGGCTCGCCAAATGGGTGCGGCGGAACCGCGGCCTCACGGCCATGTCGGCGGCCGCCCTGTTCCTGGTCGCCGGGCTCGGAACCTGGGCCATTCTCGCCATGCGGAGGCAGTCTCTGCAGGTGCGGCTGGCCAACAAGTACGGCCGCGATATCCAGAGCATGGAGCAGATGCTCCGGCTGGCCCACCTGTCGCGGAAGCACGACCGCCGCCCCGCGGTGAAGCATGTGCGGGACACCATGGCTGCCATCGGCCAGGAGATGAAGGCCCTGGGCCCCGGCACCCTGGGACCGGGATCCTACGCCTTGGGCATGGGCCACCTGGCCCTCGGGGAATGGGAAGAGGCGCGGCAAAACCTTGAAGCCGCCTGGAAGGCGGGTTTCAGGTCCCCGGCTTGCGCCCAGGCCCGGGGCGAGGTACTGACTCATTTCTTCATGAAGGCCAGGCCCCGGTTGAATCTCATCAACGACTCCGCCCAGCGGGAATCGGAGCAGTTGCGCCTGGACCGCACCCTGAGGGAGCCTGCCCTGGCGTCGTTCGAGATCGCGCGGGGAGCGGGCCTGGAGACCGACTACCAGGAGGCCATGAAGGCCTATCTCGCCAAGGATATCGACCGGGCCCTGCGCTGCGCCCGGACCGCCTGCGCCCAGACCGCCTGGCGCTACGAAGCGCGTTTCCTGGCCGCTGACCTGCTGATGGAGCAGGCGCTGCCCCTCCGCGCGGCAGGCGACATCGCAGGCGCCCAGCGGAAATGCGATGAATCCCTGAAAGCGCTCGAACCCGTGCTGGAGATCGCCCCCAGCGACCCTGCCAGCTGGGTCAAGATCGGCCTGCTCTACTTCAACATGGCCTTCGACCGCCGGCAGGAACCCCAGTGGCTGGAGCGCGCCCTGGCCAGCTTCGCCACGGCGGTGGAAGTCGATCCGGACTCCGGCGAAAGCTACGGCTGCCTGTCCATGGCCCAGGGCGCAGCCGCCGAGGCAGCCGAGCAGCGGGGCGAAGACCCCATGCCCTTGCTGGACCGCTGCGTGGCCAACGGCCAAATGAGCCAATCGCTCACGCCTCCCGGCCAGCCGAATACCCATCTCGGCGAAGCCTACGGATGGCGGGCAGGAGCCCTGCTGAGACGCGGATCGGACGCCATCCCCGACCTGGACCGGGCCATCGAAGGCCTGCGCCAGGCCATCGACCTGGGAAACCACGACCACGTCACCTACGCCATCCTGCTGACCGTCTCCAAATGGCGGGCTGATGCGGCCTTCCAAACCGGCGCGAATCCCATTCCCTACCTCGATCAAGCGGTCGAATGGGCGAAGAAGAACACGCAGTTCGACACCTCGAATCTTCAACGGCAGAAGGTGTACATGGAGCGGCGGCTGGACCTTCTGGACATGGCATTCCGCCTGAATAAACCGCCCCAGGGCGGCGAGGCCGAGGCCCTGGTCCGCGAATCGCAAGCCCTCCTGGACCGCGTGGCCAGCGAGAACAGGCTCAAGGCGGAGCTGCGGGTGGTGCTCGGGCGAGCCCTGCGGCTGCGCGCGCGGGCGGCTTTCCTGACGGGGCAGTCCTTCGATTCCGATTTCGAGCGGGCCGTCCAGCAGACCCAGACTGCCGTCGAGCAGGATCCCAAGGAACCAGCCTTCCAGGCGGAGCTGGCCAAGGCCTGCCTGGAGGCCGGCGGCTGCCGGTTCCAGCGCAACCAGCCCAGCGAGGCCATTCTGAGGCGCGCCCTGGCGGAAGCCCGCAGATACCGCCAAATGGTGCCCGGCCGGCCCGATGCAGCTGGATTGCTCCTGGTCGCCGAGCTCTTCCTCGCCCAGGCCCGGCACCGGACCGCGGATGCCGCTCGCCTGCGGCTCCAGATCGAACAACGAACGGCCAGTCATTCCCTGGAAGCGGCCTCCCTCAAAGCCCTCCTCGCCCTTCAAGGCGCCTGAGCGCCGCGCCCCTCAAGAGGCATTCCAGGAGAACCTGGGGCCCTTTCCAAAGTGGACCAGCCGTATTTCTCGGAAGTGGATCTAGGCCAATCCGCCTGCCTGCGAAATCCTGCTGAGCTAAGCCACGCTCATCCAGAAGCGCCCCCCCCCGCTTCTCCATCTCTTAGGAGGCTACCTTGTCTCTGTACCTGACCTCGTTGTCAGGCCGATTGCGCATGCTTCGGCAAGCGAAATCGGCCTTCGGCCTCCCCACCCTGGCCCTTTCGCTACGGGCCTTGGCCCCCGCCGTGGCTTTCGCCTTGGCCTCCACCCTGGCTTTCACCGCCTGCGGTGGCGGTGGCGGTGGATCATCCTCTTCCGTGGCCACTCCGCTGAGCATCGGCACCCAGCCAGCCAACGCCTCCGCCGCCGTGGGCGCCACCGCCACCTTCACCGTGGTGGCCTCGGGCGGCACCGCTCCCTACACCTACCAGTGGAGCAAAACCCCCAAGGGCAGCAGCGCCGCGGCTCTTGCGGGCGCCACCTCCGCCTCGTTCACCACCCCAGCGCTCACCATCGCCGAGGATGGCGCATCCTTCACCGTGACCGTGAAGGACGCCACCAATGCCAGCGTCACCAGCAATGCCGCCACCCTGACCGTCACCCCCCCGGCGAGCCACTTGGCCGTCACCCTGGCGGACCAGACCGTGGCATCCGGCGCCACCGCCACCTTCACCCCCGTGGTCACCAACGGCAAGGAGCCCTACACCTACGTCTGGAAGAAGGGCGGCACTGTCATTCCTGGCGCCACGGGCGCCACCTACACCACCGCCGCCACCACCTCCGCCGATGACAGCGCCCAGTACTTCGTGAGCGTGACGGATTCCGCCACCCCTGCCTCCACGGCCACCGCCACCGCCGTGCTGCATGTGACCGCCCCGCCCCTGACCACGTTGCTCAATGCCAAGCTCAGCCCCGCGCCTTCCATTACGTTCTTGTTGAGGAAGTCGAACGGCGACCTGCTCGATCCATCCAGCGTGCAGGTGAATCAGCAGATCTCTGTCCCCGGCGGACACACCGTCGGATCGATCAGCTCGGTGGCTTCCGGCACCTCAGGTCACTTCCGGCCCCAGACCTACCCCATCCGTCTGATGGGAGATTCCGCCCAGCACCTGGGCGCCCGCCTGGAAAACCTCACCGTGAGCCAGGATGCGACCCTCACCTACCAGACCTCCAAGCAGAGCTGGGTCGTGACCCTCAAGGACTGGGCTTCGAAGCCCGCTTCTGGACAGCCCTTTCACCAGCCCCTCAGAAACTATCAGGTGAATATCTACCAATGCGACAGCGAAGGCCTGGTGGCCTGGGACCGCACGGGATTTGCATCTCCCCTCGTCTTGAGCGTGACGGGGCTCGTGGACGAAGACGCCAAAACCCTCGCCTTCGACACGGAATTGTTCAAGGGGACCTACCGGGCCGTGTTCATCCCCAAATACGATACGACCATCTCAGCAGGCATTCCCGTTTGCCTCTCCGCCCCCTTCACCGCAGCAGGTGATGGAACCAGCGAAAACCAAACCCTGACTCTTCCGGACCTCAGTGGCATCAAGAGCTTGACCTTGAAGCTCAACCCCAAAGCCAGCGTCGCGCCCTTCAGCGGCGGCGAATTCTCCGTGGAACTCCGGGACAAAACCTCGCAGATCCCGCTAGGCTCTCGCATTCTCAAGGATGACAGCACGGTCGCCTTCACCACCAACCTGACCGATGTCATCGCCGTGGTGACCGACCTCCGCCTGAATTCCCCCAGCAACGGCCGCGTCGTAGCCATCCACCCCTACACCGGCCTCACCGCCGACACCCCCATGGCCACCCTTACCCAGTACAACGTGAAGGGGCAGGTAACGGGGCCCGTTTCCATTCCAACCACGGCCAAGCTGAACGTCAGCCTCCATTCCGGCCAAGCCGGCGCCAACTGGGACCTCGATCCGGGATACCTCGTCTTCCCCATCACCCTGACCAAGGCCCCCGCTTTCGGTCTCGATCTCTTCGAGGGCGACTGGAGCCTTAGCGCCGATACCAACAGCATCCGCGAATGCCCTGACGGCCCCACGGTCTCTTTCACCCTGAGCGCCGACAAGACCGATGCCGATATCGCCATCCCGGCAGGCGGCACCATCTCCGGCACCCTCCTCACCAAGGCTGGCGCCCCTGTGGAAAGCATCCGGGTCGACCTGGTGGACCCCGCCACCCTCAAGCATCTCAAGTCCACCCTTACCGGAAGTGACGGCAAGTACGTCTTCTACGTACCATTCGGTACCACCTACAACCTCGTGGCGAATGCTGATGCCTACCTGCCCGCGCCCCTCGTCGCCACCAACGCCGCGCCCGCCGTCACCCGGGACCTGGTGCAGTACACCGCCTATGGCCGGGTCACCGATGGCACCCTGGGCATTCAGGCCAAAATCCAAGCCGGCCCCGGCCTGGTCTCAGCACAGGATGGCACCTTCACCCTGAACTTGTTCGAGGGTTTGAATTACATTTGGATCGAACCCCAGGACAAGTCGAGCAACCTTGGCCCGGCGCTTTTCACCAACGTCCTGGTCAGCGCCACCACCGCCCCATAAGACCCGGGGACAACCCCGCCAAGCGAATGCCCAGCCCCAGCTGGGCATTCGCTTTTCAAGCCCGCTTTGACCCTCCGGCCCAAGCGGCGTTTCCCGAAAGGGGACAAGCGCGATATCTCAGAACTGGATCTGGGCCAAGGCGCCATCCGGAAGAATGCTGGCCTCTTCTGGGCCTAGCGGCCCACCTTGCGCGGAGACGCTGAAGCCTCCGCGCCGGGCTCTGCGAGCCGTATCCATCCCCACGCCAGTGTTCCGGCCAGCAGCGCCCAGCCCACGGGCGACCGGGCGGCGATGCGCAGGTCGGCCCAGGAAGGGAGCGCCGCGAAAAAGAGGTTGGCCAGGAGGAAAGCGAATCCAGCCTCGGACCATCCGAAGACAGGCTGGCTGCGCAACCGCCACAGCAGCAGGACCCAGGCGAGGGGCAGCAGCAGAAGCGGCGCCATGCCGATGAAGAAGGCGTTGTACCAGCGCAGGTTCTGCAGGGCCACGGAGCCCAGCACGAAGCCGCGGCCTTCCCGCCGCGGCACCACTGTGAAATGGGCCGGGTGGCCCAGCAGCAACTTCCCCACCAGCCAATGGCAGGCCTCATGGCAGAGGGTGCCCGGGAGGGCCAGCAGCGCGCACAGCCAAAAGGAGCGCCGCGCCCGGTTCAGCAGCCACAGCATGAACGCCATGGCCGAGAGATACGCCAGAGGCAGAGCCGGACCACTCCCGCCCCCCTTCCAGACCTGTGCCACCGTCGCTCCGTGCATGGGTCATTGGAGCATGATCCGCTCCCAGCCCCGAAAACAGGGCTGGGAGCGGGAAGGAACGGAACCACCGGGATTACTTGGGCGCCAGCACGAAGGCCCGGACGAAACTGGCGTCGTACTGCGATTGCCGGGACCAGCCATCGGTGGCGCTGGCGGTGACGTAGAGGTTTTCGCTGAAGCCTGCCACGGGGCAACCGCCGGGCACGCAGCCTCCGGGCAGGTTGTCGTTGAGCAGGTGATCCACGCTCCGGTTGACGCTGAAGGCGCCGGTGGCCGCGCCGCTGCTGCTGTAGACGCTGCTCACGCCGCGGACCACGCCGAATTGGTAGGAAGCGAACCCCTGGGGATGGCTGGCCTGCCAGGCCAGGGCCACCGACTCGCCGGGGCCGTACTTCAGCACGCCGCAGCAGGGATCCGCCACGGCGCCGCCGATGGCCGGAGGCGCGATGAAGGCGCTGCAGCCCTGGTTGTTCACATGCAGGGTGATGACCATCGTATTGCCCGCGACCAACCCGAGGACGGAGGCCTCCACCGTGTGGATGGTGCCGCTGAGATCCGTGGAGGTGGGCACGTAGTAGTGGATGCCCTTGGCGCCGATGTTGACGGCGTTCCCCGCGGCGTCGAAGAGCTCCACCCGCAGCTGCACCTTGCCGTCCAGCAGCGGAGCGCCGTCCGCGGTCACGGTGTTGAACTTGCCGCTGCTCGTGTCTTCCACCGCATCGGGAAGGCTCCACTGGCCCAGCGGCGGAATGGCGGGCGGAATCTCGAAGAGGTTGCCCTGGCTGCCCACGGTCACGGGCCCCAAAGGATAGGCATCCAGCACCAGGTCGGTGCCGATCATGTGCGCGTAGTGGCGGCTGATGGGCCCGAACAGGTGCTTGTAGGCCGTGTCGGGCTCCGCGTCCCGCTTCCAGGAAAGGCGGTAGTACTTCACGCCCAGGCTTTCCCTCAGGGCGTTGTCGAATTCCAGGCGGGGCCGCAGGAGGCCGCCCCAGGGCGCGCCGCCGTCGGTCAGGCCCAGGTTCGCCGGCGTGGGCGCGCCCAGGGCCTGGCCCGTGCCGTGGATGCGGCTCAGGGGGAAGTTGCCGATGGCCATGAAGAGCACCCAGTTGTCCCCGGCGATGACGGGCGGGCAGGGCGAGCAGGTGATGGCCAGCGGATGCGTGGTGATGAGGCTGACCTCGCTGCCGCAGACGTAATCCCACCAGGTGTGGCAGGCGATGGGTGTGGGGGCGTAGATGGTGATGTCGAGGAATCCGAACAGCCGCTGGGTGGCCCGGAAGTAGAGGTCGGGCTGGTCGGGATTGAAGATGCTCTTGAAGATCGTCGTCCGGAAATGGCCGCAGTCATCGGTGACCGCCGTGCCGATGCGCCGCGTGGTCACGAAGGCGGGGTGCAGCCAGCAGAGGATCGGGCGGATGAGGGCGCCGTTGTCGACGAGCGCCTGGCGGAAGGCCTGATCGCTGCCGCTGAGGGCCGCGAAGCGCAGGCTGGCGGAGCCGGAGGCCTCGTGCAGGGCCGAGATGGCCACCGCATCCACCCGGTGCGTTTCCGCCGCCTGGAAGGCCAGGGGTCCCGGGTCCGGGCCGGGGCCGGGGAATGGCCCAATCACGGGAGGAAATTCGGGCCCCGGATCCGGAATGGGGATGGGCCGCACCAGCACTTCCCGCAGGCGGTCCAGCAGATCCTTGGGCAGTTTGGGAATGAGGATCCAGATGGGATCCACCTCATAGATCTCCACCGTGGCTTGGCAGACCGGCAGGTCCACCGCGATGCCGTTGCGCACCACGCGCTTCTGCAGGGTGCCCTTCACCAGACAGCGGCCCAGCAGCCAGGGGCGCCACACATCCGGCGGGAGGGGCAATTCCACTTTCAGGCGGGCATCGTCCAGACTCACGCGCAGGTGCTTTTCCTGGGCGCCCCGGCGCAGCAGATCTTCAAGGTCGGGGACCTTGGCCTCGGAGGCCGGACCCACCAGCAGGCGCAGGCCTGTGGGCTCCTCGCCGAGGGTCACCTCGAAGGAGGCCTGCCCCTTGGCGTCGAGGGTGGCCTGCCCCAGGAAGCGGCCTCCCGTGGAGAAAGCGTAGGCGGAGGTCGCGGGCCGGGATTCGGCCCCCTGGACATCCAGCAGGGGGGCGCTGAGGTTCAGGCTCAGGCCCCGGGAAGGGTTGGTTTTGGCCATGGAAACTCCTTGTGGGATGAAGGGGGGATGGGCAGGACAAAGTCCGCCTGCCAACGCCATGCACCACGGCAATCCACGGGCCAATCAGGACCATTCATGCAATTCTCTGCATGAATACAATTTGTAAAAAAGAATTATTTTATAGACACAGAGCATCAATGCCCCAGACCGGATCCCCATTCTTTTCCAGGGCCTCCCCAAGAGCCTGGCCCCACCGGGGTTCCCACCTTCAGCCCAGGCTGGGTTCAATCCGCCCCGGATGGGTTCTGCAGACCCCTTCGGGATTTGAGCTGGCGTGATGCAGCGGGCCGGATGCGACTATCGTGGAACCACCCCAGCCTTTCTCGACGGGTTCATCCCGTTTCTTTCTCAGGAGCCTTGAATGCGACTCAGGTCCTTGACCCCTTTCCTGGTGGGAGCGGCCCTCGCGGCCGGCCCCGCTCCGATGGCCAAACGCCCGGCCTGGCGGGTGCCCGTGGAGGTGAAGACCCTCGCCAACGGCCTGACCGTGGTGGTCTCCGAGGACCACGCCATGCCCACCGTCGGGGTGAGCATGGTCTACCGCGTGGGCATGCGCCTGGAGCCCAAGGGCCGCACGGGTTTCGCGCACCTCTTCGAGCACATGATGTTCGAGGGCACGCCCGTGGCGAAGAAAGGCGTGTTCGACCGCGTCATCCAGGGCGGCGGCGGCATGAACAACGGCTCCACCCGCTATGACTTCACGAACTACATCGAATCGGCGCCGGCCTCGGCCCTGGAGCCCATCCTCTGGCTGGAAGCGGACCGCCTCAGGGCCCTGGATTTCTCTCCGCAGAACCTCAAGAACCAGCAGGAAGTGGTGAAGGAGGAGATCCGCGTCAACGTGAAGAACCAGCCCTACGGCTCGTTCTGGCTGGATCTCCCCGCCGCGGCCTTCGCCAAGTGGGAGAACAACCACGACGGCTACGGCTCCTTCGAGGACCTGGACCGCGCCGACCTGAAAGACGTGCAGACCTTCCACAGCACCTACTACACGCCCAGCAACGCGGTGCTGGGCATCGCCGGCGACGTGAAAGCCGCCGAGGTGTTCGCCCTGGCCGAGAAATACTTCGGCGCCATTCCCTCCAAGCCAAAGCCCGCCCTGCCCGACCTGAAGGAGCCGTTGAACACCAAGGAAGTGCGCCTGGTGAAGACGGACGCCCTGGCCCGGGTGCCCGCCATCGTCATGGGCTGGAAGATGCCCGAGCGCGGCAGCAAGGATCACGCAGCGGCGGCCGTGCTGTCCGAGCTGCTGGTGGGCGGCGAGGCCTCCCGCGTCTACCTGGGGCTGGTGAAGGGCAAGGAACTGCTGCTGAACACCAGCGGGGGCCTCAACTCCGCCCTGGGCGGCCCCTGGGATTTCGACGGCCAGCCCCTCTTCAGCCTCTTCGCCCTCTACAAGCCCAACGCGGACGCCGACAAGATCCTCGCCGCCGTGGATGAGATCATCGCCTCTGTAGGCGGCCAAAGCATCACTCCTGCCGAGTTGGAGCGCACCAAGACCAAGATGCTCTCCGACTACTACTCCGAGGTGGAGATCCCCCTGTCGCGGGCTGACGTGCTGGCGAAGATGCAGGCCCTCTGGGGCAGCGCCGCCCAGATCAACGAGATCCCCAAGCTCATCGAAGGCGTGACGCCCGAGGATCTGAAGCGCGTGGCCAACACCTACCTGACCCGGCCCAACCGCACGGTCATCGACTACCACACCGCCCCGGCGAAGAACTGAGGAGATGGACATGAAGCTCACCCGCCACGCCCTTGTCCTGATGCTTGCCGCCAGCGGCCTCGTGCTCTTTGCCGGCCACGAGGAAGCCCCCCTGCCCAAGGATCTGCCGCCTTACGGGGCCGAACGCCCCATCCCTCCCCTCGCCATCACCCAGCGCACCCTGCCCAACGGCCTCACGGTCTGGCTCCTGAACCGCCCCGGCTTTCCCAAGGTGTCCACCACCCTCGCTGTGCGCGGCGGCAACGCCCACGACGCGGCCCGCAGCCAGGGCCTTTCGGGCCTCATGGCGGGCCTGCTGAGCGAAGGCACCGCCAAGCGCAGCTCCAAGCAGATCGCCGAAGAGCTTCAGGCCATCGGCGGCGAGCTGGGCGCCTTCGCAGGCCCCGACGCGGTGTTCATCCAGGGTTCAAGCCTGAGCAGCGGACTGCCCGCCCTGCTGGATCTGCTGGCGGACGTGGCGCAGCATCCCACCTTCCCGGCCAACGAGGTGGAACTCGCCAAGGCCAACACCCTACAGGGCCTCCAGGCCCAGGAAGCCAGCCCCGCCTTCAAGGCCGGCAAGGCCTTCAACGCCGCCATCTTCGGCAGCCACCCCTACGCGTTCTTCTCCGTCACGCCCGAAGTCGTGAAGGCCGCCACGCCTGATGCGCTGAAGGCCCTCCACCAGGCCCGTTTCCATCCGGGCCATGCCCTGCTGGTGATCAGCGGCGACCTTCAGGTGGACAGCACCCTCAAGCTGATCAGCGCCTCCTTCGGCGACTGGAAGGATGCGGGCGCCAAGCTCCAGGCCCTGCCCGAAGCGCCCAGCGCCTCGACCCACCAGTTCCAGCTGCTGCCCCGTCCGGGCTCGGTGCAGTCCACCCTGCGCGTGGGCCGGCCCGCCATCGCCGCCACCCATCCCGATTACATCGCGTTGCAATTGGCCAACGTGATCCTGGGCGGCTCCTTCGACAGCCGCATCACCAAGAACATCCGCGAGGACAAGGGCTACACCTACTCGCCCGGAGCCCGCGCCGCGGGCATGCAGGGCGGCGGCAGCTACACCGTGCGCGCCGACGTGCGCACCGAAGTGACCGCTGCCAGCCTCATGGAGATCTTCTACGAGATGGACCGCATGGGCACCACCACCGTGGGCGAAGACGAACTCCTGCGCGCCAAGCGGTTCATGGGCGGCACCACCCTCTTCCAGAACCAGATGCTCCGCGCCCTCACGGGCACCCTGGCCTCCTACTGGGTGAACGGGCAGAAACCCGAGGCCCTGTCGGAATTCATCCCCAAGGTGAACGCCGTGTCCGCCGCGGAAATCCGCCGCATCGGCCGCACTTACTTCGCCTCCAAGGATCAAACCATTGTCGTGGTGGGTGACGAGGCCAAGGCCAAGGCCGAACTCGAACAGTTCGGCACCGTGCAGCTCCTGAAAAACTGAGCCGTCATTCGCTTGCACAGAGAGGGCCGCCCTTGGGCGGCCCTCTCTCAAGCTTCCGTTACTTCCGGGTGAGCGAGCTCTCCCCGCTGGGATCGGTCTGTTTGAGAGATTTCACCTGGCCGTTCTCCATGACGAACTCAAAGATGAGATCGGAGAAATCAGGGCTGCGGAACTTCAGGCCTTTGTAGGGCATCAGCTTCGTCTGGGGCTGCCCTGGAGCCACGATGGCCAGGCCGGCCCCTTCCTTGAACTGCACCTGGACCTTGTAGCCGGTGGCGGTCTCATAGGTGCCCACCAGCTTCTGGGCCAAGGCCGCATCCAGGCTCGGAGCACGACGCACAAAGCTTGCCTCGGACTCATCCAGGCTCATGAGGGCCTTGTCCACGTCGCCTTGGGGGCTGGTCTGGAAATTCACGGACCACTTGCCGTCTTCCTCGTCATCGGCGGTGTCGAAACGATCGTAATGGAAGTGGGTCAGTGCGAACTTCAATCTTGTGGAAGTCGAACTGCAACTGGTCGCCCACCTTGGCGATACGCAGAATCCCGTAGGCGGGATGCTCGAATTCTCCAGTGAAGTCATCAAGGGGGTGAGAAGGATGGGTGCCCTTCACCTGATCCGCGCCGGCCTTGGCGCGGGACGCGGTGCCATCCTTCTTGCCCTTGAGGCGGATGTCCAGCATGCGGGCGGGCCAGGGCGTCTGATCGAGCCCCAGCAGGTATTCGTACACGTTGTACGAGATCGGGTTGTAGAGCATGGCGTCGTGGTTGCCGAGCACGAACACGATGACGCCAAGCTTCTCCTTGGGCATGAAGGACACCTGGGAATGGAAGCCCGGCAGGTCGCCTCCATGGAAGGTAATCATATGACCGCGGTAGGTGGCCATTTCTCGCGCCATGCCATAGGCGGGATTCAACAGCTCCCACCAGCCGCGGGATTCGGGGTTGGGATTGCTGAGACCGATGGCAGGCTCCATGGTGGCCCTCAGCACAGCCGCCGGAAGCACCTGCTGGCCCTTGTACTTTCCGTCATTCATGAGGGCCGCCAGCCAGTGCGACATGTCTTCCAGGCTGGAGATGATGGCGCCGCAGGGAGCCATCCCGGCCGTGTCCTCATAGTAGGGGGCCTGGTAAAGCTCGAAGCTGTCACGCCGCTCGGTGAAGCCCACGCCGAAATCCGGCTGCTTCACCATGTCCGCGACGTTGTAGAGGCTCTGGTTCATCTCCAGAGGCTGGAAGATGCGCTGACGGACGAACTCCTCCCACGTCTTGCCCGACTTGAGCTCGATGACCTGACCCACGGCCGCGTACATCATGTTGTTGTAGAGGAAGAGCTGGCGAAGGGGCTCCTTGGGTTCCATATACTGCAGCTTCTGGAACAGCACCGCGCGGGGATCCGGAGACTTGTACCAGATGGTGTCGTGCCGCGTGATGCCCGTGCGGTGGGCCAGCATGTCGCGCAGGGTCACCCGCGCGTTGAGGTTCTCGTCGTAGAAGCGGATGGACGGCACCGACTCCTTGATGGGTTGATCCCAGCTGAGCTTGCCTTCCTCCACGAGCATGCCCGCCGACACTGCCGTGAACAGTTTGGAGTTCGACGCGATCTGGAAGAGGGTCTTCGGAGTGAAGGGCAGCTTCTTGCCGTAATCGCGGTAGCCGTACCCCTTGGCGAAGACCAGCTGATCGCCCGATACCACTGCGATGCCGATGCCTGGGCTGTTGAAATCCTTCATGACCTTGGCCATGTAGGCATCCAACGGTTTCAGCCGTGCAGCCACTTCGGGCGCGGCCGTTTGGGCCATGGCCACGGCGGCCACGGCAGAAAGGAAGAGGCGGGGAAACCACCGCATGGGCACACTCCTTTTCGGAACCGACCCCCACACGGTCACAGGTCCCCCCGCATAGGGAAAGCGAATATCCGTCAGGCAACTCCATTCCGGCCGAGCGAACCAGTGGCTCCATGGTCAATCTTCATCGGCGACGGCGATTGACCTGAACAGGATGCGCCGGTCGCCTGAGATCACCTGGGTTGGATCAACGCAAAGAAATTGCCTTGGGGGTCTTTGCATAACACGTGCAGGCCGAACCCTGGAACGAGCTGTCTTTCCGTGATCAGCGATCCCCCTTCGCGCAGCACCTTGGCACAGGTTTCATCCAGCGATTCAACCTGGATGGTGACGGAGACGCGGGATGCGCCCGATTTGGATTGGACGATGCCTCCGGGGATCCCCTCCTGAACGGTTCCCCCGGCCTTGATCTGCCAGTAACGGACAGGATCCGGCAGTTTCTGGATGGACCATCCAAAGACCTGGGCATAGATTTTTTCGGCCCGTTCTGGATCCGGCACGGTGAACTCGAAGTGGACCACATGCGGTAGAAAGGTCGAGGCGGGTCTCTCGGTCATGGGGCTCGAAGCTCCTGGTTTAGTCGCGGCTCCTTGGAGCACGCGGAGCGGTTGGCGGGCTGACCCCACCCCTTCCTGGGCGTGGGTCGGGAAGAAGGGGAAAACGGTCAATTCCGGCGCAAGGAGAATCGCGTGCAATCGTCGCATGTAAGCTCCATTGAAGGACGCACGGTAGGGAGACTGCTGGGCTCGAGTTCTCAACGATGGATCATAAAATGGCCTTTGCTTTCCTGATCAGACATCGCTGAGCCGGTGCGCTTGATCGGCGACTGGCTTTCCTCATGCGCCAAGCGGCGATTGGCAGGCAGGCCCGATGGCGCGAAACCGCTCTCGCCCTCTTCAAGCAGCTGGTCCGGATGGCCCCAAAACCCTCCGAAGAAAAGGGCCGCCCAAAGGCGGCCCTTACTTTGCATCTCCGAGAAGGCCTACCAGACCTTGATGCGGTCTTCCGGCGCCAGGTAGAGGCCCTGTCCCGGCTTCACATCGAAGGCCTTGTACCAGCCATCCAGGTTGCGCACCACGTTGGGACGCAGGTGGCCAGGCGTGTGCTCGTTGGTGACGATCTGCTGAAGCAGCGACTCATCCCGGTACTTCTGGCGCCAGACCTGGGCGAAGCCCAGGAAGAAACGCTGGTCGCCCGTAAAACCGCCCAGCGCCTTGGCAGGCTTCCCCTTCAGCGACTTGTGGTAGGCATCGTAGGCCACGTTGGCACCAGCGAGATCCGCCATGTTCTCGCCGAGGGTCAGCTCCCCGTTCACATGCGTGCCGGGCAGGGGTTCGTAGGCCGCGTACTGCTTGACCACCTTGTCCGTGAGGGCCGTGAAGCGCTTCACATCCTCGGCGGTCCACCAGTCGGAGAGCTTGCCCTCCTTGTCGAACTTGCGGCCCTGATCGTCGAAATGATGGCTGATCTCGTGGCCGATGACCACGCCGATGGCGCCGTAGTTCACGGCCGGATCAGCCTTGGCGTCGAAGAAGGGCGGCTGCAGGATGGCCGCCGGGAACACGATCTCGTTCCAGAGCGGATTGGCGTAGGCGTTGACGGTCATGGGCGTCATGCCCCATTCCGAGCGGTCGATGGGCTTGCCGATCTTGTCCAGCGAACGCTGGTACTCGAAGGCCGCCGCGCGCATGGCGTTGCCCAGGGCATCGCCGCGGCGGATCTCCAGCTTCGAGTAGTCGCGCCAATGGCTGGGATAGCCGATCTTCGGCGTGAACTTGGCCAGCTTCGCGCGGGCCTCAGCCTTGGTCTTGGGATCCATCCACGTGAGGTTGGACAGGCGCACGTCCATGGCGGCGATGAGGTTCTTCACCAGCAGGTCCATCTGGCGCTTGGCCTCGGGCGGGAAGTACTTCGCCACGTACAGCTTTCCGACAGCCTCGCCCAGGGCGGAGGTGGCGGCATCCACGCCGCGCTTCCAGCGCGGCTGGTTCTCGGGCTGGCCCGACAGCACCGTGCCGTAGAAGGCGAAGCTTTCATCCACGAAGGCTTTGGGCATGCACTGTGCGGCCCGGCTGAGCGTGTGGAACCGCAGGTAGTCTTTCCAAGTGTCGAGCGGCACGCTGGCCAACAGGGCGCCCGTGCCCTTGATGGCGCTGGGGTGGGAAATGATCAGCTGCTTCTGATCCTGGACACCGGCGGCGCCGAGCAGGGCCGCCCAGTCCACGCCTGGGAAGGCCGCGGCCAGATCCGAAGTCTTGCAGGGGTTGTAGAGCTTCTCGATCTGCCGTTCTTCCACCTTGGACCAATGCACTTCCGCCAGTTTCGTCTCCAGCGCGAAGATGCCCTGGGCCCGGGTTCCGGCATCGGCGAAGCCCGCCAGCTTCAACATGGCGGTGATGTGGGCCAGGTACTTGCCGCGGATGTCGGCGAACTTCGGGTTCTTCGTGTCCAGGTAGTAGTCGCGGTCGGGCAGGCCGAGGCCGCCCTGCCCCACGTAGACCGCGTAGACATCGGGGTTTTTCAGATCCTGTTCGGGCCCCACGCCCAGCGGCGTGGACATGCCCAGGCGCGTCGCCATGCCGAAGGCCTTGGCCAGCTGCGAGGTGTTTCCGATGGCGGAGATGGCATCGAGATGGGGGCGCAGGGGAGCCAGTCCCTTCGCTTCGATGGCGGCTTCATCCAGGAAGCTGGCGTAGAAATCGCCCACCTTCTGCGCTTCGGAGCCTGGCTTCGCGCCCTTCTGCGCGGCGGCGGCCTCCACGATGACGCGGGTCCGGTCCTGGCTCAGGTCGCGGAGCTTGGTGAACATGCCGTAGTTGGAGCGGTCCGCCGGGATGACGAGGTTTTTCAGATAGGTTCCGCTGGCGAAGCGGCCGAAATCGTCACCGGGAGCCACGCTGCGATCCATGCCGGCCACGTCGAAGCCGAAGGTTCCGTACTGGGGCGTGGCGGGTTTTGCCGCGCTCGCAGCCTGCTTTGGAGCGGCCTGTGCGCCCAAGGGAGAAGTCAGGGTCAGCAACCCGAGGGCGGCGCCCGTCAAGAGGTCAGTTGTTTTCATGCATTCTCCAAAAAGGTGAGACTACCCGCTTCTCGATAAACCGAGGCGATGGATTTGATCACAGCGCTGTCAATGTTACCGGTTCACGCCCAGAGTCCAAGGATCTTGCGAGGCCCGGGGAGCTTTGTGGAATCCATGTCCCAGCGGCCTCTCCCCGGAGAAGGCCGCTGGTCCCGGCAGGGCCGGGCTTGGTTTGTTTTAGGCCCGTGAAAATCACGTTCAAGATGGCGGATCCATCGATCCTCTTTCAGGGAAGGGTGGTAAAATTTCCGCTGGATTCCAGTGGCTTTCCGCCGATCAAAACAGCCACTCCAGCCTGAGGAGCAACTCCCGTGGGTCAGCCCTACCGCTCTTATGTCAATGGCATCGCCCGTCTCATGGAAGAGGCCCGAACGGCGCCTCTGGGAGACCTCCCTCCCGCCCCGGCGCCTGCCCTTCCGAGCGATGCGCCCCGGGTCCTGGTCTTCTCCCCGCATCCTGACGATGAATCCATCATCGGCGCCCTGCCCCTGCGCCTGCGCCGCGAGCTGAAATACGACGTGCAAGTGGTGGCCGTCACCCAGGGCAGCCGGGCGGACCGCCAGACGGCGCGGTTCGAGGAAATGACCGGGGCCTGCCAGTTCCTCAGCTGGGGCCTCATCCAGACCAGCCCCACCGGACTCTTGAACATCAATCCCAAGAGCCGCGAAGCCAATCCCGCCGAATGGGCGGCCGCCGTGCGCGTGATCGCCAAGATCATTACGGAGCAGCAGCCCTCGATCATCTTCCTGCCCCACGACCAGGACTGGAACAGCACGCACATCGGCACCCACCTCCTGGTGACCGACGCCCTCAAGACCTACGGCCCCGGCTACCGGTGCATGCTCGTGGAAACAGAATTCTGGCGGGCCATGAGCGCGCCCAACCTGATGGTGCAGTCCACGCCTGACGAAGTGGCGGACCTGGTGGCGGCCATCTCCTTCCACAAGGGCGAAGTGGCGCGGAATCCCTACCACTTGACCCTGCCCGGCTGGATGTCCGACAATGTCCGCCGCGGAGGCGAGATCGTCGGCGGCCAAGGCGGAACCGCCCCGACCTTCCCCTACGCCACCCTCTACCGCATCCGCGACTGGGCCAAGGGGGGCTTCGTGGAGGCCGGGCGCGCCGGCCGGATCATCACCACGGACGGCGACCTCGCGGGAACCTTCAAGGTTTCCTAGCTCCCTCTGTTTTCAAAGAGGCACCCATCCAGAAAGATGGGTGCCTCTTTTCGTGAAACCGCGATCGGCGGATTCGGATGCTCCGGCGATCAGCCCAGATGCTGGAACTCCGCCCACTCGGGCTCGTTGGCGAAGACCCAGCGGTGGTAATCGATCTCCTTCAGCTCGGAGGCGGCCTCTTCGTCGACGATCACCTGGCACCGGGGATGCAGCTGCAGCGCGGTGGCCGTGACCATGGCTGTGATGGGGCCTTCCACGGCCTTGGCCAGGATCGAGGCCTTGGATTTGCCCGTCACCAGCATGAGACAGCGGCGGGAATCCAGGATGGTGCCCACTCCCATGGTGATGGCGCGGCGGGGCACGTTGGCGGGATCGCCGCCGAACATGGGGGCGTTCTGTTCCAAAGTGGCGGGTGTGAGCGCCTTCTCGCGGGTGCGGGAGCGCAAGGAGGAGGAGGGCTCGTTGAAGCCGATGTGCCCGTCGCTCCCGATGCCCACCAGCTGAAGGTCGATGCCGCCCGCCGCGGCGATGGCGCCCTCGTAGCGCAGGCACTCGGCGGCCAGGTCCGAGGCCATGCCGTCCGGCAGATGGGTGTTGGCCTTCGCAATGTTCACCCGGTTGAAGAGCAGCTCGTTCATGTAGTGGCGGTACGAGCAGGTATGGTCCGCGGGAATGCCGATGTACTCATCCAAGTTGAAGGTGGAGCACTGCGAGAAATCCAGCCCGGCCTGCCGGTGGAGGTCCACCAGCAGGCTGTAGACCGGCTCCATGGTGCGTCCCGTGGCCAGCCCCAGCACCAGCTTGGGGCGGGCTTTCATCTCTTTGGCGAAGATCTGTGCCACGAGATCGGCGGCCTTCTGCTGCGTGGGGAGAATGATGACTTCCATGGTGTTTCCTTAGACGGCGGATGAAGGCGGAAGGAATGTCACTTCGTGCCGACGAAATGAGCCTCGATCTCTTCCAGGGTCTTGCCCTTGGTTTCTGGAAGGAAGAAGAAGGCGGTGATGAAGTAGACGACTGTGCAGCCCGCGAACAGGAAGAACATGGTGCCATAGCCGTAGGCGCCCACCGTGGGAAGGAATACGGCAGCGATGGTGGTGGACACTGCCTGGTTGATGAGCAGGGCGATGCTCATGCCGTTGGAGCGGATGCGGGTGGGCATGAGTTCCGAAAGGGCCAGCCACACGCAGACGCCAGGGCCCATGGCGAAAAATGCGATGAAAACGAAGGTGCAGATGGCGATCGCCCATCCGTTGGCGGCGCTGGGCACCGGCGTGATGAGGGCGGCCTCCACCTTGAGGGGCGCGGTGCGCGCGGCGGCAGCATCCCCCGCGGGATTCGTCAGCTTGGCGGCCATGGCGCTGGCCTTGTCTTTGGGCACGCAGGAGTCGCGCGTGATGGCGATCTCGTTGAGCGTGTCCGTAGAACGAACCACCTTGGTGGAGGCGCGGAAATCGCCGTAGCTGTAGATCACGATCATGGTCGTGGGCGCGCCCTGGATCGCCCGGCCCTTCTCCCCCGCCGTGGCCAGCAGCTGGTCCGCGGCGGCGCTGTCGAACTTCAGCTTCACGCTCTGATCCGCGTCCACCCGCGCCTGCATGGCGCTCGATACATCCACGCGGTGCTGTTCCGTGCGGCGGAAGATGAAGCCCGTCACCAGGAGCGACGCGATGATTCCTGCGCTGCCCACGGACAGCAGGAACTTGCGGCCCTTCTTGTCCACGAGGGCGACGGCCACCATGGTCATCAGGAAGTTGATCAGCGTGAAGACCACGTAGCCGAGATGCGCCGCGTTGTCGCCCAGGCCCGCCTGGATCAGGATCGTGGCGTTGTAGCCAATGATCGAATTCACGCCCGTGGCCTGGTTGCAGGCCAGGATGACGCAGGCCAGGAGGAAGGGGATCACGTACTTCCGGCTGAGCAAGGTGTCCTTGGCTTTCTCGCCCAGGCTCTTCTCCGGGGCCGCCTGCGCCATCTCCTTCAGCTCCAGCTCGGCTTCGCTCGCGGAACGGGTCTTCAGAAGGGCGGCGCGGGCCTCCTCGACCAGGCCCCGCTTGTGCAGCCACCTCGGGCTTTCGCTTACAAAGAAGGCGCCCACCACGAAGAGCAGCCCGGGCAGGATGCTCACCCAGAAGATGCTGCGCCAGGCGAAATCCTTGAACGCGAAAAGGGCCTGGGCGTCACCGGCCACTTCCAGCGAGTGGACCTTGAAGCTGAAACCGTAGGCGATGAGAGCAGCCACGAAAATGCCCAGGGTCAGCAGCCACTGGAACACGCCGGTTCCCTTGCCGCGGTTGGCGGCGTCGAGGCTCTCGGCGAGATACAGGGGCACGGCCACGCCCACCAGGCCGGCGCTCACCCCCTGGAGCAGACGGCCCAGCACCAACGGGCCGAAACCGTGTGCCAGGGCGATCATGGGGATGCTGGCCACGAAGGCAATGCCGCTGACGATCATCAGTTTCTTGCGGCCCACGAGGTCCGCCAGGGCGCCGGCGAAAAGGGTGGAGATCACGCTGCCGAGCAACACCGCCGCCACGATGATGGAGAGCTGGTTGCTCGTGAGGCCGGACGTGGCCTCCAGGTAGGGGAGCGCGCCGGCGATGATGCCCACGTCGATGCCGTACAGGAGGCCGCCCAGTCCCGCGATGAAGAGCAGGTAGCGGAGGTTCCGGATCAGGTCCGGGGAGGTGTCGGGAGCGGCTGCGTTCATGGGGTCACCTCGGTTGGGCTAATTATAATGATGCATCAATATTAACCCTGGCAGGGGCCAAGGCGTCCAGGCACAAGGCGGCGGCGCCCAGGACGGCGATCTGAGGCTCCTCGCTCACCTCAATGGCCAGGCGCTCCAGGGACCGTTGGAAGATGAAGCTTTTCAGCTCTTCCAGCATCGTCTCGCGGAAGAATCCGTAGGCCTTGGAGACCGACCCGCCCAGCACGATGCGGTCTGGATCGAAAGCGTAGAGGGCCAGGGCGATGACTTTCCCGAAATCCCGGCCGAATATCCGGAAGGCGTTCAAGGCTTCCGGCTCGCCGCGCAGGGCGCAGGCGTGCAGATCCCCTCCGTTCTTGCCGAACTCGCGCTGGAAGCGCTGCCCACAGACGTAGTATTCATAGGTGTGTTCTCGGAATGGGATGTTGCCGATCTCCCCCGCCCCGCAGTTGACGCCGGAATAGAGCCGCCCATTGAGGATGAGCCCCGCGCCTAGCCCTGTGCCCACGACGAGGCCCAGCATGCCCTTGGCGCCTTGGCCCTTTCCGAAGTGGTACTCGCCCAGGGTGAAGCAGTTCGCATCGTTGTTCACGTGGACCGGCACCTGGAAGTGGCCTTCCAGGGCCCGTTTCAGGTGGACCTCCTTCCAGGAAGGGATGTTTTCCACGTTGTAGACGATGCCCTGTTCCACATCCACCACGCTGGGCACGCCGATGCCGATGCCCGACGTGGCGGGGTTGAACACGCAGGCGATGGTGGCGATGAGATCATCCACCACCGCCTGCGCTTCGGCGCGGGCGGGGGTGCGCCGGGAGGCCAGGTCTACGAGGTTCTGGTTTTCCACGCGGCCCGCCCGCATGTGGGTGCCGCCCAGATCCACACCGATGAGGTTCGTCGTATCCATGTGCCCCTCAGGCCTGTCCAACCTGAGGTTCGCGCTTCCCCAGGGTGGCGTTCGAGATGATGGGATTGGCCCAGAAGCCGATCAAGAGAAGGTAGATGAAGGTGCCCAGGACTGCCAGAAGCCCGTAGCGCAGGCCCATGGGCCCGGTATGATCCGCGATCGCGCCCACTAGGGGAGGCAGGATGGCGCCGCCCAGGATGCCCGTGCAGAGAATTCCCGCGAAGGTGCCGTGGTGCTTGTCCACGGAGTTGAGCGCCAGGGCGAACACGAGCGGCCAGCCCACGGAGCACCAGAAGCCCATCATGGGCAGGGCCACCAAGGCCGTAGCACGGCTTCCGAACAGGGCCGCCAGAAGCGTGATGATTCCGCCAGCCATGAAGACCACCAGAATCTTCTTGGCGTCGAAGAGCTTCAGGAGGACCAGGCCCACGGCGCAGCCCAGCGTCATGGCGCCCCAGAAGCCCGACACGGCCACGCGGTTGGCGAGATCCGGATCCACCTGGTGGCAATTCATGAGGAAGGGTTTGATCTTGGTCGCGATGCCCTGCTCCGTGCCCACGTAGCAGGCAATGCCCACGAAGTAGGCCCAGACGGTCCTGTTCCTCAGCAGCAGCAGGATGGTGGCGAAGGAACCCACTTTCTCGTCCTCGGCGAGAGCCACCTTGGGCAGGCGCACCAGGGCGATGACCACCAGCATGGCCGCGAGGATGACCGCGAACACCCAGTAGAGGGCCACCCACGACATGCCTTCCGGCACCAACCTGGTCAGGGCACCGATGAGGCCCCCCGACCTCCCCCCCTTGATGCCACTGACCAGGTACACGTATAGATGGGGGCTCAGGGTGGAGCCCAAGGCGAAGATCATCTGCGAGGCGTTGCCGTAGAACGCGTAGTGTTCCTCGCCTCCAGACACGCGCAGCAGGGGGTTGATGACCACCTGCAGCATGGCGAAACCCACGCCGATGACGAAGAGCGAAGGAAGGGCCACCCCGTAGGAGGGCCGGGTCGCGAAGGCCAGCGCGCCCGCGGCCGAAAGGGCGAAGGCCACCAGCAGGACGGCCTTGGCCGAGAACCTTTCGACGAGAATGCCCGCCGGAATGGACATCACCGCGTAGGCGATGAAGAGGGCCGAGGCCAAGTAGCCCACCTGGGCCTCCGTGAGCCGGAAGGAGGCCTGCACATCCGTGCCCATGGGATCGAGGATGTTCGTCACGAAGGAGATCACGACGAAGATCAGCATGATCAGGCCGACCTTGAAGAGGCTTCGATGCATGGCGGGCTCCTCAGTCCTGGGCGGGAATGTTCCAGCCGGCCAGGCGGACACGCGGCGTCCGGCCGTTCAGGTCGGCGGGATCGAAGCGCACGCGCACGGTCCTCGATTCGCGGGGCGGGATGGACAGGTAGTTGTCGTCCCAGAGCGCCGAACGGACGTCGCCCTTGCCGGGCCCCTGGGTCAGGCCCAGCTCCAGGAAGAAGGCCAGGCGATCGCTGGCATTGGTCAGCGTGACGGTACCGGCCCCGTTCTCGAACCGGGAAGCCATCTTCACCTGGGCCTGGGGCAGCGCGCTCAGTCCCTTGAAATCGGCGAAGCCGGTGTTGGGCGTCATGAACCAGTTCGAGTGGGCCTCGTCCAAGGTGTCCGGCGAAGTGGACAGCCAGTAGAAGTTGTCCGCTACGGGAACACCGTTCTCCGTCAGCTGCAGGTCCAGGAAGTAGAGGGGCGAACCCGCATCCACCGCCTTGAGGTCCAGCACCTGGGCGGAGGCTCCCGGTCCGCAGGCGGCCCCCACGTTCTTCTCGAAGACTTTGGTCGAGGCGGCGTTGAAGATTCGTGCCCTCACCTTGAGCCCCGCGAAGGCCGCGCGGGTATCGTTCACCACGTGCACCGTTTTGGCCGCGCGGTCGTAGACGACGTTGCGGGGCTGGGAGCCTTTGCGGGCGCCGAAGTAGGCGCCGTTGGGCGTCAGGTAGTAGTCGTAGAGCTGCCAGTAGAGCTTGGGCCAGGAGGCGTTCAGCATCCACTGCACCACGCCGGTGGCCTTGGGCTGGTTGACGCCGAAGGCCTCGAACATGGCGCGCATGCCCTCGTAGTTGGCCGCCTGGGCCTTGAAGGCGAACTCCTCCACTGAGGCGGCCTCGCCGTAGCGGTGGTTGTAGGCGTTCAGGTAGCGGTTCAGGGTATTGAACTCGTGCCGCCCGCAGTGGAATTCCCAGGTCTTGTTGAGCGGCCACAGCTCGGCGGCGGGAATCATCTTCTTGAGCGAAGCCAGGGGCGGAATCTGGGGGCCAGGCCCCGTTTCGGTGTTGAAGCCGTAGGCGCCGCCGCGGGTGGTGTTCTCGAACCAGTAGTTGGGGGTCACGTAGTCGTAGGGCCCCAGCATCTTCACACCGGTGGGCCCGCTCAGGGCGCTGGTCCAGCTCTTGGTGGCAGCCAGGTAGGGCCGCGCCGGATCCAATTCCTTCAAGTCCGCGGCGTACGCCTTCTCGGCTTCAGGCCAAGGCAGCTTGTCGCTGCCCAGCACCCATACCAGGATGCTGGGATGGTTGCGCAGCCAGCGCACCTGGTCCCGCAGGTAGCCCGCGACGAGGCGGATTTCCTCGGGGGTTTTGGCCGCGCCGTAGGTCTCGTTTTCCTGGGGCTTGCCCAGGTACTCGACCCATTCCCACTGGCAGCTCACGCCCACCATCACCAGCAGGCCCATGCGGTCCGCCAGGTCGTAGAGCTTCTGGCTGCTGCCCCAGAAACCCTCCAGGCGCACCGTGTTGAGGTTCATGTGCTGGATGTGGCGGAACTGGGCTTCCAGGTTCTTGGCGTCTTCCCGTAGGAAGAGATCGTCCACCCAGCCGCCGCCGCGGATGAGCACCTTGCGGCCATTGACGGTGAAGCCGCGGTGGCCCTGCTCATTCAGGTAGGTGCCCACCTGGCGGATGCCGAAGCGGGTGCTGAAGGCATCGCTGGGGCTTTGCCCTGCATGGACGGCGAGGGTCAAGGTATAGAGTTCGGGCTGTCCGAGGTTCACGGGCCACCACAGCCGGGGATTCTGGATGCGCAATCCCGGTTGGGTTTCCGGCGAGAAGGTCAGAGCCTTCCTTTCCTTGGGCCTCAGGCTGTAGGGCACCTTGAAGTGGATGGCCCCGATGTCGCCGGTGATCTCGCCGGACACCGCGCGGTCCTCATGGTTCACCAGGTCGGAAGTGATGGTGAGGCGGGCTTCTTTCAGGGTGGCGAGATCCACGTCGCTGCGGACGTAGACGTTTTCCAGGGAAACCGCGCCGGAGCGGCGGAGCTTCACCTCCCGGAAAAGGCCCATGTTGCGGTCCGGAGGCTCAGGGTTCCAATCCACGAAGCCCATGAAGAAGTCCCCCTTTTCGGGCGGATGCACCTGGATGGCCAGGGCGTTGGCGCCTTCCTTGAGCTGGCTGGTGATGTCCAGGTCGAAGGTCCGGAAGGCGCCGTAGACCACATCCTTGCCCGCGATCTGCCGGCCGTTGAGCCAGATGTCGGCGCGGTAGTTGACGCCATCCAGAAGCAGCCGCGTGCGCTGCCGCTTCTCCGGAGCGCTCACCGCGAACTCGGTGCGGTACCACCAGGCTTCCTGGAACGGAGCTGCGGAAATGGCCTCCAGGTTTCTCCCCATGTAGGGATCCCGGTACACCCCCGCGTCCACCAGGGCGCCCATGACCGTGGCCGGGACCTTGGCCCGGATCCACCCCGTGGGCTTGTAACCCGCGATGGAAAGCCCTGGGGCCGGGCCGGCCTTGGAGGCGGCCTGGATGAACCAGGCGCCGCTCAGAACCGATGTCCCGGCGGCAGGGACGCCGCCCGACAGCAGCGTCCCGAACAACCACAGGGCCAACCATCGCTTGAACATCCTGCCTCCTCTTCTGGCGGACAGCGTCAGAACGTCTCAGGCCAGGGCCGGCAGGCTCGCAGCGGCCACGGCCTGGCCCACGCGGCGGCTCTTTTCGTCGGGCAGGAAGATGGAAATGGCCTTGGCGACCTCCGGGAATTCCGCCGCGAGGACTTCCTTGGCCTTGGCGAGAATGATCTCGCCGCCCTCGCCGGAAGTGACCCGGCCCAGGATCATGGCGTGCTCCAGGTCGTAGAACTCGGCATACCAGGGCAGGGTGTAGCCCAGGTAGGCGCCGATGGTCTCGAAGATGGCGCGGGCCGCGGGCTCGCCCTTGGCCATGAGGGCCTGCACTTCCTTGAGGCGCTCGGGCAGGCCCATGTCCGCCGGGAAGCTCAGCCCCGCGGGGCCCGCCAGCTTGTCCACGGCCTGCTGGGAGAAGTAGGCCGCGCCCACGCCGGGGTTGCCGGACCAGTCGTCGGTGCCCGCGGTGGGGTTGGCGTCCACGGTGCTGAAGGCCAGCTCGTTCAGCCAGCCCGTGATCTTGCCGTTGCGGTCCAGGAAGCCCACGGCCTCGCTGGATCCCAGGGCGATGCCCAGGATGCCGTTCTGCTCCAGGGAGAGGCCGCCGGCCAGGGCCGTGACGTCGCCGTCGTTGATCACTTCGAGGGGCACCTTCCACTCGTCGCGCAGCTTCAGGAAAATGGGGCTCACGTCCTGCAGGAATCGCTCCTTGGGCACGGCGCGGAACAGCGAGGCCACCATCACCTGGTTGTCCACGAGAATGCCCGCGGAGGAGCCGCCGATGGCATCGAGACGCGGCATATGGGATGCAGCGAGCTTGAAGCCCTCGTGGATGCACTTGTAGTGGTAGGCGGGATCGGCTTCGGTCTTGGGGGTCCAGGGGATCTCGGTGCTGAAGACCACCTCGCCGTCCACCACCGCGGCCACCTTGTAGTCGCTGGCGCCCAGGTCGAACCCGATTCGGCAGCCCTTCAGGTTGCCGCCCAGGGTCAGGGCCCCCTTCCCCGCGGGAGCGATGTCGGCGGGATCCTTCACCACCACTTCGAAGGGGCGGTTGAAGGCCTGGCCCATGATCTCGCGTTCGAACTTCCAGGGGCCGTCCACGCTGTATTCGGCCGCGATGGCCTCGCAGAGCGCCTTGGGGCCGCCCACGGACACGCGCCATCCGCCGCACACCCAGAGCAGGCCGTTCACCATCCACGAGACGTAGCGGAGGTTGTCCACGTCGCGGCCCGCGGCCTTGGGAAAGACTTCCAGCTCCAGCCGGGCCACGCTGCCGGAGTTCTGTTCGAGACCCACCACCACGGTCTCGTGGCTGCCATGGGCGGCCAGGGCCTTGCGGTAGTTCTTCACGCCCAGGGCCAGGGGCCGGTAGTCCGGATCCAGCGCCAGGGGCTTGGCCAGGGGCACGTTGAAGAGACTGCTCGGGAAGGTTTCGTGGTGGAACATGGCTACCTCATTGGGCATGGAGGGTGGTGACGGGGCGGGCATGCAGGTCATAGCCCTTGGGACCGGAGAGGGGGCGGTAGTTCACGTCCAACGCCTCCAGGCGCCGGAGGTCCTCCCGCAGGCGGGGAAGGAAGGCTTCCAGACTGCGGCCTTCCCGGGGGGACCAGAGTACCTCCGAGAGCGCGGCCAGACGGGGCCAAAGCATGTATTCGACGTGCCGGGGGGTGGGCTGGTACTCGGTCCAGATCTGGGCCTGGGCGCCCAGGATGCGACGCTGGGCCGCTTCATCGAGGCCGGCGGGAACCGGTTCGTAGGCGTAGACCTGCTCCAGGGTCAGCAGCCCGCCGATGCTGTAGGGCTCGGGCCCCTTGCTCTGGTAATGGTCGAAATAGGTCTGGTCGATGGGGGTGGCGACCACGTCATGGCCTTCCCGGGCGGCCTTGGCCACCAGGTCGCCCCGGTTCCAGGCCATGATGGCAGCCTCCCGGTCGACGCCGCCTTCCATGATCTCGTCCCAGCCGATGATGGCCCGGCCTTTGGAAGCCAGGTGCCTGGCCACCTGACGCACGAACCAGCTCTGGAGTTTGGCCAAGGCGGGGTGCTCCACCGCCTCGCCTTTGGCGTTGCGGCTTGATTGCAGGTCCGCCAGGGTGGCCTTGGCTTCCACCAGACCCAAGGCCTTCATGCGGGACAGGGCCACCTCGCTTCGAGCCCACTCGCCCTTGGGGCATTCGTCTCCGCCGATGTGGATGTAGCGGGAGGGGAACAGCTCCACCACCTCGTCCAGCACATCCCTGAGAAAGGCCTGAGTCCTGTCGCTCACGTTGAAGGTGCTGGGAAACACCCCGAAGTTGCCGACCACCTCCACCTTCCGCTCGGGATGGTTGCCCAGCTCGGGATAGGCCGCCACGGCGGCGCTGCTGTGCCCGGGCATCTCGATCTCGGGAACGATGGTGATGAAGCGGTCCGCGGCGTACTGCACGATCTCCCGGACATCCTCCTGGGTGTAGAACCCGCCATGGGGCACGTTGTCGTAGGGCAGGATGACCTGGTGGTCGTCCCGGTTCGCGTAGGGGATCACCGTGGCCTTGCGCCAGGCGCCCACCTCCGTCAGGCGGGGGTATTTCTTGATCTCGAGGCGCCATCCCTGGTCATCGGTCAGATGCCAGTGGAAGACGTTGAGCTTGTGGAGGGCCATCAGGTCCAGGTGTTTCTTGATGAAGGCCTTGGGCATGAAGTGGCGGGAGACATCCATGTGGCTCCCTCGCCAGGCGAAGCGAGGGCCGTCTTCGATGGTTTGGGCCGGGATCTGCCAGATGACGTCTGTCACCCGGGCTTCGCGGAACACCTGCGGAGGCAACAGCTGGCGGAACGTCTGAATGCCATAGAAGAGGCCAGCCGGTTTTGAGGCCAGGATGCGGACCCGCTCTGGCTTCACCTCCAGGCGGTAGCCCTCACCCCCCAGGGCGGAGAGCGATGGATCCAGCACCAGCGCGATGGCCCCTGCCCCTTCCCTGGAGACCAAGGGCAGGTCCAAGCCCGTGGCGGGACGGAGGCACTGCCTCAGCTGCTCGGCCAGCCCCTTCGCCTGATCCCCCACGCAAATTCGCGTGTGGGGCCCTAGGTTGAAAGTGCCTGCGAGGGGTGTACGGACCCGGGGCCTCGGAAGGATCTCCTGGGCTCCCAGGCCCAATGTGATCAAAAAAGCGGTTGGAACAATAAAAAATAAGTTATTCATTAACACTTGTTTATAAACGTTTAACCAAAGGTTCCGGCTTTTTTTCATGATCCACCTTTTTTCTTTGACTTGCCTCACCCTGCCTATAAGATGGTCTTCACTTCAAAGCTACCTGATTAATAAGTTCAATGCACTAACAAAGCATCAAAAAAGTTCGGCGCCCAGAGGCCCATGAAAAAAGCCACGCACCAAGCCACCAAGGAACACAACACGACCCTCGTGTTGAAGACCATCTACCACGAGGACCAGATCAGCCGCGCCGACATCGCCCGCGCCACCAGCCTCACCCGCACCACTGTCTCCGAGATCGTCACCGACCTCATTGGCGTCGGCCTCGTCAAGGAAACCGGCGTCGCTCCTTCCACCATCGGAAAACCTCCCATCTACGTCGATTTCGACGCCCACGCCCGCCAGCTCATCTGCGTCGATCTCAGCGGCGACGAATTCCAGGGCGCCCTCGTCAACCTCAAGGGCGACGTCCTTCTCCGCCATTCCCTTCCCGTCGGCGGCCGCAAGGGCGACGCCGCTCTCCTGCTCGCCCACCGCCTCGTCGAGGGCCTCTGGGCCGAGGCCACCGCTCCTGTCCTCGGCATCGGCATCGGCACTCCCGGCCCCGTCGACACTGAAAAGGGCATCATCCGGCAGGCCGTCAACCTCGGATGGGCCAACCTCGATCTCCGCCAAAGCCTCGGCGCCCATTACACCGTCCCCATCCACATCGCCAACGACAGCCATGTGGCCGCCCTGGCCGAATGCGCCTACGGCGGACACGGCCGGTCTCCCAGCCTGGTCCTCATCAAGGTCGGCGAGGGCATCGGCTCGGGCATCGTCCTCGGCGGAAACCTCCACACCGGCGACGGCTTCAGCGCCGGCGAGGTCGGACACCTCTGCGTCGTCCGCGGAGGCGCCCCCTGCACCTGCGGCAATCTCGGATGCCTGGAGACCGTCGCCAGCACCCGATCCCTGCTCGCCCTCCTCCGCCAACAGGGCCTCCACTTCCCCGACTCCCCCCTGGGCCGCGCCCTCTCCTCCCGCGGCGCCACCCTCGATCTCCTCCGCGAATTCAACCTCGGCGCCGATCCCCAGGCCCGCGCCCTCGTCAGGGATCTCGGCACCCACCTCGGCGTCGTCGCCGCCAGCCTCGCCGGCGTTCTCGACGTCCACCAAATCGTCCTCTCCGGCATGCCCAGCCTCTTTGGCGAGACCCTCCTCGACGCCATCCGATCCGAAATCGCCGCCCGCATCCTCCCCGACCAGGCCCGCGAAACACACGTCTCCTTCTCCTCCATCGGCTCCGACATCGTCATCCAGGGCGCCTGCGCCCTCGTCCTTCGCAACGAACTCAACCTTCCTTGAGACGGGACTACTCCAGCGTGGAATTGACGATTTCCAGCTTGGAGCCCGCATCCATGGAAAGGCCGGGCCGGGCGTACCAGGAACCGCCGATGTTCTTGCGGAACACTGAATCCTCGAGGTGAACGCGCCCCGTGCCGTTGTTGCTCACGAAGAAGATGGCGGAGCCGAAGGCGTTCACCTGGTTCTGCTCAAGGAGGCTGCCGTAGAGCGCGAGCGTCATGGTGTTGCCGTCGTTGTAGATGGCGCCGCCGCTGCCGCCGCCTGGGGTGCCTGGGGCGGCGGGATTGCCCCCGTTGCCCAGGGCGCGGTTGTGGGAGAACAGGCTGTTGTAGATGGACCAGGACACGCCGATGCTGCTGAGGGCGCCGCCGTTGGCGCCCCGGTTCCCGTAGCCGTCGGCTCCGCCGAAGGTGCTGTGCACCACGTACACCGGAAGGCCCTGGTACTGCTGGAAGGCGCGGATGGCGCCCCCGCCCACGTCAGGACCGAGGCCGGCGCAGGCATTGTTGAAGAAGCGGCAGTTGATGATCTTGAGGCGGCCGCCGCTGGCGAAGATGGCTCCGCCTCCGCCGCCTTCGCCTGCATTGCTCTCGTTCGACGCATCGCCGTCGATGAAGGTGAGGTTCTGCACGGTGAGCTGGGGATGCTCCTGGTTGTCGCAGTGGCTCGTGGTCCACACCTGGTTCGGGTCGCAGGTGTTCATGTAGAGGATGCGCGTCGTGCCGCCGCCGCTGAGCGTCACCAGGCCGCCCCCGTCGATGACCAGGTCCGGCTTGTCGTTGAAGACCTTGGCCGGGCGGCCGAGGGTGATGGTGAAGGGCTTCGTTCCGCCGTTGAAGGTGATCTTTCCGCCCAAGGCCACGGCCGCGATGAAGGCTTCGGCGGTGCAGCTTTCCGGCGTGCCCGTGCCCACCACGTGATCGGGGCGCGACACATCGGCCGCCAGGCCTTCGGCGGGCACCGGCACCTTCCCGCCTGAGTTGCCCGCGGCGGGGCCGCTGAGGGGATCCGTGGGCGGGTAGGTGGGGATCGTTCCGCCGCTGCCCGAGGCGCTGGACCCCTTCCCGCCTCCACAGGCCAGGAGCAGGACAAGCATGGACAGAGCGGAGAGAAGCCTTCCCTGGCTCATGCCTCCGGCCCCCGCTCCAACACCAGCACCAGGTCAGAAGCGGTGGGACTCCACCCCTCGCCGGTCATGGAACCGAAAACCTCGCGCACCCTCAGCCCGGTTCCCTCCGCCAGCCCTTCCAGCTCCGCCCGTCGCCAGCCCCGAAGGTTCACGTTTTCGGCGGCGGCCAGCTCCAGGGGCGCCTCGGCTCCCGGACGGAAACTCAGGCGGGCCGGCGTGAAGGTGATCCGTCCCTGGCCGTGGTGGGTCATGAGGCGCAGAAAGACCGTATCCTCGCCCCCGTCAGAACCAGGCCGCAGGAGCACGGGAAAGGTTCTTTCGCCCCGGTCGAGGATGCGGTCGTAGTTCAGCAGCTGCAGCAGGAGGGGCGCGCCGGGGGCCAGGCAGCGGGCCGCCCCCGAAAAGAAAGCGCGGACCTCGGCCTCCTCGCACAGGTGCGGCAGGGTATTTCCCAGGCAGAGGGCCCCGCCCTGGCCGGGCTCCACCCGCTCGTCAAAGGCGGTCAGGCCCGCTTCGATGTAGCAGCCTCCGGGATCGGCCTCCCGGGCGGCCCTCAGCTGGCTGGCGGAGGCATCCAGGCCGGTGGTCTCAAAACCGAGCGATTGGAGGAAGCGGCAGTGTTCACCGCTGCCGCACCCCAAATCGAGGATCCGCTTCGAAGGCCCGCTTCCCAACACGCGCTGGAGCAGGGGCGCTTCGCGCTGCAGGCGCTCCGGCCAGGCGATGAGCCCCCGGTAGGCCAGCCGTCCATAGGAATCGGAAGTGTCCTTGTCCATGGGCTGAGTTTACTCTGGCGCAGCCATCTGACCTGGCGCTGCCGCCTTCACCGCGGCCAGAGCCAGCCGAAGACGCCGCCGCTCAGCAGGCCGTAGATGAGCGCGTCGGCCAGGTCCTTGATCGCGCTCTTCCAGGGCTTGCCCATCCAGATGGCCATGGGGATGCTGCCGAACCCGTAGGCCAGGAAGGACGTGGTGCCCACGACGCGGAACACCTGCAGGTAATGGGTGCCCGGGGCCAGGGTGCGGCTGGCCAGGTAGGCGGCCATGAAGGCCACCAGCACCGAAAAGACGAACCATTTGCCCAGGGCGCCGCCGACGGCGGGCACGCCGGTGGGGGCCACCACCAGGAAGGCCACCGGGCCCTCCTTGTACTTCTCCTGCATCTCGGGCTTCTCCATGTCCTTCATGTCGCCGCAGCGCGGCAGCACGTATTGGCCCGGGGCCGGATTGCCCTTGCGGATGGCGGCGCGGACCTCGTCCTCGTTGGACAGGCCGTTGTAATCCGAAGCGTGCCACTTCACAACCATGTGAATGAGGCTGCTGGCGGCGAACACGCACACCGCCGAAAGGAGAATGGGGATCCACAAATGAAGCAGGGAAACCTGGACCATGGCGACTCCTTGGAAGAGAAAGGACTCCGGTTGCGGGGAATGGTCGAAAGGTGCCTTCCCGCTGCCCCTGCGTCAAGAAGATTCCGCCCGTTTCCGGGGTTTCCGGGGCCCGGGCGCGGAATGGGGGCCCGTCATCGCATCCACGGCGTCGATCCAACCGGCGGCGATGCCCGGGAAGGCGTCGGCATAGGGCACGTAGGGTTTCAGGTCCAGCACCGGGGTGCCGTCCAGCAGATCCACGCCGCGCAGACGCAGGGTACGGCCTTCCACGGCCACCAGTTCCACCGCCGAGAGGCCGATGGCGTTGGGGCGGTGGGGTGAGCGAGTGGCCAGGACGCCCCGCTTGGCCCTGGGGCCCCGGGGCGGCTGCACCAGGGGGGCCCAGCCCTCGCTGAGATGGAAGGCGAAGATGAGCCAGACGCGCGCGAAACCCTCAAGGTCGCGCAGCGCCGTTTCCGGCAGGGCCGGATCCAGCTCGAGGACGGCTTCGGCTGGGCTGCCGGTCTCGGTGCCTTCAACCACGGTGGGCTGGTGGGGGGCGTCGATGCGCCGCGCGTAGGGCGTGCGGACGATGCCGATCGGGCGGTAGGTGAAGGAGGCATCCATGGCTGAAGCGTAGCCGGGCATGCCGCCCCCGGAGGAACCTTCGGGGGATCCGGCCCGCGGACGAAGGCGACAGCCACATCAAGTAAGTTTTCGGCCGAATGCCATCCTCTTAATGTTTTTTAACATCCCAAATCATTGACGGACAAGTCCGGATCATGAAGAGTTGGTCCAACCCCCTCACGCCGGAAGGCGCCATCGACTGCTCACCATTCGAGCCACTTCTGAAGGAGTCCGCCATGCGTTCCCGCCATCCTCTGTCTGCGGCCGGGCTGACGCTCTGCCTGCTCACGGCAGGCAGTCTGCCCGCCCGCGCCCAATCCGCCCCGGTCGCCGCGGTCGCCGCGGAAGTCCCCCAGACCGTCTCCCTCATCTTCAAGCTGCGGAACACCCAGGATCTGGAGCGCTTCATCGCCCGGAGCGTGGATCCCCGCAGCTGGCGCTACCGCGATTTCCTGTCCACCCGAGCGTTCGCGGAGGCCTTCGGCCCCCGGGACTGGGAGCTGGGCACCGTGCTGCACTTCATGAGAAAGAACGGCATCACGGTCAATGAGGTCTATGACAGCCACATGGTCATCCGCGCCACGGGCACCACCTCCCAGTTCAACGCCCTGCTGGACACCGAGATCCGCTCCTACCGCGATGACCGGGGCCGCTGGTTCCAGGAAACCTCCCGGAAACCCTGCGTGCCCAGGGAGATCAAAGACATCGTGCTGATGGTGACGGGCCTGAACACCACGCCGGCCCTGGTGCCCCATTCCCGCCGCACGCCCCAGGCGGAGAACCCCGCCCTGGGCGAGCCCGCGCCGGAAGTGGTCCTTCCCAACGGCGCGACCGCCACGGGTGTCCCCGGCAACTTCACCGTGGGCGATGCCGCCAATCTCTACAACATCAACCCGCTCTACAAGCGCAACATCAACGGCCGCGGCAAGACCCTGGGCATCGCCACCCTGGCGTCCTTCGATCCGGCCGACGCCTACGCCTACTGGAAAGCCGTGGGACTGGACGTGGCCCAGGACCGCATCAAGGAGATCCCCGTGGATGGCGGCGCCAGCGACAAGGGCGCCGACGAGACCACCCTGGACGTGGAGCAGGCCGGCGGCATTGCCCCCAAGGCCCGGATCCTCGTCTATGAAGCGCCCAACACCGAATCCGGTTTCCTGGATCTCTTCTACAAGGCCGTCTCCGACAACAAGGTGGACACCCTCTCCTGCAGCTGGGGCACCAACGAGCTCTTCCTGGACGGCGACACCCTCACGGCCTACCAGCAGGTCTTCATGCAGGCCGCGGCCCAGGGCATCCCCGTCTTCGCCTCCGCGGGCGATTCCGGCGCCTTCGACATCAACCGCTCGATCCAGACGCCCGAGTATTCCGCCTTGAATTCCGTGAACCACCCCGCGTCTGATCCCTACGTGACCGCGGCCGGCGGCACCACGCTGCCCTTCACGCTCGCCCTCCGCCACGGCAACATCGTCGTGCCGCAGGAGCGGCCCTGGGGCTGGGATTATTTCAAGGACTACTACGTCACGTACTACGGCCAGTACACCTACGACCACTATCTCTTCCCCGTGGGCGGCGGCGGCGGTGTGAGCCTGAACTTCCCGGCTCCCTCCTGGCAGATGGGCGTGGCGGGACGGCGCACCAGCGCGGCGGATTTCTCCACGCTCTACTTCTACCCCCACTACACGTCCACCACCCCCGATACCAGCGATGCCGAAACGCTGGCGGTCCTTCCGGCGGGCTATGCCGGGCGCAACGTGCCCGACGTGTCCCTGAATGCCGATCCTGAAACGGGCTACCTGATGTACTACAAGGGGGCCTTCTCCGCCGGCGGTGGCGGCACCAGCTTCGTGGCTCCGCAACTCAACGGCATCGCCGCCCTGCTCAGCCAGTCCGCATGCAGCCGCTTGGGCTTCCTGAACCCGCAGCTCTACGCCATCTTCGCGAAGCGCGGCTACGGCCCCAAGAGCCCCTTCCATGCCATCACCACGGGCACGAACCTCTACTGGGAGGCCGGCCCGAACTACAACCCGGCCTCGGGTCTGGGCACCTTGGATGTGGCCAAGCTGGAAAAGGAGCTCTGCGGGCGCTGATCCCCCGAGCCCCGGAAGGAGGCCCTGGCTCAGCCAGGGCCTCCTTTTTCATGCCGCCGCCTTGAGTTCCGGGCCGATATGGAACGAGCGGGAGAAAATGTTTTACCCATATTTGAGTTGATGGCGCCGGGCACCGATAGATGTTCACAACATAAGCGCATCACACCAATCCGGCTCAAGGACCGCGTGGCATGCATGCCCACGCCATGGGTGAATTCATTTTCAGGAGCCACCATGCGTCTTCCACGGCTATCCCTCGTTCTGGCCCTAGGGCTCCCCCTGGGCGCCCAAACCGCTGGAGACCAGCAGAAACTGGACCAGGAACTGCTGGACCTGCTGAACACACCGGTCAGCGTGGCCTCCAAGAAGGCCGAATCCGTCAACCAGGCCCCGGGCATCATCACCGTCATCAGCCGGTCTGAACTGGAGGGGTTCGCCGCCAGGAGCCTGGGCGAAGTCATGAGCCGGGTGGTGGGCGCGTCCTTCCTCTCGCCCGATATCTTCAGCAATCAAAGCGTGGTGCTGCGGGGACAGGAGAACACGCCCTACAACAACCACATCCTCGTGCTGCTGAACGGGCGGCCCCTGAGGGATCCCATCTCCGGCGGCCTGAACGGCGCCATCTGGAACGCCGTGCCCCTGGCGGCCCTCGACCACCTCGAGATCATCCGCGGTCCCGGTTCCGTGCTCTACGGCTCCTGCGCCTACTCCGGCGTGGTGAACCTCGTCACCCGCAGCACCAAGGAAAGCGGCCTGGACGGGTCGGTGACCGTGAGTGGCGGTGCCTACGGCGGCCTGGGACAGCAGGATCAGGTGAGCTTCAAGGAAGGCAGCTTCCAGGGCATGGTTTCCGCCTCCCATTACCGGGACAGAGGCCCCACCTATTCCTTCATCGATTATGACGGCGTCCGCGGCGAACACGCCTTCGACCGCAAGGTGTCCGGGGTAATCGCCAGCCTGTCCTACCGGGGCCTCACCCTCAATGCCTACCAGGGCTCCTTCCAGCCCTACGCCCTGAATGGGGGAACGGAAGCCTGGGATTCCACGAACTACCAGCGCCAGCTGCTTTCGCAGATGGACCTGGGCTATTCAAAGGAGCTGAACAGCTTCGTCACCCTGGGCGCCAACCTGACCTACAACAAGACGAACCTGACGACGGAGCCCGTGACCAGCCCCGTGGAGACCAGCGCCAATGCCCTGCTCTTCGAGGGCAACCTGCAACTGCGGCCCATGGAAGGCTTCAACATCCTCGTCGGCGCCGGGGGCGAAAAGGCCAGCTGGAACGGCACGGGCCTGCTGGTGATGGGCGACCAGACCTCCAGCTTCTTCTACACCCAGCTCGACTACCGCATCCAGTCCGTGAAGCTGATCGGAGGCGTCCAGTACAACAAACTGGAGGGCATCCAGGGCAAGGCTTCCCCACGGCTGGGCGTGGTGGTGGATTTCACGCCGGAATTCGGCGCCAAGGTGCTCCACAGTTCGGCGTTCCGGAAGGGCTATCCGCTGGAGACCGGCTTCAACCATCCCCTCTTCCGCGGCAACCTGGAACTGAAACCCGAACTCATCAACACCACCGAAGCCCAGCTGTTCTACCAGGGCAAGACCGCCAGCCTCACCCTGACCTACTACAACAGCAAGACGGAGGACACCATCATCCGCAGGGTGCTGCCTTTCGCCACACCGCCGCCGGGGCTCCCTCCCATCTACCTCAAGTACTTCAATGGCGACTCCTGGAAATACAGCGGCTTCGAGCTGGAAGGAAAGATCAGCCTCTCCAGGGGCTTCATGGTCACCGGCTCCGCCAGCTATCAAACCAACGAGAACCCCGCAGGGTTGAAGGACGCGGCTCTGCATCCCAACACACAGATCAAGCTGGGCGCCCTCTACCAAGGCGAAGACTGGAGCCTGGGCGTCTTCGACACCTATTCGGGAACTCCGAAACCCACCACCCTGGTCGATCCCGGAAGCCTCAACGTGAACCATCCGGCCGAGGCCTACCAATGGATCACCGCCCGGCTCACCTGGACGCCTTGGACCCTGGGGCAGAACGCCATCAAGCTCACCCTGGACGGCGACAACCTGCTCGGGTCGGCCATCTACTACCCCGATTACCCGAACAAGAAGGTGAACACCCTGCTCCCGCTTTCCGCGGGGCGCTCCTTCACCTTCGGCGCGACCTTCATCTTCTGAGCGGATGCCCGCTCAAAGAAAACCCACCCTCACTTCCTTCAGATAGGTCTCCTGAAGCACCCTTTGAAGCCGCTGGAGCAGGTTGCGCCGGATGTCCAGCTCCAGCGGCAGGGTGGGATCCTGCAGGGACTCGTTGATGCGCGTCCCCGCCAGGATGTGGATGACATCGCTCCCCAGCAGCGCTTCGGCCAGGCGGGTGGCGGGGCTGGAACTCAGCCGTTCCGGCGGCTCCTGGGCCTCCAGCAGGCGGATGACCGCCGCCAGGGTCAGGGCGCCTTCGGTCACCAGGTCGAAGCCCTCCATCTGGGATTCCGGCGGCAGGGCCCCCTCCAGCGGGCCTTGGCGGCAGAGCAAGGGCCGCCCCAGCTCCCGGCTGAGAATCCGGGCGGTGGTGCCTCCGCAGATGAGCTTGCTCCCCTGGAAGGCCCGGGCCCGACTGGCCAGCTCCGCATCCCTGGAGGCGTCCGCCGGCGCCCCCGTGAGCACCAGCACTTCCCGGGGCTCGCGGAGATAGATCACGCCGCAGGTGATGTCGTCCTTGGCCCGGTGGCCATCCAGGGCCAGGGCCTTCATGACCACCTGCCTGGCCAGCTGCCTGGCCGAAAGGCCCGGGCTGCCCTGGAGCAGATCTTTCAGGTACCCGGATACGGCCTGCTGCCCCCACCCCAGCGTGGACGGCGCCCGCCCCGGAGCCCCGGCTCCAGCTCCAGCCCCAGCCTGGATCACACCATCGGAGCAGATCACGATGCGGTCCCCGGGCCGCGCGGCAAACCGGGCCTCCCGAAGCCGCGCCTCTCGTCCGTCCGCCGTGAACACCCGCCGTTCCTCTTTCGGCACCGCCACCTCTTCCCCTCCCCGGATCAGCAGGAACGGCGGGTTGTCGAATTCCACCACGCGGGTCTCCCCCCGGGCCTCCACATCCACGATGGTGAAGGTGGAGTAGGCGATCTGGCGCTCGCTGCAGACCGGGAGGGTTTCGAGAATGGTGCCCGCAGCGCGGGTGATGTCGGCCTGCCCGGCGGCGTAGCGGGCGGCCATGGTGGCCGTGAGCTGGGCCAGCACCGCAGCCTTGATGCCGCTGCCCAACCCGTCGGCCAGCACGGACACCACCCGGTCGCCCTCCTCCAGCTTCTGGGAAAGGAACACGTCCCCGCAAGCAGCCTGGAAGCCCTTCCGCTCCTGGGCGTGGTCCACCTCGATGAAGCAGGGGCGGCTAGTTCCCACGGCGGGCATCCTCGGCCGAAGCCGGTCCGCCCAGAGGAGACGGCGCATTGCGGAAGGAAGATGCGAGCGATTCCAGCATCATCTCCGTTTCCGCGGCGTTCTCGCCCAGCAGGAAGGCGATCTTCTGGACCGTGGCCACGTTCTTCCGGATGACCTCCTGGGCCTGCTGGAGGACCTGCTCCCGCTGCACGGCGGGTTCGGTGATGTCCTGCAGCACGCCGCCCACCAGCCGCCCCGCCTCGATGGTGAACACGGTGAGACGGAGGATCCGGCCGCCCACCTGCACATCCCGACGCAGCGCCGCCACCTCCTTTTCGAGGCCCCGGGCGAAGAAACCCTTGAGGTCCGGCGCCAGACGGCCCAGATCGGCGCCGCCCAGGCCCGGCTTCACGTCGAAGACATCCGGCGCGTCGCCCCCCAGGGTTTCCGCGAAGCGGCGGTTGCATTCGACGATGCGCAGGCCCTCGTCCACCAGCGCCACCCCCGCGGGCATGGCGCGGATCAGCGCATTGGCCTTGTTCATGGCCAGCCTGCGCATGTAGGACACGCACATGCGGGGCTCGGCCCGGTCCTCCAGCAGCGCCTCGGCCAGGTTGCGGCAGGTGTCGTAGCCGCAGCCGCCGCAATTGAGCTCGTCCTCCGGAGCCGTCTTGCCCAGGCGCCGCAGGGCCTCCTGGATGAGCCCGGCTTCGTGGGCCACGCGCGCCACCGGATCCGCGAGGGGTTCCGCACGGAGATCCACCGCGGGCGGCGGCGTCTTCGGCGCCGGTTTCCCGGAGGCCGGAGCGCAGTCCATCACCCGCAGCCATTTCAGGGCCGTGCCGCAGGTCCGCCGGGCCTGGGGCCCGTTGACGCAGCCACCTTCGCAGGCCAGCAGTTCCAGGAAGAGTTTCTGCTCCAGGGGCCCCTCCAACCCGCCCAGGGCCCCCTGCAGGGACGGGATGCCCGAAAAGGCCATGAAGGTCACGCCCTCGGGATGGCCCCGCCGGGCGATGCTGCGGGTCATGCCGCCATCAGCCGGATAGAGGGCCCCATCCCGCGCCCGCTCAGGCTGGAAGCAGTCCTGTTCCGTGGCCCGGCATTCCATGGGATCGAGCCCCTCTTCCTCGAGCCAGCGGTGCAGGTCGGCAAAGGTGAGGGCTGTGTCCAGGAGATCGGGCCGGGCGTCCGCCTCCAGCTTTTTGGCGATGCAGGGACCTGCGAACACGATGCCGATGTCCTCGCCGTATTCCCGGCGCAGCAGCTTGCAATGGGCCAACAGCGGCGAAAGCAGCGGCGTGAGCAGGGGCAACTGGTCCACGTGGTAGCGGCGGATCAGTTCCACCACCGTGGGGCAGGCCGTGGACACATAGGCGCCAGGTCCCCCCTGTTCCAGCGCCTGGGCGCAGGCCGAGGAGACCGCCTGCGCGCCCAGGGCCGTTTCCGACACGGCCCAGAAACCCAGGCCGCGCAGGGCATGGATGAGCCGGGGCGGTTCCAAGCCCGGGAACTCGGTCACGAAGGAGGGCGCCAGGCTGAGCACCACCCGCTCCTTGCGCTTCAGCAGGCGGCGGGCGGAATCGAGATCGTCCCGGACCTTCTTGGCGCCCACGGGGCAGACGCTCACGCAGGTGCCGCAGTACACGCACCTCTCCGCCATCACCGTGGCGCTGTCCTCCGCCACCTTGATGGCCTTGACCGGACAGGCCCGCACGCACTTGTAGCAGTCCTGGCAGCGGGCCTTCTCGGTGAAGATGGGCGTGCGAAAGAGCGGGATGGGCGGTTCGTCCACGAGGAACTCCAGGCCTACCCTACTGAGATCCGGCGCCTCAGGACCATGATGGAAGTCACGAGTGGCGCAATGAAACGGCCGCCTGAATATCCAGGCGAGAAAAGCGGAACACAGAGGACACAGAGCACCGCAGAGAACACAGAGAACACAGAGAACACAGAGAAGCATCTTGGCCGCAGTCGGTTTCCTGCCTCTGACCCATCCAGTGAGAAGGCGCCTTCACCCCGAAAAAGCATGCTCTGGCAGTTCTCTGCGGCCTCCAGAAACGCTGTGACCTCTGCGTTCCAGGCTTTTGAAGGGCCAGGACCCATTGGAGGAAAGGAAACACCCGCGACCACGGTGGGAGTTCAATGGGCGGGGGAAAGCCTTACCATGCGGTATGAGCCAAGACGATCCTCCCCGCCAGCGCCGGGTCCGCTACAAGGGCACACATCCCCGCCGCTTCGAGGAGAAGTACAAGGAACTGGAGCCTTCCCAGCATGCCGGTGAACTGGAAAAGGTCCTGGCCCGGGGCCACACGCCCGCGGGCACCCACCGCTCCATCTGCGTGGCCGAGATCCTGGAGGTGCTGAATCCCCAGCCCGGCGAGGTGGCCCTGGACGCCACCCTGGGCTACGGCGGCCACACCCGCGAGATCCTGCCCCGGCTTCTTCCAGGCGGCCGCCTCTTCGGCGTGGACGTGGACCCCCTGGAACTGCCCCGCACCGAGGCGCGCCTGCGCGGCCTGGGTTTCGGCGAGGATGTCTTCACCGCCCGCCGCATGAACTTCGCCGGGCTGCCGCGCCTGCAGGCGGAATCCGGCGGCTTCGACCTGGTGCTGGCGGACCTGGGCGTGTCCTCCATGCAGATCGACAATCCCGCCCGGGGCTTCACCTGGAAGGCCAACGGCCCCCTGGACCTGCGCCTCAATCCGCAGCGGGGAACATCCGCTGCGGATCTGCTGGCGAGGCTGGACGAAACGGCGCTGGCGGAGCTGCTGGTGGAGAACGCCGACGAGCCTCACGCCGAAGCCATCGCCCGGAACGTGCACGGCCAACCCATCCGCACCACCCGCGACCTGGCAGACCGAGTGAGGGCTGCCCTGGCGGCCGAGGGGCAGGATGCGGATGAAACGAAGAAGGCTTTGCAGCGCACCTTCCAGGCCCTGCGCATCGCCGTGAACGACGAATTCACGGTGCTGGACCAGTTCCTGTCCCTCCTGCCCGGCAGCCTGAAACCCGGCGGCCGGGTGGCGATCCTCACCTTCCATTCCGGGGAGGATCGCCGCGTGAAGAAGGCCTTCCTCCAGGGCCTGCGCGAAGGAATCTATGCCGAGGTGGCGCCGGAACCCATCCGCGCCTCGCCGGAAGAGCGCCGCGCCAACCCCCGTTCCACCAGCGCCAAACTGCGCTGGGCGAGGCTCCCCAAAGCCTAGCCCGATGACCTGGCCCGATCGTGAAAGGTGACCGGACATGCCCGTCTCCGCCCCTTCCTCCCCGCTCCGCACGGCCTCGCTCTGGCTGCTGGCGGCCCTGCTCATGGCCGCCACGGTCGTCTACCAGCGGCGGACGGGGCCCACGCATCCGCTGCGGGGCACGGCTGTCATCCAGCAGAAGGCCGTCGCCTACCGGTTGATCCGCAGCGAGGAAACGGTGCGGGAGGCGCGCGTGGCCCTGCCCGATCCGGGCGTGCCGGGAACGCTGGTGTGGCGACGCTTCCCCACCCAGGAGCCCTGGACCCGGCAGCCCATGGCGATTGAAACGAGGGATGGCAAGACGGAACTGGCGGGATACCTTCCGAAGCAACCTCCGGCCGGCAAGGTGGAATACGCGGTGGAACTGGGCGCGGCGGGTTCCGCGCAGCGCATTCCCGGCGGCGATCCCATCGTGCTGCGCTACAAGGGGCCCGTGTCCCCGGCCCTGCTCGTTTCGCATGTCGCCATGATGTTCCTCGCGGTCTTCATCGGCCTCCGGGCGGGCCTGGGCGCCCTCCTCGGCGCCACGGCGCCGCGGCGGCTCATGTGGGTCACCCTGGCCTGCCTGACCTTGGGTGGACTGATCCTGGGGCCCTTCGTGCAGAAGGCCACCTTCGGCGCCTACTGGACAGGCTTTCCCTGGGGCTACGACCTGACCGACAACAAGACCCTGCTCATGTGGCTGGCCTGGGGGCTGGCCGCCCTCGCCGCGGGCCCGCGCTCGCGCCCCGGCGATGTCTTGGGCCGCGCCGCCGTGCTGGCCGCCACCCTGGCCATGGCCGTGGTCTACCTCATCCCCCACAGCTTGCGGGGCAGCCAACTGGACTACAGCAAGGTGAGGTCCGGCGCCGATGCGGCCCAGGCCGTCGTCACGGGGCGCTGATGTCTAGCGCGGATTCGGCACCGTGCCCGCCAGCCGCCCCAGCTCCAGGGCGAAGCGCACCTGCTGCATCAGCCCCTCCAGGTTCCACTCGGGATGGTAGCGGTCCGTGGGACGGTGGTAGTGGTTCAGGAAATCCGAAGCCTTGGCCTGGGCCGCGGCCTTGTCGCCCAGGTAGTCCCAGCCGCCGTCCAGGGAGAAGCCCGGCGACAGCGCAGGCACGCCCGCCTTGGCGAAGGGGAAGTGGTCCGATCGGAAGCAGAGTCCCGCGGGATCGGCCTTGGCGGGGCTGATGACGAGGCCCGTGGCCGCCGCGGCCTGAGCGCAGAGGGCCCTCATGCGGGGCTCGCTGGAACCCAGCAGGCCGATGTCGCGGGTGGGGCCCACCACGTTGAGGCTCTCCAGATTGATGTCGAGCACCGTGCGCTCCAGGGGCCAGAGGGGGGCCGCCACGTAGGCCGAGGAACCGATGAGGCCCTGCTCTTCCGCGCAGGGAAAGAGGAACATCACGCTGCGTTCCAGCGGCGCGTGAACCAGGGCCTGGGCCAGGGCCAGCACGGCGGCGCAGCCCGTCCCGTTGTCCACGGCCCCGGCGTAGACGGCGCCGTCCGCACCCTTGCCGAAATGGTCCCAGTGGGCGGAGTAGACCACCACTTCCTTGCGCAGGTCAGGGTGCTTGCCCGGCAGGAAGCCCGCCACGTTCCATTGCTCCAGGGCGCGCACGGTGGAGCGCACCTGGCCCTTCGCCTGGAGGGGGAGGGGCACGGGCTGGAAGGCCACCGCGTCGGCACCGGCGGCCAAAACCCTGAAATCCTGGCCCGCCAGGGCGAAGAGCTTCACCGCAGTGGCCTCGGTGATCCAGCCCTGCACGGCCCCAGACTGGCCCGAGCCCTCCCGCTGGAAGCGCTCCTGGGTCCAGCCGTTGCGCACCACGGGCCAGCCGTAGCCCGCGGAGGCGTCCGTGTGCACCAGCAGGACCCCCGCCGCGCCCCGGCGGCGAGCCTCCTCGAACTTGTAGGTCCATCTTCCGTAGAAATTCCCGGGCTGACAGCAGAGGGGCATGGGCGGGCCGCTGTGCCGGTCGCCCACCAGCATCACCAGGATGCGGCCCTTCACGTCCACGCCCTTGTAATCGTCACGGCTTCCGTCGGCCGCGGCGATGCCGTGGCCCACGAAGATGAGCGGCGCGTCCACCGCGAGCGAGGTCTCCGCCGCGGCGGCGCCCACGGCCAGCTCGCTGCCCAGGGCCGGCACCAGGACTCCCTTGGGCCCCTCGAAACGCAGCCCGCTGCCTTCCTCCTGAAGCCGTATGCCCGAAAGCTTGACGGTCTGGCGGTAGCTCGGCCCATTGGCCGGGGCCAGCCCCAACACCTGGAGCTGCGTCTCCAGGTAGCGCACCGCCAGTTCGCCGCCCCGCTGGCCCGTGCCGCGGCCCTCCAGCACGTCGTCCGCCAGGAAGGCCAAGTGGGCCCGCAGGGCCGATTCATCGACGCCAGGGGCCTGGGATGAGGCCCCAGGTCCTTGGCCCCACAGAGCCATGCACATCAAGGCAGCGCAGAAAACAGGTCGCACGGCGGCCTCCCATGTCTCCCACTATAGTGTTTCCAGCCTGTGACGCGGGGCGCCGCCAACCGCCGCAGACGCTCTTATTCCTTGACGGAGTTCGTCAATTCCCGGCTGGCCTTCTTGAATTCCTGGATGCTCTTGCCCAGGCTCTTGCCCAATTCCGGCAGGCGCGAAGGCCCGAAGAAGATCAGCAGGGCGAGGCCGATCAGCAGGATTTCCGTCATGCCCAGGTTGCCCATGGTGTGCTCCGAATGAGGTCTTGCTCAAATGAAGGGGCGGGGACTTGTCCCCGCCCCGGATGCCAGATCAAGGCACCTTGAAGTGGAATTTGTGGCAGGGAAGGCACAGGTTTTCCGAGACCGCGTGCTCGTGGTGGCAGCGGTTGCAGTCGGCCTCCGTGCCGAAATGGCGGTTCTCATGAGGATTCGTCGGCTTGACCTTGGCCGTCCTCGCGGCCAGTTCCTTGGTGTCTCCGTGGCAGCTGAGACACTGCTGCATGGGCACCAGTTCCTTCTTGGCGGCCCTGCCGTGGCACTGGGCGCAGGTGATCCCCTTGTCGGCATGCTTGGAGGTGCGCGCGGTCCCGGCTGTGGCTTTGGCCGTGGCCTTGGTTTTGGGAGCGGCCTCCGCGGCGCCGAGACCGGCGGCCATGAGCAGGACGAGCAGCGCGGCGACGGCCTTTGGAATAGTCATTGGTTTCATTTCTTCTCCAATCGTGGCGGCTTCAGGGGCGGCGCTCGGGGCCCTTCCCTGTCTTGGAATGGATGGCGGCCCGGTCCGGGTCACAGCTTCGCGACGTGCCTTCCCGTGAGGTAGCCGAAGGTGTAGCAGCGCCCCAGGGAGAGGCCGAAGACGGTGAGGGGATAATCGACGCCGCCGTAGAACCCGCCCCCGAGGTTGCCGATCAGATACAGACCCTTGATGGGCTTGCCCTCGGCGTTGAGGGCCTGGTGGTTCTCGTCCACCAGCATGCCGGAGCAGATGGCGGAGACGCGGACGCGGCGGTGGATCCCATAGAAGGGCGCCTGCAGGACCGGAATCAGGCGGTCGGCGGGCTTGCCGAAATCGCTGTCCTTGCCCGAGGCGACCAGCTCGTTGTAGCGCTTGACCGTCGCCGCCAGGGTCGCCGGGTCCGCCTCGATCTTCCGGGCCAGCTCTTCGATGGTGCCCGCCACATGCGTGTTGACCTGCGATTCGAACACGCCTTTCTTGGGGCCGGGATCCTCGGGCATGTAGTTCTTCAGGCCCTCGGGCGGAACCAGCTTGCCCGGCCAGGCGGCCGCCTGGGTCATGTAGTTCGAGTCGAAGATCTGGGAATAGTGCCCGGCGTTCTCGGCGTCCCTGAGGTAGTTGTTCAGCAGGGACATCTCGACGGTCTCGTTCACGAAACGGCGGCCTTTGCGATCCACGGCCAGGAAGGGCATGTCGCACATGGAGGCTGGCCCGGCGTCGAAATCGTGCAGCATCTTGGTGTGGCCGATGGGCTCGATGACGCCCCCGGCCCAGTAGGCCAGGGCGAAGCCATCGCCTGTCTTGTCGAGCTGCTTGCGGCCGAAGTGCTTCACGTCGGGAATGAAGTAGTCCGACATGGCCTTGTTGTTCTGGTAGTCCCCGGTGGCCAGGATCACGCCCTTCGTCGCCAGGAACTTCGTGTACTTGCCGTCGGGGCCGCGGGCGATCACGCCCTGGATCTCGCCGGCCCGGTTCTGCACCAGCTGGACCGCGGGCATGCGGAAGAAGAAGCGGACACCGGCCTTCTCGGCCGTCTTGGCCAGGTGGCGCATGCCATCGCCCGTGGTGTAGGGCTTCGGCCCGAAGAAGGAGGTCACGTAGCCCAGGCTGTAGCCGTTGACCTTGAGGATGGCCCGCTGGGCCGGACTGCCCTGGTCCACCACTGGGGATCCCCCCTGCTTGGCCCGGTCGATGACCCACTTCACGGCCTCGCCGGAGTGATAGGCCCACTGCCGGACCAGCTTGGGGTTGCAGCGGTGGTTGCTGTCGGCGATGAGCCGCGCCACCAGAGCCTCGACACCGGCCTTCTCGCTCGCGGCCAGATCGATGCCGGCTCCGGTGTTGCCCTGGGACAAGGCGAAGGGGGCCTTCTGCACCACCGCGACCTTGGCCCCGTTCTCGGCGGCCGACAGTGCCGCCGGAACGCCCGAGGCGCCCGCTCCCACCACCACCACGTCGAAGGTCAGGGTCTCCGAGATTTCGCGGTCGCGGATGGGCTTCGGCTTGGGCAGGAACGAAAGCGTGGCGCCGCCGTCGCCGCTCGTCGCCAGTTCCGGACCCTTGGCTTCCGCGGCGTCCTTGGCCATCGCCGGCAGCCCCGACAGTCCGAAGAGGCCCGCGGCCGCGGCGCCCCCGGCCGCCCGGGAAAGGAAGCTCCGGCGCGAGAAGCCGTTCTCGATCGTCTGCTTCGTGTATTGATCAGGTTCCTGGTCTTCCTGGAAATGGTCCTGACTCATGACTCATGCCTCCTGGTGGATGGATTCGTGTCGCAGATGGGTGGGGAAGCGGAGCGGGCTGACTCAAGGAAGAGCCCGCCCGCGCTCCGCCTCCCGTCAGAAGGTGTAGAGCAGGCCGAAACCGAAGCCCTTGGTGGAGGCGCCGGGGGCGACCCTGCCCACGGGGGGGAACAGCGCGTAGGTGGCGGAACGGTCATTGTTCATGCCGTAGGCCGACATGTAGAGATCCGCCGTCTT
>JACPYP010000030.1 GCA_016195985.1 Acidobacteriota bacterium | reverse complement strand
GGTTCATCCCCTTCATCCTGGCTAAACACCTTCTTATCCTTCGCCAGGATGAAGGGGATAGGGACGGGGGCCGCCCAGGAATTCATGGCTGGGCGAATCCGTGGTTGTTCGGTTTCAGGGCAGCGCGGAAGGTCCCAGGCGGAAGGTCTGGCCCAGGGCTCCGTAGTTCGGGCCGGCCACGGAGGCCAGGCGGGAGAGCGGCGCCCACCGGCTGGCGTCGGCGCAGTCGTGCTCTTCGCTCCAGATGCGGTCGGCGGCGTGGATGCGCACCACGTCCAGCAGGACCAGGGTGCTGCCCGGGCCCAGTTCCAGCTCCCGGTTGAGCCGGCACTCCAGCGCCACCGGCGCGTCCTGCAGGCGAGGCGGCGCGACGCAATCCGACGCTTCGACCGCCAGTCCCAGGCGGTCCACTTCGCTGACCTCGGGACCCACCTCGTCAGCGCTGGCGTGAAGGGGCCCCAGCAGGGGCAGGTCCGCCAGATGCACCACGGCCTCCCCGCTTTCCTGCAGGTTCCGGTGGGTGTCTTTCAGGGATCCGTCCCGGCGCCGCCCCAGGGTCACGGCCAGCATGGGCGGGCCGAAGATGCCCATGAAACTGCTGAAGGGCGCCAGGTTCAGGCACCCCTCCCTGTCCACCGTGCTGATCCAGGCGATGGGACGGGGAATGACCAGGCTCGACAGGATGCGGTAGACATCGCGCTTGGGCAGGGCGCTCAGATCGCGGGTGATCATGCTCACTCTCCAATGATCTTGACGAGGACGCGCTTGTCGCGGCGGCCGTCGAACTCGCCGTAGAAGACTTGTTCCCAGGTTCCGAAATCCAGGTGGCCGTCCGTGATGGCCACCACCACTTCGCGGCCCATGATCTGGCGTTTGTGGTGGGCGTCGCCGTTGTCTTCGCCGGTGCGGTTGTGGAGGTAGCCGCCCCGGGCGGGGTCGCTGCCGTCATTGAACGGCGCAAGCTGTTCCAGCCAGCGGAGGTAATCCTCCTTCAGGCCGGATTCCTCGTCGTTGATGAAGACGCTGGAGGTGATGTGCATGGAGTTCACCAGGCACAACCCCTCTTTGACGCCGCTTTCGCGGACGGCGGCGGCCACCTCCGCCGTGATGTTCACGAAACCGGCCCGCGAAGGGACGTGCAGGGTGAGGATCCTCCGATGGCTTTTCATGGGCGAAGCATAGCCGGGACCGGTCTTCACACCAATTAACAGCTGGGGACGACTTCAAGTCGCGGCACACTGGAGGCCCCTTCAGGACATCCCATGGTCATCCTGCCCGCTCTCGTCTTCTTCCAGGCTCAGGCGCCCGCCCCAGTTCTCGCCCCAGGTCCCGCTCCGGCCCAGCTCAAGCCGGATCCGGTACCCCCCGCCCGCATCACCCTCACCACCCCCTTTCCCGTGCACCTCGGTAAGGTGGGCCCGAAGGAGATCCGGGAAGCGGTCTACGGCATCCGCAGCACCCACGACCGGCCCTTCCGGTTCCGGGTGCTGGATCTTTCGCCAGGCCTGACCCTGGACGAAACCCAGTTCGCCGAGCCGATGAAGCCGGGAGAGCTGCGCACCATCCGGTTGAAGGTGGATCCTTCCGGCTTCGTGGGCCACATCAAGGGCGCGGTGCGCCTCGGCACGGACGACCCCGCGCAGCCCAGCTACATCCTGCGGCTGGACATGGAGGTAAGGCCGGAAGTGGCGGTGGACGGTGAGCGGAAGAGTCTGGGGGAGGTGGCTCCCCACGAGCGGCCCGAGGCGCGGTTCCACTTCACCCGGGAGGGCGGGGATCCCCTCAAGCTGGTGCTGGCCAGCGCCGTTCCCGACTACATCAGCGCGGAGATGGCCCATGAGGGTTCCGCCGCGGACCTGCGGCTGGTCCTGCATCCCGAGCGCCTCAAGCCGGGCATGGTGGCCGGCCTGGAAATCCTCAAGGTGGCCACCAACGGACCCCTGCAACCCCTGTTCACCCTCTACATGGATTGGCGGCTGGCGACGCCGGTGGTTCCCACGCCCTCGCGGCTGGTGTTCACCGATCCGGCCACCACCCAGCTGAGCCTGGAGCTGGCGGCGCGGGATGGGAAGCCGTTCCGCATTACCAAGGCGGAGATCCAGGGCAAGGGGTTTGAGCTGCTGGAGGCTCCCGGGCCCGAGGCGGCCAAGCAGGTGCTGAGGGTCCGCCGGGTGGGCCGGGATCCCGAGGCCATGCTCGTGCTGAGCTGTTCCAACCAGGAGGGGCCCCTGCACATCCCCCTGCGATTTCTGGATCCCGCGGCCAGGCCGGGGCAGGCGGAGCCTCGTCCTTAGCGGAATCTTAGCGGAAAGGGGGCCGAGCCCCGGGGGACCGGCCTGTTAACCTGACGCGCCCCTTTGGAGGTGCCTCATGATCTTCGTCGCCGTCCTGCTTCTCGTGATTGGCGCCTTGGCCTGGCGATGGAAAACCAAGGTGGGCTTCCCCTTGTCGGCCCGGCTGGCGATCCTGCAGTGGGTGGGGCTGGGTCTGGGCGTTCTCGCCCTGCTGGGGTCCATGGCCGTGGTGGTCCCGCCGGGGCAGGCGGGCATCCAGGTGCTGTTTGGCAAGGTGGGTTCCGACCCGCTGCCTTCGGGCCTGCACTTCATCAACCCCTTCAGCCAGGTGGTGGAAATGGAGGTCCGCACCCGGAACTACACCATGTCCACGGTGGCGGACGAGGGCCAGAAGCGCGGCGACGATTCCATCTCGGTCATCAGCAGCGATGGCCTCACGGTGAAGCTGGACGCCACCATCTTCTACTCGCTGCAGCAGGCGCGCCTGCCGGAGATCTACCGCACCATCGGGCCCGATGTGGAGGACCGCATCGTGCGCAGCGAGATCCGCGCCAGTCTCCGGGATGCCGCCGCGGCGCTCTCGGCCACGGAACTCTACACGTCCAGGCGCCAGTCTTTCGTGGAGCAGGTCTCGAAGACGCTCAAGGCCGCCTTCGAGGCCCGGGGCATCACCCTCGAACAGATGCTGCTGCGCAACGTCATCCTGCCGGACCAGATCACCAAGGCCATCAACGACAAGATCAGCGCCGATCAGGACGCCCAGAAGATGGCCTTCGTGCTGCAGAAGGAAAAACAGGAAGCCGAACGCAAGCGCATCGAGGCCGAGGGCCAGGCCCGGGCCCAGCAGATCGTGAGCCAGAGCCTCACACCCCAGATCATCGAGTACCAGCGCATCCAGGCCCTGCGGGACATCGGCGCCAAGGGGAACCTGATCATCACCCCCATGGGCGGCGCCACGCCCATGATCCAGATACCCGCCAAGAAATGATTCAGATGCTGGCGGGCTGAGGCTTGACCGCGGGGCCCCCGGCGGGGGTCCGGAGATCCAGGGTCACCTGGATGATCTGGCCGTCCCTGAGGACATCGAAGACGACCTTGTCCTTGGGCTTTTTCGCCTCGACCATGGCCAGGTACTCCAGCAAAGCCATGAACTGCCCCGCGCTTTCGATGGTGGCGCCCTGGTAGGCGAGAAGGATGTCCCCCATGGATTGGATGCGGCCGGCTTCGTCGTGGACGAGCGGCCGGAGCCCGGCCCGGCCGGCTGGACTGTCCGGTTCGACTTCGGAAATGACCAGGCCCCTCGTGATGCCGAAATTCCGCTCCGCATCGTAGGGGGTCAAGGTCGTGAACCCCATCCTGAGCGGCTCGATGCGCCCCTTGGCGATGAGTTTGGGAACCACCATGTTCAGCGTGTCCACAGGCAGGGCGAAGCCCACACCCACGGAGCCCTCGCCCCGGGTAGCGACGATGGCGGTGTTCATGCCGATGAGCTTGCCGCCGCTGTCGAGGAGGGGGCCCCCGGAGTTCCCGGGGTTGATGGCCGCGTCGGTCTGGATGGAATCGGTGATGAAGGTGCTGTAGCCCGTGGCGATCTCGCGGCCCAGGGCGGAAATGACCCCCCGGCTCAGGGAATGGTCCAGGCCGAAAGGATTGCCGATGGCCATGACCGACTGCCCCACCTGCAGGTCGCGGCTGCGGCCGATGGGGATGGGCCGCATGGCCTCCAGGGGGGCGAAGGCCTGGATCACGGCGATGTCGTAGGCGAAGCTGGTCCCGATCACGCGCCCCTTGTAGGCCTTGCCGTTGGCGAGGGTGATCTCCACTTCGTCGGCATCCCCGAGCAGGCGCCCTTCGCGCTCGGCGCTGATCACGTGATGGTTGGTGACGACGTGGCCCCACTCGTCCCACACGAAGCCGGTTCCCCTTCCCGCGGGGATCCTGGTTTCGTCGCGGGTGTCCAGGTCGGTTCCTTTGAGGTGGGCTGAGACGAAGACGACGCTTGGCTTGGCCTCCCTGAAGCGGCGGACCGTGTTGCGCTCTTCGGGGCTCAAGGTGGTTGTCGACGTCACAGTCCTGGGTTTCGCGTGGGCGCGGAAACGCTGGATGATGCTGTCTTCCGCCGGGGCCGTCGGGCTGGGGACCGTTTGGGCCAGCAGGGGCAGGGCCAGCAGGGCGATGAGGGCGGAACGGATCATGGGAGCTCCGGGACCGATTATGGGGCCTTCGGGCGAAGGCCGCTCCCAAGAGGCGGGACTTCGGTTACCTTGTGCCTCACCACCCTGGACCCAGACATGCCGGACCCCCCAGATCCACGCCTGCCCCGCCGTCTTTCTCTGGCGGCGGCAGGCCTCTTGGCAGCTTTGCTGCTGGCGGGTTTGGCCACGGCCTGGCTGCTGCACCGCCGGGGTTTCGGCCAGCCCATCCAGGTGCTGTTGGTCCGGCTGGAAACAACCCAGGCCCCGGGGCTGAGCCAGAGTGCGCGGCGCACCCTATGGGATCTCATGACCTGGGATCTCGAAACCCTCGGTCCGGTGTCGGTCACCGATCTTGTCCAATCGCCGCGATCCGCACACCTCGAGCGGCTGCCGGATGCTGCCCTTCTGCTGGAGGTGCTCCCCAGGAAAGAAGGGCCGCTCCTGGCCCTGACCATCCGCTCCGCCCGGGTGGGCCAGTTCAAGAGCAAGGGTGACGGGGCCTGGCGCAGCACTGAGGTCACGGCCCGGGCGCCCGCCGAGGCCTTCAAGGCCATGCGGGGCCGGCTCCCCTTTCGGCTCAGCCCGGCCTTCGACCCGGACCGTCTGCTTCCGGAAAGCCCCGGGGCGTTCTGGACCCTGCTGGAGGCGATGGAATGGCGCGAGCACGACAATGGCCTGCTCGACGCCATGAAGCTGGCCGAGCAGGTCACCGCAGCCGAACCCCGCTGCGCCATGGCCTGGATGACACGGGGCGATCTGCTCTACCGGCACCTCCTCGTCCAGCCCAAGGGGCATCCCCGGGGGCAGTCCGAAGCGGAACGCTACCTGCGCATCGCCATGGATCTCGCGCCGAACCACCCGCAGTGCGGATTCATGCTGGGCCAACTGAAGACGGATTCGGGGGACCAGCGGGAAGCCTTCTATGTCCTGCAGCGGTGTCTCCGGGCCCATCCCCAGAACTCGACCCTCTTCAAGGGGCTGGCCTACGCGGCCCGGTGCGCCGGCCTGCTGGAGGTGGCGGAGGGGGCCCTGAAGCGCCGGAACCAGCTGGTCTTTTCGGAATTCAGGCCCGATTCCATCGAGAACACCTACCTCTACGGCGGCGATATGGCCAAGTTCGAGGCCGGGCTGGTGGAATTTCCCGGGGATCCCCGCAGCGCCTTGGTGCGCTTCTACCGCGGCTACCTGGCCCTGATGCGGGGGGATCGCGTCACAGCGCGGTTCTGGTTCGCCCAGACTCAAGCTCAAAAGGAGGGCTTCACGCAGTTCAAGCAATTGGCCGGCGTGTACGAAGCCATCGCCGAAGGCAACCACAGCCTTGCCGCGGCGCGCCTGAAAGCGCTGGAGGCGGACCGGGTGGGCCTGAGGGTTCCGGACGGCGAATTCACCTTCAAGATGGCTGAGGCCTCCGCGCTCATCGGCGATTCCAGCCAGGCGGTGGGCATGGCTTCGCGGGCCTTCAGCCAGGGCTTCGGCTGCCTCCGCTGGTACCGCGAAAGCCCCTTTCTCCAGTCCATCCGGGGGACGCCCCGGTGGAACGCGCTGATGCAGCACGTGGAGGCTCGGCAACGCATGCTGCAGGCCCATTTCTCGCCCTCGCAGTTCGGGTTCTATCCCTAGTGGCCAAAAATATCGTCATTCTCCAAGTGATGATCGCCCCTGCTGTGGGTTTGTGACGGGGGCGACGCGGGTTGCCTGCTACGCTTTGACTCGCTTTATCCCTTCCCGCCCATGGTGTTGGTATGGCGCGGCGAAGGTTTGCAACGAGCCCCCCCATGCCTCTGCCCTTGTCCCGAGCCCACTCCCAGCCCACGGCGCTCATCCTTGGGTTGGCCTTCCTCCTGCTGCTGGGCGGCGGCGCCGCCGTGGCCTGGCTGCTGGCCCGCCAGGGGGTCCGGGCGCCCTTGCGCGTGCTGCTGGTGCCCCCCGCGGAAACCTCGGCCGGCCTGGATGAGGCGAATGGCAAGGCCCTGAATGCCCTGGTCCAGGACCATCTGGAGCACCTGGGCGGATTCGCGGTGACCGCGGTGGGGGGGATGCCGTCTGATTTGGATCCGCTCCGGGGACAATCCCGGACCCTCGTGGTGCAGCTTCAGCCGCGCCGGTCGGGCCAGGAGCTGGAACTGTCCTACCGTTTCGCCTGGGGGAGGCAACTCCAAGCGAAATCGCCGGTGCCCTGGCAGGAGCGCCGCCTGAAGGCGCTGCCGCCGAACCAGGCCTTCGAGGCATTTCTGAAGGGCTTCCCTCAGCCGGTGGACCGGGCTGGAGGAAAACTGGCGCCGCTGTCGCCAGGCCTGTTCTGGGATTTGGTGCAGGCCGCCGCCTGGCGCCTGCAGAACCAGCATCTGGAAGAGGCCATGAAGCTCGCGGAGAAGACCACCCGCCAGGAACCGGACTGCGCCTCGGCCTGGATCCTCCTGGGGAACCTGCGCTACCGCTGGATGCTCAACAGCACCGCCGCCTTCCGGCAGGACCAGGCGGAGGCGGAATCGGCCCTGCAGCAGGGGTTGAACCTGGCGCCTTGGCACCCCCGGGGCGTCTTCCTGCTGTCGCTGCTCAAGACCGACATCGGGAATCAGCGCGAGGCCCTGGACCTGCTGCTGCGGACGCGGCACAAGCAGCCCCACAATCCCACCCTGCTCATCGGCATCGCCTATGCGGCCCGGGGCGCGGGGCTGCTGCCCATGGCCAGGAAGGCCATGGACCTGAGGGACAACCTGGCTTTCGCCAGCCTCCAACCTCAGGCCGTGGACATCACCTGCCTGTACACCGGCGAGATCCCGAAGTTCGAGGCCAGCCTCCAGGAACAGCCCGGACACCTCCGGAGCACCTCGGGCGTGCTGCCCTTCTACCGCGGCTACCTGGCCCTGGTGCGCGGCGACCAGGCCCGGGCCCACGCGGAATTCCAGGCCGCCGAAGCCTTGATCAACGGGTACCCGAACATCCTGCGTCTCAGCGAGATCTATGACCTGATCCTTCAGGGGAAGAAGGATCAGGCTTGGGTGAAGCTGCGGGAGTACGACCAGGAGCGCATCGGCATGCGGGAGCCGGATGGCGAATTCACCATCCGCCTGGCCGAGGCCTATGCCCTCATGGGCGACCGGGCCAGCGCCATGGAGATGGCTTCCCGGGCCTTTGCCCGCGGCTTCGGCTGCACCTCCTGGTACGAGCGGAGCCCCATGCTGGAACCCCTGCGGACGCTGCCGAAATGGAAGGCCTTGATGCAGCACCTAAAGGAACGGCAGGCCCTTATGGAGGACCAATTCCCTCTGGGCCTCCTGGAGGAGAACTGACCGCAGGTCAACCGGCCCTTCGATTCAGCCGGAATGCCCGCTAGACTTGGAACCCGTCCCCACCGGAGCATCCATGTCCACACAGTCGACGGTCAGCGCCGCTGACCTTCTGAGCGAAGGCTACACGCCCCGGCACAAGGTGCGCTTCGTGACCGCCGCCAGCCTCTTCGATGGCCATGACGCCAGCATCAACATCATGCGGCGCATCCTCCAGGCCACGGGCTGCGAGGTGATCCACCTGGGCCACAACCGCGCCGTGCAAGACATCGTGGAGACGGCCATCCAGGAAGACGCCCAGGGCATCGCCCTCTCCAGCTACCAGGGCGGCCACGTCGAATATTTCAAGTACATGGTGGATCTGCTCCGCGAGCGCGGCGCGGGCCACATCCAGGTCTTCGGCGGCGGGGGCGGGGTGATCTCGCCCGATGAAATCCGCGAGCTGGAAGCCTACGGCGTCGCCCGCATCTACAGCCCCGAGGACGGCCGCCACATGGGCCTGCAGGGGATGATCGACGACATGCTGAGGCGCTGCGACGTGGATCCCCGCACCACGCCGGAATTCCACGCCCTGGCCCGCCGCATCACCCGCATCGAACTGGGTGATGTGACCGCGCTGCCTTCCTCCACCACGTTACAGCGCACTCCCGTCCTGGGCATCACGGGCACCGGCGGCGCAGGCAAGTCCTCGCTCATCGACGAACTGCTGCGGCGCTTCCTGGTGGACTTCCCGGACAAGCGCGTGGCGGTGCTCAGCGTAGATCCCACCAAGCGCAAGACCGGCGGAGCTCTGCTGGGCGACCGCATCCGCATGAACTCGCTCTACCATCCCGAGCTGCGGGACCGCGTCTTCATGCGCAGCCTGGCCACCCGCAGCGCAGCCCACCGCGCCACAAGCGAGGCCCTGGCTGCCAGCATCGCCGCGGCCAAGGCCGAGGGTTTCGACCTGGTGATCGTCGAGACCGCCGGTATCGGCCAGAGCGACAGCGAGATCGCCGACATGGTGGATTTGGCCATGTACGTGATGACGCCCGAATACGGCGCAGCCAGCCAGCTCGAGAAGATCGACATGCTGGATTTCGCCGATCTGGTGGTGCTGAACAAGGCCGACAAGCGCGGGGCCGAGGATGCCCTGCGCGACGTGCGCAAGCAGTATCAAAGGGCCCACAAGCGCTTCAGCGAGCCCGTGGACGACATGCCGGTCTACGCCACCTGCGCCAGCCAGTTCAATGATCCCGCCACCAACTGGCTTTTCGTGAACCTGGTGAAACTGATCGCGGCCAAGGCAGGGTTGGACTGGGTTCCGAAACTCGCAGCGGTGGCGGAAAATCCGCGCCGGTCCGCCATCATTCCTCCGGAGCGGGTCCGCTACCTGGCGGAGATCGCCGACACCGTGCAGGGCTACAAGGCCTGGGCCCGCCGCCAGGCCGACACGGCGGAGTTGTGCTGCGCCCTCTGGACCAGCCTGAAGGCCCTGGGCGACCGGGTGCCGGCCCCAGGCGCCTTCTACGACGGCAGCCACCTCGAGGAGCCCGTGGAGGGGGATCAGGGCCCGGGCATTCTCCTGCTGCGGCAGCGCTACCAGGAGCACCTGGGCGAGCTGCACAACGAAAGCAGGAAGCTCATCCACGACTGGGCGCAAGTGAAGCGCGCCTACACCGAACCTGAAAACGTCTACGTGGTGCGTGGGCGGGAGATCCGCGCCGCCAACTACACCCCCTCGCTCAGCGGCTCCCTGGTGCCCAAAGTGGCGCTTCCGCCCTATTCAAGCTGGGGCGAGCTGCTCCGCTGGCAGCTGCTGGAGAACCTGCCGGGCCGCTTTCCTTTCACGGCCGGCGTCTTCGAGTACAAGCGCGAGGGGGAGGATCCCACCCGCATGTTCGCCGGCGAAGGCACGCCGGAACGAACCAACAAGCGCTTCCACTACGTGAGCAAAGGCCAGCCCGCGGTGCGCCTCAGCACCGCCTTCGACAGCGTCACGCTCTACGGCGAGGATCCCCATGTCCGCCCCGACATCTACGGCAAGGTGGGCAACAGCGGCGTCTCCGTCTGCACGGTGGATGACGCCAAGAAGCTCTATTCCGGCTTCGACCTGCTTTGCCCCACCACCAGCGTGAGCATGACCATCAACGGCCCCGCGCCCACCATGCTGGCCTTTTTCCTCAATGCCGCCATCGATCAGCGGGCGGAGCAGTGGCTGAAGGAACATGGGCAGATGGAGCTGGCCCAGGCCAAGATCGACGCTCTGTACGCCGCCAAGGGCCTGTCGCGGCCCCGCTACGAGGGCGGGCTTCCCGAGGGCAATGGCGGCCTCGGATTGGCGCTTCTGGGCGTGACGTCCGACGAGCTGCTGCCACCGGACGTCTACGCCAAGCTGCGCGCCGAAGCGCTCCAGACTGTGCGCGGCACCGTTCAGGCCGACATCCTCAAGGAGGACCAGGCCCAGAACACCTGCATCTTCAGCACGGAATTCAGCCTCAAGGTCATGGGGGACATCCAGTCCACCTTCATCGAAGAGAAGGTTCGGAATTTCTACTCCGTGAGCATCAGCGGCTACCACATCGCCGAAGCCGGGGCGAACCCCATCAGCCAGCTGGCCTTCACCCTGGCCAACGGCTTCACCTTCGTGGAGTACTACCTGTCGCGGGGCATGCACATCGATGATTTCGCCCCGAACCTCAGCTTCTTCTTCAGCAACGGACTCGATCCCGAATACAGCGTCATCGGCCGAGTGGCCCGCCGCATCTGGTCCGTGGCCATGAAGGAGAAGTACGGCGCCAATGACCGGAGCCAGAAGCTGAAGTACCACATCCAGACATCGGGCCGGTCGCTGCACGCCCAGGAGATCGATTTCAACGACATCCGCACCACGCTGCAGGCCCTCTACGCCATTTACGACAACTGCAACAGCCTGCACACCAACGCCTACGACGAGGCCATCACCACGCCCACCGAAGAGAGCGTGCGCCGCGCCATCGCCGTGCAGCTCATCATCAACCGCGAGCTGGGCCAGGCCAAGAACGAGAACCCGCTCCAGGGCGCTTTCTTCATCGAGCAGCTCACGGAGCTGGTGGAGGAGGCCGTGCTGCTGGAATTCCGCCGCCTCGCGGACCGCGGCGGCGTGCTGGGGGCCATGGAGACCATGTACCAGCGCGGCAAGATCCAGGAAGAGTCCATGCACTACGAGCAGCTGAAACACAGCGGCGAGCTGCCCATCGTCGGCGTGAACACCTTCCTGAACCCGCAGCCCGCCGAATTGGGCGCTCCGGAGCTCATCCGCAGCACCGAGGAAGAAAAGCGGCAGCAGATCGCGAACCTGGAGGCCTTCCAGGCCCGCAACGCCGGCCGGGCCCCCGCAGCCCTGGCCAAGCTGAAGGAGGTCTCCCGCGCCAACGGAAACCTCTTCGAGGCGCTGCTGGACGCTGCCAAAACCTGCAGCCTCGGACAGATCAGCCAGGCCCTCTACGAGGTGGGCGGACAATACCGGAGAAACATGTGAGTGGCCGCGCAGCAAAAAGCCGGGGCCCAACGGCCCCGGCTTTGACTGTCCTCTCGATCTACTTCTTGAGCTTGGCCAGTTCCGCGATGAAGGTCTTCGGGCCGCCTTCCATGTAGCCCAGTTTGCCGACGGGCATGCCGTTGCCCCCCAGCACCCAGATCGTCGGGTAGCCCTTGACGCCATACTTGGCGGCCAGGGCCTTGTTCGCGGCCTTCAGCTCGGGGCTCATCTCCTTTTTGCGGGGGAAGTCGACCTCCACCAGCACCAGGTTCTTGGCGGCATAGGCCTCGAATTCCGGGGTGTCGAAGACTTCCTGCTTGAGCTTGATGCACCAGCCGCACCAGTCGGAACCGGTGAAGTCGAGGATGACGAGCTTGTCTTCGGCCTTGGCCTTGGCAATCGCCTTCGGCACGTCCGTGCCCCATTCGGCCGCGTGGGCGGTGGCGAGGGTGGAAAGGATGATCGCGGCGGTCGCGAGCAGGGACTTCAGGGCCTTCATGGACTTCCTCCTGTGGGTGATCTTCCCTTGCCTTCGGATGCGCCGGGGGGCCTTAGTATTCCATCCTGTGCCCGAATATTCCTGCCGGAATCCCACCCTCGCCTGGATTTGGAGGACTGGCTGCCGGGTGACCAGGGCGGCACGGATGCCCGCCCCCGCATGGCCTTCCTCGGCGGATCCATCCGAAGGACGTATCATGGAGTCCAGATGCTGCGTGCCGCGCTGATCCTATCCGCCACGGTCCTGGCGCTTGCCGGGACGCCGAAGGCCAGTCGGGATTTCCGGAAGCCCGCAGTCACCTACCTCTACACCTATTACGACAAGCAAGGCCGTCTGGTGATCAACAACCTGCCGCCCAGCTACATGAAAGGGCAGGGGCTGGTGCTGAAGCACGTCGGCGTCGGCAAGGTGCAACTGGCCATCACCCCCGCAGAGATGGCGAAGGCCCTGAAGAGCCCCGAGCTCATTGCCCTCGTCGACGAGATCGCGCAGGCCGAAGGCGTGGACAACCACCTGGCGCGGGCCATCATTCAGACCGAAAGCGCCTTCAACTACAAGGCCCGGTCCAAGGCAGGGGCCCTTGGGCTGATGCAGCTGATGCCTTCCACGGCGGAGCGGTTCGGCGTGCTGGATCCCTTCGACCCCCGGCAGAACATCAGCGGCGGCGTGAAGTATCTGAAGTGGCTTCATGACTATTACAGCGGGGACCTGATCCGGGTGGTGGCGGCCTACAATGCGGGTGAAGGCGCCGTGAACCGGCACAAGGGCATCCCTCCCTTCCGCGAAACCCAGGCCTACGTGCCCCGGGTGCTCAGCCTCTACCGGAACAAGGCTGTGCAGGCGGACCCCAAGCTGGCGGGCAGCATGTCCCTGCTGAAGAAGGGCCGCGGCGGATTCACCGTGGACGAGCAGAAGGTGGTGCCCGAGCCCACGCCCCAGCAGCGGGCTTCCACGCGCATCTACCAATGGACCGATGCCAACGGCCGCATCCAGATCAGCGATCAGCCGCCCCCCAAGGGCGCCACGGCCGTACGGCCTTACGGCGCGCCCTAAGGCGCCCTAGCTGTCCAACGCCGCTACGTAGGCTTCCAGGGCGGCGAGGGAATCCGCGAACAAGGCCTCCAGCCGCGATCCCAGATCCGGTCCCGCGTCCACTGAGCCGCCGCGTCCCAGGGCTTCGATGTCCGCCGCGCAGCGGCGCATGGCGCTCGCGCCGAGGGCGCCGGCCCCGCCCTTGAGGGCATGTCCGGCATGGGAGAACTCCAGCGCGTCGCCCTTGGCGGCGGCGGCGAGGATGTCGTGGATGCGCCGGGGGGTGTCTTCCCGGAAGATCTCGATCATTTCCGAAAGCAGGCCGCTCCCGCCATCATCGAGATCCACCAGGTTCTGAAGGGTGGCCAGATCCAGCAGATCCTGGGGCTGGTCGCCGAGGGGAACGGATTCGTCCCTGAGGGCTGGGCACATGGAAGGCTCCTGGACGCCATGCTGGATCACTTGGGGCCATTCGTCCAATCCAAGTAACGCCACCTGGAGGGGGCCATCTGCGATTCCTTCCGCCGAACTGCCGACGGCCATGAGTCTGTGAGGTACGCTGGAAGCATGACTGAAGCCGTTCCGATGACCCCCGCGGAGACCGCCCTTTCCCTGCTGTTCCGCAAGCTCCATCCGCACCTGGAGGACGCGGCCCACGCCCTGTCCCGGGGCGCCGCCAGACGGGAACTGGAGCGCCTGCATCTGAAGCTCATCACCGCCCGCCTCAAGACCGTGGAGCTTCTCGAAGCCGAGGCCGAAGGGCTGCCCGAGGAGGCCCCCCTGGCCGAGGTGCTGGAGACGCTGGCCGCCAACCTCACCCCCGTGGGCGAGAGTTTCAGGCAGGCCCTCATCCTCACCCAGCTCTGCCTGGAGGAAGCCCCCGCGGACCTGCTGCCCCATGCCCCCGAAGGCTGCGTGGCCGCCTCCAGCTGGGGGCCGCGCATGACGGATTTCCTGGGCCGCTTGAAGGATCCGGCCTATCAGGCCCGGGCCCGCTGGGAGGCCGTGGAAGAAGACATCGGCGAAACCGAAGAGGGCGAGTAGGGGAGGGCCAGGAGAAGGCGCGCCGTTCGACCCCCCGCATCTGCCATTCGAGCCCCTCAGACTGCAATCCAGTCCGGTGGAGCCACCTTCGGCCATCGGAGCGTATCTCATGAGGTGGACGGATCGCCCGCCCGACTTCAGGAGGTTCAGATGAGCAGCCATTCCCTTCGTTTCACCGCCCTGGCCATCGCCCTGCTGGCCATCGGCAGCGCCCTGGCCGCCCAGGAAGCCGGACCCGGCTTCGGGCCCGGCTTCGGCCGCGGCCAAGGGCCCATGTCCGGTCAAATGCCTGGTCCAATGCATGACTCCTTCATGGGAGGCGGCCGCGGCTTCATGGGCCTGCAGCTCACGGAAGCCCAGCAGGCCAAGGTGAAGGCCATCCACGACAGCCACCAGGCGGCCCTCAAGGCCAAGGGCGAAGCGGCCTCCGCCGCGCATAAGGCCTTGGGAGCGGCCCTGGCCGACGAGAGCGCGGACGCCAAAACCCTGCGAACCCTGTATGACCGGGCCGCGGCGGCCCAGTTCGACCTGCTGTTGGAGCACCGGGCCGTGCGACAGGAGATCCTGCCGCTCCTAACCGCGGAACAGAAGGCCCAGCTGGCCAAGCACCCCATGGGCATGATGCCCCATCGCGGCGGGCACGGGCATGGCCACGGGGGCGGCCACGAGCATGGCGGGCCCATGGGCCCTGATGGGCCCCGCTAAGGCGCTTCTGAACCCGCTATCCTGAGGCCCCATGCTCGCTTCAGCGGTACTCCAGGCCACCTGGCAGCGGACGCGGCGCCCCCGAACCTGGGGCGCCGCGCTGCTGTTCGGGTTGGTTTGGAACGGCACCCGCGCCCTCATGGGCTGGCCGGAGCCGGGCCCCGCGGACATCCTCACCCCCTTCCTCTGGGTGGCCCTGTTCCTGGTGCTGGCGCCTCTGCCCTGGCAGTGGAGCGGCACGGATGCCCCCCTGGCCAGCCTGTGGCGCGGTGGTGCCCAGGCCATGGTCTGGATGGCGGCGCTCACCTTGGGGATGCTGCTTCTGTTCGGCGCCATGGAGGGTCCCCCTCCGGGCCGCGGGCCCGGGGCAGGTCCCATGGAACGCGGCGGACCTCACCACTCACTGCCGCCCCACCGGGAAGAGATTCCCGGCGCCCACCGCAGCGAGATGCGCCGCATGCCCCTGCATCCGCGCTGGTGGGCCTTTGGCGTGGCGCACCTTTGCTTTGGGCTCCTGCTGGGCTGGATCCTGGCCGACCGCGAGCGGGCGGAATGCCAGGAGGCCGCCTCTCGCCGGGCGGCGGACGAGGCCCAGGCCCGGGTGCTGCAGGGCCAGATGAACCCCCATGTGCTGTTCAACGCCATCAGTGGGCTGACGGAATTGGTGCGGGAAGATCCCGATGCCGCCGAAGCCGCCCTGGTGAACCTGTCGGACCTGCTGCGGGCCCTGCTGGTGCACGGATCGCGCTTGCGGGCGCCTTTGGGGGAGGAGCGGCGGCTGGTGGGGCTGCACCTCGCGTTGGAGCGGCTGCGCCTGGGCCGCCGGCTTCGTGAAAGCTGGGATTGGCCGGAATCGCTGGATGCCCTCGAGGTGCCGCCCTTGATGATCCAGCCTCTCGTGGAGAATGCCCTCAAGCATGGCGTATCCCTGGCCGTGGGGGGTGGCGAGCTGCGGGTCGAGGTGCGGCAGGACGGCGAAACCCTGCTGGTGCGCGTGGCCAACACGGGACCGGCGCCGGGCAAGGAGCAGGCCCAGGAGCAGGCCGAGGGTCCTGGCTTGGGGCTTGGAAACTTGCGGGAGCGGCTCGCCCTGCTGGGGGCCCCCAAAGACGCTTTGAGCCTGCGGCGCGAAGGGCTGTGGACCGTGGCTGAACTGAGGCTGGCGGTAAAGGCATGAGCGCTCCCCTGCGCGTGCTCCTCGCTGAAGACGAGCCCTTCAACCTGCGGCGCCTCGGGCGCCTGTTGCGCGAAGCGGGTTGCGAGGTGGTGGCCGAATTGGAGGATGGCCCTTCGGTGCTGGCCTGGCTGGCCAGGGATGAAGCAGTGGATGCGCTGTTCCTGGATATCCAGATGCCGGGCCTTACGGGCATGGACGTGGCCGTGGACCTGCCGCGTCCCGTGCCGGTGGTCTTCGTGACTGCCTATGCGGAACATGCGGTGCGGGCCTTCGAGCAGGCCGCCACGGACTACCTCTTGAAACCCGTGACAGCAGAGCGGCTGGCGGCGACCCTCCAGCGCCTGCGCGCCAAAGCCGAAACCGTGGTCGAAACCGCCGCCGGGCGGGAGGGCCCGGCCAGGCCTCCGGCTCCCCTCCGCTTTCCCGTGAGAGCCGGCGACGGCGTGGTGCTGGTGGACCTGGCCAGGACCACGCACTTCCTGTTTGAAGACGATGCCGTATGGGCTTTCGCGGGCGAGAGGTTGCGCACCACCTGGAAGACCCTGGCCGAGGCGGAGCAGGCCCTGGGCGCCCGGGTCGTACGGGGGCACCGGCACCTGCTGATCCGCCCTGAAGCGGTGGTGGGGGTGAGGGCCGGGGATTCCGGCCGCCTGCAGGTACGGCTCGCGGGCGGGGCCGAACTGGAAGTCAGCCGCGGCGCCGCCCCCGGCCTCAAGGCGAGGCTGGGCTTGGCGTAGCGGCAGGCTGAACCGGCGCGGGGATCAGACTTCGGCGACGAGTTCGATCTCGACCTTCGCTCCCCGTGGCAGGGCGGCGACCGGGGGCCCCGCTCCGCGAGCCGGAGGCGAGTGGGAGCACACGGCAGTGCCGTGTGCGATCGCGGGCGGCCAAGTTCGCGTGCGCCGAGGCGAAGCCGAGCGCCCAGTGGACCAGGGAGCCTAGACTTCGGCGATAAGTTCGATCTCGACCTTCGCTCCTCGTGGCAGGGCGGCGACCTGCACGGTGCTGCGGGCGGGCTTGGCGCCGCCCAGGGCCTTTTCGTAGAGGGCGTTGAAGGCCGCGAAATCGGCCATGTCCGTGAGGAACACCGTGGTCTTCACCACGCGGTCCCAGCTGGTGCTGGCGGCGGCCAGCACGGCGCCAAGGTTCTTCAGGACCTGCTCAGCCTGGGCCTCGATGGGACCGGTGACCATTTCCATGGTTGCGGGCACAAGGGGGATCTGGCCGGAAGTGTAGAGGTGGTTGCCCGAGATCTGGGCCTGGCTGTAGGGGCCGATGGCGGCGGGGGCGCTCGGGGTGGAGATGGTGCGCATGGTTGCTCCTGGGGGAGGTCTATTGTCCTGCTTTTTTACCCCAGCGCCGCTTCTTGTGCCGCCAGTTGCGGCCGGTCTTGGGCGTGGGTTGGAGGGGGGCGTCGAAGGGGGATGCCGGCTGCTCGGACTCGCCCTCTTCCTCGCCGCCTTCGAGCCGGCGCGGGCCGTCCTCGATCTGCTGTTGCACCCACTGGGCCGTGCGATGCATGAGCGCGGCCAGGCAGAGGCTGGTCTCGATGCGGGCATGGGGAAGGGGCCCCAGCTGCGTGAACACCGAAGGGTCAGGCGGAATCATCCGGGGAATGGTGATCTCCGGCAAGGGCATGGGCAGGGCGTCGTAGGCCTCTTCCGGCAGGTGCCGCCAGGGCTCGGGTTCGGGCACTTCGCGGCGCAGAAGGTCCGCCACGGTCTGCTTCTTTTTCGGGGGGCGGCCCCGCTTCTTGGGCGCGGCCACGGCGGCGGCGTCCAGGGCGGACTGCAAGGCGGCCAGCACCTCGTCGCGGCTCTTCCCGCGCAGGTCGAAGAGCAGCCATGGATCGCGGTCGAGCGCCTCGGCCATGACGTAGCACACGGCGGCCACGTGCTTGCACGGGTTGGCCCAGTCCGGGCAGTCGCAGTGGGTTTGGAGTTCCTTGGGCACGCGGGGGTAGAGGCTCGCGCCGGCTTCGCGGAAGGTCTCGTCCAGCCCCTGCGGCATCTCGCCCGCCAGCAGGGAAGCCACGAAGCGGCTTTCCAGGGCGATGCGGTCGAGGGCCTTCTCCCACTGGGCGGAGGTGAGGGCGGGCAGGCCCAGGGTCACGTTGTAGGTCTTGCGCCCATGCACGCGGGCCTGGATCTCGCCGGGCTGAACGCCGAAGTGGGAGACGTGGCCGTCTTCCGCGTACTTCTTGCCGCGGGGCAGGCGGTTCTCGTAGTCGTCGCCCAGTTTTTCGAGGCCCTGGATCCAGAGGCGGCCCCACCAGGTGGCGCCGAAGCGGTCGGCGTGGCTGATCATCCTGCCACCTCCTTCGCCTTCCGTTTGAGAGGCTTGGGCGCGAGGTCTTCCACCGTGGCTTCGTCCGCGTCGATGAGCTCGGCGTCGGGGTCCAGCGCCACCAGGCGCCGCAGGGCGTCGTCATCCAGCTCGGTGAGCCAGCCCTCGCCCGTGCCCACCACGCGGTCCGCGAGGTCGCGCTTGGATTCCAGCAGGGCGTCGATCTTCTCCTCCAGCGTTCCGATGGTGACGAGCTTGTGCACCTGCACGTTCTTGGTTTGGCCAATGCGGTAGGTGCGGTCCGTGGCCTGGTCCTCCACGGCCGGATTCCACCAGCGGTCGAAGTGGAAGACGTGGGTGGCCGCCGTGAGGTTGAGCCCCACGCCGCCGGCCTTGAGGCTCAGCAGCAGCACCGGCGAGGATTTGGGATCCTCCTGGAAGTTGCGCACCAGTTCGTCGCGGCCTTCGCGGGAGGTGCCGCCGTGCAGGAAGGGCGGCTCGAAACCCAGGGCCTCCTGCAGGTGCACCTGCAGGCGGTCGCCCATTTCCTTGAACTGGGTAAAGACGATGGCGCGTTCGCCCGCTTCCACCACCTCTTCGAGCATTTCCGTGAGGCGGTCCAGCTTGCCGCTGCGCCCGCGGTAGGGGCCCTGCTGCTTGAGGAACTGGCTGGGGTGGTTGCAGATCTGCTTGAGGTGGGTGAGCAGGGCCAGGATGCGGCCGCGCCGCTCGATGCCGGAGACGGCTTCCAGCTCCTCGTCCATTTTCTCGACGCGGTACTGGTAGAGTTCCGCCTGCTCGCGGGTGAGGGTGGTGAAGACCTTCATCTCGTTCTTTTCGGGCAGATCCTGGATGATGCTCTTGTCGCTCTTCAGGCGGCGCAAGATGAAGGGGCCGATGCGCTGGCGCAGCTCGTTGGCGGCGTCGGGATCGCGGTACTTCTCGATGGGCGTGGCGAAGCGCTCCTTGAACTGGGACTCGCTGCCGAGATAGCCGGGCAGGCCCGCGCTCATGATGGCCCACAGCTCCGTCAGGCGGTTCTCGATGGGCGTGCCGGTGAGGGCCAGGCGGAAGGCGCCGCGCAGCTTGCGGATGGCCTTGGCCTGGGCGGATCCGGCGTTCTTGATGGCCTGAGCCTCGTCCACCACGATCATGCCCCAGGGGCGGCTGGCGAAGGTGTCCTCTTCCCGGCGCACCACGCCGTAGGTGGTGAGCACGAGGGTGTGGGGCTTGAAGGTGTTGGGCAGGCGGTCGCGGTTGTTGCCGTGGTGCACGAAGATCGGCACCGTGGGCGCGAACTTGGCCAGTTCCCGCTCCCAGTTGCCCAGCAGCGAAGTGGGGCAGATCAGCAGGGTGGCAGGGCCGAACTCCGGGTTTTCGGCCTGGCGGTGCAGCAGCAGCGCCAGCACCTGGATGGTCTTGCCCAGGCCCATGTCGTCGGCGAGGATGCCGCCGAGGCCATGGCGGGACAGGCCTTCCAGCCAGGCCAGGCCGCGCAGCTGGTAGGGCCGCAGCTGGCCGCGGAAGCTGGCGGGCTGGGTGATGGGCTTGTCGGGGAGCACCTTCAAGTCATCGAGCGCGGCGCCGAAATCGCCGGCCACTTCCACCTCGATGGCCTCGCTGACGCCGGGGATGCGGGCCGTGCCGGTGAGGGCGGCGGCCAGCGCCTCGCCCTTGGTCATGCTCTCGAAGCCAGCGCCGCGGCTGGCCTGCATGACAGTCGATATCTGCTTGAGGGTTTCGGGATCCAGGGCCACCCACTTGCCCTTCCAGGCCACCAGCGGGTGCTTGAGGCTGGCCATCTGGGCGAAGTCTTCCACGCTCAGCGCATCGTCCCCCAGCATGAGCGACCAGTCGGCGCTGACGCTGCCCTCGAGGCCCGCCTGGGCCACGGCCCCGCTACCGATGACGTTTCTCGCTCCCAGGCGGACCTTGGCGCGCAGGCGCTTGGCGCCGCCGAAATCCGCGAGGCCTTCGGGAATGTGGACCAGGAAGCCCGCCTCCTTCAGCTGGGCGGCGCCCCGGGTGAGGAAGCCCCAGGCCTCCGTGGGCCGCAGGACGAGATCCTCGGGCTTCTGGCCCGACAGGGCCCGCTCCAGGGCTGGGAAAAAGGGCACGGCCCGGGCCAGGCCGCGCAGCAGCACCTGCCTGGCCTGCAGCACCTCGGCCTCCGTGGAGGGTTCCCAGAGTTTGGCCACGCCGATGTCGGCGCCGGCCTCGGTCTCCAGGCCCACCTTCAGGATCCAGCCCTCTTCGGCCAGGCGGTCCGCCTCCTGAACGGCCTGGCGGCCCCCGCTCATGGAGGCGGGCACTTCGGGCGCCTCCAGGCGCAGGCTGGGCCGCAGCCACTGGGGATGGGCGCCCTCGCTCCACTGGGCCAGCTGCTCGCCCAGGGTGCGCTCGGTGATGCCGGTCGTGGGGAATTCGGGCAGCTGGTGGGACAGGGCCACCATGATGCGCTCGTCCCAGGGCAGGCGGTCGCGCTTGTGGCCCCGAAGACGGTGGATGAGGCCCAGGCGGGGATCGTCGCCCGCCCGCAGGCCGCCGGAAACGAAGCGCATGATGAAGTCGGCGCCGTCTTCCAGGAAGGCGGTCAGCACCGCGTCCGCGGCGGGGGGCATGGCCAGGTCGTCCTCGATATCGAAGGCGTCCAGCTCGCCCAGGGCCACGGTCTTGGTGAAGGCCCAGGTGTCGTTCTCGGGGAAGGCCAGGGCGGCGGGCGGCATGGCCTCCGCCAGCTGGCGCAGGGCCGCGCGGTCCGAGGGGCTGGTGAGGCTCACGCCCCACCGGGCCTTCCAGGGATTGCCGCGGGTATCCAGCTGAGGCAGCACCGCGCCACGCACCACAAGCGATTGCAGCAGGCGTAGGGCCATGGCCCAGTAGCGCAGGGTGGGCCCCGCATGGCCCGGGTTCAGCGCGAGAGAGGAAAGCCAGGGATAGGCCCGCTGCCAGCGCAGAGGCAGGGCGTGCATTTCCACCAGGGTGCCGTCGGCGAGAAAGATCTGGGCCTTGGCGGGCGTGAGACGCTCCCGGCCCTGGAGTTCTCCGGGCAGGCCCCGGAGGGCGCGGACCCATTCCGCGGGCTCCACCGCCTCGGGCATGCAGAGGAGGAAGCCCCGGTCCTGCGGGCGGTACTGGATGAAGGGATTCAGCATGAGAGGGAGGCAGTCGCTTGGCGGTAGGATGCAGAGTGGGGGGAGTGGCGATGAAGCTCGGTTTCGCAAGCGATCATGCTGGGTTCGACCTGAAGGAACGGCTCAAGGCCTGGGCGCTGGAGCAGGGTCATGAGGCGGTTGATTTCGGCACGGACGGAGGGGCCTCGGTGGATTACCCGGATTTCGCGCACCGGGCGGCGGAGGGCAGGGATCAATGGGAGCGCCTGGTGCTGGTCTGCGGATCGGGCATTGGCATCAGCATCGCGGCCAACCGCCATGCCGGCATCCGCTGCGCGCTAGTGACCTCCCTTGAGCACGCGACACTGGCTCGTCAGCACAATGACGCGAACGCCATCGCTTTCGGCCAGCGGCTAACGGATCCGCTCCAGGCAGAATCCTACCTCAAAACCTTCCTGGAAACACCATTCGAAGGTGGAAGGCACCAGGGGCGGGTGGACAAGATCGAATGGAAGGGTGGCTGCTGATGCGTCGGATCGAGGAATTGCGGGCCCTTTCCTTCGAAACCGGGGTTCAGCTCCACGCGGCCGGTTCCTGTCTGATCAAGGTGGGCCGCACCCATGTGTTGTGCTCCGCAAGCCTGGAGGACAAGGTGCCGGGCTGGATGAAGGGCCGGGGCACGGGCTGGCTCACTGCGGAGTACGGCATGCTGCCGGCGGCCACCCACACGCGCTCGGATCGGGAAGCCGCCCGGGGCAAACAGCAGGGGCGCACCGTGGAAATCCAGCGGCTCATCGGTCGCAGCCTGCGCCAGGCCGTGGACCTGGCCGCTCTGGGCGAACGGACCCTGGCGGTGGATTGCGATGTGCTCAACGCGGATGGCGGCACCCGCTGCGCCGCCATCACCGGAGCCTGGGTCGCGGTGGCCCTGGCCCTGAGGTCGCAGAAGCTGTCTGCCGCCTTGATCCGCCAGGTGGCGGCGGTGAGCGCGGGCATCGTGGAGACCGGTGAAGGGCGCCGGGGCCTCGTGCTGGATCTGGAATACGAGGAAGACCATCTCGCTGCCGTGGACTGCAACCTGGTGGCTGCCAGGCCCATGGCGGGCGCTGAGCTGGAGCTGGTGGAACTCCAGGGAACGGGGGAGGGCCGCTCCTTCAGCCGGAAGGAGGCCGCGGCGCTGATGGATCTGGGCCTGGCGGGTTGCGAAACCCTGATGGCCGCCCAACGCGCGGCCCTGGCCTGAGCGTGCCCCCATGAAGGCGCTCCTCGCCCTGGCGCTGCCAGCCCTGCTGGGGGCCCAGGGCGTGGAGGCCGAGTCACCAGCGGCCGAGTCACCAGCGATGGTCCGGCGCATCGATGTCACGGTGCTACCCCCGGACATGGTGTTCCGCTTCACCCCGCGGGTGGAAATTCCGGGCATGCCGAGGGTGGCCCTTGCCTTGAGCGGGGGCGGGGCCCGGGGCCTGGCCCACATCGGCGTGCTGCAGCGCATCGAGGAAGTGGGCTATCCCCTGGACAGCATCACGGGCACCAGCGCCGGGGCCCTGGTGGGCGCCCTCTACGCCAGTGGGTTCTCGGGGCGGGAGATCGAGGACCTCTTCAACCGCCTGGATCTGACCCGGGCCTTCCTGGAACCCCTGTGGCGCAATCCGGGCGAGACCCTGGGCGAGCAGGAAGACCGCAACGACACCTTCCTTTCCGTCGAGCGGCACGATGGCCGGGTGTCTCTGGCGCAGGGCCTCCGCAGCGGCGTGGAGGTGCAGCACACCCTGCAGGCCCTTCTGGCCCGGGGCGCCTATTTCTCCGGCGGCGATTTCAACCGGCTGCAGCGCCCCCTGCGGGTGCTTGCCACCAACCTGGAAACCGGCCAGGGGCGTGTCTTCGGCAGCGGGGACCTGGTGGAGTCGGTGCGGGCCTCGATGTCCATTCCTGGCGGCTTCAGGCCTGTCGTCATCGAGGGCCAGCAGTACGTGGACGGCGCCCTGGTGGAAAACCTGCCGGTCCAGACCGCGAAGGAGGCGTTCCGGCCCGATTTGGTGGTCGCTGTGGACATCAGCGCCCCGTTGGAGCAGCGGCCTTCCACGAACATCCTGTCGGTGGCGGCCCGCAGCCTCGACCTGGTGGTGGAGCGGCGCCAGTGGGAAAGCCGGGCGGCCGCCGATTTCCTCATCCGCCCCGACATCCACGATGTGCCTTTCCTGGAGTACGGCTCGGAAGGGGCCAAGCTGGTGCGCCAGGGGCGGGAGGGCTTCGACGCCCGCCGCGAGGCCCTGGACGCCCTGCTGAGCGGCCGCATGAGCCAGGAGCGGCTGGACGTGGCGCGGGTGGCCTTCGAGTGTCCCGGAGGGCTCAGCCCCGCCCTGGCGGGTCTCCTGGCGGAAACCCTGAAGCCCAACGAGGTGGGTCTCCGTGTGCAGGACATCCAGATCCTGCTGCAGCAGGCCCTGGTCCACGGCCTGGCGCAGGAGGCCTGGGCCACGGCGGACCCGGACCGGGTGCTCACCATCCATCTGCGGCGCTTTCCCGCGATCAAAAGCGTGGATATCCAGGCGCCAGCCTCTTGGCAATCCGAGGTGAAGGCGGCGGTGGCCGACGCCATTAAGGTCGGAGAGCCCTTCAACCCGCAGACCTTCGGCGCCATGATCGGCCACCTGGTCTACCGCTCCCTCATGGCGGGCGGGCCCTTGGTGGATGTGCGGGGATCGGGCTTCGACGCCGACGACGGCTGCCTGGTCATCTGCGTCCACGAGCCCCTGGTGACCAGGGTCGAAGCGCGCCCCGCCGCCGGTTCCACCGTGGACGAGGCGCACCTTCTGCGCCTGCTGGGGCAGCTGAAGGGGCGCCCCTTCCGCCCGGAGGAGCTGCAGAAGCGCATCGCCCTGGCCGAGCACCGGCTGCATCTGGCGGAGCTGCGCTACCAGATCCGGCCCGACGGCGAGGGGGGCACCGCGCTCACGCTCATTCCCGTGCCCCAGCAGCGGGAGCGCCTGGACATCTCCCTGGGCTACGAATCCACGCTGGGGGGCCAGCTGGGTCTGGCCTACCGGGCCCTGAACCTGGGCTTCAAAGGCACGGAGGCGGAACTGAGCGCCGCCCGGAACCGCCTGCAGGAAAGGGCGGCCCTGGTGCTGCGGAGCCCCTTCGGGTTTTCGCCGGGAACGGGCCTGGAGTTGGAGGCGAACTATTGGCAGCAGCGGCTGGACGTTCCCCTGCCATGGCCGGCCCGGGAACTGGCCGGCGACGGGCTGGATGCCCGCATCAGCGCCTCGGACCTGGCGGCGAGGGCCTACTTCCGCTTCAGCAACCTGGGCACCGGCAAGGCGAGCCTGGAAGTGAGCCGGCGGAACGCCGCCTTCCGGGGATCCGGCCAGCGGCTCACCCAGCAGCAGGACGCCGCCTTCGTTTCCGCCGAATGGGACAACTTCGACCGCTACGCCATGCCCCGGGACGGCTTGCTGCTGCGGGGCCGCTTCGGCCTGGGCCGCGCCCGTGAGGACGAGCTGCCCGGCACCAGCTTCCAGCAGGGCTACTTCCGGGCCCGGGGCATGAAATCCCTGGGCGACTCCTTCGGCGTGGACCTGGACATGGAATGGGGCCAGGGGCGGCGGCTGCCCCTGGACCGGTGGTGGGTGTTGGGCGGGCCCTCCTTTGCCGTCGGATCGCGTTCCCTGGGCTTCATGGCGCCGAATTTCGCTGCCGTGCGGTTCGGGATCCCCTTCCGGTTCTACATGGGATTGGGCCTCACGGTGGAGCTGGAACCCCGCTATGACCTGGCCTGGGTCTCGCTGGAGGCCTCGCGCCTGCTCCGTTCGGACGTCTCGCCCCGGGCCCAGGGGACGGGTCTGGTGCTGCGCACCACCCTGTCGAATTTCTACGTGGAGGCTACGTACGGCTTCATGAAAGTCCGCAATCCCTTGGAATCGGGCCGGGCCGTGGGCAGTTTCAACGTGCTGGTGGGCACCCAGCCCTTCGACCTTTGGAAGAGGCACTGATGCGACCGGTTCCACCCCTGACGGCCGGTCTATCGCCCCTGGCGCGGAGGCGCTGGAGGGCCCTCGCCGGGGCGCTGGGCCTGGGGAGCCTCTTCTACTTTGGGATCTTGATGGTGCTGCGTTCTGCGCCCGTCCGGCGGGCCCTCCGGGAACGCGCGATCGCCGCCCTCGCGGCCCGGCTTCCGGGCGCCCGTCTGGAGGGAGAGGCCAGCGTCGATGCGGCCTTCCGGCCCGTGATGGGGCCTGTCGTACTTCCTTCGGCGGAGGATGGCACGCCCCTGCTGGTGGTGGACCGGATCATGGTCCAGCCGCGCCCCTGGCGCCTCTTCATGGGCCGCCTGGAGCCTGGCCTCATCGCCTTGAGCGGCGTGCGCATCCACGGGGGCCCCCAGGGGCGCCGGCTCCCGGAACTCGCGCGGGTCCTCCGCCCAGAGCGGATCCGGACGGCCCCCGCGCCGGGCCAGGAAGGGCCTGCGCCTCCGGAGCTGGCGTTCTCAGGGCTGGAAGTGCGGCTGGAAGGATCCTCGTCCAACCGGCTGCCCGTGGTGGTGGGCCCGCTGGACGGCCACCTTCGACTGAACCGGGGGGGCGGGCGCACCCGGGCCTTCCTCGCCATCCAGGGGCCAGGGGAGGGCCCCGGGGGGGGGCTGGCGCCCATGGCGGGCACGGTGGAGGCCGCCTGGGGCGGCGGTCCCGGCGCCTTGCGGGTGCATCTCCACGGGCTGGGGGCCGGGACGCTCCCGGAAGCGCTTCGCAGGGAACTCCCCTTCGAGATCCGGAGCGGCGCCATCGACTTGAGCCTGGAGGCTCCGCGCCTGGAAGCCTTCTCCCGGGGCGAGGGCCAGTTCAAGCTCGCCACGCGCGGCCTCACCCTGTTCGCAGAGCGCCTCGATCCCGAGCCCCTGGGCCCGCCCCCGCTTCGCGTGTCGGGCCGCCTGCGTTGGGATGCCGGCGCGCGGACGGCGGGTCTGGAGGAGGCCGCGGTGGCCCTGGACGAGGCCGGGCGGGTAACGCTGAGGGCGGCCCTTTCCGCCGCCATGCGCCCCGAGCCGTCCTTCGACCTTGCGCTGCGGGCGACCGGCGTGGACTGGACTGCCCTGGCCGGATCGCTCCCCCCGAGGCTCGCCCCTCCGCCGGGGGCCCCGGGGATCAGCGGCCTGCTGAGCGGCAGCCTCCGGGTGGCCGGGCCTCTAGGCCAACCGGCCGAGTGGCGCATCGAGGGCGCCGTGGACCTGCGCGGCCTCACGCCCGCCCCGGCCCGCGGCGGCGCGAATCTGGCGCGCCCCTTCACCCACGAGGCGCAGCTCGCGGGGGGCGGCTCGAGGCGGGTGGTCGTCGGCCCGGAAAACCCTGCCTTCATCCCGCTGGGGGAGCTCCCGAACCACTTGGTGCGCGCGGTGCTCGAAAGCGAAGACGCGGGCTTCTTCGGCCACCAGGGCTTCGATCTCTCCGAAGTCCAGGAGGCCCTGTCCAGCGGGGGTCGGCTGCGCGGGGCCTCCACCCTCACCCAGCAGCTGGCGAAGAACCTCTTCCTGTCGCGGGACCGAACCCTCTCCCGCAAGGTGCGCGAGGCCTTCGCCACCCTCGCGCTCGAAGTGGCGGTGGGGAAGCGGCGCATCCTCGAGATCTACCTCAACCTGGTGGAGTGGGGCGACGGGGTGAACGGAATCGGCGAGGCCGCCCGGCATTGGTTCGGCAAGGATGCGCGCCTCCTGAGCCCCAAGGAGGCGGTCATGCTCGCCACGGTGATCCCGAATCCGGTGCGCTATGAGATGTACCGGAGGCGGGGCGCGCTCACCCCCGCCTGGGAAGCCCGGGTGGCCGACCTGCTTGGGAAGCTGCACACCACCGGCGTGCTCGATGACGAGGCCCTGCGCGCTGCCGAGGCCGAGACGCTCACCTTCGCCGGGAGGGCGCCATCGGCCCCTGGTCCACCCGACCGGGCAGCCGAGCGCGAGGATTAACGAGAGAGGCCGCCGGGCGGTCTGCGTTGGCGCGGTCTGTGACCCATTGCATATGGGCTTTCGGGGGCCGCCTGATACTCTGGAGCGTTGGCATTTCAACGCTCTTTGCCGAGGCCGCCATGCGCTACCTGCCCTCTTCCTCTGCCGAGGATCAAGCCCTCCTGGACACCATCGGGGTGCCCCATGCCGAAGCGCTGCTGGCGGGAATCCCGGAGCCGCTGCGCCTTCGCCGGGACCTGGACCTGCCGCCCACGGGCTCCGAGCAGGAAGTGCTCTGGCAGATGATGGGCATCGCCAACAAGAACATGCGTTTCTGCGCGCAGTTCCTGGGCGCCGGAGCCTACGATCACTTCGTTCCCTCCGCCATCGACGCCATGTGCGGCCGCCAGGAATGGTTCACGGCCTACACGCCCTACCAGCCCGAGATCAGCCAGGGCACCCTGCAGCACATCTTCGAGTACCAGACCCTCATCTGCGACCTCACGGGCCTCGAAGTGACCAACGCCAGTCTCTATGACGGCGGCACCGCCTGCGTGGAAGCCGCTCTCATGGCCGTGCGCGTGGCCAAGAAGCGCAACACCGTGCTGGTGAGCCGCGGCCTGCATCCCATGTACCGCGACGTGCTCAAGACCAACTTCGCCCCCCATGACGACCTCAAGCTGGTGGAAGTGGCCCTCAAGGATGGCGCCACCGACATGGCCGACCTCCAGGCCAAGCTCAACAGCGACGTGGCTGCCGTGCTGGTGGGCTACCCCAACTTCCTGGGCGTGGCCGAAGACCTCACGGCCCTGGCCGGTCCCATCCACGCCGCCGGCGCCCTGCTGGTGAGCGTCACGCAGGAGGCCTTCGCCTTCGGCTGGTTCGAGGCCCCCGGCAAGGCGGGCGCGGACATGGCCTGCGGCGAGGCCATGAGCCTGGGCAACAAGCCCAATTTCGGCGGCCCCTTCCTGGGCTTCCTGGCCGTGAAGGACGCCCACAAGCGAGAGATTCCCGGCCGCGTGGTGGGCCAGACCAAGGATCTGAACGGCGAGACCGGCTACGTGCTGACCCTCACCGCCCGCGAGCAGCACATCCGCCGCGACAAGGCCACCAGCAACATCTGCTCCAACCAGGGGCTCGTGGCCCTGCGCGCCAACATCTTCATGCAGCTGGCCGGCCCCGAGGGCTTCCGCGGCCTGGCCGAACAGAACGCCGCCAAGGCCCAGTACCTCCGCCAGCGCCTGCTGGAGCTGCCGGACATGCAGGCCATGGGCGACCAGCCCTTCTTCAACGAGTTCGTGCTGCGCTACACCGGCGACTACGCCGCGCTGGAAGAGGCCTGCAAGAAGGAGTGCCTGCTGCCGGGCCTGGATCTGGGCCGCTTCTATCCCGAATACAAGGGCTGCATCCTCTGGTGCGCCACCGAACTGCACACCCGGCAGATGATCGAGAGCCTCGTGGAGATTCTCGCGCGCGTCCCGGCCACGGTCTGAGGAGATTCGACATGTTCCTTCGTCAGCGCGAACCCCTCTCCTTCGAGCGTTCCGTCCCCGGCAAGCGGGGCATGGACCTGCCCAAGCTGGATGTCCCGGCCGCCAAGGACACCCGCCCCGCCCACCTCAGGCGCAGCGGCTTCGACGCCCTGCCCGAGTTGAGCGAGGTGGAGGTCATCCGCCACTTCACCCGCCTTTCCAAGTGGAACTACGGCGTGGATGACGGCATGTATCCGCTGGGCTCCTGCACCATGAAGCACAATCCGCGGCTCAACGAGAAGGTCGCCGGGCTGCCTGGCTTCACGGACAGCCACCCCATGGCCCCCGACGAGCTGGTACAGGGCAACCTGGAGATGCTCTACACCCTGCAGGAATGGCTGAAGGAGATCACGGGCCTGCCCGGCGTCACTTTGCAGCCCAGCGCCGGCGCCGCCGGCGAGTTGACGGGCGTCATGCTCATCCGGGCCTATCACCTGTCCAAGGGCGCCAAGCGCCGCGTCATTCTCATTCCCGACAGCGGCCACGGCACCAACCCCGCCACGGCCGCCATGGCGGGCTACGAAGTGGTGGAATTGCCCTCGCGCCCCGACGGCACCATCAGCTTCGAGGATGTGACCGATCCCGTGAACGGCAAGGTCCGCAAGGGCCTGAAGACCCTCGTGTCTGAACTCGGCGCCGAGATCGCCGGAGCCATGATCACGAACCCCAACACCGTGGGCGTCTTCGAGTACCGCTTCAAGGAGATCAGCGACCTGCTGCACAGCGTGGACGCGCTGGTCTACATGGACGGCGCCAACATGAACGCCCTGGTGGGCGTGGCTCGCCCCGGCGATTTCGGCGTGGACGTCATGCACCTGAACCTGCACAAGACCATGTCCACGCCCCACGGCGGCGGCGGCCCCGGCGCCGGTCCGGTCTGCTGCGCGGAGAAGCTCATGCCCTTCCTGCCCGTGCCTGTGGTGGTGCGCGACACCGTGAAGGTGGGCGAGGGCGAGGTGCCCAAGCACAGCTACCGCATGGACTGGGACCATCCCCAGAGCATCGGCAAGGTGCACACCTTCTACGGGAATTTCGGCATCCTGGTGCGCGCCCTGACCTACTGCCTGAGCCACGGCGGCGACGGCCTCAAGAACGCCACGCTGCGCGCCATCGTGAACGCCAACTACGTCCGCGCCCGCCTGAAGGGCGCCTACGCCCTGCACATCGATTCGCCCAGCCTGCATGAAGTCGTCTTCAGCGACACCAACCAGGCCAAGCACGACGTGCACACCCTCGATATCGCCAAGCGTTTGATCGATCACGGCTACCACCCGCCCACGATCTACTTCCCCCTCATCGTGCCCGGCGCGATGATGATCGAGCCCACGGAAAGCGAAGACAAGGGCGAGCTGGATGCCTTCTGCGACACCATGCTGGCCATCGCCAAAGAGGCTGAGGAGAATCCGGACGCCCTGCACCAGGCGCCTGTGCTCGCGCCCTTGCGCCGCATGGACGAGACCACCGCCGCCCGGAAACCTGTGCTGCGCTGGACGAAGGCCTAGTCCCTCAATCCGGCAACCAAACGACCAGAAGACCAAGGGCCCTGTGGGGCCCTTGGTCTTCTGGTCTTGTCGGCAATACGCGTAGCACGTGATCTTTCGCGCATTGCAATGTGAGCAGAGGGAGCACTCTATTGCTTCAGATGGAACCCTGGGCCGAGAGAAGCGCTACCGAAGATGGAGAGTTTTCTCATAGTCATCTACACATGGGTCAGTCTGACTCTATTGGAGTTCGCGCATTCCCTGGATTGTCATAAGGGCTCCGATAATCCTTATCCATTCGAGCGTAGGCCCAGAGGTCTTCGAGTGTGATGTCACATGCAGGATCCACCCGCAAATCAAGGACCTTGATTCCGGGACAAGCTTCTAAAAGGCTGTTGAATTCCGTTCCTACGTCTTCGGCCTGATCATACCGCTGCGGCTCATCTTTTGCTTCCGGGCCGATGGCAAGCAATACCTTGATTTGGTACGTTTCATCGGCAGCCAATTCCTCCCGGGCCCCCTGGATGAAGATCCCGCTGATTGCTGTTGCTGAATCAGATTTCCAAAGGCGTTCGAGACCTTTCTTTTGTGTCTCAAGCCTGTAGTTGAACTCGTCAGCAAACGCGGCACGAGTATATTTGCGGGACACCCACCGTGCGATCTCCTTTGCCAGAGAGACGGGGAGGCTCCGATCAGGATCCGGTGTTCGTCCAAGAAGGGCCTGTCGTGGGAAGCGAAAGCGATCTTTCACTTCAATCTGCCACCATTCTGGCGCGCTATTAGGGATGCGGAAAACCAGCCGTCGCGGGCTTTTCCCGTGGAGAAGTCCGTTGTGCTTGTCTTTCTCGAATGTTCGTATCGGTCGTAGTGGAACTACCTCCACCCACGGTTCCTCCTCCAGGCTGTGATGAACAAGGTCACAGTCCTGCGTGAGCACGAGTAGCCGATCTTGTTCGCTATTAGAAACTGAAGGCTTAGCATCAGAGGCGGCGTCGTAAACGAGGGATGCATCCTCGACTCGGAGGACAGCTCCTTGAATCCATCCTGCGGCCAGACAGTGGTCGCGAACGGATTTGGGCGCAGACATTCCTCACTCCCCCCCGAGACTCAATAGATTGTCGTGATAGTTGGCGTCTTCTCCCTCAGAAGACAGACGAGCATGTATGCCTAAACGCTCATCGCGTAGTGCGGTGAGTTCCCTGGCCCTGAGAAAGAGCCCTCTTAGCAAGGCCTGATCCCAGTATTCTCCTTCAAGAAGCTCGATAATGCTTTTTGTCTCTCCTGGCAAGGCTTCGTAGACGAATCGTCTATAGAGGGGGCGGGGCGTTTTCCGAGAGATCTCATGGGCTATCGACCCCAATATCCGAAGGTGCTCCTGCGACTTTGAGTCGTCTGGCTCACTTCCTGCGATCCAGTTGTAGACAGTAGGTCGGCTCACACGAAAGACTCGGGTGGCCAGATCCGTTTTACTGATCGAGAGTCGCATAGCCATGAGGCGCGCCAACTCTTGGAACGATAGCGGTGGTTTGGCGGAGACGATATGTGGAAGGTCCTTGGAGATGAGACATGCGATGACCTCCGCCGAGAAGGAGAGAGCCTGGATTTCCGGTGCACGATCGAGGGAAGCTTCTGAGTAGGGCCGACGTACTTCCCACCCCAACCACTGAGCAATCGTTTCGAGAGGAGTATCGGTGCCCAAGGAGGTCCGTCGGGCCTGCATGGAGCCACTCCATTGGTCCAATCCTACGGAAGTGCCCCGAATGAGCCCAAATGAGGGAAAGCAGGCTTCAGCGTTTGCGGTCTGCAACATCTTCTGCTCCCCATGCCATGCGGGCATGTTTCGTTATCAGGCTGTTGAAGAAGACAGTGTTTGATCCCTGATGCAGTACATCCACGGTCTCAAGGATTGACGCGATGTCGAAATCCCACTTCCCTTCCACAAAATGATCCGTGTCTATCAAGGTCAAGAGTTGATTCGGATCGAAGGTCTGACGAAACTCCATCGGCTTCACTAATGTTCCCTGAGGCAGCACCATACCCTGGTTATTTTGAGAGATGCGAACCGTGATGGTTCCGTGATTAGTCCTTCCTGAGTGTTCTTGCATCATGGATGGGGCGCTGTCCGGGAACGCGTCCGCATCGGGACCGTGGAGGCCCGGGTGAAGGTAAAGCTTCCATGTCTCGCCGGGTTTTGGGACCACAACGTCGATGTACCTTAGCCCAACCCGAGTGACCGAGCCGGGGCTCAGATCCACCACTTCGTTGATTACTCGTAGGATGTTGCCTAGGCGTTCTCCAAAGCCGTTAAATCGATCGTAATGAGTGGTAAAAAGAGCGAGATTGTCGTCGTTAATCGCGATGCCCCACCAACCATCTTTGGATCGGAACTCGCTGTGCTGCACCTGAGTAGTTTCAGGTTGCTTCCCCATCTCCCAGTGGATTCGCCCGACCTGTACGCTTGCATCCTCAGGGAACCCTTCCTTCCGAAGGCGTTCCTGGATTTCCGGAATGTAATCAGGCATCTTCTGAACCCGACTGAACCTGACCTGGCAGAGCACGAGGGCCAACGGATCCTCGGTGAGCTTGTAGTGGGGATAGGGTGCAGTCATGGGGGCTCTTTACAATCCAGTTTACGCTTTACAGTCCACTTTACAATGCCTGGATGAGAGGCGTGGTTCCCGGTCATTCGACCGGGATAAACAACACTGACGGAGGTCGGCGAAAGCCGGTGCCTCGTCTCCTCGTCGTGAATGCGTTTTGGTTGGGGTGCTTACTGGAATCCATGGAGGTTTTCAACCCGTAGTCCAAGGGGGAGTTGAGATATCTCCTAACCAACACGTCAAGGGCTTGTGGCCTGACTTGAGAGGAGCCGATAAAGACCACACCCGAGGCCCTTGGCATGTCAGCGGCGGTCGAAGCGGGGGGCCATCACCAGCAGGGTCTGGGTGGAGGCAATGCCGGGAAGCTTGGCCAGCTCGTCGCGCACGCGGTTGAGGTCCTCCAGGCGCTGCCCTTCCAGCTGCAGCACCAGGTCGATGTCGCCGCTCACGGAATCGGCTACGCGCACCTCGGGGAAGGTCTCCAGCAGGCGCACGGCCCGCTCGTGGCTGGGCCCGCTGCCCTTCACCAGCAAGTAGGCCCGCACCCCGGGGCGGGGCTCCAGGCCCAGGCGCAGGGTGTAGCCCAGGATGACCCCCTCGCGCTCCAGGCGCTTGAGGCGCTCCTGCACCGCCGAGCGCGAAAGGCCCACCCGCGCGGCCAGAGCTACCTGGGTGAGGCGCGCGTCGGCCCCCAGCTCCGCGAGGAGGCGGCGGTCCAGGTCGTCCAGATCGGGTTTGGCCATTCAGCATTCTGGCATTCCGCCGGGCTTCCGGCACCCTGCCGCCGGAACGAAACCAGCCGGCCGGCAAGGCCCAGCAAGGCCCGGAAAGGCAGGGGGTTCACGGCCGTGCCGATTCGAGGTTTGTCTCTGGATGGGATCGAACTTCGGCCTATGCTTCTACACATACCCCTAAAATCCGGCAACTGAATTGGACTCCCCGGCTCTGCCGGAGAGGCAGTAGACGTTTGGCATACCTGCTGGGGGGTGTTTTAGAAGGATTCATTTGGTTGCGAGGGTGCCGCGATGAAAAAAGGTCTTTTTGTTGTCGTTTGCCTCGGCCTCCTGTCCTTTCTGGATTGTGGCGGGCCAGCGAAAGGGTCCCCGGATCCTGTCCCTTCGATCCTCGCGCCGGTCATCGCCTATGAACCTTCCACGTTGTCCGGTGTGGTCGGAGTGGTCATCTCCCCCCGGACCCCGGTCAATGCCGGCGGCGCCGCCAGCTCCTGGTCCATCAGCCCGGCTCTGCCCGCGGGCCTGGCCTTCAGCACGGCCTCCGGGGAGATCAGCGGCACGCCTGCGGTGGCGACCTCCGCCACGATCTACACGGTCACCGCCACCAATGCCGCGGGGAGTGGCCACGGCACCCTCACCGTGGCCGTCGCGGCGGCAGTGGTTCCCGTGACGGGCGTCAGCCTCGCTCCCGCCAGCGCCTCCGTCGCGGTCGACGGCACCCTCCAGCTCGCGGCGACGGTGGAACCCGCGGGGGCCACCCAAAAAGATGTGAGGTGGTCCAGCTCCCAGGCTTCCGTGGCCACCGTCAGCGCAACGGGCCTTGTGAGGGGCTTGTCCGTCGGCGCAGCCCAGATCATGGTGACAACGGTGGATGGCCAGAAGACCGCCGTTTGTGACGTGACCGTGAAGGCATCGCCGGCCATCAGCTATCCATCGAGCCCCGTCACGGCCACCGTGGGCAGCCCCTTTTCCATCGCGCCCGCCAACAGCGGAGGGGCTGCGGAGACCTGGTCCATCAGCCCCGCTTTGCCCGCAGGCCTGACCTTCAGCACGGCCACGGGGCAGATCAGCGGCACGCCCACCGCCGTCACCCCCACCACCAGCCATTCGGTCACAGCCACCAATGGGGCGGGGCAAGGGAGTTGCCTGCTCTCGATCACGGTGAACGCCAGCACGCCCACGGGCCCCACCTTCACCCAGCAGCCCACGTCCCAAACGAGCATGGTGGGAGGCACCGCGACCTTCAGCGCCGCCGCGACCGGGGATCCCGCGCCCACCTTCCAGTGGCAGACCCTGGCTCCCGGCGCCGCGTCATGGTCGAACCTCGCGGGGGCGGGCGCGCCCTCGTACACCACGGGGGTTCTGGCGGCGGGCGACAATGGGCGGAAGTTCCGCCTGGCCGCTACCAGCGGCGGAAACACAGTCATCAGCCAGGAGGCGACTTTGACGGTCACGGCCGCCACCTCCGGAACGCCCGTCAGCGGTACGGTCCAGGGCGCCTTCACCCTGGACCACTCGCCCTACCTGGTGCAGGGGGACCTGACCGTGCCGCGGGGTTCGCGCCTGACCATCGAAGCGGGCGTGGAAGTGCGGTTCATGGGGCATTACAAGCTTTGGGTGCTGGGAGGCCTCACCGCCGTTGGAACCGCAGAGCGGCCCATCCTCTTCACGGCTCCGGACCATGCGGTGGGGTGGTTCGGAATCCGGATTTGGGGCGGCGTGGGGCCCGGCGGTGCCCTGCCCATGGACGCTGTGGAACAGCGGATCGAGTACTGCACCATCGAGTGGGCAGTGAAGATCCCCACGGGCAGCGACGCCAATCAGGACGCCAGCTACAACAACTCCCGGGGCGCCCTCTTCGTGGACGGGGGAGGCATGGGGGTTCCCAATTCCTCCTCCCTGATTCACATCAATCACAACCTCTTCCGCAACAACACCACCCAGGACAAGGGGGGAGCGATCTCCTTCAGTTCGATGGGGGGCGCCGCGTGGACGATGACCGGCAATGTCTTTGAAGACAACACCACGCACCAGCAGGGGGGCGCCCTGGACCTGCGTCACTGCGCCTCCCTGCACGTGGCGGGCGGGGCCTTCCGGCGCAACCGGGCCCTCAACGAGAATCCTCACACAGCTGGCCTGATCGGTGGCGTGCTGTACATCTTCGATATGACCGTCTATCTGGAAGACGTGGTTCTGGATGGCAATCAGCCCGATGATTTCGGCATCGATTCCATGGGGTCCTATGTCTATGTGAACGGGGTCCTCCAGGTTCATTGACCTGGAAACCGGGGCCCGACGAGTCGCTGACAGCCGCGGCTGCTTGCGCCACGGCACTTCGCCGGGTTTCCGGCATCCTGCCGCCTAGACCCCGGCAGGGTCCGGACGAAACCTGGAGGACATCCAGGAGATCCCATGCGTCGAAGCGCCCCCCTCATCCCTTTCGCCTTGGTGCTGGCCCTGTCCGCCCAGGAGGCGCCGGTCCCCGTGTCCCCGCTCCAGCGCAAGGCGGTGGTGGAGACCCTGGCCAAGGCCCTGAAGGCGGAATACGTATTCCCCGAGGTGGCCGGGACCGTGGGTCAGACCCTGCAAGCCAAGGCGGCCCAGGGCGGCTATGAGGGGGCCGGCACGGCCAAGGATTTCGCGGAGGCCCTCTCCAAGGATCTGCGCGAGCAGGGCAAGGACGGGCATTTCCGGGTGCGCTTCGATCCCAGCTTCAAATCCGACAGCGAGGAGGAAAAGCCCCCCACCAAGGAGGAGATTGCCGAGGCCCGCACGGAGTCGGCGCGACGCGCCTTCGGCATCGCCAAGGTGGAGCAGCTTCCTGGGAATGTGGGCTACCTGGAAGTGCTGGGCTTCGGCCCCACGGAATTCGTGGGGCCCGCCTTCACGGCGGCCCTCAGCATCCTGTCGGGAACGGAGGCCCTCATCCTGGATCTCCGGCGGAACGACGGCGGCGATCCCGAAAGCGTGGCCTACCTGGTGAGTCACTTCTTCGTGGAAGGGGACACGCGGCACCTGAATTCCATCTACAACCGCCCCCGCAACCGCACGCGCCAGTACTGGACCAGCCCCACCGTGGGCGTCCACTACACCGGCCCCGTCTACGTCCTCACCTCCGGCCGCACCTTCTCCGGAGGCGAGGAATGCGCCTATGACTTCCAGACCCAGAAGCGGGCCACCCTCGTGGGCGAGACCACGGGCGGCGGCGCGAACCCCGGACATGGGGTCGCCCTGGGGCATGGCTTTGTGGCCTTCGTGCCCACGGGCCGCGCCATCAATCCCGTGACCCAGACCAACTGGGAGCACGTGGGCGTGAAACCCGACGTGGCCGTTCCCGCGGCGGAGGCCCTGAAGACGGCCCACACGGCGATTCTCAAGGATCTCTTGGCCAAGGAGAAGGATGCCGGGGCCCGCAAGCGGCTGGAGACGGTTCTGGCCCGCGTGGAGAAAGGCGAAGCAGAGCCCGTCCGCTACGGACGCTGAGGTTCTCCAGGGCCCGGTTTCCTGGGGCCAGCCGCGACCCGGGTTCATGCGACCAGGGTCGCGGCATTCCGGGCGAACCCTGCCCAGAAGGGGAATTCCTCTCCCCGGACGGCCCCGGGGGTTCCAGAATGAAGGGTTCCAAGGAGCCCCCCATGCGCCTTCTTCCAGCCCTCATTGTCGGTGTGCCGCTTCTGGCGCAGATGACCGCGCCCATGCAGGACCGGGCGGACCGGTTCCTGAAGCTGGTCAATGCAGGTTACCAGTCCCTCACCTACGTCAATCAGCAAGCCACCTGGGTGGCTGCCACGGACGTGAAGCCCGAACACGACGCAGGGGCCGAATGGGCGGGCAAGGCCTTTGCGGCCTTCAACGGCAATCCGGCCCTCATCACCGAGGCCCGCGAACTGCTGCAGCACCGCAAGGAATTGAAGGATGTCACCGTGCGCCAGCTGGAGCGGGTGCTGCTCAATGCCGCCGAAGGCCCCATGACGAAGCCCGAGCTGGTGGCGGCCCGCGTGGCGGCGGAAACCGCCCAGAACAGCACCATGAATGGCTTCACCTGGAAGCTGGATGGCAAGCCTCTCTCGGCGAACCAGATCGACGAGATCCTGGCCAAGAGCAGCGACCTGGCCGAGCGGCGCAAGGTGTGGGAGGCCTCCAAGGAGAACGGCCCGGCCCTGAAGGACGGCCTCCTGAAGCTGCGCGATCTGCGGAACGCCTGCGCCAAGGAGCTGGGCTACTCGGACTACTTCTCCCTGCAGGTGGCCAAGTACGGGCTTAGCACCGACGAGATGCTGGCCTTCAACCGCAAGTTCATGGCGGAGCTGAAGCCGCTCTACCTGCAGCTCCACACCTGGGTGAAGTACGAAATGGCCAAGAAGTACGGCCAGCCGGTGCCAAAGGCCATCCCCGCCCATTGGATCAACAACCGCTGGAGCCAGAACTGGACGGGCTTCGTCAACGCCGTGGATTTCGATCCCTACTTCAAGGGCTGGCAGCCCGAGCGCATCGTGAAGACCGCGGAGGCCTTCTACACGGGATTGGGCTTTGAGCCGCTGCCCGCCTCCTTCTGGGTGAAGTCGGACCTCTACCCCGTGAAGGCCGGCGAAGCGCGCAAGAAGAACAGCCACGCCTCCTGCTGGCACCTGGACCTGGACCACGACATCCGCTCGCTCATGAGCGTGGAGGCCAACGCCCAGTGGTTCGAGACCTGCCACCACGAGCTGGGCCACGGCTACTACTTCATGAGCTACACCAACCCCAACGTGCCGTCCCTGCTGCGCGACGGCGCCAACCCCAGCTTCCATGAGGGCGTGGGCGAACTGATCGCCCTGGCCACCCGCCAGATCCCCTACCTCAAGGGCGCGGGCGTGCTGCCCAAGGACTACAAGGCCGATGAGATGCAGGTGCTGCTCAACGACGCCCTGGAAGTGGCCATCCCCTTCATGTTCTGGGCCTGCGGCACCATGCCCGAGTGGGAGGCGGATTTCTACGCGAAGAACATGCCCGCCGATCAGATGAACGCCCGCTGGTGGAAGCAGGTGCGCGACCTCCAGGGCGTGGAGCCTCCGAGCCCCCGCGGCGAGCAGTTCTGCGACGCCGCCACCAAGACCCACATCAACGACAATCCCGCCTACTACTACAGCTACGGCTGGGCCACGGTCTTCAAGTTCCAGATGCACGACCACATCGCCCGGAAGATCCTCCACCAGGATCCCCGCGCCACCAACTACGCGGGCCACAAGGAGGTGGGCGATTTCCTCAAGCAGGTGCTTTCCAAGGGCGCCACGGAGGATTGGCGCAAGGTCCTCAAGGACGCCACCGGCGAGGAGCTTTCCACCCGCGCCATGATGGACTACTTCAAGCCCCTGATGGCCTGGCTGGAACAGCAGAACAAGGGTCGCCAGATCGGCTGGTAAAACCCACCACGGAGGCTCGGAGGTCACCGAGAAAAAAACACGGAGACAGCGCCGGATGAATCGCTCCGTTCTTCTCCGTGATTCACCTTCCGCGCCCTCTGCGTCTCCGTGGTGAATTTTTTGTTAGGGAACCATGAACGAATCCATCCACCGGGCCCGGGTCATCAAGGCCCTCACGAAGGACCGGCACATCCGCCTTTCCACGTTGGACGCCAGCCCCCTGTGGGACGGCGTCCGGCGGGGCCACCCGCATTTGGACCCTGAATCCTGCGCCTGCCTGACGGAACTTCTCGCGGCCACGGCCCTCCTTCAGGGCCGCACGGTCTTCGAGGAGCGGCTGCAGCTGCTGGTGAAGGGCTCCGGCAAGGCCAAGGCGGTGGTGGCGGACAGCTGGCCCGACGGCACCATCCGGGGCGTGCTGGACCTGGGAGATCCCCAGGCCAGGGACTGGATCGCGGCGCCCGGCCTGCTGCAGGTCATGCGCTCCAACGCCACCGGCCAGCCCTACATCGGCCACCTCGAGTTGGTGGAAGGCGGCATCCAGACCCAGGTGGAGCACTACCTCCAGAACTCGGAACAGGTCCAGGCCAGCCTCAGCCTCTGGTGCGATCCCGGCACAGGCGAGGCTGGCGGCCTGCTGGTGGAGCCGCTTCCGGACTGTCCACCGCCGCGCCTCGCCCGGCTGGTGCAGGCCATCGAGGGGCTCGAAGTGGTGCCCTTCTGGGAACGCTCCGCGGAGTTTCTCGCCTCCTGGGTATCCCAGGGCGAGGGCACCGACGAACTGGCCGCCATGGACCTGGACTACCGCTGCCGCTGCACCCGGGAAGCCCTGCTGGAAACCCTGCGCGGTTTTTCCGAGGCGCAGAAAGCGGATCTCTTCCAGGCTGACGCCCCTCTGGAAGTGCGCTGCGACTATTGCGGGACCCTGTATCCCATCACCAAGGCGGACCTGCTGGCGGGGGAGGTCTGATGGCGGCCCGCGTGGCCATCGCGGAGCGGGGGCGCCCCTTGGGTTCCCCGCTGTCCATATGGCTGAGCTTCCGCGTGACTCCCTTCCTGGCGGCGGGGCTGTCCAAGCTGTGGTCCTACACCCTCCGGGTGAAGCGCGAGGGGTTCGGGCCGGTCGAAGACCTGGTGGCCCGCAATGAGCGGTTCATCCTCAGTTTCTGGCACCGGCGCCTCTTCATGATGCCGCTCTCCTACCCCTTCATCCGCAAGGACCGCGGCGTGGCCATCCTTTCCAGCGACAGCAAGGATGGCGAGCGCAGCGCCGCCACCTGGCGCTGGTTCGGCATCCATGCTGTGCGCGGAACCGCCAGCGACGATGGCGCCAAGGCCCTGGTGCGCATGATCCAGGCCGTGAAGCAGGGCTGGGATTTCGGCATCACGCCCGACGGCCCCCGCGGACCGCTCATGGAGCTGAAGCCCGGCGTCACGGCTCTGGCGCGCAAGACCGGCGCCTGGATCGTCCCCGTCACCCTGGCCTTCGACCGTTCGTTCGAATTGAAAACCTGGGACCGCATGGTGATCCCGGTGCCCTTCTCCACCTGCACCATCCGCTACGGCACGCCGCGCCGCATTCCGCCCAAGGCGGACGACAACGCTGAAGCCGTGCAGCTTCAGCGCGAGATGGATGAACTTGAAGCGTGGGCCGAGGAGGCCGCTGATGTCTGAACTCGCCGTCGTTTCCCTTTCCGGGGGCATGGATTCCTGCGTCACTGCCGCCGTCGCCAGGGCCCAGGGCTACGAGCTGGCGCTGCTCCATGCGGACTATGGCCAGCTCACCCAGTCCCGCGAGCGGCAGGCCTTCCACGACATCGCGGACTTCTACGAAGTGCCCGCCCAGCGCCGCCTCATCATCGGCTTCGATACGCTGAAGGCCATCGGCGGTTCGGCCCTGACCGATCCAACCATCGCATTGCCCGATGGCGACCTGGACAACCCCGGCGTGCCTGTGAGCTACGTGCCCTTCCGCAACGCCCACCTGCTGGCGACCTGCGTGAGCTGGGCGGAGGTGCTGCGGGCCCGGGCCATCTTCGTGGGCTTTGTGGAAGAGGACAGCAGCGGCTATCCGGATTGCCGCGAGGCCTTCCTCAAGAGCTTCGAACAGACCGCCAACCTGGGCACCAAGCCCGAGACGCAGCTCACCTTCCATGCGCCCCTCATCCACCTGCGCAAGGCCGAGATCGTCCGCCGGGGCCGGGAGTTGGGCGCGCCCCTGCACCTCAGCTGGTCCTGCTACCAGGGCGAAGCCGAAGCCTGTGGCCACTGCGACAGCTGCCACCTGCGTCTGCGCGGGTTCAAGGAGGCCGGCTTCCCCGATCCCATCCCCTATGCGTTTATTCCTGAACACCTGAAATGACGGTCCACAGATTCCACCGATCACACAGATTCAAATGAAGCCCTGCATCTGTGTAATCTGTGAAATCTGTGGATAAAAAAGGATCCATATGGCCACCAAGAAGACCCCCAAAGCCTCCCTCCCCGATCAGCTGCCCAAGTTCGTGGTGACGCGCCCCACGGGCAAGCTCGACACCTTCAGGAGCCCCCGCCCGGGCCGACCCTTCACCATCACCTTCGAGACGGAGGAGTTCACCTGTCTCTGCCCGCTGACGGGCCAGCCGGACTTCGCCAAGCTGCGCATCCAGTACCAGCCCGACCAGCTCTGCGTGGAATCCAAGTCGCTGAAGCTCTACCTCTGGAGCTTCCGGGACCAGGGCGCCTTCCACGAGGCCGTCACCAACCAGATCCTCGATGACCTGGTGAAGGCCACGAGCCCCCAGTGGATGCGCATCGAGGGCGACTTCCTCATCCGCGGCGGCATCCGCACACTGGTGGTGGCGGAGCACGGGAAGAAGCAGTAGCCATATCCTTCAGGAGCCGGACCTATGCGTAGCGCAGAGCACCTCCTGCAAGAGTTGAATAGCTCGGATGAATGTGCAGGCATTGAGGCTAAACGTGGACGGGAAATCGGAAAGTCCATCCTGGAAACAATATCTGCCTTCAGTAATGAACCGGATCTAGGTGGTGGTTATCTGTTGCTTGGTGTTACTTGGGAAGTGAATCTCTTCGGGGATCGTGTTTACCGGCCAGATGGACTTTCTGATCCAGACAAGGTTCAAGCGGACCTGGCCAGCCAATGTGCCTCAGTCTTCAATCAGATTGTCCGGCCAGAAATGAACTTGGAGCGCATCGACGATAAAACCGTGTTGGTGGTCTATATCCCGGAAGTCGCTACCAGCGTAAAACCCGTTTTCCTTAAGAGTGTCTCTCTTCCTCGAGGCGCATGGAGGCGCATTGGAAGCACGGATCAGCGGTGCGCCGAAGAGGATATATGGGCATTACGCGGGAAAGACGCCCCAACTGAAAGCTATGATGCGGCTGTCATTCGGGATTCATCCTGGGATGATTTTGATCCGGCAGCCATCTCTGAATATCGCCGGCTTCGAACCTTAGTCAATGCAAACGCTGAAGAACTGAGTTATTCGGATCAAGATCTGATGGAGTCTTTATGCGCCATCCGAAGCCTGGATGGTCAAATCAAGGCGACGCTCGCGGGCATCCTGCTCTTTGGGAAAAGTGCAGCCTTGCGCCGGCTGTTACCTGCAACCCGGGTGGATTACCTTCGTGTGATTGGGACAGAGTGGATCGATGATCCAGAACGGCGATTCCAGTCTTTGGATATTCGAAAGGCGCTACTGCTGACCCTGAGGCAAGCTGAAGCTGCGATCATTGATGACCTTCCTAAAGGGTTTCATCTTCCCGAAGGATCACTTCAAAGTGTACAAGAGCCAGTGCTTCCGCGAAAAGTCATTCGGGAAACACTTGCGAATGCACTCATGCATCGCAACTATCGGATCAATGAACCCATCCAAATTATCCGCTTCAGTAATCGTATTGAGGTTCACAACCCTGGATACAGTTTGAAGCGCCCCGATGAGTTGGGCCAGCCAGGATCCCGTCAGCGGAACCCACTAATTGCTGCTACCTTTCACGATTTGAATTTGGCCGAAACGAAGGGAACTGGGATTCGCACGGTCCGCCGTCTCTTGGAAGAAGCGGGGATGGCATCACCAGAATTTCAGTCGGATCGCGAACACGAGCGATTTAAAGCCATCGTGCATTTGCACCACCTTTTCAGTTTAGAGGACCTTGAATGGCTTAAGGCCCTGAATTCAGAATCGCTTTCGGCAGATGCGAGCAAGGTGCTTTTGTTCATACGCGAGGCCGAAGCTGTAGACAACATGACATGCCGCAACTTGACAGGATTGGATACTTTGCAATCAAGCGCCTTGCTAAGACGTTTGCGAGACCAAGGATTCTTGATCAAGGAAGGTAGCGGAAGCCGGACCTACTACACTCCCAGCAGTAAGCTGACCAATGGCATTCAATCGGTGCCTTCGAGGGAAGTGCCGAGACCTTTGGCGGATCCCCACCAGTTCCTGCCGGATTCCCACCAGTTCCCACTGGATCCCCACCAGGCGGCCGCGGATCCCCACCAGTTCATTCCAACGGTCTTATTGCAGCGCCTCCCGGCATCGGGAGCTAAGCCGCGTCAAGAAATCATTCGGGCTTTGGTGTTAGATCTTTGCAGCCTTCGGCCTTTTTCAGCGCGTGAACTTGCGAAACTACTGGGTGACCGAGATCCCAAAGAACTCGTCCGCTCTCACTTGGCACCACTCCTGGAAAGCGGCCAGCTCGTATACACGATGAAAGATATGCCCAATCACCCCGGCCAACAATATGTGGTCCCGACCCGGGGAACGGGATCACCATGAAAGCCATCATCGCCCTCGGCTCCAACCTCGGCGATCGCCGGGGGCACCTCGCGGCTGGGCTGGAGGCCCTGCGGACGCTGGGGGCGGTGCTGCCTTCGCCGCTGGTGATGGAGACGCCCGATGAATCGGGTCGCGGGCCCGCCTACCTCAACACCGTGGCGATCCTGGTGACCGACGAATCGGATCCCTGCCGCCTGCTGGAATCCCTGCTGCGCCTGGAACTGGTCGCGGGCCGCGACCGGAAGGCGGGGAAGAACGCGCCCCGCACGCTGGATCTGGACCTCATCACGACGGATGGTCCGGGTGGCAGCTGGGCCTGGGACGCGCCCGAGGACCTGCGCGCCTTAGGGGCTCAGCTGACTTTGGAATTGCCCCACCCGAGGGCCTTCAGCCGCCCCTTCGTGCTGGAACCCTGGAAGGCGCTGTCGGATCCCGGTGCGTGCAGTGGCGTGATTCCAAGAAACTGATCGCCATCCCGATTTGGTTTGTCTCGAAGACATCAAGACACCAAGAAAAGCAGAAGCCGTTCTTGGTGCCTTGGTGTCTTGGTGGTTCAGCTTTTCTTTACTTCGTCCACTTCTCGCACCAGCCCAGCACGGTCTCGTACCAGAGCTTGCTGTTCTGGGGCTTGGCGACGAAGTGGGCCTCGTCGGGGAAGTAGAGCAGCTGGCTGGGGATGCCGCGCACCTGGAGGGTGTTGTAAAGCTGGAAGGCCTCGGTGACGGGCACGCGGTAATCCAGTTCGCCGTGGACGACGAGCATGGGCTTGGTCATGTTCGCGATGCCGGTGGTGGGACTTTGCGACTGCCAGCGGGCCTTGTTGGCGGCGCTTTCCCAGGGCCAGCCCTTGAACTCCCAGTGGGGGAACCACAGTTCTTCGGTGCCCAGCTGCATGGATTCGGTGTTGAAGATGCTGGCGTGGGTGACGAAGGCGGCGAAGCGGTCGGCGTAGTGGCCGGAGATCCAGTTCACGGCATAGCCGCCGTAGCTGCCGCCGCAGGCCACGACGCGCTTGGGATCGGCGTTGGGCACGGCCTTGAGGGCGGCATCCAGGGTGTTCATGAGGTCGGTCATGACGGCGCCGTTCCAGTCGCCGCTGATGGCGTCGCAGTAGGCCTGGCCGAATCCCGTGGACCCGCGGGGATTGGGCAGCACGGTGATGAAACCGCGGCTGGCCCAGGCCTGGGCGTTCCACCGGGGATGCCAGGCATCGGCCCAGGCGCCCTGGGGCCCGCCGTGGATGACGAAGGCCACGGGGTAGGTCTTCTTGGGGTCATAGTCCACAGGCTTCACGATGAAGGCATGGGCCTTGGTGGCCTGGCCCTGGACGGGCACCGTGTCGATCCAGAGATCCTCGCCCTTGTTGAGGCCCAGTTCCTGGGTCAGCAGCGCATTGTGCTGGCTCAGGCGGACGGCCTTGCCGGTGCTGAAGGGCACGGTGTAGAGATCCTGGGGGGCATTGAGGCTGGTGGAGACGACGATGGCCTGGTCCTTGGCCAGCGCGAAACCCTCCACGTGCAGGCCGTGGCTCAGGGGCTGGGCGGTCTTGCCGTCCCAGCGGAACAGGTCCGAGTGGCCCTGATGTTCGCTCACGCCCACCAGCTGGGCGCCCTGCCACTGGTAGTCGCCGAAGCTCTGATCCAGAGCCTGGGTGGTGCGCACCACTTGGCCGGTGCCACGGTCCATGACCCAGAGTTCCCACTTGTCGGCCTCGAAGCCGGGGCGGCGCTGGGCGCGCCAGGCCAGGTACTTGCCATCGGGCGAGTAGCGCGGGGAGTTGTCCATGGCCGGATTCGTGGTGAGCTTCCGGGCGGGGCCGCCGCTCAGGGCCACTTCGTAGATTTCGCCGTTGGTGCTGGTGGCCTTGGCCTGGTCGGGGGCGGATTCAAAGGCCAGGGCCTGGCTGTCCGGGGCCCAGTCGAAGCCGTCCCCCGCGGAGACGCCCGCGTAGTTGGGCACGTCCGTGGTGAAGCCCGCGGTGAGATCCCGGGGCGCGGCGCTGCCGTCGGCGGGGACCACGAAGAGGTGGCTCACCTGCTTGGGGTCCTTCCATTCGTTCCAGTGGCGGTAGGTGAGGGTGGTGTAGAGGCGGCCCGTGACCTTGGAGGCCTCCTTGGCCTTCAGGTAAGCGGCATTCTCGGCATCGTTGCCGCTGGGCACCGTGGTGCTGAGGAAGGCGATCCACTTGCCGTCTGGGCTCCAGAGCTGGCCCTCGGCGCTGCTGCTGAGCTTGGTGAGCTGGCGCTTCTCCTGGGTGGTGAGATCGGCGATCCAGATCTGGCCGCCGGACTGGTAGGCCAGGCGTTTGCCATCGGGGCTGAAGCGGGGGCGGGACTGGCCGCCGCCGCCCAGATCCAGCTCCTTGGCCTCGCCGCCGGCGGTTTTGAGCCAGATGCGGTTCACGGTCTTGTTGGCCGCAAAGTCCACGGTGCCCACCTGGTAGGCCAGGTCGGACCGGCTGGAGATCTGCGGATCGCCGACGCGCTTGACCTTGAAGAGGTCGTCGACCCGCAGGGGCCGGCTGGCCTGAAGGCTGCTGGCGGCGGCCAGAAGGGAGAAGCCAACGAGGAGGGGGGCGGCGCGTTTCATGGGATGCCTCATGTTTAGAGGCTCCCATCCTAACGCAGACCCCTTGGCCGGAGGATCACAGGCGGCCGGGGGATGTCATACCGATTCGCCTTCAACAGCAAAGGATCCACCGTGGAAGCGGTCTTCGGCCTGCCCATGACAGAGAAACGTACGAGACCTCCGTGCCTCTCGGTGGGCTTTGTGTTTCCGCGGGGGTTCTCTATCGTTGACGGCGATCTGGTGTCAGTACTCAGCCAACAGGTAGCGGGCGATGACCGTGCGCTGGATTTCGCTGGTGCCTTCGCCGATGGTGCAGAGCTTCACGTCGCGGTAGTACTTCTCCACGGGGTAGTCCTTGATGTAGCCGTAGCCGCCGAGGATCTGCACGGCCTCGTCCGCCACGCGGCAGGCCACTTCGGAGCTGTAGAGCTTGGCCATGCTGGCGGCCTTGGCGTAGGGCAGGCCCGCATCTTTCAGGCCCGCAGCCCGGTAGATGAGCAGGCGGGCGGCCTCGATTTCGGTGCCCATGTTCGCCAGCTTGAACTGGATGCCCTGATGGTCGGCCAGGGGCCGCCCGAAGGTGTGGCGGATCTTGCTGTAGCGCACGGCCTCTTCAAAGGCGCCCTGGGCCATGCCCAAGCCCAGCGCGCCGATGCTGATGCGGCCGCCGTCCAGCGTCTTCATGGCCTGCTTGAAACCCAGACCGTCCTCGCCCAGCAGGTTGGCCTCGGGCACCTTCACGTCTTCCAGGATCAGTTCGGAGGTATCGCTGGCCCGCAGGCCCAGTTTGTTCTCCTGCTTGCCGGCCCGAAAGCCGTTCATGCCTTTTTCCAGCACGAAGGCGCTGATGCCATCGGCGCTGCTGCGGCCCGGTTCGGGCGGGCGCGTCCGGGCCATCACCACGAAGATGTCGCCCACGGTGCCATGGGTGATGAAGGTCTTTGAGCCGTTCAGGATGTAGTGCGAACCTTCCTTCTTGGCGGCGGTGCGCAGGGAGCCGGCATCGCTGCCCGAGCCAGGCTCGGTAAGGCCCCAGGCGCCGATGGCTTTCCCGCTGGCCAGGGGCACCAGGTAGGCCTGCTTCTGCCGTTCGTCGCCCATGGCGTAGATGTGGTTGCTGCAGAGGCTGTTGTGGGCGGCCACGGAAATGCCCACGGAGCCATCCACCCGGGACAGTTCCTCCACGACCACGGCGTATTCCAGATAGCCCATGCCCGCGCCGCCGTACTGCTCGGGGAAGATGACGCCCATCATGCCCATCTCGCCGAGCTGCTTCACCACCTCGAAGGGGAAGGCCTTGGCTTCGTCCCAGGCCATGACGTGGGGGCGGATTTCCTTTTCGGCGAACCTGCGCACTTCCTGGCGCAGGGCTTCAACGTGCTCGGGCAGCGTGACGTCCATGGGGACCTCGCGGGTGGAGAATCGGCTTAGAGGGTTGTCCCCACTGTAGCCGGTGCGCCGCGCGAAAGAAGCTGCTTCTTGTGGAGGAGGGCCTCGGCCTCGGGCATGAGCTCCAGCGCTTTGAGGATCACAGGGTCCTTCTCGCACTGGATCTTGAAGCCAGCCTCGATGCCGTAGGCCACGTTCTGCATTTCGATGGAAAGCTGCTCCTGCATGATGTCGTGGTTGGCCTCCCAGTCCTTGTCGGAGATGGTCAGTTTTTGATCCTGGGCCCAGGCCTGGAAGCGGGCCATGACGACATCATCGGCGTGCTGGCCGGGCTTGATGCCAAAGTGCTCCTTCTCGTGGACGGCGAAGCGGAAGAAGGCTGAATGCTGGAAACGGAGGCTGATCATGAACTCGTTCAGTTTGGAGACGGTGACCGGGTAGTCGGGATTGATGCCGCCCCCGCCGTAGACCGTGCGGTTCAGGTCGGTCTTGAAGGCCGGACCCTGGGGCTTGGCGTCCTTCTCGTCCTCGGGGTTGTAGTAGTCGTCCAGGCCGTGGCTGTAGTCGCGCTGGATGCTGCGGCCCGAGGGCGTGTAGTAGCGGGCCGTGGTCAGCGCCAGGCCGCGGGAGCGGTTGATGGTGAGCAGGCTCTGCACCAGGCCCTTGCCCCAGCTGGTCTGGCCGACGACCAGGCCGCGGTCGTGGTCCTGCACAGCGCCGGTAACGATCTCGCTGGCGCTGGCGGAACCGCGGTTGATGAGGATGGTGAGGGGGAAGGGATCCAGCTGGGCGCCCTTGCTGGTGCGGGTCTGGTTCTCCTCGCGCCCGTCGCGGCCCTTCTGGCTGACGATGAGCTGGTCGGGTCCCAGCAGCTGGCGGCAGATGCCGATGGCCGCGTCCAGCACGCCGCCCCCGTTGTTGCGGAGATCCAGGATGAGCTGCTTCATGCCCTGCTTCTTCAGGTTGGCCACGGCCCGCTCGAATTCCTCAGAAGTGGTTTCGCCGAAATCCTTGATGAGGATGAAGCCGGTGGTGGGGTTCAGCATGAAGCTGTAGTAGACGCTGTTGGTGGGGACTTCGGCCCGGGGGATCGAGAAGCGCAGCAGATCGGCGATGCCCGCCCGCTGCACGGCCACCTCCACCAGGGTGCCCTTTTCGCCTCGGAGTTTCTGGAGCGCGGCGTTGGAACTCATGCCCTCGGTGATGGTCCCGTCGATCTCCTTGATGATGTCGCCGGAGCGGATGCCCATGCGCTCGGCGGGGCCGCCCTTCATGGGGCTGATGATGGCGATGCCCTGGTCGTGCTGCTGGATGATGGCGCCGATGCCGAAGAAGGAGCCCTTCTGCTCTTCGCGCAGGAGGCGGAATTCGCTTTCATCCATGTAGTTGGAATGGGGATCCAGCGTGTGCAGCATGCCCTGGATGGTGGCGTGGGTCAGCTGGCGCGGGGCCGGGGGCTCCGGCGTCTGCTTCTGCACCAGCTCCATGATTTCGGTGAGGGTGTCCAGGGTGCGCTGGCGGGCCACCTCGCCGCTGGAGCGGGCCAGCAGGGGGCCTGCCACCACCACCGTGGCCGCCATGACCATCCAGATCCAATTGCGTTTGATAAAACGGGCCATGGGGCTCCCGGGGAGATTCCTCCAAGGATACGCCCGGGTGGCCTGGGGGGCGACTGGTGCTTCTGGACTATGGGAACGGGAACAGGAACGGAAAGTCCCGGATTCCTTCGTTTCGAGAGCCCACAGGGGGTTTTGGCGATTTCCGTGCTTTAAAAACCTTCGAGGATCCGGTCCGCCACCGGGGCCATGCGCTCCCGTCCGGCGCGGACGGTGTGGATGATGCTCTCGAACTGCCGGTAGGCGAGCTCGAGGGTGTCATTGAGGATCAGATAGTCGTAGGTCCGGTACAGCTCCATCTCGTGCCGTGCGTGTTGCATACGGATGCGGATCTGCTCGTCGGTGTCCTTGCCGCGGCCCCGCAGGCGGGCCTCCAGGGCCGGGGCCGAGGGGGGCAGGATGAAGATCATGCAGGCATCGGGAATGGCCTGACGCAGGTTCTGGGCACCGGTGGTCTCGATGTCCAGCAGGACATCCCGGCCCGTGGCCAGCACGCCCTCGAGCCACTTCCGGCCGGTGCCGTAGCGGCGGCCGTAGACCTCCACCCACTCCACGAAGCCGTTCTCGTTGACCATGGCGTCGAAGTGTTTGTCGTCGATGAAGAAGTAGTCCTGGCCGTCCACTTCGCCGGGCCGGGGCTTGCGGGTGGTGAAAGAGATGGAGAAGATCAGGTCCGGCACGGACCGCACCAGCCTTTGGGCGAGGGTCGATTTGCCCGCGCCCGAGGGCGCAGAGACCACAAACACATTGCCTGGATGGTGGATCAAGGGGCCCTCCAGCCTCCACTTTAGCGGAAGCCTCTGGCGCCGGTCCCCCCGTGGCGTAGCATGGTCGCCTGGAGGTTCCATGCGCCACGCCCTGCTCATCTCCACCCTGGCCCTCGCCTGCGCCCTGCCCCTGTGCGCCCAGGACAACCCCTTCCCCAAGCCCACGCCCCATCACCTGGCCATGAAGGACCAGGCCGGAACCTGGCGCGTGGTGGCCAAGATGTACATGGAGCCCGGCAAGCCGCCCATGGTGTCCAAGGGCATCGAGACGAACGCCCTGGTGGCGGGCGGACTCTGGCTGAAGACTGAGATGAAGTCCGAGATGATGGGCATGCCCTTCGAGGGGTACGGGCTCAGCGGGTACGACACCCAGGCCAACGCCCACGTGGGCAGTTGGGTGGACAGCTCCGGCACCTGGATGGCCCTGGTCAAGGGAACCTGCTCCAAGGATTGCAAGGAGCAGACCCTCTTGTTCGACGGCTACGACGAGGCCGGGAAACCCAGTTCCCACAAAGAAGTGCACACCCAGGTGGACCGGGACCACAGGGCCATGGTGATGTACGCCAAGGGCAAGGATGGCGCCTACGTCCGCCTGATGGAGCTGGAATACACCCGGGCCAAGTAGGCAGGGACAGGTTTAGGCTCACTCCGGAATCATTCGGATCGATGAACGCCATCGGGACTTCTCAACCGGCCGTTGGTTGGTGAGCCCAGTGGCTTTAGGAGCATGAGGCGCGGCCATCGCGCAGCTGGGCCATTCCTCAGGGGGGAGGGGCCGGAGAAGGGCAGTGGGCTTTTAGTTGGAACCAGAAACTTTGGAGTTTCAGCCGGGGCCACAAGACCGGTGGTCATGCATGCCCGCCGATTCCGCGTGGTGGGGATTCTTTCTCCCCCCGAACGACCGTTCGGGGGGAGAAATGACACCGATCGGCGGAATTCACCCGGAAATCCCAAAAAAAAGGCGTAGATTCGGGGCATCCCCTTCAATTTGGAATTCGCCTGTTTACCCGCCTCGACTGGATGGTGGGGCAGGCCGAATTTCTGGCCCCAGAGTCAGGCCCAGTGCGCAGAGGTAATCCATGATCCCGGCACGATTGGCTAACCTGTTCCTTCTCCTAATCCTGGCAGGCCGCATGCTCACGGGTGCCACGGCACCCAAGATCACCGCTCAACCCGCGAATCAGACCGTGGCCTTCGGGGCCAAGGCGACATTCACGGTTGTTGCAAGCGGAACGGCTCCCCTTGCATACCAGTGGCTGAGAAATGGATCCGTCATTTCGGGGGCGACCTCCGCCAGCTACACGAAGGCAACCACAACAGCCGCGGACAGCGGGGCCAGATTTGCGGTGAAGGTGAGCAACTCAGCCGGGACCGCTACCAGTAAGGCCGCCGCTTTGACCGTAGCAGCGACACCAACCATCACGGGCTTCACCCCTGCCTCCGGAACCGTTGGAACCACGGTGACTTTAACCGGAGCCAATTTAACAGGCGCGACGGCTGTCAAGTTCAACGGAGTGGCTGCAAGTCGCTTCAGGATCGTGAGCGCGACCTCGATTACTGCCGTTACACCTTCGGGTGCCGGGACTGGGGCGATCAGCATCACCACAGCCGCTGGAACAGCAACCAGTTCCTCTTCGTACACATTTGTGCCTGCGCCCATCACGGCACTAACAGCTCCCAATGCAGCCACAACGGGGATGAGCGGATACATCGCCTCGGTTCCGAGCCAGCCGGGATCTACATATGCCTGGGCTGTGACGCGCGGGAGCATCACGGGAGGCTCAGGAACAAACGCGATTACGTACAAAGCTGGGTCAGTCGGGAACCTGACATTGTCTTGCAAAGTGACGAATTCGCTTGGTTTGGCGGCAACGGGAACAAAAACGGTCTCAGTGGTCGCCGCCCCATCCATCACGAGCTTCGGGCCTTCTCCGCAGGCGATAACCCCGGGGGGAACGGCGAATCTGACAGCAGTCTTCGCGAACGGCGCGGGCGCCATTGACCAGGGCGTCGGCGCGGTTGCGAGCCATTCAACGATCGCAGTCTCACCCGCATGGTCCACCGACTACACGCTGACGGTAACGAATGCGGCCGGAACCTCAACGACCGCCATGGTGGCGGTGGCGGTCGGTGTGCCCCCTGATGCTACGGTCACGGCGCCATCAAAAGCCACGGCGGGTCAGCGGGGGTACCGGGCTTCCGTTCCCGGGTTGGTTCCGGGGCAGACCTACTACTGGGAAATTGTGAACGGAACGATCACCTCCGGTCAGGACGCGGCAACGGTCGTGTTCAAAGCGGGCACCGCGGGAACGCCCGTGGATCTGCAATGCTCCGTTCATACGGCTGATAACAGCTTCTTCTCGCTCGGTGCGGCTCAGATCCCTGTGGTTGATCCGCCCAACTGTCGGATCTCCGTGCCGGCGACCGCCGTGATCGGAACCACCGGATTGACCGCTTCAGTGCCTCTGGTGAATGGTTCATCCTATTCCTGGTCGGTGCAGGGAGGGTCGATCACCTCCGGGAGTGCTGGCAACTCGATCACCTTCAACGCCCCTGTGGCCCCTTCGGGACCCATCAACCTGACCTGCAAGGTGACAAATGCGGCAGGCACGGTGGTGACCGGGCACGCCTCCATCGACCTCCAGCAACAGGCTGGGGACGTGACTGGCGTTTTTGTGTTCAAGCAGAATGATTCGGTCAATGGTGGGTACTACCCGACCAACCCAATTGCAGGCGAGATGGATCAACTGGTGCTGGTCCAATCGGGGGACAAAGTGTTTGGCTGGGGGACCCGTCTTCCCAGTGGGACCACGCCTCCCGTCGGGACACCATTGCCTTTGGCGGCGAAGGCACAGGCCTTGGATCAGGCCGCCGGGCCGGCTCCAAGCACTGGATGGAATTGGGTGATATCTCCTGGAAATCTGTATTCCATTTCGGGAACCCTTTCGAATGGGGTGCTTCAGGGAACCGCCTGGAACTTCGCAGGAGGAGTGCTGGAGTACTTCACGTGGGCCATCTCTGCGGACGGATCGGCCATTCAATTAAGCAGCAGCGGGGATCAGCGGATTCGCATCCCGGGCGCGGTCGGCGTGGTCTTCGAAGCCCCGAGGCAGTTGCTTAGGACCAATGAAACCAAGCGGCTGATCCCCCTTGTTATTGGCTCTAGCAACACATTGGTAACCTGGGAAATCCAAGGGGCGCCGGGAGAGGCCATCGCTGCAGATGGGACCTACACCGCGTCCAATGCGCCCGGCGTATACGCGGTGATCGCCCGCAGCGTTGCAGATCCAAACCAGTCGGCCACGACGTTTATCCGCGTCACTCCTACTGGAAATCTGGATCTGGGTGCCGGAAGCGAGAATCGAACCTTCCAATCTGGTAACCGTTTGATTTTGGATACCGCAACAAGCAGCTACTCGATTCGTCACGACGGTACTGTTTCGGGGTTGAAATACAGCGGTACCTGGCAAGGGACTGACGGGTCAACGGGTTTATTTGATTACGTCTATGAGCCACTGGCCCCTGGTTTTGCCGGGTTCAGGCAAAATGGCACAACCAACCAGACTGTTGCGATTCGCATGGGAACCTATGCAGCTGGGTACTTCGGATCACCGATGGAGGTCGCCGCGCCAGTCATGCTCAATTTTAATAGCGGCACAGATTCAACCGGTTTTAACCTCCAAAGAAATTCAAATCATCTGCGCCCTCAGGTCATATGGAATGCGACATTCGGAACAGTCCACCCTTTAGAGGGCGGACTGGCTGCCTATGCCCTTCCTTTGAAGCCTGGGTTGAGTCTTGTCACGGCAGCCTTTGCGAACCAGCCGTCCTTAGTGGCCGGCATTGTTTCTGGAACCCTTGTCCCGAGAGAAACATTCAGTTACTCCGGTGTTTATCAAACCAATGCTGGCGAATTCTCTCTTTGGCCTTGGCCAGACTATTCCTTCAAGTGGACCAATCCGGCCCTTGGCGTAATGGCCACAGGCAAAGTCAGGCTTAAAGATACGCCTACTGCAATGACCTTTGGCGGGACTTGGACGGCTGGCGAGACCAGTGGAACGTTGGAATTGGTGTTCGATGGTTCGGGAGGATCCTTCACAGGCTACTGGCAAATAGGCGCGGGTCCCCAGAACGAGTGGCAAGGAACCCTCTTGCCAGGGGTGGGCAAAGTCAACCTTTCAGCCCCTACCGCCATTTTGAATACGGGCGGGGGCGTTTGGCTGACCGCAGGGGTGACGGGAATCGCTGCTCCCGAAGTCTCATGGACCGCCACAGGCGGTTCCATTTCCGCCAACGGCTACTACCAGGCCCCGAGTCTCCCTGGAACCTACGTGGTTACTGCAACCAGCCTCGCTGCTGTTTCCCAGAAGGCAAACTGGACTTTCCAGGTGATCGATCACCCCCTTTTCACGAACCTGTCGGGGGCTTTCGTAGATACGCTTAAGAGGAATTGTGTTCTTTTCCAAGATGGGATGGATGTCCGGATATTCGCCTATTACCGGGGCCCTTCTGAAGAAGGACATTTCACTTTGAACGGCGATCGGTTGCAGGATCAGCTGGGGAATGAATACCTCATCTCACCCGACGGAAATTCACTTGCCAACGATAACTGGAGTTACGGCGGCAGCTTGTCCAGCAGCGGCAGCTTCTACGGCATGGTGCGAACCAGTGCCCCACCCGCTCCCGTTGTGGATCTGAATCCTGCATACGCTTCTGTCGCCCCAGGTCAGACCTTCCAATTCAGTCCCATTTCAGCGGGAGGGACGCCGGTCCTTTCGGCCGCCTATGGGACGATAGACGCCACAGGGCTCTATACAGCCCCTGCCTACCCCATTCGGGATACCGTGACGATCGCCATCCCCGGCGTGTATCCGGTTGGTTCCGGAAGTTGGACCGTTTTTGTCGATGTGATCGGTTCGGCCCCAGTCAATGCTCAAGGCACCTACAGGCAGAACGGGGGCGTCTACGCGACCCTCACCGTCACAGGATCAGGAAATAGCTTTTCGGGAAAACTGGATAATGACGGATTCGGCCTCCCTGTGGTCCTGACGGGAACCATGGACCGTTCCGTTTGGACCGGGACCTGGTTTGTTGCGGGAGATGCGCTACGCCAGGGGACCTTCACCACCTTCTTTGATCCGACAGCGAGTTCGGCCACCTTGGTTTGCTTTGATCCAACTGGGCCCGTCGGCCGCTGGACCTATAACCTGGATCGAACTTCAGGGGTCCCCAGTATTTTCATTACCCCAGACGCCCCCACCATCGGGGTGGGTGCCACGGCAAGATTTTCATGGACCGCTGCTCCCGGAAAATCCATCCCCTCTGTCAACTGGTCAATCATGGAGGCCAACGGAGGCTCCATCGATGCCTTTGGAAACTACACCGCGCCCTTAATTGCTGGGTCGTACACCGTGGTCGCAAGATCTTCCACGAACTACGGCTTTTATGGTCAAACGACAGTCATGGTGCAGCCTCCGATCACCATCACCCCGGGCACAATCACCCTGCCGGTGGGCTCGAGTTTGAGGTTCGGCTACACCCTGACCGCTCCGACGAACCAAGTGACTTGGTCCGCTTCCGGCGGGACCATTGCCGCGGATGGCACCTATACCGCTCCGCTTGTCCCCGGAACATACACCGTCACAGTCACGGGCGTGGATGATCCTTCTGCTCAGGCCTCAGCGACCGTTACGGTCATCCAGCCCATTGTGACTCTCACCGTGACGCCGGCCCCGGACCTCTTTCCCGGGCAGGTGATCCAAATGGGCTACCAATGCTCGTCGGGTGATGTCACTTGGACAGCTACGGGCGGTTCCTTCAATGGAAGTCTCTACACGGCGCCAACCGTCCCAGGTACCTATACCCTCACGGCGACCAGCATCTTGAATCCCTCCGTTTCAGTTTCAATTCAGGCCGTGGTCCTCCATCCCCAGTTGTTGATCGCGCCCACGACCGCTCTCGTGGCCTTTTCCGCGACCTATCGCTTCCAATCCGCCGTCACCGGAGGTTCCATTCTTTGGTCCGTGGTCGAGTCGGGTGGAGGGTCCATCGATTCATCGGGTCTCTATACCGCGCCGTCAGTGGCCGGCATCTATACCGTGAGGGCCGTGAGTTCGCTCGACAGCTCCGTTTCATCCACTGCCAAAGTGATCGTAAACGCAGCGGGGGGAAGCGGGGGCGGCAGCGGTGGGCCAATGCCTTCGCCCGTGAACGGCGGCGTTAGCGTTTCGCCGGTTCTCTCTACAGTTCGATCCGGAAACTACCAATCCTTCAACGCCATGGTCACCGCGGAAGAAGACCAGTCCGTGACCTGGAGCGTGTCCGGCAATCCGGCCACCGCCAAGATCGACGCGCAGGGCGTGTTCACGGCTTGGCGCCCGGGTGAGTACCGGGTCGTCGCAACCAGCGCGGCAAACGGGGTTTCGTTCGGATCCGCGATCGTTCTCGTGACCGGAAGCGTCGATCCACTCAACGACAAGGTTCCGGCCGCCTTGAACCGCCTTGGGTACTCTGTCACCGCGCTCAAGAGCGGGAAAATCCTGATCGCAGGCGGGTGGGATCCCACAGGAAGCAACCCTATGCTCCAGCCTGTCAACACGGTGGCCGGTCCCAATCTGCGACTTCTGGACACTTGTTTTCTCTATGACCCGGCAACACAAACCTTCACTCAAACTGGTTCGCTGCTTTCAGACACGGATCAGGGCGATCCGGGGCCTTCCGGCAGCCCGCCCTATCTTTTATCGGCAGGCCGTGCGGGGCATTCGGCGGCATTGCTTGCGGATGGCCGGGTCCTCATCGCGAACGGCGTTGGAACTTGGCTGAATCTATTGATTCCGGATTCGCCCCAAAGAATAGGCCGGCTGCCAAACGCCCAGGTCTACAACCCGGATTCAGGACTGTTTGAATACCTTCCCCTTCATCCGGACGCCCCGACAGGATTCCATGGACCCACTGCCGGCGGACGATTCGCGGGCGGCAGTGCGCTGGCATTGAAAAACGGCCAGGCGCTGCTGATGGGAGGGTGGAGCGGTTATAGGCACGACGTCAATCCTTCATGCCTGTTCTATCCGCAATCCGGGTTGATGTACACCTTGAGCCCAAGCCCGGAGTCTGAAGTTTATCTTCCCGGCCTTCATGGCGCAGTGGAACTGGATGATGGACGGGCGATGGTGGCAGGCGGCGTCTATCCGGGCTACCCCGCCATTCCTGAGGGGATGCCGCCGGTCGGATCGGTGTATATGTACGATCCATCTGTGGGTGGCGAGTTCGCCTTGAGCTGTGGTACCCCAGCGAGACAGAACTCTACGATCCCGACACGAATACCTGGCGCGTCATGGATGATCTCGGTTACGGGCTCCAAGATCCAAAGCTCGCGTTACAGCCAGACGGGAATGTGTTTATCACCGGAATTCAGATCACCACTGATGCACCGGCTGCTCAGGCATCTCTGGTCGGAAACGGAAAGTTGAAGACGGCGGCTAACAAGGCTGCCGCTGCTGATTCGATTTCAAGTCTTTGGTCAACGTTCTTTGGAATGGTTTCCGTCCCCTCCTCGAACGTATTTGCAGCCTATCCTCTAAATGAAGTGACGTTGGCGCAGCTGACTCAGCCGAATGGCGGCAGATCGGATGTGCCGCTATATTCCTTCATTAGCGTTCCACTCCCATTTGGTTTTGGGCTCGCAGATGCGGGTGCGCCACCCTTACCGACATTTATGAATAGCAGTCAACGATCATTCATCCTCGCGGTTTTGAAACCTACACGGGAGTTCAATATCACGGACATCAGCGTTGATTTGGTTGTAGGAACGACCAGGCAGCGCGTACTCACTCGTCAGGCACGAACTGGGCTTACTCCGACCGCCACAGGCGTGTTCCATCAAATCGACGCAACAACACTTCCGGACAATGTCGGGAGTACCTCAGTAAATTGGGCGGCAAATTGGATCAACGCTGTTCAACAACGGGCAGATGCTCACGAATCAACAAGAGGTAGAGTTGAATTCTATTCTGTCCAAGTTACCTTTTCGGCAGATGTGGGAAATATGTCCTCCGTTCCATATGGATTGGACATTACTCAAGGTGTGACCTTACCGCCTGGTGGCCAAATTTCTTATGACTTCCAGATATTTGGAGCCACAGGTAATAATGCCGCGATTAAGGTCTCGTCCCAGCCCTTTAGCTCGTCCATAACAGTACGAACGACCGGGTTATGGTCGGCAGCTCAATGGTTCCAGAATTCATATATGCCAACTTGGGATAACGATAAATGGTGCGATTACATGACATTTCAATGGGTGACTTCAAATCGACAATTGGTCGGACCCGTGAATGATATTTCGCTGGAAAATGGGAAAAAAGGGGATCACATAAACCATTTGGATGGGACCATGCTTGATATGTTCCACCCGGGCTATCGTTCCTATGTGGATGCAGACATGCCTGGCAGTGGGAGCGATTTCCGAGACTCGCACATTTACGGTGATCTACGAGCAGCAAGAAACGGAGATCCAGCGGCCAGGGCGCGTTTGACCAACTGGATTAACGCGGCCAGAACCAACTTGGCTGCGATATTCAACCAACTTCCGACCATAAATGGGTATCGACGGGACGTGGCCATCTATATGGTGACGAGGGTGCTGGGGGATTATCTGACTATTTATAGTGCACCGACGGATGATCCAACCTGGGCCAGTTCGTCGGCTTTGAAAAAGAGTGATCCAACGAATGCAAACCAGCTCCTGCGCAAGAAGTGGGTCAATGATGGCAATCAGATCTACCAGTTGCTATTAAGGGGGCATTGCGATTCCTACGAAATCTACGATGACCAAAGCGAGCCCGCGATTGTTGCGAATGGAGTCGATTTGAATTTGGGTATTGGTGAAACAGACGCAAATTCCTTCCAGCCACGGTTCTATGCATGGACTGATCACATCCACACCAACCACCTCCACCTGTTTCTTAAAAAATAGAAGATCTCATTCCCAGTCAGGAGACCCAGTCATGAGAGGATCGACATTCCTTGGGATTATGTGCACATGTGTGCTTTGGAGCGGCGCTCCACAAGAGAAAACTGAGAGCCGGGAGAAGGTGCCGGAGCATGCGCTGCAAATGGTGGCCCAGGGCCGAAAGGGTGATGGGTTCGCCATGGTTGATGCGAATCATGCGTGCGAGGCATGGAGGGTAAAACAGCCATTTGAACCCGCCTTGGTGCAAAGGGCGCTGCTCCCCTTAGCTCAGTCTGGTGACCCCAAGGCCATGTGGGCCATGGGCATCTCCATGGTTCGTCACGCCGAGCCGGGGCCTGGCAGTGGCCAAGAAAAAGGGAGGGTTTGGATCCGGCGGGCTGCTGAGGCGGGGCATGCTTCTGCCATGCTCAACATGGTGTCGCAGGTGCGCAGCCCAGAAGAGCAGAATCAGTGGATCAAACGCGCCTACGAATCCCTGCTTCCGAAAGCCGAATCCGGTGATGTGGAAGCCATGTTGGAGCTGCAAGATGTTCCCTACCTATTGGGAGATGCCAAGCATCTAGGCACACCCTTGCTTTCCAACCAAGAAAAAAACCAATGGCTTCGAAGAGCTGTAGATCGTGGATCGATTGACGCGATGATCATGCTGGCTGAACGCTTGCGCCGATCTCGGGGACATTCTCGGGAGGAAACGCTGGCCGGTCGCCAGGAAAGCATGGAGCTTTCCCGGAAACTAATTGCCATGGGGCATTGGCCAACAATGGCGGATATTGGAGCCATATACGCGTATGGAACTTGGCCAGATTCTAATTGGAAACCGACGGAACTCGGACCGGATGGGGAAAAACTGCGAGCCAATCCTGCCAAGGCTTGGGAATGGTGGGACAAGGCCATTGCGGTTGCTGGCAGGGAAGCGGTAATGAAATATTTATTGGAGGGGCATGCACTAGGTGATGCTAAGAAGGATGAATGCCAGCAGATTCCACCAAAACCAAGTAATCGTTGAACCCAAGGATTCTCCCTGGAACCTATGAGATGAAGGCAACCAGCCTCACGAACGGTGCTTATCAGGGCCCCGCCGCCGTGATCGTCACATCGAGTGTCGACACTCTTGAGGACATTTGAAATTTTATCAGGGAATCCAGCCTTTGATTCGATTGCGGGCGGAGGATTGAATTTGAGGCTTGGCGAAACCTTATTGAGTTTTCAATCAAGGTTCTCGGCATTAAGCGATGCCAGCCATACTCATCATTTGCATCTTTTTCTTAACAAATAAGAACCAAAATTCGCAATTACTGCTGGAGGCCGTGTCATGAATCAAATCAAGTGGTTATGGATGATTTGCACTTGTGTGTTGGTCTCGAGTGCCCAGGGAAAGAAAGATGAAGATATCTTTCGATTGCCTCAGTCTGCGAAGCAGATGATAGAGGGCGGACACAATGGCGATGTCCTTTCGATGGTAAAAGCAAACCGCGTCTGTGAACGTTGGGGGGCGGTGGCTCCGTTCAAAACAGATGAGGTTCAGAAGCAGCTGCTACCTTTGGCACAAGCCGGTAACTATAAAGCCATGCATTTTTTAGGAGTATCCAAGTTGCGTAAATCAATTCCTGGTCCAGGAAGCGAAGAGGAACTAGGGAAAACGTGGATCCGGAGGGCCGCCGAGGGCGGCTACGCTCCAGCCATGCTGAGCATGGTGTCTCAGGTTTCAAATCGAGAAGAGCGAAATCGATGGGTTACAAGGGCTTATGATACATTGCGGCCACAGGCTGAGGCCGGAGATGCTGACGCCATGATTGAGTTGGCCCATGTTCCTCAACTCATTGGCGAGACAAAGACGCCTGGGAAAATATTGGTAACAAACGAAGAAGGTGAGTCCTGGCTCAGGAAGGCGGTTTCCCATGGATCCATTGAGGCAATGATTGAGCTATCTGAGCGGTTGCGAATGGGAGCGACCGGAGATTCTAGGGAAGCACACGAAATAGCGCAGAAAGAAGGTTGGGAGCTCTCGATGAAGTTGGTTCAGATGGGATATTGGCCAACGATGGCTGATATCGGAGCCGCCTATGCGTATGGTTCCTGGCCACATTCAATACATCCGAGATGGGATTGGAGTCCAGAAGGACAGAAGAAATTACGAAAGGATGCAACTAAGGCCTGGGAGTGGTGGGACAAGGCCTTCGCTATCGCAGGAAAAGCTGCGGTTTTGAAATACCTCCTTGAGTGTCAAAACATTGGTGACGCTGCGGAACATGACTGTCTGCAGATACCACCAAGGTCCATTACTCATTGAGCCCAAAGATTCTTCCCACAAACGCCACTGCCGGTGTTCGAGAGAAGGCCCCCTCCTCATTCCGGCAGCTTCAGAAAAGGGGCCCCGGCCCCTTTTCTGTTTTTCTCCCTGCCGTTTGTCCCGGTCGTGAGCCCCCCGTGTTCACGGTGGCTCATGGCCGGGCGTAAGCGATTCGCTGAATCTATGCGGCCTTTGAAAGTTGGAGTAAGTCGGAATGGTTCACGGACACCCCGTGTTCCGGCATCGTGCCAGGCACATTTCCTGGCACGATGCCGGAGGGGTGGGCCGGTTCCGTGTGCTCAAGATGCCTTCTTTTCGCTCATTTTTGGTCAATGGTTGATGCGGCTGAAGGGAAACAAGGGCGTACTTGTGCGTCCGCCAGTTTCCCGATTGGACGATCAATGGATGCATTTTTGAGGTGGTATTTCGGCCCAAAGACCGGCCACGATAGGGGGTGTCATTCGAAGATCCATCCAGGCTGATGATAGTGGTGTTCATGACAACCACATGCACATGCGTCCCCAAGGGAGAATGGAGGCCTACTGAGATGACCCAAAAAATGGCATTGAAGCGAAATCATCACTATCTGAAATTAGGTTTGGTAGTAGTTTTTTTGACTTTGGTTATTGGATATGCCCAGGCACAAAGCAAGGGGCTTCCCACTCCATCTCCGCAAGAACTGGCCCAAGTTCGCCACCAAGCGGAATCAGGCGATCCTCGGGCCATGTTCCAGTTTTTAAAAAAATCTCGAAACCTTAGTAATGAGGAATATCGAAGGTGGCTATCTAAATCGGCAGAGCTCGGTTACGGCCCTTCACTTTTCAGACTTGCTAAGGAAGAGGTACCGGCGATTGCTCCGACGGGAACTAAACTCATGCTTGCACCTCGGATTGTGAGCCACAAGGACCGGATCCAACAGGCTCATGAGCATCTGCTGTCATGGGCCAAGGAAGGAGATGTGGAGTCCATGTATGTATTGGGTGCTGAGTATCGAACATTCTCAAATCTCGATATTTCAAAAAACAACGAAGGGATTTACTGGCTTCGCCGTGCGGCCCAAGCTGGGCATCCTGATGCGCCTCTTAATTTGGCTTTGGCATTATTTGAATCTGGAGATTCGATCTCTGAAAGAACAGAAGGGTTTGAGCTGGTAAAAAAGCAAGCACTCTCTGGTAATTGCATTTCGCTTCACTTGATTTGCCGCGCCTATATTTATGGCGAGTCCAAGATAGGTTTGCCGCGAGATAAAGCAAAGGCTCAGGAATGGATCGACCTGCTGGCCAAGTATTGTGGTGATGATGAAACGGCCATTTATCCGATCCACTCCCGTCAAACCAAGTAGGCACTTTAAGACCAATTACTGGTTGAGCTCAGAGATTCTTTCCACCAACGCCACTGCCGGTGTTCGAGAGAAGACCTCCCCTTAGTTCGGCAGTTCCAGAAACGACCTCGCGGCCCTTTTCTGTTGTTCCTTCCCTGCCGTTTGTCCCGGTCGTGAGCCCCCCCGGTTATCACGGGGACAGCGATGCGTTGAATCTCTGCGGTCTTTGATAGCTCGAATGTGTCGAGCCCTTCCACGGACATCCTATTTCGTCCTCCTCAGAGGTTGGACAGGCAATAAGGAGCCGAAAAGGATGGAATCCTTGCGCCAGGGAGCGGAGCACCCTGGCGGGTCGGCTCAGGAGGGATCAGGCTGCTTCCCAGGAGAAGCGCGATGTCTCACGCTTGAGCACGGAAGAAATACCGGCCACGGAAGGGAACATTTCACCGGGGATCGAATCGACATGTTCCATCCCGGACACCAAGCATTCACAGGCCAAGATGCTCCTGGGGTGAACGGTGGCGATTTTAGAGATCAGTACTTGATTCCATACCTGCAAATCGCCCGAAAGGACTATACAGACCCGAAGACTTGGGTGTCACGCTCGGGGCAAATGGAAGTCCCTCCCAATCGGGTGGAACATTCATGAATACCACTGTTCAAAATCTCCTGACCCATGCTCGTGCCGCGACAAACACGCCTGATCGAGCGGCTGCCAGGACCGATCTGGCCCAATGGATCTATGACGCTCGCCAGGATATGGAAGCAATGCTTTCGCGGATGTTCCGAGGGGGATCCTTGAAAGATTCGGGCCTCTATCTCCAGTCTTACGGCCTTGGGTTCCCTGGTGATGTGAGGCAGCTATTGTGGGATGGGGCATGCACCTTTGCGAACCCTCTGGACCTCACCCAACAAATGATCGACAGCGGTAGTGGAATTATGGTCCCCCTAGAGGATTGGCAACCCGGAAATGTTCAGACGCGAGATTGACATCCTCCCCACTTCTATACCAAGGATAGTGAGAGTCCTGGGTAAAGGTGACCCGCCCCGGATTTCTATCGCAGTTCGGATGTGGAAGGTCGGACCTCTGACCCACCCCGAATTTCTATGGCAGCCTGATGTTGGTGTTTTCGGCTCTTTCGGGCGTTGGGCGGACAAGTTGGCTGCCCGATGTCGCTAGAGGAACTCCTCCGGCAGGGGCTGCGGTGCTTTCGGCACCTTTTTGAAGATGGCGGAGGCGCTGCGGCGGCCGTCCATGACGATGTGGACGGGTTCTTCCAGGCGGCTGTGGACGAGGCAGCCGGAGCGCGAGACTTCGGGCTGCTGGCGCAGCCAGTCCCAGTCGAGGAGGCTGCTGCCCCGGGGGTAGGGCACGGTGAAGTAGCCGATGTTGAGCGACGTCACGTTGTGGAAGAAGTGGGATCCCAGCGAGGCGTCCGCCTGGAAGTTCTCCATGGCGTATTCCACGATCACCTGGGCGCAGGAGATCATGGACCAGGTGATGGGGATGCCCAGGTGGCGGTCGTGGCTGCCCCAGCGGCCAGGGCCCAGCAGCACGTACTTGCCGCCGTCGGTGCGGAAGCGGTCGTTGAGCTGCTCCAGCTGGGCGGCCAGGGCAGGGGTCTCAAACTTGTCGAAGCCTTCGGGATCCACCCAAACGATGTCGCACAGGCCCTCCACCAGGCCGTTGCCCACGCACTTCTCGGAAAACAGGAAGAGCTCCTCGGGCTTCAGGTCCGCGGGCGAGAGGTTTACCTCGCCGTTGTCCAGCAGCTGGTGCTTGATCTGCAGCAGGGTGAAGGTGGGCTTGCCGTTGCCCGTGCCAGTGTCCGTATCCTTGTTCAGGTTCACGGCGAACTCGATTTCCACCGGCGTCTCCATGGCGTCGCGGATGAGTTCCAGCAGGTGCTGGAGGATCTTCGCCAGGGGGAACTGGTCGTACTTGAGGATGTTGCGGAAGTTCACGACGCGGGGCCCCGGGGCGTCCAGGCCGTCGCGGATGCGGTCGTCATTGTTGTCCCAGACCGAGGCCAGGTGCTGAAGCGCGCCGTCCTTCTCGGCTTCGGTGATGTCCAGCAGCAGCAGGGTGGCGTCCTCCCCACCGTAGAGATCCACGGCGGTCCGGCTCATGTCCAGGGCGTAGAACTGCTTCTGGGTGGTGCGCAGCTGCTCCTTGGGCGGCAGCATGTCCATCTCAGGATAGGGCGGCGCGAAGCGGTAGGTCTTGCCGCCCTCCACCACGTACTTGCCCAGGCCCACCGCCAGGTTGGCGATGCCGTCCTGGGGTTGGGTGTAGGCCACGGGATAGTAGTTGAAGGATTGGGCCACGCCGGAGATGTGGGGGTAGAAGCGGTCGCCGAAGCGATGGCCCACCACTTCCTGGATGAGGATGGCCATCTGCTCCTCTTCGATCTTGTAGTCGATGGCCTGGAAGTAGGAGCGCGAGGCCTTGGAGTAGACGGAGGCGTAGACCAGCTTGATGGCCTCGACGAGCTGCGCCTCCCGCACGCCGGGGTTGGGATCGTTGTTGGGGAGGAAGAAGGTGTTGTAGAGGCCCGCGAAGGGATGGGAAAGGGCATCCTCCAGAAGGCCTGAGGAACGCACGGCCAGGGGCACCTTGCCCACCTTGGCCAGGAAGAGCTGGAGTTTGGTCATGAGGTCGGGTGACAGCGAGCCCATGAGGAAGCGGCGCTTGATGGCGTCGTCGTCCACGTCGTTCTGCAGCATCTGGCGAAGGCCGTGGCGGTCGATGTACGAGGTGAATTCCTCGGTGCCGATGATGGCCGAGCGGGGGATGCGGATGTTGGCCTCGGGCAGCAGGCTGCTGAGATCCATCTTGGACAGCAGGCTGTGCATGAAGGCCACGCCGCGGCCCTTGCCGCCCATGGAGCCCGAGGCCAGCCGCAGGATGTTGGGCTCGTCCTTGGGGGTGGATTCGGTGAGGGGCACCACCTTGCCCAGGGTCTTCATGCGCTGCACGTAGTCGCCGACGTTGATAAGGAAGGTGCGCATCTCTTCGGGGTTTTTGTAGTCGGTGATGCGGAACTTGGCGAGCACCTTGGCCACCTGCACCTCGCCGCGGGCCATGATCCAGGCGGAGAAGTGGTTGCGCGAGGCGTGGTAGACCAGGGATTCCACGGGCACCGTGCGCAGCTTGTCCTGCAGGTCCTCCATGTCCGTGGCGCGGGCGATCTCGGTGCCTTCGGCGTCGCGGAAGATGAAATCGCCGAAGCCCAGGCTTTCGTAGAAGAAGTTGGAAAGCTCGGCGCCCAGGGTGTACGAATTCTTGTTGAGGAAGCCGCTCTGGATGGCCGTGGCCCAGGATTCCTTGAAGGGGTCCGACGATTGCAGCAGCGTGGGCAGGTAGGGATTGCGCTCCTTCACGGCCCGGATGAGCTTGATGCCCGCTTCGCGGTCCAGCACGCCATCCTTGGGGTACTTGCGGTCCGTGATGAGGCAGAGCAGGTAGTCCTGGTACCGGTCGCAGAAGGCGATGGCCTCTTCGTAGTTGGTGGCGAGGATCACCTTAGGCCGCACCCGCATGGAGAGGGTGCGGGTCATGCCGTCCATGCTCTGGTCCTTGGCCAGACGGGTCACCTGCTTGAGGATCTCGGCGTAGAGGATGGGCAGGTACCGCGAGTAGTAGCGGATGCTGTCCTCCACCAGGAGGATCACGCGGGTGAGGCCCACGCCCGTGTCGTTTTCGACGTTGGCGCGGTCCTCCATGAACTTCACCATGGCCATGAAGATCTCGGGGTTTCCGTTCCACACGAAGATCTGGTCGTAGTGCTTCTGCAGCTCCTGGCGGCGCCTGTCCATGGCGCCCACCTCCACATTGTCGTTGAGCAACAGGTAGATCGGGAGGCGCGGCGCGGCCTTCTTCAGGGCCTTGGACAGCTCCACGTGGCCGCCCTGGCCCAGGCGGCTCATGACGATGATCATGTCGAAGTGTCGGCTGGAGCACTTCGCCAGGGCCTCCTCCACGGTGGAGACGTTGGTCACCCGGGGCGGATTGCTCATGTTCAGCTGGTAGTAGCCGTCGAAGAGGATCTCCGTGAGCAGGCCGTCCTGCTCCAGGGTGAAGGCGTCGAAGGCGGGCGCCACCAGCAGGATCTCCCGGGCCCGGAGGGGCATGAGGTCGTGGAAGATCTCCTTGTCGGAGGCATATTTCCGGAAGATCTCATTGAACTCGTGGCTGATCATGGGGCCCCGCTCGCTTCCGGGCAGTTTACCCAACAAAAAGGGGGCCGCTTGCGGCCCCCTTTTTGTGCATGAGAAAGGCTGCTCGTTACACGAGGCCCTGGTCGATCATCGAATCGGCCACCTTGAGGAAGCCGGCGATGTTCGCGCCGTTCACGTAGTTGCCGGGGGTGCCGAAGCGGGCGGCGGCGTCCACGCAGGACTTGTGGATGTTGATCATGATCTGGTGGAGACGGGCGTCCACTTCCTCGGCGGTCCAGCCCAGGCGCATGGAGTTCTGGCTCATCTCGAGGCCGGAGGTGGCCACGCCGCCGGCGTTGGAGGCCTTGCCGGGGGAGAAGATGATCTTGTCCGTGTTGGCCTGGAAGAACTCGACGGCGTCCAGGGTGCTGGGCATGTTGGCGCCTTCCACCACGGCCAAGCAGCCGTTGGCCAGCAGGCCCTTGGCCTCGTCGAGGTTCAGTTCGTTCTGGATGGCGCAGGGCAGGGCCACGTCGACCTTCTGCTCCCAGGGGCGCTTGCCGGCGTGGAACTGGGCGTTCTTGAACTTCGCGGCGTAGGGGGCCACGGACATGCGGTCGGTGCGGAGCATTTCTTCCATGTAGGCAATCTTCTCGCCGCTGATGCCGTCGGCGTCATAGATGTAGCCGTCGGGGCCGGAGATGGTGACCACCTTGGCGCCCAGCTGGGTGGCCTTGGTGACGGCGCCCCAGGCGACGTTGCCGAAGCCGGACACGGCGACCTTCTTGCCGGCCATGCTGTTGCCCTTGGTCTTCAGCGCTTCCTCGGCGAAGTAGACCACGCCGTAGCCAGTGGCTTCGGGACGCACGAGGCTGCCGCCCCAGTACTGGCCCTTGCCGGTGAGCACGCCGGTGAACTCGTTGGCGAGCTTCTTGTACATGCCGAACATGTAGCCCACTTCGCGGCCGCCCACGCCGATGTCACCGGCCGGCACGTCCGTGTCGGGGCCGATGTGGCGGAAGAGCTCCATCATGAAGGACTGGCAGAAGCGCATGACTTCGGCGTCGGACTTGCCGTTGGGATCGAAGTTGGAACCGCCCTTGCCGCCGCCCATGGGCAGGCCGGTGAGGCTGTTCTTGAAGATCTGCTCGAAGCCCAGGAACTTCAGGGTGTCGAGGGTGACGTTGGGGTGGAAGCGGATGCCGCCCTTGTAGGGTCCGATGGCGCTGCTGAACTGCACACGCCAGCCTGGATTGATACGGATCACGCCCTTGTCGTCGACCCAGGGCACGCGGAAGCCGATGGCGCGCTCGGGCTCGAGGATGCGCTCAAGGATGGCGTTCTTCTTGTACTTCGGTTCCTTCTCGAGGACCGGAGCCAGGGAGTGCAGGATTTCGGTGGCAGCCTGGATGAAGAGGCTCTCCCAGGGAGCCTTCTTCTTGAGGCCCTCAAGGACTTCGTTGACGTACTGGCTCATGGTTCCTCCAGAAAGGAGTGTGTTGAGAAAGAAGGGCGTAAGCCCGGGGTCACCAGGGTGGTCTGGAAAGGTTTGCCGGAAGCCCGTCCCAAGGCTGGATCGGCAGGGTTGAACAGGCCGAAACAGGACGACATGACTCTAGCCGGAGGAATCCAGCGGGGGGAATGCCATGGGCTCAAGAGGTGATGAGAAGCACTAAAAGGGGGGACATTTCCAGGCGGAACCTCGGCATGATTGACAGAGTGTCAATCTATTAATGATTCAATCATCGGCTATCAACTGCGGGACTGGCTTGCCTTCGGCGCAAGGGGCTGGTGCAGGTGCGCAAGTAGGCCTGGACCAGGACGAGAACCTCCACCCGCAGCGATTCCAGCTGGCGCGAGGGGGATTTGTCCTCAAGCGCCTTCCGGGCGGCCCCGTTGAGAACGGAAAAAAGGATGGTGGCGATAAGATCCGGATCCTTGGCCAGGCCCTCCTTGGCGGTGGCGAAAAGCGCGGCCGCCGCTCCTTGCATCCGGGCGCTGGCGGCCTTGTGGATGGCGGCACCGTCCACGTCGGAACTGACCGCGTAAAGGGCTGAGCTGGTTCGGATGTCGCGCATTTTGGCATCCAGGTAAGTGGCGGCGAGGGCCCGGCCCATCTCCAGAAGGCCGTTCGAGCGGTGCCGAGCGCAGGCTTGCTCCATGTCCAGAGCGATGCCATCCAGGTGCCGCTTCAGAACCGCCTGGAGCAAGGCCCGCTTGTTCGGGAAGTACTGGTAGAGCGTTCCGACGGACACGCCGGCGCGCTCCGCGACCCGCGTGGTCGTCAGGCGGTCCTTCCCTGAGGCGAGCAGAACCTGAATGGTGGCCTGCAGGATGGCGTCGACCGTGAGCGCGGAGCGCGCCTGAACCGGGGTTTTCCGGGCATTCAATGGGAGGGGCGCGGCGCGGGGCAAATGCGAATTCCAAACATGAAGGATTCTTCATCTAATCATGGAAGGCCCTCGCAGGGCCAGTGGAGGAATCGATGTCGAAGGCGAAAGGCGTCCAACGCACGTTCACGTTTTCCGGCACGGCCTTGACGGTGGACCGGATGGGCTACGGCGCCATGCAGCTGGCCGGCCCGCAGGCCTTCGGCCCTCCCCGGAACCGGGCGGCGGCGGTCGCGGTGCTGAAGGAGGCCGTGGCCTCCGGCGTGAACCACATCGATACCAGCGACTACTACGGACCCCACGTCACCAACGAAATCATCCGCGAAGCGCTCCATCCCTATCCGGAAGGCCTCACCCTCGTCACCAAGGTCGGCGGCCGGCGCGGCAAGGGCGGCTCCTGGCTACCGGCCCAGAGCGCACGGGAGCTGCGCCAGGCGGTGCATGACAACCTGCGCAACCTCGGGCTCGAGGCGCTGGACGTGGTCAACCTGCGCCTGTGGGGCACGGGGCACGGGCCCTCCGATGGCCCGGTCGCGGAGACCTTCGGGACACTGGCCGGCCTGCGGAAGCAGGGGCTGATCCGCCACCTGGGCCTGAGCAACGCCACGGCCGCGCAGGTCGAAGAGGCCCGCGCCATCGCGCCAGTGGTGTGCGTGCAGAACCACTACAATCTGGCGCACCGCGAGGACGATCTCCTGATCGCCAGGCTCGGGACGGAAGGCATCGCCTATGTTCCGTTCTTCCCCCTGGGCGGGTTCAGCCCCCTCCAATCCTCAACCCTCTCGAAGGTTGCCGCGGACCTGGGCGCTTCGCCCATGCAGGTGGCCTTGGCCTGGCTGCTGCACCGCGCTCCGAACATCCTTCTGATCCCGGGCACCTCGTCCCCGGCGCACCTCCGGGAAAACCTGGCCGCGGCCCGTCTGGCGCTTCCGCCGGAAGCCCTGGGCCGGCTGAATGCCATGGGTTCGCCGGGGGAATAAGTCCAGGGATGGGCCGTTCCTGGGATCATGGGGGCTCCCTTTCCGAGATCCCATGTCCCGGGCCGAACGGCTGCTCCAGTTGATGCAGGTTCTCCGGCGCCACCAGGCCCCGGTGAGCGGGCGCGCCCTGGCGGAGGGCCTCGGCATCAGCCTGCGCACCCTCTACCGGGACATCGCCTCCCTCCAGGCCCAGGGCGCGCGCATCGAAGGCGAGCCGGGCCTGGGCTACCTCCTGCGGCCGGGTTTCCTCCTGCCGCCCCTCATGTTCACTGAGGAAGAGATCGAGGCGCTGGTGCTGGGATCGCGGTGGGTGGCGGAAAGGGCCGACGCTCAGCTGGCGGAGGCGGCCCGCGGCGCGACCGCCAAGATCGCGGCCGTGATTCCGGCGGAGCTGCGCCGGGAGTTGGAATCGTCCTCCCTCCTCATCGGTCCGGGGAATCTGCCCTCCTGCGGGGACGCGGAGCTGGCGCAGATCCGCCGGGCCATCCGCGGCGAGCGCAAACTGGCCATCACCTACCGGGATCTCAAGGGCGAGGCTTCCGTCCGCATCATCTGGCCTTTCGCCCTGGGCTTCTTCGAGCGCAGCCGGGTGGTGGTGGCCTGGTGCGAGCTGAGGGAGGGCTTCAGGCACTTCCGCACGGACCGCATCCAGAGCCTGGCCGTCCGCGAGGAGCGGTATCCCGGCAACCGCCGCGCCCTGCTGCAGGCCTGGCGGAAAGCGGAGGGCATCGCCTCGCGGGCGGTCACTGCTGACGGAAACTGACAGCGGGGGTTCCTAGGCTGGGACCAGGAGGTTCCCATGCCGGATCCCATGTTCTTCATCCTCTACGTCGACCAGCCCCAGCGCAGCGCCGGATTCTACGCGAAGCTGTTGGGACGTGCCCCGGTCGAATCCTCGCCCACCTTCGCCCTGTTCGTACTGCCCTCGGGCCTCAAGCTGGGACTCTGGTCCAAGCATACGGTGGAGCCCGCGGCGACGAATGCGGCCCAGGCCCTGGGCGGCGGCGCCGAACTGGTGTTCGCCCTGGACAGCCGGGAAGCCGTCGAGGCGGCCCACGCGGCCTGGCGGCAGGAGGGGCTGCGGATCCTCCAGGCCCCGACGGCCATGGATTTCGGCTACACCTTCGTGGCCCTGGATCCCGATGAGCACCGCCTGCGGGTGTACGTGCAGGAGAACGAGTGAGCCGGAGACTCCGGCATTGAAACGTTTCGGATAGACTTCCCCATCATTCCAGGGGTCTCCATGTCCGAACCGAACGACCATGCGGGCCGCCGCCACGGCTTCGCGCTGCACCGGGTGGAAGGGTTCAGCGACGCGGTGTTCGCTTTCGCAGTCACGCTGCTGGTGGTCTCGCTGGAGGTGCCGAAATCGGCCCAGGAACTCTTCCACACCCTCTGGGGGTTCCTGGCCTTCGGCATCTGCTTCGTGTTCCTGGTGCTCATCTGGTTCGACCACCACACCTTCTTCAAACGCTATCCGCTGACGGACCTCACCACCCTGGTGCTGAACATGGCGCTGCTCTTCGTGGTGCTGCTCTACGTCTATCCCATGAAATTCCTGTTCAACTTGCTGGTGAACGGCATGCTGCTGAAGCACCCCATCGAGGGGGTGAAGACCGCCGCGGAAATCAAGACGCTGATGGTCGTCTACGGCATCGGATTCCTCACGGTCAACGCCGTGTTCTTCCTCATGCACCTCCACGCCTGGCGCAAGCGGGAAGAGCTGCGGCTGTCGCCCCTCCAGCGGGTGCAGCTGCGGGAAAGCCTGCGCCGCTTCCTGATCAACGGCGGGGTGGCCCTGCTTTCGATCTTCCTGGCCCGCTTCACCTCGGACACGGGCCAGTTCGCGGGCTGGTGCTACGCCCTGCTGGCCCCGGCGCAGACCCTGAACGGCGTGCTCACGCGCCGCCGCCTGCGGGCCGCGGAGGCAGCGCCCGCGGACAGTTAGTCCTTCGGGAGGGCGGGGACCTTGGCTTCGCCCACCAGCCGGTAAAGGCGGGGCAGGTGGGCCAGGGTGCGCGGTTCGCCCGCGAGGCCTTTCCAGGGCGTGGTTCTGGATTCCCTCGCCAGCACCACGGCGATGGTTTTCTTCACTTCGACCACGAGAACCTGATGCTGCTCGAAGCGGGGATCCTTCATGGCCCACACTTGGCCGGGCTGCACCTTCCGCGCTTCGGCGGGCAGCCCGTTCCAGACGGCCAATGCCTTGGCCTCCTGGGCCCGGGTCCGCTCCGTTTCGCGGGCCTGCTGGGCGGCGCGCCGGGCCTTCCGCTGTTCCTGGGCCTGCTGGGCCGCGTCGCGGGCCTTCTGCCGGGCGGCCTGATGCAGGTCGCGGAAGGGCTCTTCGGCCCATTTCTGGGCGGCCCCAGGCGTGCGGAAGGGACCCTTGATGCCTTCGGTGCCCTGGCGGGAGGCCCACCAGCCCTTCTTCCCCTTCCAGTAGGCGGCCTTGCGTCCCCACTGGAAGATGTCCGCCCCGGCCTGGACCCATTCTGCGGTGAAGGGGGTTTTTGGCATGGCTCCTCCCGGGGGGTGATGCACGGCTTCATTGTCCTGGAAATGCCCTCTGGCGCAAAAGGGACCTGTGCATGCACAAATGCGAGAGCGTTCCGCCTTGCCCCAGCCAAGCCGAGTGGCGGATCCTTTAAGCGCAAGGCTGGAGGTTCGGCATGCCCATCCGCTGGCAGGTCATTCTCACAACGGCGCTGCTGACGGGAGCCGGCAGCCATCTTTCCGCCCAGGGCCCCCTGCCGGACGGGGCCATCCAGCTGAGCTTCGATGCCTCCGAGGCGGAGGCCGTCCTGGGCATCCTCGATGCCCGCGCTTCCGGCACGGCGCCCTCAGACGCAGATTGGCAGAAGCTCTTTTCCACGGAACCCTACCTTCGCCTGGAGAAGCGAGAAGCGTCCATGCACAGGCCCTTCACCCGGGACGAGTTCAAGGCCTTCGTGCTGTCGCCCGGCCTCGCGGAGAAGGCCGCATCTTTGCGCACCACCCTCGAGAGCTGGAAAGGCGCGGATCTGAAGGCCGCCGCGCGGAGGATCCTCCCCTACCTGCCCGCCCAGGCCCGGATCCGGACCAAGGTCTTCCCCATGATCAAGCCGAAGACCAACAGCTTCGTGTTCGACATGGAATCGGACCCAGCCATTTTCCTGTACCTGGATCCAGCCTTGCCGGCCTCCAAGATCGAGAACACCGTGGCCCACGAAATGCACCACATCGGCTTCGCCAGCCTCGGGGAAGCGAGTGATGCGCTGCTGAAGGACCTGGCGCCGCCGGCGAAGGCCGCCGCGGAATGGGTGGGGGCCTTCGGAGAGGGCTTCGCCATGCTGGCCGCCGCGGGCGGGGTGGATGTCCATCCCCACTCGGTGAGCCCCGCCGCGGACCGGGCCCGGTGGGACCGGGACATGGCGCATTTCAATGCGGACCTGAAATCCGTGGAGGCCTTCCTCCTGGAGGTCGTCCATCAAAAGCGGAAGACGAAGGAAGAGATTTCAGAAAAGGCCTTCACCTTCTTCGGCATCCAGGGCCCTTGGTACACCGTGGGTTATCAGATGGCGGTCTGCATCGAGCGGCAGTTCGGACGCGCGGTCCTGGTGGAATGCATGAGCGATCCCCGGAAGCTGCTGCCCACCTACAACCGCGCGGCCCTGGAGCAGAACAAGAAGGGAGACAAGCCTTTGGCCCTGTGGTCGCAGGAACTGGTGAATGCCCTGGCCGGGGGGTCTTCGAAATCCTGAATCCTGAATAGGCGCGCTGCTTAAAATGTCACTACAATCAACGCACCGCGACAACAGGAGGCCCCGTATGGCAACCGGGACTGTCAAGTTCCACCGTGTGCTCCGCGCGACGCCCGAGCGGGTGTACCGGGCCTTCACCGATGCGGATGCCATGGTGAAATGGCTGCCGCCCCACGGCTTCACGGGACGGGTGCACCACCTGGAAGCCAAGGTGGGCGGCACCTACAAAATGTCGTTCACCAACTTCTCGACGGGCAGCAGCCACAGTTTCGGCGGGACCTTTCTTGAGCTCGTCCCGGGGCAGCGCATCAGGCATACGGACACCTTCGACGATCCCAACCTTCCGGGCGAGATGCAGACCACCATCTCCATCCGGCCCGTGTCCTGCGGCGCCGACGTGGAGATCGTCCAGGAGGGCATTCCCGAGGTGATTCCGACGGAGGCCTGCTGCCTGGGATGGCAGGAATCCCTTGCCCTTCTCGCCCAGCTTGTGGAGGCGGACATTCCCGGATGATCCGCCGAGCCGCCCCGGGCAGTCTCTCCATTCCTCAGGCGTTTCCAGCCTTCGTGCTGGATTTCTGGAGGTCACAGGCATGAGCAGCGTCTTCTTCTGGGTCTCCGCCGGAATGAGCGGCCTGACCTTCTGCATCCACACCTTCGTCGGAGGGCCCCGCGTCGCGGTTCCCCTCCTCGCGGACAGCCATCTGCCCCGGGCCTCGAAATGGCTGAACGACTACTGCTGGCACGTCATCACCCTCTTCACCTTCACCATGGGCTTCGGCTATGCCTACGCCGCCGGACATCCCGACCGGCTCGAGTTGGCGGTGTTCCTGTCTCCGCTCACGGCGGCTCTGTCGATCCTGAGCGCGGCCGTGGCCTTCAAGGGGAAGATCCATCCCTTCCGGTTCCCCTCGACCTCCCTTTTCGCCCTTGTTTCCCTGTCGGGAGTTTTGGGCCTGATGTTCCGCTGATCCGGCGGCCGTCAAACCCCAGCTCGCCTGGCCATCCGTTTCCCATTGCCGCCACAAAACATTGGAGGGCGAGCCATGCCTGTCAAATCGAAAAGCAATGTTCCGAAGCCAGCCCAGCCCCGGAACGAAGGCCAGGCGTCTGACGGCTCCGCCCGCGTCGACGAGAAGCTCCTCGCCCTCGGCGGGTGGCGGGCCCAAACCCTGGCGGAAATCCGCCGGCTCATCCATGAGGCGGTCCCCGCCATCGAAGAGGACTGCAAGTGGGTCAAGCCCACCAATCCGTTGGGCGTTCCCACCTGGTCCTCGGGGGGCATCGTCTGCACCGGGGAGGCCTACAAGCAGGTGGTCAAGCTGACCTTCGCCCGGGGCGCGTCGCTGAAGGATCCCAAGGGCCTCTTCAACGCCAGCCTGGAAGGCGGCACGCGGCGGGCCATCGACATCCGCGAAGGCAACATGCCGGATGAATCGGCCTTCAAGGGGCTGATCCAGGCGGCCGTCGCGGAGAACCTCCGGCCGCGCCTCAAATAGTGGCGGCGAAAGGGTTGAGTTGCTCAAGGTGTTTGTGATGTAGCACACACCTTGGCCGCAATCAGGCTCTGCGGCCTTCCGGGGGCGGGGTGTTCCGTCACAATTATTAATGATGATCTATGGGTCATCATTGATGTTGGGAGCACCCATGACCGATTTTCGAATCCAGGAGCACCCCATCCTGCCCGCCCCAGGCGCGGGCACGGTGCCTTTCACCTGGAAGGGAAGGCCTCTGCTGGCCCGGGAGGGCGAGGTGATCGCCTCGGCGCTGTTCGCGCATGGTGTCCGGACCTTCGGCCATCACCACAAGGATGGATCTCCCCAGGGGATCTTTTGCGCCAACGGCCAGTGCGCCCAATGCTCCGTGGTGGCCGACGGGCTCTCCGTGAAATCCTGCATGGTGCCGGTGCGGCCGGGCATGAAGGTGGAACCCCTGGAGGGCAAGGCGGTCCTGCCGGAGGCCGGAGAGGAAGGGGCCACCCATGACATCGAGACCCTGCCCGTGGAGGTGCTGATCCTGGGCGGCGGGCCCGCGGGCCTGAGCGCGGCGGTGGAACTGGGCAAGGCGGGCGTGGGCGTGATCCTCGTCGACGACAAGCAGACCCTGGGCGGGAAGCTGGTGCTCCAGACCCACAAATTCTTCGGCAGTGTGGAGGATTGCCATGCGGGCACCCGGGGCCTGGACATCGGCAAGCGGCTGGAGGAGGAGGCCCGCCTCCAGCCCAGCGTGCGCCTCTGGACCGAAAGCACGGCCGTGGCGGTGTTCTCGGACCGCAAGGTGGGCGTGGTGCGCGGAGGCCGGTACGTGCTGGTGCAGCCGGACCTGCTGCTGGTGGCCACGGGGGCCCGCGAAAAGACGCTGGTCTTCAAGGGGAACACCCTTCCCGGCGTCTACGGGGCCGGGGCCTTCCAGACGCTGGTGAACCGCGACAAGGTGCGCTCCAGCGAGCGGATCTTCATCATCGGCGGGGGCAACGTGGGCCTCATCGCCGGCTATCACGCGCTGCAGGCCGGCATCCAGGTGGTGGGCCTCTGCGAGGCCCTGCCCGAATGCGGCGGCTACAAGGTGCACAAGGACAAGCTGGTGCGCATGGGCGTGCCCATCCACACGCGCCACACGGTCCTCAGCGCCGACGGCAAGGACCAGGTGGAGCGGGTCACCATCGCGCAGCTGGATGAGGCCTGGAAGCCCATCCCGGGCACCGAGAAGACCTTCGCCTGCGACACGGTGCTGGTGGCCGTGGGCCTGGATCCCGTGAACGAATTCCTCACCAAAGCCAAGGCCTTCGGCCTGCCGGTCTTCGCGGCGGGCGACGCAGAAGAAATCGCCGAAGCCAGCGCGGCCATGTTCACGGGCAAGATCCGGGGACTGGAAATGGCCAAGGCCCTGGGCCGGGACGTGGGCGAGGTGCCGCCCGAATGGCATCGCACCGCCGAGGTGTTGAAGTCGCGGCCCGGCGCCACCACGGCGCGGGACATCCCCGACGAGATGGCGGGTGTCTTCCCTGTCTTTCACTGCGAGCAGGAGATCCCCTGCAACCCCTGCACCAGCGTCTGTCCCAAGGAGGCCATCCACATCGAGGGCGAGGGGCTCATGGGGCGTCCCGTCTACGACACGGACGAGGATTGCATCGCCTGCGAACAGTGCGTGGCCGTCTGCCCGGGCCTGGCCATCACCCTGGTGGATTTCCGCAAGCACCAGGAGGCGGCCACGGTCTCCATCCCCCACGAGTTCTCCAAGGCCTCGCTGAACCCCGGGGACGTGGTGACGGTGCTGGATCTGGAAGGCAAGGTGCTGGGCAATGTGCCCGTGCTGCAGGTGCGCCAGCCCAAGTTCGCCAATCAGGCCTGCCTGGTGAAGGTGCAGGCACCCTTCGATATTGCCAAGCGCATCGCGGGCATCCGCGTCCAGGAGGGATGGGTGACCGAGGCCCTGCCCGGAGGCGAGCAGGCCGTGCGGGACGACGAAATCGTCTGCCGCTGCGAACGGGTGACGGCGGGCGAACTGCGTGCCCTGATCCGGGGCGGGGCGCGGGACATGAACCACTTGAAGGCCGCCACCCGGTGCGGCATGGGCGCCTGCGGCGGGAAGACCTGCCCCAATCTCATCGCGCGGATCTTCCGCGAAGAGGGTGTGGCGCCGGCGGATGTGACCGCCCTGACCCAGAGGCCCGTGTTCATGGAGGTGCCGCTGGGCGTCTTCGCCGGGGCGGGTGGCGAGGCGGGTTTGGAATGGGAGGCCCCTCCGGTCCACACCGTGGCGGCCGTTGAAGGAGGTGTGTGATGGGCGCGACGTACGACGTCATCGTCGTGGGAGCAGGAAGCGTGGGCATGCCCGCGGCCATGTTCCTGGCGGAAAAAGGGCTCAAGGTGCTCTGCCTCGATCAGTTCGCCTCGCCGGGCCAGGGCAGCAACAAAGCCGCCATCGGCGGCATCCGCGCCACCCACAGCCAGCCCGCCAAAATCAAGCTCTGCCTGGATGCCATCGAGACCTTCTCCACCTGGGAAGAACGCCACGGCGATGACCTCGAATGGACCCAGGGCGGCTACGTGTTCGTGGCCTACCGGGAAGAGGAGGCCGCCACCCTCAAGAACCTCCTGACCGTGCAGAAGCGCTACGGCCTCGACATCGACTGGTACGACACGGAGGCCCTGCTCGCCATCGCGCCCGGATTGAAGCCCGAGGGTCTCCTGGGCGGCACCTTCTCCCCCGGGGATGGCAGCGCCTCGCCCATGCGCAGCTCCCACGCCTTCCACCGGCGCGCCACGGGTCTGGGCGTGACCTGCCGCTTCAACGAACGGGTGCTGGAGATCCTCCAGTCCAAGGGAAAGGTGAGCGGCGTGGTGACGGATCAGGGCCGCTACCTGGCGCCCGTGGTGGTGAACGCAGCCGGGGCCTGGGCCCGCGGCCTCGCCAAGCTGGCGGGCTTCCATTCCCCCGTGAATCCCGATTGCCACGAAGCGGGCATCACCGAGCCCGTGGCCTCCTTCCTGGATCCCATGGTGGTCGACATCCGCCCCACGCCCGGCGCGCGGAATTACTACTTCTACCAGCACAAGCCCGGCCAGGTGATCTTCTGCATCACGCCGGATCCGCCGATCTTCGGCACCGACCGGCGGGAGACCAGCGAATTCCTGCCCCTGATCGCCCGGCGCATGGTGGGCCTGATGCCCCGGCTGGCGAACCTGAAAGTGCGCCGGACCTGGCGCGGCCTCTACCCCATGACGCCCGACGGCAGCCCCATGGTGGGGTGGCGGGAAGAGCTGTCGGGCTACCTGGAGGCCATCGGCATGTGCGGGCAGGGCTACATGCTGGGCCCCGGCGTGGGAGCCCTGGTGTCGCGCCTGGTCACGGACAGCCTGGCCGACGGCGATGCCGCGGTCCTCGCCGAGCTGAGCCCCACCCGCGTGTTCGGCGGCCAGGAAGCGCTGAGCTAGACACCCTCTCCGCCTGCCCGCGCCCTTCGCTGGAGGGGCGCGGGCAGGCGTGACATGGCCTTCAGGCAGATTCTAGTTGGCGCGGTAATCCGCCAGGTTCACACCGAAACGGCGAGAGGGCACTGAGATCTTCAGGGGCTGGTAGCGGCCGTTCTGGAATACGACGAGGTCCAACTCGTCGTCGAGGCCCACCTCCCGGAGGGCGAGGTACTGGGCCTGGTTCTCGATGCGGCGCCCTTCGATGGCGACGATGACGGCGCCGCGCTGAAGCCCTCGCTTCTCCACCCAGGCTGGAGTCGTGGCGAGAGTCACGCCGGTCCTGGGAGGAAGAGGGGCCCGCGCCGCGTCGAAGGGCTGGATGCCCGCGGGGAAGATGCGGCGCAGTTCCTCCTCGAAACGCTGTTTCATGCGGGGGTCCTTGGACGCGCATCGCATGTACATTCCGAAGGCCTCGGCGCCGTCGCTGCGCCCGTAGCGCGCGTCCATGTCCTGGAAAGCCGCCTCCGCTTCTTTGTAGCGGCCCTGCAGCTCCCGCAGGAGGGAGAAGGTCATGAGGCCCCGGGCGGATCCGGTCTCCGCGCAGTCGCTGGCGATCTCCTCCGCCAGTCCGACGCGTCCCTGGCGGTAGAGGGCGGCCACCGCCCAGCGCATGCCGTTGCTCACCCTCACGCGGTCCCTGTCCTCATTGAAGCCGCGGAGGAAGGCCTCCAGGGCCTCCTTCTCCCGGCCTTGGTGGAGGAACAGGCGGGCCAGGACGAACTGCTCGGAGGGATCGATCTCTGCGAGTTGGGCAACCACCTTCAGGCGCTCCGGCGAATCCTCGTCGTAGGCCCCGGCCATCCAGTCCAGGTAGAGCTTCGGCGCGAACGCTTTGATGGGCCCGTAAAGCTCCTCCACAGCTTCAGGGGTAGGGTGCCCCTTTCCGAAGCGGAGTCCCACGATGGATTTGGTCAGCCACAGATCCCAGGGACGCATGTCCTGGTAGGGTTTGCGGGTGGCGAGGGTGGCGTGGGTCCACTCGGGCATTTCCCTGGACCGGTAGCCGAGGTTGTAGGCGGTCCCGAAGGGCACGGGCACGCTGAGCCACTGGCCATAGCGCGGCAGAGCGGCAGGGGGAACCCACGCCTCCTTGGGCATCGAGAGGCAGACGAAGTTGCTGTCGGAGACCGCCTCGGGATGGGCGGCGAGAAGCTTGGCGGCGCGCCGGATGGCGCCGGCGTAGGACCCGGGCCGGTATTTCGCGCAGCGGACCTGGAACACGGGGAACTGGTCCAGGTCCTCGTACTGGCTCACCATTGCGTCGAGGAAGGCCTCTCCATCGGGTTTGGATCCGAAGCTCTCCATGAGAAAGGTCATGCGATGCTCCATGTCGTCCAGGAGCTGGGCCTGGAAGCGTTGGGCCCAGGCGCCCCAATCGAGGACTTCCAGCCGGTGCTGGGCCGGGTCGTAGGCCCGTCCGGGCAAGACGTTCAGGGCCGCGCACCAATCCTTCCTCCCCCATCCGCTCCGTTTGCCCCGGGCCTCCTGGATCTGGCGCAAGTGATCGAGGTCCACCTGCAGGGCGGGTCCCGTGACCCGGTGTCCCACCTGCACCCCCAGGGACCAATGGTAGGCGGCATGCTGAAGGTAGTCAGGAAGGGCCTGAGCGCCCACCTGCTGGATCCACTCGAAGGCTTCCTCCGGCGTGCGATGCTCGCCGCGGGTCCTGAAGGAGGCGAGGGCCTCCGCCAGGGAGACCGACTTCGCCTCTCCAGCCAGGCGGTAGTCGCCCGTGATGCACATGGAGAGGGCGTTCAGCCACGGGGCCGGTGGAGCGCCGGGCTGGCCCCGCAGAGCCTCCACCGCCTTCATGGCCGCGGCGGATTGCCCGCTGAGGTGGAGCAGGGCCGATGAGGCGAAGGCAGCGGCGGGTCCCGCGGCCCCGGGGCGCAAGGCCGAGGCCATGGCCAGGTGGGCGCTCATCCTGCAGAGGAGCCTGCGGTGGTCCGTGTAGGCTCCCGCCTCGCTGAAGAGCCCGAAGGCCGAAAGCACCGCCGCCGCGGCTTCATGCGGCTCGGCGCTGGCGGGCGACGCGTTGAGGGCCTTCGACACCTCCTGCTGGGTGCGCTCCAGCTCCGCTGGAAGGGGTTTGAGAAGGCGCTCCAGAGTGTTCTGGGCGAGACCCTCTTGGACGGCCGCAGGTTCAAGGTGCAGCGCCGATTGCAGCCCCTTCACGTAGGCGGCATAGTCCTGCGGGTCCCACAGGAAATGGTGAAGCTCCACCTCCTGCTCCAACCCTGCCCCAAGACGGGGACCCTTCACCTGGATCCGGTAGGTGTGGGGCCGCGGGCCGGGAACCGTGCGCACCTCGTATCCTTCGGGCTTCTCCTTGGCGGCGAAGCAGAGCATCTCGGCGAGATCCTGGGCGGTCTGGCCCACGGCCCAGTGTTCTTCGCTGCGCCAGGCCCAGGCGGCGGGATCGAAGGCGCGGTCCGATGGCGTCCAGAACGCCATTTTCCCCTGCCAGGCCAGGAGGGCGGCAGCACAGGCGAGGACGCCCAGGAGTGCCGCCAGCAGGAGCGTGCGGCGCGAGGAGGCGAGGGCCATGGAGGTCTCCTGAGATGCGGATCCATTTCGAGTGGGCCGGTCTGTGGCGGTCATTCCAAGGATCGATGACCCCACGCAGTGGACGCCCGCGGCATTCGGCGCCTTCGACAGGCGCCAATGCTCCTTTCGGGCTCAGGGTCATTTTTGAATCACCTGCAAGGCGGGGGGGAAGACCGGAACGCGCCGCCGGATGAACTTAAAACAACCAAGTCATGCCAGCCAGCGGGAAGGGATGACTTTGCCCGAGTACAAGGCAATGATTTTCTCAATCCAACTTTGGTGTCGCATGAAAAAGGTTTGCATTGTTGGTGCCTCTGGGAAGCTGGGGCGATACATGGTCCGGCATGCTCTGGATCGCGGTTATGGGGTCCATGCGGTTTGTCGGGAACGCAGCGCGGCTAAATTGGACGAATTCAAGGGCCGGATCACCCTTTTCCCGGGCCATACCTGCGACCGAGAAGTGATTAAGAACGCGGTTGAAGGCTGCGACGGTGTGCTTGCCGTGCTTGTGCCTTGGGGGGTCAATCGCTACGCTTCAGGCACCGCCCAGGCCATTCTCGATTACGCGCGCCCTGCTGCACGCCTTGTTTTTTCGTGCGGCTGGCACATCACTCGAGACGGCCAGGACGTGTATTCACGGACATTCTTGTCAGCCCTGAAAATCGTTGGCTGGATCATGCGGTTTGTCCGCTTTGCGGAAATCGATGATCAAGTGAGGGCCTGTCATCGAATTTTCGCCAGCAACACGCGTTGGACAGTCGTGCGCGGAAGCGACCTCGAAGAAGGAGAAAGCCAAGGTTTACCTGTCTGGAGCAAGCATGTCGGCGATCCCATCCTCGCAAGCAACCTCACGCGTCGTGTGGATTTCGCCCTTTTCATGGTCGAAGCGCTGGAAAACGATGATCTGATCCAACAAGCCCCAGCGATTGTGGGCTGCAAAACGCGTTCGGCACTCGCCTTCAACATGGACACCTAGAAAGGCGGAAGGCCTTTCAAACAAGGGCCTGTCCTTCCGCCCCATTCTGACCTCGGCTGCGATCGGAGCTTCCCTCGTTCGAAACCGGAGCCCCTAGAACCCCTTTGAGAAGAGAGGGGCCATGGCCGGCGCAGCGCTCCCTCCGGATCGCATGCCAGGCACAGTGCCTGGTGATGAGGCCAATCCTGAAGCCGTATCTGAGTGCCTCAGCCAAAACACTCGAAGGTCTTCTCGAAACCAGCTCTGGAATTCTTGAAATGCCATTTGCCGGCGCTGTTCTCGGCTGTACTCACCAATCACTTCGACCACGGCGGAGGCTTCGGGTTTTTGAATCGTGCGTTTCGGGAGGGGGGTGCCCTCAAGATAGGGCTGAATGCGTTTCAAGAAGGCGAGATCGCGGCCCGGTTGGGCCGGCTCGCCAGCCGCTAGGCTTGGCGCAAGGCAGATGAGGATGGCGAAATTATGCATGGCTCATATATGCCTTCGCTTATAAACAGGTTCCGGATCAAGGCCGGGTTTACCTTCCAGTCTGCCCTTCCGCTCAATTCGGGCTTCGCCGAGAGTCTCAGAACCCCCTGGGCGTGGGGGGCGCAGGGAGATTCATCCGATGTTCGTCCGCCCCTCTTCCGGTGAAGGGCGTCTAACGGCTCCGGGTTATCGGCGAGCCTCAGCCTGATGCAGAGATTTCAAGACTCCAGGAAGGGGCACGAAAAGAGGGCCGGCCCAGGGAGCAGAATTGGTCCGAACGGGCTGCTTCATCTCAATCAAACGGACGCCAGCAGCGCCTCATTCAGGGGTATCGTTGCGCCGCGTAAGCGGCTCACCTTTCAGCCAACAGATGAAAATGAGAATGAGGGTAAGCCCCCGCCGACGACCAAATCATTGAGGTTTCGTAGAAGAGTTATGCTTGCGGTGACCAGGGCGCAGTAAAGAGCAACAACCAACCAGCCTTGCCATACGAGCGGAGCACTCCAGCCCCAACCGGATTCCTTTACACGGAACCAATATTGATTTCCAGACTTGGACATTGATCCTCCATGGTGGGGGAAAGGCTTGACTGTGAACGCCCAACAAAGAAGCTCGCGGGCACGGCGGAGGTTCAGGATCAATGGTTATGGCTGTTTGGGGTTAATTAGAGTGTTTTGATCGTGAATAAGGAACCAGCCCGAGCTGCTTTTCTTGAAAACCAGAGTCAAAAAATAATCGAGATGATATGGTTTTTGATCCGAGTCCATGTCGTCATACGCCACACGTAACACCACAAGGCCAAGCTCCGGCGTATGAACCCGCGACTCAATCTGGTAAGAAAAACGCCAGTCTTTTTCTTGGAACCAGGTTTGGATCGAGGTCAGGAATTCACGTCTCGTTTTCGAATAGTGCCCATTCGGCAGGATGAGTGTTATCGAATCATCGCCCGTTATGGTTTCGGTGAATGATTTTAGGTCCCGGGTTTTGATGGCACCCAAGTGTTTGTTTATGACCGCGTCGAAATCCATCACGCTTGGGGCAGATGGCTGTCCCAGTAGTCCACAGAGAATGAGTGCAGCGTTCAGAATCGGCATTGAGTATCCCGTTGGTTGGTGGTGCTCGTTAGTGGCGCCGACAAAGGGAATTCACCGGCCCCATCACTGCAGGGTGCGGGCGTTGATATGGCTTAAGGGCACCAGCGCAACGATGGATCCGAGTTGAGCGGAAGGTCAGGTCGGGCCTGATGCATCTTGAATGGAATTGTACTCGGCCAGCTCCGCATGAATGAATGCGGAAATCATGGCCCGGTAAACTTGTTCGACCACGCTGGGGCTAGCACCGAGTTCTTTAGCGAGCTCAGTGACTTTGGAAATGACTTGTTCAACGCGTTGAGGCGCTTCCACCTCATCCATGGTTGTCTTGAACCGTGCCGCCTGCCTCACAAAGAGACCACGTTCGGCGATCAAGGCGACAAGCCGATGATCAATTCGATCGATGTTTTCACGAATCTGTTGGAGCGATGTGCAATTGGGTATCGGATCTATCGATGGCATCGGGTGTTGATCCTTTGGTGAGGCCTAATGATGCGGTGTGTTTGAAAGAAAGGGTAACAGGCTACGCTCGCGCTGATGCGTCGAACCACACTCCCCTGGGATCCCTGAGCGCAAGCTGGAGGGGACACCCCGTGCCGCTGCCATTTCTTCTCGAACCCCTTGCATGTGGCACTTAGGGCGCTGGGTTGCCGGGCCTCCCCGAAGCCGTCCTTCAGATCCTGGTCGCGAGGGCCGTTCATAATCCAGGGCAGACCCTCTTTTCCTCATCCAGCCTGACTCCTTGATTTTCCTGCACAGCGGAGCCAATAAGCACGGATACGGCACAGGACGAAGTCGCGCGGAGCCGCAATGGGTGTGCCGGTCATGGCGCATTCAGTGCGCCCGCAGCCCGCGTCGTGTCCGTGCGATCATTTGCCCGTGCAGGAAAACCTTTCCGTTTCCCTTGCTTTCAAATGCACCCCATCGTTGGGCCTTATCCATGAAGCCGTTAGCGTCCCTAAACAGCCAAGGGACAACGGGTCGCCCTATCGGTCGCAGGTGTTTCAGGCACGGCCGTGTGAATGCAATCTTGCTTGCTCTAGGATGTAATCATTTCTTGTCCTCACCTCTCCTCTCTACAGGAGCATGCTGATATGAAACATCCAATTATCTTGGGCTCTGTCCTCGTCTTGCTCGCTGCCGCCTGCCGTCCGCCCATTTCTGTCCGGCAACAACCCGAAATCGCAAATGTGTCTTGTGAAACGGAGGTTCGAGGCGACGATGTTTTTGTTTCCGTCAAGGTCGCCTCGAAGGAGGGCGATTCTTCTTGGAAGGTGGAATTTGTCAATGACGACCCAGAGCAGTTGACCCTTGATAAGGTGGTATCTACCACCAATATCCGGTGGAAGGTCAACGCGGATCGGTCCAAGCTGCTAACTCAATACCGCATCAGTCCGATTACCACCTCAAGTCCAGCGCCCTACCAATTGAAGTTAACGTCACGCGACGGCCAAGCAACCCATCTAACGGTCAGCTTCATCAGGGAAGCTCGGGGATTTGGAATTGCGTCAGTTTTGTTGGTGAATGGCATTTAGCCGTTTTGGCGGATTTATGCTTAACGCTCTGTTCCGTTTGGACACAACCGCGACCGACCCTCACCCCCACACTGCCTCCAGTTCGTGGCTAGATCGATTCGTAACATATATTAGGGATCGGAAGATTGCCGGCAGCTGGAGCGTTCATTGGCTCTGCGTTACCATGGTGGTCTCGACATTCCTGCGCCCAAGTGGCTCTCGAAGGGGCTGGGTGCCAACCCCCGCCTGAAGCAGATGAGCGGTTAAAAAATGTCTCTTTGGATATGCGATGTCCCAGGCTTCGCAGGGAAGCTCGCACCCTTATTCAAGAAAAGCCCCGACCCGAGAGCACTGAATTCGTAAAGACGGAGGGAGCCGCACCTCTCACGGGGTGTCCTTCGTACGCCTGTCCGAGGCCATTTCGACGGCGATGGCAGCGGCGCCTTCGGCGGGCACCCCATCGCTGCGCCGCGCGTACTCAGCTTCCTCGCGGCTGTCCTCGGCCATCATGAGCAGATCCGAGGGATGCCCTTGTTCTCCGGGGAGGTCCACCCGCAGTTCCTCGATGAGCATCATGACAGTAGCGGCCGCAGGGAGGGCCAGCAGGGCGCCCAGAAGCCCCATGAGGGTTCCTCCGGCCATGAGGGAGAAGAAAACCACCGAGGGGGGAAGGCGAAGGGAGCTGCCATAGATCCGAGGAACGAGCACGCGGCTTTCGAACTCCTCGTAGCACAGCATGGAGATCAGAACGACGAGGGCGGTAGCCGGGCTGTATCCCAGGGCTGCCAGCACCGGGGGCACCACGGATAGAATGGCGCCAATGTAGGGAAGCACGTCAGCCATGGCGGCGAAGAGGGCCAGGGCCATGGCGTTCTCGATGCCGCAGGCCTTCAAGAGGATGTAGGTGAAGGCTCCGATGAGAAAGCAGGTGATCAGCTGACCCCGGATGTAGGCGCCGACGATGGTTTCGGCATTCAGCATGATCCGGGAAAGGCGGATGTGACGGGTGCGGGGGACGAGGGCGAAGAGGCCCCCGCGCAGCCGATCCCGGTCGATCATCATATAGAGAGCCAGGAAAATGGCGCTCATGCCGTAGGCCGCGATTTCGAAAAGGCGCAGGGAATAGCTGAAGGCTGTAGCGCCGAGGTTGTACCCGTGGGCACTGTACTTGAGGTTGCGGAGCCAATCCGCAAAGGCGGCGCTGAGGTGGTGGCGGGCAAGCCGGTCGGCCAACCCGGCCCGAAGGCCCGGTTCCCGTTCGAACAGGGTGGCCGCCTGCCCGATCACCGAAGGCACGGTCAGGGTGAGGATGAGCACCAACGTGAGCAGCACCGCAGCGAAAACCAGCGCGATCCCCAAGGCGCGTTTCACGCGGTGGTTTTCCAGCCAGAGCACCGCTGGGCTGAGTGTTCCCACGATAAGGAGGGCCACGGCGAGTACCAGGATCACCGGCCAAAGACGGATGGCAAGCCAAAGGCAGCCCACCAGCAGAAGGATGCGGATCAACGTGCCGTTGGTGACGTCATATCGAATGAGAGCTCCGCCAGATAGGCCGAAGGCAATTGCAGTTTCCGTTCCGCGCTCGCCTTGCTCTGCAACCATTGACCGCGCAACCGTCTGGCCCGCACCGCGCGTGGGGGCGGATCAGTCAGGTGACGGGAGCGCGATCAAAATGATGGAGCCACTGCATCATATCGGGAGACGTGACGCGCCATGCCAAGCATGTAGGGACCAGAATCGGAAGGCTGGTTGTCCATGCGGCTTTCGATATGACGGGTGAAAGCGATCATCTTGATGGATCGACACGGGGCGAAGGGATGGCCTTTGTCGCCAAACCCTGGAACGAGGGGGCCTCAGGGGTGGCCCGAAACCTGCACACTACGCACTGGTTTTCCGTTTTCACCGAAAAACCAACCTCGGCAAGAGGTCCCCGCGACGCTGTCTCCTGTTAGACCACAGGCAAAGAACTGCGCTGTTTCAAGTCACCCATCCGGAGAAATCCATGAACCGAAATGCGGCCATTCCAGTCCTATCGCTCCTCCTCCTCTCCGCCTGTATGGTGGCCCCCAATCGGCGAGGCGGATTGGAGATCGTGCCCATCCTCCCGGCGATTGTCGAAGTGGATTCAGATTCCTACTACGCCCATGGCGGCTACCACTACTTCTACACCGATGACCGCTGGTACTACTCCGATTCGAGAAACGGCCGTCGCATGGAACTTCCCCGGTCGCATTGGCCGAAGGAAACACGCCGACACGAGTGGAATCGTCGCTAGCGGCCCTGGTTTTTTCGCCCCAACCATTCATCCCGTTCAGGCAGGAGGGTCCATGCGATCGAGCAGCATCCTCGCGGTGGCGCTGATCGTGGCCGGATTCGCCGCGATCATCTATCAGAGCATCAGCTACACCACGCGCGAGAAGGTGGTGGACATCGGCTCCCTTCACGTGGTGGCTGATCAAACCCGATCCATTCCTCTGCCGCCCATCGTAGGTGCCGTGGCCATCGTAGGCGGCGTGTTGTTGTTGGTGGCCCAATTCAGAAGAACCAATAGGAGTTGAACATGCTTGGACTCATCCTGATCATCGTCGTGGTGCTGATGCTTGTGGGATCGATTCCCAGGTGGCCGCACAGCCGGAGCTGGGGCTACTACCCCAGCGGTGGCATGGGCCTTCTGCTGCTGGTGCTGATCATCTTGCTGGTCAGCGGGCGCATCTAGATCGCACTTCCCATGAGCCGGCTTCGGATGGTGCGGTTCGGGGCCTGTTTCGGGTGCATTCTCACCATGGCCAGTCAGCCTGTTCAAGGTGCAGCCAGGGCCTGGCACGGGCTGGAGGCCCGTCAAGCCCGTCTTGGCCGGATTGAGGTGGTGATCGGAGATGTGTTCGACCTCACCAAGCCCGAGGAGAACATCTGGATTGGCCGCACGGCCAACCATCTCCACGCCTCCACGCGGGAGGCCGTCATCCGCCAGGCGTTGCTCTTTGCAGAAGGCGAGCGGGTACGCGAAAGAAAAATCTACGAAACGGAACGGCTCCTCCGGGCCCTCCCCTTCGTGAAAGATGCGCATATCGAGCCCCTGGTCCAGCCCGATGGCACCGTGGTGGCCCAGGTGCGGGTGCGGGATGCCTGGACGACTCAGCTGAGCCTGGGCTACTCGGAAGTGGGCGGACAGCGGACCACGGCCTTCGGCATGGATGAAAAGAACTTCCTGGGAGCGGGCAAGAGCGTCACCTTCGATCTTTCCAGGGATCATGAGCGCAGCACCTGGGGGCTGGCCTATGGTGATCCCCAACTCTTTGGAAGCCGCTGGACCTTCGCGGCACACACCCAGTACCTCACGGATGGCTATCTCCGCAGCTTCAAGCTGGAACGGCCCTTCTTCGCCCTAGACACACCCTGGACAGCGGGCGTGGCGTTCGCGCAAACCCATGCCAGCCTGCGGCTGTATGACCGGGGTGAGCAGATCTTCCAGGCCCCCTTCATCCAGGATCAGGTGCGGTGGTCGGGGGCCAGGCTCCTCCATCAAGCCGGCGACCGGGTTTGGCGGGGAGGCCTTCTCCTGAAGCGCCAGGATACGAGCTACGGCCCCATCACCTCGGGGACCCCGGCGAACGGTCTATCGGTCCCGCGGCTGAAGGATCGGCGGCTCCGGGGCCCGGCCTTGACCCTGGCCACGCAGGAAGACGCCTTCGAGACCTTCGTGGATTTGCAGGGCATGGATACGCCCGAAGACTACAACCTGGCCTGGACCGGCCTGGTGGAGGTGGGTACCTACCTGCGCCCCTGGGGGTCCTCCATGACCGCGCCCTTCTTTCGGCTGGAGGGCGCCAAGGGCTGGTCCTCCTCCAGCGAAAACCTCACGTTGCTCACCGTGGCGTGGGAAGGACGCCGGCCCGCCACCGGCCTGGAGGACAGCCATCTGGCTGTGTCTCTGGTGCAGTACCGGAAGCTGACGCCGAATCAGATCCTGGCGGGCACGGTGACGGTGGAGAAGGCTTGTCATCCCGATCCGGAAACCTGGTACTACCTGGGCGGCGAACAGGGGCTGCGGGGCTTTCCCAATCAGCTGCACCCTGGCGACGCCCGTTGGGCGGGCTCCTTCGACTACCGGTTGCTGACGGAGCAACGCTGGTGGGGCCTGGTGCGCCTGGGGTACAGCGCATTCCTGGATGTAGGCTCCGTGCGGCGCCTGGATGGGCAGGGCTGGTCGCGCACCTATTCGGATGTGGGCGTGGGGCTGCGCTTGGGCAACCTCAAGAGCACCCTGGGCCGGGTGATCCTCCTGAGCGTGGCGGTGCCGTTGAACCGCGAACCCTATCAGGCCCGATGGCAATTCACCGTGGGCAACGCCATGCGGTTCTGAGCGTTCCCAGATGTTGGATGCGGCAGGTTGCGAAGAAGGGCAGGCCCAGTTTGAAGGCATGCTCCCTCATAACGATGGGGTTTTCTGCTTGGGCCAGAAACGGACTCCGGTTAAGCCACGCTGCGCGAGGTGTTTGGCTTTTGGAATGAATGCTGCTCCATCAACTGGTCTTAAAACAACCTCCCCTAGGGGTTGGTGCCCTGGCCCAGCGCTTCCTGTGAGAGGGCGTTCCAAACAAAAACCAATATGATCGGGTCTCGATGAGGAAGGACGTAAAAGTGGATACAGGTGGCGCTTGCACCTTCGGCCTCATGATCCGCAAGTCTTATCGCGGTTTCCAAGAGGTCGGCCGTGATCCTACACACCAGTGATTCCGCCACATCGGCTGCGACGCCAGGGCGCCGGCCGAGCCTCCTTCCCTATGCTGCCGCGATCCTGGTCGCGGCGTTGCTGGTGGTGCCCTCCTTCTGGGCGTTCCTCCAAATGAAGGAGGCTGGCCGTTCACGGCGCCACACCTATGAAACACTGCTCGCCGCCGAGGCCATGCAATCTGCCATGAGCAGGGCGGAAACCAGCCAGCGAGGCTACCTGATTACGGGGGATGAAGCTTTCCTGAAGCCCTACGAAGCCGACCGCGCCCAATCGAAGGGACAGCTGGGCGTTTTGCGCCAACAGGAGATGGGTGCCGAGGCCAGAGAGCACCTGGTGGCGGTGGCGCCATTGATCGAAGCCAAATGGATGGAAATGTCGGATGTCCTGGCGTTGCGCCGCAAAGGCCGCCTGGCTGCGGCACAAGCCGTGGTTCGCAAGGGCGAGGGCAGGCGGCTCATGGAGGCCATCCATGTGGAGATGGGCGCCTTCACCCGGGCAGAAGCACTTGCCCTGACGCAGAACGAAGCATCCTCTCGAATGCTCATGAACCGCCTCTTCATCATCATGGCGCTGGTCAGCATCTTCGTTCTGCTGGCAGCCATCTCCCTGGTCGATGCTTTCCGCCGCCGCGCCCGCCGACGCATGAAGGAGGCGATCCACCTGGAGACCAGCCACCTGCTGGAAACCCAGGAAGAGACCAATCGCCGCATGATGGAAGCCCATGCGACCTTGCAGGAAAGCGAGGAAAAACTGGCCGTTACGCTGAACTCCATCGGTGATGCCGTCATCGCCACAGACGCGGAGGCCCGGATCAAGCTCATGAACCCGGTTGCTGAGCGCCTTACGGGCTGGGCCCTCGGAGATGCTCTGGGCCGACACGTGGACGAAGTGTTCCAGATCATCAACCAAGAGACGCGCCATCCGGCCGTCGCTCCGGTAATGGATACCCTCGCCCACGGCACCATCCAGGGCTTGGCCAACCACACCCTGCTCATCGCCAGGAATGGGACGGAATGCGCCATCGCAGACAGCTGTGCCCCCATCCGGAACAGGGATGCGAGGGTTGCCGGCGCGGTGTTGGTATTCCGCGATGTCACCAAGGAATACGCAGCCCAGCAATCCCTTCGGGACAGCACCGCGTTGATCCAGGCCATCCTCAACACAGTGGTCGATGGCGTCATCACCATCCAGGCCCAGGGAGGCCTTATTGAAACCGTGAACCCGGCGGTGGAACGGATGTTCGGCTATTCGGTGGCAGAACTGGTCGGACAAAGGATCAGCCTGCTGATTCCTCGGCTGGCCCATGTCCCCATCGAAACGGCGTTGGAGCCCTACACTGAAGGGCAAGGAAATGACTCCGAGGGCCCAGGCCGTGAGATCGAAGGGATGCGCAAGAACGGCGAGGCCTTCCCCCTGGAATTGGCTGCCAGTGACATGTGGCTGGGGGGGCAGCGTTACTTCACGGGCATCCTGCGGGACATCACCGCCCGGAAACGGGTGGAGGCGGCGCTGCTGGAAGCTGGCGCGCTGCAGGCGGCCATTTTCAGCAGTGCGAACTTCTCGAGCATTGCCACCGATGCCCAGGGAGTGATTCAGATCTTCAACGTGGGCGCCGAACGCATGTTCGGCTACGCCGCCGAAGACGTGGTGAACAAGATCACCCCGGCGGACATCTCCGATCCCAAGGAAGTGATCGAACGGGCCGAGGCCTTGAGCCTGGAATTGGATACGCCCATCGCGCCAGGGTTCGAGGCGCTGGCATTCAAAGCCTCCCGGGGGATCGGGGATATCTACGAGCTGACCTACATCCGAAAGAACGGTAGCCGCTTCCCGGCGGTGGTGTCCGTGACTGCCCTGCGGGACCAGCACGACACCATCATCGGCTATCTCCTGATCGGAACCGACAACACCGCCCGGAAACAGGTCGAGGTGGAATGGGAACGCCTCGATCAGGCGCTCCAGGATCGCAACGCGGAACTGGTGTGCGCTCGGATCATCGCAGACAAAGCCAACCTCGCCAAATCAGAGTTCCTGTCCAGCATGAGCCATGAGCTGCGCTCGCCGCTCAACGCGATCCTGGGCTTCGCCCAGTTGCTGGATTCCACCACCCCGCCGGCGACGCCTGCCCAGAAGGGGAGCATTGACCGGATCCTGCACGCGGGCTGGTACCTGCTGGAGCTCATCAATGAAATCCTGGACCTGGCCGTCATCGAATCGGGCAAACTCTCGCTCTCCGAAGAACCCGTGTCGCTTTCCGAAGTCTTGTTCGACTGCCAATCCATGGTGGAGCCACAGGGATTGAAGCGGGGCATCCAGCTCACCTTCCCGACATTCGAGGCGCCGTTCTTCGTCTGCGCAGATCGCATCCGGTTGAAGCAGGTCCTTATAAACCTGCTCTCCAACGCCACCAAGTACAACCGCCCGGGCGGGACGGTCCACGTGGCCTGTCTCCCCGCGGGGCCTGGCCGGGTGCGCATCAGTGTGCAGGATACCGGCCAGGGCATGAGGCCCGAGCAACTTCGCCAGCTCTTCCAGCCCTTCAACCGCCTGGGCCAGGAGCACAGCCCTGAAGAGGGCACAGGCATCGGTCTGGTCATGAGCAAGCTGCTGGTAGAGCTCATGGGGGGCACCCTGGGGGTGGAAAGTGAACCAGGCGTGGGCAGCCTGTTCTGGTACGACTTGAACACCACGACCTCGCCGACCCTGGTGGAACCTGATCCCGGAGGCAGCATGGATGAGCTGGCGCAGAGTGCCGGCAGCGGGCCGTTGCATACCATCCTCTGCGTGGAGGATAACCCGGCAAACCTGGATCTGATTCAACAGCTGATCGCGCGCCGCCCGGAACTCCTGCTGCTGTGCGCCGGAACGGCGGCGCAGGGCTTGGAGCTGGCGGCGAGCCGGCTGCCGGAGGTCATCCTCATGGACATCAATCTTCCGGGAATGAATGGCGTCGAAGCCCTCTTCGAGCTTCGAAAATCACCCGGCACAGCCCACATCCCGGTCATTGCCATCAGTGCCAATGCCATGGTGGGCGACATCAAGCGGGGGTTGGAATCCGGCTTCTCCCGCTATCTCACCAAGCCGATCAACGTCGTTGAATTCATGGGCGCGTTGGATGAGGCTCTGCGCCTGGCCAAGACTGGCCGTGTCCATGCTGACTCAGAAGGGAGCCTCCCATGATCGGTCCAACGGACATCCTGCACGGCAAGATCCTCATCGTGGACGACCAGGAGGCCAATGTCGCGCTGCTCGAACAAATGCTGCTGGGCGCTGGATACACCCAAGTGTTTTCCACCCACGATCCGGCCAAGGTCTGCGAACTGCATCTGACCTACCGCTACGACCTCATCCTCCTTGACCTGCAGATGCCTGTCATGGACGGTTTTCAGGTCATGGAAAACCTGAAGCAAGTGGAAACGGAAGGCTACCTTCCGGTGTTGGTGATCACCGCCCAGCCGGGCCACAAACTCAGGGCTCTGAAGGCCGGGGCGAAGGATTTCATCAGCAAGCCTTTGGATTTGGCCGAGGTGCTCATCCGAGTCCATAACATGCTGGAAGTGCGGCTTCTGCACCTGGAGACGAAGCGGCTTTGCGAACGGATCCAGGCGGAACAGAAGGTTTCGGAACGCCTCCTGTTGAACGTCCTCCCGGCTTCCATTGCTGAGCGGCTACAGGGACGGCCTCCCATCGTAGCCGGCTCCTTCACGGAGACCGTGACAGAGAGCTATGCGGAGGTGACCGTCCTGTTCGCCGATCTGATGGCGTTCACGGCCTTCGCAGAAGGTGCGAGTGCCGATGTTTTGATGGGCGTTCTCGATGCCATCGCCACCCGCTTCGATAATGGAGGATTTCCGACAGATATCAGCCGCACCCGCACCATTGGCAATGCTTACCTGGCTTCCATCGGGCTCACGGACCAGGTCACGGACCACACCGTCCAGAGCGCCCACAAGGCGCTGGACATCATCGAGGCGGTGGACCGCTTCAACGAGCGGAGCCGCTACAAACTGAAACTGCGCATCGGCCTCGACACCGGAGAGGAGGCGACCGGCGTGGTGGGCCGACGGAAGATCACCTACGACCTGTAGGCTTTCGGCCTTCAGGAACGGCTGGCGCCGATGAGGCCGTAGCTCTTGAGCTTGCGGTAGAGGGTGGCCGATCCGATCTGCAGTTGCTCGGCCGTGCGGGTCTGATTTCCACCGTTCAGGGCCAGCGCAGCGAGAATGTAATCCTTTTCGATTTCCTCCAGGGGCCGGATGGTCCCGAGGGTGGCGATGGGAATCGGGCAGGCCTGCCGGATTTCCTCGGGCAGATCCTCCAACTCCACCCGGCTGCCTGGGGCCAGGGCCACGGCCCGCTCCATGGCATTCTCCAGCTCACGCACGTTACCTGGCCACGCATGGCGCAGAAGCTGGTCCGTGGCGCCCGGGGATAGGCCCGTG
>JACPYP010000029.1 GCA_016195985.1 Acidobacteriota bacterium | reverse complement strand
CATCCGTGTGAATCCGTGTACATCCGTGGCCAACCCTGCTTTTCAGCAAGGGGAACCACCGCGAAAGGACAAGGGGAACCACGGATTCACACGGATGAACACGGATTCCCGGGCGCCGAGTGGCAGGTCCGGCGGGCGGCCCCCGTCCCTATCCCCTTCATCCTGGCGAAGGATAAGAAGGTGTTTAGCCAGGATGAAGGGGATGAACCAGGCGCTTTCTTTTCATCCGTGTGAATCCGCGGCCCATCCTCCGTGGCGCAGCTTCCCCGATTGGATGCGAACGCCCTCAGGCCTCGTCCGGCTCCACGAAGAGGTGCTGGATCTGGGGGAAGCGATCGCGGAGGCGCCGCTCCATCGCATTGATGGCTTCCACCAGGGCCGCGCCGCTGGGCTGGGCGTGGAACTTCACCTGAAGGGCCACCATCAGCCGGTCGCTGCCCACAATGACCGCCACCAGGTTCAGCACGCGGTCCACGGCCGGATCCTCGTTCACGGCCGCGCGGATGCGGGCGCGCAAGGCCAGGGGCGGCGCCTCGTTCAGCAGCAGGCTGGTCACCTCCACGCCCACGAAGGCCGCCACGGCGATGAGCAGCAGGCCGATGGCCACGCTGCCGACGCCGTCCCACACGGGATGGCCCGTGGCCATGGTCAGCAGCACCGCCGCCAGCGCGAGCAGCAGGCCGAGCAGCGCCGCGATGTCCTCTGCCAGAACCACCACCAGCTCCGTGCTGCTGGATTGCCGAAGGTACCGGAGGAGGGAGCGGCCATGGCGCTCCGGCGCCGCGGCCGATAAGGCGCCCCGAAGGGACCAGCCCTCCAGCACCACGGCAAAGAGGAGCAACGCCACGGCCCAACCCAGGTGGTGGGGTTGTTCGGGGTGCCGGATCTTGTGGATGCCCTCCACCAGCGAGTAGAGGCCGCCCACGCTGAAAAGCAGAAGGGCCACCAGAAAGCTGGCCACGAAGGCGGCCTGGCCGTGCCCCAGCGGATGCTTGGCGCTGGGGGGCCGCGTGCCCTGGCGCATGCCAAGAAACAGCAGCACCTGGTTGGCGCAGTCGGCGGCCGAGTGGATGGCCTCGGTGAGGAGGCTGGAACTTCCCGTCGCCAGGAACACGGCGAACTTGGAGATGGCGATGCCGCCGTTGGCGGTCAAGGCGAGGGCGACGGCGCGGGTGGATCCGGTGGACATCCGCCCAGCTTAGCTCCTCATGCCAGATCGCCATCAACCCTAGAGACCCACCACGGAGATGCAGAGCTCACGGAGGCGGAACGGAGGCCTCCGTGCCTCTCCGTCATGGGCAGGCCGAAGGCCCATGCTCCGCGCCTCCGTGGTCGATCCTTTACGGTTGCAGGCGAAACGACATCAGTCCCAGTGCCGGATCCAGGTGGGGTCGAACTTGCTCTCCAGGGCCCTTGCCTCGGTTTCGACGCCGACCTGCTGGATGCCCAGGGCCCGCAACGCGGCTTGCAGGGATTCCGCCCGCTGCTTCAGAAGGGAAGGGCTCAGCGCCTTGGTGGCGGGCACCTGCACCGACCAGCGCCCGGCCGCGCCCCAGGCCTTCACCCAGGTCTCCAGCTTGCGAACTCCCGCGGGGCTCACTTCGGCCTGCTGCGGAAGGAAATAGATGATGCCTTCCCTGGGCGGGGCTTCGGCGGTGCCCAGGGGCGCCTGCACCAAGGCCAGGGGCTCCTGGTTCAGGGGCCGCACGGCCGGTGGCCAAAGCAGCACCTCGGGAAACGCCAGATCGCCCTTCATGGGAAAACTGGCGCCCACCGGCTCGAAGCGGGCGGAGGATTGATCCCCCCGGAGCTCGGTGATCCATAGGCGGCCGATGAACTGGAAATCCCCCACCCGTTTCACCCGGAGGCGGTCGCCCACATGGAGTCCCTGGGGCAGTCCCCCATCCAGGCCGTAGACTCGGTCCGTCGCCTCGTAGGGCGGCATCCCCCGGCGTTCCACCGACACGATGTGCAGGGGCGCCTGCGCGCCCAGGATGCCGGCCAAGCTGAGACTGAGGAGACACCGCCGCATGGCTTCCTCATCGGTCCGAAGGGGGGCCCATCCTTAAATCGGGCCCTAGAAGGGCCGGATGCCCATCTCCCGCAACAGGTCCCCCAGCAGGTAGAGGGATCCCGTCACCAGGCGGGGAGCCTCTGCCGAGGCCCGCAAGTGGGCCGCCGCCTGCCGCAGCGTGAGCAGAGGCGCATCGAGATTCCAGGCCTCCTGAAGCTGGCGCAGGGTGGCGTAGCGAGGGGCGTCGCCCTGCACGAAGGTCACCGACAGAGGACGGATGCGTTTCAGTTCCGCGGCCACGCCTGCCAGATCCTTATCGCCCATGGCCCCCATGTAGAGATGAGGGCGCACCCCGCAAGCCAGGGCGTGCTCGGCCAGGGCCCGGGCCCCGTCCACGTTGTGGGCGCCGTCCATCCACACGCCCTCCAGGCCGGGCACCTGCCAGAGGCGGCCGGGCCAGCGGGCCTGCGCCACGCCCTCCCAAAGCCGGTCGTCAGGAATGGGAAAGCCCCGCGCCTGGAGCTGGCGGATGGCTTCGAAGGCCGTGGCCAGGTTGTCCAGCTGGTGGAGCCCCGCCAATCCCACGCGCCTGCCCTCCACCCGCGAGTGGTCCCAGCGGATGTCCGCCGGTCCCAGCCGCTGCGCGGGGTGCAGGGTCGGCGCGCAGGCGAGCAGGGGCCAGATCCATTCGGGATCGAGGGAGGGCCCCAGCACCAGAGGCCTGCCCTCGCGGGCAGTGCAGAGCTTCTCCCGCGCGATGGCCTCCCGCGTATCACCCAGGTACTGTTGATGGTCCAGCCCCACCGTGGTGAGCACCGTGAGGAAGGGTTCCGTGGCGTTGGTGGCGTCCCAGCGCCCACCCATCCCCACTTCCAGCAGCGCCACTTCCACGCCGGTCATGCGGAAGGCGAGGAGGGCCGCCGTGATCACCAGCTCGAAGTAGGTGGCCTGGATGCCCGCCCGCTCCTCCGCGTCGAAGGCTTCGCCCAGCAGCAGGTCGAGGGCCCCTTCGCCGATGGGCTCGCCGTCGACCCAGACGCGCTCGGTCACGTCGGCCAAGTGCGGAGAGGTGGTCCAGCCCACGGTGAAGCCCGCGGCCCTGAGCATGTGGGCCATGAAGGCGCCGGTGCTGCCTTTGCCGTTCGTGCCCGCGATGAGCACCACGGGATAGCCCTCATCGGGCCGGCCCAGGGCGCCCAGGAGGGCCCTGATGTTCTCCAGGCCGCACTTGATCCCCATGTGGCCCCGCTCCTGGAGGCGCGGGATATGGATGGGCGTGAAGGCTTCGTCCATCAGTCCCTGGCTGCGGGCATCATCCACGCCAGGCAGGCGGCGATGAAATCCTTGAGATGGTCGCGGTTCACCACCTTGTCCACCATGCCGTGGATCTGGAGGAACTCCGAGCGCTGGAAGCCTTCGGGCAGGCTCTGCTTGATGGTCTGCTCGATGACGCGGGGGCCGGCGAAACCGATGAGCGCCTTGGGCTCGGCGATGTTGAGGTCGCCCAGCATGGCGTAGCTGGCGCTGACGCCGCCCGTGGTGGGGTCCGTCAGCAGGCTGAGGTAGGGCAGTCCGGCCTTGTCCAGCTTCGCCAAGGCCGCGCTGACCTTGGCCATCTGCATGAGGGAGAGGGTGCCCTCCTGCATCCGGGCGCCGCCGCTGCAGCTGACGATGATGTAGGCGCACTCCTTTTCCAGGGCGCGCTCGACCCCCAACCGCAGCTTCTCGCCCACCACGCTGCCCATGCTGGCGGCCAGGAAGTCGAAGTTCATGACAGCGGCCACCACGGGGTGGCCGGAGAGGGTGCCCTCCACCACCACCACGGCATCGTCGGTCTGGCCTGCTTCGTCCAGCTTCTTCAGCTGCTCCCGATAGCTCTTGATGGCCACGAAACCCAAGGGATCGGTGCTTCGAAGGTTCCCGAACAGGGGCGTCCAACCTTTATCCATGAGGTTCTCAAGCCGCTCATCCACCCCGATGCGGAAGTGGTAGCCGCACTTGGGACAGACGTTGTGGGTATTGACCAGCTCCTTGCGGTAGATCAACTCTTTGCAGGCCTCGCACTTGATCCAAAGGCCCTCGGGAACCCTGACGGTCTTCTCCTCGACGGCGGTCTTCTGCTGGCGCTTTTTCACGAACCATGACGACATGGGGACTCCTTGCTTGGACCCGGGCCTAGCGGCGCTTCGCCGGACCGTGCTTGAGGGCCTCGAAGAGGCGATCCAGTTCGCCTTCGCTGCCGTAGTGCATCACCAGGGTGCCGGTTTTGCCCTTGGCCTTGATCTCAACCCGCGTGCCCCAAGACTGGGTGAGCTCCTCGGCGGCGGCCTTGATGAACAGCTCCTGAGGGTGCTTCTTCTTGGACTTGGCCTTGGTCTGTTTTTGGAGCTGCTGGATCCGGGCTTCCAGGGCGCGGACGCTCAGCTGCTGATCCACCACTTCCTGGGCCAGCTGCTCCTGGAGGCGGAGGTCCGCCACGCCGAGCAGGACCTTCGCATGGCCGGTGCTGAGGCGTCCATCCGCCACCTCGGCCTTCAGCTCCGCGGGGAGCCGCAGCAGGCGGAGGGTGTTGGCCACCTGGGGCCGGGACTTGCCCACGCGGTCGGCCACCTGCTCCTGGGTGAGCCGCAGATGCTCGCCCAGCTGCCAGTAGGCCGTGGCCTCTTCGATGGGGTTCAGCTCCTGGCGCTGGATGTTCTCGACCAGGGCGATCTCCAGCAGCTTGTCGTCGGGCACTTCCTTGATGATGACCGGCGCCATGGCGAGGCCCGCCTTGCGCGCCGCCCGCCAGCGGCGCTCGCCGGCGATGATCTCGAACTTGTCGCCCACCTTCCGCACCACGATGGGCTGCACCATGCCGTGCTGCTTCAAGCTTTCGGCCAGCTCGGCCAAAGCCGCCTCGTCGAAGTGGGTGCGGGGCTGGGCGCGGTTGGGCACCATGCTGCCCAGGGGCAGCTCGCGCTGATTCGCATCCTCTGGAGCCATCTGGCTCATGAGCGAAGTGAGTCCCCGGCCCAGCGCCGGACGCTTCAACTGAGTCATTAGGCTTCCCTCCTCGCGGGGAGCTCCAGGCCCAGCCATTCCTTCGCGAGGCTGAGGTAGGCCTGGGCGCCCTTGGAGCGCAGATCGTAGAAGGCCACGGGCTTGCCGTGGCTGGGGGCTTCGGCCAGCCGGATGTTGCGGGGGATGATGGTCTGGAAGACCTTCCCCGGGAAGGCGTGGCGCACTTCGCTGGCGACGGCGGCTCCCAGATTGGTGCGCTCCTCCGCCATGGTCAGCAGGATGCCCCCCAGTTGCAGCTGGGGATTGGGGCCGGATTGGATGCGCCTCAGCGTCTCGGTGAGCTCGGCCAGGCCGTCCAGCGCGAAGAACTCGCAGGGCATGGGAACGATGACCTCGTCCGCCGCCGTGAGCGCGTTCAGGGTGATCATTCCCAGGCTGGGCGGGGGGTCGATGATGATGTAGTCGAAGCGGTCCATGACCGGGGCCAGTCCCTGCTTGAGCACCTGGAGCTGGGGCATCTCGAAGAGTTCGAATTCCAGCTGCGCCAGATCCTTGCCCGCCGGGATCACCTGCATCATGGGCACTTCCGTGCTGAGAAGCAGCGCCTCCGCTGGCGCGCCCTTCATCAACGCGTAGGAACCCGCGCGGTGGTCCGGCTTGGGGAAGCCGAGTCCGGTGGTGCTGTGGCCTTGGGGATCGAAATCCACCAGCAGCACCATCTTCTCCATCATCGCAAGAGACGCCGCGAGGTTGATGGCCGTGGTGGTCTTGCCCACCCCGCCCTTCTGGTTCGCCAACACCACCACCCGGGCGCGCATCAGGCGGCCCTCATCATCGCGCAGGTGCTGGTGGAACCAACCATCTCGGCATCCCCTCGGGTGTGGAACATGCCAGTCTAGCAGGTCGGGGTTCCACGGCGGAGGCCGCTGTGATCAGCTCCGGAGCCGCTGGAGCAGCGCTGGATCGGGATGCACGACACCCAGCCTCCGGGCCGGGCCGGAGAGCCAGAGGTTGCGCCAGGCGCCCGTCGCATCCAGGCCGAGCTTCACCTTCACCGCCTCGCCGCTGGCGGTGTGGAGGCGCCACGCGGTGATGCCTTCCGTGCTCGCCAGCCAGGCCGCGGCCACAGCGCTTCCGGTGCCGCAGCAAAGAGTCTCGCCCTCCACGCCCCGCTCCCAGGAGCGGATCCGCGCTTCGCCCGGGGCCAGCACCTCCACCACGTTCACGTTGGTGCCGCCTTGCAGCGCCGGATGGTGCCGCAACGGTGGCGCGAACGCCGGCAGGTCCACCGCGGCCACGGACGGCACGCGCAGGACCAGCTGCGGATTCCCAATCCAGCCGAAGCCTGCGGGCAGCGCTGTCGGCATGGGCACTGCGCGCAAACCGAAACCTTCACCCTCGGGCATGCGGATGCCGACATCATCGCCATCGCGTCGAAGCCGGATGTCCTCGCCGTTGGAGCGCACCTGGATTTCGTTGCCGCCTGGGGCGCCGGAGAGCACCCTCGCCGCTCTACTACCGTTGGAACAAAAGGTCTTAGCACCATCCACATCCCAGTGCTCCAACCGCCAGGGACCGGAATCGGGCCTTTGCATCAAAAAAAGGCCATCTAATCCAAACCCGTGTCCCTTCGGACACAGCAATTTCGCGTAATCATCGCCAGGGCAATCTTTAGCCTCATCGGCCCAGAGGTAGCCGAAGACATTGCCCGAAGCGGAAGCGAGGTGGAGCTCCAAGTCACCGTTCCCGGCTGCTGCGGAACGTGTAGACGGTCTCGCCCTTGCGCGCATAGCCCTGGCGCCGGGCCAGGGCCTCCATCAGTTCAGGATCCTTGGCCGCAAGCCGCTGGACTTCCTCCAGCAGCTCGCGGTTGCGGTGGTTCAGCTCCAGCAGCCGGGTGCGGGCCGTCTGCAGTTCCGCTTCGCGCTTGCGAAGCTCGGGCAGCCCTCCCTGGGAGAAGAGCACGGCCAGCAGGGACAGAAAGCCAGAGGCTCCCAGCACTCCCCAGAGGGTGGAGGACTTCAGGAGCCAGTTGGCGTTCATCCTGGGGTCTCCTAGCCGAGGCGCGATCCGAACGCCTCACGGCCGGCATAGCGGGCCGCGGCGCCCAGTTCCCACTCGATTTCGAGCAGTCGGTTGTACTTGGCCACCCGGTCCGTGCGGCAGGGGGCGCCTGTCTTGATCTGTCCGGCCCCGGTGGCCACGGCCAGGTCGGCAATGAAGGCATCTTCGGTCTCACCGCTGCGGTGGCTGATGATGGCCCGGTAGCCGGCCTTGTGCGCCATTTCCACGGCCCGCAGGGTCTCGGTGACGGTGCCGATCTGGTTCAGCTTGATGAGGATGGCGTTGGCCACGCCTTCAGTGATGCCCTTGGCCAGAATGGCCGGGTTGGTCACGAAGAGATCGTCGCCCACCAGCTGGGTCTTGGCGCCCATGGCGTCGGTCTGGGCCTTCCAGCCCTTCCAGTCGCCTTCCGCGAAACCATCCTCGATGGAGATGACGGGGTGGCGGGAAACCAGGCCCTGGTAGTACTCCACCAGCTGGGCGGGGGTCTTCTTGCCGCCATCCAAGGCGTAGCCCTTGCCGTCGTGGAATTCGCTGGCAGCGCAGTCCAGGCCCAGGAACACGTCCTTGCCCAGCTTGTAGCCGGCCTTCTTGATGGCCTCGCCGATGAGTTCCAGGGCCTCCTCGTTGGAGGCTAGGTTCGGGGCGAAGCCGCCTTCGTCACCCACGCCAGTGGCCAGCTTGCGGGCCTTCAGGACGCCCTTCAGGGAGTGGTAGACCTCAGCGCCCCACCGGAGGGCTTCCCGGAAGTTCGGCGCGCCTACGGGCAGCACCATGAACTCCTGGATGTCCACGTTGTTGTCGGCGTGAGCCCCGCCGTTGAGGATGTTCATCATCGGCACGGGCAGGAGACGGGGCGTGGCCCCGCCCAGATAGCGGTACAGGGGCAGCTTCGAGGCCTGGGCCGCGGCGTCCGCGAGGGCCATGGACACGCCGAGGATGGCGTTGGCTCCCAGGCGCCCCTTGTTTTCGGTCCCGTCCAGGTCGCACATCAGCTCGTCGAGCTCGGCCTGCTGGAAGGGGTCCATGCCCTGCAGGGCGGCCGCCAGCTCCACATTGATGGCATCCACGGCGCCGAGCACACCCTTGCCCAGGTAGCGCTTCTTGTCCCCATCCCTGCGTTCGAGGGCTTCACGGCTACCCGTCGAGGCGCCGGAGGGAACGATGGCTTTGCCAACCGTTCCATCGGAGAGGAGCACTCGGGCCAGCACGGTGGGATTCCCACGGCTGTCCAGCACTTCAAGGGCGGTGACACGGTCGATGATGTTCATGAAAGCACCCGGCTCAGAGAGGCGCGACAACGCGCCTCTCTGATATTAGCCAGGTTGTGTTGACTGAACGGCCCTACTTCTTCGCGGCCTTCTTCACGACCTTCTTGGCGGCCGGCTTCTTGGCGGCGGCCTTCTTCGGCGCGGCCTTCTTCACGACCTTCTTCACGGCCGGCTTCTTGGCGGCGGCCTTCTTCGGCGCGGCCTTCTTCACGGCCTTCTTCACGACCTTCTTGGCGGCGGCCTTCTTCGGCGCGGCCTTCTTCACGGCGGCCTTCTTCGGAGCGGCCTTCTTCACGGCGGCCTTCTTCGGCGCGGCCTTCTTCACGGCGGCCTTCTTGGGGGCTGCCTTCTTGGCGGCGGGCTTCTTGGCGGCAGCCTTCTTCGGAGCGGCCTTCTTGGCGGCGGGCTTCTTGGCAGCGGCCTTCTTCGGAGCGGCCTTCTTGGCGGCGGGCTTCTTGGCAGCGGCCTTCTTCTTGGGGGCGGCCTTCTTCGCCGGCTTCTTGGCGGCGGGGGCTTCGGTGGTGGCGACCGGGTTGGTCAGTTCGGCCATGGGTGGCTCCTTTACGCCCTTTTGGGCGGGGTTGGAAGGGGTCGTGCGGGAAGCGGGCTTGCCTTTGGCATCCTTCGCGCCAGATTGGGCCTGGGCTTCACGCTGGGTGGATATGCGTTCCTTGGTCGCCGGAGCGGCCGTGGGGGCTAACGCCGCGTCGGCGGCAGAGCCGGTCTTGCCCTTGGGCTTCGCGGCTTTTTTCGGAGGCTCCACGCCGGCCAGAATCTGAGCCAGGCGCTTGCCGGGATAGTAGTCATCGAGGAGGGCGTCCCCGATCAGCAGACCGTGAACCCCGATAGCTTCCATTTGCTTGATTTGATCAAGCTTATGTATGCCGCCTTCAACGATTTTCAGGCAGCTCTTGGGGACTTTTTTCACGAGCGAGACCGCCTGCTCCCAGGAGGCTTCCCAGGTGTCCAGGTTGCGTCCCACGGCACAAACGATGTCGGCCCCGGCCTCCACGGCCCGGGCCAGCTCCGCCTCGGAAGTCACTTCGACCACCACGTCCAAACCCTTGCTGGTGGCGAATTTCAGCAGGGTCTGCAGGCGATCCTGGGTGAGCAGGGCGGGCATGAGGAAGATGGCATCGGCGCCGAGGATCTTGCTTTCCTCGACCTGGTACTCCTCGAAGATGAACTCCCTCCGCACCAGCGGAAGTTTCACCTGGCCCCGCACCTCAGAGAGGTGTTTGTCCTCGCCAAAGTAGAGGAACTTATCGGTTGCCACCGAAAGGGCCCGCGCGCCGTTCTCCGCCAGGCTCTTGGCGTGGGTCGAGGCCTTATAAGAGTCCCGGACCTGCCCCCGGCCGGGGTCACCCCCGGCGACTTCCCCCAAAATGGTGATTCCAGGCTGGCTGAGCTCTTCCTTCAAGGAGTGATGACCCTTGTAGGCATCTTTTACCGCCACAGGGCCCTTCTGCTTTTTGATTTCTACATCCAGGGCCTTGAAGATGGCGACTTTCTTTAGCATTTCCCACGCTCCAAATCTCAGATACCTCGCTAATGGCCCTATGGGGAAGATGATCGGCCGTTTTTCCTCTGATTCAACATGAAACCAGCGATCCGGATGAGGTCAACAGAGAAATATCAAAAATCTTCATTTTTTTTGACGCTACCTCCCCCCCAACCCATCATTCGTTTCCACTCCTTTCGGCTCGCCGAGGACGATCTTGAGGCGGGACCGCAACGCAAGGCGCGCCTCGCCGGCCGAGATCGCGGCCGCGTGAATCCGCTTTGATTCCGCGCCAACGCTGAGTCTGCGAGGATCCGGCTCAGCTCGCGCGGACACCGGAATGTGATCCCGTCGTCCGCCCGCGCATCCCACTGGGGAAGATCGCCAACCCACCATCCACCCTCCACGAAGGGCGCTCCCCTGCTAGGCTTCAACACGCGCCTTCCGCTCCCTGCCGCCGCGCGAGCGGCCTCCGGGAACCCGCTGGAAGGTCCGTGAGGCCCCATGACCATCCACGTCGTCGACCATCCGCTCGTCCATCACAAGCTCTCTTTGATCCGCGACCGCAAGACGCCCGGCAGCCTCTTCCGCGCCTTGATCGAAGAAACGGGATTGATCCTCGCGGCCGAAGCGACGCGCACCCTTCCCACCGAGTCCGTCGTGGTGGAGACGCCGCTCGAACGCACAGGCACGCTGCGCCTCAGGTCTCTCGATCCCGTGTTGGTGCCCGTCCTGCGCGCGGGGCTGGGACTGCTGCCGCCCTTCCTCCAGCTCCTGCCCACGGCAAAAGTGGGACACCTCGGCCTCTACCGCGATCACGACTCTCTCGTGCCGGTGCCCTACTACCGCAACTTCCCTCCGCTTCTCGAAGCGCGTCCGGTGTTCATCCTGGACCCCATGCTCGCCACCGGAGGCAGCGCCTCTGAAGCGGTGCGCCAGCTGAAGGCAGCGGGCGCCGTCAATCTCACCCTGGTGGCCCTCCTCGCCGCGCCGGAAGGATTGGAAAAACTGCAGGGCGACCACCCCGACCTCACCATCTGGGTGGGCGCGGTCGACCGCCAGCTCAACGAGAAGGGCTACATCCTTCCGGGCCTCGGAGATGCCGGAGACCGGCTGTTCGGCACCGCCTAGGGTCATGCAACGGCGCCGGCGGCCCAGAAGCTAGAGATAGATCGACGGCGCCTCGGACATGCCTTCTCCGCGGAAGAGCACCTTCTCCCACGCCTGGCGGATGCCGTCCATCTGCGAACAGACGCGCCTGAGCCTGGGGGCGTCGCCCTGCGCAGCGGCCCCGGCGATTTCACAGCCCCACCAGGCATAGAGCCGGATGAGATTGCCCACCAGCTCACCTCCCGCCTCGTGGTTCAGGCGCCGGTGGAGTTCATCCAAGATCGCCTGGAGCTTTTTCACGAAGTAGTCCCGCAGCCTCGGGTCCGGATCCTGAAGGGCTTCTTCCAGTTTCAGCAGAAACCGCTGGGCGGCCTCCATCAGGAGCACAACGGCATGCTCTGGAATGGCCAAAGGCTCGGCCGGAGCGGCGGCATCGCGAAGCCCTGGCCCAGACATCATCTCCCGCCCCCCGAACCGCATCCAATCAACCCATCGGCGGCCCAGGCCTGTTCCCTGATTCCCGGCCGCCCCTGCGGAAGGCCCGCCCGCGCATCCCAAAAGCCCCGTTCCGTGAGACAACAGAGCCACCTGCCGCCAGGAGCCGGGAATGAATCCGAATCATCTGAAGCTGCTGAAAATGGCGCAGAGCCTGGAACTCGCGGGGCGGGCCGCCGAAGCCGCGCAGGCCTATTCGGAATTCCTGGCGAGGGAGCCCCGCCACGCGGATACCTGGTCGGATTTCGCGGGACAGCTGATGCAATTGGGGCGACTCGACGAGGCGGAGCATGCCTGTCAGACCGCCCTCCGCCTGGATGCCGGGCACCTGTCGGCTCAGATCAACCTGGGCTGTCTTTTCATGCATGCTGGAAGCCTCGACGCCTCGGAGTCGCGGTTCCGCGCCGTCCTGAAGGCGGAGCCGAGGCGCTTCGACGCCCGCCTTTGTCTCGTGGAATGCCTCATCAAGAAGGGAGACCTGGATGGGGCGCGCAAGGCCCTGGATGAGGCCTACCAGTTGGGGCCCATCCCGCCCGCCTTCGCCGGGTTGAGGGGAAGGCACGCTGAGCAGTGGACGGTTCTCGGATCCGCCAGGCTCGAACGGAAGCAATTCGAGGCCGCCTTCTCCGCCTTCCAGAACGCCCTCCAGCTCAATCCCTTGGATTTCGCTGCCAAGGCCAACCAGGGCGCCGTCCGCATGGCCCAAGGCCGCCTCGAAGAAGCGCTGGGCATGTTCCAGCGCCTCGTCGCCGAGCATCCCGGCGATGAACGCGCCCGGCTGCTCCTGATCACCTGCCTCGCCCGGAAGAACCATCCAGACGCCCTCCGGGAAGAGATCGCCAAAGCCATCCAGCAGAAGCCCAGCAGCTTCACCACTCATCGCAGCGTGATGGGCGTCCACTACTTTCGCGGCGACTGGGCCGCCTATCGCGCGGAGATCGCGCGGTACCGGGCTTTCTACCCCAAATCGGCCTTCGCGGATTTCGAAGAGGGATGCGTGGATCTGCTCTTCGGCGACATGGCCCGCGGCTGGAAACGCTACGAAGGCCGGCTCGGCATCCCCAAGGAAGTGCGGCCGCGGCGCGTCTTTTCGGAGCCCGGATGGGATGGTGAGCCTTTCGCGGGCAAGACGCTCCTGCTCTGGCCTGAGCAAGGCTTCGGCGACACCCTCATGGCGCTCCGGTACCTGCCCGCCGTGAAGGCTCTCGGGGGGCGCGTCCTCCTGGAAGTCCAGCCCGCCCTCGCTGCCCTGGCCGGAACCTGTTCAGCCCCCGATCAGGTGATCCCCAGCGGCCAGCCTTTGCCAGGCTTCGACCTGCAAGCGTCGCTCATGTCGCTGCCCCACCTTTTCAAAACAGATCTCTCCTCCATACCCGCCGCGGTTCCCTATCTGGAGACGCCCGCGGATCCGCCCCATCGCCAGGACCTCGAGGCCTGCCTGGCGAAGGCCCCGGGGAGACCCCGCATCGGACTGGTGTGGGCCGGCTTTCCGGGACACACGCTGGACCATGAGCGGTCCCTTTCCCCCTCCGCCCTCGCCCCCCTCGCCGCCCTTTCCGGTGCGGCCTGGTTCAGCTTCCAGGTGGGAGGAGGAGAGGAGCTTCCGCCCCTGCCCACCCTCACGGCTCTCACCCCCTGGCTGGGCGATTTCTCCGACACTGCCTACGCCCTTGGCCACATGGACCTGCTGATCACCGTGGACACCTCTGTGGCCCACCTCGCCGGCGCTCTGGGCGTTCCCACGTGGCTGCTGCTGCCCTTCGCTCCGGATTTCAGGTGGATGCTGGAACGCCGCGATAGCCCTTGGTACCCGACCTTCCGCCTCTACCGGCAGCCGGTCTACGGAGACTGGGCCTCGGTCATCCGGCAGGTGGCCGCCGATCTCGGACAAGGGCTCTGAACCGCGCCTTCAGCGGACGTTCGCCCCGTATCCTTTGAGGGCGCGATTGCCGCGGCCCTGCCTTTCGAGTTCGGCCTGCACCTTGTCCTTCTCGGCGGACAGCACCGCGATCCGGTCCTCCAGGCGCCGTCCAGCCCCGTGGGCCCGTTCGATCAAAGCAGCCCATCCGGGAGCTCTTTCGGCCTGGCCCATGGCCTCCAGGAAATCCCTGTTCCAAGCGTCCAAGGCGCCAGCTTCCGGTTCCCAGATCGGATCCGCCAGCCACGCCTCCATCTTCTCGATGGCGGCGCGAACACGGGCATCGCTCATACGACCCGGTCCCCAAACTGGAAGGCTGCGAGCTGAACGGCTCCGTTCTTCTTTTCGTGGTGCTGCTCCCATGCCTGGCGGATTTCGCCCATGGCGTGGGCAACGGCGGACAGCCGGCGGGTATCCCTGGCGGCGCTGGCTTCCATGATTTCCAAGGTCCAATGGTTGTAGAGCTTCTCGAGGTTCTGCACCAGCTCTCCGCCATCTTCGCGGTTCAGCCGGAGATTGGCTTCCACGATGGCTTCCGAAACCCGGATGAAACTGCTTCCAGCCGAAACGAGATCGTTGCGCGTCATGGCTTGGATGGCCCGGCCGAGGTGAAGCTGGCCCGCCTCCATGATGAGCGCGGCCTGCTGTTCCGGACTGGCGGCCAGGATGCGCTGGGTCAGGTAGGTATCAGCAGTTCTGGCATAAGCGTTCACAGGCGCCCCCACAGGTCTCTTTTCGGCGAATCCGGCCAAACCATGAGTACAGAGGGAGTCCTCCTAGGCCCCGGTCAAGGAACCGGCCGCCGCCTTCATCTTTCCCACGGTGGCTTCCATCTGTGCGAACTTCTTCCTCAACACTTCCCGTTCCTGGTCCAGGCGCGCCTGGCCCACGGTGATCTGACTGGTCAAGCTCTTGTTCTGAATGGTGATGGAATTCAGGAGCGTGGAAATGCCGCCGCCATTGCCCGTGAACTTGGACATGAGATCACTGGCTGCCCGGCCCACGCCGCGGCTGAGGGTCAATGTGCCGCTGCCCGTCCCCGTCACGCTCAGGTTCAGGCCCTCATAGTCGCCGGTGCCCGTGAGCGTGCCGTTGACCACTTGCATGGGGCTGCTGGTGACGCCGTTCCGCGTGAAGGTGCCCCAAAGCACGCCACTGCCATCCTTGGTGATGGAGAAGTCCACGGGGCCTGTGACCGTCTTTGGTCCGGCACTCACGAACTTCACCACCTGATTGGTGGAGTCGCCCGTGAAAGAGAAAAGCTTCTGGACGCCGGCAAGGTCGTTGCCCACAGCATTCTGGAAGGTGTTCGCATTCAGGTAGAGCCCGCCATCCGCCAGAGAGGTGATTCCAATGCTGGCCAAGCTCTTGTAGGAAGCATCCCCCGGCAGTCCGCCTGACAGGCCCGTCAGCGTGGCCTTGAGGTTGGCCATCATGGCGCGGGTGGAAGCGTCGCCAGCCAGCGGCGCTTCATTGATGGATCCGTCGGAATTCTTCGTGGAAGTCGAGGCGGCCTTGTAGTCCTTCAGCAGGGCGTTGTACTTCGAGATGAAATCCTGGATCGCCGTGGTGGCGCCAGTCTTGTCCGGAGCCACCGTCAAAGTGGTGATGCCGGTTTGCCCGCCCTGCTTCAGGGTGAAGGTGATGCCGTCCACGGCATCCCTGACGGTGTTGCTCTTGCGGGTCATTTCGATCCCGTTCAGGGTGAAGACCGCGTCCACGCCGGTTGATCCTGAAGCTGTGGAAGTAAGGCCGCCCGTGAGGGTGGTCGGGGCCGTCAGGCTGTCCACGGTTCCTGCCGTGATGCCCAGATTGTTGGCCGCGGCCCCGGCCGATCCGCCGGACTGGTTGGTGATGTCGACGAGGGTGACCACCCCCTGGGTGGTGCCAGTGCCGGTGTCTTTCGCCGTGAGCACCAGCTGGTAGGGCTTGTCGCCCCTGCCCATGTTCACCACCGAAGCCGTCACGCCCGCGCCTGAGGCGTTGATCTTGTCGCGCAAACCGTTCAGGGTGTTGGAGGAATCGTCGAGGGTGATCGTCTTGATGACACCGTCCGTCCCCTGGATGGCGAAGGTGGCTGGCGCGCCCGGCGTGAAAATGTTGGAGCTCACGGAATCCGTGGGACTCGCCACAGCCAGATTCGTGGGCAGCCCGCCTGCGTCCAAGTGCGGTGAGATCCGCCCCTTGGTGGCCACCGTCTTCACGTTGACGTCGTAATTGCCCGAAACCGCCCCCGAGGCGGTGGCGGTGACATTGGTGTTGTTGGCGTCGCTGCTCGCCACGGAGCGGTTGTTGAACTTGTCCTGAAGCACCGCCAAGCTGGTGGTGAGCGCGGACAGGCTGGTCCTCAGGGCCGTCAGGGCCGTGGTCTTCTTGTCGTTGAGGTCCTTGCGGGCCTGCATGCGCGTGACATTGCCGCTCTTCATGCCGATGATGGCATCGATGAGGGCCGAGGTATCAATACCTGTGCTGATACCACTGAGGGAATTCACAGACGACGTCGCCATGCCCCACCTCTCTTCCCGCCCAGGCCGACTGCCTGGGACCTGGATAGCCTAGCCTTCTTTATCCACCAGGGCGCCAGAACCGCCGCCCTGGCCTTCGATCTCCCGCATCCGGCGGGACATCCCAAGGATTTCGGCGGAAGGCACCTGCATGACCAGCTCGCCCGTTCCATGCTGAACCAGCTGGAACACCGTGCGGCCAGAGCCAGCGTCCACTTCCAATTTCAGTTCCGTCTGGGCCTGCTGCAGGTGCTGGTTGACTTGGGCCACAGCCGCGTCTTGATCTACCTGCTTGGGGGCCGGACTGTCATTGCCAGAGGTCCGTACAGGGGCGGACCGCACCGGGGCCGGTGCAGGGGCAGGCCCTGCAGAAGCCAGAGGCGCACTGCCGATCGATGAAACCTGATTGACCATGACAAACCTCCTCTCCGGATTCAAACGCCCGGAGGGGGCAGATCAGCTCCGCCCCCCCCAGAAGTTAGAGACCGCCACTTACCGGAAGAGGCCCAGGATCGTCTGCGAGGACTGGTTCGCGTTGCTCAACGCGCTGGTGCCAGCCTGCATCATGATCTGGTACTTGGTGAGGTTCGCCATTTCAGCGCCCATGTCGGCACCCAGCCAGGCATCGGCGATGCCCAATTGGGATTCCTGCTCGATGCCGTTCAGGTTGGCCTTGCTGAGGGCCGAGGACATGCTCGCGGCGTTGGTGACCTGGCGGGCCGCGATGGCGGTGAGGGCGGCGGCCGAAGTCGTGCCCAGATTGGTGTTCGCGGCATAGGCGGTGTATTCCGCGTCGCTCGTGGTGCCAGCGCCTTCCATTTCGGCCATGCGGTAGGCGTCCTGCGTGTTCTGCTGTTCCGCGCCATCAGCCTGCAGAGCGCTGAAGTAGGCGGCCTGGTTTGCATGGACCTTGGCGCCCGCGGCGCGGGACAGCGCCATAGCGGTGTTGCCAGAGGTCAGAGCGGCGGAATCGTCGGAAGCGCTGTTGACGCGCCGGCCGGTGGTGAGCCGCGTGATGGCCTGGTTGAGCCCGATCTTGCTGACGCCAAGCTGACGGCTGGCGGCGAGAGCGTTTACGTTTGCCAGGATAGTGACCATAACATCCTCCGTGATGATGGTTCGGCAGCATCCGTGCTGCCAAGTTGTGTTGGGGGAATCCCCGACCCTCCTTCTTTCGGATATGAGCCGGAAAACCTTTAACTTTTTTTCAAGACTCCAAACAAGGGTTAAATAAAAAGGACTTATCTTTCCCCATACCAGCAGCGGGAACATTCCGGCGGGCTGGAGAAGCGAGCGAGGGCGGAGCGATGGATGCAAGGCAGGCGCGGCGCACAGAGGCTTTCTCCATGGCGGAAGCGGGACGATGGCGGGAAGCAGTCGAAGCCTTCAGCCAGGCGATCGCCGCGGGCGCGTCGGATTACGCCGTCCACTTCGCCTGCGGCACCGCGCTCATGCGCTGTGGCCGCTACGAAGAAGCTCGCGTCCATCTGCGGGCCGCACTGGAACACCAGCCCCGCTCGCTGGAGGCCCTCAACAATCTGGCCGCAGCGAACCTCCGCCTGGGAGACCCATCCGCCACCGAAGAGGCCTGCCGCCTCATCCTCGCCGCCAAGCCTGATGACCACGGCGCCTTGACCAATCTGGGCCTGTCCCTCAGTCACCAGGGCCGGGTCCACGAGGGGCTGGAAGCCCTGCAGCAGGCCCTGGAGTTGGCCCCCGGGGACCGGATCATCCGGGACAACCTGCTGCTTCACCTCAACTATGTCGCCACCGAGGGCGAAGACCTGGCCCTCGTCCACAACCTGCTTTGCGCCCAGCTGCCTTCAGCGCCGCCCAAACCCCTGTCCCAACCGCGTCCGGAGCGCATCCGCATCGGGTACGTCTCCGGCGATTTCCGGAGCCATTCGGTCTCCTTCTTCATGGCACCGGTCCTGCGCGCCCATGACCGCGGGGCCTTCGAGGTGTTCTGCTATTCAACCACCCACGCACCGGACAAGCGCACCGAAAGCTTTCGCCAGCTCGCCGAACATTTCGTCGATCTCTCCATGGCCTCTGACGCCGAGGCGGCACGGCGCATCGAAGCCGACAACATCGACATCCTGGTGGATCTCGGCGGGCACACTTCGGGCAACCGGCTGGATGTGTTCGCCCTCCGTCCCGCTCCCATCCAGGCCACGTACCTGGGCTATCCCGCCACCACCGGCTGCCCTTTCATCGACTACCGGCTGGTGGACGCCCTCACTGATCCTGAAGGCGCGGAAGCCTTTTCGTCGGAGCGCCTGATCCGCCTTCCGGCGCCCTTCCTTTGCTACGATCCCCACCCGGTCACCCCGGCCGTCGCGCCGTTGCCCGCCCTCGCCAAGGGCCACATCACCTTCGGATCCTTCAACCACTCCTCCAAGATCTCGGACGAGACCATCGAGCTCTGGTCCCAGGTGCTGGAAGCGGTTCCCGCCTCACGCCTCTTTCTCAAGGCCCGCGCCTTCTCCAATCCCGCCGTCCGCGGCCTCTACCTCCAGCGGTTCGCCGACCGGGGCATCCCGGAAGAACGGCTGACCTTCTCGGGGCATACCGAAGCCGCCCAGGAACACCTCGCGGCCTACGGCCAGATCGATATCGCCCTGGACACCTATCCCTACCACGGCACCACCACCACCTGCGAAGCCCTGTGGATGGGCGTGCCCGTCATTTCTCTGATCGGAAACCTCCACGCAGCCCGAGTGGGGCTGAGCCTCCTGAGCGCCGCGGGCCTGGACAGCCTGGCGGCCTCCAGCGCCGAGGATTACGTGGCGCTGGCCATCGCCCTATCCGCCGACCTGGCCCAACTCGCCACCATGCGGGAACACCTCCAGAGGCGCGTCGCCCGGTCTCCGCTTTGCGACCGCGCCCGCTTCGCGAAGGGACTGGAGCAGGCCTACCGGCGGATGCTGGAGGTCTATCCTCTTTTCTAGGATTCCTCGGGAAGGGATTCCAGCATGGCGCGGAGGCTTTGCTCCAGGCTCCACCCCATGTCCCAGCCGGAAACCGTCTTCAGCCGCTCCGGCGAGCCCACCAGGTAGGGAATGTCATCCGATGAGTTGGGCTTCCCCTCGAACACCACCTCTCGCCTTGAACCAAGGATCCCGAGCACGGTGGCCACCAGGTCTCCGATGCTGTGGGCCTGGCCGGTGCAGACGTTGAAGGTGGCCTGCTCCAGCCGTTCCAGCTCCAGGATGGCGAGGTAGGCCTCGGCCACGTCGCGGACATCGATGAAATCCCGGACGCTGTTCCAGCCTCGCATCAGCACGGGCGATCCATCGTCGCGGGAGGCCGCCAACCGGCGCAGCAATGAGGGGATCACCAGCTCGGGCCTTTGGTGAGGGCCCAGATGGTTGAAGGGCCGGGCGATCCGGATGTCGAGGCGGTGGGCGAAATGCGGCACCATCTGCTCGACCAGGTGCTTGCTGAGCCCGTAGCGGCCCTGGGGCAGCAGGGCATCCCCCTCGAGCCGCATCCGGTCCGAGGGCGCGTAGACGTGGCAGCTGGAGGTCAGCAGCACCCGCGCTTCCTCCAGGTGCTCCAGCAAGTTCAGGGACATCGCCACGTTCTGGACCACTGGAGCCATGGTTCGGAAGGAGGCTGGAATGGAGGCCCCGGCCAGATGAATCACCCCGTGCCAGCGCTTGGGAAGGCCCGCCAGGGAGGCCGGATCCATCAGATCCGCATAGACGGATGTCACGCCGCGCGGAAGGGTGATTCCCAGCGACCCCCGCTGCAGCGCCGTGACATCGAAGCCCCGGCGGAGCAGCAGCCGGGCCATGTGCTGGCCCACGAAACCAGAAGCGCCGGTGAGAAGGATGGTCCTTTTCATGGGAGGCCTCGTTCACTTTCAGGAATGGGCTTCTTTCTCCGCCACGAAATTGAGGCTGATGGGAATCTCGTGGAAGGCGCTGGAACTCGTGTCGTGGAACAGCCCGAATTCCGGAACGCGCTTCAGGTTCTTGAACCCCGCGCGCAGCAGGTAGGAGGCGAGGAATTCCTCGTTGAGGCCCACCACGTGGTAATCGTATGAATCCACATGCCCGCCGAAGATCATGCGCATGACCTTGAAGCGCTCTTCGATGCTGTACCTTCCCTTGTCGAGCATCAGCCCCGCCAGGATGTCCAGATCCGGAACGCTGATGAAGAGCCTTCCCCCCGGCGCCAGAACCCGGTGCCATTCCAGCAAGGTGCTCTGGAGCTCGCCGTTGTAGTCCAGGTGCTCGGCCACATGGGACGCGTAGATCTCCGCGAAGGTGCCATCGGCGAAGCGGGACAGGTCCCTGGCGTTGCAGACATGGTCCACTTCAGGCCCCGGGAGGGCATCCAGGATTTCCCACCCCTCGGCCCGCGCCTTGCCTCCGATGTGAAGCCGCCGGACTGATGGACCCTGCGAAACCGTGGCCTGGGCGCCAGGGGCCGGCGGCCCATCCGGTCCGGCGGAAACGGAAAGCGGAGCGGCCTTCGGGCCAGCCCCTTCCTTCGCCGCGGCGAGGGCCCATCGGCTCAGGGCCTCCTCCACTTTCCGGGCCATCTCCCGCCAGGAGAAGCCGTCCACGCGCCGGAGCCCCTCGAGGATCAGATCGCCGCGGACCGCCTCGTCCTGCACCGCCATGAGGGCGTCCAGCATGGCCTGAACATCGTCCGGATCCACGTAGATCGCCGCCTCCCCGGCCACTTCGCCGATGGAGCTGTTCTCGCAGGTGATCACGGGGCAGGAGCAGGCCATGGCTTCCAGGATGGGAAGCCCGAAGCCCTCGTAGCGGGAGGGGTAGGCCAGGGCCAGGGCGCCGGCGTAGGCGCATTGGAGATCGGCGTCGGACAGGACCAGGAGATGGACCTTCGCCTCCCCCACGCATTCGGCGAATTCCGGTTCCAGCACGGGGCGGGAATTCGTGCAGACGATGGCGTAGTCCTTCCGGGCCGCTCCCAGGCGCTCGAAAGCCTTGAAGAACAGCAGCGCGTTCTTGTAGCTGGTCTTCACGCCGGAGATCAGGAAATAGGGCCGGTCGATGCCGTGCCGCGCCTTGAATTCCTCCACGCCCTCGGGCGAGGGGGTCCGGAAATCCGTCCCGCAATGGGCCAGCGCCACGTCCGCCGGATCGATCTTCGGGAAGAACCGCGCCAGATCCCGGGTCGTCGAATCGGAAATGGACAGGAAGTGGCTGCAGTGCTCGATGGCCTCCCGCTTTTCCCGCCACTGCTCCTCTTCCAGGTCGAAGCCCATCACCTCGGGGATCATGTCGTAGGCCATCAGGGCCGCCCGCGTGGTGAGAGGCGTCGTGTAATAGGTGGAACTGAACAGCGAGATGCCTTCGCGGTCGCAGACTTCCTGGAGCATGACCCGGTCCGACTGCCGGTTGAGGTAGCTGTGGGGCGGGACGTCGATGTAGGTGAGGCCTGAATGACGGGGCGCCGTGCGGCCCCGGTCGAGCACCACGATGAATTCGCCGAACCCGTTGGCGGACCATTCCGCCAGGAGGTTCTTCCACACCCGGGCAATGCCCGAGGTGAAGCGGAAGAAGACGCCGTCGATGGCGATCCGCGCTCCGGCCGAGCGCATCTCCGCCAGGGCCGCCCGGCGCCGGTCGTCCAATCCGGCGGCCACCAGGGGCCGCTTCAGCCACTCGTAGAAGCCGTCATCCAAGGCGGCGCGGGGGTTCTGGGCCCACTCATCGGCCTCGGCCATGACCCGCTCCGACAGCGGGTACCGGGAAAAGAGGAAGTAGTCCCCCAGGAGGTACGCCTCCCATCCGCGCTGGGCGGCCACCTCGCCCAGGGCCGCCGGCCCGTAGAAGAAATGGTGGCGTCCCGATTCGGGAGCCAGCTCCTCCCACTCCGCGCCCTGCCCCGCATAGAGACTGGTGGCGCCCACCACCACATCGGGATTCGCCGCAAAGATGGCATCCCACCGCACGGCCGGATTCACGAAGGGCTCCGCATGCTCGAAGGTGGTCACCAGCTTCACCGGCTTGTCGAAGCTTTCCCAGCTGAAGCCGCGGCAGAACGCGCCGCCATCCTGCGGATCGAAGGTGTGGAAGTTGTAGCCCGTGTCCCGCATCAGCCGCGCGAAGAGGCCCGCCCCGCCGCCAAAATCCGCGCAGCGATCGTCCAGCCGGATTCCGATGATTTCCAGGAGGCGCTGAAGCGCCATGGCGTTCAAAAAGGCCTTGGAGGCCCTGGCGGCATCATAGACCTCGGCATCGGCGGCATAGGCCTCCTCCATCCAGTGCGGGGTCTCGGTCTGAAGGGAGCCGCAGCCACTGCATTCGTAGTAGACGACCTGGTGCCTCATCAGCACTTCCCGCTTGAAGGCGAAATCCGTGGGCGCCCGGCAGAACCGGCAGGGAGGGCGAAGGGCCGGTTTCCGGTGGTGGAGGAACAGGTTCTCTCCGCGTCCGTTGCTTTCTCCCAGCAGTTGGAGGCGGCCTTCGGGCCAATCCCGCAGGCTCGCCACGGCCAGGGAGACGTTGGAGGTCTGGTTGCCCAGGAAGAAATCGCATTTCAGGGCCAGCAGGGTGTCGATGAACACCTCCTCGCCCAGTGCCACGCCGTCGTGCCCCGCCAGATGGACGCCCACCTGCCCGCCGGTTCGGATGGCTTCGGCGAACAGCAGATCCTTCCCGTAGCGATCGCGGTACTCGTCGACGGCGGCCAGGGAGTCGGTCAGGAGCAGCACGCCGAGCCCGGGATGCTCGCCGCGGATCCGATCGATGATGTCGAAGTAGGCGGCATTGGTCCGCGGGAGGCTGGGCGATTCCAGCACCTTGTCCGACCCCCGCACGTGAACGCCGATCCATGATCGCGAGCGCATGTGCCGCTCGAAGAAAGCCTCTGCGCGGCTGGCGATGGCCGCCACGGGCCGCAGCCGGCTCTGGAAGATCTCGGCGTAGAGTTCGTCGTCGGACTTGCCGAAATGCTTCGAGGTGGGGCCGATCCAGGGGCGGATGGAGGCGATCGTCGAATAGAAGTCGCTGACCACCACCTGCTCAGGCCGGGCGAACAGGTGCTGGGCGGCCATCCTCGAGTGCTCGCCCTCCCACTTGTGGAGGTTCTCCTCCAGAAGGTTGTCCCAGGTCCATTTGGGCGGGAACAGGCTCCCGGACCGGGGCAGGTCTTCCAGCTTCACCGTCGAGAGTCCCTCGAAGAAATGACCGCTGGCGTCCACATCTCCATCCCTTCGGAAGAGGCAGTTGGTCCCCCAAAGGACCACCGGCTTCCGCTGGGTGAGTTCGGCCAGAAGCAACTGGCCCGCGAGATGATGGCCCTCGCTCCAGAAACCGTAACCCCAGGCCTTGATCACCAGGAACCGGTCTTCTCCATTCCCCCCCAGGGGATCGCGCTCAGAAAGGCAGAACCCCGCCGGGAAGCCGTAGGCCTCGCCGAGCGCCGCCATCAGCGAAGCGGCTTCCTCGTTCCCCGCATCCTGGGCCAGGCACCGCCGCAGGTGGATCTCGGCCTGGGGCAGGTTGCCCTGGCGGAGCAGGCTTTGAGCCAGGGCCAGGTCTCCGCCGGACCCCATGCCGATCTGTTCATCCTTGGCCTCATTCGCTCCCACATGCCCTCCACATCCCAATCATCCATCCATGAAAGCCCGGGAACCGGGATCCGGCTTCAGCGCTGCGCTCCGGCCCCCTCCCTGTACCGCCGGAGCGACGGTCCAACGTCGAATTCGTATGTGTCATGCACGATGCTCCGGCCCCCCAGGGATTCTTTCTGATAGGCCAGGCCTTCGTTGAGGACGCGGCCCTCGTCCTCGGTGGAGATGCCGAAGGCCAGCCACCGCCGCCCGGCCCGCGCCTCCTCCTGCACGTGGGCCACCAGGGCATCCAGGGCGCCGAGCTTCCTCCCGGCCGGCCCGCTGGTCATGTACTGCGTGTGCGCCACGGTATCCGTGTCGAACAGCACCAGGCCTGCCACCATCGCGCCCTCGGGATCCCTCGCCTCGTAAAGGCGGACCCTCTCCGGGAACGCGCCGTGAAGGGTCAGAAGGTCCTCCAGCGAATGCACGGGCTGGACGCCGTGGCGGGCCGCGAGGGTCTCCGCCAGCAGGGCATGGTAGGCCGGCCAGTCCACCGACGGCGCTACGCGGACCCCGCGCCGCCGGGACACATTCAGGTTCCGCCGCCGGTCCTCGTTGGGCGGGTAGGCGCAGGTCAAATCGATGGCGGTGGAGAGATCCCGGCGCGCCAGCCTGGCCCCGGCTCTGAAGAGGGCGTACAGATCCTCCTCCGCGGGGTAGCGGTGGTAGATGTGCGGAATGCACTTGTAGCGCACCCGTGCCACACCTTCGCCCTGGAGGGCCTCCAGCCAGCCCTCAAACAGGGCCATGAACGGCGCGGCCGTCAAGGAAGGGCCCAGCAGCCAGCCGCCGTAGGTGAGCCCCCCGTGGGTCACCAGCAGGTCATCCACGCGGTTGGCGGGCAGGACAGCCACCACCTCTCCAGCGGCTTCCGCCATCCAGGACCCTTCCGTGAACCGGTGCGCGTGGTAGTCCATGAAACGCCGGTCGTGGAGGAAAGTCGCGTTGCGGGCCCGGGCCACGAACGCGTTCCAGGCGGCCGCGTCCGCGGGCGTGTAGCGCCGGAGGTCCGGCCTCGTCTCCCTGCTCACAGCCGTTGTCCTCTCGTCAGAACCTCTTGGGGGGCGGCGGGCTGGCCCTCCCGCTCCAGGGCCCGTACCAGCAGCAGGCCGTCCGCGATCTTGATCCACGCCCCTTCCCCGTCCACGTTCACCACGCGGCCCTCGGTGCACAGGTAGGGGCGGTGGATGACCTCCGCCCGGCTCACCTCGTACTCCACCCCTCGGCTCACCAGCATCGGCAAGGGGTAGGGCCGGACCAGGGCCTTGAATGCACGGGCGATTTGTTCGCAGGACTGGTGGAAGTCGATCCGGCAATCGGCGCGATTCCGGCGCGGCACCCAGGTCGCCAGGGACTTGTCCTGGGGCGCCGGTTGGACCCGCCCTTCCAGGTACCCTTGAACGACTTCGCCCAATTCCCGGGCGATGATGGCGTGGCAGGCCTCCATCACTTCGGCGGAGGTTTGAGCCACGTAGGCAATGCGGTACTGGCCCAGGATCGGCCCATCGTCGACGTCCTCGTTCATCAGGTGGATGGTGAGCCCCAGTTCCGGCTCACCGTTGAGAATGGCCCACACCGTGGAGTGCATGCCCCGGTAGCGCGGCAGCAGGGCGTAATGGATATTGATGAAATCGTGCGCCCGCAGTTGCGCGGCGGGCACGATGGGCTGGTAGCCCGCGCACACCACGGTCGCCGCCGAGAACGCATGCAGGGCGGCCACCGGACGGTCTTCAGGCCGGAGCAGGGCCAGCACTCCGGGATCGCCCGAGAGCACCTCCAGGGCGGAGAAACGAGCCTGGAGGGAACGCAGGGCGGGCCTGGCCCCCCAGCCGTCTCCGGCCAATCCCACAACGCCCTGGGACCGAGAAGGAACTCCGCCCATCCCTACCTCCACGCAAGATCCAGCCCGAGATTCAAGCGCTGCCCTCCAACAGGAAGCGCAGGCCCGCCAGCCGGTCCAGGGCCACTTCGAAATCGATGTGAAGCTCCGCCGAGGGGGCGCCAAAGGCGATCTGATGGAATTCGTGGCCCAGGGCCCTGGCCATGCTCGCCCAGTAGCGGTGGGGCTCCACATCCACGGGATGGCCGGTGAATGCGATGATTCTCGCCCCTGCCGGCGCGAAGACCATGTTCGCAAGCCCGGCTCCGGCCTGCCCCGCCACCACGGAAGCCCGGCCGAAGATGTCCATCTGCCCCGCCAGGCTCAGGCTCTCGGGGCGGATGATGTCGAAGCCCGCGCCGCGGAAGAAATCAAGTACGGCCTCCCGGTTGCGGACCTTCCGGCGGCTGGACACGCGGTCGATGAACACCTTGGCTCCGGCGGAACCCTGGCTGCGGGCGCCAAGGCCCAGTCTTTCTCGCAGGGCCGCGAGGGCGGAGGGGGAAAAAAGGAAATCACCGGGCCCGTAGCGGACCGGAAGGCCCGCCCGCGCCTTGAGGAATTCGAAAGGAACCTGGGCCACGGGGCCGTACCAGTGCGCCTTCCCCACCTGCACCGGCCGGTCCAGCACCCGCATGGGCCGTTTCGGGTGCTTCAGCCGCTCCATCATCTCCGTGATCTGAGCGGCTTCGGGACGCGCCACGAGCAGGGGGATATGGACGGGCAGGTTTTCGGCTTCCACCAGGGCCATGAGAGGGGCCGTCTCCGTCAGGAAGTGGGCCCAATTCCCCACGGCGAAGGAAGTCAGGACGATGCCCTCCGGCAGCCAATCCGCCATGGATTCCCGCCGGAGGAGCAGCATGCTGCCGTCGGCCGCGGGCGTGGAAAGCCCCACGAAGGTTTCATAAAGAAGGTGTTCGTCCAGGTCGACGCAATCCGGCAGGTAGGCCAGGTTGCCCTGGACCACCACCTCCGACCAGGGGCGCACCACCGCGTTTTCGATGAGGTGGCGCCGCACGGCGGGGAACTCCGCGGCAGTGGGGTTGGGGGTGTCCATGTGGTGGAACGTCGCCCGGGCCGGCGGCAGCGCCTCTTCCGGAATCACCACGGTGCCGGGAAGGCCGCCCTGCCGCTCCAGCTTGGCGTATTCCGAATACCGGAAATCGGGGATCTTCGGGAGGCAGTTCAGCAGGCTTTCCAGCGCCTCGGCGGGCCCCTCCCAGGCCCGGGCGAACCGGGCGAATCCCGTGATGGCTTCCCGGGAGCCATCGTGGCTCAGGCGGACGAACCAGGCCTGGAGGGCCTCATGGTGGTTTCCATTCTCCACCAGGGTCCGGCACAGAAGCTGGACCGCTTCGGTCCCATGGCTCTCCCGGTCGGCGGCCAGCCGGAGGAAATGCAGGGCGCGCTCCCGGTCGCCCCGGGAGAGGGAGGAGACTCCCGCCACCAGGTAGGGCTCCCAAAGGCTGGTCCCCCGGGTCACGAGGGCCAGCATCCGCAGCTGCGCTTCATCCGCCCTGCCCTCTTGCCGCAGGGCCCTGGCTTCGGTCAGGAGTTCGAGGTCAGTGGGCATGGCTGAGCCTCTCGACGGAAAGCCCGGACATCCTCGGGCGGCTCAAAGGCGCGCCAGGATGTCGCGCAAATGCCCGGCGGCCTGCGCGGCCCGGTCCAGGCCCAGGTGGGGCCCCATGGGAAGGCTGAGGTGCCGACCCGCCGCCCGCTCCGTGATGGGAAAGCTCCCCCAGTCTTTGTCGGAAGCGTAGGCGCCGCTCTGGTGGGGCGGAATCGGATAGTGGATGAGGGTCTCCACGCCGCGCTCCTTCAGAAGAGCTTGCACCCGGTCCCGCTGGGGCACTTCCACTGCGAACAGATGCCAGACCGGCTCATTCCCGGGGAGCACCTGGGGCAGGCCCAATTCCGGGAGGTCCGACAGGCAGCTTCGATAGGTTTCGGCCACCGCCGCGCGCCGCTGGTTCCAGCCGTCGAGATGCGCCAGCTTCACCCGGAGGATCGCCGCCTGGATGTCGTCCAGGCGGGAGTTGTGGCCTTTGGCCTCGTGGTGGTACTTCACTTTCGCGCCGTAGTTCCGGAGCACCCGCAGGCGGTCCGCCAGTTCCGGATCCCGCGTGGTGACGGCGCCGCCGTCGCCCATGCAGCCGAGGTTCTTGCCGGGATAGAAGCTCCAGGCCGCCAGATCTCCGTGGCCGCCGAGGCGCCGTCCCCGGTACCGGGCGCCATGGGCCTGGGCGGCGTCTTCCAGCACCCGGAGGCCGTGGGTCCGGGCAAGGGCCAGGATGGGATCCAGGTCCGCAGGCTGGCCGTAGAGGTGGACGGGCAGAAGGGCTTTCGTCTTCGAAGTGAGAACAGCCTCGACGCGGCTGGCATCCATGGTCCACAGCCCGTCCAGGGGCTCCACGGGAACTGGCACGGCGCCTACGTGCGAGACCGCGAGCCAGGTCGCGATGAAGGTGTTGGCGGGCACCACCACCTCGTCGCCCGGCCCCACGCCCAATGCCCGCAGGGACAGGATCAGGGCCTCCAGCCCATTGCCCACGCCCACGCAGTGCTCTGTTTCCGTGTAGGCGGCGAAGGCCTGCTCGAAGGCCGCCAGCTCTTCGCCCAGAAGGTAGTGGCCGCTGGCCAGGGTTCTCGCCACCGCGGCGTCGAGTTCGGTCTTCAGCTCCGCGTAGGCCGCCTTCAGATCGAGGAATGGAATCGGCGCGGGGTTCATGCTCATCTCTCCGAGGCCCCTCTCCATGGACCGGCAGGCATCACCGGCCATGCACGGCCTCCAGGTAGGCCTGGTGGTCGCGGAAGTAGTCCGATTCGTCGTAGAAGTCGGAAGCCAGCACCATGCAGATGGAGCCCGAGGAGAAGTTGTCGATCTCCCGCCACATCATGGGCGGGATGTAGAGGCCGTAATAGGAACGGTTCAGATGGTACTTGAACTTGGTGTGCCCATCATCCAGCTGGAGGTCGAAACTGCCCGACATGGCCACGAGGAACTGGTGCAGAGTCTTGTGGGCGTGCCCGCCCCGCTCGGCGCCGCCCGGCACATCGTAGAGGTAGTAGACCCGCTTGATCTCGAAGGGAACATGGCGCCCGCTTTCGACGAAGGTCAGATTCCCGCGCCGATCCTCGATCTTGGGCAGGTCGATGATCTTGCAGTCCCTCAGGCTCACGACATCCTCCCTTGATCCGCCCTGGTCGGCCTTGCTTAGCCACTCCATCTCAAGATTGTGCAATCCTTGTGCCACAGTTTGCGCGATTTGCCCATCCTTTCTGCCCACCCCTTTTGTTCACTGGCCCCGGAGAACCCATGGCGGACACCAAGCCCCTCGTCGTCGTGCTGTCCGGCATCGGCGAGAACAACGCGATCAACGGGCTCATGCGTTCCCTTTCCGACTACTGCCGGGAGGGCGGGCTCGAGGTGGCCTACTTCGACCTGGCGCAGTTCGACCAGAAGCGCTTCTTCGAGCTCATGGCCTCGGGGCAGGTTTCTTTCGGGATCACCTATCTCGGCATCGGGCAGAGCCTCGAAGTGCAGCTGAAAACCGGCGGCACGCGCAACATCTGGGAGTTCTACAACGTTCCCCTGCTGAAGCTGCACGGCGACACGCCCGCCTATTTCCTCGCGCGCCACGAGAATGTCCCCAGGAACGGCGTCAACCTCTACGGCGCGGAGGAATTCCTGGCCTTCCACCGGAGGGTCTTCCCCCACCAGGAAGGCCTTTCCGCGATCTTCGATCCCTGGATCATCGATCCGCATCCGGAGGCGTCCCTGGATTTCCCGCTCCGGGCCAAGGGCCAGCTCTTTTTCATCAAGAGCGGCGGCGATCCCGAAGAGGTCCGCCAGTTGTGGCGGAATCAATTGCCCGGGCACCTGTGCCGGCACCTCTTGAATCTGAGCGAAGTGGCGGCGGAGCTGGGCCTCGGCCTCAGGCTTCCGCCCCTGCATGGCCTGGTGGAGGATTATTTCGCCGGCCAGCGCATCGACCTCCGCCTGGACGCCCCGCTGATCGCGTTTTTCGTCGCCCAGGTGGACGACTACCTCCGGAAGCTGAAAGCCACCCTCGTGGGCCAGGCCCTCGTCCAGTGCCCGGTGGTGATCCAGGGCAACCGCTGGGAGCACCTCGATCTCAGCCGCGCCGTCGCCACGGTCCGCCCTGCCCAGGATTTCGCTGAAACCATGGCCATTTTCCAACACCAGCTCGGCGTCATCGACCTGTCGCCCAACGTGGATACCGTATGCCACGACCGCCTGTTCCGGGCCGCGGGCACCTATGCCTTCGCCCTGACCAACAAGAGCGGCTGGCTGGAGGGCCTCCACCCCGAATTGAACCAGGCCGCCTTCACCTTCCATCCCGAAGCCATCCAGGAGGCCGTCCATGCGGCGCTGAAGGATCCGGAGCGCTGCGTCGAATGGGGGCGCCAGTTCGGGAGGGCCTTCCGCTCCCGCTACCGTCCCGGAGATTTCGTGGACCGGCTGTGCACTGTGGCGGACCTGAGCCGGCTGCGCCATGCCAACCCCAAGCCCCTCCTACAGCCTTACCAGGTCTGGTGAACGGCTCCATGAACGTGTGAGGCTGATATGCGAACCAACCCCTGCCAGCCCTTTCCACCCTTCGTCGAACTGACCGAAGGCCGGTACGGCCCCATGCTTTACCCGCCCAAGGATCAGTACGTGGGGCGCTCCTTCAAGGAATACGGGCAGTTCAGCCAGGGCGAGTTCGACCTCTTCACCCAGTTCGTGGGCGAAGGGGCCATCGTCCTGGACGTGGGAGCCAACATCGGCGCCCACACGGTGCCCCTGGCGCAGCTCGTGGGGCCCAGCGGCGTGGTGGTGGCCTTCGAGCCCCAGCCGGTCCTCCACAAGATCCTTTGCGCGAACCTGGTGCTCAACAGCGTGCCCAACGTCCTCACCTACGCCATCGCCTTGGGAGATTCGGATGGCACTTGCATCTTCCCCGCCCTCGACTACTCCCAGCCCTACAACTTCGGCGGCGTCAGCATGGACATGGTGGAAGAGGGCGAAACCGTCCCCCTGGGCCAGTTGGATGGCTTCCAGCTGGACCGCGTCGATTTCCTCAAGTTGGATGTGGAAGGGCACGAATCCGAGGTGCTGAAAGGGGCCAGGGAAACCATCGAGCGCTGCCGCCCGATCATGTACATCGAGAACGACCGGGCCGACAAATCCGCGGAGCTGATCCAGAACCTCTTCGACATGGGCTACCGGCTCTGGTGGCACACACCGCCGCTTTTCAGCCCCGGCAATTTCAAGGGGAACGCCGAGAATGTCTTCCCCGGCATCGTCTCGATCAACATGCTGGCCATCCACCGCGACATGCGGCCCATCGAGGGGCTCCGCCCCGTGCTGACGCCCGCGGACAGCTGGCGCTGACGGGACGAGGGCTCAGCCCCGCTCCCGCCCGAACATGCCCTTCAGCCGGCCCATGAGCCCGGCCTGATCCTTGGCCCCCTGGGGCTGGGCGGCCTCCTCCCTGGACCATCCCACGGGAACGGCCACGGAAGGATCCAGTTCCAGCGCCCGACGGAAGCAGCCCTGGGCGTTGGCGTGGAAGCCCTTCCGGTGGTACAGCTCCCCCATCAGGGCCCAGGGTTCTGCGGCCCTGGGATTCAAGCGGGAGGCCACTTGAAGGGCCTCGATGGCGCGGGTGGACCAGGCGGGGTTGCTGAGCCTCAGCCGGCCCAGGAGCATCCATGTCTCGAAGGCTCCGGGCGTGTCCCCATCCAGCTTGATGGCCTGCTCGAGGGCCCGGATGGCCTCGCTGGTGCGGTCCTGCATGATGTAGGACTTGGCCTTGATGAGCAGGCGGCGGGCCCGCTCCTCGACCGGAGGCTCTTCCTCCTCGTGGGGGCCGGAAGAAGACATCGCCGGCACGGAACCCGGTGTCGGGCCCGGGCCCGGCATGAGCATGGGCTGGCTGATTTCCATTTCCTGGGAACCGAACCCCTCGGAGGAGATGGGGTCGTCCCCGCTCAAATCCAGCTGGAGGTCCTGCTCCAGCCCCGGTTCCAGTTCGATTTCAATGTCGGGGGCGGCGAAAGGCTCCGGGGTTTCCAGCACGGCGGCCTTTTCCACCAGGGGAAGGTCGCCCTGGACCAGGTTCATGCCGCCCAGGGCCCAGAGCGTCGCCACCAGCCGCGCGGCCTTTTCCTGGGGAAGGCCCGTCAGGGAAGAAATGGTGTCGCAGCCGAGGGGTTCCGTTCCCAGCAGGGACAAGGCATAGGCCAGGGTCGGCGTGAGGGGCAGGTCGCTGAGCGCGTCCAGGAGGTTCGGCACCGCCTCCCAGCGCCAGTTCGGCTCGCTCAGAAACATCTGGACCAGCTCCTGATCCACCTGGGCGCTCTGGAAGATCTCCCAGACCACCCGGCGGTGGTCCAGTTGGAACAGCATGTCCCCGGCCAGGTTCTCCTTCAGGGGGCCAGGAATCCAGGTCAGCTTCAGGATGGGATGCTCCATGGCATGCAGCAGCAGCGACCCGAACAGCTCATGGAGACGCTCGTCCCGCTCGCGCAGGGACATCAGGCCCCATTGCACCACGCGGTCGCCCACCCGGGCGCCTTCTCCATCCACGAGCAGTTCCTTCAGGGCCGCCAGGTCCAGCACGCCCCGGCGCACGAGGAAACTGCCGAACTGCTCGCCCACCGCATCGCTGCGCAGGTACTTCAGCGAACCCTCCACCCAGTACATGCGGCGGGTGCCGTCGTTCTGCTCAAGCACCAGCTCGCCCTCCGCCCGCTGCTGATGGAGGGAGCCCATGAGGGCTGGAAGAAAATGGTGTATCCGCACTTCGGGCACTGACACTCCAGCTGGTGGCTTCTAGTTTGCATGTTCCGGGCCGGTCCGCCAGCCCCGAAAGCGCGAGTGATGCCGAAATATACCAAGTCCTGGGCCGAGTCCTTGGCCGGGGGGGCCATCTGGACCTATCCTGTCCTACTGTCCATCACCTGCACCCGGAAGGGTCCGCCCATGTTCGAAAAACTCGGGAAATTCGAAATCAAGCGCGTCCTTGGCAACGGCGCCATGGGCGAGGTCTACCTGGGGGTGGATCCCTCCATCGGCCGCGAGGTGGCCATCAAGACCATCCTCCCCTCCGCCGCCCAGGGCGGCGAGGCGAAGGAGCGCTTCGCCCGGGAGGCCCGGGCCGCCGGCGTGCTGAACCATCCGAATCTCGTGACCATCTACGAATTCGGCGAAGACCAGGACGTGCTCTACATCGCCATGGAATTTGTCCGCGGGAACGATCTGGACGAACTGCTCCAGGAGCAGTCCCTGACCCGCTCTGAGGCCCTGGAAGTCCTCGCCCAGGTCTGCGACGGGCTGGGCTTCGCCCACCGCCAGGCCATCGTGCACCGGGACATCAAGCCCACCAACGTGCGCGTCCAGCGCGACGGCAAGCGCCTCCACGCCAAGGTCATGGATTTCGGCGTGGCCAAGATCAGCAATTCGGACATGACCGCCACGGGCATGGTCATGGGCACCGTGAGCTACATGGCCCCGGAGTACATCCGCACCGGCAAGCCGGATCCCCGCAGCGACCTCTTCGCCGTGGGCGTGATGCTCTACGAGTGTCTGAGCGGCCGGAAGCCCTTCGCCGGGGACACCACACCCACCGTGCTCTACAAGATCGTCAACGAGGCGCCGGAGCCCATCGAAACCGAAAAACTGCGCGGCATCAGCCCCGCCATCCGCTCCGTCCTGGACCGCGCCCTGTGCAAGAACCCCGACGAACGCTACCAGACCGCCGAGGATCTGGCCCGGGCGCTGCGCGCCGCCAAGGATCCCTCCTGGATGGGCCAGGTGGAAGAGGCCACCACCCAGCTGCACGCCGCGCCCACCGCCCAGTTGCGCCCCCTCGTGCCCGAGGTCACGGCACCCGGACCCTCCGCCCTCCAGCCCCTGCCTGCGCAGGCGGCCCCCGCCATCCGTCCCGCGGCCCCCTCCAGCGGCGGAAAGGGGTTGTGGATCGGCGTGGCGGCCCTGCTGCTGGCCGGCGTCGGAGGCACGGCCTGGTGGATGCTGAGGGACCACGGAACCACCCCCCTCCAGGCCGAAGCCAAGACCACGAATCCCAGCTCCGGCACCCCCGGCCAGGATCCCGCCACCAACGATGCCGCCAAGGGCGGCCAGGGAGCCCAGGCCCTGCCGGCCCCGGCCGGATCCAGGGGGGTGTCCGCGCCCCAGAAACCTGAAAGCCCGCTGCAGCCCGCGGTGGACCTGCCCTCCAAACCCGTGCCGCCCAGGGGCGAGTCCAGATCCGAGCCAGCCCGGCCCCTGCCGCCCAGGCCCGTGGACGCCAAGGCCATCGATCAGCCGGAGCTCTACCAGTCCGACAAGCTCGACAAGCTGGAGGTCCATGAGCGCAGGAACCTCGGCAATGTCTCGCTGAGCGAATCCATCCAGATGGTGGACAGCCAGCCCGAGAAGGCGATCCAGGGCTTCAGGCAGGCCCTCAAGGCCGATCCGTACAACGTCAACGCCCACGCTTGGCTGGCGGTGGTGCTCTACGACCGGGGCCGCCACGAGGAGTTCGTCCAGGAGCTGCGGGAGGCCCGCCGCCAGGGCATCCTCGGCCAGATGGCGGGCCGCAACGTGCGCTTCCGGTCGGTGCTCAACCAGGCCCGGTTCAACCGGAAGCTGCCCACCGATCTCGCGGATTGATGATGACCCGGCGCAAGGATGACCTGGGCGATCTGGAAGCCCGGTTGGGACACCCGTTCAAGGACCAGGCCCTCCTCCGGGAGGCTCTCACGCACACGTCCGCCGGCACCGGCCGGGACAACCAGCGCCTGGAGTTCCTGGGCGACGCCCTGCTGAACTTCACCGTGGCCCTGCTGCTCCACCGGGAGCGCGGCGACTGGCAGGAGGGGGCCATGAGCAAGTTCCGCGGCGTCCTCGTGCGCACGGAGGCCCTGCGCGACTGGGCCTTGGCCCTGGGCCTCGACCAGGCTCTCCAAGCCATCCACCCCCGCAAAGCCCCGCCCATGGGATCCAAGCCCCTGGCCGACGCCCTCGAAGCGGTCCTGGCCGCCATCTATCTGGACGCCCAGGCCAGCGCGGGGAACGGCGCCGAAACGGTGCAGGCCCTGGTGGAGGTCCGTTTCCTTCAGGCCATCCGCCAGGCCCAGCCGGAAAGCTGGATCCACACCGACCCCAAGACCCACCTCCAGGAAACCGCCGCCCGGCTGGGCCTGCCTGCGCCCGGCTACGCGCTGGTGGATCAGACCGGACCGGGCCATGCGCCCCGGTTCAAAGTCCAGGTCTCCGTGGCCGCCCACACGGCTCAGGCCGAAGGGCCCACGCGCAAGCGGGCCGAGGGGGAGGCGGCCCGCCTGCTGCTGGATCAGCTCGGAACCCGCACAGATCGGTGACCCTTGCGTTACACTCCCCTTTGCCTCTTAGCGGGGATGTGCGCTTGAAGATCTACCCGACCTTGAACCTCCAGAATGGCCGCGTGGTCTCAACCGCCGGCATGGGGGAATCCTGCCTGCTGACCCCCTGGGAGCTGGCGGATTACCTGATCGAAGAAGGGGCCACCCGGTTGGCCCTGGTGGACGTGGATGCGGCCATGGGCCGCGGCAACAACCGCGACTTGATCGGCCAGATCCTCCACCGTTGCCACGCCCGCGAGCGCAAGGTCTGCGTCCAGATCGCCGGGGGCATCCGCAGCTCGGACCAGGCCCAGTTTTTCATCGACCTCGGCGCCACCTGGCTGGTGGCCGGCACCATCCTCCACAAGTCCCCCATGGTGGCCGAGCAGCTCATGGCCCGGTTCCAGCCCTTCCTCACGGCGGCCATTGATGCCCGCGCGGGAAAGGTGCACCGCTCCGGCTGGGTGGATCCCGATGACCTGACGGCCCTGGATCTCGCCCTGCGGGCCAAGGCCTACGGCTTCAAGCGCCTTCTCTTCATCGACATTCCGGGCTCCGCCGAACCCGATTTCCAGACCGCCCGGGAACTGGGGGCCGCCACGGGCCTGCCCATGGTCATGGGCGGCAGCATCACCACGCCCGACCACCTGGAAATGGTCCAGAACCTCCCCGCCCTCAAGGGCGCCCTGGTGGACGCCCTCCTGTTCCAGCAGGATCCCAGGCTTCTCGCCTTCCTTCAGGGCGCCTGCGCCTGATCCCGGGAGGAGCCGTGAGGGAAGGGGAGTCCGCGTTCCTGGAGACCCTCGCGGAATCCGAGCAGGTTCATTTCCATCACCTGGCCCTGGTGCGCCCCCAGCTGCCTTCAGAGGGCCAGGTGCACATGCTCGAGGGCCTGGCCCGGTCCCTGGCCTCGCCGCGGCTGCTCACCCTCATGGCCCGCACCCCGCATTGGCTGGCCCACTGGCCCATCCTGCTGGGCCTGACGGAGAACGAAGCCACGCCCGAAGCCATCCGCCGTGACCTCGAAATGGTGGTGTCGCTGTTCGACCAGATGCGGGAAATGGACCAGGCCCCGACCGCCGAGAAGGCGGACCGCTCCGAATCCGTGAAGGCCCTCTACTCGCAGCTGAACGCGGGGCTGAAACCCGTCGCCAAGCTGCTGGCCAAGCAGTTGGCGAAGACGGTGTCCGCCACCGGGAATACCCTGGAGATGCCCCCCCTTCCCGGGGAGCACCCTGACTGGGAAGCCCTCACCAGCCTGCCCGCCGCCCTGCCCCAGCAGCCGCCCGCCGAGGGCCTCGACCGGGCGAGGAGCCTGGACCGGGCCCGGCAGACGGCCCAACCGGAAGAGCTCCTTGCCTTCCTCGTGGATTCGGACGCCGAATTGCGCCAGACCGCCCTGCTGAACCCCTTGGTCTCCGAAGACTTGATCTGCCGGGCCCTGGCCGAAAGCGCAGAACCGGCCTTCTTCGAGGAGGTCTACGCCGAGGCCCGCTGGTACTTCCGCGAACCCGTCCGGACAGGCCTCCAGGAAGCGCCCGGTTCTCCGGCGGATCTGTCGCGGCGGGTGGCGCTTTCGAACCATCTGGTGGCCGCCCTGGAGCAGGGCGCCTCGGACCGCGCCTCCCTGCGCCGGATCGTGAGCTTCTTCACCCAGCTGGATGAGAGCGAGTACCAGTTCATCACCTACTGGGCCAAACGGCAGTCGCCGCACCTGCTCCGCGTGGTGAAGTACTTCTACGATCGCCTTCAGCGGGAACGGTCGGGCATGGCCGCCACCTTGCCCGAGCGGGGCGAAGAGGGCCGCTGGGCCAGCATGGAGGAGCGGGTCTTCCTCGCCACCCAGGCCACCCAGGAGGAGCAGATCAGCCTCGTCCTCAAGGATCCCAATCCCCAGGTTTTCCAGCTCGCCCTGGAGAACCCGGCCCTGAGCCCCCGCCTCCTGGCGGCCACGGCTCCGGGGCTCGACCGGGACCGGGTGGAAACCATCGCCGCCCACATGGGCTGGTCCGAGGATCCGCTGGTGGCCGAAGCCCTGGTGCACCATCCCCTCATTTCTGAAGCCTCGGCCCTCCGCCTCATGGGGCGCCTGAGGGGCGTCAAACCCGCCATCGAGGTGCTGCGGGATCCCCGGATCTTCCATCTGGAGGTCAAGCGGCAGGCCCTCGTCACCCTCCGCGACCTCTATCAGGCCATGAGCGTGCCCGGACGCATCGCGGCCATCCGCTCCTCCGGCGGTGAATTATTGCGCCACCTGCCCCAGGAGGTCCTGCAGGACGAGGAGACCCTGCACAGCCTCGTGGCAGACCGGCAGCTGGATCCGGGCATCCTGCTCCGCCTGGCCCGGAACAAGCTCACTCCCCGGGCCGTGCTGGAGCAGATCGCGGGCCATCCCGTGCTTATGGCCCATGCGGCCATCATGTCGGAGCTGCTGCTCAACCCCAAAACCCCCCGGGAAGCCTCCATGCGCATCTGGGGCCTGCTTTCCGAAGCGGAGCAGCAGCAGCTGCTCCGCAGCCCCCACCTTCCCGCCGCCCTCCGGGCCCTGGGTTGAGGCCACCTTGGCCCTCCGGTAAACGCGGAGGGCCGGACCGCGTAGCCCTTTCAGGAGACCCCATGCGACGCCCCGCAGCCATCCTGATTCCCGCCGCGGTGGCCTTGATCTGCCTGGGCACGGCCCCCTCCTGCCGGCCCAAGGCCCGCGTGTCCACCTGGGTGCAGGCCGCCCCCGGGGACAGCCTGGCGGCGTTTTCGGGCGAAGCCGGATGGATGCTCACCCACAAGGACGTCCAATCTCTCATCTCGCGGGATCCCATGGTGGAACGGGCCCTCGACCTCTTCCTGCAGAAGGCGCACATCAACCCCCGCTCTGAAACGGGCCGGGTCACCTTCCACCTCGTGGGACTGCCCCAGAAGGGCGAAGAAAGCCTTCAGCAGGGCATCGAGCATGCCCTCATCCAGCTCAACCAGTTCAAGGACCCCGCCGCCCTGGTGGGGGCCCTGTCCGAATCCTTCCCCCAGGAGGGGAGCCTCCATCTCCAGGGCCGCGACTGGCCGCTCTACGTAATCCTCGATGTGGAAGCCAAGGGCACCAAGGCCCACATCCGCGCCGCCAGCGACGAAAAGGGCCAGGTCTGGATCGGCTCGCTGGAGGCCCTCAACCGCATGGCCGCCAAGGACAACCTCAGCACCCAGCCCGATGCGGCCCTGGCGGCCGAGTGGATCAGCCCCCGGGCCCCCTTCCAGGGCTTCCTCCAGCCCGAGGCCCTTCTGGGCGGGCTGAAGCGCGGCTTCGAGAACGACTTCGTCAAGGACCTCCCCAAGGGAGTCACGGCCCTGTTCTGGAGCATCACCCCCGGCGCCGACAAAGACCAACCCGTCCACTTCGAGCTGGCCCTGGCCGGCAGCCCCGAGGGCATCAACCAGGTCACCCCTTGGCTCCAGCGTCTGGTGGCCGCCGCCAACGCCATCCAGTCCACCCAGGGGGCCACTCCCGAGTTGATGCAAGAGAAACGGCGCGTGGGCCTGCGTTGCACCCTCACGGCAGAGCAGCTCAAACTGGTGATGGAGAAACTCGGACAGCCCGGCGTCTCCTTCAACCGAGCCCTCGGAGGCCGCAAGGCATGAGCCCTGCCCTTCCCATGACGGCCAACGGCGCCTTCCTGGCGCCCGAGGAGCCGTCCCCCGAATACTGGATGGCCCAGCTCAAGGCCGGCAAAGAGGAGGCCCTGGCCCACCTCATGGCCCGCTTCGAACGGCCTCTCTTCGCCTTCCTCCATCGCCGCCTCCAGGGCGAGGCGGGGGTGGTCCAGGAACTGGCCCAGGAGGTTTTTCTCAAGTGCCTCCAGCATTGTCAGCGGTTTGAGGAGGGCCGCCCCGTGGCCGCCTGGCTTTTTACGCTGGCGGCTAATGCGGCGACCGACCACCTGCGTAGAAGAGGACGAGAGGTACCCCCTCCCGAGACCTTTGACGCACCAGACCCCCACCAATCTTCACCCTGGGAGTCTGTCGACCAAGGCAGGCGGATCCAGGCTCTGCGAGGAGCTCTGGAAGGCCTGACCCCCCGGCAACGGGCCATGGTCCTGGCCTATTACGTCCACGAGCATCCCGTGAAACGCATCGCCCAGGATCTCAACTGTGCCGAGGGCACCGTCAAAGCCACCCTTTTTCAAAGCCTCCAGAAACTTCGCAAAACCCTCGGACCCCAGCCATGACCGCCTCCCAAGACCCCCAGCGCCTCGATTCCAGCCCCCTGGACGAAGCCCGCTTCTTCGAGCTGCTCGAACAGCCCGAAGCCTGGCCTGAGGATCCTGCCGTCCAGGCCGAGCTGGCGGATCTGCTTGAACTGCACCTGGCCCTTGGTTGCCATGCCAGCGATCTGGCCGATCACCTGGCGCCCGCGCCCAGGCCCCGCTGGAAGGCTTCCTGGGCCCTCGCCGCCGCCGCCGTCTTCCTGATGGCCCTGGTGCCGGCCTTCACCACCCTGCAGCGCACCCGGAGCCTCCAGGCCCAGGCCCGGGACACGGCCCGCCTGGAGATGCTGGCCCAGAAACGGACCCAGGACCGCGCCTGGATCGCCTTCTTCCAGCAAAGCGCCACCCTGCTCCAGGATTTCGAGCAGAACCCCGCCCTGTGCAAGAAGGGCGAGGAAGACCGCCGGCAGGAACGGGACATGGCCATGGCCCTGCTTGAGTCCAGCCATCAGCTGGCGGCCCAGGGCGCCCCGCTGAAGGAGGCCGAGATCATCCGCGCCAACCTCCATGCCTGGCTCTTCGAAGTCGCCTCCGAAGACAGCTGCCTGTCCGTGGAGCGGGCCCAGGAGCTCCGGCAGATGGCCGCCGCCCACAACCTGGAAACCCAGTCCGAGCGCATGGAACGCCGCCTGCGCGGAGAGGGCGCATGATACTGCCCCTCCTGATGGCGATCTTCACCCCTGCCCTGCCGGGGGTTCTGGAACCCGCCCCCCTGGCCGTCCTCGAATCCCCCTCCGAAACCCTGTTCCGGCAGGGCCGGGATTTCCGCTACGCCCAGCGCTGGTTCGACGCGGCCCAGGCCTACCGGACCCTCCTGCGGGACTTCCCGTCCTCGCCCCGCGCCGCCGACGCCCGCTACTGGCTGGCCTCCAGCCTGGAGCAGGATCAGCGCTGGGACGACGCCATCGAGGCCTACACCGACTTCCTCACGAAGCACCCTGACCAGCGCCTGCTGGGCAAGGAAGCGCGCCTCAACCGTGTGCGCTGCTGGGGCATCCGGCAGTGGGACAGCCCCAGCGCCATCGCCGGCCTGGCCGGAGCCCTGTCCGATGACCGGGAAGAGGTCCGGGTGGCCGCAGCCCTGCAGTTGGCCAAGCGCAAGGACAAACGGGCGGTGCCCGTGCTCCAGGCTGGCCTGCGCCTGGACAATTCCTCCGAGGCCTGCCGCCTGGCCCTCCAGAGCATGGGCGTCGAGCCCAAGGCCGCCGGACCTGCCCAGGGGCGCTTTCTCGCGGTGCGGGTGAAGGAGCGGGGCAAATCCGATACCCTCACCATCCGGCTGGCCCTGGGCCTGGCCCGGGCCGTGGGCGGCTATCTGTCGGATGAACAGCTGCATCAGGCCAAGAAGAAGGGCATCGACCTGGAAAGGCTCATGGACCAGGCCCTCAACGTCCCCAAGGGCACCGAACTCTTCAGCCTGGACGACGGCAAGAGCACGGTCACGGTGACGGTGGAGTGAGGCTGATCAGACGTGGTGGCCTGGCTTGGCCCGGACACCATGTGGGGGTGCACGAGGGGGGACGCAGAGGCGCGAAGCGTCCGGGCGGTCCCCCCTCGTTCATGTCCGCTAAGCTGGAAGGCCGAGGGTCCATGTCCAGCATCCGCCGTTTCTACCGCGAGCATCTGCTCCGGTTCATTCCCGCCATCCTGGGCGGAACCCTGCTCCTTCTGGCCGCCGGGCTCTGCCAGGGCCTGCTCATCGGCAGCCTCAATTTCGTCTTCAAGGATAACCTCCAGATGGCGCCTCCGGGCGCCAAGGCCACCGGCGCCTTCGCCGCGCTCGAGCACATGAAGCTCTGGCTCATGGCGCACCTGCCTCAGCGCGAAGCCCTCCAGCAAAGCAGCCGCTTCGTCCCGCTGCTGATGGTGAGCCTCTTTCTGTTCAAAGGCCTCCTCACCTACAGCGGCACCCTGCTCATGGTCCGCTCCGGCATCCGCGCCACCCAGGCCCTGCGGGAGCGGCTCTTCGCCCACCTGCTCACTCAGGAGCCCGCCTTCTTCCAGAAACATCCCGTCGGCGAACTCATCACCCGCTGCATTTCCGACGTGGCCGCCGTGCAGGGCATCGCCAGCAACCAGCTGGCGGAGGCCGTGCGCGAGATCTGCGTGGCCACCTCCATGGTGGGCTGGCTCATGTGGATGAACTGGAAGCTGTCGCTCACCCTCTTCATCGCCGGGCCCTTGGTCGTCATTCCCGTGCGCAAGCTGAGCCGCCGCATCCGCGCCGTGAACCACCGCAACCAGGAGGCCTCCAGCCTCCTCCTCCAGCGGCTGAAGGAGGTCTTCAGCAACATCCGGGTGGTCTTCGGCTTCGCCCGGGAGAGCTTCGAGGTCCAGCGGTTCCGGAAGCAGAACCACGAGCTCTACCGCCTGGGCATGAAGAGCGCCCGCGCCTCGGCCCTGTCCACGCCCATCATGGAACTGGTGGGCGGCTGCCTCCTGGCGGCCCTGGTGGCCTACGCCTCCTCCGAGATCCGCTCGGGCCACATGTCCGGCGCGGATTTCTTCACCTACCTCCTGGCGGTCTACCAGCTTTACGATCCGCTGAGGCGCCTCACCAAGCTCAACAACGAGGTGCAGGTGGCCACGGCGAGCCTGGACCGCGTCTACAGCATGCTGGAGCGCCGCAGCGAACTGGCCGTTCCCGCGGCTCCCGTCGCCGTGCCCGCCCGGCCCCAGCAGCTGAGGTTCGAGGAGGTAGCCTTCACCTATGACGCCAAGCATCCCGTGCTGCGGGGCATCAACCTCGAGATCCACTCCGGCGAAACCGTCGCCCTGGTGGGCGGCAGCGGCGGTGGCAAGACCACCCTGGTGAACCTGGTACCCCGTTTCTTCGACCCCACCGAGGGCCGCATCACCCTCGATGGCACCGACCTGCGGGACTTCGATCCCCGCGAGCTGCGCAAGGCCATCGGCATCGTCACCCAGGAAACCCTGCTCTTCATGGACACGGTGCACGACAACATCGCCTACGGCATGGAGGCCAGCCGTGAGGCCGTGGTGGCCGCTGCCAAGAAGGCCCACGCCCACGATTTCATCATGGCCCTGCCCAAGGGCTACGACACCCCCCTGGCCGAGACCGGCTCCAGCGTCAGCGGCGGACAGCGGCAACGCCTGGCCATCGCCCGGGCCCTGCTGCAGGATCCCCCCATCCTCATCCTAGATGAAGCCACCAGCGCCCTGGACACCGAAAGCGAAAGGGCCGTGCAGGCGGCGCTGGAAACCCTCATCCAGGACCGCACCACCCTGGTGATCGCGCATCGCCTCAGCACCATCCAGCGGGCCACGCGCATCTGCGCCTTGAAGCAGGGCCGCATCGTCGAACAGGGCCGGCACGAGGAGCTGCTGGCCCTGGACGGCGAATACGCCCGTCTGCACAAGCTGCAGTTCGCCGGAGCCTGAACCGGCCATGCAGCGCGCCGACTTCCATTTCGACCTGCCCCCCGAGCTCATCGCGCAACACCCCGCGGCCGATCGCGACGGCGCGCGCCTGCTGGTGGTGGATGCTTGCACGGGCGCCTGGTCCCACCGCACCATCCGCGACCTGCCCGGGCTGGTGCCCGCGGGCAGCCTCTGCGTGCCCAACGATGTGCGGGTGCGCCATGCCCGCCTCTTCCTGCGGCGTGCCGGCGGGGGCGCCGGCGAGGCCCTGCTGCTCCGCAGCCTGGGAGAAGGCCGCTTCGAGGCCATGGTGAAACCCGGCGCCCGCCTGAAGCCTGGCGCTGGCGCCACCGTGATCGATCCAACCTCGGGCCAGGCGCTGGCCCGCATCGACATCCTCGACACCCTGCCCGAAGGCCTCCGCGCCGTCCGGGTCCGCGGCCATGAAGGCGGGGATCACGATCTGGATTGGGACGAGATCGACCGCATCGGCCGCCTGCCCCTGCCCCCCTACATCGGCCACCTGGCTGCCGAAGAGGACGAAACACGCTACCAGACCGTGTTCGCGGCCGATGAAGGCGAGGCAGTGGCGGCCCCCACGGCGGGCCTGCACTTCACGCCCGGCCTCATCGCCGCGCTGCAGGCCCGGGGCTGCGGCTGGCATCCCGTGCGCCTCCACGTAGGCCTGGGCACCTTCCGGCCCATGACCGCCGAGCGCCTCGAAGACCACGCCATGCACGAGGAGCGCTTCGAGATTCCGGAGGACACCGCCACGCATCTCGAAGCCATCTTTCGGGGGCGCTCCCGCCCCGTGCTTTGCGTCGGCACCACCGCCCTGCGCACCCTCGAAGGCGCTTGGAACGGCGAGCGCCTGACGCGGGAGGGGGCCACCCGCCTCTTCATCACGCCAGGCTACCGACTGCGCACCGCGGACCATCTGCTCACCAACTTCCACCTGCCGGAAAGCACGCTCTTCGTGCTGGTCTCCTCCTTGCTGGGCCCGGAGCGGGCGCAGGCCGTCTACGCCGAGGCCATCCGGGAGCAGTACCGCTTCTTCAGCTATGGCGACGCCATGTTGATCCTCAACGCCCGCCGTTTGGATTAACCGAGGCCTCGCAACGCTTTCAGGAACGGCGCGCTGACCGGCAGCTGGGCCTCATGGCCCTTCAGGTGCAACAGACCGCCGCCTCCATCCCGCTTCTCCACCCAGGCCACGGCGCGCAGGTTCACCAGCACGCTGCGGTGCACCTGCTGGAAGCGGGCTGGGTCCAGCCGCTGCGCCAGCTCTTTCAGCGCGGGCTCGATGAGATACGCGCCATCCCGGCACACCACGCGGGTGAGCTTCTGGTCCGCCTGGAAGTACAGCACGTCCTCCACGGCGATCCAGTGCAGGCGTTTGCCGGAAGAGGCGGTGATCCACTGCAGCGGCTCGGAGCCCTTGGACAAGGCCGCAGGCGCCATGCCTAGGACTTCCATCAAGGCGGCCACATCCACAGGCGCCGGCCCCCGGGCCCGCAGGCGATCCAAGGTGAGGGCCAGGCGCGCAGGCTGCACAGGCTTCAGCAAGTAATCCACGGCACCCGCCTCGAAAGCTTCGACGGCGTGGGCGTCAAAGGCAGTGACGAACACCAGCCGGGTGGTGGGGGGCAGGTGGCGCGCCAGTTCCAACCCCGACATTCCCGGCAGCCGGATGTCCAGGAACGCGACGTCTGGCGGCGCGGTGGCCAGGGCGGCCAGGGCTCCTGGACCGTCCTCCGCCTCCAGGACGGCCTTCCAGGGGATGGAGGAAGCGCGCAGCTGGGTGGCCAGGGCCTCCCGCAGCCGCGGCTCATCCTCCACCACCAGGGCGGTCCAGGAGGGAAGGTCATGCGAGGCGGCCATGCTCGCAGGGTATCGCAGCGGGCCCCCGGGATCAGGGCTTGGCCGCCTGGGGCAGCCGCTGGATCACCTCTCCTTTCTCATCGAGGAATTCAAGGCTGGGGACGCCTTCGGGCGTCACCAGCATGAGGATGCGGGGACGGCCCTGGGCATCGGCCAGGAGCACCGCGGAGGCCTTGTCCAAGGTCTTGCCCACGAAGAGGCGCGTGGTCTGGGCGCCGCCGGCCTCCTTCCACTTCCGCTTGGCCGCCTCTTTTCCGGGCCCTTCGGGCGCCTTCTGCCAAGCCTCGTACAGGGGATCGATGTCCTTGGACAAGCCGCGGTCGAACACATTGAGGCCCGTGCGCATGGTGCCGCCCCGTTCGTAGTGGCCCAGGGCCAGTTGCTGATCGCCCCCGAAACGGTCCATGGAGAAGTGCATGCCCGAGGAGGGCTTGCCCTTCTCGTCCGCGTGGCCGCTGTAGATCAAGCCGCCGCACTCGTCGCCGGCTTCGTTGTAGAAGATGAGGCCTGGTTTCTCGCGGTCCTGGTCCGCGGCCTTGCCGTTGACGATGGCCCTGGGAAGGCGCGTGCGGTTGGAGAGCACCATCTCCAGCTTGCCGTCAGCCTGGACGATGTTGAGGCGTTCCACGTCGAGTTCGGTGAAACGGGTGCGTCCCGTAGTCTTGGCGGCCACCAGCAGAAGCAGGGCGAAGCCCAGGGCGGAGAAGCCCAGCCCCCGCTTGAGGAGGCGGTTCTGGGATTGCAGGGACAGGACGAGGTCTTGGCTCATGGGAGCTCCAGTCGCGCCAGCGGGCGCTTGAGGTTGGAAGAAGTTAAACGGAGGCGGGTTCAGCCGGCAGCCGGAGGCTGACTCGGACTCCAGAGGGTTCGCGGCTCTCCACCCGCAGCTGGGCGGTTTCGCCATGGAGGAGATTCAATCGTTCACGCAGGTTGGATAGCCCGCCCCGGCCCCCGCCCCAGCCCCCGCCTGGAGCGCCCTGGAGGCCCAGGCCGTCGTCCTCCACCTCCAGGTGCAGGGCGCCGTCCGCCACCCGGCTGCGCACGGCCACCATGCCCTCGCCGGGCCGCGGCTCCAGCCCGTGCTTGATGGCGTTTTCCACGGGAATGAGGAGGCTGCCCACAGGCACCGCGCAGGCGAGGGATTCAGGAGCGAGGTCCATTACCACCTGGAAGCGCTCTCGGAAGCGCAGCTGGATGAGGGCCAGGTAGCCCTGGGCGGCCTCGGCCTCCTGGGCCAGGCTGTGGGTGGGCTGGCGCAGACGCTCGGACACCGAGCGGCTGTAAGCAATGAGGTGTTCCACCATGTCCGCGCCCCGGGCCGCATGGCCCTCCCGCAGCAACGCCTGCAGGTGGGCCAGCGTGTTGAAGAGGAAGTGGGGTTCCACCTGGGCTCGCAGGAGCAGCAGCTCAGTTTGGGCCAGGCGGCCCTCCAGAGAGTCCTGGCGCCACGCCTCTTCCTGCCGGCGCCGGGCCTGGGCCTGACGGTCCGCCCAAAGAGCCTGCAGGCGCTGGAGGCGGCGGAAATTCCGGCCCCGGTCAAACCAGAAGAGGGCGTAAAGCAGGCGGCTCTGAGGCTGCACCTGCACCTCCAGCTGGCTGCCGACTGGAACGCCGGACGGATCCGAGAGGCTCCGGAGCCGTGCCTGCAACTCATCCGTCTCCACGAAACGACGCCAGGCCCCACTCCAGGCCGGCGGCGCGAACTGGGCCAGGAGCGCCTCCTCCCTCTCCTCGATGGCGGAGGCGCCGAAGTCGCCTCCAAGCATGGCCCGTAAGGCCGGAAGGGCGGCTACAGCAGGCCCATCCCAGGAAAGGATCGCCCGCTGGCAGGCTTCAGGCGAGGATGCGTCTGAAGGCCAGTACCACCCCGCCGTGGCCCGGAGGCCCCAAAGCGCCACCCCCAGGCCCACCAAGGGAAACAGGGTGAAGGCGAGACAAAATCCCGCCCCATCGCCCACCAAAAAACCCAGGAGGCTGAGGAGCAGGGTCCAGGCCACCTGAAGCCGCAGGGCCAGCCATCCGATCCGCAGCACCTTGGCCATGAATACACCTCCCCAGGTCCTGGAACCAGCCTGGGGTGCGGCGCGGCGGCCGCCAAGAGGCCATCCGACGGAGGTCGGCTCCAGGCGGATGAATCCCTCTGGAGCCCGATGAATGCAGAAGCTCACCCGGTTGATCCCACCCCGGCGCGATTCGGAGCTGGCGGCTCTCCGCTTCGCAGAGGACCGACCTGGATTTAGAGGTAGTCCACGAACTGGTGGATCACCGGAATGCGGTGCTTCTTGCCCTTGGTGGCCTGCAGGATGCTCGTCACCGACATGCCCAAGCACCAGAGCAGCCAAAGGGGCAGGAAAAAGCGCGTGGAGATGCTGCCGAAGATGGGGAAGAGGCCGATGATCACCATGGCCAGCGTGATCACGCACTCCACGAAGGCCAGGATCACGCCCTGGCGCGCGTGCCAGAGGATCTCCGAATCCTCGCGGTTGCGCATGTAGGGCACGAAGGCCCACGGGCCCGCATAGCACAGGACCAAGTCTCGCAAGCGCTCCCCTACGTAGAGGGGGGTCGGGGCATCCAGGGGCACGGCAACCTCCAGATTGAGAATAACCCAAGCCGGGATAAACCCCGTGGCGCCTGTTCGTGTCTCATGACTACATCTAAAGATCTAACAGACTTGAGCTTGACCCATTGATTCATTCATCCATGCTAAATGCCACCCACCGGAGTCCCATGCGTCCCATGTTCCCCGCCCTGTGCGCCGTCGCCCTGGCTGTCTCCTGCAGTGGCGGCGGAAGCGGCGCCGCGTCGTCCCAGCCCACGCCTCCGGCGACCACCTGTCCCATCACGGTGGCCAAGGCCAGTCCCTCCTTCGCCACCGACCTGGTCCCGGCCATCCAAAGCAGTTGCGGGTCCGCCACGACCACCTGCCACGGCGGGGCTTCCCCCACCGGGCATGTCAGCTACTCGGGCACGCCAGCCCAGCTCCACGCCGCCCTCGTGAACGCCACCCCGGCCAACGCGCCTTCAGGCTGGGTGCTGGTCAAGCCGGGAGACCCCGCCCATTCCTGGATCATCGAAAAAGTCACCAAGGATCAACCCGGCGGCCTGGGCTATGGCGCGCGCATGCCTTACGCTGCCCCCAATCTCTGCCAGCCCACCATCGACACGCTCTCGGCTTGGATCAGTGCCGGGGCCCCCAACAACTAGGAGCCCTCCATGGCCACTCTGACTGCCATCACCAGTTGGACCCTCGCCGATGTCCAGCACTTCGCCCGCCGGGCCGGCTTCGGCCTCAACCCTGCGGACGCGGCCGCCCTGCAGGCGCAGGCCCCTGGAACCGCCATCGACGCCTGGATCGACGGCAGCGGCCCCGGGTACGACCTCACAGCTTTCAATTCGGCCCTGTCCACGGCGGACGTGGTGACCGAGCCCCTGGTCACGGCCAGCACCAGCGACACGGGAAGCGTGGACGTGCCGGCGGTGCCCGGCCCCCACCCCTTCCTGGTGGGAGGGGCCAACGCCTGGCGCAACAACCTGAACACAGCCCAAGCGTATTGGGCCTGGCGCATGCAGCACAGTCCCTACGCCTTCCAGGAAAGGCTGGCCCTCTTCTGGCACAACCTCTTCGCCACGGGACACCACAAAGTCAACAACGCTTCGCTCTCCCTCAAGCAGATCGACCTCTTCCGCGGCCTGGGCCTGGCCAAGTTCGACGATCTGCTGGTGGCCGTCAGCAAGGACCCCGCCATGGCCATCTGGCTGGACTCCGTGCTCAACAACGCCTCGGGCAACAACATTCCCAACGAAAACTACGCCCGGGAGGTGATGGAGCTCTACAGCCTGGGGGCCGACAACGGCTACAACCAGGCGGACATCACGCAGCTGGCCCGGGCCCTCAGCGGCTGGAGTTTCACCATCGCCGAGGCCGACTACATCACGAACCCCGCCAGCCCGAGCCAGAAGACCGCCGCCGACGGCCATTTCAAGGTCTATGACGGCAGCGCCCTGGCTCCGGACACCCGCGCCTACTACGGGGGCGCCCGCACCAACAGCCCCAATCAGCACGGCACGGGCTCCATCAGCCTCTTCGGCCAGAGTTTCGACATCACCACCACCGCCAACGGCTGGGCGAAGGGCGAGAACGCCCTGCGCAGCATCCTCACGCTCCGCGCTTCCAACTGCGCACAGTTCCTGGCCAAGCGCCTGCTCACGCACTTCGTCACCACCGGCTTCAGCGTCCAGGATCTGAACGACGTGGCGGCCATGATCCAAGCTTCCAATTTCGACCTGCGCGCGGTCATGAAGACCCTCCTGAAGTCGCAGTATTTCTTCGACCCGGCCAACCGCTTCGCGCTGGCGGAGGGCCCCGTGTCCTGGCTGGTGCGCGCCGCGAAGATGCTCTGCCCCAGCCTCGCCGCCGCCAGCGCCCTAACCCCGAAGGGCTTTCCCGCCTGGCGGCTGGTCACGAACAATGCGAACACCTTCGATCAGATGGGCATGCGGCTGCTGGATCCCAACGGTCCCAACGGCTGGAAAGAACACACCGTCTGGCTGAACAGCAACACCCTGCGGTACCGCACCAAGGCCGCCGCCGCCGTGGCGCTGAACGAAACACGCTCCTCCAATTCCACCACCTACACCCTGTTCCCCACCTTCCCCACCACGGACTGGTTCCCCGCGGCCCCCGCCAGCGCCCAGGCCGTCTACGACCGGCTGGTGGCTCTGCTCCAGCCCGCACCCATTCCCTCCTCCGTGTCCAGCGCCTGGCTCACGGCCCTCTGGCCATCGTCTTTCACCTGGGATACCGCCTCGCAGGCCAAGGCCCGGGAGCTGGCCTTCCTCATTCTTTGCTCGCCCTCGGGCCAGCTCTACTGACCGGAGGCGACATGGCCACGCGACGCGAATTCATCCAGACGCTCGGCACCACCGGCGCGGCCCTGGCGGGCCTGACCGCCTGCGGCGGCAGCAGCCGCTCCACCCAGGCGGTCCCCGCGCCCCCGCCGGTTCCTCCCACGCCGGTGCCCGCCTCGCCCATCCTCGTCATCGTCAACATCGACGGCGGTTACGATTGGTTGAACGTGATGCCGCCCAACGCCGGCGCCAACCTCGCCGCCTACCAGGCCAAGCGGGCCACCCTGGGCATCACCGATCCCACCCTGCTGACAGACCTGGGCAGCGGCGCAGCCCTCAACAGGGACCTGACCGGCATGGATGACCTGCACGCCAAGGGGCGCGTGGCCTGGATCACGGGCATCGGCATGCCCAATCCCAACCTGTCCCACTTCACCTCCATCGATCTCTGGGGACAGGGTGCCGCCGTGCCGGCGGGAACGGGCTGGCTGGGCCGGTTCGCCGACACGGCCTTCAGCCCCAGCGGGGATGTGCTGCGCGGCCTCACCGTGACCGCCGACCTGCCGGTCATGCTCAAGGGCGGCAACCGGAGTTTCATCTCCATCCCCAGCGCAGGCGGCTATGTTTTCCCCTCGTACCTGCTGAGCGGCAATGCCGTGGCCGACGCGGCCACGCTTGAGACCGGGTGGGCCACCTCCCTGAACGCCGCCAGCGCCGACCTGGCCTACCAGGCCGCCGCCCAGGCCGGAAAGATGTTCTTCGATGCCCAGAACCATGCCGCCTTCGGCAGCGGCGGCTCCCTCCTGGCCCGAACCCCCACCGTGGCCTATCCGGGCGATGCCACCTATCCCATCAAACGGATCAACGGCTCCAACCTCACGAGCAGCCTGAGCAACCAGTTCAAGCTCATTGCGCAGATGATCGCCGCGGGCCTGCCCACCCAGATCTTCTTCTCACGGCTCGGCGGCTGGGACACCCACAGCAACCAGGCCGAAGACCATCCGAACCTCCAGCGGACCCTGGGGGGCTCCATCAAGGCCTTCTGGGACGATCTCGCCGCCATCCCCTCCGGCTCTGGAACAGTCCAGGACCGGGTGATGATCCTGGGCTACAGCGAATTCGGCCGCCGCGTTCAGGAGAACAATGGTGGCACTGATCACGGCACCGCGGGCCTCTCCTTCTGCATCGGCAAATCTGTGAAGGGCGGCCTCTATGGGGGCTATCCCGATCTCAGCAACCTGGACACCAACGGAAACATGAAGTTCACCACCGACTTCCGCAGCCTCTACGCCACCGTGCTGGAGCGCTGGCTCGGCCAGGCCGCCACCACCACCAACACGATGCTGGGCTCGGCCTATCCCCGTTTGGAATTCCTCTAGCGATCGCTTGGCCCAAGTGCCGACGCCAGAAGAGAGCCGTACCAAGTCGCGTTCTATCCAATAGGAAAAGGACCTTCACCACCAAAACACCAAAACACCAAAACCCACATAAACAGTGGCTTTGGTTTTCTTGGTGTCTTGGTGGTGTTCCTTATCTTTTTAGATCCAAATCCGCATCATGCTCCGGCCCGCGCGCCAATTCGGGGGTCGGGACCGTCGATTCTTGGGACTCATTGCGGCGGGCCCGTTTTCTGCGGGCCCAACGAATCCCGGCCATCACGCACCATCCTGCAACCGCCCAGGGGAGCAAAACAAACACAAGGCGAAGCATGAACGCAAGGGACCCGGCCACCATGGCCGCCGAGTCCCGGAGCGATTCAGAAAGAGCCCACCAGGAGCTTGGACGGGCCAGGGAAATGGGCTCGGGTTCGGCGATCTCAACCAGGATGGTTGAAAGCGAAATCTGATGGTCGAAGAACCGGCGCTCGCCCTCAGCCTGTTCAATCTCTTCAGTGATCCTCGAGAGCTCCCTCTCGGCCTCCAATACCTCCTTCAGGTTGCCGGCCTTCGCCCGCAAAAGTTCCCGAATGCGATTCAATGCCTCGCGCTTAACCCGAAGGCGCGTCTCAAGGTCCGAATAGGCTTTGGTGACATCCTGAACATTGGAGCTCTCGGACATGACCTTGCCGAGCGTTCGAATCCCTGAGCCGGCGGATTCATAAGATGCTGCGGGGACGCGCAGAGAAATCGAGCCTGACCGGGATCCTGAAGGGTTCCGGCGAACCTGTGTATCCGCGACGTATCCGCCGAGGCCCTCCACCAGTTTGGCAAGGTCCTTGGCTGCTCTTTCGAATTCAGGAACCTCGATGGACATTTGACCAGTTCGAATGAGCTTGAGTGGGCCCATCCCTGGAGGCGGAGCCGAAGTGCTCGTTTTATCCGACGCCTCCACAAGGTCCAGGCCCACCGTTTTCATTTTTCCCCGGACAGCGAAACCAGGCCTGATGGACTCCATCAAGCCCGAGAACGGACCCGCCGCCATGAATAGCTCTCGAGGGCCGAAAGTATTGTTACTACCTCCATTCACGCGCTCTTGGGCTTGACGAATTCTCTCTTTGTGCGACTCCATGATGGCATTCGCGAGTATCAGCACCAGGATCGAGGCGAACACTGCGATGGTGACCTTCATCCATGGACGCCATTTCATTGGCACCTCCGTATCGATTGAAACAAGTGGTGATTGAAGCCAAGCGCCATAGCCCGCCGCCGCGCCGGATGCGGCCGCTAGCAAGGCGAATAGAACTGCAAGCCATTGTCCGAGGGGTCCCTGAGATGAAACTCCCGGGTGCCCCAGGAGGTATTTACGGGGCAGGCCAAGGGCCCAGTGGGGCCAGGAAGAACCCCGGCATTCTGGAATTCGCGGAACAGGGCATCCACATCGGTCACCAGAAACCGGTAGGTGGGCCGGTCCCGGTCGCCCTCCCATTGCGAGCTGTCCTGCCACTGAAGATGAAGCTCGCAGCCCTCCCGAACGATGGCCGCGTATCGGGGCGAATCCTGCGAATCCACGAACAGGGGTTTGAAGCCGAGGCGCGTGAAATAGGCCAGGGAAGAAGAGACATCCTGTGCCATGAGGACAGGGTGAACGGCTTTGATCAGCATGGGACCCTCCGAACTCATCCGTGCAGGGGTTGGCGTTTGGTGGATGAAGTGAACCATCCCAGCCAGCGCCGCGGCGGCGGGAATGCAGTGTGTGTTTTGAGCAATGGCTTTAAGCCCCTCTCGTTTTTTGAACCCAACACGCCAACCCCACAATCCTGACCCTGGAGGCCGGAGTTGGTTGGATCCATAAAAGCAGAAACCCGAGTTCTTTCACCCAACGGGAATGCGGCATTCAAAACCCTGTGAATGACGGCGGGAGTCGAGTAATGCGGAAGGTCAGGTGATGGGCATGACACGCTTTGTCATGTATACGAGGGTCAGCTTGTCGGAGAGTTGCTTCGTGTGCGTGATTTCATAACCATGGCGCAGATAAAGACGGATGTTGTCCTGACTCCGACTCCCGGTGAAGAGATCAAACTGGGCGGCCTGGGGGCTAGCCTTTTCAATGGCCTGAAGCAGGGCCGTTCCGATGCCGCGTTTTCGATATTCAGGCTCAACGATGAGTCGGCCGATCATGCAAACGCAGTCGTTCATATATGAGCGGACAGAACCGACGATCTGCCCCCTATCCGTGCTCTTAAGTACTGTTGTTTTATTGATTTCGTCGATAAGAGAATCCAGCCCTTGGAGCAACGGTGGGATATTCCCGTCGTTGTACAGGCGGGCCTCTGACTCATAAGCACGCTTTTGAAGGGCTAGGATGCTAGCGGCATCATCCCGGTTTGCTTGAGTGATGATAAACATGAGACAACCCACCGACGAGAAGGCGCTAAACGGGCCCAATACATGCAGCGGGCCAACTTGCGCGAATGGACAGGCAGGATGGAAAACCAGCTAAGAACGATCCAACCTGCAAAACCAAGGCTTTAAAACCCGGAAAGAGCAGTGGAACCAGAAAATCGAAGGCTTGAATTATGGGCTTGGACTCAGATTACCAGGATGATGACGACGTTTTCGCTATTTCTGGGTGAAGCGCAGGCCATAAAGTCATAAGCGCAGAGAATGGAAGACCATACAGACAGGATTCGGATTGAGCAAAGTGTCGGGCCCGTTCATGTCCGGGCGGTTTTAACTTCAAGCAGTTCAGCAATCGAGGCCAGATCATCCTGCCTCTCGACGGAGAAACGAATTCCACGGCCCTCCGCATAAGGCTTCGCTTCACGAAGCCGTATCTTGATCTCGTCCCGGAGCGAAGAGGAGGCCATGGCGAGTTGAAAGGCGCGCTCCCCAAGGATGATCGCAACCCACACCTGTCCTCGGCCCGGCGTGAGATAAACCAGGGTTTTCTTCTTATGCTGAAGCAGACACATTCGGCCAAATTCTGTTTTTGAAGGCTTCCACGTTTCAACGAGAGGCCCATGGGTGGCCTCAACCATCTTAACGATTTGGTTCCATATGGATAAGGCTGCACCCAAATGGTCCTTGAGTTCAGAAGGGTTCGGGGCTTTGATGGTCACAGGCATGCGGGCCACCTAAAGAAAGATCCCATCCGGGGAGAGGATTGAATCACTCAAACAATCCATTTCTCGGAATCGGCCGGGCGGATCTGCCGGGCCCTCCCACCGATGAGGTATATGACGGCACCAATCGGACCAAGAAACAGCAGAATCAGAACCCACGCTATTTTGTCGCCATCAGATTTGAAGGGCGCATTGGCGCACTGAATGAGCAGTCCAAGCCAAGCGAAGACCACTGGAACGCCGATGACAAGCAAGAGAATGAGCGCGGATTCGGAAAGGCTGGGCTGAAACATGACGCGGGCCTTTGATCGGGTTCAAAGGGAATGAGGGGTCAGGGCCTAATCATAGTCCTGAACATCACCTTCGATAAGCCACCCACCCACGAAAGGTAAGCCCTGCATAGAAAAGGGAAATACCATCAAAGCCGGACTCGCCTAAGAGCTCGACGTCTTCTTCGGGAGAAAGGATCGGCAGTTTCGAGCCGATCGCGGCGCTGCCAGCAGCGGCCTTGTCTGGATCAATTCCAGATGAGGCCGCAAAGGCTGCATAACGGGACAACCACCGATCCCGTTCATGTAAACCGGCTGGAATGCTGTGGTGAGCCACCACAAGCGGGGCCCCAGGTTTTAGCCGGCGATGGATTTCCGACAAGGTTTTCCTCCGCTCTTCGCGCGGCATGAAGTGCATGGTCAACAAACAGGTTGCGCCGTCGTATGGGCCTTCAGGCGCGGCATCGATATAGCCATCACGCAGTTCAATCCGCGAAGCAAGGGGGCCGAGCGTCGCAAGAGCCAGGCGATTCATTTCTGCCGAGGGATCAATGCCAACAAAGGTCCAGTGGGGTTTCGCTTCTGCGAACACCTTGAGTTCCAACCCGCCACCAGAACCTAGAACCAGGATTCGAGAAGACTCTCCGGCCGATTCCGCCAGCAGCAGCAACGCCATTCGCTGGAGATCCGCAAACCCTGGGACCAGTCTCGGGGGACCTTCGGCATAGCGGGCCACGGCAGCAGGATCTGAAAATGCTTCCATACCTTTGGATGCGGACGGCTGGAGCTGCCGATTTCCGGAAGCGCTCATCGAAACCCCGTGGAACACGAAACACCATCGAACGCGATAGCACCCAAGACACGAGGCTATCCCGAACCTGACCGGCGAGCGAAGGGAAAGGGGGAACCGGAAGGCAGGATCCCGGGTGGAATTGATGTTGACGGCGGCTCCTTCAAGGCGATCAGCAGTTTCCGGGCCCGGGAGCGCATGGCCGGCGTGCCAGACCTGAGTTGTTTCTGGACACATTGAATGACCTGGGGTTTCTGCTCGGGCGACTGAGGAATCAAGTCGACCCGGGCCTGCAAGGCACAGGTTCGAACAATGCTGCTGGGTTCAGAAAGCGCCCGGTCCACGGCATTGAGGACCGCCGGCAACTGCTCGCGCCCCCAATGGACCCTTGGAATCATCTGGAGGAGATGCCAGAGCACCTCCTTGGGCTGAGATTCGCCCAACAGCCGCAGCAGCAGAGCGCCCTCGGGCTGCAGTGCCTGAGGCAGGGCTCGGCTCACTTTTTCGAGCGCATCAAAGGCACGCATGCGGACAACAGGGGATTCCGAGTCGAGTCCCGGCAGAAGCTGATCGAGGAGGGAAGGATCGGAAACAACTTCCCGGGCGACCTCATCGGCCCTCCCCTTGGATCGCAAATCTCCCCCCTCCAATTTACGCAGCAATATGCCCATGATCGGCCCCGAACAGCCCCGCAAAGATGGTTCGAGCGGCTCCAGCCGAAGCGGATCGGCCAGGCGGCACCCCACCCGCCCGATCAACGCTTGTTCTTGCCTTTGCCCCTGCCCTTCCCTCTGCCTGGGTCAGCCTGTTCGTCATGGGCCGCTCCAAAATGAAGATCGCCGTTCTTGAGGGCATGGAATTCAGCCGAACCGGGTTTGATGCCGAGTTCTTTGGCCAGGGCGCCCCAACCACGCCCTTTCCCGGATTGGTAGACGCGCACCACGGTGTCAGTGGGCTGTCTTGCCATCTGGCCAAGTTGAAAGACCATAAAAGCATCGGCCGGTTCTTTAACCTTGCCAAGGACCACACGAACCTGGGCCTCGGGAACGCCAAATTGGGCGCCCACCTTGACCGCGAACCCGTTCATATCGGCGCGGGCCTGGATGTTCACACGGCTAAGAAATGCATCAAGCCCGTCTCCCGCCTTCGCGGGAACCATGAAGACGAGAGCTGCCATCGAGAAGGCAAGGGGCGTGTTCAAGGGTTCCTCCATCAGGGTGGGATGCGCCAGGTCGATGAAGCCCGCGGATACCGCGAGCGCAGAAATAGGGGTTTCAGCCGCTTATCGCCCTTTCAACGGCGGCGACGTCGATTTTCCTCATGGGCATGATGGCCTCGAAGGCACGCTTCGCCGCGTGACCGCCCCGGCCCAGCGCCTCGATCAGAATGCGGGGCGTGATCTGCCAACTGACGCCCCACTTGTCCTTGCACCATCCACATTGGCTTTCCTCGCCGCCGTTCCCCACGATCGCGTTCCAGTACCGGTCCGTTTCTTCCTGATCCTCCGTCAGGACCTGGAATGAAAAGGCTTCACTGTGCTTGAATTGAGGCCCGCCATTCAGGCCGATGCACGGGATTCCGGCGACGACAAACTCCACGATCAAGGTGTCGCCAGCCTTCCCGCTCGGATAGTCGGCAGGCGCTTTGTAGGTGGCGCCGAGGCGGCTCTCTGGAAAGGTCTCCGTGTAGAAGCGGGCGGCTTCTTCGGCGTCACAGTCATACCACAGGCAAATCGCGTTCTTGCTCATGTGAAAACCCCCTGTTGACCGTTAGGTTGAGGAAGGATCGCATATGTCCGGGAGAGCAGAAGGCCATGCGGCGGCGTCCGGGTGGCGGGGAAGGTCAGGCCGGTCCAAGAGGGAGGGGGCTTTGGCGGCTGAACAGGATGAAGTCCGTGCTTGCGGGTTCGAGTCCTGAACGACGAAGAACGGCGGCCATTTGGCCCCGATGATACGCCCCGTGAATGGCGACGTGCAGAAGAATCTCCCTCAACGGGGTCTGGAATTCGGCGCCCTGTAAACTCCGGTAGGTGATGGACGCATTCAAGGCGCTTTCCGGGGTGGATTGGATCAGGGTTCGGTAGCCGGACACGACTTCGGCCGAAAGGGCGCGGCACTCGGACAGGGAGAGGTGGCTCCAGGCAGTGGTCCTCCCAAGGGGTCGGGACTGGATGCGGCAAAGCCAAATGTGTTCTGCGGAAACGATGTGGGCGAGCAATGCTCGCGCCTCTTCGTTCGGATCCCCAGCCTCGTCGAGGGCGGCCAGCATCGCCTGGTCGGCCCACGCCAGATGGTCATAGAGACGGGTGAGATTTGAATCCATGTCATGGCCTCGCAAATGGGTGTCTCGGTCAAGGGCAAGATCAGGCAGGTTGGTATTGGAGCACCCATTCGTGGAAGGCCTTTCCGGAGGCCAGTGCAATTTGTCTGCTCGTTAGGGCTTTAAAGCCAAAGGCCTGGGACGTTGATTCGAATTCGGAAGGTGGAACAAGGGCCATCAGGCTGCTGAGCTTGCCCAAGGATTGGAATGGCGAAGGGCTGACCTTTGAGATGGCCGAACTGGGCAGTTGGAGAATGACGCAGAGGTGCCCGCCAGGATGGAGCCAATGCCTGATTTTGGATAGGCACTTGGCGATATCCACGTACTCGAAGAGAAGGCCCGCGAATACCAGATCGACGGGCTCGAAGCCGAAGCCCTCTGACAGAAGGTCCGAACAGTAGAGATCGAGCTTTTTGAAGCGGTCCCTGTAGCGGCTCTGCGCGGCCGCCACATAGCTCGGATTGATATCGACCCCGACCACGCGGTGGATGCGCTGCGGCGGCAGGTCTTCGAACCCATTCCCGCCGGCGCATCCCAAAACGGCGACGCTGGCCGGGCTCAACCGTTGGACGCAGGCGCCAAGACATTCCGCAAGGAATTGGGCCTGGGCCACCGCGGGCAAACCCATGTGCCCTTCATAATCTTCCAGGGGGATTTCGAGCCAAGGATTCATGAAGACGCCTAGAACGGGAGGGGCCCGCATCGAGGCGATGGCGAGGGCCGGAAGCAGAAGTGAAAGGGCCGGGGACTAGTCCCTTGGATAACGATAATGCCCCGTGATCTTGAAGTCGAAAAGGCGGTCCTCAAGCATGGCTCCCCAGCCTATGTTGTGGATAACCAGCGGGGTGCCGGTCTTTGAACGCTCCCTTGAGACGATGCCGACATGGGGTGCTCCCGAAACCAACTGCCAAGTGACGATATCCCCGGGTAGGAACGCATCCTGATCTTTGTGGATGGAAAGACTCTGGCCATGGCGTCTGAAGAAGGTGGCAAGGTTTGGGACTCGCCTGTGATCGATGTTCCTGTCCGTCGACCGCATGTGCCACAGGTTCGGATAGTCGTTCCAGGCACGCCGCATATCCTCGTGCACGAGAACCTGAAGGTCGATCCCCAATGGGCGGTAGGCGCGGATAACCACATCGCTGCACACGCCGCAGTCCATTGGCAGATCGCCGCCCGGATAGGCCAGTTTCTGGTAACGGCCATCGTAGTGCCGCGTGACGCCAATCTGGGCCTTTGCTGCGCTCGCCAGGTCCAGCCCAGAAACCCCAGCAAGAAGCCCCGTGGAACCAAGCATGATGAGAGCCATGACCGAGGCTCGCACCAAGGATTGACCCAACCACGTAATCAATGGAACCCGCCTGGGTCGACACGGTCTCGCCTGAAGCAGGGCCCCGGTCGTCGATGGCGACTCCCGTCTAAGAATGGATGTCTTGAGTTTCTGGTAACACTGGCTCGCGCGGCCTCGAACCATAACGTGACCCCTCCGGCAATCCGATTCCATTCCGTTAAATCGACGGAGATCAAGCACGGATGCGGACCCAGGGGCATGAGGGTTCATTGAGAACTCGCCTGGGGCACAAGCTCTTCCAAATGGACGATCAACCCTTGAACGGATTCTGGCGAGGGCCTGCCATGCTCGCGTTTGACCCGTTCCTCGTACTCCCTGAGGACCGTGAAGAGTGCCATGGTCCTGGCCTGATCAAAGCGGGACGATTGTCTCCTCAGGCGAAGGATGGCCTGCTGGATCCGCTCCCGTTGATCGGAAGACAGGGCTTCGCCCTCTTTCCCGGTGGTTCGGCGTTCCAGGGAAGACAAGGCCATCTGGGTTGCAAAAGCGGAGGGCGACCCGGCCTCCTCGGCTTTGGCCCGAAGCCAATCCCGAACCGCCCATCCCGCAATGACACAAAAGGATCCGAGGCCCATGCCAACGTACAAGGCGACCGTTTTCCCTCTGGCCATAGGACTCCTCTCAGGGCATGCGAACGCTCACACGCTGATCAAACCGCGGAAACCTCGCGCGGCGTAGTAGGAGTCGGCCCCATTGTGGTACACGAAAACCTGGCCGTACCGGCGGTCACAGAACAGGGCGCCCCCGAGATTGCGGATGCCAGGCGGGGTCATGACCCAGCTCGAGGTTTTGACGTCGAATTCTCCGAGCTGTTGAAGGTTTCGATACTGCGCTTCCGTCAGCATCTCGATGCCCAGGACAGAAGCCATTTCGACCGCATTGCCCCTGGGCTTGTTCTCTTTGCGCGAGTCCAAAGCCGCAAGGTCGTAACAAAGGCTGCGCCTGCCTCTGGGGCTTTCCGGCGAGCAATCGCAGTAGGTGAAACAATCCTTGTTTCCGTCATAGCCAATGACGTCCGGCTCCCCGCCGGTTCGTTCCATGTCAAAGAGGGTTTCAAGCTTTTGAGGGTTGGCCTCAAGTTTTGCCAGCACCGCGCCCCATTCGATCCCCATGTGACGGCCGGTGTTCATTTCAAACCGGGATCTGAGCGTTCTGATCAATTCGCTCTTTGCTTCGGTTTCCATTCAGCAGCCTCCTCGCAGGGGGAACCGTGGCTTTGGGATTAGGCGCATTTTAGCGGGTGCGTTTGACGAGAATGGAACAAACCGCGCACCTTAAACCGCAGTTCATCCCAAACAGGCCCAAACAGGCACAGGGGCCCGCCGTCAGGAATCCGTAAGGCGCGACCGCTAGCCTCCCTCCACCCCGGGAGCATGCGTGAATACCCTGATCCTCGCTTTAACTCAGGCCCTGCTGCTTTCCACGGGGCTCTCCGCCCAGGGACAGGAGGCCTCGGAGCGCGGCTGGTCCCACCGCTTCGGCGGCCAAATCATCGCCACCAGGTTTTTTGGCGAGTTTGCGCTAAAGGACCACCACGGGCCCTGGACCGGTGGCGGATTCGGGTTTCATGACCTCATTCGCCTTCCCTCCGACCGGGCCCTTCTCCTAAGAATGGACTACACCTACCACCCGATCCCCGCCCGCGAGGTGAGGCCGGCTTCCCAGCCTCTTGTGGTGGATGGCGTGGCGCACCGCGGCACCATCGAGGCTTGGTCCATCGTCAACCTCGGCGCCGACTGCCGCTGGTACCGCCCGGGGTCCGGCGGCACGGGTCCCTACCTCGGAGCCGGAGCGGGCCTGTCCCTTCTTGGCCAGGACAACCTCGACTACGACACCCGGAAGTCGCTGGCCCACGGCGGCAGTGTGTCGGCCCACCTGAATCTCTCCCTGGGCTTCACCTTCAACCGGCACCTGGACGCTGAACTGCGTGTCTCCCTGGCCCATTACGGCATCTGGACCTCCCCCGCCGCGAGCGCCGTGATCTATTTCCGCATCTAGCGGAGTCCTCAAGACCGGTGCACCAGCACCAGGAGGGCCATCAGCAGCACGAAGCCCGCATAGACCTGTTTCAACCGCCCCCCCTGGGTGCGGGTGGCCCAGTGGGCGCCGACGAAGCTGCCCGCGGCGAACCCCACGGCCACGGTCCCGATGATCGGCCAGGGCAGGCCGCCCTGGGCCTTGGCGTAGACATAGACTCCCGGCAGGCCGATGGGCGGCAGCAGCATCATCAGGCTGGTGAGCTGGGCTTCGTGCTGCGTCATGCGGAGTTTGGAAGCCAGCAACGGAATCACCACCATGGCCCCGCCCAGACCCGTCAACCCGGACACCACTCCCGCCAGAAGGCCGCTGGGCAGGCCCCAGGTCCACAGCTCCGTCCGATCAAAGGGCGTCGCGCCCCGGTCCACGGGGCTTACCTCCTGCCTCAGGAAGGTCCGCACGGCCAGGTAGACCAGGAAGCCCGCATAGCCCCAGCGCAGCGCCGCCGAAGAAATGAGGTTCGCCACCAGCGCCCCGCCGGTGATGCCGAAGAGGAAGGCCAGGACGAGCACGCCTACCAGGGGCAGGCTGCTCCGGACACCCCGCCGGTGGTACTGCAGCACCGCGGGCAGGCCCGTGGGTAACAGCATGGCCGCCAGGGTGGCGCCCTGGGCCCGGTGCTGGTCCAGTCCCAGGAAGAGGCCCAGCAGGGGCACCATGACGATGCCTCCGCCGACGCCGAAAAGGCCGGCCAGCAGGCCCCCGGACAGCCCGGTGCCCAGCCCCGCCCAAAGATGGTTCGAGGGGGCGATCATGGGCTCTCCAGGGGGTGGGCCTCGAAAAAGGCCCAAATGAGGTGCGCGGCGGAAAGGTCCGGGGCGGGCAGATCCGCGCCGGGCGCGTAGGGCCGCCCCCCGGGCCAGGCATGGCCCATGCCCGCCACGGTCCAGAATCCCACCTGGCAGGCGTCAGAGGACCACAGATCCAGCCGGTGGGCGTTCAGATCCTCGGTTCCGGGCTCAGGCCCGCAGCCCATGAGCGCCGCCCAGCGGGCGGCCGCCTCCCTCGCGGGCAGGGCCGGAACCTGGCGGCCCAGGGCGCCCAACCCGCCCTCGAAGGGAATGTGCCGATCCCCGGTGCCGTGAAACATCAGGGTGGGCACCGGCCTCGCGGGCGCCTCACCCCACACGGGCGCCCCGGCCACCGCGGCGATGGCCGACACCCAGGGGGCCGACAGGGCCAGGCGATGGGCCATGCGGGCGCCGTTGGAAAACCCGGCCACGTGAATGCGGCGGGAATCCACGGGACCATGCTGATCCACGCGGTCCACCACGGCCTGTAGAAAAGCCGTGTCGTCGGCCCCGGGGTGCAGGGGGCAGCCCAGGCCGGGCCCCGCGTTCCAGGCCGCGCCGCGGACGGGATCCTCCAGACCCGGCTCGCCCTGGGCCTGGGGGTAGGCCACCCGGAAATCCCGCTCATCAGCCAGGCGGCTGAGGCCGGACAGGTGCGCCATGATGCGCCCCGTGCCGCCGGTGCCGTGGAGGGCCAGCACCAGGGGCAGGCTCCGTCCTTCGTGCCCTGGGGGGTCATGAACCAGCACTCGCCGGACCTCGCCCCGCCAGGTCAGCTTCAGATAGTGGCCTTGGCCGTGCGGCACGACACCCCCCACCCGGATTCTGGGACGGCCTGTGTTCCAATGGAAGGTTGGAGGTTCCGGTGCAGGTGCAGCTCAGCGAGGATGTGGTGCTCGACAGCCGGAGAGCCCTGTGGCTGCCCCGGCACAAGACGCTGGTGCTGTCGGATCTCTTCTTCGGCCTGGGCGCGGCACGGCGCCGCCGGCCCGATCCCATGCCCGCCACACCCCAGATGGAAATCTGGGAGCGCGTCTTCAGCCTCATGGACGACTACGCCCCCGAGCAGGTGGCCCTGCTGGGAGACCTCAAGCCCAGCCAGGGCACCGTGGAAGGGGACGAGGCAGAGGAACTGCGGGCCATTTTCCGCAAGCTCAAGGCCGGGGGACGCCGGGTGGTGCAAGTGGTCGGCCATCCGGAGCGCAGCAGCGGCCCCGCCCTGGACGGCACGGGCATCACCCCGGTGGAGCAGCACCGGGTGGGGCCCTTCACCCTCATGCACCGGCGCCGGATCTTCGTCTATCCCCGGCACGAGCCCTCCCACGGCTTCTGGATCAACGGCGGCGTGCACCCCCTGTTCGCCACGCCGGCGGCCGGCCCCAAGTCGGAGCCGGATTGGCTGCGGCTTCCGGCCTTCCTCTACACGGGCTTCGCCCTGGTAATGCCCCCCTTCGTCAGCTATGCCCAAGGCTTCGAGGTCATCCAGCCCGAGCGCCTGCCCCGCCAGGCCAAAGCCTGGAAGCTGCTGGCGGACCGCCTCAGCCCGCTGGATCTGGGCAGCCTCCCGCCCACGCCGGAGCACCTGCGCACCCTCACGCGCCCCCCCCGCAAGGGGAAGGAAGCCGCCAAGGCCGAGGATTAGGCCCGCTCAAGACCAACCCCCTCAGCGGGCGGGCCAGCCCTCAAGCACCAGCTTGCCCAGGGTGGCTCCACTTTCGATTTGGCGGTGGGCCCGCTGCAGCACCTCGGCGGTGATGGGCCCCCATCGCTGGTGAAGCGGGCTGCGAATGCGGCCCTCTTTCAACAGGGACGCCACTTCCGTAAGGATCCGGCCCTGCTCCGCCATGTCCGCCGTTCCGTACATGGATCGCGTGAACATCAACTCCCAGGCCACGGTGATGGATTTGGCATGGAGGGCTCCCATGCTCAGGGGTGCCTTGGGCGGAACAATGAAGCCCAAACTGCCCAGCGGAGCTATCAGCTCGGTCAGCACCGGGAAGTAGGGATCCGTATCGGCGGTACAAAAGGCGTGGTGGATGGCGGGCGGCCCCACGAGCCCCATGGCCTTGAGCTGTCCGGCCATGTCGCCCCGATGATCAATCACCTCGTCCGCTCCCATGGCCTGGGCCCAGGCCCGGCTTTCCGGGCGGCTCGCAGTGGCGATGACGGTCATGCGGCTCATGGCCTTCGCCAATTGGATGGCCATGGAGCCCACGCCGCCGCCACCCCCCACAATCAGGAGGTTCTGACCTCGACCCGCCTGGCCCAGGGGAATTCGCATCCGCTGGAACAGCAGTTCATAAGCCGTGAGGGAGGTCAGCGGCAGTGCCGCGGCCTCGGCAAAATCCAGCCCCGCCGGTTTGCCTGCGACGATTCGTTCATCCACCAGGCAGAACTCACTGTTGCAGCCGGGGCGGGTCACATCCCCGGCGAAATAGACCTCATCCCCGGCCTGGAAAAGCGTGGCGGCGGTGCCCGTGTCCACCACCACACCGGCGGCATCCCATCCGAGCACCTGGGCAGGGGCCCCCTCGGGCCGTCCCCTGCGAACCTTGATGTCCACTGGGTTGACGGAAACAGCCTCCACCCGCACCCGCAGATCCCTGCCCGCAGGCTTCAGATCAGGCAGTTCCACGTCCATCAGGCCAGCCGTTTCCCCTGCTGGGGTGGTGGATTGAGCGACGACCGCTCTCATCGATTCGCCTCGACATAGGCCGCGGAATCTTCCAGGAATCGGTACTCGACGATCCGCCCGTCCCTGATTCTGCAAAGCAAGCTCCAGTCACTGCTGAAAGGCCGGCCCGTGCGCCTCACGATGTGGGTGAAGCTGCCACGGGCAAACACCAACTCTCCCTTCCCGGCCACTTCTTCAACGCCAAAAGCCTTCGTGTCGAAGGTCTGGCCCAGATTGGCCAGAAACTGCTTCACACCGGCCAGACCTGAATAGCTGCCATAAGGCTCGCCACGCTTCGGCTCGCCTTTTCGTATGGCGATGAGGGTGCAGTCCGGGTGGAAGGCGCGGATGACGCCCTCCTGGTCCCCCTTCCTGAAACTCGCAAAAAAGCCCTGGACCACCTGCTCTTCGGCACTCTTGGGGAGGGTCGATTCACCCGGAAACGCCCTCTCCGCCCCAGCGGCCGGAATACCGAGAACCAGCAACAGGGCGCTGGACACAAGAACCTTCAACATAGAGACCTCCTACCATGGGCCGTCAGGCCGGGGAGATCCGACCTTAACGCCGCCACGTCAGGGACCTCCAGGTTCGGGAAGCTCGGATTTCCGTCCATTCGTCTCACCTGTGGAAACTATGGATGAATGGCTGGCACGCTGGTCCCAACCACGACGAATCAAGGCCGGAGGCTGCAATAGACGTGCTTGCGAACGTGCTTGGCGTGACCCACCTGGCGAACACGCTGTACTGCCAATCGGAGTTGCTCGCGCCCTGGGGGCTGGCCATCCACAACCCCCACAAAACGACCCTGCACCTGGTCCGCCGGGGGAGCTGCTGGCTACGGGTGGGGGACCAAAAGCGACCCATCCAGCTCGTCGCCGGAGATGCAGTGCTGCTCGCCCAGGGACTCTCCCACACCATCAGCCACCAACCCGGCGGAGAAGCTCAACCCTGGGATCAGGCCCTCGATCAGATGCGCCTTCGGGTGGAAGCAGCTGGTCCCGCCGCCCGGCAGGATGCCACGCTCCTCCTGTGCGCAGCCTACGCCTTTGAGGATGACGCTGACCACCCCCTGCTTTCGCTGCTGCCGGCATTCATTCACCTGAACATGGAACAGGGCCAGGGTGCCCCGGCCTTCCAGTCCCTCATTCAACTCCTGGCGGAAGAAGCCCAGCAGCGCCTGCCCGGATCCTCCATCCTGATGCCGCGAATGATCGACAGCCTCTTTGTCTACGTGCTTCGCGCCTGGCTGGAGCGGCAACCCGAAGGGACCGCAGGCTGGTTTGGGGCCCTGCGGGATACTCAGGTGGGCCGAGCCATCGCCCTCATCCATGAGCGTCCCCACCTCAAGTGGACCGTGGCGGGCCTCGGCAAGGAGATCGGCCTCTCCCGTGCGGCCTTCGCCAGGCGATTCCAGGAATTGGTGGGGGAATCGCCCCTCGCCTATCTCACCCGCTGGCGCATGAGCGTGGCCGCCAAGCTGCTGCGCAGCAGTGACGACACCCTCGACCGCATCGCCACCCGGGTGGGTTACGATTCCTCCGCGGCCTTCGGCAAGGCCTTTCAACGCACCCACCGGATGCCCCCCGGCCACTACCGTTCAGACTGGGCTTCGCGGTTTCCCGGGAACCCCTGGAGCGCCGATGCGTCGAACCCCCTGTACAGCCGCCAGGGCTGAACGCGCTCACTTCCGCTTGGATTTGGGCAGGGGCAGGCCGCCCCGCATGACGCGGCCATCATCCAGCGTGAGTTCCCAGCCCAAGCGATCCCCCTTCTTCAACCCGAGCCGCTTGAAGGTCCCTGCGGGGAATTCGATGAGGTGCCGCGAGGGCACGGCGCCGCCATGGGCCGGGCAATCCTCGGCCTTCGCGGACCGGCATGGGGGCGTGTGCGCGGACAACTCGACCACCCGGCCCTCCTGATCCACCCAGGCCACATCCAGGGCGACCAGGTGGCGCCAGGTCCGCAGGGGCCGGAGGGCATCCCCTTCGCCGAGGAGGACCATGCAGCGGTCCTTGGCCAAGTTCTGGCGGTACATGAGGCCGCGGGAGGTCTCCCGCTCCGTGACGGCCACTTCGGCCATGAAGACCTTGGACTTGACGACCACACTGCCCCCGCCCGCGGCGAAAGCAAGGATGTACCCGAAACAGGCGAGCAGGATTCGACGCATGGGGGGGACCTCGGGGCCAGCATAGCCCGTCCCCCCCTTCCGCTCGAGGCATCAGCTCATTTCTTCTTGGGTTCTTCCCGGATCTGGAAGAGGGTCGGCCAGAGCTTGCCGGTCAGGAAGAGGCGGTTCCCCGCCGCATCGTAGGCGATGCCATTCAGCACCGAATCCTGCCCTGTCCGGAGCATGGGGCTGATCAGGTTGCTGAGGTCGATCCAGCGCAGCACCTCGCCGGTCTTCGGCGAAATCACGGCGATGCGGTCGGTCTGCCAGACATTGGCGAACAGCTCGCCGCGCACCAGCTCCAGCTCGTTCAGCATGGGCACGGGCTTCCCCTGGTCCCTCACCTCGATGGTCCGCTTGACCACGTACTGATGGGCGTTCAGCAGCTTGTCCCCATCCACCACGCGGATGCTGGCGGAGCCGTCGCTCATGAAGAAATCCTTGTCGTCCGAAGCCAGCCCCCAGCCCTCTCCCGGGTAGCTGAACTCGCCGACCTTTTTCAGGTCGCTGGCCTGGTAGATGAACCCGCGCTGAGATTGCCAAGTCAACTGGACGACTCGGCCCTTGAGGACGGCGATGCCCTCGCCGAAATACTGGTAGGGCAGGTCCACGGACTGCAGGATCCTTTTCTTATCCTTGACGTACTGGTATTTCCGAAGCCTGGACTGCCCGTGCTGGCCCGTCCCTTCGTAGAAGACACCCTCCTGGAACACCAGGCCCTGGGTGTAGTCATCGGGGTTGTGTTCAAGGGCCTGGACCACCCGGTAGGCATTCACCGGAGTCAGGGCCTTCTTGGCGTCGGAGGGCCGTCCGGCGGCGGTCAGAGAAGCGACCAAGCCCAGGAAGGCCGCGGCGAAACGGAAGGGGGGTCGTGGACGCATGGGGGGCTCCTGGACCAGGATAACCCCTGGACGGCCGCCCCTCGCAGGAGGACCGGGAAGACAAAACGGCGGAAGCCGGGGATCCCCTGATGCATACCTCGCATGATGTGGCAACATAAGTAAAGTGGCCCCAGTGCCGCCGGGAGTAATGTGCGCACCTCATCCCTGCTTGTGATCCCTCTGCTCGCGACCTTGGCCCAGGCCAGACCCAGGCATGATCAAGGGCTTCAGGCCCTGCGCATTTCCGGCGGGATACAAGTGGACGGCCGGCTGGACGAGGTGGCCTGGAACCGGGCTCTGGTGGCCTCCGATTTCACCCAGGAGTGGCCTTTGCGCGGCCAGCCCGCCCGGCAGCAGACTGAAGTGAAGGTGCTTTACGACGAGCACTTCCTCTACGTCGGGGCCCGCATGCACCACGACCCGGCCCTCGACGGCGGCCCCGCCAAGGTGGTGCGCCGCCTCCACCGACGGGACCAGGACAGCACCAGCGACTGGTTCGGCGTGGCCATCGATTCCAACCACGACCGCCGCACCGCCCTCGTCTTCGAGGTGAACGCCGCGGGCGTGCAGAAGGACCAGGTGATCTACAACGACAGCAGCTTCGATTCCAGCTGGGACGGCGTGTGGGAAAGCGCCGCCACCACCGACGAGGAGGGCTGGACCGCCGAGCTGAAGATCCCCCTCGCCCTGCTGCGCTGCAAACCCGGCGAGGGGCCGCAGACCTGGGGCATCAACTTCAGCCGCACGGACCAGGGCGCCCTCCGGGAATCCACCCGCTGGATGGTGGTGCCCCGCGGGGAGAGCGGCTACGTCAGCCGCTTCCCCGAACTCCGGGGCCTGGAGGGCCTGAGGCCCCGGCCCCGGCAGGAGTACCTGCCCTACCTGGCCACGGCCCGGAAATTCGAGACCGCCCGGTCCTACGACGACCGCCGCTGGGACAACCGCGCGGGCCTGGACGCCCGGTGGGGCATCAACTCCCATGCGCAGGTGGATCTGTCCGTCCGTCCCGACTTCGGCCAGGTGGAGGTGGACCAGGCGGTCCTGAACCTCAGCACCGTAGAGACCTTCTTCCCCGAAAAGCGCCCCTTCTTCCTGGAGGGCATGGACATCTTCCGGGTGGCAGGGCCAGATCTCTTCTACAGCCGTCGCATTGGACAGGGATTGTCCGATCCTGACCTCGCCGAGGGGGAGACGCTGCTGGACCGTCCCAATGCCACCGACATCACCGGCGCCGCGAAATACACCGCGAAGTACGCCAGCGGCACCAATGTCGGCCTGCTGGGCGCCAGCGTGGAGCCCGCCCGCGCCACGGTTCGGGACGCCAGCGGCCGCCAGGTCCAGCGGGAACTGGCCCCCCTCACCAACTTCGGCGTCCTCCGGGTGCAGCAGATTCTGGATGACCGGGGCAGCTACCTCGGGGGCTTCGTTTCGGGCATGCGCCAATCCGGGCCAGACGGCCGCATCGCCCAGATCCAGGCCATGGACGCCGTCTACAACAGCGAGGACCGGAGCCGCTTCCTCGAAACCACCCTCAGCCGCAGCCAAGCCGGTCCGAAAAGCGCCCAGGAACAGGGCTGGCGGGGGCGGCTGCGGGCCCACCAGGACGGACCGGAAGGCTGGAGTTTCGAGGGACAGGCCATCAACGCTGGCCGCGGCTACAACCCCAACGACACGGGCTACCTGGAACGCGCCGACGAGCAGCGCCTGTACGGCTCGGTGAACCGGAACTGGGACAGCACCTGGGGCCTGCTGCGGAACTGGGGTTGGGGGCTGAGCCATACGGTGGCGCGCGACCAGGCCGGGCACACCTTCATGCGGAACCTCAACGCCCACGGGCAGACCAGCTTCACCAACTTCTGGGGGCTTTGGGGCGGAGGAGGCGTGGACCTGGCCGCCGAGGACGACCGGGAGCTCCGCACCTACGATGATCCCGTCAAGAAGTACCTGGCCCGGCGCTCCTCGCCCTACGCCAACCTCGGCTTCGACACCGCCGGCAACCGGCCCTGGTACGTGAAGGTCAACCTCAACCGCGCCTGGCAGGAGGGAGGCCCTTCCACGGACACCTCGCTCTACCAGGTGATCCACCCCACCCAGGCCACCGAGATCCAGGTCTCCACCACGGTCACCTATGACGAGGGCGAGCTGAAATGGGTGGAGACGCCCGTAGCCACCCCCATCGTGGGCCTCCGCCAGCTCAGCCAGTTGAACCAGACCCTGCGGGTGGCCTACGCCTTCAATCCCGCCCTCACCGTCCAGTTCTTCAGCCAGTGGCTGGCCGCCAATTGGAACTACCGCGACCTGAAGCACTACGGCGCCAGCCAGACCCTGGATCCGGGCCTGCCCCCGGACCAGCCCGCGGGCACCACGCCCCAAACCGCGTTCAGCTACCGCACCTGGAACCTGAACCTCATCACCCGCTGGGAGTTCAAGCCCGGCTCCACCCTCTTCCTCGTCTACACCCACGGCGCCAGCACCGACGCCGTGATCAACGAGCGGGCCAGCCTTTCCCCGCGCCCGGATCTGGCCATCCTGCGGAAGCTGCCCTCGGACGACGTGGTCCAGGCCAAGCTCAGCTGGCTGTTCCGCTAAGAGTGCCTAACCATGCCGCCGCGCGGTCCGCATCCGCTTCGGTATGGAAGCCGTGGAAGGCCACGCGCAGGTAGCCCTCCCGCACCGAAGTGAACAGGCCTCGGCGGTAGCCGGACTTCATGATCTGGTTGAGCCCCTCCAGTCCGAGACCGCCGTGGTGGAAAGACAGGATCGGCCCCAGCCTGCCCGCCCCCAGCAGGGCCAGGAGCCGCTCCGCCTCGTCGCTCCAGCGGGTTCCCCGCAGCCCTTCCAGCAGCCTCTCCTGCAGGGCCGCCACGTGCTCCGCGATGGCCGCCACGCCCGCTTCGTTAAGGAGCCGCAGGGATTCCAGGAGGGCCGAGGCCTGCAGGAGGTTCGGCCCGCCGGGCTCGAGGGCCCGGCCGTCCGTCAGCCAGGCCCGGTTGAAATCCGTCGAAGGTCGGGAGAAATCCGTGGCTTCCTCCACCGAAAGCCAGCTTCCCGAAGGCGACAGGGACTGTCGAAACGCTTCTCCGGTCCAAAGGAAGCCCATGCCCTCGGGGGCCAGCAGGCCCTTGTAGCCGCCCGTGGCGAAGGCGGACAGGCCCTCCAGATCCAGCGGCGTGGTGCCCGCCCCCTGGATGCCGTCCACCACGAGATGGACGCCCCGCTCCCGGCAGGCGGCGGAAAGCCGCGGCAGGTCCAGCTTGAGCCCATCCTGGAAACGCACCCAGGAAAGGGCCAGCACGCAAGTGCGCGGACCCAGGGCGGCAATGAGCCTCCCTTCAGGATCAGCCTCGAGGGTGGGCGGCCGGCTGGCCCAGGCTTCGGCCCCGGCCCGGTGGCCCTCCCAGAGAGACACTTCCCGAAAGGAAACGCCACGTGACCGAAGGGCCAGCCAAGGCCAGGCGTTGGAAGGAAATTCCCCCAAGGGCGCCAGTACCTCGTCGCCTCCGTGCCAGGGGTAGCCCTGGGCCACGGTCACCAGGCCGGAGGATGTGGTGGGGGTGAGGCTGATGTCCTCGGAGCGCCCGCCCACCAGCGCTGCCGCCTCCGCGCGGACGGCGGCCGGAATGCCCAGGAAATCTTCCTCCCAGCGCATCTCCCAGGGCTGCAACTCCTTCTGCATGAAGGCCCGGACGGCCCGAACCCCTGCCCGGGGCACCGGCCCTTCGGCACAGTGCATCAACCAGAGATGGGCCTCGTCCAGGTGGAAGAGGGCCGGATTGAGAGGCGGCGTCTTCATCCCTTGCCGGAAGCCAGCAGGGCCTTGAGGCCCACGGGATAGAGCGGTTCCACCACCTGCCTCACGGCCGCGGCGTACTGCTGGATCTCCCACTGCGCGTGGCTGTCCGCCCTCAGCCGGATGAAGTGGGCCACGGCCTGGAGGCTGACGGTCCAATAGACTTCGGAATAGAGGGCCACGGGCAGCACGCAGCGGGCCTGCTCGCGGCAGACGCCCAGGGAGATCAGCTCCTTGTAGTGGGTCACGGCGCTGCGACAGCTCTCCAGGTAGCTTTCCAGGGCCCGGGCGCGGTTCGCTTCGGCGATTTCGCCCTCGCTGCCCTGCTTGTTCACCTTGGCCTGCTGGCGGAAGCTGGCGGGCACGAAGAATTCGTCCTCCGGAAACTCCACGTAGCGGCCCGAGATCTCGTTGAACTCCGAACCGATGCGATGCTTCATCCACTGCCGGAACACGAAGATGGGGGCCTTCACGTGAAGGGTCAGCGCCGTGTGGCGGAAAGGCGAGGTGTGCTCGTGCTCGGCCAGGTAGGCCACCAGCTTGGCGTCGCCCTCCTCGAAGGCCTCCTTCTTCTTGCCGAAGGACACCCGCGCCGCGTTCACCACGGACAGGTCCGAGCCCATGTGATCAATGAGGCGCACGAAGCCTTTGTCGAGTACTTGAATTTCCCGATTCGCCATCCACCCTCCCAGGTCGCATGGCCAGTGTAGCCAAGCCTCCCGTCCTGAAAAATCGAGCTGGATTCCATGCTCAGAAAGAACCATTCGCGGAATCGTCCAGGTTCCGTATTATTTTATGAATGATGTTGGGGTCATCAATGAAGCATTCCATCCAAATGACGAGATTCCTATGCCTGGTCATGGCGCTATTGCTCACCGCCTGTGGAGGCCATTCGGGGGGCTCCGGTTCTCCGGGTGCTGGTCCGGACGGGCCCACGGGGCTGCAGGTTTCCCTTGGTCAGTCGCCGACCATCCTCCACTTCACCTGGACACGGCCTAGCCAGGCCTTCGATGGCTACCAGTTCGAGGGCAAGGTGGGTTCGGGCGCTTACTCCAAATTGAACCAGACGCTGATTCCGAATACCTGGACCGAAGCCTACCTCAACCTGAACGGCGATGCCGCGGAATTGGAAACACGCACCTTCCGCATGTGGGTAATGAGAGGAACCTCCGCTTCGCCCGCCAGCAATGAGGCGAGCATCCGGATGCCCCTGAACACTCCCTCCATCAACGCCTACTTAGGCCAGGGCGGGATCACCGTGTCTTGGTCGAACAACAGCGCCGTTGCGGACACCCTGAAGCTGGAGCGCGGCGTAGTCAACGCCAGCGCTACAACCTGGACCACCATTCCATCCGTCACCTTCGGAACCACCTCATGGATCGACGGGTCGGCCCCAGAAGGAGCCAGCTACACCTATCGCGTGACCTACAGCAAAGCGCAGGATTCGGCCAGTGCGACCTCTTATGCGGTCTCCACCCCCATGGCGGCCCCGGGACAGCCGGCCGCGACACCCCTGGTCGAGGGCGTCCGGTTGAACTGGACGAACCCCAGCCAGGCCGCCACGGAGGTCGCCGTCATGCGAGCTTCCGGCCTGGACAACTACCCTTCCTACCAGCAGGTGGCTCTGGTCCCCGCTGGCACCACCTCGTACACGGATCAGCCTTTGGCTACCGGGTACTACACCTACCGGCTTGAGAACCGCAAAACCGGCACCTCCTCCACCTACTCACAGCCCGTCCAGGTGGTGACCCTGCCGCCCCAGAATGGCCTTTCGATCAGCCCGACGATCCTTGGCTTGCCTCAGGCCGACACCCTCCGGAGAACCAGTCAGGGTGCCTGGGTCCTGAGCGCGCCCTACCAGTACAATATCCAAGTCCGCGAACCCGCAGGCAGCAACTGGGCCACATACTCCCCCAGCAGCGCCCAATCCTGGTCCGCTCCCTATTTCCTGCTGGATAGTCACGATCAGCCACACCTGGTCTACACCCGGCAAGTCACACAAGGCACCTCCGAGGTGGCCCTCATGCACGCCTGGAGGCAGGGCGCCGCCTGGCAAACCGAAGAGGTCGCGCGCAGGGCCCTCTATTCGTCAACAGGGACGAACGGCTTCACCTTCGCGCTGGATGCCTCGGACCGCATGCACCTGGTCTGGCTGAAAACGGGCGGGACCGCCGCCGACTTGGAATATGCCATTAAGGGCACTGACGGCACCTGGATCATCGAGTCTCCGGTCAACTTCACGACCCAATCCTCCTTGGGCACCTACAAATTGGTCGTGGATCCCACGGGTCAGCCCCACCTGTTCATCGGGGCGTGGCAAGAGATCTACCACCTGACCCGGTCCTCCGGGACATGGACCAAGGAATCGATTCCTGCCACCGGCTTCTCCGTAGGGTGGTACGACTACATGGGCTGCTCGGCCTCGGCACCCGACACCTATGCCGTGCTGATGATGCGCTCCCATCAGCCCTACGACGGGAAATCCGACCTCGTCATGTTGCGAAAGCAGGCAGGAACCTGGCAACCCGGCGAGGTGGTGTTCGCCAGCGATGCATACTCCTCCTCCTTTCAGGGTACCCTGGTCCCCAATAAAATCGGATCCAAGCTCGCGCTCTACCACCCCTCTTCCAGTGGAGGCGTGTTGCGCGTCTGGAGTGCGGGTGCCTGGACCAGCACGGTGGTCGGCCCCAATGCTTCGGGCACGCCCACTCTGGGTTTCGATTCGGCTGACAAGATCTATCTGCTTCTACCGGCTGGATGGGGCGGCAGCTCGGACCACTACCCCTACGTTCTTTACACCGAAACCCCTTGATCCGAAGAAATCCACCCGAAGGGCCCGGAAAACCGGGCCCTTCGGCTTTCCCAGTGGCCATGGGAGAATGAACGTCTGGCCGCTCGAACGACCTCCGGAACGACCATTGTCCCAATACCCTGCCCCTTGGAGCCGACCATGAAGTTCTTCATCGACACCGCCAACATCGACGAGATCAAGCGCATCAACGCCCTGGGCGTGCTGGACGGCGTGACCACCAATCCCAGCCTCATCGCCAAGGAGACGGGCAAGCCCTTCGAAGCCATCATCGAGGAGATCTGCGGCATCGTGGACGGCCCCATCAGCGCCGAGGTCATCGGACTGGAGGCCCCGGGCATGATCGAAGAGGGCAAGCGCCTGGCCAAGATCCACAAGAACGTGGTGGTGAAGCTGCCCCTCATCGCCGAAGGCCTCAAGGCCTGCAAGGCCCTGAGCTCCGAAGGCATCAAGACCAACGTCACCCTCTGCTTCAGCTCCACCCAGGCCCTCATGGCCGCCAAGGCCGGCGCCACCTACGTGAGCCCCTTCGTGGGCCGCCTCGATGACATCAACCTCGAGGGCATGGATCTGATCCGCGAGATCTGCGCCATCTTCGAAAACTACGCCCTCGACACCCAGGTGCTCTCGGCCAGCATCCGCAGCCCCCGGCACGTCACGGATTCCGCCCTGGCGGGCGCCCATGTGGCCACCATCCCCACCAAGGTGTTCGATCAGATGATCAAACACCCCCTGACGGACAAGGGCATCGAGGGCTTCCTGGCGGACTGGAAGAAGAGCGGCCGGTAGCCGGGAGGCCCCCATGCGTGGTTTCGTCCCGGTCCTGCTGGGCCTCGCGCTGGCTTCCCAGGGCCTGGTCGCCCAAGTTCCCACCCCGGCTTCCACGCCCAAGCCCGCCGCGTGCATCTTCTGCAGGATCGTGGCGGGCCAGGCGCCCTCCAAGAAGGTCTACGAGGATTCCCATGTCCTGGCCTTCTGGGACATCCAGCCCCGGGCCAAGGTCCACCTCCTGGTCATCCCCAAGCAGCATGTGGCCAGCCTGAAAGAACTGGATGACCTGTCGGTGGAGGCCCGGGCCGCCCTGCTCAGCGCCTGCGTCAAAGTCGCCAAGGACCAGGGCATCCTCGACAAGGGATTCCGCGTTATCACCAATGCGGGCAAGGATGCCAACCAAAGCGTGTTTCACCTGCACTTCCACGTGGTGGGCGGCGAACAGCTGCGGGAGGATGCCATCACCAAGGACCCGGCGCCCCAGCCCTGACCTGCCGGCAATGACACTCCGTCAATTCATGGGTCAGAATGTCCCATTCGTGACCGAATCGTAAATTGATCCCCGGTAGCATGGCCCCCTGCTGAATGTTTGGCTTTGAGGTGCTCCATGGACGCGATCACGACGCTCCTTCGCCGCTGCGACCTTTTTTCCGGGCTGTCCGACACGGACCTGGGCCTTATCGCGCGAACCGCGAAACGGCGGGAGGTGCCTGCGGGCACCAGCCTGTTCAACCAGGGCGAGCCCCGTCTCGGCGCCACGGTCATCGCCGAGGGCCGCGTGGAAATCAGCCGCGACAACGGCGACGGCCCCGAGCCCGTGGTGATCCTGGGCCCCGGCGACGTGGCAGGCGAGCAGTCCTTCCTCGCCGTCAGCACCCACACGGCCTCGGGCAAGGCCCTCACCGCGGCCGTGCTCATCGACCTCGACCGCGAAGCGGTACTTCAGAGCCTCTGCACGGATGGCGCCGCCGCCATCGCCGTGCTGAGCAAGGTGGCCAACGTGATGCACCAGCGCCTGCTCTATTCGGCCACCCCGCGCACTGGCCGCGAGCAGGCCTACGCCAGCGGCCGCACCCGCAAGGAATCCGACCTGCTCGGAACCCTGGAAGTGCCCGAGGACGCCCTCTTCGGCGTGCAGACCCTCCGCGCCGTCCACAACTTCCCCATCACTGGCACGCCCACCGCCCATTTCCCGGCCATGATCCGGGCCCTCGCCATGGTCAAGCAGGCCGCGGCCCGGGCCAACGCGCGCCTGGGCCTGCTGGAAGCCTCCGTGGCCGAAGCCATCGACCGCGCCTGCCAGGAGATCATCGACGGTCACTGGCACGGCCACTTCCCCACGGACATGGTGCAGGGCGGCGCCGGCACCTCCACCAACATGAACGCCAATGAGGTGATCGCCAACCGCGCCCTGGAATTCCTGGGCCGCCAGCGGGGCGAGTACGCCTTCTGCCACCCCAACGACCACGTGAACCTGGGCCAGAGCACCAACGACGTCTACCCCACGGCCCTGCGCCTCACCACCATTTTCATGCTGAAGAGCCTGCTGGAGGCCATGGACCGCCTGAAGGCCGCCCTGCATGCCAAGGGCAGGGAATTCGCCGACGTCATCAAGATGGGCCGCACCCAGCTGCAGGACGCGGTGCCCATGACCCTGGGCCAGGAATTCGAGGCCTTCGCGGTCACCACCGGCGAGGACATCCTGCGCCTGCAGGAGACGGCCCGCCTTTTCCTGGAAGTGAACATGGGCGGCACGGCCATCGGCACGGGCATTTGCGCCGATCCCCGCTACCCCGAGACCGTGGTGGAGGAGCTGCGCAAGGTGACGGGCCTGGACATCGTGCTGGCCGAGAACCTCGTGGAAGCCACGCCCGACACCGGCGCCTTCGTGATGTTCAGCGGCGCCGTGAAGCGGGCCGCCGTGAAGCTCAGCAAGATGTGCAACGACCTCCGTCTGCTCAGCAGCGGCCCCCGCTGCGGCTTCGGCGAGATCAACCTGCCCCCCATGCAGCCCGGCAGCAGCATCATGCCTGGCAAGGTGAACCCCGTGATCCCCGAGGTGGTGAACCAGGTGGCCTTCTCGGTCATCGGCAACGACCTCACCATCACCCTGGCCGCCGAGGCGGGCCAGCTGCAGCTCAACGTCATGGAGCCCATCCTGGCCTACAGCCTGGCCACCAGCCTGAAGACGCTGACGGCCGCCGTGAATGTGCTCACCACCAAGTGCATCGCGGGCATCACCGCCAACCGCGAGCGCTGCCTCGACCTCGTGGAGCGCAGCATCGGCATCGTCACCGCCGTCATGCCCGTCATCGGCTACAAGAAGGCCACGGAAGTGGCGAAGGAAGCCCTGGACACCGGCGTGCCCGTGCGCGAACTCATCCTCCGCAAGGGCTACTTGACCCCCGAGGACCTGGATGAAGCCCTCAGCCTGGTGGCCATGACCCAGCCCCGGGCCATCCGCTAGGACCCATTCGCAGCTAAGCTGAGGGCTCCCCCACGGAGCCCTCATGCCGCTTGTCCCGACCCTCATCCTGGGTTCTGCCCTCTGCCTTGCCGCTCAGGAGCCCGCCAAAGAAGTGGGCCCAGCCCCAGCCGTTTCCGCCGCTCCTGCCGCGGCGGCCAAGGCTCCTGTCGCCCTGCTGGATGATGGCCTGCTGGACCCATCCTGGTTCGGCGAAGGCGTCGCCTTCACCAAGGGCGACGATGTCGACTATTCCTGGATCAAACCCGGGCTGGATCTCAGCGGGCGCACGGTGTTCATGAAGCCCTGGGAGGATCCCGCCATGCTGCGCAAAGGCCGGGACGGCAAGGACAACGCCAAGGCCACGGAGCTGACGGACAGTTTTCCCGGCATGCTCAGGGGCGCCCTGGCAGGCGCTTTCAACGGCCGGGTGAAGGTGAGCCGCACGGAGGGAGATCTGGTCCTGACGGGACGGTTCGTGGACGCCAATGCCGGCAGCAAGGCCGCCAAATGGCTCATCGGCCTCGGCGCCGGCAGCGAGACCGCCACCTGGGACCTGAAGATCCAGGATGCCAAGACGGGCGAGCTCCTCTTGGCCATCCACCACCGCTCCATCAGCGGAACCGCCATGACCAGCATCCAGGACAAGCTCGTGAAATGGGCCGACAAGTTCGCCGGCTTCGTCGCCGGCCGGGCCATCAAGTAAGAGCGTAGGCGCTGCGCTAGACTGTCGGCAGATCCCCTAGATCCGCCGACTGTCTCTGCGACCGGAGTACCCATGTCCCTCGACAAGAAAATCCAGCTGCTGAAGGCCAAACACGCCCAGGCCCTGGCCGGAGGCGGGGAAGTTCGGATCCAGAAGCAGCACGAGGGCGGCAAGCTCACGGCCCGGGAACGGGTGGCGGCCTTCATGGACGAGGGCTCCTTCGAGGAGATGGACGCCCTCATGGTCCACCGCAACTGGGGCGTGGAGAAGATCCCCGGCGACGGCGTCATCACGGGCTTCGGCCGCGTGGACGGCCGGCCCGTCGCGGTCTTCGCCCAGGATTTCACAGTGTTCGGCGGCTCGCTGTCCGAGGCCTACGCCAAGAAGATCTGCAAGGTGATGGACCTGGCCATGAAGGTGGGCTGCCCCGTGGTGGGCCTCAACGACAGCGGCGGCGCCCGCATCCAGGAAGGCGTGGTGTCCCTCGGCGGCTACGCGGACATCTTCCTGCGCAACACCCTGGCCTCGGGCGTCATTCCCCAGCTCAGCCTCATCATGGGGCCCTGCGCGGGCGGCGCCGTCTACAGCCCCGCCATCACGGACTTCATCACCATGGTGAAGGGCACGAGCTACATGTTCGTGACGGGCCCCGACGTCATCAAGGCCGTCACCCACGAGGAAGTCACCAAGGAAGAACTGGGCGGCGCCTCCACCCACAGCGCCAAGAGCGGCGTGGCCCACTTCGTCTGCCCCAGCGATCTGGCGGCCCTGGCCCACGCCCGGGAGCTGCTCTCGTACCTGCCCAGCAACAACCTGGGCGAGGCGCCGCGCCGCGCGCCCAAGCGGGACATGCCCCTGGAGAACCCGGACCTCGACACCATCATTCCCGACGATTCGAGCAAGCCCTACGACATCCGCGACATCATCCGGGGCGTCATGGACGATGCCCATTTCTTCGAGGTGCATGAGGCCTTCGCCCCCAACCTCGTGGTGGGATTCGCCCGCATCGACGGCCGCAGCGTGGGCATCGTGGCCAACCAGCCCGCCTACTACGCCGGGGTGCTGGACATCGCGTCCAGCGAGAAGGGGGCCCGTTTCGTGCGCTTCTGTGACGCCTTCAACATCCCCCTGATCACCTTCGAGGACGTCCCGGGCTTCTTGCCGGGCGTCACCCAGGAGCACGGCGGCATCATCCGCCACGGCGCCAAGCTGCTCTTCGCTTTCTGCGAGGCCACGGTGCCCAAGATCACCGTCATCACCCGCAAGGCCTACGGCGGCGCCTACTGCGTGATGGCCAGCAAGCACATCCGCACGGACTTCAACTTCGCCTACCCCACGGCGGAGATCGCCGTCATGGGGGCGGAGGGCGCCATGAACGTGCTGCACGGAAAGTCCATCGCCATCGCGCCGGATCCCGCCGCCAAGAAGGCCGAGCTCATCGCGGAATACAACGAGAAGTTCGCCAACCCCTACATCGCCGCCGAACACGGCTTCGTGGACGAAGTGATCCTGCCCCGGGAGACCCGCCTGAAGCTCATCAAGGCCCTGGCCCTCCTCGAGACCAAGCGCGACACCATGCCGCCCAAGAAGCACGGAAACATCCCTCTATGAATTCCGCGGAGCCTCCATGCGATCGCTTCTTCTTTGCCTCAGCCTCCCCCTGCTCGGCCAGGACGGCACCGCTGCCTTCTTCAAGGGCGATCCCAAGCTGATCATGGCCCAGTGCGCGGATCGCGCGCGGGCCATGAACCTGAACGATTCCCGCAGCCTCGCGGAGCTGGGCCGGGGCTACCTCCTGGCCGGGCAGCGGGAGAAGGCCGAGGCCAGCTTCAAAGCCGCGGTCCTGTCCGATCCAAAAGACGGGGAAACCCACCGGCTTATCGCCGTGGCCTGGCTTTCCGCTGGCCTGCGCGAGGAAGGCTTCGCCGCCCTGAAGGCCATGCAGGCCGCCGATCCCAAGGCCCGGAACGTGTTCAAGCACGCGGCCATCAACCTGCTGGACGCGGGCTTCACCGAGGAGGCGGTCGCGCTCATGGACCGCGCCTGGGCCCTGGATGCCACGGACTATCACAACGGGCTGGATTTCGCCCACGCGGCCCTGCGGAACCGCCATTGGGACCTGGCGGCCAAATGGATGGACCGGGCCCACGCTTTGGATCCCAAGGATTGGCACGACCACCTCGATTTCGCCCGGGCGGCCCTGCGCCAGGGACAGCAGGATCTCGCCTGCCTCTACCTGGAGCGCACCGTGAAGGCCCGCCCCAAGGAGGCCCGCGCCTGGAGCGAAATCATGCTTCTGTACGCGGAAATGCAGAATCCCGCCTGGGGCGCCCACCCCTAGGGGGAAACCCGCCCTGCCGGATGTGTCCTATCATGGCGCCACATCCCACGGAGTTCCCATGCGCCGCCTCGCACGCTGCCTGCTGGCCCTGCCCCTGTGTTCCCAGGCCCTCTTCTGCCAAGCCCTGGATGAGGCCAGTTTCCGTGGGGACGCGCGCAAGCTGGCAGGCGCCTGCGCGGATCGGGCGCGGCTGCTGCGGCCCAAGGACGCGAAGATGCTCGCGGAATACGGCCGGGCCTTCCTGGCCGCGGGCGAGAAGGCCAAGGCCGAGGACTGCTTCCAGTTGGCCCGCATCGAGAAGCCCAAGGACGCTGATGTGCATCGCCTCATCGCCGTGGCCTACCTTCGATCCAACTTCCGCGCAGAAGGTCTAAAGGCCATCGCCGACATGCAAGTGGCCGATCCCAAGGACAAGAACGCCTTCACCCGGGCCGCCGTCAACCTTCAGGACGCCGGCCTGCCCAAGGAAGCGGACGCCCTCATGGAGCGGGCCTGGATCCTGGATCCTTCCGACTGGCAGAACTGCGTGGCCTACGGCCGGAGCTGCCTGCGCAGGGGCCACCGCGACAGCGCCGCCAAGTGGTTCGCCCGGGCCAGCCAAGCCAAGCCCCAAGAAGAGCGCATGTGGAACGCCCTCGCGCTTGCCTACGCCGACCACGGCGCCGAACCCAGCTAGGAGCCGCCATGCGCGCCCTTCTTCCCTTCGCCTGCGCCACCCTCAGCCTCTGCGCCCAGGCGCCGAAGCCGGCCGTGGTCTTCGACGAGGCCTTCTTCGCCGGCGACCGCCGGGCCATCCTCGAAGGCTGCGCCGACCGGGCCCGCGCCATCAAACCGAAGGACGCCATGTACCTGGCCGAATGCGGGCGGGCCTACCTGGCCGCCATGGACCTGCCCCGGGCCACCGAGGCCTTCAAGGAGGCGGAAAGCCGCGAGGCCAAGGACGGGCAGGTGCTGCGCCTCATCGCCCAGGCCTGGCTGAGGCACGGCTACAAGAGCGAGGCCCTGGAAGGCTACGAGAAGATCGCGGTCCGGGATCCCAAGAACAAGGAGGCCCTCGCCCAGACCGCAGTGGACCTGGCGGAGGTGGGCCTGGCCAACGAATCCGAGCGGTACATGGGCCTGGTGGCCTCGCTGGACAAGGACGGCTGGGAGCGTTTCCTGGCCTTCGGCCGGGCCCTGCTGGTGGCCGGCCAGCGCAAGAAGGCCGCAGCCTGGTTCGCCCGCGCCGCCGCCCTCAAGCCCAACGAGGAAAAGCTCTTCCTCGGCATGGCCCGCGCCTTCGCCGAAACCCAGAGCCTGATGTAGCGCTCAACCCCAGGAACGCCTCCCCGTAGCCCGGGTTTCCAGGAGCATCCATGCCCCATTGGCTCGCCGCCTGTTTCATCAATGAGCAGGGCCACGTCCGCAGCGGCTGGAAGGTGGCCGGGTTCATCGCGCTCACCATGGCCATCGGCATCCTCGCCAGCCTGATTGCGGGTCTCCTCCACGTTCCACGGGTGGCTGGCCTGGGCGTCTGGATCAGCGCCGCCGTTGGAGCGCTGGCGAGCTTTCTCTGCGTCAAGCTGGAGAAGCGTTCCTTCCGGGATCTGGGCTTCCACCCGGGTTCCCGCTGGCTCGGGGAACTGGCCGCGGGCGGCGCCATCGGCATCCTCCTGATTCTGCTCACGGCCCTGCTAGTGAAAGGGCTGGACGGATTCCACTGGGAACGCGCCGCGGCCGTGGGGCCCCGTCAGATGCTCCTGGCCGCCCTCATGTTCCTGGGCGTGGGCTTCAACGAGGAGATCATGTCGCGGGGCTTCCCCTTCCAGCGCCTGGTGGAAGGAGCCGGCCCTTGGGTGGGCCAGCTGGTCTTCGCGGCCCTGTTCGCGCTCATGCACTGGGGTAATCCGGGCATGCACGGCGCTACCAAGGTCTGGGCCACGCTGAACATCGGCCTGGCGGCCATCCTGCTGGGCTTCTGCTACCTGCGCACCCGCAGCCTGGCCCTGCCCATCGGCGTGCACCTGGGCTGGAACTGGGCCCAGGGCAGTCTGCTGGGCTTCGGCGTCAGCGGCACCACGGACATCAAGGGCGCCTGGACGCCGGTCTTCCACGGCAAGCCGGAATGGCTCACGGGCGGGGCCTTCGGCCTGGAGGCCAGCGCCATCTGCACCGTGGTTTGCGGCCTGGCCATCCTGGCCCTGTGGCTCTGGAAGGGTTCCGCCGCCAGAGAGACCCTCAACGGCGATGTTTCCACTGTTTCGGGGTCTTGATGCCGGGGCCCATCACCAGCCTCATTTCGCTGGTGGGCACAAAACCGAAGCGCTGGTACAGACCTTCCGCCTCAAGGCTGGCGTGCAATTCCACGATCTCGATGCCCAGCTCCCGGGCCACATCCAGCGCCGCCTCCGTGAGCCGGGCGGCCAGACCCTGACGGCGGTGGGAGGGCTCCGTATAGACGTTGAACAAGTACCCCCGCACGGATAGCGGCGTCACGGGTGTCGGCACGGAATCCTTCAACAGCAGGAGGACGCTGGCCACCGCCCGCCCGGCCTCCTCGAGCACCAGGCCCCGGCACTGGCCAGTCACCAGCCAGCTCCGCAGCTGGTGCCGGAAAGCCTCCGCCATGCGTCTCAGCTCCTCCTCGGCGCCCATGTCCATGTCGCGGAACATGGCGACCCGGTGGGCCACATGGGTTTCCAGATCCGCCAGGGTGGAGGGGCGCAGGGCAAGGCTCATGACCGCCAGTCTAGGCGCTATCCTGAACCATGCACTATGCGGCCCTCGCCTCGGGTTCCAAAGGGAACTGCCATGCCTTGGATGACGGCGAGCGCACGCTCCTCATCGACGCGGGCATTTCCCTCCGCCAGATCAGGCAGCGGCTGGAGGGTCTGGGGCGCCGGGCCGAAGCGGTCCAGGCCCTGGCCCTGACCCACGAGCACTCCGACCACATCGGCGCCCTGGCCGTCATCCTCCGCCGCACCGACTGGGCGATCCTCGCCACCCGGGAGACGCGGAAGGCCGCTGAAAAGGCCCAGGGTATCGAAATCCCGAACCATCGCTGGATCGAACTGGAGGCGGGCCGGGCGACGGATTGGAACGGCTGGCGCGTGCTCCCCTTCGCCCTGCCCCACGATGCGGCCGACCCCGTGGCCTACCGGGTCGAAACCGGGGACTGCGCCTGTGCCGTGGTCACGGATCTGGGCCATCCCACGGCCCTGGTGGCGGACCATCTCCAGGAACTGGACCTCCTGGTGCTGGAGGCCAACCACGACGTGGACATGCTCCGGGAGGGCGACTACCCCCCGCACCTCAAGGCCCGCATCCTGAGCCGCGTGGGCCACCTCAGCAACGCCTCCATGGCGGAGCTGCTGGCCAAGGTGTGCTCGCCCCGGCTGCGGCAGGTGGTGTTGGCCCATTTGAGCGAGTCCAACAACCACCCCGACCTCGCCCGCTTCGCCGCGGAGGAGGTGCTCCGGGGCACGGCGGTGGCGCTGCATCTGGCCCACCAGCGGGAACCTCTGGCCCTCACCACCGCATTCGTCAAAGAGACCCCATGATCCGGCCCCTTCTCGCCCTGCTCCTGTTATCGCTGCCTTTGGCGGCCCAGGCACCGCCTCCCCTGCGGGAGGTGGTGGTGCGTTTCGACAACGCCCAGGCCCAAGCCCAGACCCTGCAATGCCCCTTCACCCTCACGCTGCACCGGGCCCTGCTCAAGACGCCCTCGGTCACCAAGGGCACCATGTATCTTCAGGGCTCGGATTTCGTCCACTTCGCCTTCCAGCCCCCGGAAGATCTGATCCTCCACCTCACCCCCAAGGCCCTCATTTCGTACAGTCCCGAGGCCCGCGAAGGCGAGCTCATGAAGATCGGCTTCATCAAGAACTCCGACCGGAAATTCCTGGGGTTGGGCCAGAAGCTGAGCTATCTGTCCGACTACTTTCAAATCGCGCTGAGCGATGCCAAGGACATCCCCAACGCCTGGCACCTGGCCCTTTCGCCCCGCACCCTGTCCCTGAAGAGGCGCCTTCAGGCGCTGAACCTATGGGTGGACAAGGAGACCTGGCTGCCCCGGCAGGTGCAATGGATCGAGCGCTCCGGCGACTCCTGGTTCCTGGAGTTGGGGGCCCTGAAAATCAACCAGCCGCTGCCCGCCAGCGTCACCGGATTCAAACTCCCGGAAGGCATCCCCCTCCGCAGCGAATTCAGCTTCTTCGCCACGCGCAAGAAGTAGGGATACACTGCAACTGCTTCTCGAGGGCCCGATGATTGTGGTGTGCCCGGCCTGCCAGGCCCGCTTCCAATACGATGACAACCGTTTCGGCGCCACCCGCGCCAAGCGGTTCAAGTGCCCCAAGTGCAGCCACGTGTTCGAGGTGCTGAACCCGGGCCTGTCGCCCATCACCCCCCTGGAACCCGAAGAATTGCTCCTGGCGCCCTCCCTGCCCCAGGAGGACCCCGGCCCAGCCCCCTTTCCCTCCGCCCGCACCACCGCCAAGCGGGACCGCGAGGCCATGTTGGTGGCCGCTGGCCTCCAGGTGCCCGGCATGCCCCCGGGATTGAAGTTCACCCTGGCCTTCCTCACGGGTCCCCAGGCCTCCACCGTACAGGTGCTGGAAGGCCCCTGCACCATCATCGGCCGCGAGGAAGGCGACGTGGTGACGCGGGACCCGGAAACCTCCCGCCGCCATGCCCTGCTGGAAATCCACCGGGACGGCACCGTGTGGATCAGCGATCAGCAATCCACCAACGGCACGCTGGTGAACGGCGAACGCATCGCTGGGGCTGTGCAGCTCTTGAGCCAGCAGGAATTCACCTGCGGAAACAGCACCTTCATGCTGATCATCCGGAATACGGACGAATTCCAACTCCACTGAGATCCTCATGACGTCTGATCCCTACGCGCCCCACCTCCGTCAGGCGGATGACCTCCTTGCCCAGGGCGATCTCGTCAGGGCGGGCCAGATCTGGCAGGCCGTGCTCAAGCAGCAACCGGCCCACGCGGAGGCCCGTGAGCGCCTCCTCGCCCTGAAGCAGCGGCTGATGGCCCTTCGGGCCATTGAGGAGGCCGCGGCGGCCGCCCCGGCCCCCAATCCACCGCCCTCGGAACCCGTCGCGGAACCCGTCGTAGCAGCTCCTCCTGAGCCGGAACCGCCTCCTGTCTCTGCCCCGGCCCCAGCCGCGGAGACCCGGCGCACAGCCCCCGAGGCGCCGCTCCAACTGGATCAGGGCGGGGTCGTGACGGGCGGCCTGGATCCCGAACGCCTGGTGGCCGAAGGGTGCACCCTGTACGACATGGGCCAGCTGGAAGATGCCCTCAGGAAGTGGGAAGGCGTCCTGGCCCTCGATCCCGCCCACGCCCTGGCCCGCGGCTACGCCAACGGCGCCCGGAGAGAACTGGGCCTGCCCCCCCTTCAGGCCGCCGCCGCGGCCCAGGCGCAGGAAACCATCCCCGAGGTCGATGCGGACATCGACAAGCTGCTGCGGGAAGCGGTGCAGCTCTACGACATGGGCCTAACCGAAGAGGCCATCACCAAGTGGGAGCGGGTGCTGGCCCTGGAGCCCCAGCGCCAAGAGGTGGAGGGCTACCTGCGCCAGGCCCGCGCCGAAGTCGGCCATGGTGCTTCCAGCCCCGCCCTCATCTCCCCCCAGCCCGCTCCGTCCCCGGCGTCCGAAGCGCTGGATTTGAAGCTCCGGCAGGCCGAGCACCTGCTCACCCTTCAGCGCCACGAGGAGGCCGCCTTCACGTTCCAGCAGGCCCTGGGCCTGGATCCGGGCAACGCCCGGGCCCTCCAGGGCCTGGAGCGCTGCCGCAAGCCCTCGCGGCCCGCCGCCGGGGCCGAAATCCGGCAGGCACCCGCCCCCGTGGTGACCTTCGATGCGCAGGGACGCATCGCCATGGCCGACGATGAGACCCTCTACCTCCAGCCCCCCCAGGGCGTGGAGCCGCCGGCCGCCCTCCTGCAGGCTGCCCCACCTCCGCGCGAGGGCCTGTCCCTGCCGGACCGCTTCAGCGGCCTCCTCGAACAGATGCCCTGGCTCAAGGACACCAAAGTGCTGGCCCTGGCCGGAGGCGGCGCCATCGTCCTGATCCTGGCCCTCAGCCTCCTCCACAGCTACCGGAAGGACCAGGCCCTCAAGGACGAAGTCCGTTCTGCCCGGGCCGCCGCCGTAGCCCCTGTGGCCCAGCAGGCCCAGGCCCCGGATCTGACCGAATCCGCCGACTCCATCCGGCAGGAGGCGGAGGCCGCCCTGACGGTGGATCCTCTGCGCGCCTACCTCCGCGCCGAAACCTTCGTCAGCCGCAATTCCAGCGACACTTCCGGCGCCCAATTGCTGGAGAAGGCCCGCGAAGGCCTCGCCGGCGGCGTCACTGGCGCCAGCCTTCCCGAGTTCCAGAAACACCTTCAGAACGGTGATTTGGAAGCCGCCTACAAGGTTCTGGATGCCCTGCTGCGGGCCCAGCCGGAGGATCCGGATCTCCGTGCCCGCGGGGGACGGCTGCATCTGGCCCTGTGCTCAGCGCACGTGAACCAGGCCAAGTGGGATGAGGCGCAGGACGACCTCCTGCGCGGCCGCGCCCTCTTCCCCAACGACAAGGGCTGGTCGCTCCGCCTCAAGCTGCTGGAGCGCATCAAGGCCATGCCCAAGGAGCAGCGGCCCGCCTGGATCTCCCTGCTGGGCTAGCTCGTACCAAGTCGACATCGACGATAGAGGCGCCACGGAGACACGCGAACGCGGATTCCCGGGGCGTCGCGTGGCTCTTATCCATACCCCACTCATTCCAGCAAAAGAAGATGTTTAGCCGGGATGAAGGGGATGAAGGGGATGAAGCAGGTGCTTTCCTTTCATTCGTGTGGATCCCTACTCATAGGACTAATTGAAACCACGGATTCAACGGATGGACACGGATTCATGTCAAGTTGGGTTCAATCCAATAGAAAAGGACTTTCACCACCACGCACCCCGGCCTTAGTCCACCCAGATTTCCGGCGGCACGGGATGGCTCAGAAAGTGGGTCATGCCCTCGCTGAGGCCGTAGGCGCCGGTGCTGCCGAAGGCCAGTAGATCCCCGGCGGCCAGTTCCGGCAGTGCCACTTCGCCGAGGCGGTCGAGACTGGTGCAGAGGGGCCCCGCCAGCGTGTAGGAGGGCTCGCCCGTGCCCTTGCCCACGGCCTTCACCGGGAAGGGCTCGCCGGTGAGCAAGGGGCGCAGCAGGTGGTTGATGCCGCCCTCCAGGATGGCGAAGCGGGTACCGCGGCTTTCCTTGATCCGGACCACCCGGGCCAGGTAGACCCCGCAGGGCCCCGCCAAAAAGCGCCCCGGCTCCAGGATCAGTTCTCCGTCGAACCAGGGATGGGTGGCCAGAAGGGCCGACAGCCCTTCGCCCAGCGCCTGCACGTCCAGGGGAGCCTGGCCGGGCGCATAGGGCACACCCAATCCGCCGCCCAGATCGATCTGCTCGAACACCAGGCCGTGGCGCTCGCTCAGGCGCTTGGCCAGATCCAGCACGGCGCCATGGATGGCCAGCAGCTTGGACGCATCCCGCTGATTGCTGGCCGCGAAGACGTGCAGGCCGCGGATCCTCACGTGGCGCAGATTCGCGGCCTGAGCCAGCAGGGCCGGCACCTCCTCCTCGTCCACCCCGAAGGCCGAGGGGCCGCTGCCGCCGATGATGCGGTTCCCCTCGTCGATGTCGAAGGCCGGGTGCACCCGCAGGTTCAGGGCGATTTCCCGGTCCGCCAGGGCATCGACGCGGGCCAGATCCTCGAAGCCCTCGGCCTGAATGCGAACGCCCATGGCCAGGGCCTTGCGCAGTTCCGCTTCGCGCTTGCCGGGCCCCGCGAAGAAGGTGCGCCCTGGCGGCAGCCCCAGGGCTTCCACCCGCTTCAGCTCTCCGATGGAGGCGCAGTCGAAGCTGGCGCCCAGCGAGGCGAAGCGGGCCAGCAGAGCGCCATGGGCATTGGCTTTCACCGCATAGGCCACGCGGACGCGGGCGGGAAGCGCCGAGCGCAGGGCGCGGAACTGCCCTTCCGCCACGTCGCCCGAGTAGGCGAAGCAGGGCGTGCCATGGGTTTCGGACAGGGATTGGCAAGCGACATCGTCAAAGGCGAAGAGGCTTGCCATCACGCCCTCCAGTGGGGCGCTAGACGGCGCACGCCTTCGCGCAGCTGCTCCGGCGTGGCCGCGAAGCTGAGCCGCGCGTGGCCGCGGCCACCTTCGCCGAAGGCCAGGCCCGGGATGAGCACGACCTTGGCTTCATCGCGCAGCTTCAGGGCGAAGGCCAGAGGATCTGCGTGGGCCGCGGGCGGAAGCGCCATGAAGTGGTAGAAGGTGCCGTCGGGCGGTGCGACGACCTGGCCCAGTTCCTCGCGCAGGGCCGAGGCCAGCGCCTCCCAGCGCAGCTGTACGGCGGCCCGGGCTTCAGCCAGCACCGCGTCCGAGTGCTCCAGCAGCGCCAGGGCGGCCCATTGGGCGGGCGTGGCCGTGCCCGTCACCGCATAGCCGTGCACCACTCGCGCGGGCGCCAGCCAGGCGGGATCGCCCACCGCCCATCCCACGCGCAGGCCCGGGGCGCCCCAGCCCTTGCTCACGGAACTGGTCACCACGCCGCGATCCGTGACGTCCCGCAGGCTGGGCGCCCGCGTGCCGAAGTGCAGATCGCGGTACACCTCGTCCGAGATGAGGAGCACGCCCCGATCCGCGCAAGCGTCAGCCACGCGGCGCAGGGAGTCCACATCACCGCCGCCGCCCGTGGGGTTGGAGGGCAGGTTGAGTACCACGGCCGAAGCCTCGGGCGTGGCGTCCAGCACCCGGATCAGCTCGTCCGCATCCAGCCGGAAGCGGTCCGCGGACAGCCGGTAGGGAACGGGCTCGGCGCCCGCCATGAAGGCCAGGGCCGGATAGGCCACGAAGCCCGGATCCGGCACCAGCACCTTGGCGCCCGGATTCACCCAGGCCTGGAACAGCGCGAAGAGCGCCCCCTGGGAACCCGTGGTAATGAGCACTTCATCCAGATGGGCGCCGTGGAACGCGGCGACGGCGCGGCGCAGGTCCGTCAGGCCCGCGTGGGGCACGTAGGCACAGGGGCCGGAGGCCCGCAGCAGGGCCTTTCGGCCCACTTCCGGCAGATCCCAGGTGGGTTCGCCCAGGCCCAGGGGAATGGCCCCAGGTGGCGTGCCATCGGTGATGGCCCGAATGGGTGAAGGCTTCAGCAGGGAGAGCCGCGAGGCGGGCCGGGGCTGGTTCATCGCAGGGCCTGCTCCAGGGCCGTGGCGGCGTCGGTCTTGTCGTCGCGGTACTTCACGATGCAGGGGGCCGCCAGCTGAAGGCCATGGGCCCTGGCGTACTCCCCGGCGGCCGGGCGGGAACCGGGTACCACCACGGCGCCTTCGGGCACTTCCTGGCGCAGCTCGCAGCCGTTCACCAGATCGTAGATCACGGTGCTGCCGGTGATGACCACGCCCGAGGCCAGCACCGCGCGCTTGCGCACCACGATGCCCTCGAAGAGCCCCACCAGGCCTCCCACGAAGGCCTCATCCTCCACGATGACCGGACGGGCGCCCGCGGGTTCAAGCACCCCGCCGATCTGGGCCCCGGCGGAAAGGTGCACGCGCTTGCCGATCTGCGCGCAGCTGCCCACCAGGGCATGGCTGTCCACCATGGTGCCCTCGTCCACGTAGGCTCCCACATTCACGTAGGCCGGCGGCATAAGCACCACACCCCGGGCGATGTGGGCGCCCCGGCGCACCGCCGTGCCCCCCGGCACCAGGCGCACAGCATCCTCCGGGCCGAAGTGGCGTGGCGGATAGGCGGTCTTGTCGAACATGGGAAAGCCGGGGCCCGGCATTTCCACCAGGCTGGTGCGGCGGAACCCGCAGAGGATGGCCTGCTTCACCCAGGCATTGGTCTGCCAGGTGCCGTCCTCCAGGCGCTCCGCGGCGCGGATCGCCCCCTTCTCCAGGGCCGCTACCAGCAGCTGGTGCATGGCCGGAGCCTGGGGATCCGTCAGGAGGCAATCCTGCCCCTGGCTGAAAAACGAACGGATGGAATCCACATCGACGACCATCACTTCACTCCAGGAAAGGTGTCATAGGCCGCGAGGCTCAGCGCCTCGGCCACGAGGGTTCGGGTGGCGGCGGAGGCCCGGGCCAGGGGCAGACGCACCGCATCCGAGCCAAGCCCCAGCAGCTTCAAGGCCGCCTTCAGGGGAACGGGATTGCTTTCCACAAACAGGGCATCCATCAGGGGCAGCAGCCGCTGATGGATGCGCAAGGCCTCGGCGCCCTGGCCATGGCGCGCCGAAGCCACCAGGGCTGCGGTTTCCCTGGGCAGCACATTGCCCAGCACGGACACCAGGCCCGTGGCGCCCACGGCCATGGCCGCCAGGGCCAGATTGTCATCGCCCGAAAGCAGCGTCTTGCCCCTGGGCAAGGTGCGGCCCACTTCGGCGATCTGAGCCAGGCTGCCGCTGCTCTCCTTCACGGCCACCACCTGGGGGTTCTCCCAGAGCCGCGCCAGTACAGCGGGCGTCACGTTCAAGCCCGTGCGGCCCGGCACGTTGTAGGCCACCAGGGGCAACCCCGGCGCGGCCTCCGCGATGGCAGCGTAGTGCGCCACCAGTCCGTCGGCGTTGGGCCGGTTGTAGTAGGGCGTCACCACCAAGGCGCCTGCGGCCCCCAGGGCCTGGGCCCGCCTGGTCAGGGCCGCGGCGTGGCGCGTGGCGTTGGAACCCGTGCCCACCACCACGGGGCGGCCTCCGCTCTCCTCCAGGCAGGCGGCGATCACCGCATCGCGCTCCGCATCATCCAGCGTGGAGGCCTCTCCCGTGGTGCCAAGCGGCACCAGCGTATCCACGCCGCCTCCCACCACATGGCGCACCAGCTTGCGGAAGGCGGCGAGGTCCACCTCGCCCGAAGCCGAGAAGGGCGTGGCCAGAGCCACGGCGAGACCGGAGAGATCCAGGGTCATGGCTTGCCTCCAAGAGACTGGGCATTCAGGTGGTCGAACAGGGGATCGAGCAGATCCGCAGCCACGTCATCCATGGTGAAGAGGCCCTTGCGCCCGTGCAGCCACCGGGCCGCGGCGAGGGCGCCCTGGGCGAAGGGCGCGCGCGACCGGGCCGTGTGCGTGAGCTCCAGCACTTCCGAGGGAGCGTCGAGCCCCACGCTGTGGGTGCCGAATTCGGCTCCGGCGCGCACCACGCCCACGCTGAGCTGGTGCGGCTCCGGCGTGCCCAGGGTCCATTCGGTCTTGCGCGGGCACCCCGCCATCACCGCCGCGGCCAGCGTCTTGGCGGTGCCGGAGGGCGCGTCGGCCTTGAGGCGGTGGTGGCGTTCCACCAGGTAGGGATCGCGGGCAGGGTCCAGCGCGGCAAAGCGCCCCATCACCGTGGCCAGGCGGGCCATGAGGGCCACCGTCAGGGAGAAATTGGTGGCCGTCAGCAGGCCGATGCGCCCGGACACCCGGGCTTCCAGATCCGGAATGGACCAGCCCGTGGCGCCGATGACCAAGTCCGTGCCCGTCTCCAGGGCCCAGTCCAGATGCGAGGCCACGGCACCGGCCACGCTGGCGTCGATGGCCACATCCGCGGAGGCGGAGGGAGCTTCGCCCTGATCGACCGCCCAGACCAAACCATCCCCGCCCTCGGCGAGAATGGCAGAGCCCAGGCGACCCCGCCCGAAGAGACCAATGCGGAGGGCGCTCATAAGGCCGAGCCCATGAGCACCTGGTGAAGGCGGCGCAGGGCTTCCGCCGTGCGTTCCTCCTTCACCACCAGGCTCAGGTTGATCTCATTGGCGCCCATGCTGATCATTTCGACGTTGATGTCGCCCAGGGCCGTCAGCAGCCGCGCGCCCAGGCCTGGTGTGGATTTCAGGCGCTCGCCCACGGCCGCGATGATGGCCCTCCCTTCATGGATTTCCACGGTGGCGAAGGCGGAAAGATCCTGCAGCAGCGGCTTCAGGGGCACGTCTGCTTCCACCGTGAGGGACACGCTGACTTCCGCGGTGGCCACAAGGTCGACGCTCACGCCGCGGCGGCCGAACACCTCGAAGAGCCGGGCCAAAAAGCCGCTCTGGGCCAGCATCCGCGTGCTGCTCACGGTGAGCACGGTCACCGGGCCGCGGCTGGCCAGGGCCGTGATGGGCCGGCCGCTGCGCACCTCCGCCGAGATGGTGGTGAAGCGCCCCTCGGGTTTTTGCGTGTGGCGAACCGTGACGGGAATGCCCGCCTCTACCGCGGGCTGGATGGTGGCGGGGTGCAGTACCTTGGCGCCGAAGGCGGCCAGCTCGGCAGCTTCGGCGAAACTCAGATCCGGAATGGGCAGCGCCTCGGGCACGATGCGCGGATCACAGGTGAGCACGCCTTCCACATCGGTCCAGATCTGCACTTCCTCAGCGCCGAGGGCGGCGCCGAAGAGGGCGGCGGAATAGTCGCTGCCGCCGCGCCCCAGGGTGGTGGTGAGGCCGTCCTCCGTGGCGCCGATGTAGCCCTGCGTGACCACCACGCGGCCCGGGGCCAGCTGCGGCTTCAGGTGCATCTCGGCCAGAGAATGGATCGCAGCCTGCTGCGGCGCCGCCTCGCCGAACACCTCATTGGTGCGCAGGACGGTGCGGGCATCCACCCAGGCGCCGCCCACGAAGGCCGCGAAGATCCGCGTGGACAGCCGCTCGCCCAGGGAGGCGATGGCATCCATGCTGCGCGCGCTCAGTTCCCGCAGCATGGCCACGCCGCGGAGCAGGAGTTCCAGCTCGCCGAAAAGATCCGTCAGCGCCACGTCCAGGGACTCCGGCACGGCGCCGTCGAACAGCTCTTCCGCGGCCTTCCGGTGGGCCGCCATCAGGGCCCGCTGCCGGGACATGGCCTCGGCCAGATCGCCCGCTTCGGCGGCCTTGGCGGCATCGAACAGGCCATTGGTCGTCTTGCCCATGGCCGAGAGCACCACCAGCGGCGCATGAGGCAGGGCCGCCTCTGCGAGCCTGGCCACCTGCCTCATGCATGCGGCGTCCGCAACGCTGCTGCCGCCGAACTTGAGAACGATCATCGGAGGTACCCCTTCGCATGGGCCAGTTCGGCGTTGAGGATGCTGCCGCCAGCGGCGCCCGATCGCGGGCTGCCAGACAACACGTGCGAGGGGCAACTACAGGAACGGATCATCGGAGATACCCCTTCGCATGGGCCAGTTCCGCATTCAGGATGCTGCCACCCGCCGCCCCTCGCTCAGTGTTATGTCCCAGCAGCGCGAACTTCAGGCCCAGGATGGGGCAAGGCCGGATGCGGCCCACATGGATGCTCATGCCTTCGTCTTTCTCCACGTCGCGGCGCACCTGGGGCCGGTCCTCCAGGGTGTGGACGTGGACGGGCACGGCGGGCGCAGAGAACAGGCCCAGGCGCTGCGGCTCAGGTTTCCAGTTCTGGAAAGCCTCCCGAACAGCATCCAGGGAAGGGTTGCCTTTGAGGCGGACACTGACTGCTTCCGTATGCCCCTCGATGACCGGCACGCGGTGGCAGAGGGCGCTGACGGCCATGGGGGCCAGCTCCACGGTGGTGCCATTGAAGCGGCCCAGCATCTTGGGGGTTTCCTCCTCCACCTTGGGTTCTTCGTTGCGGATGAAGGGGATGACGTTGCCGAGGATGTCCAGGCTGGCCACGCCGGGATAGCCCGCGCCGCTGATGGCCTGCATGGAGGACATCATCACCGCCTCCACGCCAAAGGCCTCGTGCAGCGGCGCCAGGGCCATGACCAGCACGGTGGCGGTGCAGTTGGCGTTGGTGACGATGCCGCCCTTCCAGCCGCGGTGGTGGCGCTGGATGTCGAGCAGGCCCAGGTGGGCGGCGTTCACTTCCGGCACCAGCAGGGGCACGTCCACCGCCATGCGGAAGGCCGATGCGTTGGAGAAGACCACCGACCCCGCCTTGGCGAAGGCGGGTTCCAGCTCCTGGGCGGGCGCGGTATCCAGGGCGCTGAATACCACGGGGGAGAGCGCGAATTCCGGGTTGCCTTCCGCCATCACCTGATCGCCCAGGCCGCCGTAGGCCTCGCCGTCCAGGCGCCAGGCGCAGGCGTCGCGGTAGCGCTTGCCCGCGCTACGCTCGCTGGCGGCCAGGTGCTCGATGCGGAAGAGGGGATGGTTCGCCAGGCGCCGCACGAAGCGCTGGCCCACGACGCCGGTGGCGCCTAAAACAGTGACGGGGATCTTGGGGGTGGTCATGGTTCAGTCTCCCAGGAAATGCAGGGCCAGGCGGCGGTTGAGATCCACGCCAGCCTCGAGGTCGCTCAGTGTGATGTGTTCCTCGAGGGTATGTGCCACGGCAATGCTGCCGGGCCCGGCGAGCACGACGGTGCGGTCGGGCGCCAGGGCGCGCAGCGCAGGGGCGTCCGAGCCGAAGGGCATGGGCGCGAACGGGAAGCCGGGGATCTGCGGGTACACGTCCGCCGGCTCATCCAGGCGCAGCTCTACGCTGCCTTCGGGCGGCGCCAGGCGCCGCACTTCGTCCAGCAGGGTGCTGCCAGGCACCACGCGGGCCATGAGCTGCGCCTCCGCCTTCGCAGGCACGGAATTGAGCGCCTCCCCCGCCTGCAGAAGACCGAGGTTCCACAGCTCAGGCCCCAGGAGCGGATCCACGGGCCTTTCCTGCTCCCGCAGTCGCTGCAGCCAATCCAGCAGGGGCCAGGTGGCGTTGTGGCCCAGCTGCGGGCTGCCGCTGTGGGCGGCGCGCCCGCTGCAGCGGAGGCAGACGTGCTGCACGCCACGCTGGCCCGTGCCCAGTTTCAGTTCCGTGGGCTCCCCGTTGATGAGGGCCTTTACGTCCTGCAACCGGCCCGCCAGGCCCAGGGCCGCCGCAGCGCCAGCGCTGTCGGTTTCCTCGCCCACCACGCCGAGCCAGGCGAAGCCCTGGTGGCCCTGAGCCAGGAGGCTCTGGATGGCCGCCAGCTGGGCCACGGCCTGACCCTTGGCGTCGCATGCGCCGCGGCCCCAGAGCGTGTCGCCCTCCAGCCTCGGAGGCAGGTAGGGCGGCACGGTATCCAGGTGGGTGGAGAAGAGCACCCGGGGCCTACCCCATAGGGCCAGCACATTGGTGCGGCCCGCTGCCACGGGCTGCTCTACCACGGAGGCGCCCAGCTCGCTGAGCAGGTGGAGCAGGGCGGGCAGACCTTCATCCTCGCGCCCCGACGTGGTCTCCGGCGCGCAAAGGGACTGCAACCTGGCGCTGAGCCAGCCTCGGAGACCTGCGGGGGATGCGTTCATGGATACCTCGGCGTGCCGACGGTGCCCTCAGGAACGCGGAGGGAGGACTCCCGCCGCTGCGCCTCAGGCCCTCCACGCCGGGTAACCGGCATGACAGCCGCCGGGCTTTCGCTTCAGCGTCCAGGGGCCGCGTCGATGATCCGCGATCCCTTCGGCGATCCACCCCTTTCCCGCCGGGTCACTGGGTTCATCGCCCTCACCGCCGGTACTGATGGGAACCGCTCCTCCATCGGAACCTTCACCATACCCGTGTCTGAACGGCTAATGCAACTCCTCCGGCACGAGGGCATCGGCGAGACGACGCACGTAGCCGCTGAGATCCGTCACGGCCTCGACGGCCTTGGGCGTCGTTCGCAGAAGCTGGAAGTATCCCGCGTAGGCCGCGTAGGCCAGCAGGGCCCGCTCCCGCGCTTCTCCTTCGGACAGTCCCAGGGCCTGGAAGGCCTTCACTCCGAATTCGAGCCGCCGCTCCGTGGCCCGCTTCAGACAGGGCTGCACCCGGGGATCCTCGCTCGAAACCGCCAGAGCCGCGAAGAAGCGGCCGTTCTCCAGATCCTCGAAGGCCGCGAACAGCAACACCCGCAGGCGCCGCCGGGGATCCTCGATGCCGCTGTACCGCGCCACCACATCGGCGCTTTGATCCTGCTCCCAGGCATCGAGCACTGCGTGGATCAGTTCGTCGCGGCTTTGGAAATGCCAATAGAAGCTGCCCTTGGTCACCCCCAGCGCCTGCGCCAGGGGCTCCACCGCCACCGCCGCGACGCCCTGGTGGGCGATCACCTTGAACGCGGCCTCCACCCAAGCCTCGCGCGAAAGCGGGGCGGTCTTGCTCAGCTTTTTCTTGGAAGCAGGCATGGGGGACCTGGGCGCAGAGGGATCACTGTGCCATACCCAACCGTATGGCGTCCATGCGTCCCATCTCTCAGGGCTACACTGAAGGCTTGGAGCGCCCATGTCCCTCGTCATCGCCGGCAAGACCTTCAACAACCGCCTGGTGCTCGGCACCGGCAAATACAAGGATTTTGCCACCATGCAAGCCTGCTACCGGGCCGCGCGGGTGGAGATGGTCACCCTGGCCGTACGCCGCTTCGACCTCGGCGCCAAGGGTGAAGACAACATTCTCAACTGGATTCCCAAGGACATCGCCCTGCTGCCCAACACCGCTGGATGCTACACCCGCGAGGATGCCCTGCGCGTGGCGCGCCTGGCCCGGGAAGCCCTGGAGACGAATTGGGTGAAGCTCGAGGTCATCGGCGACCAGAAGAGCCTCTACCCCGACAACGAGGAAACCCTGGAAGCCGCCAAGATCCTGGTGAAGGAAGGCTTCGTGGTGCTGCCCTACGTGAACGCCGATCCCATCCTCGCCAAGAAGCTCTGCGACGCGGGCTGCGCCGCTGTCATGCCTTTGGGCAGCGCCATCGGCTCGGGCCTGGGCGTGCAGAATCCCATGACCCTGCTGCTCATCAAGGAAGTGCTTGAGGGTTATCAGCTGCCGATGATCGTGGACGCGGGCGTGGGCACCGCCTCCGACGCCGCCCTGGCCATGGAGCTGGGCGCCGACGGCGTGCTGCTGAACACGGCCGTGGCCGAAGCTGGCGAGCCCACCAAGATGGCCCAGGCCATGGACCACGCCGTCCTCGCCGGGCGCCTGGCCTACGAAAGCGGCCGCATGCCCAAGCGCCTCTACGCCAGCGCCAGCAGCCCCATGGCTGGCGTCATCGGGAAGTGAAGCAGGCGGATCCGCGGGCGCATTTCATCCGTGTTCATCCGCGTCCATCTGTGGCTAAATCCCTTCCATGTCCGAACTCACTCCCCTCGAATGCCGCATCCTCGGCTGTCTGCTGGAGAAGCAGCTCAGCACGCCGGACGTGTACCCGCTTTCGCTGAACGCGCTGCTCAACGCCTGCAACCAGTCCAGCAACCGCGACCCGGTGCTGGCGGTGACGGAGGCGGAGGTGCAGGATGCCGTGGCCTCGCTCATCGAGAAGGGCCTCGCAGAGCATTGGCCGGGGCGGGTGCTCAAGGTGGCCCACACCGCCAAGCCCACCTGGAACCTTTCCGTGCAGGAGGCGGCCCTGCTGGGCGAGCTGCTGCTGCGGGGGCCGCAAACTTCCGGCGAGCTGCGAACCAACACCCGCCGCATGTACGCCTTTCCGGATCTGACCGAAGTGGAGAGCTGCCTGGCCATGTTGATGGAGGCCGAGCCGCCCCTGGTGCGACGACTGCCGAGGGCACCTGGGGCACGCGAGGCTCGCCTCACGCACCTCCTGGCGGGTGAGCCCGACCTTTCCGGAGCCGTGGCAGAAAGCATGGCGCCCGCACGAGCGGGCCGCATGGAACAGCTGGAGGCGGAAGTCGCCTCCCTCCGCGCAGAGCTGACCGAACTCCAGGCCGCCTTCGAGGCCTTCAAGGCTCAGTTCTGATGGCTGACGCTGCGGTGGTGAACCGCTTTTACGAGGCTTTCGCCCGGCGCGACGCTGCGGCCATGGCCGCCTGCTACCACCCGGAGGCCACCTTCGAGGACCCGGCCTTCGGGCCGTTGGATCATGACAACGCTTGCGCCATGTGGGCCATGCTGCTCAGTCGTTCCAACGATCTGGCGATCACTCATGAGGTGCTGAGCGATACCCGCGGTCTGGTAGTGGCGCAGTGGGTCGCCCGCTACACGTTCACCCGCACCGGTCGGCCCGTGGTCAATCGCATCAACGCCACGCTGACCCTGGAGGATGGGCTCATCCGCACCCATCGGGATCGCTTCAGTTTCTGGGCCTGGTCCCGTCAGGCCTTCGGCCTCCCTGGGCTGCTGCTGGGATGGACCCCCTGGTTCCAGGCCAAGGTGCGAGCTGAGATTCTGCGGGCCCTGAAGGCCTACCGTGCCAAATCTGGCTGACTCAATCCCAGGGCTCGCAGCCCCTCCACAAGGGGGCCATAGGCGCTCCCTTCCGCCTGCAACAGGATTTGGAAGGGCTTGGGGCGCAGATCCTCCTGGACGGCCTTCAGAACGGTCCACAGCAGTTGCGCCTCTTCCGGCGGAGCGTCCTGCAGCAGCTGATCCGCATCCAGCACCAGGAAGGTGCCGCCTTCGGAAAGGTCGGAAAGCGCGTCCCGCAGGGCGTCCCAGGTGGCGCCGAAGTGGGGTGGGAAGGAGGCTGCCTGACACCACTCTTCCATGAGCCCTTTTCGAGTGCGCATGCGCGCGGCGTGCAAACACCACACCTGCGGACGTCCCTTCGCCGCTTCGATTGCGGTCTGGGCGGAGCCCTGCCAGGCCCTGAGCAGGGCGCCATCGGGGCTTGGGGAAAGGAGGAACAGCCCGGTCATTTCACTTCTAGGAAGCTGCGGTAGTGGTCCGCGGAATACCAGGCCCGCCCATCGCTTCCAGTGACCAGGCGCTCGGCGCCGCGGCTCTTCCCTTCGGCCTTGGGGCGCACATCCCATTCGCGGTACTCGATGCGCTTCCCACGCAAGTTGTAACGAGGCAGCAGCCCCTCGTAATTGCCGAACACCCGGCCTCCCACATAGCCCGGCGGTGCGAAGCCATGCTGGCGGAGGTAGGCCAGCGTCTCCCGCGCATGGACCGGAATCGCATCCCTGGGCGCGGACTGAACCTGGGCCTGGGTCTGCGCCGGAGGTGGAATCTCCGATCCCGTCCCACAGGCAAACAGAGGCAGCAGGATAACCAGGCAGGCCGGGCCCAGGGCCAGGGTTGCCAGGAACCTCCACCAGCGGGTCATGCCTCCTCCGGAATTCGGTCCCAGTCTACCCGCGCGGGATCGATGGCATCAGTCCTTGACGGAAGATCCCGCTTCCAACACACCCCCATGGCGCTTGTCCGCCCTCAGCAGCAGGAAGGCGAAGAGAAGCCCCACGGCGCCTAGGCCCGCAAACATGACCTGGGTCGAGGTGTAGGTGCCGGTCTTGTCCCGCAACCAGCCATTGAGCAGCGGGAAGAGCGCCAAGCCGCCGTTCTGGATGGCGGTCATGAGACCGAAGGCCGTGCCCACCCGCTTCTCCTCCACCACCAGCGGCACCGAGGGCCACATGGCCGCAGGCACCAGCACGAAGGCCACCCCCAGCAGGGCCATCATGGGAATGGGATTCCAGTGGGTGATGCCCAGCAGCAGGTGGGCGGGAATCATGATCAGGGCACCCACCACCATGAGGGAGGCGCGCCGACCCACGCGATCCACCAACCCACCCGCAAAGGGCGCGAAGATCATCGAGGCCGCGATCGTGATGCTGGTGATGCCCGGCGCCGTGCTGAACATGTGGGTGAAGTTGTAGAACACCTTGGAGAGGAAACCGCCCGTCATCACAGTCACGTTGGGGATGCCCCACTTGTCGTGGAACATGTCCGAGGAGAGGGCCGTGAACGGGAAGATGGCGCTGTAGAAGGTCACGCAAAGCAGCACCACAAACCAGTAGGACGAGGTGAACTTCTTGAGGTCGGAGAACACGATCTTGTCCCCGGCTTCGGCCTTCTGCAGGGAAAGCACCTTCTCGCCATGGCGGTCCATGGCGATGAACACCAGGTTGCAGAGAACAGAGAACAGGCAGAGCAGCGCCGCGGCCCACAGCGCCACGCGGAAACTGTGGAAATGATCCGCGATGAGCTCTTCGGTGTTAAAGGCGAACACTGTGCCCACGCGGCTGAGGGTGAGGGCGATGCCGAAGGCCATGGCCATCTCTTTGCCCTTAAACCAGCGGCTGATAATGGCGCTCTGCACCACGATCAGCGATTCAGATCCCGCGCCGAAGACCAAGCGCCCGAAGATCAGCGTCCACTTGCCCTTGGCCACGGCCACGATGACGGCACCAACGAACACCAGCACGCTGAAGAGCAGACTGGCCTTACGTGGCCCCAACTTGTCGTAGAGCATGCCGCCGAAGAACACGATGGCGATGGCCGCCACCGAGTAGGCCGTGTAGAGCGACCCGATGGTGCTGCGGTCCAGGTGCAGTTCCGCCATCAACGTGTTTTCCAGGGCGCCGATGCTGTCGTAGGCGAAGTAGCTGCCCAGCACCAGGAGGCTGATGAAGATCAGGATGGTGAATCGGTAGAACCGGGTGCTCGGGTGGAACACGCCTAGGGAATCGGTGGTCATCTCGGATCCTTTGGGGGCCGGGTATCGCTGCTTTCAGGGGGCCGGACCGCACTGGCCCGAAGCCCCGATGGTCCCACAGCCCCCAAGGGCCGCAACAGGACCTTTTGATGGGGAGGTTCTCTATCCCGCCGCTTTGTCGGATAGTGGTTTCCGATGACCAACCCGACCCGCCGCACCTGCCCCAGCTGCCAAACCCGCCTTTCGCCCCTCGCGGCGGAGTGCCCGGAGTGCGGGTTGGCGCTGGCGCCGCCCCGGATGGGAAGGCCCCTGCTCTTCCAGGCCTCGGCCCTGGCCCAGGCCCGCTTTGACGCCCCGCCCCGGGCGCTGACGGCCCCGGCCCTGGGCCGGGTGGCACCCGTATCCGTGGAGGTGCGCCCCGAAGAGCTGGAGCGCCCAGAGCAACCGGCGCCCCTGGCCCCGCCTTCTCCCAGCCAGCCGGCCCTCGGGGCCCAGGAGTCTGCCGCCAGTTTCTGGCCCCTCGTGAAGGTGGAGGCCACCGAGGCCCTGCTGCTGACCCTGGTGCAGGGGCTGGCCCTGCTCCTTCCCGCCTGGGCCGTGGGCGTGGGCCCTGGCCGCCTGTTCAGCGGCGCCTGGCCCATGGTGGTCCCCTATCTGTTCGCCGTCTCCTGGATGCTCTTCATGGCGCCCCTCGTGCTCACGGGGCAATCGCCCATGATGGGCTTCTTCGGCGTCACGCTGCCCGAGAACACCCCGGAACGCCGCATGGCCTTTTCCCTCGTCCACATGGTGTCCGTGCTCTTCTTCCCGCTGAGCTTCCTCTGCATGGTGCTGAGCCCCCGCCACCAGACCCTGGCGGAACTCCTCAGCGGCCAGGAGCTGCTGGCACGGCCCACAGCGCGCATGCGCTGATCGCTGCACGCATGCGCTGATCGTCGCGCGCAGGCGCTGATCCCGAGAGCTACTCCACCAGCGGTTCGAGGTGGTACGGGATCGAAATCACCACGGTCTTGGGCTTCATCAGAAGGGTCGTCTTGATGCGCCAGGCAGTCTGGTTGTGCAGCAGGTTCGCCCACCAGTGTCCCGTCACGAATTCCGGCAGGATGACCGTGATGGTGTACTCCGGCTCCACGCGGCGCATGCGGTCCAGTTCTTCGACGATGGGCTCGACGATCTTGCGGTAGGGGCTGCGCAGCGCGCGGAGGGGAATGCCCTCGCAGTACCTCGGCCAATCCGAACGCAGGCGCTCCAGGGCGGCGCTGTCCCGGCCGTGTTCATCCGGGAAATCCACAGTGAGCGCCTCCACTTCGCCGCGGTCAGCGATGACCTTGGCGTAATTGAGGGCCTGGACCACGCCGGAGTGGATGCCGGACACGAGCACCACCACCCGGTTCTTGCGGGGACTGATGAAATCCGCGCGGCTGCCCGCCAGGATGGACTTCACGCGGATGTAGTGGCGGTGGATGTTGAAGAAGGTCATCACCATGATGGGCAGCACCAACACCACCACCCAGGCGCCATGGGTGAACTTGGTCACGATGATCACCGTCATCACCACCAGCGTGGTCACCGCGCCCGCACCGTTGATGACAGATTTGGCGATCCACTTCTCGCCGCGGAGCTTCAGCCAGTGGCGCACCATGCCCGTCTGGGAAAGGGTGAACCCCAGGAACACGCCCACGGCGTAGAGCGGCATCAGGTGATGCTCGCGGGCGTTGAAGATCCAGAGCAAGATGCCTGACAGCAGGGACAGGATGAAGATGCCGTTGGAGAACACCAGGCGGTCGCCCTGGCTCGAGAACTGCCGGGGCAGGAAGCCATCCCGGGCCATCATGGCCGCCAGGCGGGGGAAATCCGCATAGGCCGTGTTGGCGGCCAGGCACAGGATCAGCATGGTGAAGGTCTGCATGACCAGGTAGATCAGATGCGCGATGCCCGGGCCATCACCCAGGATGCGGCGCTCCAGCATGGACAGCAGGGACTCGCCGTCGCCCAGGTACACGATGCCGAAATGATTCGCCAGCCAGGTGATGCCCAGGAACATGGCCCCCAGCATGAGCACCATGTACATCATCGTGCGGCTGGCGTTGTGGGAGGTGGGTTCCCGGAAGGCAGACACGCCGTTGGAGATGGCCTCCACGCCAGTCAGCGCCGTGCAGCCGGCCGCGTAGGCCTTCATGAACACCCAGATGGCCAGCCAGCCCGGAAGGGGCGGCGCCACAGCCAGATGATGCTCTCCCGCGGGCACGCCGCCGTGGAAGTAGCGCCAGAAACCCAGCCCGATGATGGCGAACATGGAAATGACGAACCCGTAGGTGGGCACCGCGAAGACCGCGCCACTCTCCTTCACCCCGCGGAGGTTGACCGTGCCGATGAAGGCCACCACGCCAATGGCGAGAAGCACCCGGTAGGGATCCGCCGCGGGGAAGGCGCTGGTAATGGCCGTGACGCCGGCGGAGACGCTCACGGCCACCGTCAGCACGTAGTCCACCAGAAGCGAGGCGCCCGCCACCTGGGCCGGGACCTCGCCCAGGTTCTCTTTGGCCACGATGTAGGCGCCGCCGCCGCTGGGGTAGGCGAAGATCGTCTGCCGGTAGCTGATGGTGAGGATGGTGAGCAGCAGCACGATGCCCACGGCCACGGGCCAGGACCAGGACAACACTGCGGGACCGAAGGCCGCCATGGCCATGTAGGGGCCCAGCACGGCCATGATTTCGCCCGTGCCGTAAGCCACGGAAGACAAGGCGTCCGAGCTGAACACCGCCAGGGCCACGGGGTTGCTGATCCGGGCTTCGTGGCTTTCTTCGCTGGCGAGGCGGCGGCCCAGGAGAATTCTTCGGAAATTCGGCATCTCGGGATTCCTGGTTCAGCGGGCCATCAGCCAAAGGCCGGAAAGGGTCGCCGCGAGCCCCACCACCTTTGAGGGCTGGAGCTGCTCGCGGAACAAGAGGAAGGCCAGTAGCGCCACCAACGCGAAGTTGGCGTTCATGATGCCCACCGCCACCGCCGCCTTGGCGCCCCGGGCGAAACTTTCATTCAACAAAATCAAGGCCACGGCGGTGAAGACTCCGGCCCCGAAGCCCCAGGCCGCGCCCGCGGGCGGGCCGATGGGCCGGCCCCTCCAGGCCCAGTACAGCAAGGCCAGCGGCAACTCGCCCAGCACCACCCAGAACAGCACTGAGGCCGATCCCAGCCCGCGCATGCTCGCTGCCTTCATTCCCAGATTGGCCAGGCCCATGAAGCCCAACGCCGCCAATGCCCAGCCTAACCACGCCATACCCAAGACACTCCAAGGAGAACCATTATGTCCGTTGCCGTCCTTTGTGGGGACAAGGGTTGATGGATGCCACACCCTTCTTCACTCTTTTCGGCAGAAGGCCAACGCTTCGATAAGGTGGCGCTGCCCGGCGGCCACCGGCCAAAGCCAGCGCTCCTTCCGGACTGGAACCCGCCCTGAGCCCGCGAGGGCGGCTGGGACATCCACTCCGGCCAAAGCATCACTGGCCTCGATGGCCCCGCCGGCGGCGGCCACCTGATCCGTCCAGCCATCTTTCCACGGACTCAGCTGGAGGGGGCCGTCGTTGAACACCACGGCGCGGTCGTGCACCAGCCAGAGGTCCGCCCCACTTTCCTGGAGCGCCGCGAGGAAGCCCAGCACCGCCCGGCGGGTCCAGGCCTCCATCGCCTCCATCAAAGGATCGCGGCGCTCGGGATCCGGGTCCCAGGGCGCCAGGCCGAAGGCCGCTTCCACCACGCGCTCCGCCACCGCCCCGAACTGGCCCATGACGTTGGCCGCCAGGATGGTACCGGGTCGATGCGCCGCGATCCAAGCCCGCAGCGCCTCGGGATTCGGGCGCAGAAAGGGCAGCAGGCCCGCCAGGCGCTTGGCCGCAGTTTCCGCATCGCGGCGATGGCCCGACCAGGGCTCGGCGATGGCCCGGCGTGCGGTCCTTTCCAGATCGTCCAGGCCGCCGGTCAGATCTTCGAACACCCACAAGGGAAAACGCCGGTGCCGGGCCGCGGTCCAGAGGCGGCTCCAAGGATCCGCATCCCATCCCGTGGTGCGCGGCGGCGCCAGAGCCCAGGGAACCTCCAGCCCTGACCCGGCGCCGAGGATCAACACGGGCCGGGAGGGGTCCGCCGCCTGTAGGCCCTCGCCCATGAAGGCGCGCGTCTTGTCCAGATGTTCGCGCCAGACGGAGCGGTCCCGGGCCAGGAAGGCGAACTGTTCCCGTCGCAGCAACCTGGAAAGCGATTTGGACATTCTGAAATCCTACGGGAAACTGGAGGTCCAGGAGTCCTGATGCCCCGTTTCTCGAAGCGCGCCGGCCGCGAAGTGCTGGAAGGCCATCCCCGCCTGCCCGAGTGGATCACCAAGGAGCGGGTGAAGCTCGGCGACCTGCACGGCATGAAAAAGGATCTGCGCGATTCCGATCTGCACACAGTCTGCGAAGAAGCCCGCTGCCCCAACCGGACCCACTGCTTCACCCACGGTACCGCCACCTTCCTGCTCATGGGCGAGGTCTGCACCCGGGCCTGCGGCTTTTGCAGCATCCAAAGCGGCAAGCCCCGGGCCCTGAACCCTCAGGAGCCTGCGGAGACCGCCGAACGGGTGGCGGCCCTGAGCCTGCGCTTCGCGGTGCTGACCAGCGTGAACCGCGACGACCTGCCCGACGGGGGCGCGGCCCACTTCGCCGACACCGTGCTGGCCATCCGCCACCGCAACCCGGGCGTGGGCGTGGAAGTGCTGGTGCCGGATTTCCTGGGCGATCTGGAGGCGGTGGCCCGCGTGGTGGCCTCGGGCCCGGCGGTGTTCAACCACAACACCGAAACCGTGCCCAGCCTGTACCCGGAAGTGCGCCCCGCCGGCCGTTTCGACCGCAGCCTCAAGGTGCTGGCCCACGCGAAGGAACTGGGCGCCTCTCTCTACGGGTCCGCCTTCCGCACCAAGAGCGGCATGATGCTGGGCCTGGGCGAAACCGAGGCAGAGCTTATGAGCACTTTCGAATCCCTGGCCAAGGTGGGCGTCGACATCCTCACCCTGGGCCAGTACCTGCGGCCCACGCGCCACCAGTTGCCCGTGAAGCGCTACGTGCATCCGGATGAATTCGCGGACCTGGGCACCAAGGCCAAGGCCTTCGGCTTCGCCACGGTCTACGCCGGGCCCCTGGTTCGCTCCAGCTTCAACGCCCATGAAGTGGCGGAGATGGAAGGCATCAGCATCGCCTAGGGCCCGCTTGGCTTCCCATAAGCGCAACACCCTCGGAGCCATGCATGAGCCGCTGCTTCAGGAAGGCCCCCCCGGCTGACGTGGAGGGCCGAATCCGGGACATGGAGCCCCGGATCGCCCGGATGAATACCCGGGGAGCCCTGATTCTCTCCGCGATCCTGACGGCGATCCTCGGCTTCCTGGCCTGGGAGCTCTCCGGCACGCGGCTGGCGCTCCTGCTCACGGGTTGCGCCCTGCCCTTCATTCCCCTGGTGGTGCTCGCGGCCCGGCGCGGCGCGGCGCAGTCCGGGTCTGCGCCCGTTGGCGGGAACTCCCCTGGGACCAGGCGGTGAGCTTCCTCTGCGAGGAACACGGCCTGGTGCACTTGAGCCGGAATGCCCTGGCCATGGAGTGGCATTTCAAGCCCCATGACGGCGGCGTCATTTGGAAACCGGCCTGGATCGGCGGCGTCTACTACGAACCGGGCCGGCACCGGATCCGGGTGGAAACCATCCAGGTTCATGGCACGCCTTCCTCCAGCTGGCGGGAACGTTACTGGTTCCAGTTGTCCGGTGCCGTTGAACCTGGCCAGGGCCAGGCCATCGCCGATGTCTTCCACATGCTTTGGACCCATCAAACGCGCCAGCCCGCGGAGGCCGCCATAGCCTGGCTGGCTGGGCCTAAGCCCGACAGCAGCCGCCCATCTCGGGTCTCAGTCCCGCCTGGGATCCACCACGATGGCTGCGGGTTCCGTGGGGCACGCGAAGACACAGATGCCGCAACCGGTGCAGACCTCGGCGACCACTTCCGGGTGGCCGAAGGCCTCGCCTTCGGCGGGAACTGTGATGCGGAGCGCTTCTTCGGGATAGGGGCAGCGGTCCACGCAGGTGCGGCAGGCCCGGGCTTCGCGGTCCGCGGTGTCCCAGGTGAGGCACTGGCCCTGCTTGATGCGGGCCGTGCCCATGCGGACAGCCTTGGGCCCCTCGATCACCTGCCCGTCGGCCTGCTTGGATCGCGGCCAGACCAGGGCCCCGTCTTCGCAGGCCGTGATGCAGGGAAGGGCCGTGCAGAGGAAGCAAGGCACGCTGCGGGGATCGATGAAGGGCGTTTTCAGGGCCAGGCCCGCCGAGGCCGGCGCCACGCTGATGGCATTCTCCGGGCAGGCCCGCATGCACTTGTCACAGCGGGTGCACTTGGTGAGGAATTCCAGCTCGTCCAGGGCCCCTGGGGGCCTCAGCAGCTTGGGGCCCAGGCTGGTCACGGCCTCTTCGATGCGGTTGGCCACGAATCCCGCGAACAGGGTTCCCAGGGACTTGAAGAAGTCCCCGCGTTCCTGAGGGTCGTCCAGTTTCTTGGCCACGGCTTCCTACATGAGCCCGAGCACGCGCATGGCTGGCCGCAGCACGCCCCAAAGCACGGGGTCGAAGCCGAGGCTCAGCACGGCCGCTTTGCCGTCGGAGGAAAGGTCCATGTGCGCGAGCAGGTCGATGCTCACAGCCGCCTCCCGGGAGCTGGGGGCCGTCTCCACCCACTTCACGGCGGAAGGCGCCTCTTTCTTTGCGAGCGTCTTGCCCTCCGCGCTCCGCACCTGCAGGATCAGCAGGTCGCCGTGGAAGGAGGGCACCCGGACTTCCATGAGCCGCCCCTTGCCCGCGGCGGGCGTGACAGGCACGACCTCGAAGGCCTGCCGGTAGCCCAGCTTGGCGAGGTCGGGATCCTCGCCGTTGAGCACGGACAGGGTCTGCTCCACCAGGCCATCCAGGCCCCGATCACCCATCCAGGCCACGGAACGGAGATGGGTGCCCGCCACTTCGCCCACGCCAGCCAGGAGGGAGGGCACCAGGGCCAACACCTGTTCAACGGCGGGGCGGCCCCTCAAGGCCTTCACGTTCTTGGGCCAGGGGCCCGCCAGAGGCATGGGTTCGACCCGGGCCTCGGGCTCGGCACGCAGATCCAAGATGCGGCCCGGGAAGCCCTCCAACAGGGCGGGATCCGGCGTGTCGGCCAGGATGACGGCATCGAGGCCTTCCAGCAGGAGTTGGCTGGGCGCGAAGACCACCAGATCGCCCACCTCCTCCTCGACGGTCAGGGGACCGGTGGACAGCGGCAGCACGGAGGCTTCGCGGGCCTCCAGGGCATTCACCAATTCACGGCCCAGAAGGCTCTGGGCGCCGATGACGGCAAGCTTCAACATGGGGAACCTTTCGATTTCAAACGCGCACGGCAGCTTCATCCGCCGGAACATGATCCTTCAGCGCCTGGGCCACGGGCCCCGCCAGGAATTGCCGAACCTGCTCGCCGGCCCGGCCCGTGAAACGGCTGGCATCCAGCAGTGCCACGAGCTCCGTTTCATTCATGGCCCAGGCGGGATCCTCCGCCAGCAGCTTCAGCAGTTCATTGGGCCGACCCTCAGCCTTGATGCGGCGACCCGCCTCCAGGGCCGATACCCGGAAACGCTCGTGCAGATCCTGACGGTCGCCGCCGCGCTTCACTGCCTCCATCAGCAGCACTTCGGCGGCCATGAAGGGGAGTTCCTGGGCCAGACGGGCCTCGATCATCTTCGGGTAGACCACCAGGCCCGAGGCCACGTTGCGGAAGAGCACCAGGATGGCGTCGGCGGCCAGCAGCCCCTGGCTGATGGTGAGCCGCCGGTGGGCGCTGTCGTCCAGGGTGCGCTCCATCCACTGGTTGGCGCTGGTCTGGTAGGTGGAGGGCATGAGCCCCAGCACGAAGCGGGCGAGGCTGTTGATGCGCTCGGAGCGCATGGGATTGCGCTTGTAGGGCATGGCGCTGGAGCCGATCTGCTGCTTCTCGAAGGGCTCTTCCACTTCCTTCAGGTGCTGAAGCAGGCGCAGGTCGCTGGCGAATTTCGAGGCCGAGGCCGCGATGCCGCACAGCACCTGACCAATGCGGTCCTCCAGCTTGCGCGTGGCCGTCTGGCCCGAAACGGGAATGGCCGGAAAGCCCACCTTGGCGCAGAAGCGCTGCTCCAGGGCCTCCACCTTGGCCCCATCCCCCCCGAACAGTTCCAGGAAACTGGCCTGGGTGCCCGTGGTGCCCTTTACGCCACGCACGGGCGTGGTGGCGATGAGGTGGTCGAGGTCTTCCAGATCCAACAGCAGGTCCTGGATCCATAGGCTGGCCCGCTTGCCCACGGTGGTGGGCTGGGCGGGCTGGAAGTGCGTGAAGCCCAGGGTGGCCTGGTCCTTCCACTGATCCGCGAAAGTCGACAGCGAGGCGAGCACGTCCTGCAGGCGGCGGCGCAGCAAGGCCAGCGCCTCCTGCACGATGAGCAGATCGCCGTTGTCGGTCACGAAGCAGCTGGTGGCGCCCAGGTGGATGATGGGCCGGGCCCCGGGGGCCTGTTCTCCCCACGCGTGGATGGCGGCCATCACGTCGTGGCGCAGCGAAGCTTCGTGGCGCGCGATGGCGTCCAAGTCCACGGCATCCTGGGAGGCCTTCAATTCCGCGACCTGGGCAGCGGTCACCGGGAGGCCCAGCTCTGATTCCGATTCGGCCAGGGCGATCCAAAGCCGCCGCCACACCCGCTGGCGGTACAGCGGCGACAGCAAGCGCACCATGGCCTTGCTCGCATAGCGGCTGGCCAGGGGATGCTCGAAGCGCTCCAGTTCGGAACCATCGTGGGGCGGGAGGAAGGGCATGAGAACTCCGGCCCTCCAGTGTCTCACACGCTCTGACCTGTGACCCTGCTCACGAAGAGGGCATCTGCCGCAGAGCCGGTCGCGGCTACGATAAGGGCATCGCCTCTGGAGCCCCCGCCATGTACGAAGTGATCCGAACCTCCGACCCCGCTGTGTTCCAAGCTCTGGAATTGGAAGTGCAGCGCCAGCGGCACCACTTGGAACTCATCGCCTCGGAAAACTACGCCTCCCGCGCGATCATGCAGTCCATGGGTTCGCACTTCACCAACAAGTACGCGGAAGGCTACCCCGGCAAGCGCTACTACGGCGGCTGCGCCCATGTGGACACCGTCGAGACCCTGGCGCGGGACCGGGCCAAGCAGATCTTCGGCGCCGAGCACGTCAACGTGCAGCCCCACAGCGGCGCGCAGGCCAACATGGCCGTCTACCTCGCGGCCCTGAAACCGGGCGACACGGTCATGGGTCTCGACCTGGCCCACGGCGGGCACCTGACCCACGGCCACCCCCTGAACAGCTCCGGCATCCTGTACAAGTTCGTCCCCTACCATGTGAAGCAGAGCGACGAGCGCGTGGACATGGATGAGGTCCGCGCCCTGGCCCTGCAGCACCGCCCCAAGATGATCGTGGTGGGCGCCTCGGCCTACAGCCGCACCTGGGACTTCCCTCTCTTCCGCCAGATCTGCGATGAGGTGGGCGCCATGCTCATGGTGGACATGGCCCACATCGCTGGCCTGGTCGCCACGGGCCACCACCCCAGTCCCGTGCCCCACGCCGATTTCGTCACCACGACCACCCACAAAACCCTCCGTGGACCCCGTGGCGGACTGATTCTCTGTAAGTCTCAATATGCCAAGGATATTGATCGCGCCGTCTTCCCCGGCGTGCAGGGCGGTCCCCTCATGCACGTCATCGCCGCCAAGGCCGTGGCCTTCCATGAAATCCTGCAGCCGGAGTTCAAGGCCTACAGCGGCCAGACCATCCGCAACGCCCACGCCCTGGCCAAGGGCCTGCAGGAGCGCGGCTGGCGCATTGTGAGCGGCGGCACCGACAACCACCTGTTCCTGGTGGACTTGCGTGATCACGGCCTCCTGGGCCACGAGGCGGAGGATTGCCTCTACCGCGCCGGCATGACCACCAACAAGAACGGCATTCCCTTCGACCCCAACCCGCCCCTCAAGCCCTCGGGCATCCGCTTGGGCAGCCCGGCCCTCACCACCCGGGGGATGAAGGAAGAGGAGATGGATCAGATCGCCCGCTTCTTCGATGTGACGCTCCGCCATCGCGCCGATGACAGCACCTTCGCCCGTGTCCGCCAGGAAGTCTTCCACCTGACCGATCAGTTCCCCATCCCCGAGTAACCTTCGTGGAAACACCCCGGTTCAGCCGCGCTCCATCCTTTGGCATGGCGCGCGGCTGGACCGGGGTGTTGCTTGTGCCTCTCATCGCCCTGCTCTACTTCGGAGCCGCCCAGCTCCCGCACCGGCTGGTCTTCCAGGCCTACTTTTTCTGGCCGGCCGCCGCGGTGGCCTATACGGTCTGCTTCGTTTGGGGCCCGCGGGCCCTTTGGGGCCTGGCGTTGGGCAGTCTGGCGCTGAACCTGAGCGGCTGGTTGCCCTGGCCCCTGGCCTTGGCCATGTCCCTCTTCCAGTGCCTGGGCCCCTGGCTGGCCTGGTGGGCCCTGAAACGGGGCGGATGCCCGCAGCCCGATCCCGGCCGCACTCGGGATCTCCTGCTCTGGCTGGGGTCCACGGCCCTTTGCAGTGCCTTGTTTTCATCCGGACTTGGATCCCTCCTCATCGCCGCGACCCACCCCGGCGAAGCCTTCGCCCCCGGGCTCACCTCCGGCTTCTCCTGGTTCCTTGGGGATGTCACCGCCATCGTCTGCCTGGGCCCCTTCCTGCTCCAATTCCTGCCCCGGGGGGACCGTCATTCCAGTCCTGCCCCCGCCCCGGCTTTCCCCTTGGCGGTCAAGGCTCTCCTGAGCGCGTTCTGCCTGGTCCTCCTCTTGGCGGGCCGCGTTCACCAAGGTTTGTCCGGGGATTTCCGCCTCGCGCTGCAGTTCGCCCTGGTGCTGCCGGCCCTTTGGATGGCCCTTCGCTACGGCCCCCGGGCCAGCAGCGCCGGCCTGACCCTGCTGTCCCTGGCCCTGCTGACTCAGCTTTGGCTGCTTGGTCCAGGTCTTCCCGACGAGGTATTCCGCTTCTCCCAGGGCCTGATCCTGGTTCTGGGCCTGGCCACCCACCTCACCTCCGCCGCCGCTGAAGAAACCCGGCAGGCCCAGTGGGCCCTCCATGCCCGCGATCTGCAAACCATCCGAATGGAGGCCGTGGGCACCCTGGCCGGCGGGTTGGTTCACGAGTTCAACAACCAGCTCACGGTGGTCCTCGGCAACCTGGATCGCCTGAAGGATTCGCTCTCCGGCGATCCATCTGCCGATGCCTTGCTCCAGCGCATCGAGAGCACCGCGCTGGCCATGGGCCAACGGGTGCAGCAGCTGAAATTCCTTTCCCACCACGCGCCCTTGGGCGCCCAGCCGCTGAAGCTGGGCGAGGCGCTCATCCCCTTTCTGGCCGCCGCCAAGGCCCTGCCCGCGCGGGTCTCATTCAGCTGGTCACCCCGTGAAGACCCCACCGTCGGCGTGGACCCCGATCTCTTGTGCCAGGCCCTTCAACACCTCCTCTCCAACAGTCTGGAAGCCATCCCCGGCCAGGGCCGGATCGTCCTCCAGACCTGGCAGGAGGGGAACTGGGCCAAGCTTCGCCTCGAAGATTCCGGCAAGGGCATGAGCCCAGAGGTTCTGCTGCGGGCCTGCGATCCCTTCTTCACCACCAGGCCCGTGGCGCCCGGCCGCGGTCTTGGCCTTTCCATCGCCTTTTCCCTCATTCGCCAGATGGGCGGGAATCTCGTCCTGACCAGCCAGGTGGGACGGGGCACCCAGGCCGTCATCTCCATCCCGCAATGCCAATCCATTCCCGTTCCGGCCCCTCCCTCCCTCCGGTCCCGGCCCACCCGCAACATCCTTCTGGCCGATGATGAAAGCGGCATCCGCGAACTGACCCGGGAATTCCTGGAGAGCGAAGGCTTCGCTGTGGTGGAGGCTGCCGACGGCTTGGCGGCCCAGGAAGCTTTTCTGTCCGATCCCCAAGCCTGGGATCTGGTGATTCTCGACCTGGTGATGCCACGCCTGGGAGGGGCCGAGGTCCTGGCGCGCATCGAGGCCCTGCGCCCGGACCTGCCGGCCCTGATGATCAGTGGTTACAGCGCCGACACCCGCTCGGATCTGCTCAACGGGCCCCACCGGGCCTTCTTGTCCAAGCCCTTCCGCCTCCAACAGCTCAAGGAATCCTTGTCCGCCCTCGGCCTCCAATCCCCTCCCCCCACGGACCGCCATGATCAGTGATGGATTGTTCGTCTACGGCACCCTTCGGGAGGGCGGAAGCCATCATGCCTGGCTCCTGCGGACCCACCCCGAAGGAATGACCGGGGCCTGGGTCCCCGGCCGCCTCTTTCACCTTCCCGCAGGCTACCCGGCCCTGGTTCCCCAGGGCATCCCCGGCGCCCTGCACCCGGGCCCCGGTTGGGTCCGGGGAGAATTCGCCGGCTATGCGGACGACGCGGACCTTCAGTCGGCCCTGGACGACCTCGACCCCCTTGAGGGTGTGGAGGAAGGCCTCTTCACCCGCGAAGTCCTCCCCGTGGTTTTAGAGGGTGGCCAGATCTACAAGGCCTGGGTCTACGTGTTCCATGTGGAACGGCTGCCCCGTCTGCAGCAGGAAGCGGTCGAACTTCCGGATGGTGATTGGGCCCCCTACCTGCCAGGGGACATGTAAAGCAAAAGGACCGGCAAGGCCGGTCCTTTTGCGCGGAACCTCCAGACCTACAGGCCCAGCTTCGGCTGCTCGCCGCCTTCGTCAGGGCCCGGGTGAGCCACTTCAGCCTCTCCCGCCTCCTCTTCCTCGTCGAGGGCCATGGCGCTGGCGTCAATCTTGGCCAAACCCACCACGCGGTCATCGGCGCTGGCCAGCTTCAGCAGGCCCACGCCTTGGGCGTTGCGGCCGGTCTTCCGGACTTCATCGATGAGGAAGCGGATGACCATGCCCTCCTGGCTGATGAGGAGACAGCCCTCACCAGGCTTGACCAACTTGAAGCCCACCACCTGGCCATTGCGAACCCCGGCCCGGATGTTGATGACGCCCGTGCCGCCGCGGCCCTGCAGGCGGTAGTCCTGCACCAGACTGCGCTTGCCGTAGCCCTTCTCACAGACCGTGAGCAGCATGCCATGGTCCTCGGTACTCTCGTCGGGCTCCACGCCCTCCGGCAGGTCCGGCAGCGGATCGGCCACTTCCATGTCCACGATGTGATCCTTGGCCGCCAACTTCATGCCGCGCACGCCGGTGGTGGCTCGCCCCGTGGCACGGACATCCTCTTCGGGGAAGCGGATGGCCTTGCCCTGGGCGGTGGCCAAGACGATCTGCTGGCTACCCGTGGAGCGGCGCACCGCCACCAGGCTGTTGCTCTCCTCGATGTTGAGGGCGATGAGGCCGTTGGCCCGGATGTTGGCATAGGCCGCCAGGCTGGACTTCTTGACCGTGCCGTCGCTGGTGGCGAAGACCAGGTTCTCCCCTTCCGGGAAATCCCGGAGGGCCATGAGGGTCACCACGTTCTCCCCATCCTTCAGGGAGATGAGGTTCCGGATGTGCTTGCCCCGGGTGGAGGCGGCCGCCTCGGGCAGGTCGTAGACCTTCAGGGCATATACGATGCCCTTGTCGGTGAAGGCCATGAGGGTGTCGTGGGCCTTGGTCATGAAGAGCTGCTCGACGAAATCCTCGTCCTTGGTCTTCATGCCCACCTTGCCTTTGCCGCCGCGGCGCTGGCGGCGGTAGGCGGTGAGGTCCGTGCGCTTGATGTAGCCGGCCTTGGACATGGTGACGACCATGGGATCGTCCGGCACCACGTCTTCCATGCGGATCTCGCCGGAGTAGCCGACGATCTCGGTGCGGCGGTCGTTGCCGAACTGGTCGGCCACCTGCTGGAACTCCTCTTTGATGACGTTCAGGAGCAGCTTCTCGTCCGCCAGAATGGCCTTGAGCCGGGCGATGACCTTTTCCAGCTCGGCCAGCTCATCGAGGATCTTCTCCCGCTCCAGGCCCGTCAGGCGCTGGAGGCGCATGTCCAGGATGGCCTGGGCCTGGACGGCCGAGAGGCAGAGGGTGGGGTCCTTCTTGATGGCGGCGGCCGTGGCGAAGGCTCCCGCCATGAGCCCTGCTTTGGCCTCCTCGGGGCTCTTGGCGCCGCGGATGAGCTTGATGACCGCATCCAGGTGATCCAGGGCGATCTTGAGGCCCATCAGTACGTGGTGCCGCTCCTCCGCCTTGCGGAGCTGGAACAGGGTGCGGCGGGTGACCACCTCGCGGCGGAAGCCGATGAACTCCTGAAGCACCTCTCGGAGGGTGCAGATGCGAGGTTGGCCGTTGACGATGGCCAGCATGGTGATGGGGAAACTGTTCTGGAGCTGAGTCAGCTGGTAGAGCTGGTTCAGCACGATGTCGCTGGGCTCGTTTTTCTTCAGCTCGACCACCAGGCGGATGCCCTCCCGGTCGCTCTCATCGCGGAGATCGCTGATGCCATCGATTTTCTTGTCCCGCACCAGCTCGGCGATCTTCTCGATGAGGGTGGACTTGTTGACCTGGTAGGGCAGTTCGGTGAAAACGATCTGCTCCCGGTCCCCGGCCCGCTTGATCTGCTCGACATGAGCTTTGGCGCGGACCACGCACCGGCCCCGGCCCGTGCGGTAGGCATCCAGCACGCCCTCGGTCCCCAACATGAGGCCGCCACCCGGGAAATCAGGCCCCTTGATGTGGGCCATGAGACCCTCCAGGGGAAGGCCGGGTTGATCGATGAGGTCCACCAGGGCCCGGCAGCACTCGCGCAGGTTGTGGGGGGGGATGCTGGTGGCCATGCCTACGGCGATGCCCTGGGATCCGTTCACCAAGAGGTTCGGGAAGCGGGCGGGCAGGACGAGGGGCTCCTCCATGCTGCCGTCATAGTTGGGCCCGAAATCCACCGTGTCCTGGTCGATGTCCCCCATCATCTCGTTGGCGAGCCGGGAGAGGCGAGCCTCGGTGTAGCGCATGGCCGCCGCGGAGTCCCCGTCAATGGAGCCGAAATTCCCCTGGCCATCCACCAGCACGTGGCGCATGGAGAAGGGCTGAGCCATGCGCACCAGGGTGTCGTAGATCGCGGAATCGCCATGCGGATGGTACTTACCCATCACGTCGCCGACGGTGCGGGCGGACTTCTTGTAGGCCCGGTTCCAGTCGTTGCCCGCTTCCTTCATGGCGTACAGCACGCGCCGGTGGACCGGCTTCAGACCGTCGCGCACGTCGGGCAGGGCCCGGCCCACGATGACGCTCATGGCGTAGTCCAGGTAGGACTTCCGCATTTCCTTTTCGATTTCCAATGGCTCGATTCGATTCTGATTCATGTGTCTTCCGGTGTTCTACGTGGAACGCTGCGCCACCTGCCTGATAAAAATAGGCTTAGATGTCGATATTCTCGGCCAGGAGCGCATTGGTCTCGATGAAACGACGGCGGGGTTCCACGGCGTCGCCCATGAGGATGGTGAAGATTTCGTCCGCTTCCACGGCATCATCCACCCGGACCTGGAGCAGGGTGCGGCGCTCGGGATCCATGGTGGTTTCCCAGAGCTGTTCGGGGTTCATTTCGCCCAGTCCCTTGTAGCGCTGGATCCCCAGGCCCCGCTTGCCCTCTTCCATGACCATGGCGAGCATGGCCTCGGGATCTGAGAACACCTGCTCCCTTCCAAGCTTGGTGGGGCCCTCTTCGCCCTCTTCATCTTTTTCTTTGGCGACTTCCTTGAGATCCTTCAGCCGGCGCATGTGGAGTTTGCCGCCATGGAAGGCTGCCAGCTCCACCTTGAGGGCGGCCAGGCGCCTGAATTCGCCCCAATGGGCCACCTGCGCATCGATCCACAGGGTGATGGGGCGGCTGAGGTGCATGCGCACCAGGCGTAGGCGGTGGTTGGCAGGGATGACCGTGGCGGGCTCCTCGCCCTCTGCGGCCACTTCGATGGCCTCGGTCGTCTCCACCTCGCAGGTGCCCAACTGCTGCTTCACGATGGTCGCGCCCAGCTGTTCCAGGCTTTCCCGGGTGCTGAAGCAGTCTGGATCCAGCAGGCCCTCCGCAAGCAAAGCATCCACCAGGGGACGCGCGTAGCCGCGGCGGCTCAACTTGCCGTAAAGCTGTTGGACCTCGCCCCACTTCTTCATCTCGCGAACCAGGACGGCGCCCTTGTGTTCGCTGCCATCAGGCAGGGTGAGACTCCAGCCATCCAGGGCCTTGTTGAAGAGGAACTCCTCCAGGGCCCGCTCATCCTTGAGGTATTTCTCGGTCTTGCCCTTCTTAACCTTGTAGAGGGGGGGCTGGGCGATATAGAGATGCCCACGTTCCACCAGCTCCGGCATCTGCCGGTAGAAGAAGGTGAGGAGCAAGGTGCGGATGTGGGAGCCGTCCACGTCGGCGTCGGTCATGAGGACGATCTTGTGGTACCGGAGGTTCTCTACCTTGAATTCTTCCTTGCCGATGCCCGTGCCCAGGGCCTGGATGAGCACCCGGAGTTCGTTGTGGCTGAGGATCTTGTCGAAGCGGGCCTTCTCCACGTTCAGCACCTTGCCCTTGAGGGGCAGGATGGCCTGGGTAGCCCGGTGGCGGCCCTGCTTGGCGCTGCCGCCGGCGGAGTCACCCTCCACTAGGAAGATCTCGCTCAGGGCCGGGTCCTTTTCCTGGCAGTCCGCCAGCTTGCCGGGCAGGCCGCCGCCGTCGAGGGCGCCCTTGCGGCGGGTCAGCTCGCGGGCCTTGCGGGCCGCCTCGCGGGCGCGGGCGGCCTCAATGGCCTTCTCCAGGATGGCCTTGGCCTCCCGGGGATTCTCTTCAAAGAAGGCGGAAAGCTTTTCATAGACGATGGTTTGGACGATGCCCTTCACCTCGCTGGAAACGAGACGGTCCTTGGTTTGACTTGAAAACTTGGGATCAGGGACTTTGGCGCTAACTACCGCCGTCAGGCCTTCGCGGACATCTTCGCCCGAGAGGCTCACCTTAGCGCTCTTGAGCAGATTGTTCTTCTCGGCATAGCTGTTGATCACCCGCGTCATGGCGGCCCGGAAGCCTTCCAGGTGCGCGCCGCCATCCCGGTTGCGGATGTTGTTGGTGAAGCAGTAAAGGGTCTCCTGATAGGAGTCGTTCCACTGGAGGGCCACCTCCACGGTGGTGTCCTGCTTCTCGTCCTTGATGTAGATGGGGGGCTTATGGAGCACGACCTTGTTGCGGTTCAGGTGCTCGACGAAGGAGGCGATGCCGCCTGCGTTCACGAAGTCGTGGGTGTCCCCCGTGCGTTCGTCCGTGATGCGGATGTGCACACCCTGGTTGAGGTAGCTCAGCTCGCGCAAACGCTGGCTTAGCGTCTCGAAGCTGAACTCCAGCACATTGTTGAAGACTTCCGGATCGGGCTGGAACTTCACACGGGTGCCGCGGCGGGCCGTAGGGCCCACCTTCCGCAGAGGGGCGTCCGCCTTGCCCTGGGAGAAGCTCATGGCGTATTCCTGGCCATCCTTCCAAACCGTCAGCCAGAGCTTGGACGAGAGCGCGTTCACACAGGACACGCCCACGCCGTGGAGGCCGCCGGACACCTTGTAGGCGTTCTTGCCCTCGGTGCTGGTGTTGTCGAACTTACCGCCCGCGTGGAGCACCGTCATGATCACTTCGGCGGCGCTGCGGCCTTCTTCTTTGTGGATATCCACGGGAATGCCGCGGCCGTCATCCTCCACGGTGCAACTGCCATCCCCGTGCAGGATCACATCCACCTGCTTGCAGAAGCCCGCCAGAGCTTCATCCACGGAGTTGTCCACCACCTCGTAGACCATGTGGTGGAGGCCGCTGCCATCATCGGTGTCGCCGATGTACATGCCGGGCCGTTTGCGAACGGCTTCCAGATCTCGCAGGACCGTGATGTTGTCGGCGGTGTAGCTATCGGTTTCCAGGGGGGTGTGCACGCGTGCGCTAAGGACTTCTTCAGACATCAAGACTCACTTGGTTGGGTACGGTGAAGTGCGGTATTCCGGCGCGACTCAAGCAGTGGCGCTGTTGGCGAAACGAACGGGCATCAGGACATAGCGGAAGCTGAAATCCTCGAGGCTGGGCGACATGAACACGCCCTGGCCCACCTCGTCCTTGAACTGGTAGACCACCTCCTCTCCGGGGAGCCGCTCCAGCAGCTCCGTGAGGTAGTCGATATTGAAGGCGAGCTCGAAGGGCTGCTCTTCGCCGGTGAAGGGCAGGGTGGCCTGGTTCACGCCTTCGTCAGGGTGCTGGAACACCGTGCGCAGGTTGGGGAATTCATAGAAGAGGCGAACGTTTTTGTTGTAGTCGTCCTTCTTCAGGCCCACGAAACGGAGGGTCCGGAGGAAGACTTCCCGGTCGAGGATCACCCGCTTGGGCAGTTCCGCCGGCAGGACCTTCTCGTAGGCGGGGTAGTTGCCCGTGACCAGGCGGGTGCTGAATTTCAGGCCGGGCTGGTCGAGGAACAGCGTGGTGCCATCCCAGCAGAGCTCCACCTCTCCCTCATCACCCAGCAGGGTCGGAATGAGATCCAGGGCGCGCTTGGGCACGATGAGCCGGACCTCGTCCTTGAGCTTCGTGTCGCATGGCACTTCGGCCACGGCCAAGCGGAAGCCGTCTGTGGAAACCACACGCACGTGGTTCTTGGAGAGGTGCAGCAGCACGGCAGAGAGGGTGGGCTTGGTGGCATCCTTGCTCACGGCGATGGAACCCAACTGAATGGCCCGCTTGAAGCGCAGCACAGGGATTTTCACCACCGGCAGTTCCTTGCCGGGGGCCGGCAATTCCGGGAAGCCCTCGCCGGGCTGAATGTTGTGTTCGGAGTTCATGCCCTTGGCCCTAAGCCAAAGACGGCCTCCGGCATCCGGGCACTCCAGGCTAAGAATGCCTTCGGGGAAGACCCGAACCGTTTCGATGAACTTTTTTCCCGGAACGGCCATGGTCCATTGCCCCTGTCCTTCCCCGGGTACGGTGGCCTCAAAGGCCAGTTCCATGTCCGTGGCCTTCATCACCACTTCCTTCGGCCGCACATCCACGAGGATGTGCTGAAGGATGGGAAGGGTCACCCGCCGGTCGAGGGCGTGCTTCAGCAGGCCCAGTGTCCGGTCTAGACGATCCTTGGAAACTTGTAACTGAAGAGTCATGAATCACCCTTGATGATGCTGAGGACCGGGGCAACCTGTGGAAAGACGTGTCAAACCCATATCCTACCGGAGTTTCGCCACCAGGGACAGGCTGTGGAAAGGGGCCGGAACGGTGCGGAACCGGGGGGTCTCGCCGAGTCGGGAACCACGAAAGGGGATGACTGTGGATCGGCCAACGACAAGGCCTGTGGAAAAGAACAGAACGGTAATGAAATCAGTGGATGCTGTTCAAGAGAGCCTGCACCATCCTGTGGAATTCAGAATCCCGCTTCATGCGGTCCCTTACGGAATCGATGGCGTTCATCACCGTGGAATGGTGCATGTTGAAGGAGCGTCCGATGTCTGTGAAGGGCATGGAGGCAATTTCCCGTGCGAGATACATGGCCACCTGCCGCGGCAAAAGGATCGCCTGCTGCCGTGACCGCTTCTTCATAAGGTCCACGTAGGAAACATTGAATGTTTCGGCCGTCATGCGGAAGATGCGGTCGGGATGGATGGGTGCCGTGGGCTCCTCTCCGCTCTGCCCCTGGAACGCCGCGTGGGCGACCTCCAGCGAGGGGGGCACTCCGATGAGGCTGGCCTGGAAGATGACGCGGGTGAGAAACCCCTCCAGATCCCGCACGCTGCCTTTGGCCTTGTGGGCAATGAAGGTGAGCACGTCCTCCGGGATGGCCGGCACGTGCTTGAAATCCACATCCTCCAGTTTCTTCTTCAGGATGGCGATGCGGGTTTCGAAGTCGGGGGGCTGGATGTCCGCGGTGAGTCCCCACTTGAAGCGGGTGATCAGGCGTTCATGGCAGCCTTCCAGCCGCTGGGGGGGCTTGTCCGAGGTGATGACGATCTGCTTTCCGTGCTGAAGCAGGTGTTCCAGGATGTGGAAGATTTCCTCCTGGGTGCGTTCCATCTTGCCTAGGGTCTGCACGTCATCCAGGAGTAGCACATCGTTCTGCTGGTACTTCTTCCGCATGGGTTCGGTGTTCTTGGCGCGGATGGCCACGGTCAGTTCGTTGAAGAAGTTGTCCACCTTGAGGTAGACCACCCGCAGGTTGGGATCCCGCTCCATCAGCCCCTTGCCGATGCCCACCATGAGGTGGGTCTTGCCCAGGCCCGCGCCCCCGTAGATGAAGAGGGGGTTCATGCTGAGGGGGGTGGCCGCCTTGCCGAAGCTGTCCACCACTGCCTTCGCGGCAGCGAAGGCCAGCTGGCTGCCGGGCCCGACCACGAACCGGTCGAGGGTGTAGCGGTTGAACAAGTGCGGGAAGGCCACGGGTGGCTCCACCGCTCCGGCGGCCACCGGGGCCGCCTTCCTGGGCGCTGGCCTGGGCTCCGCCGAAGGGGCCCCGTTCACCTGGAATTCGAGACGCAGGTCGGACAGGCCGCTTTGGGCCAGGGCATCGCTGAATTCTTCAGGCAACTGCTGTTCGATCCACAGCTTGGCCGCCGCGCTTGGGACCTGGATCCAGAGCGCCCCATCATTCATTTTCAGGGGTTCGCAGGGAGCGATCCACTCCTTGAAGCTGGCCTCGGGCAGCTGTTTGGACAGGCCCTGTCGAATGGTGTCCCAGAGGATAGAGGGATCGGCGGATCGCATGAGGTCACCAGCAGGGGTGGGCAAGGCGCGGGCACTCGCCATCGGCAGAGGATGCCACGCAAACTCCGTCCACGCTTGACCCGCAGGGGGAACCTAATCTAGCACCCATCCGACGGGATGGAAGCGTGGAAATCCCCTTGAGGAAGAGCCCTGCCGCTGGTAGGCTCGAAGGTTCGTCCTCCTCCCCGGGAGGGGACCCCCGAGGTGGAAACATGAAGCGGACCTTTCAGCCCAACAACCGTCGCCGTGCCAAGACCCATGGCTTCTTGAGCCGCATGAAGACCAAGAACGGCCGCCTGGTGCTCAAGCGCCGCCGTGCCAAGGGCCGTCACGTCCTGGCCCTCTAGACCTTTCCGTGATCTACAGAGGCCGCTTCCGCACGGTGCGGCACAAAGACCACGCGGTTCCGACACCCTTGCCCCGGCCCTTGCTGGGGCAATCGTCGTTGGATATCCGCGCCTGGCGCCGGACCGGGGGCGCCGAGCCGCTCCTGCTGGTCACCTCGCCCCGGAAAACCGGCGGCGCCGTGCAGAGGAACCGGTTCCGCCGCCAGGTGAGGATGGCGTTTCTGGCCCAGGTCGGGCCCCTGTTGGGGCTCCCTTGGGTGGTGTGGGTGCGTCCAGGCCGTTCGGCCCCGCCCCTCGATCGAATCCGTTTCCAGGACATTGAAAGCCAGCTCCAGCTCGCCCTGAATCGCCTTCCCGCCTCGGATGCCCCATGAACAACCGCAATGTCATCCTCTTCGTCATCGGCAGCGTCATCCTGCTGGCGGGCCAGTTCTGGCTGTCCTCCCGCTACGCCAAGCCCGCCGCCAGGATCGAGGCCCAGCAGGTGGCTCCCGCCCCTGCCAAAGCCGCCCAGGAGACCGCCAGCCCTGCTGCGGCGCCCACCGCCCCTGCGGCCCAGGCTCAGACTGGCGTCAAGACCGCCAATCCCGCGGACCTGCACACCCTGTCGTCCGGAGACCTGACCCTGACCTGGCAGGTGGCCACGGGCGCCCTCAAGCAGGTTGCCTGGCGCCAGGACGGCACCCTGTTCTTCCCGGACGCCTTCGTGGGTTTGGGCTCCATGAAGGGGACCGGGTTTGAAACGGTGCGGGAGGAGCGGAGTTCCAGCAGCACCGCGGTCATCTTCGAGAACACCTCCGGCGAGCGGCTCACCTATTCGGTGCCAGCTCAGGGTCATGTCCTGAAAGTCGAAGCCGTCTCCCCCAGCCACGCGGCCCTTCAACTGGTCTCCAATCCCACCCAGGACGAACCCGTGAAGGGCCTGGGACGGGTCTTCACCCTGACGGAAAAAGGGGTTGAGGCCGTAACCTGGGCCGAGATGCTGCATGATCCTTTCTTCAGCTTCCTGGGGGCCAAGCGCAAGGTCCTGCCCCCCACCGCCGAGCGACTGGGCGTGGACGCAGGCCTGGAGAAGGATTCCAAGAGCCAGCGGAACCACTACTTCGCCGCCCTCTGGAAACTGCCCCGTCCGGCGGGCCGGGATGCCGGCGGCTACGAGCTTCTCTCCCAGAACGGCCGCCTGGACGCCTCGCTCTACCTGGGCCCCAAGAAGGCCGAGCCCCTTCTGGCCTTCGAGAAGCCCTTCACCCAGGTCATCGACTATGGCTTCTTCGGCGCCGTGTCCCACCTGCTCTTCTGGATCCTGAAGAAAGTCCACGCCCTGGTGGGCAACTGGGGCTGGGCCATCGTGCTCTTCACCCTGATCATCCGCCTGGCCACCTGGCACCTGAACACGAAGCAGACCATTTCCATGCTGCGCATGAAAGACTTCGAGCCGCATCAGAAGGCCCTCCAGGCCAAATACGAGAAGTTCGGCAACGACATGACCAAGAAGGCCGAGATGCAGAAGGAGCTCATGGCCCTCTACAAGAAAAACGGCCACAACCCCATGGGCGGCTGCCTGCCCATGCTGCTTCAGATGCCCATCTTCCTGGCCCTCTGGTCCATGCTCAACAACGTCTTCGAGCTGCGCCACGCGCCCTTCTTCGGCTGGATCACCGACCTGTCAGCCAAGGATCCCTACTTCATCTTCCCCGTGCTCATGGGCGGCTCCATGTTCGCCCAGCAGGCCATGACGCCCGCCGTGGGGGATCCCGCCCAGCGCAAGATAATGCTGGTCCTGATGCCCGTCATGATGACCTTCATGTTCGCCCAAAGCCCAGCGGGTCTGACGATCTACTATTTCGTGTTCAACGTCATCGGCATGGCCCAGACCTGGTGGATCATGCGTTCCTACCAGCCCCAGCCCATCGTTCTGTAGGAGGTTCCCGTGCGGAAAAACGGCGCCACACTGGAATCCGTCCCCGAGCTCATCGCCCGGTGGGGCGGCCATCTGGGCCTGACCCTCGAGGCCCGTTTCGCCCCTTCAGGCGATGAAGAGGCCTTCCCGAACCGGGTGGCCCTCTCCGGTCCCGACGCCGCCTTCCTGGCCGCGAACCGGGGCCAGGCCTTGGATGCCTTGCAGTTCCTGCTGCACGAGGCCCAGGGCGAAAGGGAAGACCGGAAGCTGGCCTACCTGGACGTGAAGGGCGCCCGCCTGTTCCGCATGCAGGAAGTCATGGCCATGGGCCAGTTCGCCGCCGCCAAGGCGAGAGAACTGGGCAGCCACACCCTGGGAGCCCTCAGCGCCCGCGAGCGCCGTTGGGTGCATCTCGTGGTGAGCCGCGAACCGGGCCTCGGCACCGAAAGCGAGGGTACGGGGACCTTCAAGCCCGTCAGGGTGTTCCGGAAGTAGACTGGCCTGGTGCCCGCTTCCGAACCCATCTGCGCTCCTGCGACCCCCCTGCTGCCTTCAGCGGTGGCGGTGCTGCGCGTGTCCGGTTCTAGCCTGGCGGAACGCCTCGCCTCACTGCTGTCCCTGCCCGAGGCGCGCAGGGCGGCCCTTCGCACCCTGGAATGGGATGGCTTCCGGGAGCGGGCCCTGGTGTTGTTTTTCCCTGGGCCCAACAGTTATACCGGCGAGGACCTGGTTGAATTCCAGGTTCACGGCAATCCCCTGCTGGCGCGGCGCCTCCTGTCCCACCTGGGGGCCCTGGGGGTTCGCCAGGCAGAACCGGGAGAGTTCACCCGCCGGGCCCTTCTCCACGGCAAACAAGGGCTGCTGGAGGTCGAGGCCCTGCGGGACCTGGTGGCCGCGGAGACAGATACCCAGATCCGTTTGGCCCAGGCCCGGGCCGGGGCCCAGCCAGCCTGGATCCACCTGGCGAGAACCACCCTGGCTCCCTGGATGGCCCGCGCAGAGGCTGCTGTGGACTATGGAGAGGAAGAGGGCATCATCCTTGACCACAAAGATCTAAAAGAAAACCTGGCTGCCCTTAGGGCCCGGTTCCACGTGGAACAAACCCGGTCCAGGGCCGCCAGGCACCTCCGGGAGGGTCTCCGCCTGGGCATCGTGGGCCGTCCCAATGCGGGCAAGAGCACCCTTTTCAACGCCCTGGCAGGGGAGGACCGGGCCATCGTGACCGACCTTCCGGGCACCACCCGCGACGTGTTGGAAGTGCGGTGCGAATGGAGGGGGTTGCCCCTGCGCCTGTTCGACACGGCGGGCTTGCGGGATTCCGAGGACCGGGTGGAGCAGTTGGGCGTGGCTCGGGTAGGGGCCGTGCTCGAAGGGGCGGACCTGGTGCTGCACCTGACCCCCATCGGTGAAGGGCCGGACGGACTGCTGGAGACGACCCTGGCCCCCTTCCGCGGGAAGGTTCTGGAAGTCAGGACCTTCGCCGATCGGGGCGAGGCCGCGGGGGTGGCCATCGCCGCCCACCAGGGGGACCTGGATGCCCTGGAGGCGGCGCTCAAAGAAAGGCTGCTGGGGGGGCTGGCGCCGGATGCCTGCCTGGGCGCCCTCGCCACGGGCCGGCAGCTGGAGCTGCTGGATGATCTGGCGCACCAGCTGGATTTGCTCCTGGCCCTGGAGGAAGGGTGTCCCCCCGAGGTGTCCGCCTCCCTCCTCCAGGGGGCCTGGGCCCAACTGGCCCGCCTCACCGGGGAGGATCGGGCAGACAGCGCCTTGGACGCGCTCTTCAGCGGGTTCTGCCTCGGGAAGTAGAAAGGGGCCCGGGTAGACTGGGCGCAGGAGATGCGATGAGGTCTGGCTACGAAGCGGTGATCGGTCTGGAAGTGCATGTTCAGCTGCGGACCCGGTCCAAGATGTTCTGCGCCTGCCGCAACCTGTCTGGTGCTCCGCCCAACAGCCTGACCTGCCCTGTGTGCCTGGGTCTGCCGGGGGCCCTGCCCACTCTGAACGAAGAAGCCGTGCGCATGGCCCTGGGCCTGGGGCTGGCCTTGGAGGCCACCCTTCGACCCCGGAGCACCTTCTACCGGAAGCAGTATTTCTACCCCGACCTGCCCAAGGGCTACCAGATCACCCAGGGGCCCGTGGCCATCGTGGAAGAGGGGCATCTGGACGTGCCGGGAGACCCTCGCGTGAGGGGCGCGGAGGGCCCGGTCCGCATTCGCATCGAGCGGGCCCACCTGGAGGAGGATTCGGGAAAGAGCCTCCACGACCTGGATGCCCACCACAGCCATGTGGACCTGAACCGCGCCGGGGTTCCCCTGGTGGAAATCGTGGGGGCGCCGGACCTGCGCAGTGCCCAGGAGGCGTCGGACTACCTCAAGGCCCTCCATCGCCTGGTGGTGGGCCTGGGGATCTGCGACGGCAACATGGAGGATGGCAGTTTCCGCTGTGATGCCAACGTGAGCCTCCGAAGAGCGGGCGACACGGCCTTCGGCACCCGGGTGGAAGTAAAGAACCTGAATTCCTTCCGGTTCGTCCGCCAGGCCTTGGATCACGAAATCGAAAGACAGGCAGCCCTGCTGGAGGCCGGCGAGACGGTGCTGATGGAGACCCGGGGCTGGGATGCCGCCGCGGGGGAGACGCGAGGGCAGCGGTCCAAGGAGGCGGCCATGGACTATCGGTACTTCCCGGAGCCCGACCTGCCGCTTCTGGTCATTGAGCCCGAGGAAATCGCTGCCGTCCGCGCCGCGCTTCCCGAGCTTCCCGATCAGCGCATCCGCCGCTGGCGGGAGGCTCATGGCTTGGGGCTGGATGAGGCACAGACCCTGGCCCAGAGTCCAGCCTTCGCGGCCTACTTCGAAACCCTGGCCCAGCTCAGCGGGTCCGGCCGAGGGGCGGCCGCCTGGATGCTGGGGGAGGTGAGCCGGGTCCTCAATGAGCGCGGCATCGGCATCGAAGCCTTTCCCGTGTCTCCGGAAACCCTGGCCGGGCTGGTGCGTTTGGTGGAGGCCCGCACCCTGGGATTCGGCACGGCCAAGGAGCAGGTTTTCCCGGTCCTGCTGGCGGGCGAGGGCAGCGCCGAGGCCATCGTGGCGCAAAAGGGGCTGGCCCAGATCAGCGATCGAGGGCCCATCGAGGCCCTGGTCGCCCAGGTCCTGGCGGCCAACCCCGGGCCCGTCGCCCAGATCAAGGGGGGCAAGGAAAGCCTCAAGGGCTTCCTGGTGGGCCAGGTGTTGAAGGCGGGCCAGGGGCGCCTGGACGCCAAGCTGGTGAATGAGATCCTGGCCGAGGCCCTGGCCAAATCCTAGCCCGCGCCTCATGCTGGGCCAGGTGAACGGGGCGGGAGCCTCGTTCCACACCGGCGAGGCCGCATGACCAATGAGATCCCCACTGCCCTTGAGGCCTACCATCCGGGTGTGGCCCATGTGTGCCAGTCCTGCGGCTGTTCCGTGGTAGCCGCGGTGATCACGCCGGGCGAGCCCTTCCGGTGCGCAGACTGCCAAGGGCTGGCCCCCGCCCCGGAAGATGCGCTCACCCAGGCGGCCCTGGAGGACCGGGAGCCCATCGATCTGCCGGATGGCCGGCCCACGGTGTGGCGGCTGGTGGTGGTGGTGACTTTTGCCGTAATTGCCCTGGGCATCGTCTTCTGGCGGCGCTAGGCCTATCCTTGGGTTTGGAGTTCTGATGCCCAAGCCCTGGGGACCCACCACCACCGCCATCCACGCCGGGAAGCGATTCAATCCCACCCGGGCCGTGACGACACCCATCTTCCAGACCTCGGTCTTCCAGCTTCTGGAAAACCGCGAAGGAGCTGAATTCGCCGCCAGCGTAGAACCCCCGGCCTTCTACACCCGCTGGGGCAACCCCAACACCAGCGAGGTGGAAGTGGTGCTGGCGGAGCTGGAGGGGGCCGAAAGGGCCCTGGTCGCCGCCTCGGGCATGGCGGCCTTCGCCCTGGTCTTCGAGGCTTTTCTGAAGAATGGCGACCACCTCGTGGCCCCCGCCGCCATCTACCTGGGCACCGAACAACTCATCCGCCGTTGGGAGGCGGAGCGGGGCCTCCAGGTCACCTGGGTCGGGAACACCCTGGACCTGGGCGAGTGGGAAGCCGCCATTCGTTCCAACACCCGCCTGATCTGGGTGGAGACGCCCTCCAACCCCACCTTGGCCATGACCGATCTCGCCGGAGTGGCGGCCCTGGGCCGGAAGCACGGCGTCCGCACCGTGGCCGACAACACCTTCCCCAGCCCCATCCACACCAAGCCCCTGGCCTTCGGCATCGATCTGAGCGTGGCCTCGGCCACCAAGTATTTGGCCGGGCATTCGGATGTGGTGGCTGGCGTGGTGGCCGGCCGCGAGGCGGACGTGGTGGCCTGCTGGCACCTCAGCAAAATCCTGGGGCCCACCCTCGACCCCATGGCCGCCTGGTTGCTGCACCGGGGCCTCAAGACCTTGGCCTTGCGGGTCCGCCGCGCCTCGGACAACGCCCAGGCCCTGGCCCAGTGGCTTCTGTGGCAACCCCACGTGGCCCGGGTGGACTACCCCGGCCTGCCCACCCATCCGGGCCATGACATCGCCCTGCGCCAGATGGAAAAAGGCTACGGCGCCATGGTGGGCTTCGAGCTGCGGGCCGGCCTTCAGGCGGGGCGGCGATTTTGCGAAGCCTTGGAGGTTATCACCCGGGGCGTGAGCCTGGGGGGAGTGGAAAGCCTCATCCAGCACCCGGCCAGCATGAGCCACCTGAAGACCGCCCCGGAGGTCAAGGCGCGTCTCGGCATTACGGACGGTCTGTTGCGCTTCTCCGTGGGCATCGAAGATCAGCCCGATCTCATCGCGGATCTGGAAAAAGGATTCCAGGCCGCCGCGGAGGCCCGATGAAACTCCAGATCAATGGCGACTCCCGTGAGACCCCGGCCCTGGCCACCGTGGCCGATCTGGCCCTCTGGTTGGACCTGCCGGGTTACGGCAGCGCCATCGAGTTGAACGGCGAGGTGGTGCGCCGCACCGAGCAGGCGGTCACCCCCCTGCGAGAGGGGGACCGCCTGGAGGTGGTGAGGCTGGTGGGGGGAGGCTGAACCCGCCCTGCCCTAGTTCACCGTGATGGTGTAGCTGTTCAGGCCCGTGGCCGTGGTGGCACCGGCCCGGACCCGGGCCGCGTAGACGCCGGCGGGCAGGTTCGCAAGGCTGAGGGTGCGGGTTTGGCCCATGCGGGAACTGGAGGTGTCACCGGCCACCCAGCCGCCGGGGCCAAGGAGTTCCAGATAGAAGTCCTGCCCGCTGGTGGGGTTCATGGTGATGGTACGGTTGCCGCCGCCATGGGTGAACCGGTACGCCTGGCTCTGGTTGCGGTCGTAGTAGATGTGGGCGCTGGCGGCATAGGTTTGCAGGCTGCCGCTCGCATTGAGCGGAATGGCCCGGGTGACCCAGAGGGCGTCGGTGTTGAAGTAAGAGGTTGCGATGGGATCGGGGTTGGGAATCGAGGCCTGGGACAACTGGCCCAGGATGGAGGTCCAGACAGTGGGCGTGCTCCGGTTCAGAAGGCCCAGCAGGTAGCTGGGGTAGCAGCCCAGGGTGGCCTGCTCGTACTCGCCGATGCCGCCGTTCAGGGCCATGGTGGAGCGCACGGCGGCCCACATGGTGCCGAGGCCGGAGGACGCGCCGCCCAGAGACTGCTTCCAGATGCCCCAGAGGCTGCTGGCGATGTTGGCGCGGGTGAACTCGCCCTGGGAGGTGGGCAGGGAGCCCGTGTCCGACAGATCGAAGACATCCACGGTGCTCCGTCCGGACCCGTCGTAGTAGTAGTCCAGGATCTGGCTCTGGTTGCCGGAGGCGGCGGCCAGGTAATCGCAGAATCCGGCCACGAAGGCGGCGGTGGATTCCGAAGGCACCGTGCGGGACACGCTCACGTTGTCGTTGTCGCGACGCAGCAGGGAAAGGGTGCTGGTGCCGTCGGGCTGGTAGCTGTGGTCGGCGAAGAGCAGGCGGGCGAAGGTCTGGCGGAGGAGGGCGTCGCTCCACTCATCGGGGCCGGTGTTTGGCGCCCCATCGTCCCGGCCCAGCACCCCGTGGCTGAACAGGGCCCGCCCGCTGGCGGACTGCAGGTACGAGGTGGCGGAGCTCCAGGTGAGTTCAGGGAAGGTGCGGGCCTGGTCCGCGGCATTCGTGCTGGTGGTCCAGAAGGTGTGCAGGTTGGGCAGCCGGAAGGTGGCCGAACCATCCATGTCGCGGACGGCAGCTGCGAAGGTCACGGCCTGATCGGCAATGTTGAAGGCCCCGGCGATGCGGTTGCTGGCCAGGGCGGTGACCCCGAGGGTGCCGTCCCGGTCCGCCACGAAGGTGGCGCTGGTGACGCTCCACAATGGTAATTTATTGAAATCATTAATAGTTATGTATCCAGGCGCCGGAGGTAGGGGAGCATTCTTGACGTCGCCCCGGAGGAAGAAGCTGTTGGGATCCGAACTGGGCACCTGGTACTCGGCGAAGATCTCCACGTACACGGACAGGCCCCGCGGCACCGTCGTGGCGCCGGTGCCGTCGCTGCCCAGGTAGCCAGAGGACAGAAGGGCCTTGGAATTTGCGTCCCGGACCTCCGCCCAGCAGTAGCGGATGGGCTTGAGGGTGGTGGCGGAACTCAGCCCCGCCGCGGACAGGGTGCGCTTCTCGAACTGGGCCTGGATGGTGAGCCGCGCCTCGGAATTGACCGAAGATCCGCCCCCGCCCCCGCAAGCCGCGAGGAGGGCCAAGGCCACCAAACCAGTGAGGAATCGCCAGGGGGCGCTGCGCATGGGATCTCCTGAGGTCAATCACCAGGGGCTGTCAAAGGGCGTGCCAGGCTTAGTCTACCGCCAGATTTCCCAACGGCCAGTCTCCCATCGCGCCGAGGAAGAGAACTTCCAAGCCGAGGGCAAACGCAGGGATAGCGAGTGGCCTCCGGCCGGAGCGTCGCTCTGAAAACGGTGAAATTCATCCACGAGGTTCTGGGCGAGGAAGCCCGCAGCCAGGGTGCCTCCTCCCTCCACGAGCACGCGTCCCACCCCGCGCGCGGCGAGTTCATGCAACAGATGGCGCAAACTGCATCCACGCTCGTCCGGCGGAAGGCGCAGATCCTCGACGCCCCGCAGGGGGGCGGGATCGCCGACCACGGCGCGGAAGGCGGGTTGCCCGGCCACGGGCTGCCACACCCGGGCCCGGGGGGAGACCTGGCCGCCCTGGTCCAGGACCACCCGGGCGAAGCTGCGATGGGGGGCCGTGGGCGCGGGCCAGCGGTCGGTCAGTTGGGGATCGTCCACCTCGATGGTGTGGCGGCCCACCACGATGGCTTCGGAGGCGCGCCTCAGGGCGTGGGCCAGCTGCTGCACCTCCGGGGGGGTCACCTGGGTGCTCTGTCCGGCCGGTCCCAGGGAACCGTCGGAACCCAGGGCGAGTTTCAGGGTGACCCAGGGAAGGCCCGTCCGGATGAGCTTGAAGAAGGGCGCGTGGAAGCGCGCGCAGGCCTCCCCCAGGACTTCCTCCTGCACGGAGAGGCCCTGGGCCCGCAGGATGGCCAGCCCGCCCCCATCCACGCGGGGATTGGGATCGCGGACGCCCACCACCACCCGGGCGACGCCTGCCTGGATGAGGGCCATGGTGCAGGGGCCTGTGCGGCCCTGATGGCAGCAGGGCTCCAGCGTGACGTAGGCGGTGGCGCCGCTGGGGTCCTCGCCCCGGGCCTCGGCGTCGCGCAGGGCCATGATTTCGCCGTGGGGATCGCCGGCCCGGGTGTGCACCCCCCGGCCCAGGATGCGGCCCTCCTTCACCAGCACGCAGCCCACCGGCGGATTGGGGCTGGCCAGACCCACACCCTTGAGAGCTTCCCGGAGGGCTTCGGCCATGAACTGTTCGTCCCCGCACAGGACCGCAGGGTCGGGCCAGGGCCCCCCGGTGGCCAGGGCCCAGGCGACGTCGGGACTGAGCCTCAAGTCAGGCATCGAGCAGGCCGTCCACGAAGGCTTCGGGGTTGAAGGGGATCAGATCGTCCACGCCTTCGCCCACGCCCACAAAGGCGATGGGAAGCCTCAGGCGGTCGAGGATGGATACCACCACCCCGCCCTTGGCGCTGCCGTCCAGCTTGGTGAGCACCAGATCCGTAACGCCGGCAGCCTGGGCGAAGGCTTCGGCCTGCACCAGCCCGTTCTGTCCCGTGGTGGCGTCGAGCACCAGCAGCACCCGATGGGGGGCGCCGGGGATGACTTTCTGAAGGCTGCGGTGGATCTTGTCCAGCTCCTTCATGAGGTGGTCCTTGGTGTGCAGGCGCCCGGCGGTGTCGATGAGCACCCAGGGCGTGCCCTTGGCCTTGGCGCTGGCGGCGCCGTCAAAGGCGATGGCGGCGGGATCGCCGCCCATCTGGTTGCGAATGACGGGCACCCCGGCCCGTTCGCCCCAGCGCTCCAGCTGGTCGATGGCCGCGGCCCGGAAGGTGTCGCCGGCGACCACGAGCACCGCATCCCCCTTGGCCTTGAGGTGGGCGGCGAGCTTGCCCAGGGTGGTGGTCTTGCCCACGCCGTTGACCCCCACCAGCAGCACCACCTGCGTGCCGGAGGCCTCGAAGGCGTTGGCCGGACGCTGCCGCAGCAGTTTCAGCAGCTCGTCTTTCAGAATGGCTTTGGGATCGATGTCGGAGCCGCCCTTCAGTTCAGCGCGCAGCCGCGCCATCAGCTGATCCACGGCCTTCACGCCCAGGTCGGCCTGGAGCAGCAGATCCTCCAGTTCCTCCAGTTGGGCCTCGTCCAGCCGCCGCAGCCCCAGCAGGCGTCCCATGGGCGCCAGCACCAGCTCCTGCGTGCGTTTCAGGCCCTTCTTGAATTGGTTGAACAGGCCATCCAGCAAACCCACGGACACCTCGCGAACTTCCAGTCTACCGAAGCCTTAGGGGCTTCCCAGAGTCCGGATTTCCGAAGATGGCGTACGCTGGGAGCATCGGGCCCGCGCGGCATCGAAAAGCCTGGAGCCAGTCCATGAGCCCCCTGCCCATCCCCGCCCCAGACCCGCTGCCCCTGCCCCTGCCGCCGGGGGTGCTGAAGGCGCTGCTGCTGGCCACCTTCACCCTGCACCTCATGGCCGTGAACCTGGGGGTGGGCGGGAGCCTTCTCGCGGCCGCGCACGCGCTGCGCGGAAAGGAGGAAGACCGGGATCTGGTGCGCCGCCTGGCGCCGCTGCTTCCCGCCAGCGTGACCTTCGCCATCACCCTGGGCGTGGCGCCCCTGCTGTTCGTGCAGCTGATCTACGGCCCGTTCTTCTACACGGCTTCGGTGCTGACGGCCGTGCCCTGGCTGGCCCTGATCTTCCTGCTGATGGCCGGGTACGTGCTGCTGTACCGCTTCGTGGATTCGGTGGAGACGCAGGCGCTCAGGGCCTTCAGCGGCATCTTTGGAACCCTGTTGATGCTGGGGGCGGGCCTGGCCCTGACGAATGTCACCACCCTCTCCCTGCGCCCTGATCTCTGGGCTGCCCACGCGGCGGCTTCGCCCCACGGCCTGCGCTTGAACACGGTGGATCCGACCCTTTGGCCCCGGTTTCTGCACATGGCGGCGGCCATGATCGCCGTGGCCGGCCTCTTCCTGGCCGGTTGGGGCGCTTGGCGGCACCATGCCTATGCCCGCAGGGTGGGGTTGCGCTGGTTCCTGGCGGCCACGGCCAGCCAGGCCCTCTGGGGTACTTGGCTGCTGGTGGCGCAGCCCAAGCCGCTGCTGGATCTGCTCCTGAACGCCAACACGGCTCCCGGCCTCACCCTGTGGATCGCCATCGCCTGCGGGGCCCTGGCCTTGTTCATGGCCATTCCCGCCAGCCAGAAGGGGGCTCCGGCGAAGGATGCGTGGGCCCCCGTTATCCTGGCCCTGGCCTCGGTGCTGGGCATGATCCTCTTGCGCGACCAGATGCGGGACGCCGCCCTGGCCGGGGCAGGCTTCCAGGCCGCCGCCCTGCCCCACCGCACGGACTGGCCCTCGCTCGGAATCTTCGGCCTGACCTTCCTGGGCGTGGCCGCGCTGCTGGTGACGATCTTCCGTTGGGCCGCCCAGCCTCCCGGATCTCCGGATACGGGGAAGGAGCTGTCATGAATCATCCGGTGTGGGATCTCCCCTGGATGGGCAGCGGCTGGATCATCGGCCTCGTTAGCATCATCCACGTGTCCATTGCCCACTTGGTGGTGGGGGCGGGCTTCTGGCTGGCGTTCATGGAGACCCGCGCCCAGCGCGCCCGCGATGGGGAGCTGCAGGGATGGCTGCGGGGCCGCGCCAAGTCCCTGCTGTGGCTGTCGAGCATCTTCGGGGCGGCCACGGGCGTGGGCATCTGGGTGGCCATCGGTCTCGTGAGCCCGACGGCCACTCAGCACCTCATCCGGGCCTTCGTCATGGGCTGGGCCACGGAATGGCTGCTCTTCGCGGGAGAGATGGCCACCCTCATCGTGCTGGTGCGGGCCTACGGGCGATTGAGCCCGGGCCAGCGGCTCGCCCTGGTCTGGCTCTACGCCCTTTGCGCCTGGCTCAGCCTGGTGGTCATCAACGGCATCGTCACGTTCATGCTGAGTCCCGGAAAGGGGTGGACCGCGAGCCATGCGATGGTGGACGGCTTCTTCAACGCCACCTACCTGCCCAGCCTGTGGCTGCGGAGCTGCGTGGCCCTGGCCCTGGGCGGACTCTGGGCCATGGCGGGACGGATTCCCCCGGGCCTGAAAGTCCGGGTGCTGAAGCCGACGGCCCTGTCCGTGGTTGCGGGAATCCTGCTGGCGGGCCTCTCCGGCTGGTTCTATTTCCAGAGTTTTCCTGCCGCAGGAAAGGAACTGGTGCTGGGCAACCTGCGGGGCGCCACGGGATTGGCCGAAGGGTTCCGCTGGGCCCTCCTGGGCCTGGGAGCCTTCCTGCTGCCCGCCCTCCTCGCGCTTTGGGCCTTCCTGCGAGGGGATGCCTTCCGGCGTTCCGCGGCGGTGTTCGGCCTGCTGCTGGCTTGCTGGGGGTTCGGGGGCTTCGAGTGGATCCGCGAAGTGGCCCGCAAGCCCTATGTCATCCGCGAGGTGATGTACTCCAACGGCATCCGGGTCGAGCAGGTGTCGGGCTACCAGAAGGATGGATTCCTGCCGGCCAATGTCTGGGCCCGGACCTTCGCCGCCTCCAAGGGTGATACGGACCTGGCCAGGGGGGAGGCCATTCTGCGAAGCCAGTGCCTGGCCTGCCACACCCGGGAGGGCTACCGGAGCCTCAAAGCCCTGACAGCCCCCTATTCCGAAAGCGACCTGGTGGCCCTGGTCCAGAGCCTGAGGGAATTGGACCCCGGCATGAATCCCTACCTGGATCGAATGCCGCCCTTTGCGGGCACCGAGCAGGAGGCCGAGCAGGTGGGGAAGTACCTCCACACCCTGAAGGCTAAGTAGTGTTCCACGTGGAACTACCGGGAGTGGTCGCTCCGGAGCGGGGGAACCCCCGGTGGCACCGCCACGGGGGTGATTGCGTCTGTGGCCTGCCAGGTCCGGGCTAACCAGGGGGTTTCATCCCAGCGGGTGCGGCCCGCATAGGCCACCGCCAGGAACAGCAGCGCATCCACGGGTTTGTTGACCAGGGATGGGGGCGGATCAGGCCAGAGTCCCCGGAGGTCCAGGCTCAGTGCTCCGTGGGAGGATCCTGGAGGGGTCGTCGGCGGATGGATGCGCAAGGGATTAGTTGTTTTAAAACAAGAGCTTAGGGGTTGGTCCGTTCAGCGTCGGGGGCGGCGCTGAACGGACCCCTTGCCTGCTTCAGGGCGGATCCAGCCCACCAGGGCCTGCTCGAAGACTTCCTCTACGTGCTTCACGGGATGGAAGCGCAGCTGCTTGCGCAGTTCGGGATCGATCTCCTCGAGGTCCTTCTGATTGGCGAAGGGAATGAGGATCTCCTTGATGCCCAGGCGCAGGGCCGCCAGGGATTTCTCCTTCAGGCCCCCGATGGCCAGGGCCTCGCCGCGCAGGTCGATCTCGCCGGTCATGGCAAAGGTGTTCCGCACGGGGATGTCCTTGAGCACGGAGAGCAGCACCGTGGCGATGGCCAGCCCGGCGCTGGGCCCGTCCTTGGGGATGGCGCCCTCGGGGAAGTGGATGTGGAGATCCTGCTTCTGGAAGACCTCGGGATCGATCTGGAAAGCTTCCCCGCGGCTGCGGATGTAGCTGAGGGCCGCCTGCGCGCTTTCCTTCATGACGTCGCCCAGTTGGCCCGTGAGGATGAGCTGGCCCTTGCCGGGCATTCTCAGGGCCTCGACGAAGAGCACGTCGCCGCCCACGGAGGTCCAGGCCAGGCCCGTCACCACGCCCACACGGGGCGCCTTGAGGCGCTCGTCCTGCAGCAGCTTCACGGGGCCAAGCAGCTCGTGGAGGCTCGCATCGTCCAGGTTGAGTTTCTTTTTGAGGCTGTTTTCCGCCACCCGGCGGGCCACCTTGCGGCAGACGGCGCCGATCTCACGCTCCAGTTGGCGCAGGCCTGCCTCCCGCGTGTAGCCGGTGATGATGGCCTTCAGAGCCTTGCGGGAAATGGCCAGGTGTTTCTTGGTGATGCCGTGCTTCTCCAGCTGCTTGGGCACCAGGTGCTGCTCGGCGATGCCCAGCTTTTCTTCCAGCGTGTAGCTGCTGAGGTGGATGATCTCCATGCGGTCCTTGAAGGCCGGGTGGATGGGATCCAGCTCGTTGGCGTTGGCCAGGAAAAGGACCTGGCTGAGGTCCAGCGGCACGTTCAGGTAGTGGTCGCGGAAGGTGTGGTTCTGCTCGGGATCGAGCACTTCCAGCAAGGCCGCGCTGGGATCGCCGCGCATGTCGCGGCCGATCTTGTCCACCTCGTCGAGCATGATGACGGGGTTCATGCTCTTCACCTGGTGCAGGGCCTGCACGATGCGGCCGGGCATGGCGCCCACGTAGGTGCGCCGGTGGCCGCGGATCTCGCTCTCGTCGTGCACGCCGCCCAGGGAAATCCGGGAGTACTTGCGGCCCAGGGCCCGGGCGATGGACTTGCCCAAGCTCGTCTTGCCCACGCCCGGAGGCCCCACGAAGCACAGGATGGTGCCGCGGAGGTCGGGCTTCAGTTTGCGCACCGCCAGGAATTCCAGGATGCGGTCCTTGATCTTGGCCAGGCCGAAGTGGTCCTCGTCCAGCACGGCTTTGGCCTGCTTCAGGTCGAGGTTGTCCTCGGTGGCAACGCCCCAGGGCAGCTCGGTCATCCATTCGAGGTAGGTGCGCGTGACGGCTGTCTCGCTGGAATCCGGGTGCATGCGTTCCAGCTTCTTGAGGTTCCGCTCGATCTCCACCAGGGGCTCGTCGGGCACCTTCATCTTCGAGAGTTTGTCGCGGAAGGCGGCCACCTCCTCGCCCAGCTCGGAGCCCTCGCCGAGCTCCTGCTGGATGGCCTTGAGCTGCTGGCGCAGGTAGTACTCCCGCTGGCTCTTGTCCATCTCGCCGCGGGCTTCCATGGTGATCTTCTGCTGCACCTCCAGCAGCTGGATTTCCCGCTGCAGCAGCTCGTTCACCCGCTTCAGGCGCAGGCCCGGATGGGCGATCTCCAGCACCTCCTGGGTCTGCTGCAGTTTGAGGTCGAGGTTGGAGGCCACCAGATCCGCCAGGCGGCCGGGGTTGTCCAGGTTGCCCGCGATGACCAGCACTTCCTGGGGCAGGGTCTTGCCCAGGGCCACGGCCTTTTCCAGGGTCTGCTTCACGCTGCGCAGCAGGGCGTCTGATTCGAGGCCGGGGGTCTTCATTTCGGGTTCGGCCAGGGGCTCCACCCGGGCCTTGAAGAGGCTCTCGGTCTCGGTGAAATACTCGACACGCACTCGCTGCAGACCCTGCACGAGGGCCCGGATGCGGCCATCCGGAAGCTTCAGCACGCGCATGATGAGGGCCGCGGTGCCCACCTGGTACAGGTCCTCGGGCCGCGGGTTGTCCATCTCCGTCTGCTTCTGGGAGAGCAGCAGGATCATGCGGTTCTCCACCAGGGCCGTGTCCACGGCGCGGATGGACTTCTCACGGCTGATGCTCAGCGGCAGGATCACGTAGGGATACACCACCACGTCGCGCAGCGGCAGCACCGGCAGCTCTTCAGGCAGCTTCGGCGTTTCGTCGGGCTGGGGGGGCAGGAGGACATCATCGGCCACGGAAAAACCTCGGCCTAACAGAATACCCCTACTTCTTTCGGGTTCTCAGGACGGGAGCATCGGCTTCGCCCGGAAACAAGGCCTGGGGCACGGGTTTGGCGGGTTCCGGGGAGGGCGATTGGGCGGCGGAACCGGGGCCGCGCCCGGTGGCGGCCTCCTTGTGCACCAATCCCTCAAAGGCCTTCACGAAATCGGGCAGATCCTTGAAATCGCGGTACACGCTGGCGAAGCGCACATAGGCCACCTGATCGAGGCCCTTGAGTTCGTCCATGATCCACTCGCCCAGGTCGCGGCTGTGGATTTCGCGGTCGGGGCGCTCCATGAGGCGGGCTTGGACGTCGCCCACGAGTTCTTCGATGCGGGCCAGGGACACGGGCCGCTTCTGGCAGGCCAGCAGCAGGCCCTTCATGAGCTTCTGGCGGTCGAAGGGCTCCCGCCGCCCGTCCTTCTTGAGGATCACCAGGGGCACCTCTTCCACCCGCTCGTAGCTGGTGAAGCGACGGGCGCAGGACAGGCATTCTCGGCGGCGGCGGATGGAATCGCCCTCTCGGGATTCCCGGGAATCCACGACCTTATCCTCGAGGTGCCCGCAGAAAGGACAGCGCATGGATCTCCCGCCTAGACTTCCACCACGCGGGGAGCCATGACGGCTTCGCAGGTGACAGAATTGGCCACGAAGCAGTATTTGTGGGCTTTCTCGAAGAGTTCGATCACCTTGGCCATGCTGGTCCCGCGGGTCACGCGGATGACGGGGCGCAGGTGGACCTGGGTCACGCGGGTGACCTTTTCCACCGTGTCGAGGACGGCCTCGGCGTGGTCCTCGTAGCCCACCACCTCCACCTTCGCCTTGGCGCAGAGGGCCAGGAAGGTGAGCATGTGGCAGGTGGAGAGGGCCGAACCCAGCAGATCCTCGGGGTTCCAGCGGGCGGGATCGCCCAGGTACTCCGGCGCGCTGCTCACGGAAAGCGGGTGCTTGCCCGGGTTGCTGACCGTGGCGTTGCGGTTGTAGGTGCCGTCCAGGGTGTTGCCGGTCCAGGTCAGGGTGAGGGGGTAGCTGTGGGCCATGGGGGTCTCCGTTGTCGGTGCTTTGGACAGAGTAACCGTTGCGCGGGCCGCACCGAAGGCGGGCTTTGCCCGTCTTCGATGCGGGGGTTCCAGGGGGGACGCAGAGGCGAAGCCGGGCGGTCCGCAGAGGCGAAGCCGGGCGGTCCCCCTTGGGAGAGCGTGGCGATGAGCGGGGGGCACCGAAGGCGGGCTTTGCCCGTCTTCGATGCGGGGGTTCCAGGGGGGACGCAGAGGCGAAGCCGGGCGGTCCCCCCTGGAGAGCATCGTCCTGCTAGCCTGGATCAGCCTCTCCGGAGTTTCCATGCGCCCGCTGCTGCCGGCCTCCCTGGCCCTGCTCGCCCTGCCCGTCCAGGCCCAGTTCTGGAGCGAGCTGGCCAATCCCAAGGTGGAGGTCACCCTCGTGCACCCGCCGGGCCTGGGCCTCAAGGTGGAGCGTCTGGCTTTCGCACCCTCCCGTGACATCAATTCTCGGGAACTGGCCGATGCCCTCACGGCCGACCTGGTGCAGAGCCGCCAGGTGGAGGTGGTGGACCGGGCCCACCTGGATGCGGTGCTCAAGGAGCAGGAACTGGGCGCCAACGGCTACGTGGAGCCCGCCACCATCGCCAAACTCGGCAAGCTGCTGGGCCCCAGTGTGCTGGTGATCGTGAACGTGAACCGCTCGGACCTGAGCCGGAACCAGTCCACCAAGGAAGAGCGCAGCACCGACTACAAAACCAAGCAGGAGATCATCCGCCACAAGCGCACCAGCATCACCAGCCTGGATTTCAGCGCCACAGTCCAGGTGGTGGATCTCAGCACCGGCCGTGTCTTCGGGGCCCAACGTCTGGAAGACACGCCCAGCCTCAGCAACACCTCGTACGAGGGTTTCCCCGCCTACCCGCGGGATTCGGACGTGCGCCGCCTGGCCTTCGAGACCGCCAAGGTGAAGGTGCTGCGCATGCTGCTCTCCTGGAGCGAGGGGCGCAAGCTCACCTTCTTCGACGACGAGACCTTCGGCATGGAGAAGGCGCACCAGCGCCTCAAATCCGGAGATGTGCGCGGGGCCCTGGATTTGGCCCTGGATGGCCTGGATCAATCCAAGCGGGACAAGGGCCAAAAGCCCAAGTACTACCCCCGGGCCCAGTACAACGTCGGCATCATCCACTTCATCCAGGGGCGCTACGAGGAGGCCCTGCCCTACCTGCGGGCGGCCCTGGACATGCAGCCCGACGCCAGCATCTTCCAGACCGCTCTGCGGGAATGCCGGGAGGCCATCGACCTGCAGGAGGCCCTGCGCCGGGCCGAAAGCCGCCCCGCCGCGGCTCCGCCGCCGGAAGCCAAATCCCAGCCCCGGGCCGAAGCCGCCCCTGCCAGGACCAGCCCCGAAGAGCGCCTCCAGAAATTGCAGGAGCTATACAAGAAGGGCCTGCTGGACAAGAAGGACTACGAAACCAAGAAGGCGGAGATCCTCAAAGAGCTGTGACTTCATGAGCGCCAATGACAAGCCCGTGCCGGTCCTGCCCTTCAGGATCCACGTTCCGGATGAGGTTCTATCCGATCTCAGGGCGCGCATCCTTCGCACGCGCTGGCCGGAAGGGGCGCCTGGAGCGGCCTGGGAGCAGGGTGCGGATCTCACGTTCCTGAAGGGCCTGCTGGGCTATTGGGCCGAGGGGTTCGACTGGCGTTCGCAGGAGCTTCGGCTGAACGGCTTCCGGCATTTCCGCGCCGAGCTTGAAGGCGTCCGCATCCACTTCGTGCACGAAAGGGCGCGGCAGGGGAACGGCATTCCCTTGATCCTGACCCATGGGTGGCCCAGCTCATTCCACGAGCTGCTGCCGCTGGTGCCTCTGCTGACCGATCCAAAGGCCCACGGCATCGAGGCCCCGGCCTTCGATCTTGTCATTCCGTCTCTGCCGGGCTACGGCTTTTCGGAACGGCCAGCCCGGGCGACCTACGGGACCGTGGCCTGCATGTGGCACCAGCTCATGCGCGGTCTGGGATACGAACGGTATGGCGCGGGAGGGGGCGATTTCGGCGCGGGCGTGGCCACGTACCTGGCCATCGAGAACCCGGCGGCCGTGATGGGCCTCCACCTGACAACGATGGAACTCTGGCCCCCCACCGGTGAAGGAACGCGGCCATTGACCGAAGCCGAGAACCGGTACGTGGCGGAAGTGCGCCGATGGGAGGAAGCCGAGCGGGGGTATTCGGCCATCCAATCCACGAAGCCGCAAACCCTCGGCTACGCCCTGAACGATTCGCCTGCTGGGCTGGCGGCCTGGATTCTCGAAAAATGGCGGGCCTGGAGCGACTCCTGCGGCGACCTCGAAGGGCATTTTTCCCGCGATTTCCTTCTCACGATGCTCACCATCTACTGGGCCACGGAGACCATCACTCCGGGCATGCGGGACTATTTCGACAACCGGTGGCATGGGCCCGGCCTTCAACCCGGGGACCGCGTGCGGGTGCCGACGGGATTCGCCTGCTTCGACCGCAACTTCGTGCCGGAAGGAAGCCCGCCGCGGGAGTGGGTCGAGCGGCTCTACGAGGTCCGCCGGTGGACGCCGATGCCGAGGGGCGGGCATTTCGGGCCCGCGGAGGAGCCCGAGCGCCTTGCGCGGGACATCGCGGCCTTCTTCGCCGGGATCTGACTTCCTCGGCAAGGCCAGGCCCGTCCGTGGAATCATCATCCTTCGCGCCTTCTTCCTCCTTGAGTGATTGGAACGCCATGCCCACGCCCGCCCGCATCCACGTTGCCCATGCCCTGCACGAAGTCTTCGGGGAAGGCGGCCGCGTGCCGGACATCTGGGACCGGAACCTGGGCGAAGACGCACACCTGGCCCAGGCTCTGCTCGGCCTGTGCCTGCGCCGCTGGGGGCGCTTGCAGGCCTGGGTGAAGCCCAAGCTCAAGGATCCTGGCCGGGGCGTGCCGCTGGGCACCCAGGTGGCCCTGGCCATGGGCCTGGCCCAGTTGGCCTGGCTGCCCGGCGTCAGCGACCACGCCGCCGTGAACGAATCCGTGACCTTGGCCGGGGATCGCGACCTGGGCTTCGTGCCCCACAAGGGGCTGGTGAACGCCATCCTCCGCAAAGCCGCCAAGAACCGCCAGGCCCTGGCCGCCGAACTGGAAGCCCTGCCCCCCTCGCTGGACCGCAGTCCCGCCGTGGAACGGGCCTTGAAAGCCGCTCTGGCGCCCCACGGCGCCGAAGGGGAGCTGGAGGCCCTCTGGGCCCGGCTTCAACGCCCCCCCCGCGCGGATTTCCGCCTGCTGAAGGGCGACGTGCCCGACGGGCTGGCGCCCCTGCCCGAGCTGCCCGGGTGCCTTTGCATGGAAGAGGGCGCACCCTTCCCCCGGACCTGGCTGGAGGCGGCTGGAGGCATGGTACAGGATCGCAGTTCCCAGGCCCTGCTGGCCTACCGCTGGGAAGGGCCCGTCACACGCATTCTCGACGCCTGCGCCGCCCCCGGCGGCAAGACCACGAGCCTGGCCCTGCGCCATCCAGACGCGGTGATCACGGCGCTGGAGGTGCACCCCCGCCGTGCGGACCGCCTGCGCCGGACCCTGGAGCAGCGCGGCGTCGCGGCTCGCGTCATCCATGCCGACGCCGCTGAGTGGCTGGAGCGCGCCGAGGACAGCTTCGACCTCATCCTGCTCGATGCGCCCTGCAGCGGCAGCGGCACCCTGCAGAAGCACCCCGAGTGGCCCTGGCTTCCGCACGAGGATTTGCCCCGGCTGACGGGCCTGCAGCGCCGCCTGCTCGCGGCTGCGGCGGAACGCCTGGCCCCCGGAGGTCTGCTGATCTACGCCGTGTGTTCCTGGCTGCCCGAGGAGTGCGAGACCCACCGCGAGTGGCTGGCCGAAGCCCGGCCGGACCTGGCGGCGGCCCCAGTGTGGCCCGGGAGCCTGGGCGTGAAGGGGGAATCCAGCGAGGGGCCATCCAGCGTCTTCCGGCCCGATCCCCTGCATTGGGAGGGAGAGGGTTTCCAAGGCTTCGCGGTGCGGCGCTAGCCGGGCCGACAGACCAGGGCCGGCAGATCAGGGAGCGCAGCTCGAGGCGTGGGCCGCGCCGAAGAGGCTCAGGTCGTAGTCCCGCGTCAGGAACACCGGCGTGGAGCGAATGAGCAGGTCCATGTGGGCCCTGTAGTTGCGCTCGAAGCGGGCCATGAAGCGGCCGCCGAGGAAGTGCGGCGCGTTTTTCGAGGCGATGCCTCCTGCCAGGAACAGGCCGCCTCTGGGCATGAACACGGCGCAGAGATCGGCGCAGACGCGGGCGTAGAGATCCACGAAGAGGGCCATGGCCCGGGCGCAGGCGGCGTCCGTGGCAGCCTGCGCGGAAATGGCGGCGGGCTGGTCGGCGTTGGGAAGGGCCAGGATGCCGCTGGCCGCGGGGGTCCAGGGCACCCGCTGGGAATCCAGGAGGAAACGGAAGAGGTGGGCCAGGCCCATGCCCGAGACGGCCATTTCGGCCCCCGGAGGGCCAGGCAGTCCCTTCTGCAGGTGCTTCCACAGGGCCAGCGAATCCTCGTCGAAAACGGGCAGGCCGATGTGTCCGCCCTCGCTGGGGAAGGCCCGGGGCCCCTGGGGCGTGCGGATGATGAAGCCCACGCCGAGTCCGGTCCCGGCGCCCACCACCAGGGCCAGGCCGTTGGGATCCGCCTCCGGGAGGCTGCCGTCGCCGTGGGGCACGGGCGTCACCTGGGCGGGATCCCCCAGGTCCAGGTGGGCGATGCCGCAGGACAGGGCGATGAAATCGTTGACCAGGTGGACGGGCATCTGGAGATCCCGCTCCAGGGCGGCGCCGTCGATGTCCCAGGGGGCGTTCGTAAGATGGATGCGCCGGTCCAGCACCGGCCCGGCGCCCGAAAAACAGGCCCGGGCGGGGCGGATGGCGCCGCCGGAATCCAGGAAGGAGCGGACGGGGTCAAGCAGGGAGCGCTCAGCCTGGGTGCTGAAGCGGGCTTTGCGAAGCAGGCGGAAGCGGCCGGCCTCCGGCACGAGCAGGGCCAGATTGAGGTTGGTGCCGCCCACATCGGCGACCAGGACGGGGGAATCGGCGCTGGTGTTCATGGAAGGATCACTTCGAAAGGAATGAGGCGGATTTGAATGCAAAAGACAAGGAACACCACCAAGACAGCAAGAAAACCAGAGCCACTGTACAAAAAGAAACTTGGTGTCTTGGTGGTGAAAGTCCTTTTTCGATTGGATTGAACGCGACTTGGTATGAAACCAGGGTTGGCGAACGGGACCGGAAAACACCGAAGGCGCGGAGGAGGTCTCCCCTCGGCGCCCTCGGTGTGGGCCGGTCCCGGACCGGCTGGTGGTGGCCTACTTGGAGATGACGCGCACCATTTCCAGCACCTTGCTGGAGTAGCCCCACTCGTTGTCGTACCACGACACCACCTTCACGAAGGTGCCGTCCAGGGCCATGCCGGCCTCGGCGTCGAAAACGCTGGTGCAGCTCTCGCCCCGGAAGTCGGTGGAGACCACCTTCTGGTCCGTGTAGCCCAGGATGCCCTTCATGGGGCCTTCGGAGGCGGCCTTCATGGCGGCGCAGATGGCCTCGTAGGTGGTCTCCTTGTTGAGTTCCACCGTGAGATCCACCACGGAAACGTCCGACGTGGGCACGCGGAAGGCCATGCCCGTGAGCTTCTTGTTCAGCTCGGGGATGACCTTGCCCACGGCCTTGGCCGCGCCGGTGCTGCTGGGGATGATGTTCTCCAGGATGCCGCGGCCGCCGCGCCAATCCTTGTTGCTGGGGCCATCCACGGTCTTCTGAGTGGCGGTGGCGGCGTGCACGGTGGTCATGAGGCCGCGCTTGATGCCGAAGGCGTCGTTGAGCACCTTGGCCACGGGAGCCAGGCAGTTGGTGGTGCAGGAGGCATTGCTGATGATGGTCTGCCCGGCATAGGTCTTGTCGTTCACGCCGAAGACGAACATGGGCGTGTCGTCCTTGCTGGGGGCGCTCTGGATGACCTTCTTGGCGCCGGCGGCGAGGTGCTTCTGGCAGGTCTCCTGGGTGAGGAAGAGGCCCGTGCACTCGATCACCACATCCACGCCGATCTCGTTCCACTTCAGCTCGGCAGGATCCTTCACGGCCGTGAGACGGATCTTCTTGCCATTGACGATGAGGGTGTTGCCCTCGACGGCGATGGTGCCCTTGAAGCGGCCGTGCACCGAGTCGTACTGGAGCATGTAGGCGAGGTAGTCGGGCTCGAGCAGATCGTTGATGCCCACGATTTCGATGTCCTGGAAGTTCTGGACAGCGGCGCGGAACACCATGCGCCCGATGCGGCCGAAGCCATTGATGCCAACTTTGATCGCCATGCGTTTCTCCTAAGAAAAAGGTCGTTCAGTGGGCGAGGGCGGTGGCCCGGCGGGCCAGATCTATGATGACCTTCCAGTCGCCAGCGTCCAGTGAAGCCTTGGGTATCAGCCAGGATCCGCCCACGCAAATCACGTTGGGCTGGGATAAATAAGCGGGGGCATTTTCGGGAGTCACACCGCCGCTGGGACAGAAGCGCAGGTCGCGGAAAGGGCCCGCCAGGGCCCTCAGCAGGCCGATTCCCCCGGCCTGCTCGGCGGGAAAGAGCTTGAGGATCTGGAATCCCGCATCCGCGGCCGCCATCACTTCGGTGGGGGTCATGACTCCGGGCAGCAGGGGGATGGACCGCTCCCGGGAGGCGGCCGCCAGGGCAGGAGAGAGCCCGGGGCTTACGGCGAAGGCGGCCCCCGCATCCTCCACTGCCTTCAGGGCTTCGGGGTTGGTCACGGTGCCAGCCCCCACATGGGCTCCCGGGAAATGGCGGCTGATGAGGCGGATGGCCTCGAGGCCCGGGGGCGTGCGCAGTGTGACCTCAAGGGTGGAGAGGCCCCCTTCCAGCAGGGCCTCTGCCAGGGGAAGGGCCTGGTCAAGGCGCTCCAGCGCCAGAATGGGCACCACCGGCGAGGCCTTGAGAATTTGTTCAAGCTTCACGGTTGACTCCGGTCGAAGCTGGGGCCGAAGGAGGTGGCTCCGGCTTCGGCGGGGGCGGCATGGGCCCGGAAGAGCCCGAAGAGTTCCCGGCCCAGGCCCCGATCATGGCTGGTGGCAGGCGGTTGCGCCAGGGGCCGAAGGGCCCACTCAGCGGGATCGATCCGCACTTCCAGCGTGCCCCGCTCCGCGTCCAATTCGATGAGGTCGCCGTCCTGGATCTTGGCCAGGGGTCCGCCAGCCAGGGCCTCGGGCGAGGCGTGGATGGCGGCGGGCACCTTGCCCGAAGCGCCGGACATGCGGCCATCGGTGATCAGGGCCACCTTGTAGCCGCGATCCAGCAGGTTCGCCAGGGGTGGTGTGAGCTGGTGCAATTCGGGCATGCCATTGGCGCGGGGTCCTTGGAAGCGCACCACCACCACCACGTTCCGGTTCAGGCTGCCGTTCTGGTAGGCGGCCTGCATGGCTTCCTGGCTGTCGAAGACCCGCGCCTGGGCCAGGATGTGGCGGTACTCGGGTTTCACGGAGGAAACCTTGATGATCGAACGGCCCAGGTTGCCCGTGAGCAAGCGCAGGCCCCCGTTGTGGGAGAAAGGCCGCAGGAAGGGGCGCAGGATCTCCTCGTCGCGGCTCTGGGCAGGGGCTTCGCGCCACACCAGGGCCTTGGTCTTGGCCTCCAGCTCCGGCGCCTGAGTGTAGGGGCGCAGGCCGGGGCCGGCCACCGTGAGCACGTCTTCGTGCAGAAGGCCTGCGTCGAGCAGCTCGCGGATGAGGAAGCCCATGCCGCCGGTCTTGTGGAAGGCGTTCACATCGGCTTCGCCGTTGGGGTAGACCCGGGCCAGCAGGGGCACCTGGGCCGACAGGGTATCGAAGTCGCTCCAGTCGATGTGGATGCCCGCGGCCCGCGCGATGGCCACCAGGTGCAGGGTGTGGTTGGTCGAGCCGCCCGTGGCCAGCAGGCCCACCATGCCGTTCACGATGGCCCGCTCGTCGATGACCAGGCCGAGCGGCGTGTATTCGGAACCACCCGCCACCAGCTCCACCGCGCGGGCCGCCGAACGGCGCGTGAGCGCCTCCCGCAAAGGGCTGCCCGCGGGCACGAAGGCCGTGCCGGGCAGGTGCAGGCCCATGATTTCCATGAGCATCTGGTTGCTGTTGGCGGTGCCGTAGAAGGTGCAGGTGCCAGGGGCCGAATAGGCCTTGGCCTCCGTTTCCAGCAGCTCCGCTTGGTCCGCTTCGCCCGCGGCCGCCCGCTGGCGCACCTGGGCCTTATCCTCGTTGGAGAGGCCCGTCGCCATGGGGCCCCCGGGCACGAAGAGCACGGGCAGATGGCCGAATTGCAGGGCCCCGATGAGCAGGCCCGGCACGATCTTGTCGCAGACGCCCAGGCAGAGGGCCGCGTCGAAAACATTGTGGGAAAGGGCCACCGCCGTGCCCATGGCGATGACGTCGCGGGAGAACAGCGACAGCTCCATGCCGGGCTGGCCCTGGGTGATGCCGTCGCACATGGCGGGCACGCCGCCGGCCACCTGGGCCGTGGCCCCCGCGGCCCGCGCCGCCTGGCGTATCCAGATCGGGTAGGCCTCCATGGGTTGGTGGGCGGACAACATGTCGTTGTAGGCCGTCACGATGCCCAGGTTCGGCCGCTGGCCCTCGCGGAGGGCCTTCTTGTCGACGCCCGCCGCGGCGAAGCTGTGCGCCAGGTTGGCGCAGGATACGTTGCAACGGTGGGGCGCGGCGGAAGCGGCCTCGCGGATCTGCGCCAGATAGGCGTCCCGGCTGACCCGGCTGCGCTGCCGGATGCGATCGGTCAGGGCTGCCACATGGGGATTCAAAGCCATGAGATGTTCCTTCGAGGGGCCGACTTTCGTCGCCACATATGTAACTTTATTACCTAATGGTGAGAAATGCAGCCCGTTTGTCGTAATATTTCTACACCGGAGTGCGCATGAAAAGCCTGCCCGATTTCGACATGGTGCTGCTTGGAGGCACGGGCGACTTGGCCATGCGCAAGCTGCTTCCGGCCCTGTACCAACAGGTGAAGGCAGGCCGGGTGAGTCCCGCCTCGCGCGTTTTCGCCGCGGCCCGCAAGGAGATGACCCAGGCGGAATTCATGGCCTTGGCCGAAGCGGCCTGCCGGCCCTTCCTGGGCGAGGCCTACGATGCCGAGACCTGGAGCGCCTTCGCTGAGCGTGTGAATTACTTGCCCATGGATGTGCGGGACCCCGGATCCTACGGGGCTCTCGGCGCGGCCCTGGGCGGCCATCCCCAGCGGATCCGGGTCTACTACTACGCCACGTCGCCGGAATGCTTCGCCCCCATGTCCGCCCATCTGGGCGCTGCAGGCCTGATCTCCGCCCATTCCCGGGTGGTGGTGGAAAAGCCCCTGGGCCATGACCTGGATTCCTCCCGGGCCATCAATGACGCCATCGGCGGGCATTTCGCGGAGCGCCAAATCTTCCGCATCGATCACTACCTGGGCAAGGAGCCTGTGCAGAACCTGTTGGCCCTGCGCTTCGGCAACGTGCTGTTCGAGCCCCTGTGGCGGCGGGAGTGGGTTCAGGACGTGCAGATCACCGTGGCCGAGCAACTGGGCATGGAGGGCCGGGGCGATTTCTACGACCGCACCGGGGCCCTGCGGGACATGCTTCAGAACCACCTGCTGCAGCTGCTTTGCATCGTGGCCATGGAGCCGCCCACGGGCAGCGATCCGGATGCCGTGCGCGACGAAAAACTGAAAGTGCTGCGCTCCCTCAAGCCCTTCACGGCGGCGGAGGTGGCCGCCAAGACGGTGCGAGGCCAGTACCAGGCCGGGGCCGTGGCGGGGCAGCCGGTGGCCGCCTACGCGGAGGAGCCTGGCGTCTCCGAGCAAAGCCGCACGGAGACCTTCGTGGCCGTGAAGGTGGAGATCGATACCTGGCGCTGGGCCGGGGTGCCCTTCTTCCTCCGCACGGGCAAGCGCATGCCCGACAAGCTGGCTGAGATCGTCATCAATTTCCGGCCCGTGCCGCATCCCATCTTCGGCGAATCGGCCCACGGGGGCCGCGCCAACCGGCTCATCATCCGCATGCAGCCTGACGAGAGCATGCGCCTCTACCTGGTGGCCAAGCAGCCGGGGGAGGCCATGGCGCTGCAGCCTGTGAACCTCAACCTGGATTTCGCCGAATCCTTCCGGGACCGCCGTCTGGAGGCCTACGAGCGGCTGCTGATCGATGCCATCCGGGGCAAGCTCACCCTCTTCGTGCGGCGGGACGAACAGGAGGCGGCCTGGAGCTGGGTGAAGCCCATCCTGGACCAGTGGGAGGCCGGCGATGACCGGCCCATGGACTACGGGGCCGGAGGCTGGGGGCCTGCCGCTTCCAGCGCCCTGCTCTCCCGGGATGGCCTCGCCTGGAACGAGGAGTACTGACGGTGCCGGATCTCAGGGAGTGCTCCGATGGCGCGGCCCTCGCGGGCGCGGTGGCGCAGCATGTGGCGCGGCGCCTGAAGGAGGAGCTGGCCCGGACTGGGCGGGCGGTGCTGGTGGTGCCGGGTGGGCGCAGTCCCGTGCCTCTGCTGCAGGCGCTGTCCACGGAGGTTCTGGCCTGGGAGCGCGTGGCGGTGACCCTGACGGACGAGCGCTGGGTGGCGCCGGGCCACCCGGACAGCAACGAATCCATGGTGCGCAGGCACCTGCTGCAGGGCCCGGCCGCCGCCGCCCGCCTCGTGCCCCTCTGGACCGGCGATGCCACGCCGGAGGCCGCCTTGCCCTCGGTTTGCAAAACGCTGGAAGCCCTCCCCCGCCCCTTCGCCCAGGTGGTGCTGGGCATGGGGGAGGATGGCCACGTGGCTTCGTTGTTTCCGGGGTCCCCGGAGCGGAGCGCCGAAGTCGCCCTGGCCGCGCGTCCGCCCCGGGCCGCCCAGGCCCGCCTGAGCCTTTCCCTTCGGACCCTCTTGGAAGCGCGAGATCTGGTGCTGATGATCTCGGGCCCAGGGAAACGAAGGACCCTGGAGCGGGCGCTCGAGGAGGGGTCTGCGGAAGATCTGCCAGTGCGGGCCATCCTGCGGCAGACAGCGGCGCCGGTTTCGGTATTCTGGGCGCCGTGACCCTCTCCCTCCTTTCGCGCATCCAGACCCTGCTCTCCGGCCTTCCGCCTTCGGAGCGGCGGGTGGCGGAGCTGGTGCTGAACAAGCCCGTGGAGGTGATCTCCGCCCCCATTTCGCAGATCGCCGTCTGGTGCGAGGTGAGCCAGCCCACGGTGATCCGCTTCTGCCGGCGGCTGCAATGCGCCGGCCTGCCGGACTTCAAACTCAAGCTGGCGGGAGATCTGGGCGCGGGCATCCCCTTCGTCCACGCCAGCCTCTCCCCCGGCGATGGTTTGAGCCAGCTCATCGGCAAGGTTTTCGATCACGCGGTGGCGGGGCTGGCCCAGGGGCGGCAGGCCCTCTCCCCCGACACGCTGGAGCAGGCGGTGGACGCGCTGGACCGCGCCAGCCGGATCGAATGCTACGGCCTGGGGAATTCCGGGGTGACCGCCCAGGATGCCCAAATGAAGCTCTTCCGTCTGGGCACGCCCACCATCGCTTGCACGGATACCCACATGCAGCGGGTGGCTGCGGTGCTGCTGCCTGCGGATGCCGTGGTGCTGATCATTTCCAATTCCGGCCGCATCAAGTCCCTGCTGGACGTGGCCACCCTGGCCCGGCGTTCGGGGGCCAAGGTCATCGCCATTACGCGCACGGATTCGCCCCTGGCGGCCCTGGCCGACATCGTGCTGCCGGCGGACGTCCAAGAGAACCCCGAAGTCTACGCGCCCATGGTGTCGCGGCTGGTGCACCTGGCCATCATCGACGTGCTCACCGTGGCCCTGGCCTTGCGCAAGGGGCCGACGGCGCTCACGCGGATGGAGGCGGCCAAGGCCTCCCTGCAGCCCACCCGGGATCCGGTCTAATCGTCGGCGGAAGTCAGGGGAGATTGGCCAGATTGTAGGGGGCGGGGGCGGTGCCCGGTTCGGCGACCACGTTGCCGGATTCACGCCGCTGAGCGACAGAGGCGTCCACGACCATTCCTTTGGGGAAGCTGCGGGGGCCCAGGGCCACCCCAGGCAGGGTCCAAGGCAGGTGCGTCCACGGTGCATGGGCGGTGCCGGCGGGATTGGCCTGGATGGCCTCCAGCCACCCGGCGCTGTAGCGGAGCCCGGTTTGGCCGAGCTGGGTGGCCATCCACTTCAGGGCGCCGCCGGATAGGCCGCTCTCCTGGTTGGCGGCGGGGTAGCCCCCTCCCACATCCGCGTGGGCCCCCGGAAAGAGCACCTGGAGGATGCGGGCGTCGGCGTCCCACAGGGTGGGGGCGAAGTCGTTGCGCCGCTCGTCGAGGGACACCGCGTGGAAGCCGTTGAGCACCTTCGGGCTGAGCTTGGTGTCGGCGAAGCGGAAGGCATCCTGCCTCGTGCCGCCCGAGGCGTAGAGCGGAATGCCCATGGCGCCTACGGTATCCCACACGCCCACGGCCTGGAGGGTGTCCACGGGGATGAGATCGCTGTCCTTGAGGGACCCCTGGGAGAGGAAGGCCGGGAGATCCGCCACGATCTCCGCCAGCCGGCTCAGGCTGAAAGGATTGTGCAGGGCCGCCTGCCGGTAGCGGTACCAGGCCTGGGCGCCGGAGCGATAGGCCTGCTCCTTGTCTTCGGTGAGCGCCGGGCGCAGCAGGCCCTGCGAGGCGATGAGGCCCGCGAGGGCCCGGGCGGTATAGGCTCCACGGCTGAAGCCCAGGATGCTGATCCGGTCGCCGGGCTCGTAGTTCCTGGAAATGAAGGTGTAGCCCCGGACGATGCGGGAGATCAGGCCTGCGCCGAAGGCGCCGCCCATGAGGCGCAGGATGGCGTTGCGGGAATCGCCGACCCCATGGAGGTACTTGGCCACCTGAACGGCGGCCCCACCCTCCGTCAGCGTCTTCTCCTGCTCGTCCGCGAGGAGCAGCGATTCGGGATTCAGGCTTCCGTCGAGGCCCACGAACAGTTTGTAGACATTGGTGGGATCCGCCGTCTGGTCGTGGTTTTCGTCCTCGTTGGGGTTGTTCCAGGTCCCATCCGCACAGAACACAATGTGCTTCGACATGTGAGCCTCCGAGCGCTGGGGTCAGGGTGGGGAAGGTCTGGTTGGAGCGGGTATTCAGGATGGTTCAATTAAAACGGGGTGAAATCAATAAAAAACAGGCAATGAATGGCTAAAAAAACTTTAAAAGTCAGATGTCAATGGGCCACGGAAAACCGGAACGGCATGTACAAAGTGACGTCCTGGGGCGAGCCATCGGCCTCGTATGGATCAAACCTGAGCTGCATGCAGTAGCGCTCGAAGGACAGGCGAAAGCGAAGTGGACCGCAGATGGCGATGGCCGAAATGGGGGTTCCCGATTTGTCGACGCAGATCTGAACGACAACCTCGTCGTCTCCCTGGGCGATGCTCAGGATCGGAAGCATGGGGGGGTTTTCTGGCTTGGACTTGATTCGAATATCGCCGGGAAGGACGGGGTGGAAGGCCGGGCAGTCCCTCGAGCGCGGCGGCAGCGACGTGAGCGCGGTCTCGTACGAGAGAGTGGATGGATGCACGGAGCGCGAGGGCAGGATGGGGGCTTGATCCAAGCCGGCCAGGCCTTGAATCAGCAACCACGAAATCGCAACGGACATGGCAACCTCATGGGGTAGACCTAGCGTCGGATGGCGGCCGGGCCGGGGGGCGGAGCGGGATTCGCCGATTTGGGTGGAAGCACGGGGTTCGGCCGGAGGGGCTTGTTCTTGTGCAGGCTTTGACAGGCCGACAGCAAGGCGAGAGAAAAGAGCCCCGCGGCCAAAGATACAAAGAGGGTTCTGGGTTTCATGTTGTCTCCGGGACTCGAGCGCGGAAACCGAGGCTCAAATGAATGAACCAGATGGACCAGCCGAGATGGAACAATCTCTGCTTCAAGCCCATCGACTGGGGGAGAACGCCGGGAAAGAAGCTGAGGAACCCCAGGCACATCACCCCAAGGCTGATGGCGGCCATCTTCCCGGAACGAGCGGGAGCGGTCCCGCCTCGCCAGAGAAGGAGGCTGGCCAGGGGCGACAGGACCAGAAGGGAAGCCGGCATGCCCGCCAGAAGATGCAGGCGCGTGGGGAGCGGGAAAAGACCGGCTCCAGCGATGGAAACCGTGAATGAGAAGAGAAGCAGAACCGGCAGAGGGCTCACCTTCTGGCGCCGGCAGGCGCGCAGCAAGGCGAGATTGAATCCGACGCTGAGCAACGCGCAAGTAAGCAGCCCTGCGGTGAACACATGCTGCGACCGCGTTCCCAGGGCACCCAGTTCACTCACCATCCCCGTGAGGTGGTTGTATCGGCCGTGTATCCAGCCGCAGACTGCTGTGGTGCCGAAGAAGACCAGGGGAATGAGCCCCCCCAGGCGGAGGAATAGGAAATCCCGTGCGGCGGATCCCTGCAGCGGGCCTGGCGCAGTGGCGGGGGCACCAGGTTTGTCCTGGAACTGGGCCGCAGGTTTCATGGGGGGAGGATGGCTGATTTTCAACCGAGGCCTTGGGATGGGCCAAGGCTATCAGGGGTTCCCGCCGCATCGAGGCGGGAACTCATCCTACTTGAGGGTCTTGAAGGTGGGCCGGTCAGCGCGGTTGGCCACCGCCTGGCCCAGGTCGAAGGTGAACTGCGCCTGCTGCACCATGCCCTGCAGGTCCCAGGAGGCATCGTACTCGTCGGTGACCTGGTGGTAGCGCTTGCCGTAGGCGGCAGCCTTGGCCTTGAGTGCCGCGGAATCGGCGCCGATGTAGTCGCGGCCTCCCCCCACGGACAGGGCCGGAACGCCCGCCTGCACGAAGCTGTAGTGGTCCGAGCGGAAATAGCCCCCGCCTGTATCAGGGTGGCTGGGGCCGATGCTGAGGCCTGAGGCCTTGGCCACGGTGCGGCCCAGATCGCCGAGGGTGCTGCGTTCGCTGAACGGCAGGCCCATGTCGCGGGTGGGGGCCACGAAGTTCAGGCTGTCCAGGTTCAGATCCGCGACCGTCTTGGCCAAGGGCCAAAGGGGACTCGCCGCGTAGGCCTTCGATCCCAGAAGGCCCTGTTCTTCGGCGCAGACGAAGAGGAACATCTGGCTGCGTTTGGCGGGCGCATGCCGCGCGGCCTGGGCCATGGCCAGCAAGGCGGCGCATCCGGAAGCGTTGTCCACGGCGCCGTTGTAGATGGTGTCCTTCCCGAGGCCAGATTCTGGATTGGGGTGGCTGTCCGCGGCCAGGCCGCCGCCCTTGCCCAGGTGGTCCCAGTGGGCGCTGTAGACCACCAGTTCGTCCTTGAGGGCAGGGTCCGAGCCCGGCACCACGCCCGCCACATTGAACTGATCGACGATGCGGACGGCGCTGTGGAGTTGGCCCTTGAGGGTGAGGTCCAGGGCCACGGGGCGGAAGTCCCGGGACAGGGCCTTGGCACGAAGGGCCTCCAGGTCCTGGCCGCCCTGTTTCACCAGGGCCTTGGCCGTCTCTTCGGTCAGCCAGCCCTGAAGGGGGGTTCCGGCGGGTCCCTTGGCCAGGGAGAAGCGTTCCGCTTCCCAGCTGGGACGCACCACAGTCCAGCCGTAGGTGGCCGAGGGCGTGGTGTGGATGAGCAGCACACCAGCCGCGCCATGCTTGCCGGCCATCTCGAACTTGGTGGTCCAGCGGCCGTAGGCGCTGAGGTTGGGCCCGTCGAAGAGGCCCGGCTCCTCCGCCGTGGGGGCGGGTTCGTTCACCATCACGAGCAGGATCTTGCCCCGCAGATCCACATCTTTGTAGTCGTTCCAGCGGTATTCCGGGGCGTCGATGCCGAAGCCCAGGAATACCACGGGGGCGTCGAAAACCTGCTCAGCCTTGGCTTGGCCCGCCCCGAAGACGATCTCTGAACCGAAGGTGGGCGTAAGGCAGGCGTTTCCGCCTTGGAAGCTGAGGACGCTGCGATCCACCTGGGTGCGCAGGCCCAGGAGGGATACGGGCTGCCGGTAGGATCCGCCCTGGGCGGGCTTCAGCCCCAGCGCCTGCATTTGGGTTTCCAGGTAGCGGACCGTCAATTCGGCCCCCCGCTGGCCCGTGCCACGCCCTTCGAGGAGATCGTCGGCCAGGAAGGCCAGGTGGGCCCGGAGGGATCCCTCCATTACTTGCGCGTGGGCGCGAGGGGGTGGTGCCTGGGCCATCAGGCTGGCGGCGGCCAGAACAGAAAGCATGAAACGCATGAAGGCTCCCGGGGGGAGCCTTCAGCATACCTCGCAAGACGGGGCTTGGAGGGTTTTTCGATCAGATGTTGGTGGCGCCGCTGGGCAGGCTCACACCGGCGACTGCCGCGGCCTTGCTGTTGGCGAAGACCTTGCCGCCCGTGCTGGGGCCGGAAGCGAACACTGCGCCCTGGCGGACGCCGGCTTCAGAAGTGCAGATGACGGGGATCTTGGCAGCCCCGAGGCGCTGGATGAGAAAGGAGGCCGCGCTGCTGCCATCGCTCACGACCTTGTCGCTGGGCAGCAGCAACACGGCGTCGGGGCGGCGGGTGGTGACGGCACCAGCGGCCCGGCCGATGTCCTGGGGGCCTTTGACATCCACCACCATCACCTTGACGCCGCCGAAGGCGCTGCTGGCGGCTTCCACCGTGGCTTTGCTGTTCGACACATCACACACCACCATCACGGTGGCGCAGTTGGGCCAGGTCTGGCGCAGGTTCTTCGCGAGAGCGTCGAATTCACCCGCGCGCAGGGGCAAAGCCATGAGGATAGCGGCGCACAGAGCGATTCTCGATTTCATAGGTCAACCTCCAGACAGGGGCGCAGCTACCAAAACCCTGAGCGCGCACTTTCCCCTCATCGGTCGGGGGGGACGGGGGCTGAACTTGGGTCGAGTCCAATGTGACTTTCGTGCAGACTTCTCCTCCGAAAGGGCGGTTTTGATCAAATTCCGGGGGGGAAGCGACCAATCTGGAATTGGATGGCTCCCAACAAAGCCACCGGGGCCGTGACGGCGCGCAGAATGCTCCGTCCCAGGCTGACGGGCTTCCAGCCGGTTTTTTCCATGGCTTCATATTCCTCGGGAGTGATGCCGCCTTCAGGACCGCTGGTGAAGGCCAGGGATTCGTGACGAAAGTCCGGATTGGCTTCGCCCGTGGCGAGCTCATAGGCGACCCACTTCTGGGAGGCCGGCCAGTCCAGCAGCTGCTCGAAGGGGATGGGGGCCCGCAGTTCGGGCCGGCGGCTGCGGTGGCTCTGCTCGCAGGCGGATTGAATGAGGCGGGACCAGCGCTCGAGGCGGGCCTGGGTTTTGGCCGCATCGTACTCGCTGCGCTGGTAGATCACGGGCTGCAGGAGGGTGGCTCCCAACTCCACGAGGGGAGGCAGCCACTCGTCGAAGAGGCTGAGCTGGGCTGGCAGGGGCAGACAGGCCTCCAGGGCCACGGGGGGCTCGCGGTCTTCTTTCAGGGGAGATACCAGCCGGGCGGCGGCGCGACCCCGGTCCAGTTCGGCCAGATCCGCCGTCCAAGCCTCCTCGCCTAGCACCAGTTCCAGGGCCGCGCCGGGCTTCAGCCGCAGGGCCTTCAGGTGGCGGGCCGCCTCGGGCCCGAGAGGGACCAGGGTGTTTTCAGCGGCCGGGAGGGCATCCATGAACAGGCGGGGCAGGCTCATGGGGACATGATGGGGGATTCCAGGGGTGGTGGCGAGGCAGGGTGCAACAGGTTGGGGCCGTCCTGAGGCAACGTTCCTCGGGAAGCCTCTTCAACCAATCAAGAAGGATTGGGGTCAAGACAGATACCCATTTGGCATGGGTCGTGACATTGGAAGCCTACGGGGCCGTTGCCCCTCACCCGAAAGGAACCGTCATGAACTTCCCCCGCCTCGCCCTCGCCGCCTTCGGAATCACGCTGATGGGCGCCTCCCTCTTCGCCCAGGCGCCGGCCCAGACTCCCGCGCCGGGCACGCAAACCGCCACCCCCCGGCGCGAAGCCCGCGCGGAAAAGCGCGCGGACCGCCAGCAGAAGCGCATCGCCCAGGGCGTGGCCAGCGGTTCGCTGACCCCGAAGGAAACAGCCCGGCTCGAACGCCAGGAGGCCCGGGTCGACAGGAACATCGCCAAGGCCGAGGCCGACGGCAAGGTCACCAAGAAGGAAGCCAGCAAGATCGAGCGGGAGCAGAACAGGGAAAGCCGGCGGATCCGCAGGCAGAAGCACGACGGCCAGGCCACCAAGTAGTTCCGCCGTTTGACGTTCGAGAAGGGGCCCTCCGGGCCCCTTCTCGCGTGTGGCTGGGCCGGGGCTTGGCAATCCAGATAAGCTAATGGAACTGGAGGATCCTTGGTCGACGCCCTGCTCCAAGCCGCGCCCTGGTGGGCTTGGGTTGGGTTCCACGCTTTCGTGTTCCTCATGCTGGCCCTGGATCTGGGCGTCTTCAACCGGCGGGTGCACGCGCCCACCATGCGCGAGGCGGGTATCTGGAGCGTGGTGTGGATCAGCCTGGCACTGATCTTCAATGGGCTGATCTTCCAGGCGGAGGGCGCGCAGAAGGGCCTGGAGTGGTTCACAGGCTACGTGCTGGAGAAATCCCTCAGCGTCGATAATCTCTTCGTGTTCGTGCTGGTCTTCCGCAGCTTCCAGGTGGACCTCCGCCATCAGCACCGGGTGCTGTTCTGGGGCGTGCTGGGCGCGTTGATCATGCGCGCGGCCATGATTCTGGCGGGCACGGCCCTGCTGAACCGCTTCGAGTGGATGATGTACGTCTTCGGTGGCTTCCTCGTCTACACGGGCCTCAAGATGCTGCTGGTGGACGGGCAGGAGGCGGACCCCACGCAGAACCCGCTGGTGCGGGCCTTCCGGCGCATGATGCCCTACGACGAGACTGGTGGCCACGAGCGGTTCTGGGTGGTGCGGGCCGGCAAGCGCTTCGCGACGCCGATGCTGCTGGTGCTCATCACCATCGAGGTGACCGACCTGGTGTTCGCCGTGGATTCCATCCCGGCGGTGCTGGCCGTGAGCCGCGATCCTTTCGTGGTCTACACATCGAACATCTTCGCCATTCTGGGGCTGAGGAGCCTCTACTTCCTGCTCGCCAAGATGATGGACCGCTTCCACCGGCTGAAGACCGGCCTGGCGGTGGTGCTGGCCTTCGTGGGCGTGAAGATGTGCATGGCGAAATGGTTCCACATTCCGGTCCAGTACAGCCTGCTGATCATCGCCGCGGTGCTGGCGGGCAGCGTGGTGGCCAGTCTGGCCTGGCCCGCGGAGCGGGACGGAGAGGCATGATGGAAGTCTGGCGCCACGATCTTGAGACGGCTCCGGCCTCGGGGCCCTTCGTCGTCACCTTGGGCACCTTCGATGGCGTTCACGCGGGCCACCGGGAGCTGCTGCAGATCGCGTCCGGGCGGGCCAAGGTGCTGGGCCAGCGGGCCGCGGTGGTGACCTTTGATCCTCATCCCACCCTGGTGGTTTCCCCGGAGCGCAAACCAAAACTGCTCATGACCCTGGAGCAGAGGCTGGCGGCCTTCGAGGCCGAGGCCATGGATCTGGCTTGGGTGATTCCCTTCAGCCGGACTTTCTCGGAACTGAGCCCGGAAGCCTTTCTGGACCGCATTCAGCAGATCCTGAAGCCCATCGAGATCCATGTGGGCCGCGCCTTCTGTTTCGGCCGCGACCGCAGCGGGACCGTGAGCACCCTGGAGGCCTGGGGCGCCGCCCACAACTGCCGGGTCCGCACCCTTGCCTTGAGGGCGCCTGACGGGGGGCGTCTTTCCAGCACCCGCATCCGCGAGGCCCTGGATGCCGGCGACGTGGCCATGGCGGCCGCATTCCTGGGACATCCGTACACCCTCACCGGAGTGGTGGTGGAGGGCGACCGCCGCGGCCGCCATTTGGGATTCCCCACGGCGAACCTGGCCTGGGAGCAGGAGCAGATGCCCGCCAACGGTGTCTATGTCACTGAGGTGGCCATGCCTCACCATGGAGGCACCCACCTGGGACTGACGAATGTGGGAGAAAAGCCCACCTTCGAGGGGCAGCGGCTCACGGTGGAAACCCACTTGCCGGGCTTTGACGGTGACCTTTACGGTGCGCGGCTGAGCGTTCGCTTTCTTCACCGCATCCGGGGCGAGGTGAAATTCGGTTCGGTGGATGAACTCCGGGTCCGGATCGCGCAGGATGTGGCCGAGGGCCAAGTCTGGTGGACGGCCAACCGGAGGTAGCGGGGGAGGTAGCGGCGGCTAGCTGGCCAGGTCGATTCGCCAGCGCGTCAGCGGCCGCTCCGCCAGATCCCAGACCTGGAGCCCCAGGGGCAGTCGGTTGACACCGAGGCGGCGCCGGATCTGGGCCTTGGCGGCATCCAGACTGGGGGCCTCGATGGGTCCGTATTCCATGAAATAGTCGCTGAGTTTGTAACCGAAGCTGCGGGGAGAGGTCAGCATGGGGGCTCCATCCGTTCCGTAGATCCAATATTCGTTTTATTTTCGCCTTTGTCAAGGGCCGATGCGAAAAAAGGGGGCGGCCTTGGCCACCCCCTCAGTTTCGAACGCATCATTGGACAATGATTGTCGCTTGGCCGGATCAGCGGATGTGAAGCACGACGCGGCCTTCGAAAGGAGGCGCCAAGGGACGCGGAAGGGGGCGCAGGTAGATGCGCTCATCGTCGCAGTCATGATGGTGGCGCCAGGCGCGGCGCTCCCAGCGGTCATCCCAGCGGCGCTCATCCCAATGGGAGTAGGGAGCGTAGCGGGGGGCTTCGACCACCACCACGCGGCGGGGTCCATGCCACCGGCCATGGGCGGACAGGGGGAAGGCGGCGAGGGTCATTAGGGCGAGCAGAACCAGGCTTCGCATGGTGTCTCCTTCCAGAGCCAGGTCGGCAGCTCCGTGGCAAAGGCTGTTCATGTCTTATGCCAAGTCCTTAACCTTAGTGTTTAAATGATTTAAACCGTGTCCCAAGAAGCGGTTCTCGCGAAATGCAACATGAGTCCGCCACGGTGTGGCAGGGGGCGACGCGGCTACCGGTCGCGGCGGTCGCCCACGGCCACTGCGGGCACGCCCGCCACGATGGACCATTCGGGGACATCCCGGACCACCACGGCTCCCATGGCCACCACCGCGTGGTCGCCGATGCTGACGCCATCGGTCACGCCCGCGTTGGCGCCGATCCAGACATCCCGTCCGATGCGGATGCCGCGGGAGCGCACGGGCTGGTCCCTGATGTCGCGATCGGGTTTCAGGCCGTGGTCGAAGGCGTAGAGGGCAGCGCCACTGGCGATGCGAGTGCCGTCGCCGATGATCAGGCCCTTGCGGCCGCCGTCCAGCCGGGCCCCCGCATTGACGCTCACGTCGTGGCCCAGGGTGATGGGGCCGTGGAGAAAGGCCTGGGCCGCCACGGCGCACCGGTCGCCGAGGATCACGGGCCGACCCGGCTCGCCGAAGATGGCGGCCTCCGGCGCGATGAAGCAGCCCTCTCCCAGTTGCACGGTTTCCTGCGCCAGGAGCCGCGCCTGCACCTCGGCCTGCCAGGCCCGGGCCCAGTCCCGGTGCCGGGCCTTCAGGGCGAAGTAGAGCCAGGGCATCCAGGCCAGGCGGCGTTTGTGCTGCTCGCGAAGGGCTTCTGGATCGCGCATGACTTCATGCTAACGCTACAGTAGCGCATGCCCCATCTCGGCCCCCTGCCCTCCTGGTCCTTCGCCCTCGGTGTGACCACCTCGCTGTTCTCGGTGCTGAATCCCATCAGCGCGGCGGCCATCTTCGCCAGCGCCACGGTGGGGATGGATCCTGTGGCCCTCCGGCGCAGCGCGCGGAAAGCCGCTCTGACGGCGGGCACGGCCATGATCGTGTTCGCGCTGGTGGGCCAGTTCATCTTCAGTTTCTTCGGCTTCACGGCCCTGGCCATGCGCTTCGTGGGGGGCGTGCTGGTGCTCTACCGCGCCATTTCCATGCTCTACGGCGAGGACCCCCGCGAACGCAGCACCGACGACGAAAAAGCCGAGGCCAGTCTCAAGCACCCCGAGGACTTCGCCATCATCCCCTTCGGCATCCCGCTGCTGGCGGGGCCGGGCACCTTGTCCACGGTGATGGGCATGATCGCGGGAGTCACCTGGCGGGAGTACGGCGTGGTGCTGATGGCCATCATCGCCAACATCTGGCTGACCTACCTCATTTTGCGGAAGGCTCCGGCCGTGTTCGGGCGCATCGGGGCCATCGGCACCAAGGTCATGAACAAGCTCATGGGGCTCATCCTGGCCGCGGTGGCCATGCAATTCCTCATCAACGGCGTGAAGGCGCTCTACGTGGAGATGCAGCAGACCGCGCCCGCGGGGGTGGTCGTCTCCACGAAATAGCTACTTCAACGCGGCCTCGATGGCGGCCTTGAGCTCAGCGCTGTCGGGGGCCACCTTGCTGCTGAAGGCCTGGATCACCTGGCCGTCCTTGCCCACCAGGTACTTGTGGAAGTTCCAGGCGGGTTCGCCGTTCTTGGCAGTGAGAAAGGCGTAGATGGGCGCCTGGTGGGGCCCCTTCACGTCCAGCTTTTCGAACAGCGGGAAGGTGACGCCGTAGTTCTTCTGGCAGAAGGTTTCGATCTGAGCGGCGGTACCAGGCTCCTGGCCGCCGAACTGATTGCAGGGGAAGCCCAAGACCACGAGGCCCCGGTCCTTCAGTTCCGAGTAGAGCTTCTGAAGCCCGGCGTACTGGGGCGTGAAGCCGCATTCGCTGGCCACGTTCACGGCCAGGACGACCTTCCCCTTGTAGGCGGCCAGGGACTGGGGTTTGCCGTCCAGGTTGTTGAGGGTGATTTCGTGCAGGGACATGGGCTTCCTTTCAGCGGCGAGGGAAGGCGGGGTGCCGGCCAGGCTGGCGGCCAGGGTCAGGGCGAGGGTCAGGATCGGGCGCATCGGGCCTCCGGGCATGCCCCTTGGATTCCCATGGAAGACGGTCTGTTCCATGGGAATTCCGGGTCCGGATCCCCGGTGCTGGAACCCGGATGGGCGGCCCGGGACGGCCGCTTGGCGGCCATCCGCCGGAACCGGCGGGACTGGGGCATGCTGAATGGCATGCGATTCGTTCCGCTCCAGCAGCATTTCCTGTCCCGTTTGCGGAAGCGGACGCCCTGGGTGGTGGTGCTGGTCTTCACGGCCGTGTTCACGGCTTTCCAGTTCCTGTTGGTGTCGGCTTCGGCCCAGATGCGGCAGCCGGGGGCCCTGGCGAATTCCCTGCTCATGCCCTTCCTGATGTCCTTCTGCTATGGCTTCCTCACGCCCCTGCCCTGGCGCTGGAGCGGGGACGACCGCAGCCGGGCCCCCTTCTGGCGCGGACTGCTCCAGGCCCTGCTGTTCAATGCCCTCCTCATTCTGCTGCTGGTAGCCATCAGCTGGTTCCTGGTGCACGGCGCCAGCGCGAAGGCCGAGGCCCTGGGATATCCGCGGGGCGTCGCGCCGACTTTCATGGGCATCCTCTCCCTGACCCTGCTGGGCGGCCTGCCCATGATGACCATCGTGGGCGCCATCATCGCCTTCTCGGTCATCTCGGAAGAAGAAAAGGTCGCCGTGGAGACGAAGCTGGAGGAGGCCCAATGGGTGCTGCTGCGCGGGCAGCTCAGCCCCCACGTGCTCTTCAACTCCCTCAATGGCCTGGCCGAGCTGGTGCGGATGGATCCGTTGGCGGCGGAGCAGGCGCTCCTGGACCTGTCAGAGCTGTACCGGGCCCTCCTGCGCCACGGAGACCGCCCCAAGGCCGCCCTGAGCGAGGAGCGCGCCCTGGTCCAGCGTTTCCTGGCGGTGGAGGGGCTGAGGTTCGGTCCCCGTCTGCAAGTGCGCTGGGAATGGGACGAAAGCCTGGATTCCGTCGAAACCCCTCCCTTCCTGCTGCAACCCCTGGTGGAAAACGCCTTGAAGCACGGCATCGCCCCCCATTCGGCCGGGGGGGAACTGATCATCCAGCTGCACCGGGATGGGGCGGGCCTGCGCCTGAGGGTCGCCAACTCCGGTAAGGGGCTGGGGCTGTTGCCGGGCCAGGGGGTGGGCCTCGCCAATCTGGACGCCCGTCTGAAGCTGGCCTACGGAACGGGGGTGGCCTTCCACCTCCGGCCGGAAGGCGCCCTCACGGTGGCCGAAGTGGTGTTGGAACACTTGGAGATGAGGCGATGACGAGCCTCCGCGTGGCACTGGCCGATGACGAACCCCTGGCCCGGGCCCGGCTTTCCCGGCTGTTGCGGGAAGCGGGCTGCGACGTGAAGGCCGAATTGGAGGATGGTCCCTCCACCCTGGCTTGGCTGCAGGAGCCCAAGGACGTCGATGCGCTCTTCCTGGACATCCAGATGCCGGGGGCCACGGGCCTGGAGGTGGCGGCCGAGCTGGCCGATTGCCGCCACTGCCCTCCCGTGGTCTTCGTGACCGCCTATTCGGAGCATGCGGTTCGCGCCTTCGAGGCTGCGGCGGTGGATTACATCCTCAAGCCGGTGTCGGCGGACCGCTTGGCGAAGACCCTCTCCCGCCTGAAGGAGGGCGGCCTCCGCCGGCCGGAGGGACCAGCGGCGGCACCCCAGCGCTTCCCGGTGCGGGCGGGAGAAGGGCACGTATTCCTGGATTTGAAACGGACGTCCCATTTCGAGGTGGAAGAGGAGGTCGTTTGGGCCTGGGCGGGCGGGGGCCGGCACCGGACCCCCTGGACCACCCTGGCGGAGGTGGAGGCGGCCCTTCCGGGAGCCGGCCTGCTGCGAATCCAGCGGCACCTGCTGCTCCGCCCCGAGGCGGTGCTCGGGTTGAGGTCCCTGGAGGGAGGCCGCGCCTTGGTGCGGGTCGCCGAGGGGCTGGATTTGGAAGTCAGCCGCAGCGCCACACCGAAAATCAAGGAGTTGCTTGGGCTTTGACGAAACAGTCCTGGGAGTCCGGATCAAGTCCGGATCCCCGGGAAGCTCCCATGGCTCAGTCCATCCAGATCCACCCGAAGTCGGCGGTGTCGAGCACGGCCGGAGCCCTGCGGATCGTCCTGTTGTACGCCGTGTTTTCCGGGCTCTGGATTCTGCTGTCAGACCGGGCCGTGGGCATGCTGGTGCACGATCCGGAGGCCATGACGCTGCTCAGCATCCTGAAAGGCTGGGTGTTCGTGGCGGTCACCGCCGCCATGCTCTTTGTCATGGTGAAGCGCCTGGTGGAGCAGACCGCCAACCGCGAAGCCAGGTTGAACACGCTCATTCACGCCATCCCGGACCTCGTCTGGCTGAAGGATCCGCAAGGCGTCTACCTGGGGTGCAACCGCGCCTTCGAGCGGCTTTTCGGCGCCCCGGAAGCCGAGATCATCGGCAAGACCGACTACGACTTCGTGGACAAGGAACTGGCCGATTTCTTCCGGGATCAGGACCGGAAGGCCATTGCCGCAGGCGCCACCCGGGAGAACAAGGAGCGGGTCACCCTGGCGGAAACGGGCCAGGAGGTGGTGCTGGAAACCCTGAAAACCCCCATGTATGACGGCCATGGAGTCCTCATCGGCGTCCTGGGCATTGGCCGGGATATCACCGAACACACCCGTCTGGTCAGCGAACGAACCAGGCTGGAAGCCCAACTTCAGCAAGCGCAGAAAATGGAGCTGGTGGGGCGTTTCGCCGGGGGCGTCGCTCACGACTACAACAACATGCTGGGCGTGATCCTGGCCAATGCGGACCTGGCCCTTTATGGCAAACCGCTGGATTACCCGGAGCGCAAGCATCTGGAGGAGATCCTGCGGGCCGCCAAGCATTCGGCGGACCTCACGCGCCAGCTCCTCGCCTTCGCCCGGCAGCAGCCGGTGGATCCCCGCCTGCTGGACCTGAATCAATCCATCGCGGACCTGAAGGCCGTCCTGGGAAGGCTGGTGGGTCCGGAGGTGCAGCTGCGCTGGTCCCTGGCCCCGGGCCTGGGGAAAGTGCTGATGGACCCGACCCAGCTGGACCAGGTACTCACCAACCTGCTGGTGAATGCCCGGGACGCGATCTCCGGCACAGGGCAGATCGAGGTGGCCACTTCGAACCGGACCCTCACCTTGGCGGATTGCGCCGCCCTGGTCGAAGCGCGCCCGGGCGACCATGTCTGTCTCAGCATTTCCGACACGGGCTGTGGGATGGCGCCTGACCTGGTGGCGCGGATTTTCGAGCCTTTCTTTACCACCAAGGGCGAGGGCCGGGGCACCGGCCTGGGGCTCGCCATGGTCCACGGCGTGGTGAAACAGAACCGCGGCACCATCCTGGTGGAAAGCGCGCCGGGCAAGGGCACCCGCTTCCAGGTGCTGCTGCCGCGCGTCGAGGCGCCTATTTCCTGAGCTTCAGCACGTCCATGACGATCACCAGGGCCATGAGGGAGGCCAGCAGCAGGAAGCCGCCGGTGAGGATCTTCTCCTTCAGCTCGACGGTGAGATCTTTGCGCCGCAGCTTCTCGAAGAGGAGCAGGGCCATGTGGCCGCCGTCCAGGGCCGGAATGGGCAGGGCGTTGAGAAGCCCCAGCTGCAGGCTGATGGCGCCGCACATGAAGAGGAATTCTTGCCACCCCGACTTGGCCGCGCGGCTGCCCGCGCGGATGATGCCGATGGGCCCGGACACTTCGGCGCTCCGCGCCTGGAAGGTGACGAGTTTCTTGAGGAACCCGAACACCTGGCCGCTCATGCGCCAGGAGACCGCCACGGCGTACTTGGCCCCCACCAGGAAGTCCCCTGGCTGATAGGCGCGGCGTTCCAGGGGATTGCCCAAGGGGGCGGGCTGGAAGCCCAGGCGCCCCTTGCCGCCTTCCAGCCGGGGCGTGAGGGTCAGGTCATGGGTCTTGCCCTCGCGGGTGAGGCGGAAAGGGACCGGCTGGCCTGGATGGGCCTGGATATAGGCCACGGCCGCTTCCCAGGTGGCTCCCGGAAAGGTCAGGTTCCCGATGGCTTGGAGCTCGTCGCCGACCCTCAGGCCGCCCTGCTCGGCGGCGCTGCCGGGCACCACCTCGATGATGGTCCAGGAATCCTGGGACTTGGTGACGCGGGCCTGGTCCGCCCCCACGAAGGTGAAGAGGATGAAGGTGGTGGCCAGGTTGGCGAGGATGCCGCCGCTGTAGAAGAGCATGCGCTTGCCGAAGGGCTGCTGGAGGAAGCCGTAGGGGTCGTCGGCGCCGGGGTCCTCGGGGTTGAATCCGGCCAGCTTCACGTAGCCGCCCAGGGGCAGGGCCGAGAGGCGCACGTCGGTCTCCCGCCACTTGAAGCCGAAGAGGCGGGGCCCGAAGCCCAGGGAGAAGACCTCCACCGGCATGCCCATGTACTTGGCGGCGAGGAAGTGGCCTCCCTCGTGCAGGAAGACGAGGCCGCCCAGCATGAGGATGGGGCCCCAGAAACCGGCGCCAGGCACCTTCAGGGCGAACAGCGCGATCAGGGACAAGGAGAGAGTCAGGGGCAGGCGAAGGCGGTTCATGGAGGTCCGAAAAGTTAGGCCCGGGCGTGGACCCAACCTTCAGCATGACGCCTTGCGGCGGCGTCCGCATCCAGCACTTGGGCCAGGGACTCCAGAGGCCTGGCGTCAATCCGGTCCAGGGTTTCATGGTTGCAGGCCTGGATGTCCCAGAAGCCCAATCTTCCCTGCAGGAAGGCGGCGACGGCCACCTCGTTGGCGGCGTTCAGAAGGGCCGGGGCGGTGCCCCCGGCGCGGAGGGCCCGGAAGGCCAGCCCCAGGCAGGGGAATCGTTCCAGGTCCGGGGCCTCGAAGGTCCAGTGGCGGGCCTCGTCCCAGGGGTAGGGCGCCACGGGGCCGGGCTGCTTGTCGGGGTAGAGCAGACAGTATTGGATGGGCAGCTTCATGTCGTTGGCGCAGACCTGCAGCTGGTAGCTGCCGTCATGGAAGCCCACCATGGCGTGCACCTGGCTCTGGGGATGCACGGTCACGGCCACCTGGTCGGCCTGAAGGCCGAAAAGCACCGAGGCTTCGATGACCTCCAGCCCCTTGTTCATGAGGGTGGCGCTGTCGATGGTGATCTTGGGGCCCATCTTCCAGGTGGGATGGTTGAGGGCCTGATCGATGGTGGCGGCCTGGATCCGGGCCAGGGGCCAGTCCCGGAAGGGCCCGCCGCTGGCGGTGATGCGCACCTCGCGGATGGAGGCGGGATCGCGTCCCGCCAGCAACTGGTGCAGGGCCGCATGCTCGCTGTCCACCGGGAGCAGTTCGCCGCCTCCGGCCAGGGCCGCCTCATGCATGAGGGCCCCGCCCACCACCAGGGACTCTTTGTTGGCCACGCAGACTCGCCGTCCGGCCCGCAGGGCGGCCTCGGTGCTGGCCAGGCCCGCGCTGCCCACGATGGCGGCCACCACGGTATCGGCCCCGGCGTGGAGGGCGCAGGCCAGCAGGCCCTCGCCGCCCCAGTGGATGTCCGGGCGGTACGGGAGGTTGGAGCGGAGCCATTCCGCATCTTCCCGGGAGCCCACGGAAACGCAGCGGGGGCGGAAGGCCTCGCACTGGACCTTCAGCAGATCCCGGTTGCGCCCCGCCGCCAAGGCGGCCACCGAAAGCCGTTCGGGGTGGGCCCGCACCACGTCCAGGGTGGAAGTGCCGATGCTCCCGGTGGAGCCGAGGATGGCGAGATGGCGCATGAGGGAAAGGATCTCCACGAAGGATACAAAGAAGAGAAATGAAAGAGGATACAAAGGGCAGGTGCTGAAAAGGTCAGTTCACATTCGGATCCATTCGAGCTTGGGGTGATGGTCGAAGTGCAGAGGGACGCCAACAGCATGCCCCGTGGTATTGAGGTAATTGAGCAGTTGGGCCTGGTCGGCGCTGCTGAGGGCGTCTGAGGCCTTGAACTCCACCAGGATGACTCCGAACACCAGGAAATCGACTCGATAGGCTTTCTTCAAGGGCTCAGCCTTGTCGTGGATCTGCAAAGGAACTTCCTGTTCGAAAGGGATTCCGGCCTGGGCCAGCTCTCTGGCGAGGGCCTCCGCAGGCGCGGCCTCGAGAAAGCCATGTCCGAGCGCGCGATGGACCTCGATGGCTGCCCCGACGATGGCAAACACCTCGTCTTTGAAACGCAGCTCTTTCGTGTCCATTCGCCTCCTTGGTGTCCTTCGTGGAGATCAGTTGAATCCGTGCACGAAGTGGACGTAGGCGTAGAGAGCCGGGGCGGCGAAGACCAGGCTGTCCACCCGGTCCAGCATGCCGCCGTGGCCGGGAATGGAAACGCTGCCCGCGTTGGAATCCTTCACGCCGGCGCTGCGCTTCCAGGTGCTTTCCACCAGGTCGCCCAGCTGGCCCACGGTGCCCAGCAGCAAAGCCAGGGCGAAGATGTCCACCAGGGACCACTCGGGACAGACGGTGGTGGCCTTCATGAGGAAGGCGCCCAGGATGTTGCCGCCGAGGTTGCCGAGGGCGCCCTCCCAGCTCTTCTTGGGGCTCACCTTGGGGGCCAGCTTGTGGCGGCCGAAGTAGCTGCCCACGAAGTAGGCCGCGGTGTCGCCGAACCAGGTGATGATGAACAGCGCCAGGATGAGGCGGCTTCCGGTCTTGGGCAGGGTGCCCTGCAGCATGAAAAGCTTCTGCTGGAAGCCCAGGCCGAAACCCAGGTAGAGGGCGCCGAGCCACGTGATCGCCTGGCTCGGGAGGGCTTCTTCCAGCTTGGCGTCGAAGAACAGGGCGCCGAAGTGGATGAGCAGGCCGCCCAGGGTGAAGACCAGCCAGAGGGGCAGGGGATCCTGGTTGCCGGTGGCGAAAAAGAAATGGATCATGATGCCCCAGGCCACGAGGACGCCCGAGACCACTGAGGGGTTGAATCCCCGGACCCGGGCCATGAGGGCCATTTCGCGGACGCCCATGAGGATGGCGGCGGCCATGACGGCCAGGTAGGTCCCCGGAGCCCAGGGCTGGTCGCCGAACCAGAGGAGGCTGAAGAAAAAGACCCCGAAAACCGCGGCGGTGGCGATCCGCACGGTCATGTTGCGGGTATCCACCTTGGGCGTGGTGCGTTCCATCAGATTCCCCCGAAACGCCGCTCGCGCTGGGCGTAGTCATCGAGCGCGGCCTTCAGTTCGGCGGGGCCGAAATCGGGCCACAGGAGGTCGGTCATGTGCAGTTCGGCGTAGGCGGATTGCCATAGCAAGAAATTGGAGATGCGGTGCTCGCCGCTGGTGCGGATGAGCAGGTCCACATCGGGCACCCCCGCCGTCCAAAGCCGGGCCTGCAGAGCGGCTTCGTCCACCTCCCCGGGGAGGAGGCCGTCCTCCACGCAGCGCCGAGCGGCCTGAGCCAGCTCCAGCCGGGAGCCATAGTTGACGGCCAGGTGGAAGGTCATGCCGGTGTTCTGGGCGGTGGCTTCCTCCAGGGTCCTCATGTCCGCCAGGATCCCCGAAGGCATCCCCTCGGGCGAACCCAGGTGGTGGAACCGGATCCCCTTGCGGGCGAGCTTATGGAGGAACATGCGGAGGTACATGCGCAGCAGGGCCATGAGGGCCCCCACCTCCAGGGCGGGCCGCTTCCAGTTTTCCGTAGAAAAGGCATAGAGGCTTAGATGCTTGATGCCCGCGTCAGCGGCGGCCTCTAGGATGCGCTCCACTGCCAGGACCCCGGCCTTGTGCCCCTTGATGCGGGGCCAGCCCCGCTGGGCAGCCCAACGGCCGTTGCCGTCCATGATGATGGCGACGTGGGTCGGAACGGTCATCGCGGGCTCAGGGCTGGGCATTTCCGGGCGGGTGCCGCGTGGGCGGCCTCGCGTATGCCCAGAGGGCATACCGAGATGATGATGGCGACGTGGGTCGGAACAGTCATCGCGGGCTCAGGGTTGGGCATTTCCGGGCGGGTGCCGCGTGGGCGGCCTCGCGTATGCCCAGAGGGCATACCGAGATGATGATGGCGACGTGGGTCGGAACAGTCATCGCGGGCTCAGGGCTGGGCATTTCCGGGCGGGTGCCGCGTGGCCGGCCTCGAGCATGCCCGGAGGGCATACCGGGATAATGATGGCCACAGGGGTCGGAACGGTCATCGCGCTGGAAACCTCGAGGGGTGAAAAAGGTCATGCTAGCACGGGGCTTGCCGTAGAGAGGGTGTGGCGCCTTGCGGCGCCTTCCCCCGTGTTAGGCTGTATTCCACTTTTTTCCTGGCGAACCCATGGTTCAGTTCAACACCCGTGCCAATGAGATCCTGCTCAAGCTGGTCTACTACGGACCGGGGCTGTCAGGAAAAACCACGAACCTGCAGTCGCTGCACGCCATGTGCTCGGACGAGCAGCGGGGCGAGATGTTCTCGGTCAACACGCAGGAAGACCGCACGCTGTTCTTCGATCTGCTGCCCATCAACCTGGGCTACATCTACGGCAATGCCATCCATCTGCAGATCTACACCGTGCCTGGCCAGGTGCAGTACGACGCCAGCCGCCGCGTGGTGCTCGGCGGCGCCGACGGGGTGGTCTTCGTGGCGGACTCCAGCGAAGCCAAGATGCAGGACAACGTGGATTCCCTGTCGAACCTGTACCACAACCTCAACGCGAACCGCCTGAACATCAAGCAGATCCCCTTCGTCATCCAGTACAACAAGCGGGACCTGCCTGACGCGCTGGCGGTGGGTGTCATGAATCGCCGCCTGAACTTCCGCAGCGTGCCCTATTTCGAATCCGTGGCCAACCGGGGCACGGGCGTGCTGGACACCTTCCTCTCCATCACCCGCGAAACCGTCAGCTATACCTTCAAGAAGTACCACCTCGACAAGAAGATCAAGGATTTCGAAGAGATGCTCAATCTCATCGAATCCAACGTGCGGTCGAGCATGCGGGATCTGCCCCAGCCCCAGGAGGCTCCGCTCGCTCCGCCGGTGGAATCCACGGTGCTGCGGCACAGCAACGTGACGGTGGCGGACCTGACGCCGGGCAAGGTGGCCGACGCCCAGGACCTGCTGGAGGACGCCCTCAAATCCAACATGGAGACGGCGCGGCTCTATTCCGAGCTGAAGCAGGTGAAGGACACGCTGGAAAAGAAAAACGAGGAGCTGAGCCAGCTCTACACCCAGCTGGACCGCGCCAACCAAGACAACCTGAAAACCCGGCGCTACCTGGAAGGCCTGGTGCAGAACATCGGCGAAGCGGTCATCTCCTATGCTCCTGACGGCAAGATCCTGACCTGGAACATGGCGGCGGAGCGCATTTTCGGCTATTCGCGCCCTGAAATCGTGGGACGCAGCATGGCCCAGCTGACGCCGGACCACCTGTTGACGGAACTGGACCAGGTGGCCCAGCAGGTGGGCCGCGGCCAGGTGATCCGCGACATGGCCACCACGCGGCTCCGCAAAGGGGGCGTGGCTTTCCCGGCGAACATCACCTACGCGCCTGTCCGCGGCAACGACGAGCGGGTGCTGGCCTATTCGGCCCTGGTGCGGGATCTGTCCGAACACAGGGACCTGCAGGATCAGCTGGTCCACTCCCAGAAGCATGAGGCCCTGGGGCGCCTGGTGCCCTCCCTCTTCCACGAGGCCGCCAACCGGCTCACCCCGGTGCTGCTGGAATCCCGGCTCATCGCCGAATCCTCCATGGATCCGCACCAGGCCGAGCAGGCCACCCGCCTGGTGAAGGCGGTGGATTCCATCCAGAGCCTGCTGCACCCCCTGCAAACCGTCCTGAATCCGCCCAGCCCCAGGCCCCTGCCCGTGCGGATGAACGATCTGGTGCAGGAGGCCGCCGCCCTGGTGGATGCCAAGGCACAGCGCATGGGCGCTTCCGTGGAGCTGAATCTGGATCCGGCCCTGCCCCTGACGGCCCTGGATCCGGGGCTCCTGGTCCAGGCCCTCACCAACCTGCTCTTGAACGGCCTGCAGGCCATGGCCCTGAGCCCCATCAAGCGGCTGAGGGTGGCCACCCGGGTGTCCGGCGAGAGCTTGCAGGTGGTGGTCCAGGACACGGGCCCGGCCGTGGGCGAAGCGCGGCAGGCGGAACTGTTCGATCCGGCCCAGGCCACCACCACCGAAGCCCTGGGCCTGCCCATCGCCGACATCATCGCCCGCCAGCACGGGGGCCGCATCAGCGCGCGCAGCCAGGAGGGGCTCGGAAACGCACTCCTGATGGAGTTTCCGGTCGTGCCCGTGAAGGAGGCCGTGGTGGCTCCCCCCGCCCAGGCGGGCCTGAAGGGCACCAGGGCCCTGGTGGTCGACGACGAAAGCTTCCTGCTGGAGTGCCTCGTGGATGCTCTCAGCGCCTGGGGCATGGAGGTGGAATCCAGCCCCCGGGGCGATGAGGCGATCCAGAAGCTGGAGGCCGGCACCTTTGACGTCATCGTCTCGGACATCCGCATGCCCGGCCTTTCGGGTGTCGATCTCTTTGATTGGCTGAAGGCCCAGCGCCCGGCCATGACCCGGCGGATCCTCTACACCACGGGGGATTCCTTCGACGTGAAGACCCGGGAATTCCTGGAGGCCAGCCAGGTGCCCTACCTGGGTAAGCCTTTCGATCTAAAGCAACTCAAGCAAAGTCTCGAGCGGCTCGTAGAGACTCCGGTCGAGGCGTGAGATTCTCCCCTGCTGCATACTGGGGAATTCCATAGCACCTTCACCAAGGAGTCATCAATGCAGCGACACTGGGTCATGGCCTTGATCGTGGCCTCGGGCCTTTTGGCCCAGACGCCCCCGCCGACACCGCCTCAGGAACCCCCGGCCACGCCGGTTCAGGTTCCGGCCCCGGAAACCAAACCGGCCCAGGAACCCCCAGTGGTCCCCCAGGAGGAACCAAAGGCCGCCGAACCCAAGGGCTTCGACCAGCTCCGGCCCACCCAGCGCAAGCTCGCCTACACCCTGTACCGGGCCGCGCTTTCCGCCCACGAGCTGGGCTTCTACCACAGCCACCCCAGGGCCCTGGAAGTCCGCGAGACTCTGGAAGCCCTGGTGAAGGCCAAGCTGGATATTCCAGAAAAGGCTTCGGCCGCCCTGGCTCCCGTGGAGGCCTACCTGGCCAAGTTCAACACCAACCACGGCCTCTACGATGCCGAGGGCAAGAAGCTCCTCCTCGAGAGCACCTGGAAGGACCTGCAGACCGCGGCCCGCGCTGCGGCGAAGACCGGGCCCAAGGGCCTGGAACCCCGTCTGGCCAAGATCAAGGGCCTGCTCCTGGATGCCAAGGTGGATGCCGCGGCACCCGGTTGGGCCGAACCCGAAGCCCCGGCCAAGGGGAAGAAGGCCAAGGCGGTGAAAGGCCCCAAGGCGCCGGAGGGCTTCGCCGGCCAAAAGGCCATCACGGCCCTGTGGGTGAAGCGGGCCCAGGCCTGGATCGAGAACACCGCCCAGGAAGTGGACGTGAAGGGCGAAAAGAAGAGCCGCCGCCTGCCCGATCCGGTCCAGACCAAGGCCCTGAACGACCTGCTGGCCTGGCTGGACAAGGATGACCTCGATCTGCTGCGCGATCCGGGCTTCGGATGGCTGGATGCGCGGCGCCTGAACGGTGGCGCCACCCTGCTGAGCAAGGCTGCGGACATCGCGGCCTCCAAGGCGCCCGAAGGCCCCGCCCCCGAACTGGTTCCCCTGCCCACCTTCGAGCCGGTGATGGCCGACAGCAAGTTCGGCAAAGGCGAGGAAAAGCGTCCGGTGCTCGCCGACGTGAAGCAGGGCCCCGCTCCGGCCAACCTCGCCGACCAGGCCGCCCTCTTCCAGAAACTGGGCCGCAGCCGGGATTACGACGTCAAGTAGGATCCCCTACTTCCAAAAAACGGGGCGCCGCGGCGCCCCGTTTTTCATTCCTCGCCCTTGCGCTGCCTGCCTTCGGGATCGAACTGGTAGCCGACGCTGCGGATGGTGTGGACCCAGCGCGGGTGGTGGGGATCGTCCTCCATGACGCGGCGGATGCGGACGATGAAGTTGTCCACGGTGCGGCTGGTGGGATAGGCGTCTTCGCCCCACACCTTGTCCAGGATGTCCGTGCGGCTCACCACCTGGCCGGGCCGCTCCATGAGCAGCTTGAGGATCATGGATTCCTTCACGCCCAGCTGGAAGGGGCCGCCGGGGCCCTCGCCGCAGAAATTGTCGAAGTCCACCCAGTGGGCGCCGTAGACCTGGCGGCTGTTGATCTCGCGGCTCTTGTACCAGGTTTCCCGGCGGAGGATGGCGCGCACCCGCAGCAGGAGTTCGCGCACCTGGAAGGGCTTGCCCAGGTAGTCGTCGGCGCCCGTCTCGAAGCCGTGGACGCGGTCGTCGTCCGTGTTCTTGGCGGTGAGGAAGAGGATGGGCGTGAAATTCTTGGCCTCCCGCACCTTCTCGCAGATGGTGAACCCGTCCATGCCAGGGAGCATGACGTCGAGGATGACCAGGTCGTAGGTTTCCGCCATGATCTGCTTCAGGGCCTGGTCGCCGCGGGGAATCCAGGTGCAGGAAAGGCCCTCCAGTTCGAGGTTGAGCTTGATGCCTTCGGCCAGACTGAGCTCGTCTTCCACCAGCAGGATCTTGGGCTCGGCCATGACTGACTCCAATGCGCAGGCTTGATCCTACTAGAATGGACCCTCCGGAGCCCTCATGGACGTCCATTCTGACACCTACCTCAGCATCGTCATCCCCATATACAACGAGCAGGAGAACATCCCCTCGTTGTGGGAGCGCCTGTCCAAGGTGATGGCTGAGTCCTTCGCAGATCCAGGCAAGCCCTGGGAGATCGTCTTCACCGATGACGGCAGCCGGGACCGCAGCCTGTCCATGCTCGTCGAGATCGCCAAGGCCGAGCCCCGGGTGAAGGTCGTGGAGTTCAACCGGAACTACGGGCAGCACAGCGCCATCTTCGGAGCTTTCGCCGAGGCCCAGGGCCAGATCGTGGTGACCATGGACGCCGACCTTCAGAATCCCCCCGAGGAGATTCCCAAGCTGGTGGCCAAGGTGGAGGAAGGCTTCGACTCCGTGGGCGGCTGGCGCCAGGGCCGCCAGAACAACGACAGCTTCTTCCGCACCATGCCCAGCAAGATCGTCAACGCCATCACGCGGCGCACCACCGGCGTCCAGATGCACGACTACGGCTGCATGCTGCGGGCCTACAGCCGCGGCGTGGTAGACGCCATGCTGCTCTGCAAGGAGCGCTCGAGCTTCATTCCGGCCCTGGCCAACAGCTTCGCCAAGCGCATCGCCGAAGTGCCCGTGGCCCACGCCGAGCGCGCCGCCGGGGAAAGCAAGTACGGTCTGTGGAAGCTCATCAACCTCCAGTTCGACCTGCTCACCAGCTTCAGCCTCTTGCCTCTCCAGGCTCTGAGCGTGTTCGGCGTGATCACGGCGGCCGTCGGGTTCCTGCTCTTCCTGGGGCTGGTGGCCTACCGGTTCATGCATCCCGAAGGCACGGCCCAGGGCGTGTTCACCCTCTTCGCCATCCTCTTCTTCTTCGTGGGCTGCCAGTTCATCGCCTTCGGCCTGCTGGGCGAGTACATCGGCCGCATCTACCAGGAAGTGCGGGACCGCCCCCGCTACATGGTGAAGAAGGTCCATCAGGCGAAATAGGGGGGGCCATGGCCGAGTCATCCACCGCGAAACCCCGGATCCACATCCAGGAAGTGGGCACGCGGGATGGCTTCCAGGGCGAACCCCGCTTCATTCCCACGGCGGACAAGGTCCGGCTCATCGACGCCCTGAGCCTATGCGGCCTAGCGAAGATCGAGGTGACCTCCTTCACCTCGCCCAAGGCCATCCCGGCTCTGGCCGATGCCGAGGAGGTGCTGCGCGGCATCCGGCGGCAGCCGGGCCTGGTCTACACCTCCCTGGTGCCCAACCTGAAGGGCGCGGAGCGGGCCATCGCGGCCGGGACAGACGAACTCAACCTCACCATGTCCACCAGCGAAACCCACAACCTGCTGAACCTGCGCATGACCCGCGAGCAATCCGTGGCCCGGCTTTTCGAAGTGGTGGATCTGGCCAAGGCCTCGGGCGTGACGCTGAACGTGTCGCTCTCCACCTGCTTCGGCTGCCCCATGGAGGGCGCGATTCCCGAGGCCGTGGTCTTCGGATTCGCGGAGCGTTTTCTTGATCGGGGCGTGGAGGGCATTTCCCTTTGCGACACCACGGGCATGGCCCATCCCGATCAAGTGAGGAGCCTTTGCGAAGCCTTCCGGACGCGCTTCCCCCGGGCGCAGGTAACCCTGCACCTGCACAACACCCGGGGCATGGGCCTGGTAAACGCGCTAGCCGGCATCGAGGCGGGCGTGGATCGTTTCGATGCGTCCCTGGGCGGCATCGGAGGTTGCCCCTACGCGCCGGGCGCCACCGGGAATGTCTGCACCGAGGATCTGGTGCATCTGCTGCGGGCCCAGGGCCATCCCATGGACGTGGATCTTTCCGGCCTGCTGGCGGCGGCCCGCTCGCTGCCGGAGTTGCTGGGCCACGACGTGCCCGGCCAGGTCATGCATGCGGGCCGAACGGAGGACCTGCATCCCGTGCCTGCGAGCCTGACCGCCATCCGGGAACGGGCCCTGGGTTCGGCCTCGGCTCCGGACTGATCAGCCCTCCTCGCCCTCGCCGCTCCATCCTTCGCCCTCCTCTTCCTGGGGTTTCTCGGGGACGCGGTAGCTCTCGCTGGACCAAGCGCCCAGATCCTGGGTTTGGCAGCGCTCGGAACAGAAGGGCTTGAAAGGGTTGCTTTCCCAAGACGTGGGTTTCCGGCAAAGGGGGCAAGGGCGAAGGGTCATGGATGTCAGGATATCCGGCATGGACAAGTGGTCAATGAAGAAGAAAATATGAGTTCAATTTTGAAGATTACATTGACAAAAGGCCCCCATCCCCTATGCTGAAGGCTCCAGAGAAGGCTTTGAACCCACCTGGCTTCAAGGAGGAACGACATGGGCAAGATCATCGGCATCGACCTCGGCACCACCAACAGCTGTGTGGCCGTGATGGAAGGGGGCCTTCCCAAGGTGATTCCCAACCCCGAGGGCGCGAACACCACGCCTTCTGTGGTGGGCTTCAATCCCAAGACCACCGAGCGCCTCGTGGGCGCCTCGGCCAAGCGCCAGGCGGTGGCCCAGCCCAAGAGCACCATCTATTCCATCAAGCGGTTCATGGGCCTGCCCTTCGCGGATTCGGACCGCGAGCAAAAGCTGGTGCCCTACACCGTGGAACGGGCCGATAAGGGCGGCTGCGTGGTGGATGTCATCGGCAAGAAGCTGAGCCCCGAGGAAATCAGCGCTGTGGTGCTCGGCAAGATGAAGGAGGCCGCCGAGGCCTATCTGGGCGAGAAGGTCACCGAGGCCGTCATCACGGTGCCCGCCTACTTCAACGACGCCCAGCGCCAGGCCACCAAGGACGCCGGCGCCATCGCGGGCCTCGACGTGAAGCGCATCGTCAACGAGCCCACGGCCGCGGCCCTTGCGTACGGATTGGACAAGAAGAAGGACGGCACCATCGCCGTCTTCGACTTCGGCGGCGGCACCTTCGACATCTCCATCCTCGAAGTCTCCGAGGGCGTGGTCGAAGTGAAGTCCACCAATGGCGACACCCACCTGGGCGGCGACAACGTGGACCAAGCCATCATCGACTGGCTGGCTGACGAGTTCCAGAAGGCCGAAGGCATCGACCTCCGCAAGCAGGCCGACGCGATGCAGCGCCTCAAAGAAGCGGCCGAGAAGGCCAAGATCGAACTGTCCAGCACCACCCAGACCGACATCAGCCTGCCCTACATCACGGCCGATGCCAGCGGCCCCAAGCACATCAACCAGTCCCTCAGCCGCGCCAAATTCGAGCTCATGATCGAGCCGGTGCTCCAGAAGCTCCGCCAGCCCTGCGAAAACGCCGTGAAGGACGCCAAGCTGTCCCACCACGAGATCGACGAAGTGGTGATGGTCGGCGGCTCCACCCGCATCCCCAAGGTGCTGGAGATGGTGAAGCAGATCTTCGGCAAGGAGCCCAACCACAGCGTCAATCCCGACGAAGTGGTGGCCGTGGGCGCCGCCGTGCAGGCGGGCGTGCTGGCCGGCGACGTGAAGGGCGTGCTCCTCCTGGACGTGACGCCGCTCAGCCTCGGCATCAACGCCAACGGCGGCCAGATGAGCGTCATCATCCCGCGCAACACGACCATCCCCACCAAGCGCAGCGAGATCTACACCACGGCCGTGGACAACCAGCCCGGTGTGGACATCGAAGTGTTCCAGGGCGAACGGCCCGTGGTGGAAGGCAACAAGCTGCTCGGCCAGTTCCATCTTGGCAACATCGCGCCGGCCCCCCGCGGCATGCCCCAGATCGAGGTGACCTTCGACATCGACGCCAACGGCATCGTGCATGTTACCGCCAAGGACAAGGGCACCGGCAAGGACGCCAGCATCACGCTGACCGGCAGCACGGGGCTTTCCAAGGAGGAGATCGAGGCCAAGGTGAAGGATGCCGAGGCGCACAAGGCCGAGGATGAGGGCCGCAAGTCCATGCTGGAAGAAAAGAACCACCTGGATCAGATGGTCTACCAGGTGGAGAAACTCCTGAAGGACAACGGCGACAAGCTGCCCGAGGCCGACAAAAAGGAGGCTGAGGAGGCCGTGGTTGAGGCGAAGGCCGCCCTGGCCAGCCTGGAGAAGGAGCGCATCAAGAAGGCCCTGGAAACCCTCACGGCCAAGAGCCACAAGCTGGCTGAAAGCCTCTACAAGCAGGAGCCCCCGGCGGATGGCGGCGCCCCCGGCGCCCCCGGAACCCAGTCCGGTGGCGACAAGAAGGGCGACGACAACGTGATCGACGCGGAAGTCGTCAGCTAACTTCCCCCGGGGTTCCTCGCTCCGCTTCGCTGCGCGGACACCCCCGGATCCCCACGCGGAGCCTCGGGTTGGCCGGGGCTCCGCTTTTTTGACCGCGAATGAAATCTTAGTGTCCTACACTAAAGCCATGCCCCACCCCGACTACTACAAGATCCTGGGCGTGCCCACATCGGCCTCCGAAGAGGACATCAAGAGGGCGTACCGAAAGCTGGCGCGGAAACATCATCCGGATCTCAACCCAGGCGATGCCAAAGCGGAGGCGGAGTTCAAAAAGCTGTCCGAGGCCAATGACGTGCTGTCGGACCCCGACAAGCGGCGCAACTACGATACCTACGGCGACCCCAGCGGGCCGGGTGCCCAGGCGGCTCCCGGCTTCCACCAGGAAGGGAGCTTTTCCTTCGAGGACATCTTCGCGGGGTTCGGAGGGCGGCAGGCGCGCACCGGACCGATGCGGGGAGAGGATCTGCTCCACTCCGTGCGGCTGGGCTTCAAGGAAGCCTTCGAGGGCACGCGCCTGAACCTCCGCGTGAACCGTTCCGAGCCCTGCCTCAGCTGCCGGGGCACCGGGGAGTCCAACCGCAAACAGGAGCTTTGCCGCACCTGCCAGGGCAAGGGGAAGATCGGCGGAGGCTCGGGCTTTCTCTCTTTCGGACGGACCTGCCCCGATTGTCAGGGGCGAGGCTCCAAGGCTCCGGCCTGCCCCGATTGTGGCGGAGCGGGCCGCCATTCCCGGCAGGAGACGGTGACCATCTCCATTCCCGCGGGCGTGGAGGACGGTGCCAAGCTGCGGGTGGCGGGCAAGGGCGAGGCTGGCCGTCGCGGCGGCGGCCCCGGGGACCTCTTCCTGCAGATCAGCATGGAGCCCGATGCCCGTTTCGAGCGGAAAGGGCCCAATCTTTATGTGCGGCTGCCCATCAGCTTCTCGGAGGCGGCCCTGGGCGCCAAGGTGGACGTGCCCACGCCCGAAGGCCAGCAGACCATCAAGGTGCCGCCGGGCACCCAGACCGGCGCCCGCCTTCGCCTGAAGGGCCAGGGCATGCCCGTGCCCCGCAGCACCCAGCGCGGGGACCTCATCGCGGAGGTGGCCGTGGTCACTCCCGCCATCCAGGATGAGCGCAGCAAAGAATTGTTGCGGGAACTGGCGGAACTGAACGACACGGACGTGCGCAAGCAGCGGAGTGCGAATCATGGCTAAAGATCCCCGCCTGGGCGCCTACATGATCGGCGTGGTATCCATGCGCTATGGCGTGCACCCCCAGACCCTGCGTCTCTACGAGCGGGAGGGCCTCCTGACCCCCAGCCGCACCGAGGGCAAGACCCGCCTTTACAGCGACGAGGACCTGGAGCGCTTGGAGTTCATCCTGAACCTCACCCGTGACCTGGGCGTGAACCTGGCGGGCGTGGAAGTGGTGCTGGGCATGCGCGACCGGCTGAATCACCTGCAGGAGGACCTGGAGCGTCTGGCCCATGCCTTGGAAGCAGCGGGCATAAAGGATGTGCCCCGGCCGGCTTCGGCCACGGGCCTGGTGAAACTGGCGTCCCACGGGTTGAGGAAGCGCTCCTGAGGCGGGGCTTCGCAAGCGGGCGGAATCGCTTGCTATGCTGGTGTCTCCCACTTAGGTGAACCGTGCCCCTCCGGCATCTCGAAGAGCGCTCGCTCGACAAGTACTTCGACTCCATCCGCCATCTGCCTCTGCTGACAGCGGAGGAGGAGCGGTTCTACGGGCGCATGTGGCAGAACGACCGCAATCCCGAAGGCCTGCGCCGCCTGGTGGAGGGCAACCTCCGCTTCGTGGTGAAAGAGGCCCGCAAGTTCGAGGGCATGGGGCTGGACCTGCTGGATCTCATCAGCGAGGGCAACCTGGGGCTGATCGAGGCCGCCAAGCGCTTCGACCCCGAGCGCCTCAACAAGTTCCTCACTTACGCCTCCTGGTGGGTGCGCCAGGCCATTTTCCACGCGCTGGCCGAGCACGGGAACAAGATCCGCCTTCCGCAGAAGGTCGCGGGCCACCTGGTCCACCTCAATAGGGTGACGCAGAAGCTCAGCCAGGCCCTGGGCCGGGCGCCCCAGCTGCAGGAGATCGCGGAGGCCGCGGGCCTGAGCATCGAGGACGTGGAGCGCTATCAGCTGCTCCAGCAGACCACATCCACGGTGTCCACGGAGCAGGGGCTGGGCGATTCGGATCTCACCGTGGGCGACAGCCTGGAACAGGAGGTGGAGCCCTCCGCCATGCACACGCTGGACCAGGAGGCCTTCCTCGAGCAGATCGACGCCAGCCTGGCCTCCCTGAGCGAAAAGGAACGCACCATCATCACCCTGCACTTCGGCATTGGCGGCGAAGACCCCCTGACGCTCGAGCAGATCGGCAAGCGCTTCGCTCCCCCCATTTCCCGCGAGCGCGTGCGCCAGCTGGAGGAGCGGGCCTTCGCGCGCATCCGGGAACGCCGCCGTGAAGTGCTGGGCGGCTTCCTGCGCGGGGGAGACGGGCCATGAAGGGGCGCGCCGATTGCCCGCGCTGCCACGGCAAAGGCCTGGTCTTCGATCCGGATCCCCAGAAGCCCGTGCTGGTGTGCGGCTGCACCGCCGACGTGGCGCCGGATGCCGAGACTTTAGGCCTGCCCGCCCGCTACCGGGAAGCGGACTTCACGCGATTCTGGAAGTGGTGGAACAACGCCCAGGCCAGCGGCGTGCGCGCCCTGCTGGACCGCGTGCCCGATTTGGAAGAACTGCTCTCGCGTCCCCCCGAGGACGTGGGCGAGCTGGAAGGCCGCGACCAGCTGGTGAAGCTGCTGGCAGCCCTGCGCAAGCGGCCCGAGCACGGCATCCGCCCCTTGGGGGCTGAGGGTTTGTCGCAGTGGGCCACCTCGGGCAAGCACAAATTCCGGCATGGCTGGGAGCTGTGGTGGATCCACGGCCCCGCCCAGAGCGGCCGCAGCACCCTGGCCGCCGCCGCGCTCCGCGCCTGGTCCGAGCAGACGGGCAAGCGGGGACGCTTCGTTTCCGTGCGCAGCCTCAGCCAGGCCATCAAGGACACCTATTACGACGTGCGCAGTTTCCAGAACGCCACCTTCCAGAGCGTGCGCGACCTTGTCGAGCCGTTGCAGGAGCTGCCCCTCCTCGTGCTGGATGACTGGGACCGCATGGATTCGGACATCCGCATCGCCGCGGCCCTGGCCCAGCTGCTGGACTACCGCTACAGCGAGGAGCTGCCCACCATCCTCACGGCCTCCTATCCGCCCGAGGCCATGGACCGCCGCGAGAACCACCCCCTGGTGCGCCTGGAAGACGCCAGCCTCTTCGAGCGCCTCCGGGGCGCCGAGCGGGTGGAGATGGTGCCGGCCCTCCAGTTCTGGATCGACCGGCTGGATCCGCAGAGGCGATGAAAGCCCTGCTGCGCGCCCTGCTCCGTCTCCACCTCAGCCGGTCGAGGGGGCTCTGGCTCTGCGTGGCGGGCCTCACCCTGCTGCTCGGCTGGGGCACCCTGCGGGTGGAACGGGCCCTGGATCTCATGAGCCTGCTGCCTTCGGAGCATCCCGCCGTCCGCGCGAACCTGGAAGCGGGCGTGGGCCAGCAGGAACTCATCTGGCTGGTGGCCGAAGGCCAGGAAGGCGACTTGGAAGCCCGCCGGACCTGGGCTGAGGGCCTGGTGGACCGGCTTCTCACGGAAGGGAACCTGCCCCTCAACGGCCTCGCGGCCGAAGGCCGCTTGTCCGATCCCATTCCCGTGCCGGGGCCCGGGGGAGTGAGCCCTTGGCCCGCGCTGCTGGCGCTGGGCGGCATTGCCGAAGGCGATGCCGCCGTGAGCCGCCTCACCACGGAGACCCTCTACACCATGGCGCCTGCCTGGCTTGGGGACCGGCTGGCGCCCCTCACGGACCTCGCGGCCCTGCAACGCCGCTTGCAGGCCACAGCCAGGGCCCTGTCCTCGCCCGAGCCGCTACCCGCAGCCCTCGCGCGGCTGGACCCCCTGGGGCTGCGCGAGTTGGCCCCCCGGGATGACGAGGGTTTGGCCAAGGCCACCGCCCTCGGCCGGGCCTTCACGTTGAAGGTGCGCACCGGGTACTTCGAGACGAAAGATGGCCGCTTCGTGATGCTGCCCTTGGTGGCCGGCTTTCCGGCCACCGATGCCAAGGCCACTGCCCGCGTCCTGACCTGGCTGGGCCAGGGCGCCAAGGGGCCTCTCCCCGCGACCGCCAGCCTGCGCGGCATGGAGGCGGCTCTGGCGCCTTCGGAAGACCGGCCCTTCGCCTTGCAGGCGACGGGCGCCCACGCCATCACGGCCTGGGAATCCCACCGCCTCACCGTGGAAGTGGTGCTGAGCCTCGCGCTGAGTTTCCTCCTCATCGGCCTCGTCTATTGGCTGGGTTTCCGCACGTTGGCGGGCTACGGCTTCGTGATGGTGCCCCTGCTGGTGGGCATGCTCTGGGCCCTGGGGCTCACGGGCTGGGTGCTGGGCCGGGTGAACCTCATGGCCGCGGGCTTTGGGGCCGTGCTGCTGGGTGTCGGCGACGACGTGGGCATCCTCCTCTTCAGCCGCTACCGGGACGACCGGCGGGCCGGCCACTCCAAGCCTCGCGCCCTGCGGGCCGCCCTGCTGGGCACGGGCCCAGGCGTGGTGGCGGGCGCCCTGGCCACCTCCATGGCCTTCCTCGCGCTGGCCTTCGCTCCCTTTCCCGGCATCCGCGATCTGGGCCTCACCACCGGGTTGGGTTTGCTGGCCTGTCTGGCGGCGACCTTCCTGGTGTTGCCACCGCTGCTGCTCCTGCTCGACTGCGGGCGGGGCACCTTCGCGCCAGGCCCGGAGCTGCCGGGCAAGCCCCGCCGGCGCTGGGCCCCGTGGGTGGCGCTGGCCGTGCTGGCGGTCGCCTTGGTGGGGGCGCCCCGCACCCGCTGGGAGGAGGATCTGCGCCGCTTCCGGGCCCAGGGCAATCCCGCCCTCACCTTGCAGGAGCGCATGACCCGCACCCTGGGCGCCAGCCTGCAGCCCCTGGCCCTGCAGATTCCCCTGGAAGACCCGGACCGCCTGCCCGCCCGCTGGAACAAGCTGAGCCCCATTTTGCGGGAGGCGGGGATTCCCGTGCCCGACTGGAAGACTCTGAATCCGGAACTGCGGCATGCCCTGGGTTCGGAAACCTGGCGGCGCCAGGTCCTGGAAGCCGCTTCCAGGGCTGGCCTGGATCCCGCGGGGCTGGAGGGCTCCCTTGCGGCCCTGGCCGCGGCGGCCTCGGATCCGGCCCAGCCCGTGGCAGCCCTGCAGGCCATGCTGCCGCGGACGGTTCCCGCCGAAGAGCGGCACCCCTGGAACCTCTGGGATGGTTTCCGCCTGCACCAGAAGCCGCCGCCGCTGGCTCCGGCCCTGACAGTTCCGTTGCGCCTGGATGAGGCCTCGCTCAACCGCCTCACGCCCGTGGTGGAGGCGGCCGGAGGGCGCTTCGTGGGCACCCAGCCGTTGTTCCGCGTGGTGAAGGGCATCGCCAAGGAAGCCGTGCAGCAGGCCGTGCTCCTGGCCCTGGCGGGCATCTTCCTCGTCATCGCCATCTTCGGCCGGAGCCTGCGTTTCGCCGCGCTGGCCCTGGTGCCGCTGCTGGCCAGCCAGGCTGGCGTTTTCGGGGCCCTGGGCTGGGGTGGAGAACCCCTCACCTTCCTTTCCCTCATGGCCATCCCCATCGCCCTGGGCGTGAGCGTGGACACGGCCTTCAACCTGCTGCACCGCGCCAGGGGCGAGAAGGATGCGCCCCAGCGCGTGGCCCGCGTGAACGCCGTCTGCGCAGGCACCACCCTCGCGGGCTTCGGCGGCATGGTCTTCAGCGGCTACCGCGGCCTGCGGGGCCTGGGCCTGGCCTGCCTGGGCGGCGTGGCCCTGGCCCTGCTGCTCACCCAGTGGCTGCTGCCCGTGCTGCTCGAGAAGTGGCCTTTGGAGAAGAAGTGAATCCCCTTCATGACTTGCTGCAACCCCGCCTGGCCCAGGGGCCGGTGCCCGCCTCGGAGGTGATGGCCCTCGGGCTCTACCATCCGGAGCATGGCTACTACAGGAGGCCGGAAGGCCCCTGGGGTTTCGCGGGCAAGGACTACTACACGGCCTTGGATCTCGGTCCCCTCCTGGGCCAGACCCTGGCGCTGCGCCTGGAGGCGGCCTGGGAGCGGCTGGGCCGGCCCGCCCGCTTCACGGCCCTGGAGCCCGGCGCAGGCCGGGGATGGCTGGGCCGCGACCTCCTGAACGCGGTGTCGGGGCCCTTTGCCAAGGCCCTGGTCTACGTGCACCGGGACGACAATCCCGCGGCGAAACGGGCGGCTGAATCGGCCCTCGCTCCCTTCCTGGCGGTCCATCGCGCGCGGTTCGCCGCCGAATCCGAAGCGCTGGAACCCTTCCTCGGCGCGGTCTTCAGCAACGAGCTCTTCGATGCCCTGCCCGCCCAGCCCTGGCGCTGGGACGGAACGCGATGGATCCGGGAGGTGCTGACGGAGGCGGGGCCCGAGTGGCAGGCGGCCGATCCCGGCGAGGCCGGGGCCTGGTTCGCCGGTCAGACGGACGGATTGGAACCCCAGGATGGGAGCGTGTGGTGCGAGGGCCTGCCCGGCCTCGTCCAATCGCTGGCGGCCCCCCTGCAGGCCGGGCTCTTCCTGGCGGTGGACTACGGCGAATCCGCGGACCGGCTGCTGGCCAAGGGCGCCGATCTGCGTCGCTTCAAGGCCCATGGGGTGGACGGAAAGTGGCACGAGGACCTGGGCGAGGCCGACTTGACAGCCGATGTCGATTTCACGCGGCTCTCCCGGCTGCTCGAAGGCGAAGGCCTCTCGGAGCTGGGCCACGTGGAGCTCAGCAAGTGGATCCGCACCCATGCGCCCCTGGACCGATGGGGCGGCGAATGGATGGGCCTGCCCGAAGCGGAGCGGAAGGCGCGCACCGAAAACCTGCTGCAGCTCACCCTGCCCAACATGATGGGGAGCCGGTTCCGCGTCCTGGAAGGATGGAAGGAATCATCCCACTGAGCCGCCTCCGCCGCCTGGTTCCAGCGAGTCGATGGCCTCGCTTGGCACCAGGTCCTCCTCCATCCACCGGTAGGCGCCATCCAGCAGCTGTCCGCTGACCCTGGCCTTCAGGCCGTCTGAATGGATCCGCAGGTCGCGGAAGCGGGCGGCGATGCGGCGGCGCATGTTCAGGCAGAACAGATCGGCCAGGTCCGTGGCTTCCTTGGCGTGGGGGGCCTGGGCCCGCTCCAGGTCCCTGGCATGGAGCACGGCGGCGCACATGGCGAACAGATCCGCCCCGATCTCCACGGCGCGGAACAGCGTCGCCTGCTTGCGCTCCAGCCGCGGCCCGTGGCGCAGCATCTGATGAAAGAGGGCCCGGCCGAGCTTGCGGGCGCGGCGTTCCGCGAAGCGCAGATGGCCGCCCAGCCGGGTGTGGTCCAGGTGGTGGAAGGGGGTCAGCAGGCCGAACCAGCGGGCCGGATACCAGGCGGCATAAAAGGCGAGGGCCCGGGGAAGGGCCTTCAGCCGCTGTCCCAGAGGGCTCTTGGGGTTCACGAGATCCCAGGCCTTGGCGAGATGCATGTCCACCGCTTCCCGGGCGATGAACAGGCGCATGATCTCGCTGCTGCCTTCGAAGATCAGGTTGATGCGGGCGTCGCGCATCATGCGTTCCACGGGGATAGGCGCTTCGCCCCGGGCCCGGAGGGAGTCGGCGGTTTCGTACCCGCGGCCTCCCCGGGCCTGCAGGACGCGGTCGAGCGCCGTCCACGCTTCCTCGGTCGTCCACATCTTGGCCATGGCGGCCTCCAGGCGGATGTCCCGGTCGCCGGCGTCGGCCATGCGGTTGCAGAGTTGGGCCACGGCTTCCACGGCGAAGGCCGTGGCGGCGCAATCCGCCGCCGTCTGTCCGATGGCCTCATGCCTGCCGATCGGCTGCCCCCACTGGATGCGCGCGCTGTCCCAGGCCCGGTGGATCTGGACAAGGCGCTTGAAAGCGCCCATGAGGGCGCTGGGAATGCTCAGGCGGCCGGTGTTGAGCGTCACCAGGGCCAGCTTCAGGCCCTTGCCTTCGCCCAGCAGCAGGTTCTCCTTCGGAACCCTCACGTCCTTGAACCGGACGACGCCGTTTTCCAGGGCGCGCAGGCCCATGAAGCGGCAGCGCCGGACCACCTCCACGCCCTCCCAGGCCCGCTCGACGATGACGGCGCTGATCTCCCGGGTGTCGTCATGGCGGGCCATCACCACGTAGAAGTCAGCGATGGTTCCGTTGGTGCACCAAAGTTTTTCGCCGCTCAGCAGGAAGCCGCCTTCCGGAGTGCGCCGGAGCGTCGTCCTGAGATTGGCGGGATCGCTTCCGGCCTCCCGTTCGGTCAGGGCGAAGGCGCTGACCGCGCCCTCCGCGATGCGCGGGAGGTACCTCGCCTTCTGTTCCTCCGTGCCGAAGAGCTTGAGCGGCTGTGGCACGCCGATGCTTTGATGGGCGCTGAGGAGCGCGAGCAGATTGGCATCCTGGGAACCGAGCAGTTCCATGATCAGGCCGTACTCCCACTGGCTGAATCCCAGACCTCCGTACTCGGCGGGGACCTTCATTCCGAAGGCGCCCATGTCCTTCAGGGCCTGCAAGGCCTCGGGCAGGTAGGCGCCTTCGCGGTCCATGCGGTCCGAATCCACCTGGGAGAGAAAGGCCTTCATGCGCGCGTGGAAAGCGGCGAATCCGGGCCTGGCCGGCGCGGGCTGGGGCACGGACGCGAGCAGGCCGAGATCGAATCTTCCGCCGAAGATCTCTTTCAGAAAGCTGGGAAAGACCCAGGCCGTTTCGCGGGCCCCCTCGGCGAGCTTTCTCGATTCCTCCTCGGAGGAGGCTTGGGGCTGCGCGGCTGGAACCAGAATCGGATCAGGCATGTGGGCCTCCGGGCACGGGTCCGTCTTGCTCTTAGATGTGGCGCCGGCTCCGTCTGTGATGGAAGAGCTGCCCGCCGAAGGATCTAGGCCGGACCCCCACCATCCGGTCGTGTTGACAGGCCGGCGCGTGAATCTATGTTGGGGGACCTCGTCAGGCCCACTGAACTGGCGAGGCCTTCCAACCGTCTGCGGAGTCCGTGTCCGCCTGATCAGGAGGTTTTCATGTCGAAACGATCCATCGCCTTCGTTATTGCAACAGCCGCTTCCGCGCCCTTGATCCTTGCTGCGGCGCCCCTCCAGGATCCGGTCCCCAGCCAGAGCCAGGCTCGGGCCATCGCCCCGGCCGTGGATGGAGACGAGCACAAGGGCCACGACAAGACCGTCTGCCCCGTGACCGGAAAAACCATTCCCGAGGGGAAGGGCGTCAAGGTCACGGTGCGGGGCCGCGAGTACACGGTCATCGATCAGGCGGCCGCGGACAAGCTGACGGCGAACCCCGACAAGTTCCTGACTTCCGATGGCCGGCCTAAGAAGGCCGAAAAGGCCGAAAAGAAAACGCCCAAAGGGCAGTAGATGAAACGCCCCGCATGCGGGGCGTTTTCATGCCGGAAGATGGATCTGGTTCCCCGCCTACGGTTTTTCCGCCCACACTCCGACCGTGAGATGGCTGGGCCGTTCGGCGTCGTGGAAGATGGTGTGCGTGGCCTTGTGGTAGTCCTCGGGCTTGGCCTGGTTGATGTTCATGAAGGTCTGGGGATTGCGGTCCATGAGGGGGAACCAGGTGCTCTGGATCTGCACCATGATCCGGTGGCCCTTCTTGAAGGTGTGGAAGATGTCGTTCATGGACCAGGCCACGCGGGCGGGCTGGCCGGGCGTGAAGGGCGAGGGCTTTTCCAGGCTGTCCCGGAACTTGCCGCGCATGACTTCGCCGCGCACCAGCTGCTGGTAGCCGCCCATGGGGTTGGGCTGGCGGTCCCAGGGTGAGCCGCCCGTCTTGAAATCAGGGTTCTTGAAATCGTCGGGGTAGACGTCCACCAGCTTCACCACCCAATCCGCATCGGTGCCTGTGGTGGCCACGAACAGCTCGGGGCGCGGAGGGCCCGCGATGGTGAGGTCTTCCGCGAGGGGTTCCGTCTGGTAGACGAGCACGTCTGGACGCCGTCCGGCGAAGCGCTGATCGGCGGTCATGTACTCGCGGGTCATGCCGATGGCCACGTTCTCGATGAAAGGAACGGCCCTGGCGGGGTCGGAGATGAACGCGTCGGATCCGGCCTGGGCCGTGGGGGCCTGGAAGCCGAGCTTGCCTCCGGCCTGAAGGTACAACTGCTTCTCCTTGGCCTGCGGGGGCGGCCAGGCGTCGAAGCGGCGCCAGCGGTTAGCGCCGGTTTCGAACACCGTGGCCTTGGCCAGATCCGGCGCCTTCGCGTCCTTCAGGTGGTGGGCGAAGAAGGGAAAGAGCACTTCGGCCTGGAACCATTCGGACGTGTTGGCGCCGAACTGCACAGGTCCGAGGTGGTCGCCTTTGCTGCGCTCCCAGCCGCCGTGGAACCAGGGCCCCATGACCAGCCGGTTGTCGCTGGTTGGGCTCTGGCGGTTCGCGGTCTGGTGCACCTGAAGCGCGCCGAAGAGGTTCTCGGCATCGAACCATCCCCCCACCGTGAGCACCGCGGGCTTCACGTTCTTGATCTGGGGACGCAGGTTCCGCGCCTGCCAGAAGGCGTCGTAGTCCGGATGATCCAGCATCTCGTTCCAGAAGGGCACGTTCTGCGTGTACTGCCGGGTGGCCCCGGTGGAACCCAGCCGCATGAACCATTCGTAGCCGTCGGAAGTGCCGTGGTCCAGGCTCGGCGGCCAGGCCTTGGTGGGCTTGGGTCTGGGCTGGCCGAAGGAGGTCATGAAGTTGAACGCGTGGGGCAGCCAGAGGGCGCCGTTGCGGTGGAAATCATCCCCCTGGAACCAGTCCACGATGGGCGCCTGGGGCGACACGGCTTTCAGGGCCGGGTGGCCGGAAAGCATGCCCACGGCGGAGTAGAACCCGGGATAGCTGATGCCCCACTGGCCCGCGCGGCCGTTGTTTCCCGGCACGTGCTTGAGCAGCCATTCGAGGGTGTCGTAGGTGTCCGTGCTCTCGTCGATGGCGGCGCCGCTCACGGCCCGCTGGGGCCGCATGTTCACGAACTCGCCTTCGGACATCATCCGGCCCCGCACGTCCTGGAAGACGAAAATGAAGCCGTCCTCCTGGAAGCGCGCGGAGGGCCCGAGTTCCGGAGGGTAGGCATCCTCGCCGTAGGGCCACACGCTGTAAGGGGTGCGGTTCATCAGGAAGGGATAGGCTTTGCTGGTGTCCTTCGGCGTGTAGATGGCCGTGAAAAGCTTGACGCCGTCCCGCATGGGGATGAGCACCTCGCGCTTGGTGTAGCGGCTGCGGACGACGGAGGCCGCCTTTTCCATGGCCGGGCTGAGCTGGGCCTGGAGGGCTGAGGGCGGGACCAGCAAGGCCGCGAGGACGAAAGCAGAAACCCGCAGGAGACGGGGGCTGGGCATGGGGGCTCCGGGTGGATACCCCATCATACGTGGTATGACCCCGATTCCAGTGGAGACTTCCTGTCGGAGCAGCCATTCCCCTCGACGGGGCCCCCGGGTTTTGATGAACTGGAGGGTGGGCCCCATGCCGGGGTTCTCCTTGCAGGAATCCGTGCCGATATGACCCGTCCCGTCCTCCATCAACCCGCCGAGTGGGACCGCCACAGCGCCTGCTGGCTGGCCTGGCCCAGCCACGGCCACCTCTGGCAGGAGAATCTGGCCCCGGCTCAGGCCGAGTTCGCGGCCCTGTGCCTGGCCATGGCCGAAGGCGGCGGAGAGCATCTGGAACTGCTGGTGGGAGGCGAGGCCGCCGAAGCCCAGGCCCGGGCCGCCCTGGCGCCGGTGCTGGCCCAGGTGCGCTTCCACCCCGTGCCCGTGGGCGACATCTGGCTGCGGGACACCGCCCCCATCTTCGTGAAGGATGAGGCGGGCGCCCTGCACGCGGCCTGCTTCCGCTTCAACGGCTGGGGCGGCAAGTACGAACTGCCGGGCGACGATCACGTGGCCGCCCGCGTGGCGGGCCGCAGCGGCGCCCACCTCATCGACCATGACTGGATCCTGGAAGGCGGCTCTGTGGAGGTGGACGGCGAGGGGACCCTGCTCACCACTCGCCAGTGCCTGCTGAACCCCAACCGCAACCCGGACATGGACCAGGCTCAGATCGAGGCCGCTCTGCGCGAAGGCCTGGGCGCCGAGAATGTGCTCTGGCTGGACGAGGGCCTCCTCAACGATCACACCGACGGCCACATCGACACCCTGGCCCGCTTCGTGGCCCCTGGCGTAGTGGTGTGCATGCAGGCCCAGGATGCGGCCGATCCCAATGCCGCCACCCTGGACCACCTCGCCGCGGACTTGGGTGCCATGACCGACGCCCGGGGCCGGAAGCTCCAGGTGGTCCGCATCCCCTCGCCCGGCCTGGTGGAGAACGAGGAGGGCGAAGTCATGCCCGCCAGCTACGTGAACTTCTACATCGGCAACAAGACGGTGATCGTTCCCACCTACGGCACCGCCTTCGATGAAGCCGCCGTGAGCGCCCTGGCGCCGCTCTTCCCGGGCCGCCGGGTGGTGGGCCGTTCCGCCCGCGCCATCCTCAGCGGCGGCGGCGCCTTCCATTGCATCACCCAGCAGCAGCCGGAGGTTCCGTGAGCGCCGAATCCCGCGTCATCCGAGTCGCCGCGACCCAGTGCGGCTTCACCGCGAGCCTCGACGAGAACGTGGCCCGCGTCGAGGCCCTCGTCCGCGAGGCCGCCGCCCAGGGCGCCCAGGTGATCCTGCCTTCGGAGCTGTTCGAGGGCTGGTACTTCTGCCGTGAAGAGAAGGACGCCTTCTTCGATTGGGCGCGGCCCGTGGAGGGGCATCCCACGATCGCCCGCTTCCAGAAGCTGGCGAAGGATCTGGGCGTGGTGATTCCCGTGTCCTTCTACGAGCGGGACGGCCATCACTACTTCAACAGCCTGGCCATGATCGACGCCGATGGCGCGCTCCTGGGCATCTACCGCAAGAGCCACATCCCCGACGGCCCCGGCTACGAGGAGAAGTTCTACTTCCGCCCGGGGAACACGGGCTTCAAGGTGTGGAACACCCGCTTCGGGCGAATCGGCGTGGGCATCTGCTGGGACCAGTGGTACCCCGAGTGCGCCCGGGCCATGATGCTCATGGGCGCCGAGATCCTGCTCTACCCCACGGCCATCGGCACCGAGCCCGAGAACCCCGAGCTGGACACCAAGGATCTCTGGCAGCGGGCCATGATCGGACACGCGGTGTCCAACGTGGTGCCCGTGGTGGCCTCCAACCGCATCGGCACCGAAGGGGATCAGACCTTCTACGGCCACTCTTTCATCAGCGATCACCGCGGGGAGAAGGTGGCCGAACTGGGCCGCACAGACCGCGGCGTGATCCACGCGGCGTTCGACCTCGACGAGATCCGCCGCAACCGCGCCTCCTTCGGCTTCTTCCGGGACCGGAGGCCGGATCTGTACGGGCTTCTTTCCAAGACGGACTGATCCTTAGGCAAGGGCGTTCAGGCCCTCCAGGCGGGCCAGTCCCTGGGCCAGGGTGGCCCGGTCCGGAGCGGCGCCGATGGAAACGCGGATGCCCGGTTCCTGCACGGCCCGGGTGGCGGCGAAGACATCCGAGGACACCACCACCACGCCCGCCTCCAGGGCGCGCCGCCTGAAGCGTTCCTGGCCCCCGGGCGGCGCCGGCAGCCAGATGTGGGGGCAGTGGGCCTCGCCGCGCCAGGCGAGGCTCCGCAGCCCCTGGGCGCAGAGCCGGTGCCGGGCGGCCAGCTCCTTGCGCTGGGTGAGGAGGCGGCGCCAGGCGGTGCCGTCCTCGATCCAGGCCGTGCCCAGGGCCATGCTCATGGGCGAGACATACCACGTCGTGTGGTGCTCCGCGTCCCGGGCGCGGGTGCGCAGCGGGGGCGGCAGGAGCAGGTAGCCCAGGCGCAGGCCCGCGGCCACGGTCTTGGAGAGGCCCGTCACGTAGAGCACCCGCTCCGGCGCCAGGGCGGCCAAGGGCGGCGGCGCGTCCTCGGGCAGCAGGCCGTAGACATCCTCCTCGACCAGGAGCAGATCATGCTTCCGGGCGATGGCCACGAGGCGTTCGCGGCGGCCCAGGCTCATGGTGGCGGTGGTGGGATTGTTCAGCGTGGGAGAGAGCACGGCCACCCGCAGACCCGCCTTGGCGGCGGCTTCCAGGGCCGAGGGCAGCACCCCCTCCCGGTCCATGCCCATGGGATGCAGGCGCCTCCGGTTCTGGCGGGCCAGGGCCTTCAGCCCGGGGTAGACCAGGGATTCGCAGGCCAGATCCCGGTGCTCGTCCAGCAGACTGAGGGCCGTGTCCATGGCGTGCTGGGCCCCGGCGCAGATCAGCAGGTGCTCGGCTTCGGCCTTCAGGCCGCGGCGCTTCAGCCAGGCGGTGGCGGCCTCGCGGTGGAGGCGCGTGTCGCCGGGGGCCGGGTAGTCGAGGAAGCGGCCCCCCTCGCTCCAGCCCAGGTTGGCGAGGCCCACCCCCAGATCGCCTTCGGCCAGGCCCACCGGCGGGCGGTTGGTGGAGAGGTCGATGACGCCGCCCTCGGGGCGGTTCTGCAGCGCGAAGAGGGCTGCTTCCGAGGCCAGGCCCAGCACGTAGGTGCCCCGTCCCACCTCGCCGCCCACCAGGAGGCGGCGGGCCGCTTCCCGGTAGGAGCGTGTGACGGTGCTCACATTCACACCCAGGAGATCGGCTAAGGAACGGTGGGTGGGGAGCTGGTCGCCGGGCCGCAGCTGACCCAGCCGTACCGCGGTTCCGATGGCATCCGCCACGGCCAGGTAGGTGGGGCCGGAGGCGTGCGAAAGGTCGGGCACCCAGATTGTCATGCACACAATTCTAGTTTCCATTCACACAAAATCCAAACCCGTTGCTGGCCGCGCGGGATGCGGCTCCGGAGGGATGCATGAGCGGCCTGATGTTCCATGGACAAGCGGTGGCCCTGAACGAAGAAGGATTTCTGGTGGATCCGGGGATCTGGAACGAGGAACTGGCCCTGGCGCTGGCCCAGGCGGAGGAGGGGCTCGAGGCTTTGACCGAGGAGCACTGGTCCGTGATCCGCTTCATCCGCGGCCACTTCGAGGAGAAGCAGGGCGCCCCCATGGTGCGCGCCGTCTGCAAGGCCACGGGCCTGCGTCTCCAGCGCATCTACGAACTCTTCCCCAGCGGTCCCGCCAAGGGCGCCTGCAAGCTGGCGGGCCTGCCCAAGCCTGACGGCTGCGTGTAGGAGGCCCCGTGCCGAACCAGCTTTTCACCCCGCTCGGCACGGCCGTGGTCGCGGCCGGGGTCTGGGCCGTGGCAGGCCTGCTCGTGCTGCGGGCCCGGGCGCGGGCCTTCGGCTCGCGCCAGCCCTTCGCCGCCGCGGCGGGTGATCCGGCCGCGGGCATCCGCTACGCCTTCACCGGCGCCATGAGCCCCGGCGCCAAGGAGAGCGTGCGCGAGCACCTGCCCTCGTACGGGCTGGGCCTGGCCTTCCATGGGGGGATCTTCACGGCCTTCGCGCTGCTCGCGCTGAGCCTGGCGGGATTCGAGCTGCCCCGGTCGCTCTGGCTGGGTGCCCGGGCCTTGCTGGCACTGGGCGCGATGGGGGGATTGGGCCTGTTGTTGAAGCGCCTTCTGAAGGCGGAACTGCGCGGCCTGTCCCGTCCCGATGACTTCGTGTCGAACCTGCTGGCCACGGCCTTTGTGGCCCTGGCCCTGGTGTCGCCCGGCCAGGCCTGGCTGCTGAGCGCGATCCTGCTGCTGTTCTATGCGCCCCTCGGCAAGATCCGCCACTGCCTCTTCTTCTTCATGGCCCGGTCCCATTTCGGGGCCTTCTTCGGGCGGCGCGGGGTGTTTCCCCCGGGGGGATCCCATGTCCACTGAGCTGGAGCAGAAGCTGGATACCCTCACGGACGCGGACTACGCGCGCGGCCTGGAGGTATTCCGGGGCGGCCTGAAGGAGGCGGAGGCCAGCTATCTGAACGCCTGCGTGCGCTGCGGCCTCTGCGCCGGGGGCTGCCACTACCATCGCACCGAACCCGAGCTGGAGAACGTGCCTGGCCGCAAGCTGGATCACATCGCCTCGGTGTTCAAGGCGCACTTCACCACCATGGGCCGGCTCGCGCCGGGCCTGGTGGGAGCGAAGCGCTTCGACCGCGACATGGCCCGAGCCTGGGTGGATGCGGTGTTCGGCCGCTGCACCCTCTGCGGCCGCTGCTCCATGAACTGCACCATCGGCATCCCCCTGCCCGCCCTGTTCCGGGCGGCGCGGCGCGCCCTGGGCGCCATGGGCCTGGTGCCCGAGGACCTGCAGGCCACCGTCGAGAACAGCCTGCAGCACGGTAACAACATGGCCATCGAGCGCGAAGAGTGGGTCGAGACCGTGGAGTGGATGGAGGAGGAGCTGCAGGCCGACACGGGCGATCCGGAGGCCCGCATCCCCCTCGACAAGCAGGGGGCCCGCTGCCTCTTCACGGTGAATCCCCGCGAGGCCAAGTTCTTTCCGCTCTCTCTCCAGGCCAGCGCCAAGGTCTTCTGGGCGGCGGGCGAGGACTGGACCCTGGCCAGTGACGGCGGGTGGGATCTCACCAATTACGCCCTCTTCACCTGCGAGGACGACCAGGCCGCGGCCATCGTGAAGAACCTCACGGACGCCATGACGCGCCTGGGCTGCCAGGTGCTGGTCATCGGCGAATGCGGCCACGGCTACCAAAGCGCCCGGTGGATGGGGCCCGAGTGGCTCAAGCAGCGCTTCCCCTTCCCCGTGGTGAGCATCCTGGAACTCATGGACGGCTACCTGAACGAAGGTCGCATCCACGTGGATTCCGCCCGGAACCAGGAACCCGTTACCCTGCACGATCCCTGCAACCTGGTGCGCCACGGCGGCATTTCCGAACCCCAGCGCCGGGTGCTGCGGCGCGCCGTGGCCAACTTGGTGGAGATGGCGCCCCACGGCGTGGAGAACTACTGCTGCGGCGGAGGCGGAGGCCAGCTGGCCATGAGCCGCTACCGGAACCGGCGCTTGGCCGCGGGCAAGAAGAAGGCGGACCAGATCCGCGCCACCGGAGCCAAGGTGGTGGCCGCGCCCTGCCACAACTGCATCGATCAGCTCAGCGAGCTGAACAAGGAATACCAGCTGAAAGTCCAGATCAAGACCGTGGCGGAACTGGTGGCCGCGGCCCTCATCGTACCCACGCATTCAGAGGTGCTCCCATGAGCCTGCTCCACCTGCCCATCCCGCCCGAAGTGAAGATGATCTACCTCGACAACGGGGCCACGTCCTTCCCCAAGCCCCAGGAGGTCTACGAGGGCATGGACCGCTTCTACCGCTCCGCCGGCGTCAACCCGGGGCGCAGCGGCTTCGACCTCTGTCTGGAAGCGGGCGCCCTGGTGGACGACACCCGGAAGCTGCTCTGCGACTTCTTCGGCGGCACGGATCCCAACCGGCTGGTCTTCGGCTACAACTCCACGGACGCGCTCAACCTGGCCATCTGGGGCAGCCTCCAGCCCGGAGACCATGTGGTGACCACCCACGTGGAGCACAACGCCACCCTGCGTCCCCTCTGGAAGCTGGAGCAGGAGGGCAGCCCCGTGGACTGGGTGGATTTCGACGTCACGGGCTACGTGGACCCCCAGGAGGTGATCCGCCGCTTCCGGCCGGAGACGAAGGCCTGCGTCCTGAACCACGCCTCCAACGTCATCGGCACCGTGCAGGACGCCGCCACCATCGGCGCCGCCTGCCGCGAGCGGGGCATCCGCTTCATCCTGGACGTGAGCCAGAGCGCGGGCATGGTGCCCGTGAAGATGGACGAACTGAACGCCGACATCGTCTGCTTCACGGGGCACAAGAGCCTCATGGGGCCCATGGGCATCGGCGGCATGTACGTCAGGGAGGGCGTCGAGATCCGCCGCACCCGCGCGGGCGGCACCGGCGTGAAGAGCGCCCAGCGCCAGCACCTGGACGAATATCCCTACCGCATGGAGTACGGCACGCCGAACCTGCCCGGCATCGCGGGCCTGAACGCCGGGGTGACCTGGGTCAACGCCATGGGTCTGGAAACGATCCACCACCACGAAATGGCCCTTTGGACACAGCTGCGGGACGGCCTGCGCGGGATCGAGGGCGTGACCCTCTACTGCGCCGAGGACGTTCCCGGCAAGCAGCGCATCAGCGTGCTGTCTCTCAATGTGGAAGGGCTGGAAGCGGCGGACGTGGGCACCATGCTGGACGTGGACCACAACATCGCCTGCCGCACGGGCCTGCACTGCACGCCCATGGTGCACGACCACCTGGGCACCACGGCCCTGCACGGCGCCGTGCGCTTCGGCATCGGCGCCTTCAACCACGAGGAGCACATCCAGGCCGCCATCGAAGGCGTGCGCGAGATCGCCGCGGGCCGGCACCGCCGCGCCGGCCACGTGGCGGCGCTGCGGGCCTAAGACCTCAGACCCTGAACTGTCCCACCAGCTGATTCTGGTCCGCGGCCACGCGGGCCAGTCCCGATGCCGTTTGGGCCACCTCGCTCACGGTCCGGGCCATCTGTTCGGTGGCGGTGGCGTTGTGGGCCACGCGTTGCAGGTTCTCGTCCACCTGCCGGGCCACCTCGGCGCTGGTGCGGGCCTGCTCTTCGGCCGCGGATCCCACCTCCAGGATCATGGCGGCCAGGCCGTGGATGTTGGCGTCGATGGCGCCGAGGGCGGCCACGGTGGCGTCCACCATCTCGGCGCCGTGGTCCACGGAAGCGTTGCTCTGCTCGATGAGTTCGCCGATCTCCCGGGCGGCGGCGCCACTTCGCTCCGCCAGTTTGCGGACTTCTTCGGCCACCACGGCGAAGCCCTTGCCCATGGACCCGGCCTTGGCGGCCTCGATGGCGGCATTGAGGGACAGCAGGTTGGTCTGCCGGGCGATGTCCTGGATGAGCCGCACGGCGGCCACCATGCGGATGGTGGCGGCACGGATGTCATCCATGGCCTGGGCGCTTTCCCCGCCCGCCTGGGTGCCCTGGTTCACGGCGGCCACGGCGGCCTCGGATTCCTTCTGGGAACGATGGATGTGGCCGGCCACCTGGTCGATGGAGGCGGACAGCTCGGTGACGGCGGCCGCGACGCGCTCGAAGGCTTCCTGCTGGGCCATGGAGTTCTCGGCCAGGCTGGAGCTGGTGGTGGCCATCTGCTCACTGGAGGCGGAAAGCTGGGTGGCGCCGCTGGCCACGGAGCCGGAGGATCCCGTCAGGTGCCTGCAGACGTCTCGCATGCGGGCGTTGTAGGTGTTGAAAGCGGCCGCGGCTTGGCCGGTCTCGTCCTGGCTTTCCACGGCCAGCTGCAAGGTGAGGTCGCTCTGCTTCAGTCCCTGGGCCAGAGCATTCAGGGGCCGCGTGATCCAGAGGCTCACCCGGTACACCACCAGGGCGGCGACCACCCAGATCACGAAGGAGGAGAGGAAATCGAAGAGGAAGGTCCGCCACAAGGGATGGCTGATATCCAGCCCCTTGTCGATGAGTCCCTGGGCGGCCAGGGCCCGGTAGTCGAGCAGGGTGTCGTGGATGTTGAAGAAAGCGTAGCCAGCCATGGGGGGCGCGAGCATCAGGAGAAGCTTCCCGCGCACACTCAGACGTTGGGATAAGGACATGCAGGGCTCCGGCCAGGGGGGGAAAGGAACCCCAAGGTCCCATCGGGTCGAAGGCCGGGAGGATTTAATTCAGCCGAAGAGTTTAAGGGTCTCGTCCAGGGTCCGGAGCACCTGCAGCACGTGGAAGGGATCGATCACCAGGTAGTCCACGGCCCCGGCGGCGACGGAGCGGTTCCGCTTCAGGTCGCTTTCTTCCTCGGTGCCCGCGATCAGGATGGGCAAGGGACAGGCTTCCTCCTGGACCACCCTGCGGCAGCGCTCCAGGGCCGTGCCGGAGCGGAGCCGGTGGTGGATGAGGATGAGGCGGACCCTTCCCCAGCTGTCGGCGCTGGCGCCCAGATCCCCCAGGGCGGGTTTCAGGGGGCCGGGGCCCAGGTCGAGGCCGGCCACGCCGAATTTGCGCCCGACGGCTTCGGCCAGGCGGGCGGGGAAGGCCTCGCCTTCGGCCAGCACGAGGATCAAAGGGTCCCGGTCCGCCAGCAGCCGGGGCCGGGCCGTGTGCGCCTGCGCCGATTCTTTGCGGCCCTGGAGCTTGGGGGATTCCAGGCCGCCGGGGTTGAACCGGGCCCGGTCGCGGTTGGCCTGCTGGTGGCGGGCCTCCAGCAGCCACTGCCGGTAGCGGCCCACGGTCTCCCGGTCCGCCGAGTCATCCAGGCGGAGGCCCCAGGCCTTGTCGGAGAAATAGGCGACCTTCACGGCCAGGACGAGGCTTTCGCCCGGGGCGATGCGCAATTCCAGGGTGGAGGAGGCGTTCAGGCGCAGCAGGTCGCTCAGCGCATGGGTGCCCTCCGGGGGCATCAGTTCCAGGCCGTCCTCTCCGAAGGCCGAAGCCAGGCCATCCTTCACGTCGTTCCTTTGATCGGCGAAGGGGCAGGGGATGGGCCGGTCGGGGATGTACTCGGCCATGCGGTGCGCATCCAGGGCCCGGAGCAGGCGGGGCATGCTGACGTGCCCCGCTTCCACGCCATGGAGTTTTCCGTGGCCTTCGAAATCCACCACGGCCTCGAAGGGCAGGCCCCGGTCCACCAGTCGCAGGGCCAGATGGGCGCCGGGCTTCAGCCGCCACTGGCCCCGCTCCAGATCCGAGATGCCCAGGATGACGCGATCGGAGGCCTCGGCCAGCACCTTGAAGTCGCCCTTGAGGGTTCCGAAGGCCACCTGGACACTTTCCTCGCCTTCGCAGAGCCGCTGGAAGACCATGCGGACGGCCTCGGGCTCTTCCTTGTTGAGACTTCGGGTGGCCATGAAAGCCCTATCGGGTGGGTATTGGCGGACTCAAGCTTCGCCCAGCAGGCCCCCAACGGCGGTGTAGGGATCCACCAGATGGTCGGCGATGCCCTGGATGAGGCTGTCCAGGCGTTCGGGGCCCGCCTGGGCCTTGACCCGGCGCACCGCTGCCTCGGCCAGGAGGGATTCGAAGCGCAAGCGCGCCCTCTCCCGGGCTTTGTGGGCCAGGCCGCCGTGGGACCGCAGCCAGCGGCCGTGTTCCCGGATCCGGGCCAGCAGCTCGGGCAGGCCTGTGCCCACCTGGGCCACGGTGCGCAGCACGGGCGGATCCCAGCCCTCGGGCATGGCCAGGGATTTCATGGCCTCCACCTCGCGCTCCACCTGGTCGGCCCCGTCGCGGTCCGCCTTGTTGATGACGAAGAGATCGGCCACTTCCATGATGCCGGCCTTGATGGCCTGGATCTCGTCGCCCATGCCCGGTACCAGCACCACGCAGCAGGTCTGGACGCAGGCGACCACGTCCACCTCGTCCTGGCCCACGCCCACGGTTTCGACGATGACGGTGTCGAAGCCCGCGGCATCCAGCAGGTCGATGGCATCCTGGGTGGCCCGGGCCAGGCCGCCCAGGGCGCCGCGGGTGGCCATGCTGCGGATGAAGATGCCGGGGTCCGCCGCGATGCGCTGCATGCGGATGCGGTCGCCGAGGATGGCGCCGCCGCTGAAGGGAGAGGTGGGATCCACCGCCAGGATGCCCACCTTCTGGCCTTCGGCCCGCAATGTCCGGGCCAGCTGATCGGTGAGCGTGCTCTTGCCGGCCCCGGGGGAACCCGTGATGCCGACCACCACCGCGCCCCCCAGATGGGGCCAGACCCGGGCCATGAGGTCCCGGGCCCCGGCATGGCCATTTTCCATCCAGGAGATGGCGCGGCCCAGGGCGCGGTGCTCGCCACGGCGCAGGGGCTCCAGAAGGTCGGCGGTCAAGGACATGCGCCCAGGATGCCAGACTTCACGGCCTCTGGCGGGATGGGGTACCCTGGTTCCTCGGCTCTGGCCCAAGGGAATCATGACAATGAAAAAAGGATCCACTTCAGCGAGCGGTCCTCTCACGGGAGATGCGGTTCCGGAGCAGGCCGCGAAGCCCGCGCCCGTGCTGCTGACCAAGCGCGCCCCGGTGGCGCCGCCGGATCCCAAGCTTCCCCGGGAGAAGATCTGCTCCGACTGCGGCATGCATTTCAAGGTCGAGACCGGCCAGAAGTTCTACCTGTGCCCGGACTGCTACCGCCGTTCCTTTGTCTACAAGCGCAAGGGCGGGAAAGAGGCGGCCCGCATCCTGACCCACATTACCTGCGCCGCCTGCGGGGCCCAGGAATACCTGCCTTTCATCCCTGACGACCCCAGCAAGGCCCTGTGCCGGGCCTGCTTCGCCAAGGAACGGCCGGAACCAAAGGCAGCCCCCAAACACTCTCATCGATAGCCCGACGAGGTTTCCCATGCGTCCCTCCGCCCTGCCCTTCCTGCTCATCGCCGCCTTGCTTCCCGCGCAGACGCCCGCCAAGCCGGCCAAGGCGGGTCCCTCCAAGGCCGCCCCCAAAGCCGCGTCCAAGGCCCCCGCAAAGCCCACGCCCGAGGCCGAAGCGGCCCGCAAAGGCCTGAAGGAAACCCTGGATGCCATCGATGCCGCCTGGTTCGGCCAGCCCTACCAGGGCATCTCCTCCGTGGACATGCAGGGCACCCTGGGCATCGCCCTCAGCGGCGCCGCCGTGAACCAGAAGGTGGACAGCCTGAGCCAGGGCCAGGTGAAGGGCAACAGCCAGGGCGGCTCGGCCAACCTGCGCGTGAAGGGCACCTACTTCGCCAACGGCGACTTCAAGACGGATCTGGCGGGCGATTTCGGCACCATCCTCTACACCCGGCGGGGCAACCGCGGCTTCATCTACAGCAAGGAGCAGAACGCCTACACCACCCGGGTCGATCCCGCCGCTTCCGACGCGCCGCTCACCTACATGACCTGGTTCCGCCAGACCCTGAACGACATCAAGACCGTCTACGTCGACGGACCCACCTTCCAGGCCACCATCGCCGGCGAGGAATCCATCAACGGCCATACGGTGCAGCGCCTCGTCTTCAGTGCCCCCACCCAGGGCTGGGACGCCAAGAAGCGCGAGCAGAGCCTGGCCCAGAGCCTCGGCTTCTGGAAGCGGGGGCGGCTGGAAGTCGCCGTGGACAAGAGCACCAAGCAGCCCGTCCGCCTGGACTTCCGCAACGACGAACAGGGCGTGCACACCCGGATGGATTTCGCCTACGCCGCCAACAACCGCCTGCAGTCCGTGAACCTCAACAACAGCAGCCGCGGCTTCGAGGGGCCCGGGTGGCTGCGGGTGGGCTACGGCAGTGAAGGCCGCATGTCCAACGTGGCCGGGGAACTGGCCAGCCAGGACAAGAAGGTCTCCTTCGCCATGGACTTGAACTGGTCCAAGGGCCGCACCGCCGCGGACATCACCGCCATTCCCCCCGCCGGCGCCACCAAGCGCGGCCGCGAGGAAATGGAAACCCAGCTCTTGGTGGGCCTCGCCGCCAAGATCTTCGACCTGCAGCGGGCCGGCCTCAACCTCCGCAGCGTCGCCATCGGCGCCAAGTAGGGGATGCGCGGCCCCTGGGCCGCCGGGTCCCGGCTTGGGTGCATGTTGCATTCCTTGTCGTTGAAAAGGTGCCATTCAGTGGCATGTTTTCAACATGTTTGATCGGGCCCTGACCCCCCTGGTTGCCGAAGCCCTGCAAGACACCCCCGTGGTTCTGCTCCTGGGTCCCGACAGGTGGCGAGAGCACCCTGGCCAAGGTCCTGGAAGGCCAGCCCCAGTTTTCTGAATCCTTGGCGGGCCGCATGGAACGGGTCCCCCTCGAGGGTCTGTCGCAGGGCGAGATCCAGGGGCTCTCCGCGAACCTCGTGGACCAGCTTCTCGACGCAGCCCCTCTGGAGTCAAAGCACTTGGACCTCGATCGGGAGGCCCTGATCGCGTCCGTCCTGGCTGGAGGGTTTCCGGAAGCCAGGGGCCGGGCGGCGCCGCAGCCAATGGTTCGAGAGCTACCTCCAGACCCTGCTCCAGCGGGACGTGCGGGACCTCTCGCAGATCGAGGGCCTCACCCGTCCACAGCATCGCCACCAGCGTTAAGTGACGATACACTGTCCCCTTCGGGGCGTGGCGCAGCCTGGTAGCGCATCTGCTTTGGGAGCAGAGGGTCGGAGGTTCGAATCCTCTCGCCCCGACCAAATAAAATCAAGCACTTAGGGCCGCATCCAAGCGGCCCTTTTCATTGAAAATTGAGCCATTCAACCTCCAATCAACCATGGGTGTGCTCCTGGAGTGCTTGTGGCCCCCCTGCAATCCATTTGGTTTTATGCTCCGGTTGCCTGGGGTTCATTGGTTCATCCCATCAGGGCGATAGGTTGGCCCTACTCGGGTGCGGCAGTGGCCTAGGGGAGCCTCTTCGAAGTCGCCGGATCTTCGCAGGGACCCCACCGGACTGTAACGCGGCGGGCGGCTTGGCGCGACACTTGCACATGATTTGACACGCCAAATCAAGAAGAGGGTGCGCTAGTTGGTCCCGGCCGCCTCCAATTCGGCAACCCGAGCCTGCGCCTGGGCAACCTGATCGGCCAGGTGCTGAACCTCCCCCATAAGAGAGTTGATGGTGCGATTGTCGGAATCTATCTGGGCAGTGAGCACCTGCACATGCGCCAGCGCACCCGCGAGCGCATCACCAAGGACAGCTTTTGCTTCATCACTGCCAAGCGCATAGCTTTCTCGGTGCGGAGTCTCTGCGATCACGATTCCGTCCCGGAGGACCGTATTCACTGTCTCGCGGAATACAAAGGCGGGAGCGCCCTCGAAGTATCCGATTTCAATCTGTTTGGTTGTCGTCGAGTCAGTAAGCATGGGAGTTCCTTTAGATTTCGTATATTGATGAAACAAATCGATTTAGGTTGCTTGATGGCATCGTGGGGAGATAGAGGTTTGTGCCATTGGCAACCCCTTGGGAATAGCTTCCGACAGCGGCATCAGCCGCAGGGGCTGGTGATGAACTGAGAACAGTGAACGGAAGTCCAGAAAAATAGGACGTATTTGCAGTTGCGGCCACTGTTCCACCGTTCGGGGTGATGACCACAGACACCAGACAAAACCTTCCAATGCGCGTGTATCGACCCGTATAGGTTGGGCTCCCTGTCGTGGTAAGGCCAACAGGCGTGGGCGTCCAGGTGCCTTCCTGGTAATTCTTCAGATCGGTCTGCCCGAAGTTGACCCCATACCCAAACGTTGCCAAACCAGATTGGAAGTCGTATGACGATGCTGCGAATTGCAAGGGGGCATTAGAGGATAACGTTCGATTAATGGATGCAATTCGACCGATACCACCATTATTACCAACTTCAATACCAACGCCCGAAGCCCCAGGAGGGGCCGTCGTGAATAGGCCCTCAAAGCGGCCGAAGGAAGATCCGGCCTGAAGAATGCTCCCAGAAAAACCAGTCGATCCCGTCCATCCTGAACCGGTATAGGACCAAACAGGAAGGGCGGGGTCCGAGGAATCAACGACCCTCCATCCAGTCTTCGGAATGAAGAATTCCCAGGCCGCCGCGACACTTGACCACCGTGCGATCTGGTTGTTCTTCGATGCCCATGCTCCGGTTGAGCTGGGGCCCACGATATAGGCTGCACCATCCATAGGAGATACGGGAGGCGTGTTCTTTCCAACGGCGTTGACGCACGGCATCACCAGGCCGTCGAGCCCGCGCCATTGCTTCATCAGTTCGGCATAGTGAGCCTCGCCCTGAGCGGCATCAACCAGCAGGCCTAGGTTTGGTCCGAATGTCTTAGCCATTGATCACCCCTGAATTCCGCCGCAGTAGAGGCCGCACGTCATACCAGCCCCCGTCATCACAAAGGCCGGGCTCTTGCGCTCGACGCTCGTCAGAGCGCCGTTGACGCTCTGGATGGAGATCTCCACCGTCTTGGTCCCGTCGACGTCGTCAGCGGCCCTCTGTGCCGCCGTATAGACCTGGCTGGTGGCCACCACGCCCGGGAAGGTGCGCTTGAGGGTGCCGCCGACATAGGCCCGCACCGTATAGGTGCCCTCTGGTGCGGCCTGGCCGGGGTCGTCCTGCCGGACCACCAGGGCCTGGGTCAGGCGGTTGCGATGCACCCATGCGGCCGCAGCATCCCCCACAGAGGTTGTGAGGGTGGCAAGCCCGTTCACGGTGAGCCCTGCCGGGGGATAAGGCTTGGCAGCCCTGCCCACGAGGTTCAGGTTGGACAGGAGTCCACTGGCCAGGGCCAAGGTCCCCCGGAAGCCGGAGGGAAGAAGCCGGGCCGCCAGGGTGTCACCCGCAGCGAAGGATTCATCCGTGCTGGCCTGCCCGTAGGCGCCAAACCAAATGCGTTCTCCAGCCGCATGGGCTTGAGGAACGGTGTCGAAGACGCCGCGCCAGATCCCTGTCAGGGTCCAGGTGCCGTCGCCGTTCGCGACAGGCTGCCGGAAGACGATGGCTTCGCCGCTCTCGAAATAGGCCACGTTGGCGCCCAGGCGCAGCTCTGAATCGAGCACGGGCGCCAGAGCCGCCAGGTCGGAGCTGCCGGAGACCGTGAAGCCAACCTCATCCACAGCGTTTGTCATGCCATAGGCTGAAGTCAGGGTGCCAACGGGAGCGAAGGCCAGTCCGGTTCCGCGATACGTGAAATCGGCATCCGCAGAGGGGAAGGTCTTCTTGACCCAGATGTCATAGGTCTGACAGCTGCCATTGGGCCGCTGTCCCATGATGAGCAGCTTGGGGGCATCCTGCCGAGTGAGGTGATAGGGCGCCTCCAGCAGCTGCTGAGCAGGGCAGGCCGCTGGATCCTGGATAGGGTTGGTCCAACCCGAGACGGCCGGAGCACCATAGAGCGCCTGCCCAAGGCTGAAGACATCCTTCAGGAAGCTGATACGGATGGCACGGTTCTTCAAGGTGCCACGGCTGGTGCGCAGAACACGGCAAACCACCTGGTCGAGGCCGAGGGGCCCCCATCGAAGCACAAAGACATCTCCGGGGAGCAGATTCCGGGCCACCCGGTTGCAGATCAGATCCCCTTTGGCCAATGAGGTGCAGATGGCCCGGAGATCCCGATCCGCCAGCTTGGCGGCCATGTCCGACCTGCTAATCATGGGATAGGACAGGGCCTGGTTCACGACCGCATCCTGTTGGCGGATATTACTGAATGATGCGGCCTGCACCTGCCGTTCAACAAATCCTGACGCACGGTCCGTGTAGGTCAGTTGAACCTGATTGGTGCTCTCATCAATCGCAGATTCGCTGTATCCCTCTAGAATCGTGATGATGGATTCATCGAGCACGGGCAGGGTGGCGATGTTGTAACCTCCCCGAGCCAATTTGAACGTCCATTGCCCGGTCTTGAAATCCACGAAACAGGCGCCGTCGATGGTCCTAAGAATGTCGTCCATGAAGTCACGAACCGGCCTGTCGTTATCCCAGGTCGCGCTGATTCCAAGTCCCTCGGAGGCCAGCTGATTCGCTGCCGCCTGGAAGCTTGCCAGGTCGATCATCGAGGCTGGCTGAGTCATGCCGCAATCGGGGTTGGTCAGCAGCTCGTAGATGACTTCGGCAGCATTCGCATCGCCATTCAGATTGGTAACGGCGTTTGGAAGGCCGAGGTTCGATGGCAGTCTCCGGACCACGGCACTGATGGGAGCAATGCGTTTGCTCGTGCCCAGGTAGCCGTTCTCACCACCTGCAGAAGGGCCGCGCCACACGAGGGTGGCGACGCCACGCCATGCAGGCAGAGGCGATCCAAGCTGGCTCTGCAAATAGGGATCCACTGCGTGTGTCAGGGATCCGGGCAGGAAGTTAATGGTGCCGGAAAGACCGCCACCACTGTCCTCTCCACCAAATAGCCCGGGCGCGTCAATGTTCAACACACCACCAGTGGAAACACCGGTCCAGAACGACTTGCCGTCCGCTTTCAGCTCCAGCAAATCGACAGGGCCTAGGCAGAGCTTCAGAAGCATCCCGGCGTAGTAGCGGAAGCCCACGTCCTGCCAGATGGTCCGGCCCGTCCCCATGAAGCCGCCCTTAATCGAGCGACTGATGAGGGCGCTCGTGGTTGTAGTGATCGATATAGCGGCCGACCTCGGCACGGGCCTCTTGAATGTCCTTGAAACGGTAGAGCCAGGCGCATTCCTCTTTGAAGGAGCGGTTGAACCGCTCGCAGAGGCCGTTCTGCTGAGGCGTCCCCCGCTCTGCGGGCAAAGCTCAACCACCGGCAGAAAGCGCTCCTCACCCATGCTTTGAAGCATCCAGGCGCGGGCTATTACATCGAAGAGCACGAAAAAATGCACTCTGTCGCCTATCAGACGGCAAGGACCGATCTCCTCGATCTCGTGACGCTTGGACTTCTCGAGAAGCTGCGGGAGGGGAGGGCATACGTCTTCTTGGCGCCGGAGGACCTGACTCAACGAGTCACTGGCCTGGGCAAGTAATCACGCCTCACGGGCGACTCTATCGGTAGCGCCTCAGAGGGGAGGCCCTCACCCCGGTCATGGCCGGCACCAAAATGGGCTCGCGGCGCGGGAGCTTGGAATGAGCCGGAATGCCCTTCACCGGAAATGGCAGAAATGGGGCGTCTGAAAGACCCGTGGAGGACGGCCCACGCGGCGTTCGGCGAGGGCCGGCGGGTGGGAACGGATTTCGGACGGCATAGTCGCTGTGTGGGTGATTTGTCTTCTAAGTAAGGTTAATTGTCAAACTTACAACAGCACGGCAAAATCATTTTTTGGTTCAAAAGGAGATGCCAAGATGCGATTTTTCAACACCGCCGCTTTCGGGACGGGCCTGATGATGTGCCTGACTGTTTCATCCGCCAGCCTCCTGCATGGGGGATCCAAATACGCGAAGATCAGCAATGGTGTGGGGAACGTCCTGGTGGGCGAGGTGCTTCCGTATAACGACGACGCGGGCTACAAAAACGTGGTTACGGATTCCGTGAAGCTGAGCGAGATGAAGGAGTGGGAAACCTTCTACTACCGCGCTTTCTTCGACAAGAAGATCAAGGACATCACCCACGATCTCCGGGTCCTGGTCTGGCACATCGAAGGGGTCGGGGAAAGGGCAGGCCGCTTCAACCGGGAGGTCGGAGGCAACTTCATCCTCGTCGCCAGCCGGGAGGGCGATACTCCCGCCTATGGGGAACGCACGGAGTGGTCCCGCTACTTCGAGCAGTTCAGCACCAAGAAGGAAGCCCTGATGCTGACCGAGTACCACAAGAAGTACGACCACACGCAGCCCGAAACCTTCACCTACCGGACCCTCAGCGAGGACATCGGCGATGAGGTGCCCTTCAGCCCGCAGGTCCTGGAGGAGTGGAAGGAGAAGTACGGCATTCCCGCCGTCGTCATCACCCTGGACGCGTTCAGCTTCGTCAACGGCGGGAAGACCAGCGAGGGCGAAAACAAGAAGGTGATCTCCCGCAATTCCGACGGGACCTATGAGGAAAAGGAAAAGCTCGCCAAGGTCAAGACCTTCACGGTCTGGGAGAACAAGAAGCACTTGGCCAGGGGCAAGTTCAAGATCGTCCTGGACTAGAATCCGTTTCCGAAGCGCGGATCCCCATGGATCCGCGTGACTACGGCTCAGGCCCGCCCGGTGCTCCGGAGGGCCGGCCGGGGCAGAACGCTGTTGCGCGTGTTCTCGGAGGCACCCAAAAGTTTGCGCGCATGTTCCAGCGAGGGACGGACCCTGGCCCGATGTTTCCTCCCATCCCATCCCAAAAAGGAGGAAGCATGCACCAGCTCAACCATCCATGGGCGAAGCTCTGCCTGGCGCTTGGCATCGGCCTCGCCTTAGCCGCTGCAACCCAACCCCTCGGCGCGCAAAGCGCCGCGCTGAGTCCGGAACTCGCCTCCCGGCGCCTGGACAAATTCGTGCGCGGCGATGACGGTCGCCTGGGCCATCTCGCGATCCCCTTCGTTCGCCAGGGGGAAGTCAAGGAGGAGCTGGGAGGATCCTGGGATCCCCTGTACGACCCCTATACCTGGGTGACGGAGGCTGGAGTCATGGGATCCGCGCCTTGCGCCGCGAGCTGCAGGAATGCATCAGGCGCCCCAGCGTGGCAGGTGGTTTGGTACAAGAGCCCCGAGAGCATGTGGAGAGCTACGTCCGCTGACGGCGAGCATTTCACGTCGGCCGAATATGAGCGCAATGAGCTGGACGGCGGCTTTTTTCATGTGCTCTACAAATACCAGTTCAAACCGTCCGTGACGGCGGTCAACCCGCACCGGACCGATGTCTTCGCCGTCACCAACAGCGTGGACGCCCCCGGCGAAAACACGCTTTGGCACCGGATCGTGGACACGGGCGCCGGCGCGCACAGCGACCGGGGATGGCGCCAGTGTTTTATCGGGAACGGGGACCGCATGGCCCACCATCCGGTTTCGGCGCCTGCCTCGGCCGTGATGGCGGATGGGCATGGAAAGCAGGTTCTCTACTGTGTCTACATGGATCAAGAGAGACACTTGATCGTCCGCCATTCGACCAATGACCTGCTGCAGGATGCGCTGGGCGACCCGGGCTTGCTGAACGCGCCTGAAGAGGATTGGGGCGCCCCGCAAAGCGAAGGCGGTTTCTACGACCCTGCGCCCAAAGGCGATCCAGTCGCCTTGTCCTTGAAGCCGGGCACCCTGGATGTGTGGGTCATGGCGGAGTCGACGCTTCGGGGTTCCTATCCCACGATCAAGCGCCTCGTGCATTGGCGGTATGAAAACGGGACAGTGACTCAGAACACGGCACCCTTCCGGCTGACCGCCCCCGATGGGGTGTTCGACGACGATGACGCTACTGGGCCCACGGCTCCGGACCTGTCCTATTCGCCCGCCATCGCCGGATTCAGTGATGACTTCGTGTATTGCATCACGCGCAATTGCATTCCGATATCAAACCCATCAGCCCCGAAGCTCTTCTTCGATTTCCTTCAGATCCGGGATATGGAAACCCGCACCTCTTCGGACCATATCAACATGGAGGGGATGTACAACGACGGGGATGAGGGCAATCTCGTTCATCTCTATTCGGGGAGCGCCCTGGTGGCCACGCAGCCGGCCGGAGACAGCGCCAGTGCCTGGGTGACCAACCATCCGTACCATGCGGGCGACAAGGTCGCCTACCTGGGCGCCGCCTACCTGTGCACCTTTGATCACCTCTCCCAGCCGGGTTGGGAACCCAACCAGCCGCAACTTTGGGCGGTCTGGAAGAAGCTCTGAGATGAGGCCCGCTCTTGATTGAAGAAGGCCCGGCTTCATCGGGGCCTTCTTCATCGGCGGGGCCAGGGGGCAGTGGACCGCGTCCCGAAGGAAACGGCGAACCTTCCATCAAGGCCTGCGTCCTTTCTTCCGAATGCCCCACCTTGCCGAAGGAGCCGCCATGGCCCTCCGTACCGTTCTGCTTCCCGCGGCGCTCGTCTGCGCCGCGGCCTTCCCCTGCGCGCCGAGCGCGCGCGGGTCCAGCGCCTGGCCGCCGAAACGGATCTGGATCCGCTCAAGCTCCTCACGCCTGAGGGCCGGTGGTTCGCCAAGTGGATGGAGGAAGCGCCTGATATGACCTTTGGTCCCGAAGTGCCCGCCCGTTGGATGGAAACCGAGGCCAAGGGCGACCTGCAGGATCCGCGCAAAGCGCCGGACCACGGCGCGACCGTGCATCGGGCGGCGCTGGAAGGCGTGGTGCGGGCCTACGAGGCACTGCGGGACAAGAAGCCCGAGAACCGCCCGGAGAAGTTCGAGGAGGCGCTGGCTCAGCTCAAAGCAGGCACCTTTCCCGCCTTCGTGGCGGGCCTCTACCCGAGGTCCCGCTGATTCGGGGGCGGGGCGTCCTGCTGCGTGGCCTCCTGAACTTGAGCCTCGCGGCCAGGAGGCCCCCCCCCGGCCCGGCTGATCCATGAAATCCAGGCGTGCGGCAGCCTGATGCAGAATCTCGAAGCGCTGTGCGACGGCATCGGACCTCGCCTGAATGGCTCCGCTGGCCTCGGGCGCGCCGAGGCCTGGGCCCGGCTGTGCAACGCCAACGGCCCATCGCTGGATATCGCGCAGTGGGGTTGGACCGGAGGCACCAAGGGGCGCGCGGGACGTGCGAGTGGCATCGTGCGCGGGCCAGGGGTGCTGCTGGAGGCGCCCACGGTGGCGGCGCTGAAGCCGGCGGAACCGCTGGGTGCCCAGGATGTGCTCTACGCGCGACCGGGAGGCAGCGATCAGGAACCCTTCCGCCGGGCCGGCCTGCCCGCCTTCGTGCCGCGCCAGGAGCCCCTGGACTACGGCACCCACGTGCAGCACACCCGGCTCGACGGCGTGGACCGCGTGGCCGGCGAGGACCTGGAGCAGGCCACCCAGGTGATGGCCATCCTTGCCTGGGGCCTTCTGAACGGGCCCCGCCTCCCCCACGTGGCGCCGGATCCTTCCTGATCTCAAGCCGCCTCTGGCGGCGGTTCAGCCGTGGATTCTTCCGTTCCAGGCGCAAGGGCGGCAGGCTTGTCGGGGCTGCGGCGGAAAGGCCCCCGGCGGGGGTGAAGCTGGAACTGGCCCCTGAGGCCTTTTGGAGGCATCCATGCTTCGATCCGCGCTTCGATCCACGTCCACCCTTCTGCTGGCCTGTTTGCTCAGCCTTGATGCGCGGGCCCAAACCTGGACCCTTCCCGTCAAGCCGCCGCTCAAGCAGTCGGTTCCCCGCACCTGGCGCGTCATGTCCGAGTACCAAATCATGGACCTCCATGGCGTCATCCTTTCCCGCCAGCGGGCGAGCGCCCTCTACACCCGCGAAGGGGACCGGGCGCGGTGGAGCCATGCGGAGCTGGCCTTCGCCAACGGTGGAACCTCGACCTACAGCGAAGGGCAGCCCCGGGCCTTCATGGAGGGGTTCAGCTATCCCTACGCCGAGGCTCCGAACATGACGAAGGCGGCCTTCCTGAAGGGATTCCCCCAGGACGCGTCGCTGGAGCGGAACCTCGTCTGGGACACCCACATGTTCGAGTTCTTCGGCCAGGACTGGCTGGGGCGGCTGCGGTTGAACGAAGCGTTCGTGGTGCCTCCAGGAGAGTCGTCCTCCGTGGATCTGGCCGGCACGGGCACCTTCCGCAACCACCGGATCGAGCTGACCTGGACCGGCCTCTCGCAGCGCCAGGGCCGCCCCTGCGCCGTGGTGGACTACCGGGCCTTCCACAACACGCTGGATCTGGTGGTTCCGGCGAAACTCAAGGGGCGCAGCCACTACTGGGGCCAGATCTGGCTGTCCCAGGAAACAGGGCAGGTGGAATACGCCACGCTCTTTGAAGATGTGCTGGGTGAGATCAGCTTGCCGGGCCAGGCCATCCCCATGATGATGAACGTCTTCCGCACAGCCACGCTCGAACCCCTCGGGAAGTAGGCCCCCATGGCTCCCATTGCCCTTCCTCCATCGGCCGGCCAGACGGCCCTCCGGCATCCCCATCCCCTGCTCGTGGCGGCCCTGACCCTCGGCGCCACCCTGGCGGCCTGCGGTGTGGCCTTCCTGTTCGGGGTGGATTTCCGCGTGGCCTTCTCGGGCCGCATCTTGGCCCTGAGCGGCAGCCATGCCTTGGCCATCGGGGTTCCTCTGAGCTTCTTCGTCCCGTGGCTGGTCCAGCGGATCCATCGGCCGGGCCCCCCGTTGCTCTTGGCCCTCGCGGGGGGGACGCTGCTCATCGTCGCCTTGGGGTGCCTGCTGGCGGGCGGGGTTCTGGTGGCGTCCGGCGTCCTGCCTGGCCGGCAGATGTGGCGCATGCTGGGATTCAACCTGCGCCTGGGAGGCCTGCTGGCGCTTTGCAGCGCCGGGGCCGCCCTGGCCTACGATGCCCTGGCCCGGCGTCTCGGAGAAGCCGAGGCGCGCCTGCGGGAACAGGAACTGGAAAAGGCGGAGGCTTCCCGGCTGGCGGCCCAGGCGCAGCTTTCCCTGCTGGCGGCCCGGGTGCATCCCCACTTCCTTTTCAACACCCTGAACGCCATCGCCTCCCTGGTGCCCCGCGCGCCGGAGCGGGCCGAGCAGATGGTGGGCCGGCTGGCGGACCTGCTACGGGCCTCTCTGGACACGGCTTCCCGTGCCTCGGTGCCCCTCCGCGAGGAATTGGAACTGGTGCGGGCCACTCTGGAAATCGAATCGGCGCGCTTCGACAAGCGCCTTCGCTTCGAGCTCGGAGATGGCGGGCCATGGATGGATTGGCCTGTGCCTCCCCATGCCATCCAGGGCCTGGTGGAAAACGCCGTCAAACACAGCATCGCGGCGCGGCCCCAGGGAGGGGCCATCGCCGTGGCCTTCGGCGCGGAGGGCGAGGCCCTGCGCATCGATGTGCGGGATGACGGCCCGGGGTTCGACCTCAGGGAGGTGCGCCCGGGTCATGGGCTGGAAAACCTGATCGCCCGCCTGGATGCGCTCTATGGGGAGGGCGCGCGGCTGGAGGTGTCCCAGGCAGGCGGCGGATGCTGCGTGAGCCTGGTGTTGCCCCGGGAAGCGGCCCCATGAAGCTCCGCGCCGCCCTCGTGGATGACGAGCCGCTCGCGCTGGAGCGGCTCGGCCGGATGATCGAGGCCACGGGGCGGGCGGAGATCGTTTCGACCGCCACGGATCCGGCGGAGGCCTTGGAGATCCTGCGCCGGATTCCGGTGGATGTTCTCTTCCTCGACATCCACATGCCAGGGCTCACTGGCTTCGACCTGCTCGCCCGCCTGCCGTCGCCGCCCGCGGTGGTCTTCACCACGGCGCATCCCGAGCACGCCCTCGAGGCCTTCCGGGCCGATTCCCTGGACTACCTTCTGAAGCCCGTGAAACCTGAGCATCTGGAGCAGGCCCTGGCGAAGGCCGAACGGTTGAGGAAAGGCCCCGCGCCCTTGGATGTCCAGGCCCTTGGCCGGGCTTTGAGTCAGGCCCTGGCCGCTTCCCAGCGTCCTGGCGGCGAAAGCCCTGCCCGCATCGCGGCGAGGCTGGGCGCCCGCATCACTTTCCTGGACCTGCGGGACATCGTGTACTTCCATGTCCAGGACAAGCTCACCTACGCCATGACGGACGGCAAGGCCCACTGTGTCGATCACACCCTCGCGGATCTGGAGCAGCGGCTGGATCCACGGTGCTTCCTGCGCATCCACCGCGCGGTGTTGCTGAACGCCGCCTGGGTCCGCGAGGTTCTCAGCCTGCCCTCGGGGAACCTCGTCCTGCGCCTGCGCGACACCCGGGGCACTGAGCTGGAAGTCCCCAAAGGAAGGGCGAAGGAGGTCCGGAGCGGGTTGGGAATCTGATCTCCGGGTCGCCAGAGAAAGGCCTGCGGGAGCCCGTTTCGGAGTTCTCTTCTTGAAATGGAAGCTCCGGGTGGTCTTCGCAGATTCAGCAGCGGCCTTCACATCCGGGGAATCAGGGCATTCGCCACGGGAACGCAGACGGGCCCGCTGGAGGGTCTCCGGAGCGGGACCCTCGGGTGCAATTGGAGGAAACACGGGGGTCAAAAAATGATGATGTAACGGTAATCTATGGTGATCTAGGACACAACCGGCCGTGGGTCAAAATCAAACATCAGAATTGAGAAGAAAGGCGCAAAATAGCTGTGTTGCTTTATCTTGATGGGATAAAACAGGCATTTCGGAATAAGCTGTACTCAATCCGGCACGTGGAATCCCATTGACGGGCGGCAGTGGATGGATCTCTACTTGACCGATCGGTAACGATTTACCGATTTGTCTTCTCGATCCATCAACGCCGGGTTGAAGAAGCATGAAGGGCAAGCCGGGAGGGACAGACCCCCGGTGAGGAGAGGTCTGCATTGCCTTTCATTGAAAAATCCGGCCCTTTTCAACGGTGCTGACATGAACAAAGACCAATACATCGCTAGCCTCCGCAAGCTGAACCTGAAGGTCTATCTGTTCGGTGAGCTGGTCGAGAATCCGGTCGACCACCCGATGATCCGCCCCTCCCTGAACTCCGTGGCCATGACCTACGAGCTGGCCGAGCAGGAGGAGTACAAGGACCTGATGACGGCCACGTCGAGCCTCACCGGCAAGACCGTGAACCGTTTCTGCCACCTGCACCAGAGCACGGAAGACCTGGTGAAGAAGGTGAAGATGCAGCGCCTCCTGGGCCAGAAGACGGCGTCCTGCTTCCAGCGCTGCGTGGGCATGGATGCCTTCAACGCCATCTTCTCCACCACCTTCGAGATCGATGCGAAGTGCGGCACCGAGTACCACAAGCGCTTCACGGAGTACATGAAGTTCGTTCAGGAGAACGACCTGACGGTGGACGGCGCCATGACCGACCCCAAGGGCGACCGTTCCCTGTCCCCCTCCAAGCAGGAAGACCCGGACATGTACCTCCACATCGTGGAGGAGCGCAAGGACGGCATCGTGGTGCGCGGCGCCAAGGCCCACCAGACCGGCGCGCTGAACTCCCATGAGCACCTGATCATGCCCACCCAGGCCATGAAAGAAGAGGACAAGGCCTACGCCGTCTCCTTCGCCGTGCCCTCGGACGCGGAAGGCGTCTTCATGATCTACGGCCGCCAGTCCTGCGATACCCGCAAGATGGAAGCGGGCGCGGACATCGATGTGGGCAACTCCGAGTTCGGCGGCCACGAGGCCCTGGTGATCTTCGAGGATGTGTTCGTGCCCTGGAACCGCGTCTTCCTCTGCAAGGAGTGGGAGTTCGCCGGGATGATGGTCGAGCGTTTCGCGGGCTACCACCGCCAGTCCTACGGCGGATGCAAGACCGGCGTGGGCGATGTGCTCATCGGCGCCGCCGCCCTGGCCGCGGATTACAACGGCGCGGCGAAGGCCAACCACATCAAGGACAAGATCATCGAGATGACCCATCTCAATGAAACCCTCTACGCCTGCGGCATCGCCTGCTCGGCGGAAGGCTGCAAGACCAAGGCCGGCAACTACCAGATCGACAACCTCCTGGCCAACGTCTGCAAGCAGAACGTGACCCGCTACCCCTACGAGATCGCCCGCCTGGCCGAAGACATCGCCGGCGGCATCATGGTGACCATGCCTTCCGAGGCGGACTACCGCGACAAGAAGGTCGGGCCCTACGTGAAGAAGTACCTCCGGGGCGCCGTGGGTGTGGGCACCGAGAACCGCATGCGCGTGCTGCGTCTCATCGAGAACCTCACCCTGGGCACCGCCGCCGTGGGTTACCGCACCGAGTCCATGCACGGCGCCGGCTCGCCCCAGGCCCAGCGCATCATGATCGCCCGCCAGTCCAACCTCGAGGCCAAGAAGCTCCTGGCCAAGAAGATCGCCAAGGTGAAAGACAGCGAGAACAAGTAGGCCGCAAGGCCAAGACAGAGGCTGAGCGGCGCAAGCCCAGGCTGAAGCAGGCTGCCCCGTCGGGGCGGGAGGAGAAGTCATGGATTGGCAGAACACTTACCGGGAGAGGCTGAGCACCGCGCAGGAAGCCCTGGCGGCGGTGAAGAGCGGCGATCGCGTGGTGGTTGGCCATGCGGCAGGCGCCCCCACGGAGCTGCTGAAGGCCCTTGTGGCCCAGAAGGACCGTCTCCGCGGCGTGGAGATGGTCCACATGCTCTGCCTGGGCGACGGAGGCTACCTGGCCGAGGGCATGGAGCAGCACTTCCGCTTCAACGGCATCTTCGTGGGCGCCAACAACCGCAAGGCGGTGGAAGAGAACCGCGGCGACTATACGCCCTGCTTCTTCCACGAGTTCCCCAGCCTCTTCAAGAAGCAGCTGCCGGTGGACGTGGCCCTCGTCCAGGTGACCCGCCCCAATGCGGAAGGTTTCTGCAGCTTCGGCGTGTCCTGCGACTACACCAAGCCCGCGGCCGAACTGGCGAAGATCGTCATCGCCGAGGCCAATGACCGCATGCCCTTCATCGGCGGCGACAACCTCATCCACGTCTCGAAGCTGCACCACATCGTGGAGACTTCCTGCCCCATCCTCGAGCTGCCTCTGCCCAAGATCGGCGAGGTGGAAAAGAAGCTGGGCGAGTACTGCGCGACCCTCGTCGAGGACGGCTCCACCCTCCAGCTGGGCATCGGCGCCATCCCGGACGCGGTCCTCATGTTCCTCAAAGACAAGAAGGATCTGGGCGTCCACTCCGAGATGTTCTCCGACGGCCTCATCGACCTGGTGGAACAGGGAGTGGTGAACGGCAGCCAGAAGTCCATCCACAAGGGCGAGCTGGTGGCCACCTTCCTCATGGGCAGCCAGCGCCTCTACGATTTCGTGAACAACAACCCCCAGGTGAAGATGCACCCGGTGAGCCATGTGAACCACCCGACGGTGGTCATGCAGAACCACAAGATGGTGTGCATCAACTCCTGCATCGAAGTGGATCTCATGGGCCAGGTGGCCTCTGAATCCATCGGCCTGAAGCAGTTCAGCGGCGTGGGCGGCCAGGTGGACTTTGTGCGCGGCGCCAGCATGGCCGTGGACGGCAAATCCATCATCGCCGTGCCCTCCACCGCCGCGGGCGGCAAGGTATCCCGCATCGTGCCCTTCCTGGCCCACGGCGCCGCGGTGTCCACCTCCCGCAACGATGTGGACTACATCGTCACCGAATACGGCATCGCCTCCCTCAAGGGCAAAACCCTCCGGCAGCGGGCCCAGAGCCTGATCGGCATCGCCCACCCGGATTTCAGGGCAGGCCTCGCTGAGGAGTTCGAGCGCCGCTTCTCCTCCGCGCCCTGCGCCATCGGAGTTTGACATGCAGCTTTTCTCTCTCAAAACCCGGCTGAGCCGCTTCGATACCGTCGCGGATTTCGCCCAGGAATTTCAGCTCACGGAGCGCGACCTCGTCATCACCCACGAGTTCCTCCACGCCCCCTTCATGAAGGCTCTGGATCTCCGCTGCCACTTCGTGATGCAGGAGCACTACGGCGCAGGCGAGCCCTCCGACGTGATGATGAACAGCATCCTCGGCGACGTGAAGGGCCGCGTGTACGACCGCGTGATCGCCATCGGCGGGGGCACGGTCATCGATATCGCCAAGCTGTTCGTGCTTGACGGGCTTGAGGACGTGGTCCAGGCCTTCGAGCGCAGCATCCCCATCGTGAAGGCCAAGAAGCTGGTCATCGTGCCCACCACCTGCGGCACCGGCAGCGAGGTCACCAACCTCTCCATCGCCGAGATCACCTCCAAGCACACCAAGATGGGCCTGGCCGACGACGCGATCCTGGCCGACGACGCCGTGATCATCCCCGAGCTGCTCAAGGGCCTGCCCTTCAAGTTCTACGTCTACAGCGCCATCGACGCCTTCATCCACGCGGTGGAATCCTACGTCTCCCCGAAGTCGAACCCCTACACGAAGCTCTACTGCAAGGCCGCCATCGAGCTGATCCTGGACGTGTTCAACCGGATCATCGCGCAGGGCCCCGAGTACCGCTACGAGCGCCTGGAAGACATGCTGGTGGCCAGCAATTTCGCGGGTATCGCCTTCGGCAACACCGGCGTGGGCGCGGTGCACGCGCTGTCCTATCCCCTGGGCGGCACCTATCACGTGCCACACGGCGAGGCCAACTACCAGTTCTTTACCGCCGTGTTCAAGCGCTACCAGGAGAAGCAGCCCGTGGGCCGCATCCAGGAGTTGAACACGCTGCTGGCCGCCATCCTGAACGTGGACGCCTCCCGCGTCTACGAGAAGCTGGACGAGGTCTTCGGCAAGCTCCTTTCCAAGAACAAGCTCAGCTCCTACGGCATGAAGCCCGCGGAGATTGAATCCTTCGCCGACACCGTCATGCAGAAGCAGACGCGGTTGCTGGCCAACAATTACGTCGCACTGTCTCGGGACGAGATCCGCGACATCTACCAATCCCTTTTCTAACCCACCCCCAATTCCAAAGAGAGGATGAGTTCATGGACATCAAGAGCATGGTCGCCAAGGCCCGCAAGGCTCAGAGCTACTTCGAGAAGAACTTCAACCAGGATGAGGTGGATGAGATCGTGAAAACCGTTGCCAAGACGGTGCACGACAACGCCCACGAGCTGTCCAAGCTGGCCGTGGAAGAGACGGGCATGGGCGTTCTGGAAGACAAGATCGCCAAGTGCCACGGGAAGTCGAAGGGCGTCTGGCACGACCTCAAGGGCAAGAAGTCCATGGGCATCCTGCGCGTGGACGAGAAGACCGACCTCATCGAGATCGGCAAGGCCATCGGCGTCGTGGCGGGCATCACGCCCATGACCAATCCCGTGGTTACCCCCATGTCCAAGATCATGTTCGCCCTCAAGACGAAGAACGCCATCATCATCGCCCCCCATCCGAAGGCCGAGAAGTGCTCCGGCCTGACCGTGGAGATGATCTGCAAGGCCCTCGAGCCCTTCAAGGTCCCCGAAGGCCTCATCCAGGTCGTGAAGGATCCCTCCGTGGAGAAGACCCAGGAGCTCATGAAGTCCTGCGACGTGGTGGTGGCCACCGGCGGCATGGCCATGGTGAAGGCGGCCTACTCCTCCGGCAAGCCCTCCTTCGGCGTCGGGGCCGGCAACGTGCAGGTGATCCTCGACCGGAACATCAACTTCCCGGAAGCCGCGGGCAAGGTCGTCACCGGCCGCAAGTTCGACAACGGCATCATCTGCTCCGGCGAGCAGTCCTTCATCTACCACGAGGACGACCGCGCCGAAGTGATGAAGGCCTTCGTGGAGCAGGGCGCCTACCTGGTGCCTGATTCCGAGCGCCAGCGGGTGGTGGATGTCATCTTCGAGAACGGCGCCCTGGCGCGCGAGACCGTGGGCCAGTCCGTGAAGTACATCGCCTCCAAGGCCGGCATCACCGTTCCCGAGGGCACCAAGGTCCTGGTGCTCGAAGCCAAGGGCATCGGCAGCGCCGACATCATCTGCAAAGAGAAGATGTGCCCCGTGCTGGCCGCCTTCTCCTACAAGACCTTCGACGAAGCCGTCCACATCGCCACGACGAACCTCCTGCTGGAAGGCAGCGGCCACACCGCCGGCATCCACTCCAACAACCAGGAGCACATCGCCATGGCCGGCAGCATGATCCCGGTTTCCCGCGTGATCGTGAATGCCCCCTGCGCCACCACCGCCGGCGGCTCGGTCGAGGGCGGCCTGGCCTTCACCAACACCCTGGGCTGCGGCAGCTGGGGCGGCAACTCCATCTCCGAGAACTTCACCTACAAGCACCTCCTCAACGTCACCCGCATCGCCTCCACGACCAAGAAGAAGACGGCGGCGGCCCTGGCCGAACCCGCCTTCGCCTAGGCGGCAGGCGACCACCCCACGATCCCCATCCGGCGCAGGACGCCAGAGCCTGCCTCACCCTGCGCCCCTGAACCCTTGGAGGCCCCCATGGCCCAGATTCTCGCTGACCGCCGCGACATCGACTTTGTCCTCTACGAGCAGTTCAAGGTGGATGAACTCGCGAAGAACAAGCACTTCGCCGATTTCAACCGCAAGGCTGTCGATCTCATCGTCAATGAAGCCAGGAATCTGGCCGTGAAGGAAATCCTGCCCACTCAGGTGGATGGGGATCGCATCGGGGCCCACTTCGCCAATGGCGCCGTCACCATGCCCGGGTCCTTCCACAAGGCCTGGAAGGCGCTTACCGAAGGCGAGTGGCTGGCCATGAGCGATGATCCGGAGTGGGGCGGCCAGGGCATGCCCCACACCGTCGCCAGCGCCGCCACGGACTACCTCATGGCCGCCAACTTCGCCTTCATGCTGACCGCCGGGCTCACCCACGGCGCCGGCAAGCTGGTGGAGAAGCTGGGCACCCAGAAGCAGAAGGACCTCTACCTCAAGAAGATCTACAGCGGCGAGTGGGGCGGCACCATGCTGCTCACCGAAGCCGATGCCGGTTCCGACGTGGGCGCCCTCAGCGCCACGGCGACCCTGAACCCCGATGGCACCTACTCCATCACCGGCAACAAGATCTTCATCTCCGCCGGTGAGCACGACCTGGTGGAGAACATCATCCACCCCGTGCTGGCCCGCATCGAAGGCGCCCCTGCGGGCACCGCCGGCATCTCCATGTTCCTGGTGCCCAAGTACCGCGTGAATGACGACGGCAGCCTGGGCGAGTTCAACGACGTGGTGTGCACCGGCATTGAAGAGAAGATGGGCATCCACGGCAACGCCACCTGCTCCCTGTCCCTGGGCAGCAAGGGCCAGTGCATCGGCACCCTGCTGGGCGAGCCCAACAAGGGCATGCGCGGCATGTTCATGATGATGAACGAGGCGCGGCTCATGGTCGGCGCCGAGGGCCTGGCCTGCGCCAGCGCGTCCTACCTCTACGCCGTGAACTACGCCCGCACCCGCGTTCAGAGCCGACACCTGCTGAAGGGCGCGGACAAGAGCGCTCCCTCGGTGGCCATCATCCAGCACCCCGACGTCCGCCGCATGCTCATGGTCATGAAGAGCTACGTCGAGGGCATGCGCAGTCTGGGCTACTTCATCTCCCACTGCATGGACCGCATCCACATCGCCACCAATGCCGAGGAGAAGGCCCGCACCCAGGCCATGGTCGATCTGCTGATTCCCATCGCCAAGGGCTACGTGACGGACCGCGCCTTCCAGGTCTGCAGCCTGGGCGTGCAGGTCTATGGCGGCTACGGCTACTGCCGCGAGTTCCCCGTCGAGCAGCTCCTCCGTGACGTGCGCATCACCGCCATCTACGAAGGCACCAACGGCATCCAGGCCCTGGATCTCATCGGCCGCAAGCTCAGCCAGAACAACGGCCAGGCCATCCAGGATCTCTTCGCCAACATGAAGGACGCTCTGAACACCGCCCAGGGTCTGGAGCGCGTGGCCCCCATCGCGGCCCGTGTGGCTCCGGCCCTCGCCCGGCTGGAAGCGACCGCCGCCCACATGACCGCCACCATGCAGTCCGATCCCATGACGGGTTCGGCCCACGCCTTCAGCTTCCTGGAAGCGGTGGGCGACATGGTCATGGGCTGGATGCTCCTGTGGCGCGCCAACGTGGCAGCCGCGGCCCTCAAGGCAGGCGCGAAGGAGAAGGACGCCGCCTTCTACGAAGGCCAGATCATGAGCGCCGAATTCTTCAGCCGGAACATGCTCCCCGTGACCCTGGGCCACATGGAGACGGTCCTGGGCGCCAGCAGCATCGCCAACGACATCCCCGAAGACGCCTTCGGCGGCAAGTAGTCCGACCGCTTCCACGGAGCCCGTCATGCACGCCCTGCCCTTTTCCCCCGCCACGGCTTCGCTGGCGGGGGTTCCCGCCCGCCTTCTGTTCCTCCTGATTCCCCTGGTGGGCGCCGCCTGCTTCGCCTGGATGATGGTCCGCCGCATGGCGCCCCTGATGAAGGCCGCGCCGGACGCCCGCTTCGACAACATCGGAGAGCGCACGATCCTCGTGCTCAAGGTCTGGCTGGCCCAGTGGCGCCACCCGCGCTACATGCTGGCGGGCGTGCTGCACATCGTGCTGTTCCTGGGCTTCCTGGTGCTGGGGCTGCGTTCCTTCCAGCTCATCTTCCTGGGCTTCATGGAACACTTCACGCTCCCGGGCTTCGGGGGAGAGCTGGGCGTGGTCTACAACATAGCGAAGGACTACGCCGCCACGGCCGTGTTCCTCTCGGTGGTGGTGCTGGCCTACCGCCGCGGCGTCGTCCGTCCCGCCCGCTACGCGGTTCCCAAGGAGCTGGGCAAGGATCACACCGGCGAAGCCATCCTGGTGCTGGGCCTCATCGGCACCCTGCTGTTGTCCGAAAGCGCCTTCGAGGGCAGCCTCCTGGCCGCGGGCACCCATGGAACCGCCACGCCCTACACCCTGGCCTGGGGCTTCCAGCACCTCTTCTCCGGGCTTTCCATTCCGGCCCTGGGGCGAATCAACGTCGCCAGCTACGCCATCCACGACCTGACGTTCTTCTACTTCCTGTGCCTGCTGCCCATGGGCAAGCACTTCCACGTGATCACGTCGCTCTTCAACGTCTACTTCATGCGCCTGAAGCCCGGCCACGTGAAGCCCGTGAAGTACGGCGTGGACGACAAGGGCCTCGACGAGCTGACCTCCTTCGGCGTGAAGAAGATCGAGGATTTCACCTGGAAGCACCAGCTGGACTTCTACAGCTGCGCCGACTGCGGCCGCTGCTCGGACAACTGCCCCGCCAACCGGGTGAAGCGCCCCCTGTCGCCCCGCTTCATCAGCATCAAGGGCCGCGACCACCTCTACCAGCGCTACCCCGTGTTCGGCACGGACAAGACGGAAGCCGAACCCCTCATCGGCGGCATCTACAGCGAAGACGAGATCTGGTCCTGCACCACCTGCGGGGCCTGCGAAGAGGAATGCCCCATCGGCATCGAGTACATCGACAAGATCGTGGACCTGCGCCGCGGCATGGTGGATGAGGGCATGGTGCCCCAGTCCCTGCAGAAGCCCCTCAGCGCCCTCGAAAAGCGCGGCAATCCCTGGGGCAAGCTGGAGAAGAAGCGGGCCGACTGGGCCGCGGGCGTGGGCGAAGGCTTCGAGGTCAAGCTCGCCGAGAAGGGCGACGAGGCCGAGACCCTCTACTTCGTGGACAGCATGACCTCCTACGACGACCGCATGCAGAAGATCGCGCAGGCCACCGCCCGCATCCTCACCAAGGCCGACGTGGACTTCCTGGCCCTGGGCAAGGAGGAGAAGGACAGCGGCCACGAAGTGCGGCGCTACGGAGAGGAAATGCTCTTCCAGAGCCTGAAGGAGCAGAACACCGAGGCCATCCTCGAGACGGGCGCCAAGCGCATCGTCACCAGCGATCCCCATGCCTACAACGCCCTGAAGAACGACTACGCCGGCCTGCCGCCGGTCGAGCACGTCAGCGAAGTCATCGCCGCGGGCGTGGAGAAGGGCAAGCTCAAGTTCAGTCCTCTGGCCGATCCCTCCAAGACCTACACCTACCACGACCCCTGCTACCTGGGCCGCCACAACGGCATGTATGACGCGCCCCGCGTGGCCATCGACGCCATCCCCGGCCTCAAGCGGGTGGAGATGGCCGGCGCCTGCAAGGACCGCTCCTTCTGCTGCGGCGGCGGCGGCCTGGGCCTCTTCTACGAACCCGAGGAAGAACAGCGCATGGGTGTGCTCCGCGTCAACATGGCCAAGGAAGCCGGGGCCAATGTGATCATCACCGCCTGCCCCTTCTGCCTTACTAACATGGAGGACGCCATCAAGGTGGCGGGCCTCGAAGGCCAGATGGAAGCCATCGACCTGTGCGAGCTGGTCGACGGGCAGTTGCAGCACTGATTCATTCCAACGGAGGACAAGCATGGACATTCTGGTGTGCGTGAAACGCGTTCCCGATTCGGCGGAGAACGAGATCAGCGTGGCCGCTGGCGGGGCTGACATCAGCCGCGAAGACCTGGTCTACGCCGTCAACGAGTGGGACAACTACGCAGTGGAAGAGGCCATCCAGATCGTGGAGCGCGAAGGCGGCTCCGTGACCGTGGTCGCCCTGGGCGATTCGGAGATCGAGGAGTCCGTGCGCCGCGAAATGGCCATGGGCGCCGAGCAGGGCCTCATGCTGGTCGACGGCGCCTTCACCGGCTCCGACGGCCTGGGCGTGGCCACCATCCTGAAGGCCGCCGTGCAGAAGGGCAGCTATGACCTCGTCCTCACCGGCGCCCAGGCCGATGACGGCGCGGCCCAGGTGGGCGGCATGCTGGCGGCCCTGCTGGACTACCCCTACGCCTCCCTGGTCAACAGGGTGGAAGTGGCGGGCAAGAGCCTGCGCATCGGCCGCGAGATCGAAGGCGGCAGCCAGGAGCTGAACGAGATCGACACGCCCTGCGTGCTGTCCATCCAGACCGGCATCAACGAGCCCCGCTACGTGGGCCTCCGCGGCATCCGCAAGGTGGCTTCCGTGGAAATCCCGGTGCTGGACGCCGCCGCCCTGGGCGTCGACGCCGCTGCCGTGGGCCAGGCTGCCGCCAAGGTGCGGCGCGTGGACTACTTCGTCCCCGTGGCCGGTGCCGGCGCCGAGATGCTGACGGGCAGCACCAAGGAAGTGGCCGCCCAGCTGGTGGAGCTCCTCAAGGCCAAGGGAGGGATCAACTAATGGCGACTCAGGTTTTCGCACTCATCCCCCACGCCGGCGGCAAGGCCGACGACGCGGCTCTGGAGCTGCTCAACGCCGCCCAGACCCTGTTCCCCGGCTGCGCCCCCACGGCGCTCGTCCTGGGTTCGGGCCCCTCCCTCGGCGCTGTCGCCACGGAAGTGGCCGCAGCCTTTCCCGAGGTTTGGAGCTTCAACCAGGAGTCCCTGGCCTACCCCAATGCCGAGCTGATCCGCCCCCTGCTGACGAAGGTCCTGCCCGCGGGCGCCGTGGTGATGCTGTCCCACAGCACGCTGGGCATCGACCTGGGCCCCGGCTTGTCCGTGAAGCTGGGCGCCGCCTATCTGCCCGACGTGGTGGGCGTGGATGGCGTCGAGGGCTCTCTGGTCAAGGTCGTGCGCCAGGAATTCGCCGGCCAGGTATCGGCCCACGTGCAGGCCGACGCCTCCAAGGGCCTGGTCATCAGCTTCCGCCCCGGCTCCTTCGCGCCGGCCACGGCTTCGGCCGCCGGCACCGTGGTGGACAAGTCCGCTGAGGCCGCCGGCCTCACCGCCCGCCGCCGCTTCCTGGAAGTGGTGCAGGCCGAAGCGGGCGACGTGGACATCACCCGCGAGGACGTGCTGGTGTCCGTGGGTCGCGGCATCGGCGAGCAGGACAACCTCTCCCTGGTGGACGAGCTGGCGGAAGCCATGGGCGCCACTGTCTGCTGCTCCCGTCCCATCGTGGACGCCAAGTGGCTGGACAAGGGCCGCCAGGTCGGCACCTCAGGCCAGACCGTCAAGCCCAAGATCTACCTGGCCCTGGGCATCAGCGGCGCCTTCCAGCACCTGGGCGGCCTCAAGGGCAGCCCCTTCATCGTGGCCGTGAACAAGAACCCCAAGGCCCCCATCTTCCAGGCGGCCCAGGTGGGCGTGGTGGCCGATCTGATGGAGCTGCTGCCCGAACTCACCGAGCAGATCCAGAAGGCCAAGTAACAAGCCCGACGCATGACCCGCGAGGCCCGGCGCTTGCCGGGCCTCGTCGCGTCCGGAGGGTCATTCGTCGTCGTCGCTGTCCGCATCTCCGCAGGTTTTGGGGCAGCAGCGGTATTCCTGGGATTTCTCCAGCAACTCGATCTGCTTGCGCAGCAGCTCGTTCTCCAGGTGGACGCGCTCGCGCCGGGCGGGCTCGCAGGTGTTGCATTCGTCCAGGCAGCCCTTGACGATGATGCCGGCCGTGGGCAGCGAGAATTCCAGCTGCAGCTCCAGCTGCTTCTTCAGGGCGGCCGCCGGAAGGCCGTCTTCGCCGAGGATGCCCGCGGCCTGCAGCTCCGCGTCCAGCTGCTTCAGGATATCGGCCCGCATGGCCGGGGTGATGCCCGCGGGAGCCGCGGCCAGGTTGTTGGCCAGGCCCGGGTACGAGATGAGCCGGTCGATGCTCAGCAGCTCGAAGCTCACCTTCTGCTTCTTGTTGATGCGGTAGAAGAGGTACGTGATGGCGTGGCAGGCGTTGGGGTTGGAGTATTCCCGGGACGAGGCTTCGAAGTGGTCCTCCGACTCGCCTTCGATGTGCGTGCGGGTGGCCACCTCGCCGATGGAGATGGCGTGGGCCGTGTGGGTGGCGTGCACGGCCTGGGTGGCGGCCGCGTGCATGTTGGAGCTCTGGCGGTGCAGGTAGTCCAAGGTGGAGCTGGAATCGTGGTTGCCCGAGGCCTTGGAGCTGGCGCTCACGCCGGGATCCCAGGGCACCAGGGACACGCTGCCTCCGGCGCTTCCGCTGAAATCCCAGTGGCCCTTGTCCGTGGACACGTCGTGGCCGGACTGGGAATTCTCCAGATCCGAGAAGTAGGACTGGGAGGCGTTCATCCAGTACTGCTCCTCGGAGATCTGCTCGCTGCGGTAGCTGAGCTTGGTGCTGGCGTCGTAGGTGAAGGAAGTGCGCCGGTCCGTGGTGGCCAGCCGCACCTTCTCGCCGGGCAGCAGGGTGGTGGAGTACACCGGATCGCCCAGGACCAGGCCCAGGGTGCAGCGCTTCAGGCGGAAGGTGAGCACCAGCTGGATGGCCAGGCGCACTTCGCGCTTGTAGAGGAAGGGGTAGTTCAGGGTGCGGGTGAAGACCAGCACGTCGCAGTTGTCGTCCCGGAGCAGTTCGGGGCAGCAGGGCACTTTCATGGTGTCCATGGGCTCTCCTCGTGGATGGCGGCGCGGCGCCCCACCCGGGGGATCCGGGAGCGCTGGGCCGGTGTCTGCGGTTCCAAGGCAAGCGAGGTGCCACGGAAGGAGGCCGGTCCTTGTGCTGATCGAATGGCCCTTAGAACGCGCCGACCCAAGCCCCGGCGGCCGTTCCGGGTGGAATCCGACCCAATCGGGTGGGGCTGAACCCAGCCCGCCCCGCCCGGTGGAAAGGGGCCGGAACCCGCTTCAAGCCCCTGGGCGAAACCCGCCAAAGATGGCTTCGGCAAATGTTTAACGCTTCATGCGGAGAGAACTCGCAGGTGAGAGGCTGCCGCCTTGCTGCCAGGATGAAGGATGGGCCAGGGCTTGATGCGCCTACCCATGGAGTTGCCGTGTCCCCGGATTCCATTCCGAACGCCAAACTGATGGCTCTGTTGCGGCGCTACATGATGGAGCACGCGAAGTCGGCGTCCCGGTCCGTCTGCCTGTGCTCCATCTGCGTGGATGCGCGCAAGCTGCTGGAGCAGGCCTTCGGACCGAAGGCGAAGGCCTGAGCCTAGTTGTAGCGTTCCACGGCCTTGAGGCCGCCCCCGCCCTCGGATCCGCCCACCAGGAGCACCTGTCCGGAATGGAGCCGCGTGGCCGTGTGGCGGTAGCGCGTGGTCCGGTCCGATTGGAAGAGGCGGCTGGCTCCCGTGCGGGGGTCGAAGGCTTCCACGGTGTTGCTGGCGAGGGTTCCCTCTCCGAAGGTTTCCCCGCCCGCGAACAGCACCGTGCCGTCGCCCAGGAGGGTGGCCGTGTGGCGGCTGCGGGGCCGGATCATGCGGCCCGCGTCCGTGAAGCGGTTGGTGGCGGGATCGTAGATCTCGACGAGGGATGAAACGTCCGTGCCCTGGAGATCCGGCGAGGTGCCTCCGGCGACGAGGAGGCGTCCATCAGGAAGGAGGGTGGCGGTGTGGCCGAAGCGCCGCTGGGACATGGCGCCACCCCAGACGTAGGTGCCGCTGGCCGGATCGTAGCGTTCCGCGGTGCGCCAGACGGATTGGGGGCAGTTGAAGAGGCAGGTGCTGTCCCGGCCGCCGACGACGAGGACGCTTCCGTCCTGGAGGGTGGTGGCGGTGTGGCCGGTCCTGGGCAGGTTCAGTTCTCCGGTGCTGCCGAAGTGGCGCTGCGCCGGATCGTACAGCTCGCTGCTGGCCAGGGCCGCCACGTCCGAGCCCGGGGCCGGAAGGCCTCCCGCCAGCAGCACGCGCCCGTCGGCGAGGGTGGCCGCGCTGTGCCCGTGGCGGGCGGCGCCCAGGCCCGCAGGCAGGGGTGCGAAGGATCCATCGGCGTAAAGGGAGGATTCGGCCAGCGCGCGGTTGCCGTGCAGGCCACCGGCGATGAGCAGGCTGCCGTCGGGCAGGGCCGAGGCCGTGTGGGCCCAGCGGGTGAGGCCGCTGTCGCCCGCGGGGACGAAGGCGCCTGTGTCTGGGAGGAAGCGTTCGGCGAAGCTGGATTCCATGCCGCCGAATACCAGCACGGAGCCATCCCCCAGGAGGCTGGCCGTGTGTTCGGAGCGGGTGAATTGGGCATCGGGCGCGGCCTTGAGTTCGCCGAGGTAGGGCTCCACCCGCAGGGTGGCTTCGGCCAGGCCTGCGCCCACCCCAGTGCTGACCCGGGCCTGCACATGGTAGGTACCGGCCGCCAGCGGGGCCTGGTAGCGGCCCTCGGCATCGATGCTTCCGCCGCCGGGTTCCACGATGCTGTAGGCCGCCGCCAAGGGATGGCCTTGATCATCCACCACCCTGAAGCCCACCTGGCCGCCGGGCTTCAGGGTGGAAGCCTGGGGGCTGAGCAGGACTGCGGCTGGGGCCTGGCCGCTTCCGGAAGGCCCTCCGCCGCAGGCGAGGCCCGCGAGGACAAGCAAGAGGCAGGGGAGGAGCTTGGCGGATGACATGACGGACCTCAGATGGGAGGGTTAACGGCCCACGAGGGCATCGCGCTGGACCAGGTCCAGGCCGGCCTGCGCGATGGCGGCGGGCTGGGGCATGAAGGCCTGTTCCAGCGCGTAGCTGGACGGGGCGGGCGCGTCCGGGCCCGTGATGCGGACCAGGGGCGCCTTGAGGGCGTCGAAGGCCTTTTCGGAAAGGAGCGCGGCGACCTCGGCTCCCACGCCGCAGAGGGCCCCGGCCTCGTGGACCACGATGGCCCGCCCGGTCTTGCGCACCGAGGCCAGCAGGGTCGCCTCGTCGAGGGGTTTCAGGGTGCGCAGATCGATGACCTCGGCGGAGAGACCCTGTCCGGCCAGGGCGTCGGCGGCGGCCAGGCAGGTGTGGACCGTCTTGGCGTAGGAGATCAGGGTCAGGTCCGTGCCTTCGCGGCGGATGGCGGCCTGGCCCAGGGGGACGATCCACTCGCCTTCCGGGACTTCGCCGGGCTCGAAGCCCAGGGCCATGTCCATGAAGAACAACACGGGGTTGTCGTCCCGGATGGCGGCCTTCATGAGGCCCTTGAAATCCGCGGGGGTGGAGGGCATCACGACCTTCAGGCCGGGGCTGTGGACGAACCAGGCTTCGATGTTGTGGTTGTGCTGGGCGCCCACGGTCCAGCCGCCTCCGGTCATGGCGAGGATCACCATGGGGAACTCGAACTGGCCGCCGGACATGTAGCGCAGCTTGCCCGCGCTGTTCACGATCCCGTCCATGGCGAAGCAGAGGAAGGGGGCGAAGAGCAGGTCGGCGACGGGGCGCAGGCCGGTGGCCGCCGCGCCCGCGGCGGTGCCCGCGATGATGCCTTCGGCGAGGGGCGTGTTGCGTACCCGCTGGGGTCCGAAGGCCTCCAGCAGGTCCTTGCGCTTGGTGGCGACGCCTTCGCCGAACATCAGGACGCGGCTGTCGCGCTGCATTTCTTCGGCCAGGGCCTGGCCGAGGGCTTCATGGGCGTTCATCAAAGACATGGGGGCTCCTCAGGCGTAGACGTCGGTGGTGAGTTCGGAAGGATCGGGAAAGGGCGAGGCCTGGGCGAAGGCGGCGGCGGCGTTCATGGCTTCCCGCGCCTGGAGCCTGAGCGCCTCCAGGCCTTGGGGCGTCAGTTCCCCCGCGTCGAGCAGCCGGGCGGACAGCCGGTCGATGGGATCCTTGGCCAGCCAGGCTTCGATTTCCGCCGGGTCCACGTAGGACTGGTCGTGGGGCTCCATGTGTCCGCGCTGGCGGTAGGTCGAGGCCTCCAGCAGGAAGGGGCGGCGGGTCTGGCGCACCTGCGCCGCGGCGCAGGTGGCCGCTTCCAGCACGGCCTCCACGTCGTTGCCGTCCACCGTGAGGTGGTCCATGCCATAGGCCGCGGCCCAGGGGCCCACGTGGTCGCCGGTCATGGTCTCCTTGCGGTGCACGAAGGCCTGCCACTGGTTGTTCTCGCAGACGTAGAGCACGGGCAGGTTCCAGACCGAGGCCAGGTTCAGCGACTCGTGGAAGATGCCTTCGCAGGCCGCGCCGTCGCCGAAGAAGCACACCACGATGCCTTCGCCGCCCAGCATGCTGCGGGACAGGGCCACGCCCGGGGCCAGGGAAAGCTCCCCCCCGACGATGGTGGAGGTGAGGATCACGCCCAGCTCCTTGGCGGAGATGTGCAGCGTGCCGCTCTTGCCTTTGCAGTAGCCCGTGCTGCGGCCCATGACTTCGGCCAGGAGGCGCCCGGGATCCGCGCCCCGGGCCAGCAGGTGCCCCGCGCTGCGATGGTTGGTGAGGATCTGGTCGTCCGGCCGCAGGGCGGACACCACGCCCACGGCGGCGGCCTCCTGGCCCACGGAGGTGCACACATGGGGAAAGGGGCCTTCGTCGTGAAAGGCCACGATCCGTTCTTCATAGGCGCGGATGCGCAGCATGGCGGCGAGCAGGTCGAGACGGGAGGGGGCGGGACTGGCGGAGGACATGGCAGGGGACATGGGGAACCTCGGGGGATGGAGGAAGGAGGTCAGTGGGAAGGGGTCATGGGCAGGGCGGCGATCCATTGGCGGAGGTGCGTCACGGCCGCTTCGTCCACCAGGGCCGATCCCAGGGGCGGCATCTGCGAGGCGGGGCGGCGGGAGGCCATGCGTTGCAGAAGGGCGCTGCGATCCGGCTGGCCCGGCGCCAGGCGCAGGCTCGAGGAGAGGCCTGGAGGCTGGAAGAGGCTGGGCCGTCCGAGCGTGGTGCGGAGCCCCGGTTCATCGGCTTCGCGGGCGATGCGGGAGGTGTGGCGGAAATCCAGATCGAGGCCCGGAAGGGGGCGGTCGCCGCGGTGGCAGGAGGCGCAGTTGGCGGCCAGGTAGCCCAGGGCGGAGCGGGTGGTGGGCTGCTCCGCCTGGATGCGGGGCGGGCGGGTGAGGAGGTCGCGGCGGGCCCCGCGGAGGAGGCCCCGGGCCACCAGGTCGCCCAGGCCGGTCATGCCGGGCCGCCAGGGTTCTCCGTGGAGGGCCCCGGGATCCCGGTCCGGCGACAGCTGCAGGGCGTTGAAGCCCAGGAGTTCGGTCTGCCTCCCCTCGCCATGGCAGGTGCGGCAATCCGTGCGGGAGGGGATGCTGTGGCCCCGGCCAGGAGCGACCTCGGCGGCCTCGGCCGCCCCGGATTCAGGCACCAGCACGGCGTCCGTCTGGGCCTCGTTCCAGGCGTAGCTGGCGAAGATCCAGGAGGACGGCCCCGTCTTCCAGAGCAGCCGGGTCTCGACCTTGCGTCCCTGGAACCGGAATTCCTTCCAGGCCTTGGTGCCCACGGGGAAGACCCAGGCATCCTCGTCGCGGCCGTCGATGGATGCGATGGATGCGGCGGTCGCGCCCGCGGGCAGGTGCAGCCAGCGGGACTTGGCGGCGCCGTCGGTCCACAGGGGGTACTGGGGCGCGTAGGCCAGGTGCCGGGCGTCGACCCGGCCCGGACTGGCGTAGAGGCCGGTCTGGGACAGGAGGCGGGGGGCCCCGGGGGTGGCGGCATGGACGGCGTGGGCGGCCAGGGAGGTCAGGCCGAGGGCCGCCGCGGCCGCGGCGAGGAGGGCGCGCATGGCAGATCCGGAATCAGTGGGCGGCGACGGGCTCGACGGCGGCGGGCACGCGGTTGGAGATGGCGGGAACGCTCTTCAGGTAGGCGAAGATGGCCTTCAGGTCCGCCTCGGTGGCCGCGCGCAGGTTCTGGACCGGCATGGGGGGCAGGACGGGGCGCCCCTGGCCCAGGTGCCGGCCGCTGCGCACCATCTGGAGGAACTGCGCCTCGGTCCAGCCGCCCAGGCCGGTCTCCTTGTCCGGGGTGAGGTTGGCGGCGTGGCTCACGCCCCAGGGGCCCGCGAAGGCCGTGGCGGTGGCGGCCATGGAGATCATCCAGGGGCCCTCCGGCAGCTGCGGCGCGGGGGGCATCTTCAGGGCCTCGGGGTGGCCGGACAGCATGCGGGCCATGTCCGGTTCGGGGCCCTTGGGGCCCATCTTCAGGGGCGTGTGGCAGTCGTTGCAGCCGCCCACCTGCACCAGGTAGGCTCCGCGCTGGATGACGGACTGGCCTGGGGTGCCGGCTTGGACCAGGCTGAGACCGAGCAGGCTCAGGAGGAAGGGCCGGGCCAGGGACAGGGTCAGGGTCAGGGACAGGGACATGATTCACCTCATCAGGGGTCGGGGGGGTTCGGATCCCGATGAGGGGTTATCGCACCAAAACGCGAAGGTTTATTTGTTTTTTCCACCCTTAAGAAAGAATTAGCAAGCCTTTAAGAAGGTTTTAAGAAAAACGTGTCGTGGGGCCCTGGGTGATTTGAAAGGATCTCCACGAAGATCCCAAAGACTCCCTGCGCCCCCGGATGAACCCGGGCCCGCGGGTTATCGGGACACGGGATCCGAGCCGGAGGCCTCAGATCCCCGCCCCCTCCACGTCCACCAGCTCCAGGGGCCGGTCCACGGCCAGGCGGAAGCGTCCCCGGCCGGTCTTCTCCAGCTGGACGCAGGCCTGCCGCTCCGCCAGGCGCCGATGGAGGAGCACCAGCCGCGCTTCCAGGTTGTCGCTCTGATCCGGCAGGCGCACCCGGGGATCGGCGCGGAGCTCGCGGTTGCTGAAGTGGACCCGCCCCTGGGTGTGGTGGTCCTGAAGCAGGGTCCAGAGGATGTTGCCGGCCACGCCCTTGATGAGGTAGTCATCGCCGAGGAAGATGCTGTCGTTGGCGGCGTAGTGCCGGATCTGCATCAGAGCGCCGCTGGGCGGAGGGTGGCCCTCCATCGCGGCCGGGGGCTCCTCGCCCAGCTCCAGTTCCGCGAGGAAGAGGCGGAACAGGGCCCCCACCTGGATCGCCAGGGCCGCCAGGGCATCTTCATCGGCGTGGAAAAACCGCATCTCCGTGGGGCTTTCCACGAACAGCACCCCCAGGGGCTCGCGCACTCCCGGGATGGGCACCGCCAGTTGGCTGCCCGGGGCCGGGAGTCCCGGAAAAGGGATCTCGGTTTCCAGCAGGGCGCCCAGGCCCTGGCGCTCGGCGCCTTCCCGCATGGCCAGCCCGTAGGCGTACTCGGAGGTCATGTGGGAAATGCGGATGGGCACCCCCTCCCGGGCCGCCACGCCGATCACGCCATGGCCCACGGGGATTTCCGAGCCCACGCCCGAGGTGGCGTAGCCACGGCTGGCCACGGTGTAGAGCCTCGCCCTCACCGGATCCAGCATCATGACCAGGGCCTGCTCGATGGCGAAGTGATCGAGCAGCCCGTCCAGCAGGGCATCCAGCAGGGATTCGGCGTCGGGGCTGAGGGGTAGCCTCGCCATGCAGGCGCGCAGGGCCGAAAGGGTGTCCACGGCGGGTTCCGGCATGGGCAGGGCCGTGCCGGGAACCCCTTCCACCCGTTCGATGCGGTAGATGTCCGAGCCCCGCAGGCGGAACACCTCGCTCATGCCCGTGTGGGAAGCGATGCCCGCCAGCTTCGCCTTCATGGCCTCGAAGACGGGCCCTTCGGTTTCCGTGCGCTGGTAGGTCAGGTGGACGCGGTACTGCTGGGCCGTCTGGGGGTGGATGAGGCCCAGGAGAACCCGGGGATTGGCGAGGATGTTCTGGCGGGTGCGGTTGAAGAACTGGTAGGACAGGGCCAGGTGCCGCCGGTCCAGGTAGTGGCCCTGGGACATGTAGGCCACGTTGGGCATGCCGTCCGGCCCCCAGGTGGACACCACCCCCGGGATGGCGCCGTCCAGGCAGTCCCGGAGCGCGCGGATGGGGATCATCGGACCTCCGCCGTCAAAGGCTCGCCGGCCTGGGCCCCGGGGGTCTGATTGAAAGCCGCTTCCGGCGTGAACGTCAAAGCCACCAGGTCGCGGTCAGGGCAGTCCAGAAGGGCCCTCACCGTGGCCTCGGTGAAGCCCAGGGGCAGGAGGCAGCGGACGAAGGCGTCGCGGTAGGCGGCCACCCGCTCCGGATCGTCAGCCTCCAGGGGCTCCACCCGCGCGTCCCGCCCCTTGAACTGGATGGTCCGGTGGGTGGGCGGATTGCTGAACACCACGGCCAGGGCCCTGGACGCGCCCACATCCCGGAGCAGCGCGGCGGCCTGAGGCGCGGCCAGGAAGACGGTGAGGCTGCCGTCGGCGTTCACGCGGCAGCCGAAGGCCCGGCACTGGCTGGGAAGGCCCTCGGGGCTGCCCGAGCCAGTGTTGATCGAGATGCCGCTCGTGATGAAGCGGGCCAGCTCCGGCATGATTCGGAAAGGGGCATTTGTGGGCATGGGGAGACGATTCTAGCCGGTCAAAGCAGGACTTGGCACTTGGGATTTGCGTGGAATTTGGGGTGTGGGGCGTGGGGGTGGGTTGGAGATTTAAGGTACAGGGGGGTGCGGGGTTTGGTTGGGAGAGGCGGTGGGGGCGTGGGGCGTCTGGCTCGCTGGTCCGAGCCCAGCCGGGCGCGTGGGTGGCGCCGACCCGTTTGACGCTGGACTCGAACTGCGTCTGGCTGCGCCAGCCGCCGGTCTCGCTCCGGCGCCACATCAGTGGCGCCTCCGCGATCCCACTCGCTGGTCCGAGCCCAGCCGGGCGCGGGATTGGCGCCGACCCATTTAACGCTGGGCTCGAACTGCGTCTGGCTGCGCCAGCCGCCGATCTCGCTCCGGCGCCACATCAAGTGGCGCCTCCGCGATCCCACTCGCTGGTCCGAGCCCAGCTGGGCGCGGGATGGGCGCCGACCCATTTAACGCTGGGCTCGAACTGCGTCTGGCTGCGCCAGCCGCCGATCTCGCTCCGGCGCCACATCAAGTGGCGCCTCCGCGATCCCACTCGCTGGT
>JACPYP010000031.1 GCA_016195985.1 Acidobacteriota bacterium | reverse complement strand
TCGGCCTTCTTCTCTTCGGCGGTCAGGGCCTTCTTCTCTTCCTTCTTGGCTTCGGCCTTCTCAGCCTTGGCAGCCTTCTTCGCCTTCTTGGCCTTCTTCTCGGCCTTGGGGGCGGCTTCGGCCTTCTTCTCTTCGGCGGTCAGGGCCTTCTTCTCTTCCTTCTTGGGCTCGGCCTTCTTCTCGGCCTTCTTCTCAGCCTTCTTGGCTTCCTTCTTGGGCTCGGCCTTCTTCTCGTCGGCGGTCAGAGCCTTCTTCTCTTCCTTCTTGGCTTCCTTCTTGGGCTCGGCCTTCTTTTCGGCCTTCTTCTCAGCCTTCTTCTCTTCCTTCTTGGGCTCAGCCTTCTTCTCGTCGGCGGTCAGGGCCTTCTTCTCTTCCTTCTTGGGCTCGGCCTTCTTCTCGGCCTTCTTCTCGTCCTTCTTGGGCTCGGCCTTCTTCTCGTCGGCGGTCAGAGCCTTCTTCTCTTCCTTCTTGGCTTCCTTCTTGGGCTCGGCCTTCTTCTCAGCCTTCTTATCAGCCTTCTTCTCGACCTTGGGCGCCTCGGGTTTCTTCGTCTCTTCGGCGAAGACGGGGCTGATCAGAGCGGCAGCGACAAGCAGCGCAGCAAGCTTCTTCATGGGGTTCTCCCTGGGGTGATCCGGCACGGCCGGAAGTGCAAGGCAGGATGCAGGCTTTGGGCCAAAACATTAAACACTAAATATAAAGATCTTATCTTTAAGTTAATCCCGGGATTAGCGTTGCGTTCTGCAACTTGTGGCAGCCTGCGACGAATCCTGCCCCGCGTATCCCTTAATCGCCCTCATGGAAGCCGTAGCGCTTGAGCTTGCGGTACAGGGTGGTGCGGTCCACGCCGAGGATTTCCGCGATGCGCTGTTTTTCCTTGTGGCGGCCAATCAGAACCTGGATATAACGGCGCTCCAGCTCGTCCAGCGAGGGCCAATCCTCAATCAGCGCTGGAAGGTCCTCGCCGGCCTCGGGGCGCCGCAGGGCTTTTTTGAGCACGTCCGCCTGGATTTTGGCCGGCAGGTCGTCCACGATGATCTCCCTGCCCCGGCTGAGCTGGGTCAGGTTCTCCACCACATTGCTCAGCTCGCGGACATTGCCCGGCCAGGAGTAGGCTTCGAGCACCCGCCGCGCTTCCGGGTGCAACTGGTAGCTTTGGCCATCCTTCTGCCCGAACTCGGAAAGGAAGTGATCCAGCAGCGCGGGGATATCCTCGCGGCGGTCCCGCAGGGAGGGAACAGCCAGCTCCACCACGCCCAGGCGGTAGTAGAGGTCCTCCCGGAAGCTGCCGGCCTTGACCATCACCTGCAGGTCCCGGTTCGTGGCGGCAATGACGCGGGAATCCACCTTGATGGTCTTGTTGCCGCCCACCCGGCGGATTTCCTGCTCCTGGAGCACCCTCAACAGACGCACCTGGAAGCTCGGGCTGGTCTCGCCGATCTCGTCGAGGAAGATGGTGCCGCCGGAGGCCTCCTCGAACAGGCCCGGTTTCTCGCCGATGGCCCCGGTGAAGGAGCCCTTCACGTGTCCGAAGAGCTCCGATTCCAGCAGGGTCTCCGTGAGGGCGCCGCAGTTCACGGCCACGAAGGCCCGGTCGCGGCGGTCGCTGGAGAGATGGATGCTGCGGGCCACCAGTTCTTTGCCCGTGCCGCTCTCCCCGGTGATGAGCACCGTGGCGCGGCTGTTCTGCAGGCTGGCGATGGTCTTGTAGACCGCCATCATCTTCGGGCTGGAGCCGATCATCAGGCTCCGCTTCGCTTTGGGCGAGGCGCACTGGACCGCGCCATGTCCTGCGGATTGGCGCCGGGCCAGGGCCCGCGTCACCAGGGCCTTCAGCTCCTCGTTGTTCCAGGGCTTGCTCAGGAAGTCGAAGGCGCCTTCCCGCACCGCCTCGATGGCCGTCTCCAGAGTGCCGAAGCCGGACAGCAGAATGGTGTCCACGCCCAGGGGCTTGGCTTCCCGCAGCAGGTCCAGTCCGTCCTTCTTCGCCTCCAGGTTGATGTCTGACAGCAGCAGGTCAAAAGCCTCCTTGTGAAGCAGATCGATGGCTTTGTCCGGATGGGTGGCCTTGGCCACATCCAGCCCCATGCTGCCCAGGAGCTCCTCCAGGAACTCGCAGGTCTCCTTGCTGTCATCCACCACCAGAACCCGGGCCATCGCTCCCCCCAACGAATTGAAGGTATCCCAAAGTGCCCCCCGGAGGCGTATGCTCATGGGCGACCATCACGGAGAAATCCTATGCGATTCTTACTGTCATTGACTTTTATGGCACTCCTTTCTGTGCCTGCCCTTTTCGCCGGGGATCTCACCATCACCAGCCAGGTGACGGGCAAGGGGGCCTTCGCCAAGGACAGCACCCAGGTGCAGTACTTCAGCGCGGCCAAGATGCGTGTGAACCACGCAGGCACCAAGGTCGACAGCTTCGTCGATTACGGCCAGGAGGTCATCTACAACATCGACCATGGCAAGAAGGTCATCACGAAGCTCACGTTCAAGGACATGCAGGAGGCCATGCAGGCCATGGAAGACCAGATGGCCGGCATGCCCGAAATGGTGACGAAGATGATGTTCGGCGATGTCAGCGATGTGAAGGTCGAGCAGCTGGGAGCGGATACGGTCATCGGCCGCCCCTGCAAGAAGGTGCGCATCACCCTGGGCAAGATGGTGGAAGAGATGAGCATCGACCCCTCCCTCCAGGTGCCCGTCAAGGACTACGCCAAGGCCATGAGCATGCTCAACCGCATGCCGGGACAGGCCGGAACCCTGTTCAAGCGTATCTATGAAGAGACCGCCCGCCTCAAGGGCGTGCCCCTCCGCACCCACATCAGCGGCCTCATGGGCATGGACGTGACCACCGAGGCGACCGCCGTGTCCACTTCACCCATCCCCGAGTCCACCTGGGCCCTGCCCTCGGATTACACCATGAAGGACGGCGGCAAGGAGATGAGGGGCGCGATGAAAGGCAAGCACTGAAGGGCAAGCGCCGGCAGCCGCTTTCCCTTAGACTGAGCGGGGCCCCTTCGCGGGGCCCCTTCCCTTGGCCCCTTCCCTTGGATGTCCCATGAGCGCCCAACCTTCCTTCGATGACGGCCTCGACCGGCTGGAGTCGCTGGTTCAGCAACTCGAATCCGGCAACCTCAGCCTGGAGGAGGCCTTGGCCCGCTTTGAGGAGGGCGTGCAGTTGAGCCAGGCCCTTCAGAAGCAATTGGCCGAAGCCCAGCGTCGGGTGGAGGTGCTCAAAGCCGGTCTGGGCGGCGAATACCGAGCCGAGCCCTTGGACGACGCTAAGGGCAGCAGATGAGCGACTCCACCACACAGGTCAAAGCGGACCTGGATCGCCTGATCCCCCTCCTGGATGCGGCCCTGCTGGAGCCCTTCCGCCATGGCGAAGCCCAGCGGCTGGGCGAAGCCATGCGCTACAGCCTGGAGGCCGGCGGCAAGCGGGTGCGGCCCGCGCTGTGCCTGCTGGCCTCCGAAGCCGTGGGCGGCACCGCGGCCATGGCCTTGCCAGGCGCCCTCGCCCTGGAATACATCCACACCTATTCGCTCATCCACGACGATCTGCCCGCCATGGATGACGACGACCTGCGGCGGGGCCGGCCCACCAACCACAAGGTGTTCGGCGAAGGCCACGCCATCCTGGCCGGAGACGGGCTGCTCACCGAGGCCTTCGGCGTGCTGGCCCGGTCGGGCCTGGCTCCGGACCGTTGCGTGGAGGGCCTGGCCCTCCTGGCCGAAGGCGCCGGCTGGCGCGGCATGGCCGGAGGCCAGGCCCTCGACCTGGAAGGGGAAACACGGTCCGCCTACGATCTGGCGCACCTCCAGCTCATCCACCGCCTGAAAACCGGCGCCCTGCTGCGGACCTCCCTGGAAATGGGCGCGGTCCTGGGCGGCGCATCCCCTTCGGAGCGAGCCTCCCTGCGGGCCTACGGAGAGGCCATCGGCCTGGCCTTCCAGATCCAGGACGACATCCTGGATGCCACCGCCACCGATGCCGAGCTGGGCAAACGCGCCGGAAAAGATGCAGGCAGAGGTAAGATCACCTACCCTTCCCTCCTGGGTCTGGAAGGCGCCCGAAAAGCCCTGAGTGAAGCCACCGAGACTGCCCTATGTCATCTAGCATCCCTTCCCAACCGGAATTCCTTGGCGGCCTGGGCGCGGTACCTGGCCCAGCGGGCCACGTAGGATTCCGCGTGACGGCCTCCGACAGCCCCTACCCCCTGCTCGACTCCCTGGCGGCTCCCCAGCAGGTGCGCCACTTCACGCCATCGCAGCTGGAGCAGCTGGCCCGCGAAGTCCGGGCCTTCCTCATCGCCTCGGTCTCGGAGACCGGCGGGCACTTCAGTTCCAACCTGGGCACTGTGGAACTCACGGTGGCCCTCTTCCACCACTTCGATTTCCTGCAGGATCGCATCGTGTGGGATGTGGGCCACCAGTCCTACCCCCACAAGATCCTCACGGGCCGCAAGGACCGCTTCCCCACCCTCCGCCAGCACCACGGGCTCTCCGGCTTCCTCAAGCGCGATGAAAGCCCCTACGACCACTTCGGCGCCGGGCACGCCAGCACCAGCATTTCCGCGGCCCTGGGCATGGCCAAGGCCCGGGACCTCCAGAAGCAGGATCACACTTGCATCGCCGTCATCGGCGACGGCTCCATGACCGCTGGCATGGCCTTCGAGGGCCTCAACCAGGCGGGCTACCTGGAGACCAAGAATTTCCTGGTGATCCTCAACGACAACGACATGAGCATCAACCCCAACGTGGGATCGCTGCAGGGCTACCTGAACCAGATCATGTCGGGGCAGTACTACCACCGCTGGCGCGACCGCATCGAGCACGCCATCAAGGCCATCCCGCTCGAAGGCCTCAGCAAGGGCGTGGCCAAGGCGGCCAAGTGGAGCGAGGAGAGCTTCAAGCGCCTCATGGTGCCAGGCCTGCTTTTCGAGGATCTGGGCTTCCGCTACATGGGCCCCGTCAACGGGCACGACGTGAACGCCACCTCCAAGGCCCTGGCCGAGGCCAAGGAAAAGATGAAAGACGGCCCCGTGCTGCTGCACGTGCAGACCAAGAAGGGCTATGGCTACGAGCCCGCGGTGCAGGATCCCCTGAAGTGGCACGGCGTCACCGCCTTCGACGCCGAAGCCGGCGAGATCATCAAGGCCACCGCGGATCCCAACAGGCCCGCGCCGCCCAGCTACACCAGTGTGTTCGGCAAAAGCCTCGTCGAGCTGGCCAAGACCGACGCCAAGATCGTGGGCATCACAGCGGCCATGCTCGACGGCACCGGCATGAACATCTTCCAGAAGGCCTTCCCCGACCGCTGCTTCGACGTGGGCATCGCCGAGCAGCATGCCGTCACCTTCGCCGCGGGCCTCGCGGCCCAGGGCATGCGGCCCGTCTGCGCCATCTACAGCACCTTCCTCCAGCGCGGCTTCGACCAGGTGGCCCACGATGTGTGCATCCAGGACCTGCCCGTGACCTTCGCCCTGGATCGCGCGGGCATCGTCGGCGCGGACGGCCCCACGCACCACGGCCTCTACGATCTCGCCTACCTGCGCTGCCTGCCCAACATCCTGCTGATGGCCCCCAAGGACGAGAACGAGCTGCGCCAGATGCTCATGACCGCGGTCTACTGCGGGCATCCGGCGGCCCTGCGCTACCCCCGCGGCAACGGCCTGGGCGTGCCCCTCGACGGGCCCATCACGGCCCTGCCCATCGGGAAGGGCGAGCTGCTGCGCGAAGGCGAGGACCTGCTGCTCTGCGCCCTGGGCGCCATGGTGGCCCCGGCCCGGGCCCTGGCTGAATCCCTGGCGGAAGAAGGCATCTCTTGCACCGTCATCAATGCCCGTTTCGTGAAACCCCTGGATGAAGCCCTCATCCATCCCTGGGCCAGGCGCTGCAAGGGCGTGGTCACCCTGGAAGAGGGCTGCGACCCCGGTGGGTTCAGCGGGGCGGTGGCCGAATCCCTGGCTGACGCGGGCATCCTCAAGCCCCTGCTCCGTTGCGCCGTACCGGACCATTTGGTCCACCATGGCGACCCCAAGCGGCTGCTGGAAGAAGAAAGACTCAGCCCCGCAATCCTGTTGCAACGTCTTCGGGACTTTGCCAAGCAAATCTAAGTAAAAAACTTGCGAACCTTCCCGGGATTTCCTATGGTTGGGTACCCCCCCATTTGGTAAATCACTTCCCGAGGACATTTCGTGAGGAACGGCCGCATCCGCTCAACCCTGCTTACGGCCCTGGTCTGCTGCTCGGCCGCGGTCCTGGCCGCCCAGTCCTGGGATGCTGCGAGCAAGGCCCATGGATGGGCCAAGCAGGACAAGGATGATTCCTTCACCTTCTTCGATCCGGGCTCAAGATCCCTCTTCACCTGGATGCGGGATGGCGGCGTCCTGGGGAGCGTCCCGCTCGGCAAGCTGGAGGACCCGCCCGACCGTTGGGTGATGGATCCCCGGAACAGCGCCTGGGTCGCCCACGGCACCACGCTCTCCCAGATCGACCGCACGGGACGCGTCACCACGAACGTCAAACTGCCCGCCGAGGCTGGCGACATCAGCTGGGACGCCAAGGGATTCACCATCTCCTTCCGCACCCGCGAACCCTACCTGGAGAAGCGGGACTACAAGGGCTCCGTGCTGTGGTTCTTCGGAACCAAGCCCAACCGCGAAGACAACCCCAGCGGCCAGTACCGGCGGACCACGGTGGTGGAGGATTCCGGCAACCTTCTGATGGCAGACGGCAGCTCGCTGAACCTCTCCATCATCGACGGCAACACGGGCCGGAAGCTCACGGAAACAAACCTTCGGCTCGCCAGCGGGCAGGCCGCTCCGGCTTTGGAGGGCGTGGCCATCGAGCGCGGCTCCCTGGCCATCTGGCCAGGCAAGAGCGTGGTCTTCGCGGCGGTGAAGGCCTCCCAGATCCCCGCCGCCCTCAGGGCCGATCTGCAGGGCCTCGCCCTCGCCCGCATCGACCTCCCCCAATCCCGCCTGGAATTTCTGCCCACGGGCCTGGACGAGGGGCACCTCCTCGTGGGCGTGCTGGATACCGATGCCATTTTCTCCAGCCCCAAGGGCGGCCTGATGCTGGTGAAAATCAAGTAGCCGGGCCCCTCAGCGAGCGAGGTTCAACACCCGCTCCCGGTCGAGGTAGGGAATGGTCCGCCAGGTGTGGGTCGGAGCGGGGTTGAGGCTGGAACGGTTCAGCACCCAGTCCAGGAGCAGGTTCCGCTGCGAGGCCTTCGTGATGGATTCCGGCGGGCCGGCGAAACCGATGGCCGCCATGTAGCCGCCGCCGCCGCGAAGGCGATAGGTGCTGAGGGCCAGGGTGAACGTCTGCTCGGGCTTCACGGGCTGCCCCTGGAAGCTGAGGTTCACGATGCGGCTGCCCACGGGCTTGCCCAGGTCCAGGGCGTAGGACACCCCGTCCACCATGTCGTAGTTGTAGAAGGGCACGTCCCGGTTGTACAGTTCCGGCTCCCAGCTGCGCGCATAGTGCCGCGCGCCGTGTTCCAGATAGCGCTTCAGCTGGTCGCCGTTGATGCGGATCTTCGCCACCTGGCTTTCGTAGGGGGCCAGCGCGTAGAACTGCCGCACGCTGGTGGGGCCCTTGGGGATGAAGATCTTGGTGCCTGGCGCGGCCGCGGCGGACAACTGGGCGCCCGTGGCCTGCCGCTGCACCTGGTGGATGAGCTGCATGAGCGCCGTGTCTTCCATGCGCGACCAGCGGCTGTCGAGATCCACCAGGAGGTTGGTGGCGGCCGTGTCGAGGTACTGGTCTGTGACGGCGCGCAGGTCCGCCGTGAGCTTCAGCACCTCCGCATCGGAGGCGGTGGACTCCTCCGGCCGCAGGAGCCGTCCCGTGCTGGCGACCACGCGCCAGCGCCCTTTCTCCTGATGCAGGTCCAGCTCCAGCACGGCCAAGGCCCGCCCGAAACACTGCGCCTGGAAGATGGGGATGCCCTTGTAGTCGGTCTGGATGGCCTGGTGGGTGTGGCCCGTGAAGATGGCGTCGATGCCCGGCACCTGGTCCGCCAGCCGAAGGGCAGCGTTCTCGTCGCCCGCGCGGCCCGTCAAGGCTCCCAGCCCGGAATGCATGAGCACGACCACCAGATCAGCCTTCTCTTTTTCACGTAGCCGGGGGATCAGCGCCTTCGCGCTCTCCACGATGTCCTGGAAAGCCAGCCCCGCGTAGTTGCCCGGTTCGGTCATCGCGGGAACGCAGGGGGTGGTGAAGCCCACCAGGGCGATGCGCACCCCGGCCACCGTGACCAGGGTGTGGGTGCCGAAGGCGGGCCGCCCCTTGGCGTCGGCCGTGTTGGCGGAAAGGAATGGGAAGGCCGCCTGTTTTTCAGCCTCGCGCAGCACTTCGCCGCCGAAATCGAAATCGTGGTTGCCCACGGCCATGGCGGAATAGCCCAGGGCGTTCATGATGGCCACGCTGGGCTCCGGCAGGTCCCGCCGCAGCGCGTTGCGCACGTAGTTGATGGGCTCCCCCTGCAGCGTGTCGCCGCAGTCCACCAGAATGGTGTTGGGGTTCAGCGCCTTCTGGCGGCGGATCAGGGTTGTGACCTTTGCCCAGCCCTGGTTCGCGGGCTGCAGGCTGAAGGTGTCCTCGTCCAGGACGCGCCCGTGCATGTCCGTGGTCCCAAGGATCTGAATCCGGGCGTCTTGGGCCTGCAGGCCCAAGGTGATCAACAAGATCCAGAACCAATGCCGCATGCGGACTCCAGAGTGCTCCGGCCAACCCGTGGTTGGAAGGGGCGCACTTCAAGGGTAAACTTACCCTTCACCCAAGGATGCCCCCTCTTTTTGGAGCCCCCATGCAAGAAGTCCAGATCAAGGCCCCCAAGCACGAATTCACGCTCCTCTGCGATGACATCCGGCAGGAAATGGGCGGCAAGACCTCGCTGATGGGCCTGTACGACCATCACATCGTGGTGCCCCAGGTGCCCTTCACCCTGCCCAAGGTGTGTTTCTACACACGCTTCTCCCGCATGGACGGCCAGTTCAAGTTCGGCTTCTCCATCGTCAGCCCCACCGGCGACCGCAAGGACGTGATCCGCGACAGCGACGTGCAGATCCCCGACGGCGCCAAGGAAGGCACCTTCAACGTCATCGCCAGCCCCTTCGAAGTGACCGCCGAAGGCGTCTATGAAGTGATCATCGCCCTCACCAAGGGCGCCGACCGCTTCGAGTACGTCTACAAGTTCGCTATCTCCGACGCCAGCCGCCTCCAGGCCGAGTACGAGAAGGCCATGGCCGAAGCCGGCCAGGGCGGCAACTAGCCCTCAGTTTTCAATCTTCAGTGCGGCGCCCCGGTGGGGCGCCGTTGCTTTTAGACTGAAGACCGAGGACTGAGGACCGAGGACTGAAGACTCCATGACCGCCCGCACCGCCAAACAGCGCATTTTCCTGGGAACCGAGGCCGATGCGGCCCTCCGGCGCAAGCGCGTGGCCATCGTGGGCCTGGGCGCCACGGGCTCCGTGCAGGCCTCCTGGCTGGCCCGCGCCGGCGTGGGCCACCTCACCGTCATCGACCGCGACTTCGTGGAATTGAGCAACCTCCAGAGGCAGATCCTCTATGTCGAGGCGGATCTGGGGCAACTGAAAGCCGAGGCCGCGGCCAAGCGGCTGTCCGAGGCCCATTCGGGCATCGAGCTGAAACCCGTGGTGGCCGACCTCACCAGCGGCAACGCCCGGGAGCTGCTGTCCGGCTTCGATCTCATCTGCGACGGCACCGACAACTTCGAGGCCCGCTTCCTCATCAACGACGTGGCCATCCTGACCGGAACCCCCTGGATCTACGCCGGCGCCATCGGCGGTGAAGGCGTTGTCTGGCCCCTGAACCCGCCCCATACACCCTGTCTGCGTTGCCTCATCGAGGAACCTCCCGCGGGCGGCGACGTGGACACCTGCGACAGCGCCGGCGTGCTGGGCCCCACCGTAGGCATCATCGGCAGCTGGGCCGCCATGGAAGCCATCAAAGTGCTCACGGGCAAGCCCCCCCACGGGGACCTGGCCCGTTTCGATTTCTGGAACGACGAACGCCAGTTCCTCAAGTCCCCCAAGTCCCGCTGCCGCTTCTGCACCGGCAAGGTCACCGAATTCCTGGATGCCCGATGGAGCCTCAAGGCCAGCGCCCTCTGCGGCCTGGAGGGCGTGCAGATCCGCGTCAACCCGCCCGGCAAGCTGGATCTCGCCGCCCTGAAGCAGCGCCTCGAAACCCGCACCCATAGCCCCTGGAAGCAGGCGGGCCTCATGCTCAAGGGCCGCGAAGGCGAGGATGAGATCACCCTCTTCGCCGATGGCCGCGCCCTCGTGCATGGCCCCATGACGCCGGAACGGGCGCGGAGCTGGTACACCGAGGTGGTGGGATGCTGAAGGTTCTGCTCGCCTCCCGCAACGCCGGCAAGCTCCGCGAGTTCTCGGAGCTGCTGCCGGACTTCCAGTTCGCGCTCTGGCCCAAGGAGGCGCCCGAGCTTCCCGAGACCGGTGCCTTCTTCCAGGACAATGCCCTGCAGAAGGCCGAGGGCGCCCGCGCCTGGTGGCGGGATCATGGCCCCGAGCCCGTGGACGGCGTGCTGGCGGACGATTCCGGCCTTTGCGTGGATGCCCTATGGGGCGGCCCAGGCGTGCTCAGCGCGCGCTTCGCGCCGGATCTGTCCGAGTACCGCCGCAAGAACCAACGGCTGCTGGACATGCTGCCCGAGGGCGCTGGCCGCGGCGCGCGCTTCGTGTGCGTGCTGGCCTACCTGCCCTGGACCGGCGGAGCCTTTACGGTCAGCGGCTCGGTGGAAGGCAGCCTGGCCCGGGAACACCGGGGCGAGGACGGCTTCGGCTACGATCCCATCTTCATTCCCGCCGGCCACGATCGCACCTTCGGCGAACTGCCCGCCGACATCAAGCACAGCCTCAGCCACCGCGCCAGGGCCTGCGCGGCGCTGCGCCAGCGCCTGACTTAGGTGCCCTACTTAGATGCGTGACTACAGCCGCCCCAGGTGCTCCCGGAGGCAGCGGCGGATGCCTTCGGCGGCCGTGGGGAAGGCCAGCCGTTCGCTGGAGATCCGCAGGTCACGCGGCGCTTCCCGGAAACGCTCGTCGTCCCTCGCCAGCACTTCCGGAATCCGGTGGCCCAGCCCCGCCTCCTCCAGGACGAGGGCTCCCGCCTCGTAGGTGGAAAGGTCATTCCCGCTGCCCGCGTGGTAGACGCCGCCGGGCAGTTCGAGCAGGGCCTCGAAGCGCTCCACCAGATCGTGCACATAGGTCAGCCCCCGGTATTCCCGGGTGGGCAAGGTCAGCGGCCGGTTCCGGAGCGCGGCCTGGAGCACGTTCCAGACCAGGTTGGCATTGGTCCGCAGAAGCCGCTGAGGGCAGTCGAAAAGCCACGTGAGGCGGAGCACCACAGCGTCTGGAGCCGATGCCAGCACCGCCGCCTCCGCCTCCCGCTTCTGGCGGCCGTAGGCCGTATTGGGCAAGGGCTCGCGGTCCTCGGGGTAGGCGCCGAATTCCGGATTGCCGTTGAACACCTGGTCCGAACTCAGGTGGATCAGCCTGGCGCCGAGCGCGCCGCAGGCCCTGGCCACGTGGCGGGACCCCTCGACATTCACGAGGCGGGTTCCCGCCGGATCCCGCTCACAGGCCCCCGTGTCCGAAACCGCCGCGGCGTGGATCACCAGGCCTGGCCGCAGCGCTTCCAGCTTGCTCCTGACCTCCGCTTCCGAAGTGATGTCCAGATCGCGGCGGCCCAGGCCCACCACGGAAAAGCGCCCCGCCAAATGCCGGGTGAGGCGGGAGGCCAGAAATCCGTCAGAACCGGTGATGACGAGAGGCCTGGGTTCGGCGTTCAAGGGGTCCTCCAGGGCCTTTCGTGAAACGGACGGATCGGATCAGACCTGCTCATGCTATCCACCGGCCCTGGCCCGGAACAGGCCTTCCAGGCGGCGAAGCCCTCAGGCCGCCGCTGCTATGTTGGATGACATGACATGGAAAAAGGAACCCCAGACCTGGCTGGCCATCGCCGGCGTGCTGCTGTTGTGGGCCTCCGCGTTCGCGGGCATCCGCGCCGGACTGCGCCTCAACCCGGCGGGAATGCCCGGGGCTGACGGGTACGGCCCGGGCGAACTGGCCCTGCTGCGCTTCGGCACCGCATCCACCGCCCTCGGCATCTTCGCCGCGGCCACGCGGATGCGCCTTCCGGATCGCGCGGACCTGCCCCGCATCGGCCTCGCGGGCTTCCTGGGCATCAGCGTCTATCACGTGGCGCTCAACTTCGGCGAAGTCACCGTCAACGCCGGCGCGGCCTCCATGCTCATCTCCGCAGGGCCCGTGTTCACGGCCCTGCTCTCGGCGCTGTTCCTGAACGAGCGCCTCACAGGCCTGGGCTGGAGCGGCATCTTCCTGGCCTTCGCCGGGGTCTCCCTCATCGCCCTCAGCAGCGGCAAAGGCCTGCGCTTCACGCCCGGCGCCCTGCTCATCCTGCTCTCCGCGGCGGTGGCCGCCGTCTATTCCATCCTGTCCAAGCAGAGCCTGCGGCGCTACCGGGCCATCGAATTCACCTGCTACTCCATCTGGGCCGGAACCCTGCCCATGCTCGTCTTCCTGCCCAGCCTGATCCACCGCGTTCCCGTGGCCGCCCCCGCAGCCACGTTCGCCGTGGTCTACCTGGGCCTTTTCCCCGCTGCCACCGCCTACGTGCTTTGGAACTACGCGCTCTCGCGGATGCCCGCCTCGCTGCTTTCGAGCTTCCTCTATCTCTCGCCCGTCATTGCCTGCTTCATCGCCTGGATCTGGCTGCGCGAAGTGCCCACTGTCCTCACCATGGCCGGCGGCGCCGTCGCCATCCTCGGCGTGATCCTCGTGCAGACGAAGGGACAGGCGCTAAAGGCTTCCCGCCTCCCGCGTGAGCACGCCCAGGAAGGTGAGCGGGCCGTCTGAATCGTTGACGAGCCCGTGACCGCCTCCGGCCTTCACCAGGAACAGGTCGCCCGCCTCCACCGGAAAGCGCTCGCCATTGAGGATGCCCGTGCCGCGGCCCTCCAGGATCAAGTAGAGATCCTCGGTGTTGGGGTGGGCGTGCTCGCCGATGGAGGCCCCGGGCTCCAGCGTGGTGCGCCCCAGGCTCACGATGTGCGCCATCTCGCCGTTCTTCAGCAGCTCGACGCTGCGCCCGGCCCCAAGCCCCCCCCGGATGTTCAGCTTGGGTTCTTCGATCAGATCAGCATGTCTTCGAATCATGTCTCGCGCTCCCGGAAGAACATCGCAAGGGCGGAATCCCGCCTCTGGACCATCGTGACAGGCGGGCTTTCAAGGGCTCGTGAAAAGCGGAGTTGGCCACAATGAACATGGATTCACACGGATGAAAAGAACGGCCCATCGCGTCCTTCGCGGTTCCCCCATGCGGGCCCGGCTTCGCTGGCATTCTGGTAAAACTATTGATTTCAGGCCTTCTTACCGAAAAGGAGCTGTCGTCCAGCTTGAGAGGGTTGTATGAAAATCGGGAAGAAAATCTCGCTGTCGGCCGGGGCTCTCATCGCCGCCACCACCGTGGCCGTGACGGCCGTGTGTCTGCTGATGGTTTACGCCTCCCTTGAAAAACAGGCGATCACGATGCAGGAAAGCCGCATCAAGACCCTCTGGGAGCTGGCCGGCCACAAGGGCAGCGGATTCAGGGCCGTCGACAACCGCCTGCTCGTGGGCGACTACGCCTTCAACGACAACTTTGAAATCCCGGACAAGGTGAAGGAGCTTTGCGGCGGCACCGCCACGGTCTTCCTGGGGGATACCCGCATCTCCACCAATGTGATGGGCGCGGACGGCCAGAGGGCCATCGGAACCAGGCTCCAGGGCGCGGCCCGGGAAACGGTCATGGGCAAAGGTCAAAGCTACCGGGGCGAGGCGGACATCCTCGGCGAAGCCTACTTCACCGCCTACGATCCGATCCGGGACGCCGCCGGGAACGTGATCGGCATCTTCTACGTGGGCGTCAAGAAGAGCGACTACTTCAGCACCTTCTACAGCCTCCTCTGGGTCGTCGGCGGAATCACCGTCCTCGCCCTGTTGACGGCCTATTTCACGATGCTGTACCTGGCCAACAAGATCAGCCTGCCCCTCACCCGGATGGTGTCTGGAATGGAGCGCTCGGACCTCACCCTGGTCCTCGAAGAGCGGGGCGACGAGGAAATCCAGGCCCTTGCAAAGGCCTTCAACCGCTACAACGGCCAGCTTCGCGAGGCCCTGTGCCAGTTCCGCGCCCAGTCCCTCCTGGTGGCCAGCGGAAGCACGGAGCTTTCGGCCACTTCGGACCAGCTTTCCTCCACGACCGACGAGCTGGATCGCGGCATCGAGGTCCAGCGCGGCCGCACGGAGCGGATGGCCAGTTCCATCGCCGAACTGACCGCTTCCATCGAAACGGTTTCCCGGGATGCCGGCAGTTCGAGAGAGGTGTCCCAGCGCACGGCGGAGGCCGCCACGGCCGGCACCCGCGTGGGCCAGGAGAGCGCCCAGGCCATGTCGGCAGTCCGGGAAAGCGCGCACCGGATGGTGGAAGCCATCGGCGTCATCCGGGACATTGCGAACCAGACCAACCTCCTTTCCCTCAATGCGGCCATCGAGGCGGCGAAAGCGGGGAGCCTGGGAAAGGGGTTCGCCGTCGTGGCCGAAGAAGTCCGGAAGCTGGCCGAGCGCTCCCAGTCCTCCGCCCAGGAAATCGAGGCTTTCATCGCCACCTCCCAATCAGCCGTCGCCGAAGGCGAGCGCAGCGTCGGCTCGGTGGTCGCGCACCTGGAAGGGATCAAGACACAGGCTGAACGGGCCGCGGAAACGGTGCTTCAGATCGCCCAGGCCAGCGCGGAGCAGGCGCGCACCGCCGAGGAAGTGGCGCGGATGGTCAGCCAGGTCGCCGAAGAAAATGCGCGGACCGTTTCGGCCAGCACCGAGCTGGCCGCAACCAGCCGGGAAGTGGCCCGGACGGCCGGCGAGCTCGCCCGCGTTTCGGAGAACCTGCGCACCGAATCCGAAAAGTTCCAGGTTTGACCGCTTCTACAGGAACAGCCTCGGATCCACCCGTGCGTTGTTGAGGCTGAGGGACCAGTGCAGATGCGGCCCCGTGGCCCGCCCTGTCATGCCCACTTCGCCCAGCAGATCGCCTGCCTGGACCTTCTGCCCTTCCTTCACCGTGATTTTCGAGAGGTGGCAGAGCAGGCTCACCACCCCTTCGCCATGGGCCAGGAACACCGCGTTGCCGCTGTAGAAGAAGTCCCCCGTGAGCACCACCACCCCAGCCGCCGGGGCCCGTACCGCCTGGCCCTGGGGGGCCCGGATGTCCAATCCCGAATGGGGAGACCGGGGCACCCCGTTGAAGATGCGCCGCATGCCGAAGGAGGCCGTGAGGCTGCCCGGCGTGGGCTGGCGCAGGTTCAGCGAAGCCGCGAGCCCCTCCGGCCAGGCTTTCCAGGCCGGGCCCATGAGCAGCTGCTCCTTGGCGATGCGGGCTTCATCCTCCTCGTTGGGAGTGACCAGCCGCTGGTTCTTCAGCTGCACCCGCTGCTCCGGATAGCGCTTGGGCTTGACGGCGAAAGACACCGGCCGGCCGTCCACCTCGACCGCGTCCTGTCCCGGGTTCGCGCTCAACGGAATGCCCACCATGGCCACCCAGCCGCCACCGCTCCTGCGCGTCAGCACCGGCTCCCCGTGATAGGTGACCTTCGGCGCCGAATCCTTGCCTCCCACAGCCACCACCGCCACCCCGCCGGGCACGGGCGAAGGCTTGAAGGGAAGCGAAGGCTTCCCCGCCCAGACCCAAGCGGATCCCGCAACCGCCAGAGTGAGTGCGCCAAGCTTCGAGCCGATTCGATTCATGAAGAACTCTTACCTCGAAGCGCCGTTTCCGTCCACCGGCATCGAGACTCACGGCCGCGGCCTGGTACGCAGAGGCTCACTGAACCACGACGGGCGCGACCTCGATCACCCGGCTGCTCCGCTCGGGGCGCATGGCCTTCGCTTGGTCCTGGCGGTAGGTGAAATTCACGAACACCTCGAACGGAGCCCGGCCTGCGAATCCTTTGGGCACCAAGAACCGCCAAGCCAGGGCCGCCTTCAGGACCGCCGGGTAACTGGGCTCATGACCCGCCGCGGACACGACCATCGCCGCAAAAGGAACCCCATCCTTTCCCACTTGGAGCCGGACTTTCACATGTTGCCCATTCATCGGAGACAAGGTGGAATCCGAGCTGTAGTCCGGTGTCACGGATGTGATCAGTTTCAGGATTCCAAGCCCTCTCTCGCCTGCTCCATTTCCCACCCCATCGCCATGGCCTCGGCCGAATCCAATCCCATCACCACGGGGAACGCCGTTGCCTCCAGCCATGACCGGCAGGCTTTTGTCGATGGTAAGGGGCGAAGCCAAGGGCTGAAATTCTGGCTCGAGGGCCTCGAGAACCCGGGCCGGAGGCACTTCAACCACATCCAGAGCCGGAAGCGTCAGCAGGCGAGCATCGATGGCGTCGTTCCCCTTGCGGTTGCTTCCGCCAGCCGGGCCAGGCGCGCGGCCGGGAGCAGGGCGGTACTCCGGTGGATCGAAGGAATCCAGCGCCACCCTCGCCACAACTGGCGACGGCAGCCCGGGCAGCTCCACCCGCCAACACAGCAAGCCAAAAACCACAGCCCCGTAGAAGGGAAACCACAACCACCTTCCGAGCGTGGAGCGCTTCAAATCCCTGGGGTGCCATTCTGGGGCAATCGATGGCGTCGCGGATCGATCCATGAGCCCGCTCCTATGCAAGGGCGTTCAACTGTCCAACAGGGTGACCCCCAAAGGTTAGCTCCGATGATCGGACCTCACAACGTCCAGGCTTCGATCCGCGCCCGGGCCCAGCCTCCCCATCCGCCCGGAAGCTGGCGGCTCGCTTCGCAGTGGCCTGCTCCTTCCACCACAGTCAGGTCCGGATGGGCCCTGGCCACGCGCCGGACGCCATCCACCGGCGTGTCCCCATCGGCGCTCCCCGTGATCAGCGCGATCCGGACCTGGAGCCGGTCCGCCGACCGGGCCGGATCGACCTGGGCGGGGTCGACATGGGCCTGGCGTCCCGCGGCCCGGATCGCCACCCTCTCTGCCAGACGAGCCACAGGCTCGAAGGCTCCCAGGGTGCCCCGGAGGTGGTCCTGAGCCGCCCGCCTGAGGTTCTGGAACGGACACTCCAGGAGGGCCCCGCCCAGGTGGACGCCCTCCCGCTCCAGATCCTCCAGCGCCAGCAGGGCCACGCCGGCCCCCATGCTCCACCCGGCGATCAGGAAGCGATTTGGCGAAAAGCCCTCGGCCATCAGGTGGTGGACGGCCGCCACGGCGTCGGCCCGCTCCCATCCGCCGAGGGTGCAGGGCCGGCCAGGATCGCGGTCCCGGCCCCGGAAGGTGAACCCCGCCGCATCCCACTCCGGAAGGGCCCGCGCCTGGCCCAGCGTTCCCCACACGTCATCGCCGAATCCGTGCAGGTAGAGCACCACGCCCCGCGGATGGCCGCGGCGAAGCCGCCACAGCTCCAACCGCGCGCCCTCGCCGCCCATGACCTCATGCCGGGTGAGCGCGCCGCCCTGGGCCAGCAGTTCCTTGCGGACGGCCTCCCGCTGGAATTCGGTGCGGATTGGCAGGGGCGGATGCAGCAGCAGACCCGGAAGCACCCACCAGCCAAGCCCCACGCTGGCCACCACCCAGGCGGCCAGCGCGAAAAGCGGGAATCGGATCCAACGGGAACGCATGGCCGGGCTACGGCGCGGAGGGCCGCGCGGCTTAAGGGCGTCCCTTCCCCTCATTCGTCATGGCTTCAGACGTGTCGATCAAGGGATGGGGCTCTTCCAGCACAACCTTGGCGATCTCGTCCTTTCGCATGAACTGGACCGCCGCATGCGCCTTGGCGTACCGGATGAACTGGTCCACCGCCTGAACCATCGCGGGGCTGCCTCCGATCCTGTCGTGGAGACTCACCGACATCATCCGCCGGTTCGATTTCCCCTCGGCGTAGAGGCGGTCGAATTCCAATTTCAGCTGGGCCAAAAACTGGTCGGCGGAGAAGTGCCGCCCTTCCACGAGCATGATGTCGTTGCAGCGCAAGGTGTAGGGAACCACGGCGAATTTCTTCCCCCGCACCAAGGTCACGAAGGGCTCATCGCGGCTGAGGTCGTCGATGTGGTAGGTGAAGCCGAGGTCTTGAAGGACTTTCAGTGTGTTGGGCCCCCGGCGCAGCCAGTTGCAGTTGTATCCGACCGCCCGCTGTCCGGTGACCTTGGCCACGGCGGCCACGCCATCCTCCACGAACCGCGCCTCCTCATCGTAGGGCATGTCGAATTGGTTGTCCCAGCGCATGCCGTGCGCGGCGATCTCGTGGCCGCGCTCCGCGATGGCCCGGGCCACTTCCGGGTGCTGCACGGCGGCCTCCCCCACCACATGGGACGTCACCTTGATGCGGTGCTCGTCCCACAGATCCAGCAGCCGGGCGATGCCCTCCTTGTATCCATAGGCATACCAGGTCCGGGCCACCAGATCCGATTGGCCCGGCGGCATCTGCACCTTCGGGAAGGGGCTTTCGGCGCCTTCGGGCTGGCCCCCCGATTCGAACTGCATGGAGAAGGAAATGACCAGCCGGGCCCCGTTGGGCCAAGGGCGTTCAGGCCGCTCGGGCGTTCCTCCCGCGGCCAGGGACAGGAAGGTGGAAAAGGCCAGGGCGGCGGAGTGGAAGGGACGTGCCAGCGTGCGCAGGAATTGGGTCATGGAATACGCCTTGTGCGAGAAGTGGAGAAGGTTGCGATGCCGCAGGTCATCCGCGCGCGGCAGGGCGGCGCCAGACATCGAGGGCGAAGCCGTTGTCCGACACGTCGCGGTGCAGGAGGTAGTAGAAGATCGAATAGACCACCTGGACGCCCAGCGTGTGCCAATCGCTGCGCAGAGCAGTCCCGGCGATGAGGGCGACCATCACCAGCGAACCGGCCCTCAGGGCCCAGCGGGTCTGCCATCCGAGCACCAGCAGCAGCCCGACGCCGCTTTCCAGGAACGGCAGAGCCAGGCTGAAGCCCAGGGCCGCGAATTCCGGAACAGGTGTGCCGGCGAATTGGGATGCGATGGTTCGCGCGAACGCCAGCGGATGGGGAAGCCGCACCAGACCATGCAGCAGGATGTTGACGCCGAGGCTCAGGCGGAGGATGGCGTAGGCCGCTTTCCGTTCTTCAGCGGCCGCCGGCGGCGGAGTGGATTCTTGGGACATGTGGGCTCCTCTGGAAACCGCGCTTCCCGGAATCGGGATGGGGCGGAAAGCCCCGGCCGCGCGGTATCTGGAAGCTTGCGAAAGCCCCTGCGATCGAACAAGTACGCACATTTTTGATAGGTGGTTCCCATTTGTATACTGAGGGCTGCCGCTGGAGCTGCCATGGACCTGTCCCCCGCCGACTGCGAAGCGCTCTGTCCGGTGCGGGCCGCGCTGGATCTCATTGGCGGCAAGTGGAAGGGCCTCGTGCTCTACCACCTCTTGGAGGGCCCGCTGCGGTTCAACGAGGTGCAGCGCCGTCTCCATGGCGTCACCCAGAGGATGCTCACCTTGCAGCTTCGGGAACTGGAAGCCGGCGGCCTCATCCACCGCGAGGTCTACCCGGTGGTTCCCCCCAAGGTGGAATATTCCCTCACCCCTCGCGGACGCACGCTGGAGCCCATTCTGCGGGCGCTCCGGACCTGGGGCGTCGAACACCTTCCGCTGAAGGGAGCCAGCTGAGGACCCCCCGGGGCTCCGCCGGCTCGAAACCCGGAAGGCCGCTACAGGTCCGACGGCTCCGCATCCGCAGAAGCGGCCGGATCTTCCGCGGAAAACCCCGCTTCCCGCATCCGCACGGCATCCTTGTAGGCGGCCAGGATCGCCGTGCGGATGCGCAGGTACGAGGTTTCGGTCACCTTGGTGTTGAACGTGACGGTGGCCACCAGGTAGTCGCGGCCGTCGGGCATGATCTGGGGCGCGCTCACCTGCACCTGGGGCTGCATGATGGTGCCGGAGCTACCCTCTCGAAGGCGGTTGGCCAGCTCATCGCACCAGGCCTGCAACTGCGGGGTGAGGGCCAGGCCTTCCGCCGGAGATTCCACCATCACCCGCCCGTAGAGCGTGAAGAACAGGCGCAGCTGGGGCGGGTCGAAGGAATGGTTCAGGTAGCCGGACATGCTGGCGATCTGCTGGAAATCCTTCAGCAGCGCTTGCAGCTTGGGGCTGGGCTGGGCGGGCCCCTGGGGCTTGGCCATCAGCCCGCCACGCCGTATCCGTACTTCGCCACCAGCAGGTCCAGACGCTGGCGGGCCTCGGGCGCAACCGCCTCGGGAGCCGAAAAGAGGGCGGTCTTCAGGGCCTCTCCGCAGGCGCAGGGGCGCGCGGCGCCAGAGAGCTGCCGCACCACCTTGCGAAGCAGACGCTGCGCCTTGTCGACGTTGGCGTGCATCACTTCCAGCACCGAGGTCGCATCCACGCCCTCTTCCTCCTCCCGCCAGGCGTCGTAGTCGGTCACCAGGGCGATGCAGGCGTAGCAAAGCTCCGCCTCGCGGGCCAAGCGGGCCTCGGTCACCTGGGTCATGCCGATGAGATCAGCGCCCCAGCTCTGGTGCAGACGGCTCTCGGCGCGAGTGGAGAAGGCGGGGCCCTCCATGCACACGTAGAGGGCGTTGCCCTCCACGGGAAGGGCCAGGTTCCGGCCCGCTTCCAGCAGGGCGGAAGAGAGGTCGGCGCAGGTGGGTTCCGCGAAACTGACATGGGCCACCAGGCCGCCGCCGAAGAAGGTGTCCTGGCGGTGCCGGGTCTTGTCGATGAACTGGCTCACCAGCCGCAGGTCGCCAGGCTGGTGGCGCGCCTGGAGGCTGCCCACCGCCGACACCGAGATGAGCCGCTCGGCGCCCAGGGATTTCAGCGCCCAGATGTTGGCGCGGTAGTTCACCTCGCTGGGCGTAAAACGGTGGCCTTCGCCATGGCGGGCCAGGAAAGCCACGGGTGCGCCATCCAAGGCGCCCAGATGCACGGGCCCGGACGGTTCGCCGAAGGGGGTGTCCACCTCCACCGCCCGGTCGAGGGCCAAGCCCTCCATCCGGTAGAGGCCACTGCCGCCGATGATGCCGATGGGTGCTCGCATTGACCCATTGTACTTGCCGAAGGCCATTCCGCCGTGCTTCCCTTGAGGTTCTGACAATTCACGTGTTGGATGTTCGGGAAGCAGGTGTGATTCCTGCGCTGCCCCGCAACGGTATGCACCACGCCAGGCCAGCCGGGCGTGAGACCTCAAGCTCGAGTCACTGGGAATCGTCCCGGGAAGGCTCGAGGGGAGCCGAAAAGCCCCCGTCGCGTGCGAGCCCGGAGACCGGTCCACCACCTCACCCCCCGTCGCGGGAACGGGCCGGGCCATGGTCTCCACCGGGAGATCCGCCCCGCCGCCGCGACGCCATGCGTGGAGGCATGATGGGTCATTCCCGCATTCTCTTCTCTTTGGCAGCCTTGTCTGTCTTCTGCCATGCCGCTGCGGAGGCCGAGGCCGACCGCAAGCCCGGCGAGGCCACGGTCACCGTCAGCGCCGAGGCCCAGCCGGTGGAGGTCACCCGCACCCCGGCCCCTGTCCGCATCGTCGAAACCGACGAGCTGGCCCGCCTCGGCAGCCGCACCCTGGCCGAGCTGCTGGAAGTCCTGCAGCCCGGCGCGGTCATGCCCAGCGGCGGCCCCGGCGCCACCGCGTCGGCCTTTCTCAACGGCACCCTCAGCAAGAACGTGGTGGTGCTCCTGGACGGCCTGCGCCTCAACGATCCCACCGCCGTCAGCGCCGACCTGGGCACCCTCAGCCTCGTGGGCATCAGCCGCGTGGAGCTGGTGCTGGGGCCCTCCTCTGTCCTCTACGGCAGCGATGCCATCGGCGGCGTCATTTCCCTCACCAGCGCGGGCCGCGGCGCCGAAGGCTTCCACGGCCAGGTTGGCCTGAAGGCGGGCACGGACAACCTGGGCCGCGCCACGGCCCAGGTGCAGCTTGCGGGGCCCCAGGGCTGGCTCGCCGCAGGCGGCGAGGCCACCAAGCAGGACAACGGTTTCCCCAACGATGCCTTCCGCCAGGCCGGTGGTTTCCTGCGCCTGGGCACCAAACTGGGCGGCGCCGATCTCATGGGCTTCTATCGCAACAGCGGCCAGACCGCTTCGGTGCCCTTCACCACCGCTGGTTTCCCCGCGGCCCGCGCCTACCAGCCGGGCCGCGAGACCAAGGCCCGCCAGGAGAACTGGGGCGCCAGCCTGAAGTGGACCCTGGCCCCGGGCCTGGTACTGGAGGACACCCTCCAGGTCCTGTCCGGCAACACCAGCGACCCCAACGGGCCGTTGCGCCAGCAGACGGACCGCGACTTCCGCCGGGTGGAAGACCAGCTCACCATGCACTGGACCCCCTCGGCCGCCTTCCGCCTGTCGGGCCGCCTCGAGGGCCGCGAGGACACCAGCCACGCGAAGAACTATTACGACCCATCCACCTTCGCCGCCGTGCTCTACCGCGGCGAAGGCCGCGATCTGGCCGGCGCTCTGGAAAGCCGCTGGACGATCCTCGATGGCCTCGATTGGGTGGCCGGTGTGCGCCGCGACGCGGGCCACCGCGATCTCACGCGCCTGAGCACGGGCCAGCGCAGCCGCGCCGGCGACGCCGAGGCGGGCACCTGGCGGTCGGGCCTCAACTGGGCGGTGGCGCCGGAGCTGCGCCTCTACGCCAGCGCGGGCCAGGGTTTCCGCATGCCCAACACCACGGAATTCGCCCTCAACGCCCAGGCCGAAACCCAGGACAAGAAGGCTTACGCCATCCTTCCCGAGCGCAGCCGCACCCTCCAGGCGGGCGTCACGGGCCTGCTGGCGGGCCATTGGGAATACCGGCTGGAAGCCCAGCGCACCCGTATCAACGACCTGCTGGCCTACGTCTACGACACCCATTACCCGCCCCTGTTCACATCGCACTATTCGAATCTGGGCTCCATCCAGGCGCAGAGCCTCGAAGGAGCCCTGGGCTGGCGGGGCGGATCCGAAGTGGCCTACGGCTGGGACGTGATCCTGCGCAGCCAGGACACCCGCGACCTCGACCACAACACCGATGGCCAGCGCTACGGCCAGCAGAACACGGCCATCATCCGCCACCCCTTCTTCACAGGATCTCTATCCGCCTTCGCCCAGTCCAAGGCCTGGCGCGCCGACCTGCGCTTCGACCGCGTGGGCTCCCGCTATGATCTCAACGACACCACCTACAACCTGATTGCCGCGAAGCCCTACCGGAGCCTCAGCCTGGGCCTGTCGCACGAACCCGTGAAAAACCTCACGGTGGCTCTGCGGGGCGAGCACCTGCTGCAACCCAAGCAAACCGTCCAGGATTGGCTCAGCGGACGCTACGATCAGAACGGCGATGCCGCCCTGGTCTACGGCTTCCCCGCCCCGGGGCCCCGCTGGTCCCTGGCTGCGACCTGGAGGTGGTGATGGCCCGTTCGTCCCTGTCCCTCGTTCTGGCCCGCATGTTGGCCTGCCTGCTGGCCCTCGCCCTGCCCCTGCAGGCGGCCAGGCCCCAGCGGGTGGTCAGCCAGGCCGTGGGCACGGACGAGCTGCTGCTGGCCCTGGCCGATCCCGGCCAGATCGCCGCCCTCAGCCACATCAGCCACGACGGCCGCTTCAGCCCCGTGGCCGCGGAGGCGAGACGCTTTCCCGCCATCAAGGACAGCGATGCGGAAAGCGTGCTGCGCCACCATCCCGACCTGGTGCTGGCCGCTGGCTTCACCCGCCCCGAGACCCTGGCCCTGCTCAAGCGGGCCGGGGTCCGGCTGGTGGTGATGGACCGCTACGAAACCATGGAGGATGTCTACGCCAGCCTCCGCCTCCTGGGCAAGGAACTGGGCCAGGAAGCCCGGGCGGAAGCCGTCATCGCCCAGACCCAGAGCCGCGTCGCGGCCCTCGCCGCCCGGTTGAAGGGCGTGAGGCCCGTGCGCGTGGTCAGCGCCGGCGTCTACCCCTTCACCTCCGGCGCCGGCACCACCTTCCAGGATCTCTGCGATCACGCCGGAGCCTTGAACGTGGCCACCGAAGCCGGGCTCAAGGGCCACGCCCCCACCCCACCGGAAAAACTGCTCGTCTGGAACATCGAAGCGCTGGTGGGCTCCGGCGACGAGGGCAGCAAGGCCATCCTCGGCGGGATTCCTCACTACCGGGCCCTTCCGGCCTTCAAGGCGGGCCACGTGGTGACCATTCCCGGGCCCGTGATGTCGAGCGTCTCCCACCATCGCATCGAAGCCTATGAAGCGCTCGCCCGGGCGCTGCACCCCGAGCGGTTCCGCTAACCGCAGATCCAATACGCGAGAGAGAATGAACACAAAGGGCACAAAGCGCGCAGAAGGTGGAATCACTGGATCTCCGTTTCCAGAACCCTTCGGACGGGTTTCCGCCCCTGCGTCCTTTGTCTGCTTTGTGTGTTTTGCGGCCCCTTTTCTTTCCACGCTTCTGCGGCAGCATCCATGAAGCCCCGCCTCGCCGTCCCCCTGCTCCTGGCGCTGCTGGTCCTCACCTTCCTGGCCTCCTTGGCCTTCGGTGAACTGAGGCTGAGCTTCGGGCAGGTGGTTTCGGCGCTCGCGGGCCACGGCGACGAAGTGGCCCGCACCGTGGTGCGCGATTTCCGGTTGCCCCGGGCCCTGGTGGGCCTGGCCGTGGGCGCCGCGCTGGGCGCCAGCGGTGTCGTGATGCAGGCCTTCTTTCGCAATTCCCTGGCCAGTCCTGGTCTGCTGGGCGTCAGCAGCGGCGGGGCTCTGGGCGCCGTGGGCGTTCTGGCCATGGGGCCCCTCCTCGGCTTCACCACCGCCGCCATGTGGGCCCTGCCCCTGGCCTCGGTGGCGGGCGCCTTCGCCGCCACCGGCGCCGTGCTGCTGCTGGCCCAGCGCGGCGCCGGCACGGAAAGGCTCCTGCTGTCCGGCGTGGCGCTCAACGCGCTGCTGGGCGCGGGCACCAGCTTCCTGCTCACCACCACCGCGGGCCATTTCGAGGTGAACGCCCAGATCCTCTTCTGGCTCATGGGCGGCCTGGAAAGCCGCAGCTGGGAGCACGTGTGGATGGGCGTCCCCGCCATCCTCGCGGCCTGCGCCTTGCTGCTTCCCCTGGGCCGCGCCATGGATCTGCTGAGCCTGGGAGAGCAGAGCGCGCAAAGCCTCGGCGTGGACGTGCGCCGCCTCCGCCGCCAGCTCATCATCCTCTCCACGGTGCTGACGGCCTTGGCCACCGCAGTGGCGGGGATCGTGAGCTTCGTGGGCCTGGTGGTGCCCCACGTGCTGCGCCTGGGCTTCGGGCCGGACCATCGCCGCCTGCTGCCCTACTCCATGCTGGGGGGCGCCATCTTCCTGCTCGCCTGCGACCTGGTGACCCGCACCTTCCCCCTGGGCCTGCGCCTGGGCGTGGTCACCTCCCTCATCGGCGGCCCCTTCTTCCTCTGGCTGCTGCGGAGGCCCCGGTGAGCGTCCCTGTGAATCCCCCGGCGGACAGCGCCCTCCAAGCCCGCGGCCTCGCCGTGCCCGGCCGCCTGGAAGCCGTGTCCCTGGATCTTGGCCCCAGGGAACTGGTGGCCATGGTGGGGCCCAACGGGGCAGGCAAGTCCACCCTGGTGCAGGCCCTGGCCGGCCTGCTTCCGGCCGAGGGCCTCGTCCACTGGAATGGACAGCCCCTGTCGCGCATCGCCATCCAGGAGCGCGGGCGCCAGCTGGCCTGGGTGGGGCAGGAAGCCCAGTTCGAGTTCGCCTTCTCCGTGCGCGAGGTGGTGGCTCAGGGCCGCTATGCCTGGGGGGATGACCTCAGCGGCGTGGAAGAGGCCCTGGCCAGGCTGGACCTCACCCACCTGGCGGATCGCCCCGTGACGCGGCTCTCCGGCGGCGAGCGGCACCGCGTGGGCCTGGCCCGGGCCCTGGCCACAGAGGCTCCCATCCAGCTCTGGGATGAACCCGTGGCCCAGTTGGATGTGCGCCACGCCTTGGAAGTGCTGCGACTGGCCCGGTGCCTGGCGGATGGCGGCGGTACCGTCGTGGTGAGCCTCCACGATCTGCGGGCCGCCTACCGCTTTGACCGGGTGCTGGTGCTGGACCGGGGCCGTCTGGTGGGCAACGGCCCGCCCCACGAGGTGCTGACGGCGGCGCTCATCCGCGATGTCTTCCAGGTCCAAGCCACCTTCGTCGAAAGCCTCGTTCCGGAGCTGCCGTGACCCAGCAACCCATCCCGCCGCAGCCGCCCCGCCGCGTCGTCAGCTTTGTGTCCAGCGCCACGGAAACCCTCTTCGCGCTGGGCTGCGGCGAGGCCCTGGTGGGCGTCACGCCTTACTGCGGCCGCTACGTGCCCAACCTCGGCGTGCCCATCGCCGGAGACTACCTCAAGGCCGACATCGACCACCTGCGCAGCCTCGAACCGGACCTGGTGCTGGTGACCTCAGGCATCCAGGCCGCCCTGGCCAAGCGCCTCGCAGAGGCAGGCCTGCCGGTCCATGCCCTGCCCCTACCCGCCAGCCGTTTCGGCATCCTGGAAAACCAGATCGCCCTGGGCGGCCTCATGCACCGCGTGGCGGAGGCACGGGCCCTCTGCACCCGCATGGAAGCCGGCTTCGCGGAACTGATCGCCTCCGCCCCGCTGCTGCGTCCCACGGTATTCATCGAAATGTGGTGCGGCAGGCACCTGCGCGGCATCGGCGGCCTCTCCTTCATCCACGATCTGGTGGAACTGGCGGGCGGCGTGGCCGTGCCCATGGTGCGCTCGGAAGCCTACCCCGTGCCCGATCTCGAACTGGTGGCGGCCCTCCGCCCCCAGGCCATCCTCTTCTTCCAGGAACCCGAATTCCCGGTGGATGCTGAAGCGACGCTGGCTGGACGCGGCTGGTCTTGGGGCCCGCGCATCATCTCCTCCGACATCACCAAGGGCCGCAACATCATCCACGACGGCCCGAGCTTCCTCGACACGGCGCGGTGGCTCCGCGACCAGCTCCAACCATCCCCACCCGCCCTGCTCGAAGGCTGCGCGCTGCGCACAAGCCTGGTTGGCCACGGATGAACACGGATGAAACACGCGGGGCATCCATCCCGTGCATCCTCATTCATCCTGGCAAAGAGAACCGTTCCCGCTTATCGGCCAAGCCCAGCCTGATACGGGTTTGTATTCAAAAGACAAAGACCACCACCAAGACACCAAGAAAAACCAAAGCCACCGTTCATGCCCTTCTTCTCGATATCGCCTACGGCGATATCGAGACAAAAAGAAACTTGGTGCCTTCGTGGTGAAAGGCCTTTTCGAGGGGCCCCTTCGTGTCCTCGCCTTTCTTTTCCCTGCCCTTCGTGCGGACGGCGGCGAGAACCGGCCAGACCTTCATCCATGTTCATCCGTGTCCATCTGTGGCTCAAATCGCTTTCCGTTCCGCAGCACCCACCCCAGCCCCACGGGCCCGGCCACGGTGGTGAGCAGCAGGGCGCCGATGATGCCGGCCTGGATGTCAGGGCTGAGCAGGGGCGCGCCATTCAGATGCAGCTGCGCGCCGGCGGCCACGAAGATGAGACCCACTTCGCCGCGCGGCACCATGCCCCATCCCACCACGGCCGCGCGGGTGCCCTTGCCGCCGCCGTATCCAGCGGCGTATTTCCCGGCGATGCCCAGCAGGGCCAGCAGCGCCGCGAAACCGAGCGTCGCGGGCTTGAAGAGCGCGACGGGATCCACCTTGGCGCCCATGAGCACGAAGAAAAGAGGCGAGAGCACGGTCACCAGGGGATGGATCAGCTCTTCCAGGGTGTGCTGTTCGCGGTGCTCCAGATCCACGATGTGGGCCGGTTCCAGGATGAGGCCTGCAGCGTAGGCGCCCACGATGGAGGCCAGACCCGCCAGGTTGCCCAGCCAGGCCAGCAGGAAGGCGAAGCCCAGGCCCAGCGGCAGCAGCACCTGCTCCCCCCGGAAACGGCTGGCCAGCTGGAACAGCCGCGGCGTGGCGAGGCGGCCCAGGGTGAGCGCGGCAGCCAGAAAGCCCAGGGCCAGCCCCAGCGTCTTGGCCAGCTGCGGCCCCAGGGCGGCCCCTCCCGAGGCGGCGCCCACCAGGCCTGAGACGGCCACCAGCACCAGCAGGCCCAGCACGTCATCCACCACGGCGGCGCCGACGATGACGCGGCCTTCCAGGGAATCCGAGGCGCCCTTTTCGCGCAGCACCTGGGCGGAGATGCCGATGCTGGTGGCGCAGAGGCAGGCGCCGATGAAGAGATCCAGCACGAACGGGGCGCCCTTGGGCAGCAGCAGCCAGGCGCCCGCCAGGCCCGCGGCCATGGGCAGCACCACTCCCAGAAGGGCCACGCGCAGGGACGCGACGCCCACCTTCAGCATCTCCGGCACCGTGGATTCCAGTCCCACCGCGAACATCAGCACCACCACGCCCAGGCCGCCCAGCAGTTCCGCGCCCGGCGAGGCCGCCACATCGGGCACCCCGGGCCAGGCCCGGTGCAGGGCCGCGAGCGCCAGGCCCACGGCCAGTTCGCCCGTGACGGCCGGAAGCCGGAGGCGCACCGCGAGTTCTCCGCCCACCTTGGCCGAAAGCCACAGCAGGGCCAGCAGCATGAGGGTGCCGGCCAGGGGATCGTGCATCAGAAAGGCGAAGGGCATGGGCCATTAAACCATCGCCGGGGCCGATTCCCGCGCGGAGGTAGACGGAATCGGCGGCACACAACCACACTGGAGGCATGGCGAACAAAGCGGCGGCGAACGAACCGGCCCTGGAACCATCGGACGGAGGAAAACCCCTGGCATTGCCCTCCCGCCTTCGGACCCTGCGGATGGTGGCTCAGGCGCGGCGGCTGGCGCTGGCCGTGCTGCCCATGGGGGCGGCCATCGGCTTCGTCGCGGCCCTGGCCTTGTCCGGGCTGCAGCGCCTGGAACACCTTCTTTCCAGCCAGCACTGGCGCGGCCTTGCCCTGGTAGGGATGCCCTTCCTGGGCCTCCTGCTGGCGGGCCTCTGGTTGCGGGTGGCCCGGGTGGGCGAGGTGTCGCTCGTGCGCGATCTTGCGCAGGCCCGGACGCGCCCCCTGGAGACGTTCCAGCTGTGGCCCAGCCTCGCCAAGGTGATGGCCTGCGGGCTGACCATTGGTTTCGGCGGCAGCGCCGGCACCGAAGGGCCCGCGAAGTGGCTGGGCGCGGCTGTGGGCGCCCAGTTCCACGGCTGGATGCGAAGCCTCGCGCGGCGCTTCCCCCAGGTCCGGCGCCTGCTCGCGCAACCTGGCGTGATGGTGACCGCAGGTTCCGCCGCCGCCCTGGCCGCCATTTTCAGGGCCCCGCTTTCCGGGGCGCTGCTCGCGGTGGAACACGAGGGGGAGCTCCATGCGGTGCAGGCCGCCCCGGCGCTGGTGGCCTCCGCCACGGGCTATCTTGCCTTCGTCGCGCTGCGCGGGAACGCGCCTTTGCTGGGCACCCCCGCCATCTACCACCTGCAGGTCCGGGAGATCTTCTGGGCCCTGCCCCTGGGCCTGGTCTGCGCCGCCGCCGCCTCCCTCTTCCGCCGCCTGCTCCGCTTCGGCCGCCACCACCTCGGCCGTTTTTCATTGCCGGCGCGCGGCGCCGTGGCGGGCCTAGGCCTCGTGCTGCTGGCCCTTCCCGGTGCCTGGCTCTGGCCGGGACTTCCCATCACGCAGGGCAGCGGCCTGGATCTGGTGGCCCACCTCGTCCGCGGCGGCACGCTGCCAGCGGCGGCGTTGGCCTTCCTCGCCCTCAAGCTGGCGGCTACGGCGCTGACGTTCGCGGGGGGCGGCGTGGGCGGAACCTGGCTGCCTTCGGTGGCCATGGGCGCGGCGGTGGGCGCGGTTTTCGATGTCTGGGCGGGCCTGGGCCAGCCGGGCCTCTTCGCCCTGGTGGGGGCCAGCGCCTTTGCGGGCGCGGTGCACCGCACCCTGCTCGTTCCCGTGGTCTTCCTCGCGGAAACCACGGGCCAGGCGGCCCTGGTGGTGCCCGCCCTCGTGGCCACCGTCGCAGCTTTTGAAGGCACCCGGGCTGAATGAGGTTTTCCCCATCGACCTGGCCCAACCCGGAAAGATCCCCACGAAGGAACGCTTCATACCAAGTTGCGTTCAGTCCAATCGAAAAAGGACTTTCACCACCAAGACACCAAGGCACCAAGTTTCTTTTTGTCTCGTGTATCGCCGCAGGCGATACCGAGAAGAACGGCATGAACAGTGGCTCTGTTTTTCTTGGTGCCTTGGCGTCTTGGTGGTGTTCCTTATCTTTTGAATTCAAATCCGTGTAAACCCGTGTCATCCGTGGCCAACTTATTTTTGAAAGCCATGGGAACCACAGGCCCAGACCCTTGAGCGCCATGCGGCTCTTATCCTTATCCCCTTCATCCCCTCCATCCTGGCAATAGAAAAGAAGTTGTTTAGCCGGGATGGATGGAATGGAGCGGGTGCTTCCTTTTCAGTGGTGCCAATCTGCGTTCGAAGGACCTATTGAAACCACGGATTCAACGGATGGACACGGATTCATACCAAGTTGTGTTCCTAATGACATTAATCCTTTTTTTTCGTGTCCTTCGCGGGAGTCTTGCGTCCCTTCGTCCGGCTGAGGCCACCGGTCATCAGGTGAGGTTTTTCGGAGCCTCCTCTCAGGCGCCTTCAAAGAGGCTGAGGGTTTCGTCCAGGCGGCGCAGGATGGCCAGGATGCGGAAGGGTTCCACCACCACGTAGTCGACGCCGCCCGCGGCCACGGCGTGGTGGCGTTTCTTGGCTTCGTCCTCTTCGGTCCCCGCCAGGATCACGGGCACGGGGCAGCCCTCCTGCTCCACGAGCTGGCGGCAGAGCTCCAAGGGGCTGGCGAGGCGCAGCTGGTTGTGGATCACCACCATGCGGGCCCGGCCCCAATCCTGGCCCCCGGTTTGACTCTCGGCCCCGATGCCCTTGAGCTGCGGTTTCACGGGGCCCTTGATGTGATCGAGCGTGGCCAGCCCGAACTTGCGGCTTAGGGCTTCGCCCAAGCGGCGGGCGAAGTCTTCCTTCTCGGTCAGCAGGAGGATCATGGGATCGCGGTCCACGATGACCTTGAGCGTGGGCAGGGCCGCGGCCCGGTTGATGCGCGCCGTGGCCTCCTGGAAACCCCTGGGGATGAAATCGTCCTTGTCCTGCTGGGCCTGGACCAGCTGCTGGTCCTGGATCCAGGTGCGGTACTGGTCCAGCATCCTGGCGTCGGCCTGCTTGGTGAAGCGCAGACCCACCAGGTTGTCGCCGAAATAGGCCACGGTGGTGGGCGCCCGCAGGCGGAGGCCGCCGTCCAGGGGCACGTCCAGCAGCGATTCCTCGCCCATGCGCAGCAGCTCGCGGATGTCCTGCTTGGTGTTGCGCAGCACCAGTTCCAGGCCTTCCTCGCCGAAGCTCTGCACCGTGCCGTCGATGAGGGCGTTGCGGGCGTTGGTGAAGGTGGCGGCATGGGCCTGGGTGGGAGTCCGGTCGGGAATGAAATCCGCCAGGCGGTGCAAGTCGGAGCGGCGCAGGACGCGGGGTATCGTGGCCAGGCAGGTCTCCACGCCCTCGATGACCTCCTGCCCCGCGTGGGCCACCACGCACTCGTATTCCAGGCCCCGGTCCTTGAGCTTCAGGGCGAGGTTCTCGCCGGGTTTGAGGCCCCAGGCGCCGATGTCCTCGAAGGGCATGCGGAAGGCCAGGCGCTCGCCGTCTTCCGTGAGGATGGGATACGCGGCCCGCTGGGATTTGTAGGCCACTTCCAGGCGGGTTCCGGCGACGCAGAGCCGCTGCAGGGCCATGCGGATGCCGGTGCTGTCTTCGAGGAGCGCCGCGGATTTGCTCATGTCAGGCCCCTCCCCCCAACGGGGGCAGCGTTCCGGCGGGAAGCCACCGGGTGAGTGTCCGGTGCAGCTCATCCATGCGCACGGGCTTGGGGATATGGTCGTCCATGCCGGCCTCGAGGCATTTTTCCCGGTCCCCCACCATGGCGTTGGCCGTCATGGCCACCACGGGCAGCCGCCGGCTCCCCCGCTCGCGCTCCCGAATGCGCTGCGTGGCCTCGAACCCGTCCATCTCCGGCATCTGGCAATCCATCAGCACCAAATCGTACGACACGCCCACGAGGGCGTCCAACGCTTCGAGGCCCGTGGCCACGACATCCACTTCGATGCCGAACTTCTTGAGCATGATCAGCGCCACCTTCTGGTTCACGAGGTTGTCTTCCGCCAGCAGCACGCGCACCTTGGCTTGCCCCTCCAGGGCCAGCGCCGGCGCCACCGCCGCGGAACCCGTGGCCCCGAGCCCTCTCGGTTCCAGCAGGCTGCGCAGGTGGCTGGGCCGCGCGGGCAGGGTGAGGAAGGCTTGGATGCCCCGGCGGGCGGCGTCCTCCCGCAGCTCCGGCCGGTAGAGCGGGCTGGCGAGAACCAAGGCCGCGGCGTGCTTGCCCACCACTTCCTCATCGAGGCAATCGGAACCGGCCAGGATGAGGGAGCCCGGCTGGCGGACCTGCTTGAGCCAAGCCAGCGGATCCGCGTCCGGCGGCATGGCCTTGGGATGCACGCCCCAGGCCTCCAACTGCTCGGTGATGAGCCTCTGCGCCAGCGGAGGCAAGCCCAGCAGCAGGATGGAAGACGAGGCGGAATGCACGGGCTTCGGCCCGCCGCGCGTCCCGAGGCGGAGGGTGAACCAGAAGGTGCTGCCCGTCCCAGGCGTGCTGGTGACGCCGATGCTGCCGCCCATGAGCTCGGCCAGCCGCTTGCAGATGGTGAGCCCCAGGCCCGTTCCGCCGTACTTGCGGGTGGTGGAGCTGTCCCCTTGGAAGAAGGAAGTGAAAAGGCGGTCCACCACTTCGGGCTTCATGCCGATGCCCGTGTCCCGGATTTCGACCCGGAGCAGCACCTGTCCTTCCTCAATGGCTTCCGGCCGGAGGCGGACTTCGACGGAACCCTCGTGCGTGAACTTCAGGGCGTTGTCCATGAGGTTGGTGAGCACCTGGCGGAGGCGCGTGGGATCGCCCACCACGGCCAGGGGCGTGGCGGGGTCCACAAAGACGCCCAGCTCCACATTCTTGGCTTCGGCCTTGACGGCCAGCACCGCCTGCACGTCCTCCACCACCGACAGCAGGTCGAAATCCAGGGTTTCGAAGACCAGTTTTCCGGCCTCGATCTTGGAGAAATCCAGAATGTCGTTGATGAGGGTGAGCAGCGCGTCGCCGCAGGAGCGCACCGTTTCCGCGTACTGCCGCTGCTCTTCGCCCAGGGGCGTGTCCAGCAGCAGGCCCGTCATGCCGATGATGCCGTTCATGGGCGTGCGGATCTCGTGGCTCATGTTGGCCAGGAATTCGCTCTTGAGGCCTGACAGTTCCAGGGCCCTGTCCCGGGCTTCGGCCAGTTCCTGGTTCTTCCAGGCCAGTTCCTCCGCCGCCTCCTCCAGCTTCAGCTCGGCGCGGCGGCGCTCGGTGATGTCGTGGAACTGCCAGAGGTGGCCCAGGTAATCCTCGCCCACCACGATGGGGATGAAGTCCATGGCCAGGATGCGGCCGTCGGTGAGCGCGAATTCCTCCGCCTGGACGGGCGCGCGTCCCTTGGCCCTGGCCTCGATGCGCGCGAGAAAGCCCTGCGGATCCGCCATCAGGGGCAGGCATTCCTCCAGCAGGTCGCGGGTGTCGCTCTCGGCCAGCACGTGGGCCGGCACCGGCACGTGGAACATGCGGCAGAAGGTCTCGTTCAGCAGGGCGATCTTCCGGCCCTCGGTCTCCACCAGAATGCCCGCCTGCATGTTTTCAATGAGGGCGCGCAGGCGGCTCGTGGCCACCCGGAGGACGATCTCGGTGTGCTTCCGCTCCGTGATGTCGCCCAGGGTGCCGGACACTCCCAGGACCACCCCGGCCTCATCGAAGGCGATGCGCTGGTGGGCCTCCACCCATTTCACGTCGCCATCCTTCGTGGGGATGCGGAACTCGCCGTCGAAGACCGGCTGCCCCGTGTCCACCGCGTAGGTGAGCAGGTTCAGGTAGCGGGGTGTGTCGGCGGGATGCAGATACTCCAGGAAGGGGCGCCCCAGGCACTCCTCCAAGGGGAACCCTGTGAGTTCGGACCAGGCCGGGTTGAGAAAGGACCATTGCCCCTGGCGGTCGATTTGGAAAATAACCTCTTTCAGGTCTTCCACCAGGGCCCGGTAGCGGTCAGCCTCCGCCTGGGCCGCAGCAAGCTTCGCCTCCAATTCAGAAGCGGACGGGGGGGTTTGAGAGGCCTGGGTCTCGGTCGACATGCCCCCCCTTCTTCGGCCAGTCTGGGCCGGAGCGTGAAAAAAGATTTCTTGTTTTTTTCGCTTTTTACCTCATCCTGAGAAGCACCCCCTTGGAGGATCCATGGCCGCGGCCGAGCAAGACGATCGCCTCAAAGCCCTTACCCGTACCGTCGCCGACATCGAGCGGGCCTTCGGCAAGGGCTCCATCATGAAGCTGGGCGACCGCATGAGCGGCGCCGAGGGCATCGAGGTCATCAGCACCGGCTCCATCGCCCTGGACAGCGCCCTGGGCGTGGGCGGCGTGCCCAAGGGCCGCATCGTCGAAGTCTACGGACCGGAAGCCAGCGGCAAGACCACCCTGGCCCTGCACATGGTGGCCCAGGCCCAGAAGAAGGGCGGCTTGGCCGCCTACATCGACGCCGAGCACGCCCTGGATCCCGAGTACGCCCAGAAACTGGGCGTGGATGTGGCGAACCTCTTCATCAGCCAGCCCGACAGCGGCGAGCAGGCCCTCGAGATCTGCGATCAGCTGGTGCGCAGCGGCGCCCTCGACATCATCGTGGTGGATTCCGTGGCCGCCCTGGTGCCCAAGGCCGAAATCGACGGTGAAATGGGCGACAGCCACGTCGGTCTTCAGGCCCGGCTCATGAGCCAGGCCCTTCGCAAGATGACCGGCACCATCAGCAAGACCCACAGCTGCGTCGTCTTCATCAACCAGATCCGCATGAAAATCGGCGTGATGTTCGGCAACCCCGAAACCACCACCGGCGGCAACGCTCTGAAGTTCTACGCCTCCGTGCGCCTCGATGTGCGCAGCATCCAGAGCATCAAGGGCAACACCGGAGATCCCCTGGTGGCCGCCAAGGACGAGGATTCCTCCGTCGTCGGCAAGAAGACCAAGGTCAAGGTGGTGAAGAACAAGGTCGCGCCGCCCCTGAAGGTGGCCACCTTCGACATCATGTATGGCGAAGGCATCAGCCGCACCAGCGAGCTGGTGGAGCTGGGCACCCAGCTGGAGATCATCCAGAAGAGCGGCTCCTGGTACAGCTACAAGGACAGCCGCCTGGGCCAGGGCGCCGAGAACGTGAAGAAGCTCTTCAACGACAACCCTGAACTGGCGGACGAGGTGGAAGGCCTCATCCGCGAGCGCCTCGGCATGAAGGGCGCCGTGGAGGTCTAGCAAGCATCAGCTGCGCGCCCTTGGAAGGGGTCGGCAGACGGCGGCGGTCCGAAAGGCTCGCCGCCGTTTTTCATTTGTCCAACACCTGGGAGAAAAGCGGAACACAGAGGGCACGGAGGGCAACAGAGGACGCAGAGGGAAGGACCTCACCCCGAGCTGGGCCCACCCCGAACCAATCAGAAAGCCCTTTTGTGTTCTTTGCGGCCAATCCCTCTTTCGCGGAATGCTTCTGAACACGGCATTCCTTTGTGTTCCCGCCCTTCCTGCGGGAAACCCGAGGCCGGATTCCTGTCACGTCAGCTATCATGGCCGCTCGCGAGGTGCCCATGGCCGACTCCGCCTTCCAGGTCGAAACCGTCGATTTGTCCCAGTTCCGCTCGGGCAGCGCGAAGGAACGTGCGGACTTCATCCAGGTGCTGGGCGACAGTTTCCGCCACACGGGATTCGTCAAGGTGGCCGGGCACCAGATCCGGCCATCGGATGTGGATGGCGCCTATGCAGCCGCCCGGGCCTTCTTCGCCCTGCCCGAAGACGCCAAGCGGCGCCACTTCGTGCCGGGCACCGGCGGGGCCCGCGGCTTCACCAGCTTCGGCAGCGAGCACGCGAAGGATCAATCCGTGGGCGACCTGAAGGAGTTCTGGCATGTGGGACAGGAATTGCCGGAAGGACACCCCCTGAAGGCGGCCTACGGCGACAACCTCTGGCCCGATGCCGAGGTGCCGTCCTTCAAGGCCCACACCCTTGCCCTCTACCGTGCCCTAGAGGACTGCGCGGGCACCCTCCTGGAAGCCCTGGCCCTCTACCTGGACCTGCCCCAGCGCAGCCTGGCGGACATGGTGGTGGACGGCAATTCCATCCTGCGCCTCATCCATTATCCGGCCCTGAAGGACCGCTTCATCGAGGGCGGAGTCCGCAGCGCCGCCCACGAGGACATCAACCTCATCACCCTTCTGCCCGCGGCCACGGATGCCGGACTGCAGCTGCTGGACCGGAGCGGCGTCTGGCGGGCCGTGGACGGCCTGCCCGGCGAGATCGTCGCCGATGCCGGCGACATGCTGAGCCGCCACCTGAACCTGAAGATCCCCAGCACCACCCACCGCGTGATCAATCCCGACCGCACCGACGCGGCCCGCTACTCCATGCCCTTCTTCTGCCACCCGCGGCCGGATGTGGTGCTGGACTGCCCCGAATCCCTGCTGGAACCCGGCGAAGCCAGGCGTTTCGAACCCATCACCGCCCACGCCTTCCTGATGCAGAGGCTCCGGGAGATCGGCCTGATCTAGGAGCTTTCTCCCGGTTCAGGGCGGCCTGCAGCCGTGCGGCCCATTCCGGATTCAAAGCCTCGAGCCGCTCATGCACCCCTTTGGCTTCCTCCAGATGCCCCAAGTCCACCAGGAGCAGGCCCAGTTCCAGCCAGACCTCTGGGGCCAAGGGCCGGTAGCGCAAGGCGATACGCAGGGAGGCGGCGGACGGTTCCCCCTGCCCCAGCCTCCGCTGGCAGTAGGCCAAGCGGATCCAGGCATCCGTCTCATCCGGGCGGAGGGCAAGACCCGACCGAAAGGCCTCGGCCGCCTGCTCGAACCTTCCCGCGTTGAAGTGAGAGGCGGCGCGGTTCAGCCAGGCAGCGGCATAGGCCGGCTCCCGGTCCAGCGCCTGGGCGAAAGCCTGTTCCGCCTCGTCGAAGCGGTTCAGCAGATCCAGGGCCACCCCCAGGTTGTTGAAAGCCTTGGCATCCCGCCGCAGGGAAAGGGAGCGGCGATAGGCCTCGACCGCCTGCAGGAGCACCAGACCGCTCTGATCCATCCTGGCGCTCCGGGCCGCCTGATCCAGCGCCAGGCCCAGAGCCAGCCAGGCATCGGGATCCTGGGGCAGATCCTGCGTCCACTGGCGGGAGGCCACCTCCCAGGCAGGCCAGTTGCGGGGATCCCGGGCCAGCTTTTCCAGCAGGCCTTCTCCATGGAGATCGAAATCCCATCCCGTTCCGGGCGCCTCCCCGTCCGGCGGAAGCAGGGCCAGGGCCTGGATCCAGGCCGCGGGAATGGAAAAAGTCATGCGCGCATCGGGCCTGAGGGTCAGGGTGGTCAGCCCCAGCAGACGGCCCTCCTCGTCGAAAAGCCCGCCCCCGCTGCTGCCCGGCGAGGTGAGCGCATCCGTCTGGAATAGCAGGCTTTCGCCTCGGTGCCAGATGCCCCTCAGGTGTCCCCGGGAAAGGATGGGCCCCTGGCCGCCGGGGAAGCCCACCGCCAGCACAGGCTGGCCCGGCTCCACAGGCTCCGGGGCCACCTCCACCGGGGCCGCCATCAGGCCCGGCACCGAGAGGAGGCAAAGGTCCCGGCTCCGGTCCACCCGCAGCACCGTGGCCGGCCAGACCGTCGCGCCTTGCCTCACGGAGAGGCTTTGGGCGCCCTCCGTCACGTGGGCGTTGGTGGCCACCACCCGGGGAGCCACCACCACGCCGCTGCCCTGCCGGCCCTGGCGGGCTTCGGCGGCGGCGCGCACCAGGACCACGGAGGCCTGGATCCTGGGCAGGGGCGGGTTGGCTTCCTGGAGTGGCGCGTTCTGAAACAGCAGCGCCCACCCCAGCAGGATCATTCGGAGTCCTGCACACCCAGTCCCGCGCCCTGCAGGTGGCGCGGCAGAGGCGCCACTCCCTGGGCGTTGAAGGGCGCCCCGGTGGCGGGCCGGGGGGCCGCCGGCCGGGCTGAAGCCGGATTCTGCGCCGGAACCAGCAGCGCCTTCATCTGCTCGGCCGTGGCAAAGCGCTCCAGGCGGGACAACTGCTCCGCCGTGGGGAACCCTTCGTACCGCACGCGGCGCGGCCCCCAGATGGACACGGGCTCGCCGCGCAGCTCATGGATGCGGGGCAGCGTCTGACGGGCAAAGATGCCCAGGGCCTCGCCGTTCCGCGCGGAGAAGGCGATGAGATCCGTCTCGGGCAGCAGCACCGGGGCGCCTTCGGTCCAAATGGCCATGGTCAGCGGCTTCCCCTGGTGGGTCTTCACCAGGTTGACCCCGGCGCAAAGGCCCAGGGCCGGGTCGAGGTCCTTCTCCTGGTGCCGCAGGGCCTCCAGCAGGTCCATGTGCTTCATCTCCTTTTGCGGAGCGGCCATGGGATGGGGATCCTGAAGACGCGCCGTCATCAGCTTCTCGCCGATGCGCTCGATGACCGCCAGTTGCAGCGGCCGGGCGCCAGCCTGGACGCTGCGGCCCACCTCTTCCATGAGCTTGGGCAGCAGGATCTGGGGCGCCGCCAGCAGGGTGTCGGCGGCAGGAATGGCCAGGAAGGGGTGCTGATCCTTGAAGAGGCCCTGCCACACTTCGGGCAGCAGGAGCCGCGCCGCGTCAGCCCCGTCGCGCCAGGGGCTGCGGTAGGCCCCCGAGGGCAGCCGCTCGAAGGCGCCTTCGCTGCGGTGGCGCAGGTGGTCCAGGGCCAGATCCAGCACGTCGTCGGCGCTTTGATCCCAGAGCTTCAACCAGGCGGCAGGCATCGCCACGCTGTCCGCGGACTGGGCACGACCTACCCGGATGCGCTGGTTCAGGCCGTCGATGAAGCCCCGGCTCCAGCGGCCTTCCCGCTCCGACTGCCAGGTGGGCACCAGTTCCGGCAGCACATGGTCCTGGGCATCGATCCAGGGCTCGGGCAGGGCCAGCCCCGATGCCACGGATTCGGCCACCGCATCGGCCCAGGCCACCCGCTCATCCGCCTTGCGGTGCGCCTCGAAGCCCGGTTCCAGCGCCTTCAGGCCCGGCAGGTCCGGGGACAGGCCCCGGGCTTCCAGCAGGGCCGCGAGGTCCGGCAGGGGCGCCTCGTCGGCGCGGGATCGGAATCGGTCAAAAAAGCCCATATCTGCTGGTCCATCCAAACAATCCATTGTGACCGCTCGGAGGCAATTATGCTTGTGGGATATGCAACCGATCGACACCCTGGCCCGGCCACTCAAGGCCCTCCGCATTTCGGTCACCGACCGGTGCAACTTCCGTTGCGGCTACTGCATGCCCAAGGACGTCTTCGGACCGGACTACCCCTTCCTCCCGCGGCAGGACCTGCTGACCTTCGAGGAGATCACGCGGCTGGTGCGGACCTTCACCAGCCTCGGCGTCGCCAAGGTGCGCCTCACCGGCGGCGAGCCCCTGCTCCGCCGGGAGCTGCCGGCCCTCACCCGCATGCTGGCCGCCCTTCCCGGCCTCCAGGACCTGGCCCTCACCACCAACGGCGTGCTGCTTCCCGGACTGGCCCCGGCCCTGCGTGAGGCCGGCCTGAAGCGGGTCACCGTAAGCCTGGACACCCTGCGGCCCGATCGCTTCCACGCCCTCAGCGACACCGATCTGCCTCTGTCCCGCGTGCTTGAAGGCATCGAGGCCGCCGGTGCCGCGGGCTACGGCCCCCTCAAGCTCAACTGCGTCTTGCAGCGGGGCGTCAATGAAGACGAGATTCTCGATTTGGCCGCCTTCGCCCGGGAAGCGGGCCACACCCTGCGCTTCATCGAATTCATGGACGTGGGCACCACCAACGGGTGGCGCCTGGAGGCCGTGGTGCCCGCGGCCGAGGTGCACCGGCGCATCCACGCCCAGTGGCCGCTGGAGCCCGTCCCCGTGCCCGAGGGCGCCGTGGCCCGCGAGTGGCGCTACACCGACGGAAAAGGCGAAGTCGGACTCATCGCCTCGGTGACCATGCCCTTCTGCCGCGACTGCGACCGCGCCCGGATTTCCGCCGACGGCCGCCTCTACACCTGCCTCTTCGCTGGACAGGGCCTCGATCTCAGGGGCTTCCTGCGGGCGGGCCACAGCGACGCCGACCTGGCCTCCCTGCTGGCCTCGCACTGGAAGCGCCGCGAGGACCGCTATTCGGAGCTGCGCCGCGCGGACACGCCCGGCCTACCCCGCGTGGAAATGTCCCGCATCGGCGGATGAACCAAGGAGCCCCCATGCAGCGCGTCCTTCCCCTCCTGTGCCTCACCCTGGCCGCCGGACTTTCCGCCGTTCCTCCCGCCGCCCCCGTAGCCGCCCCTGTGGCAGTGGTCCATGGCGGCGCCGGCAGCCCCCGCAGCCGCATGGACGGCACGGACAAAGCCGCGGCCAAGGCCCTGGCCGCAATCAAGAGCGGGGCCGAAGCCCTGGAAGCGGCCCTGGCCGGGGTGGTGGTCATGGAAGACGATCCCCGCTTCAACGCCGGCACCGGCGCCAACATCCGCCTCGACGGCAAGACCATCCAGATGGACGCCGCCTGCATGGACGGCGCCACCGGCGGCTTCGGGGCCGTGGCCGCCATCGAGCGGGTGAAGAACCCCGTGCTGGTGGCCCGGAAAGTCATGGAGACCCCCCACATCCTCATCGTGGGCGAAGGCGCCACCCGCTTCGCGCGGGCCATGGGCTTCGCGGACTACGATCCCACCTGTGCCGAAAACCTGGCCCGCTTCCAGAAAGTGCAGAGCATCCTCAAAGGTGAAGACCCCCGGCAGATCGAAGCCTGGAAGCGCTACGACTGGAAGAAGGGCTGGAACTTTCCCACGCCCCTCAAAGAGGCGCTGGGCACGCCCGACACCGTGGGCTGCGTCACCCGCGACGCCAAGGGCCGCTTCGCCGCCGCCATCAGCACCGGCGGCACCACCATCACCTTCTACGGCCGCGTGGGCGACGTGCCCATGTACGGCGCGGGCATCTACGCCGGCCCCAAGGGCGCCGTGGCCTGCACCGGCAACGGCGAGGACATCGTCAAGCACCTGGTGGCCAAGGCCACCTACGACCTGCTGGCCAAGGGCTACCCCGCCCAGAAAGCCGTGGACCGCGCCCTGGCCGCCTTCCCCCCGCGCATCGATCTCGGCATCGTGGCCGTAGGCCCCGGCAGCACCGGCGGCGGCTGCAACTACTCCGCCGAGCAGAAGGCCTTCGTGAAAACCGGCTACCGCGACCAGATGGCGTGGAGCGTGGCGAAGTAGGCCGCGCTAACGGATCATCTGCGCGATGAGAAAAGCCATCTCCAGGCTCTGGCTGCGGTTGAGGCGGGGGTCGCAGCCGCTGCGGTAGGCCTGTTGCAGGCTCGCCTCGTCCAGGCCCTCCATGCCCCCGGTGCATTCGGTCACGGGCTCGCCCGTGAGTTCGAAGTGGACGGCGCCCATGCGTGAGCCGCAGGCGCGGTGGAGGGCCGCCACTTCCTGCAGCTCCTGCAGAATGTCGCCGAAGGCCCGGGTTTTTAAACCGCCCGCCACCGTGCGGCCGTTGCCGTGCATGGGATCGCAGCTCCAGAGCACGGGATGGCCTTCGGCCCGGGCCGCTTCGATGAGGGCGGGCAGCACGGCCTCGGCCTTGCCGGCGCCGAAACGGGTGATGAGGGTGAGGCGCCCGGGGCGCCGCTCCGGATCCAGCTTGGACAGCGCCTGTCGCAACGTATCAGGCGTCATGGAGGCGCCCACTTTCAGGCCGATGGGATTGGCGATGCCGCGGATGTACTCCAGATGGGCGCCGTCCAGCTGGCGGGTGCGCTCGCCCACCCACAGGAAATGGGCGCCCAGGTTGTAGTGGCGGTCGTACTCCGGCACGAAGCGCGTGAGGGCCGTCTCGAAGGGCAGGTGCAGGGCCTCGTGGCTGGTGAAGAGCTCCCCCGTGCGCAGGTGCTCGGGCAGCCCGCCCAGCCGCTGGACGAAGTTCAGGGAGTTCTGCACCTGGTCGAGGGTCTCCAGGTAGTGGCCCGCGTCCTCCCGGCTCCAGGACAGATCCCAGTGTTCGGGATGCTGCAGGTCCGCAAACCCGCCATCCACCAGGGCCCGCAGGTGGTTCAGGGTGGCGGCGGCGCGGTGATAGGCCTCCAACAGCCGATTCGGATCGGCCTCCCGCTGATCGGGGGCGAGGCCGTTGATGAGGTCGCCGCGGTAGACGGGCACCTCCCGCCCCTCGATGCGCTCCGTGGTGCCGCTGCGGGGCTTGGCGTACTGTCCCGCGATGCGCCCCAGGTGGATGACGCCGGTGCGCCCGCCGTGGGTGATGAGCACGGACATCTGCAGCAGCACGCGGAGCTTGTCCTGGATGATGGCGCCCCGGCAGTCGGCGAAGGCCTCGGCACAGTCTCCGCCCTGCAGCAGGAAGCGCTTGCCTTCGGCGGCCTCGGCCAGCAGGCGCTGCAGCGCATCCACCTCTTCGGCCACCACCAGGGGCGGCAGTTCGGCCAGCTCGGCCAACACGGGGCCGACAGCGGCCGCATCGCGGTAGACGGGCTGCTGCGCCGCAGAAAGGCTCCGCCAGGAGTCCGGCTGCCAGGGCTTCATCGCACACCTTCCATGGCCGCTTGCGGGTAGCTGCCCAGCACCTTCAGGGAGGCGCAGGCGGTTTGGAGTTCGGCCAGGGCCTCGGCCATGGCGGGATCTTCGGCGTGGCCCTCCACGTCGAGGAAGAAGGCGTATTCCCAGAGCTTGCGCCGCGTGGGGCGGCTCTGGATGCGGCTCAGGTTCAGGCCGCGGCGGGCCAGGGGTTCGAGCAGGCGCAGCAGGGCGCCGGGGCCATCCTGGGCCATGGCCACCAGGGTGGTGCGGTCGCGGCCCGTGGGCTCGGCGGCCTTGGGCCCCAGCACCACGAAGCGGGTGGCGTTGGCCGCCAGATCCTGAATGCGCGCCTCGGCCACGCGCAGGCCGAAGAGTTCCGCGGCCAGCTCCGAGGCCACGGCGGCGCCCTCCCCATCCTCCCGCGCCAACCGGGCGGCCTCGGACGTGGAGGGCGCCTCGATGCGGTCCGCCTGCGGCAGGTGGGCTTCCAGCCAGCGCCGGCATTGGCCCAGGGCCTGAGGATGGGAGTAGACGCGCCGGACGCCGCCCAGGTCCAGCTCTGGCCTCAGCAGCAGGGCCTGATCCACGGCCAGCAGGATCTCCGCGCAGATGCGCAGGGGGCTGTCGAGGAAGGCATCGAGGGTGGAATCGACCGCGCCTTCGGTGGCGTTTTCCACGGGCACCACGCCGTAGTCGGCCCGGGCCCGTTCCACGGCCTGGAACACGGCCTGGATGGTGCCCTGGGGCAGGGCCTGGCTGGAGCCGCCGAACTGCTGCCGGGCCGCGAGGTGCGTGAAGGTGCCTTCGGGCCCCAGGAAGGCCACCCGCAGCGGCTTCTCCAGGCTGAGGCAGGCGCTCATGATTTCCTGGAAGATGGTGCGCACGGCGGCATCCGGGAAGGGGCCGGCGTTGGCCGCCTCCAGCCGGGCCAGGATCTCCCGCTCGCGCCTGGGCACATGGAAAAGGCCCGCTGGCGCGACCTCCGCCTTCAGGCGCCCCACTTCGGCGGCCAGGGCCGCCCGCCGGTTGAGCAGGGCCAGCACCTGGTCATCCACGGCGTCGATGCCCTGGCGGAGCTGGGCGAGAGAGGGTGGACCGGTCTGAGTCATGGGTTCTCCCACATGCGAAAACCCCCGAGCCGTGAGGTCTCGGGGGCGATGGTCGAAGCGGTTCCGGTTCTAGACGCCGCCTACCCTCGCACCCGAGGTGCGAAAGCTAAAGGCGAAATAGAAGCGGGAGGTCAGCATGGCAGTCCTGAAACGATGCCTGATCGGAGGCGCTTCCGCAAGAGCCGATGTGTAGACACGAAGGGTGATCTTCGTGGGGGTCTTTCTGGCCCCTAAGTGCGGTTTGCCCTCAGGCACCCAGATGGGTCAGGGCTTCCTGCAGGCAGGCGGTCCAGGTGTCGTCGGGGGTCTCTTCCAGGAAGAACTCCACGGCGTGGCCGCTGGGGCGGTGTTCGGGATGCGCCGACCAGGCCTCGAAGAGGGCATCCAGGGGCGCGGCGTCCAGGGGGTTGTGACGGAATTTGTGGGATTTCCGGGCGCGATCCGGATCGGGGCCCCGCAGGCACACCCCTTCCCGCTTGGTGGCCACGAAGGTGAACGCCTGCACCCATTTCCCATCCATGAGCTGGTTGAAATGGAGGTAGGCGCCATGGTGGCTGCGGGAATAGTCGAAGAGACGGTGCTTGCCCTTCCACTTCGAGGCCCAATGGGCGAGGATGGCCGCCAGGCGCGCCCGCTCCGAGGGATGGCGGAGGCAGCTCTGGGCGTAGGGCAGGAATTCCTCGATCAGTTCCAAGCGGCGTTCTCCGGATACCTTCACCCTACCGCAGCCCGGGATCCGGGGCACCTCCGGCCTTCCCCCCGGGATCCATCAAAGACCGTTACCATGAACGGGATCCGAGCCCACAGATGCCACCCTTCTTAGACGCGCCCCCCCTTGAGTCCGCGCCTTCGCGCCGGCCGTGGGTCCTGGGCCTGGTGTTTTTGGGCCTGAGCCTGGGCATCACGGGGCTGGCCTGGCAAACGGCGCGGCAGAGCCAATCCCAGAGAGACCACAACCGGCTCCACCGCTTCGTAAGCCGCACCGAACAGAGCCTGCAGAACCGTCTGGGCCGCTATGAGGACATCGCCAGGGGAGCCAAGGGCTTCCTCGCCGGGGAATCCCAGCCGCTGTCCCGGGAGAAGTGGCGCGCCTACGTCGACGGCCTGGATCTGACCACGCGGCATCCGGGACTCACCAGCCTGGCCATCATCACGCCCGTCCTGCCCCCGGATCTCGAAGCCTTCATGAATGCCCGGCCCCAGCTGCGGGGCCGCTACCACCGGCCCATCGCGGACCCGAGCCCCCTTCGCAAACCCGGCCAGGACGGCAACCACCTCATCATCGAACTCTGCGAGCCCGGAGCGCGCGCGGCCCAAGGGCTGGGCCTGGATGTGGGCACCAGCCCCACCCAACGGGCGGCGGCGGAACGGGCGCGGGACACGGGCCAGCCGGCCCTGTCCGGCCTGGTGTATTTCACCCGCCCGGAAGGGCGGGAAGACGCCGTGGTGCTGCTCGTGCCCGAGTACTCCCGGCCGGCCTCCAGCCTGGAGGACCGCCGCCAGGCCTTCAAGGGCTGGATCTCCGCGGGCATCCTCCTCAAACCCCTCATCGAGGACATCCTGCAGGGCGAGGACCAGGGCATGGCCTTCGAGGTGGTGGATGCCTTCGCCTCCCAGGGGCCCCGGTGGCTCTACGCCAACCCGGACTGGCCCAAGGGCGCGGCCCCCGACGCCATCCGGACGCTGGACGTGGGCGGGCGCGGCTGGCAGCTGCGCTACGCCATCCGCCCCGTCTTCTACAAAGTGGAGGGGCGGAGCCAGCCTCTGATCATCTTGATCGGCGGCGTGATCGCGAGCCTCTGCCTCTCGGCGATGGTGTGGTCCCTGGCCGGCACGCGCGGCCGGGCATTGGATCTGGCCCAGTCCATGAACACCTCTCTCCGCGGAGCCCTGCAGCGGAACCGCAGCCACCTGGCCTACACGCCCCTGGCCGTCATGGAGATGGACGCCAGTTTCCGCATCACCGAATGGAACGGCGCGGCGGAGCGCATGTTCGGCTACCGCCGGGAGGACATGCTCGGCAAAGATCCCCGCCTGCTGGTTCCTGAGGATGGCCAGACCGAGGTGCTTCCACGCCGCGAGGCCCTGCTGGCGAGCGAGACCGGCACCCGGGCCACCATGGAGAACGTCACCAGCACGGGCCAACGCATCCAGTGCGACTGGTACAACGCAGCGATCCGGAACGAGCGCGGCGAACTTGCCGGCGCCATTTTCCTGGCCGACGACATCACTGATCGCCGGCGCGTGGAGGGCGCCCTGCGCCAAGCCCAGAAGCTCGAAAGCCTGGGCGTGCTCGCGGGGGGTATCGCCCACGACTTCAACAACCTGCTCACGGCCATCCTGGGCAACACCGAAGTGGCGCTGGAACGCATCTCCGACGATCCGGCCCTGCGCGCGGCCATCCAGCGCATCGAGGCCGCCACCCAGCGCGGTTCTGACTTGGCCCGCCAGCTCCTGGCCTATGCGGGCAAAGCCCATTTCGCCGTGCGCCCCCTGGATCTGAACGCCACCCTCATCGAAATGGGGGATCTCCTCTCGGTGTCCATCTCGAAGATGGTGGGCATCCGGATGGACCTGCAGCCCGACTTGCCGCCGGTCGACGCCGACAGCGCGCAGTTCCAGCAGGTGGTGATGAACTTGGTGATCAACGCCTCCGAGGCCATCGGCGACCGCACGGGCCTCATCACCCTCCGCACCCGGGCCGTGGAGTGCCAGCGCGAGGGCCTTTCCATCGCCTTCCCGGGCCAGGTGCTCGAGCCAGGCCTGTTCGTGCGCATGGAGGTCGAGGACGACGGCTGCGGCATGGACGCCGAAACCATCGGCCGCATCTTCGATCCCTTCTTCACCACCAAATTCACCGGGCGGGGCCTGGGCCTCTCGGCCATGCTGGGCATCGTTCGCGGCCACCGTGCCGGCATCCACGTGGAAAGCACGCCCGGCGTGGGAACCGCCTTCATCCTGCTCTTCCCGGCCTCGCAGGCCACCGTGGCCGAGCCGGCTCCCGAGGCCCAGCCCGTGCAGCCGATGACCGGAACGGTCCTCGTGGTGGATGACGAAGGCATCATCCGCGATCTGGCGCGCACCGCCCTCGAAAACGCGGGCTTCAGGGTGCTGGAGGCCAGGGATGGCCAGGAGGCCGTGGAGCGGTTCGAGGACAAGGGAGAGCGCATCGATTTGGTGCTTCTGGACATGACCATGCCCCGCATGGGCGGCGCCGAAGCCTTCCGCCGCATCCGCGCCCTGAGCCCCTCGGTGAAGGTGCTACTCACCAGCGGCTACACCCAGAAAGAATCCCTCGAATCCCTGTCCGACCTCCCCCCCGATGGCTTCCTGCAGAAGCCCTTCCGGGTCCGGGAACTCATCGCCCGGGTGCGGAACCTCCTTCGCGGCCCAAGCGGGGAATCCACTACCAAATAACCAATAGTGAATACAAAAAACATTAGCTAAGTCCTTGCGATGCCAACGCCCTGTGGCATGGGTCACAACTGGCCCCATTTAGGTTTTTAGACAAAGGATTCAGGCCATCTCCAGATCATGCTGAACGGATCTGGAGGCATCCATGTCCGATTCGATCACTCAGCTGATCAGCTCCGGCAATCTGCCCGCGCCCAATTGGCATGCCACGCACGAGGAAGCCCAGGGGCGGCTGACGCGGATGGCCGAGGCCCTCGGCGCCGGTGACTGGAAGGGCGTGGATCTGGGCGCCAAGTGGATCTACGAGGTGCTGCGGCCCCACAACGAGGCCGAAGAGCGGGAGCTGTTCCCGCTGCTGGAGGAGATCGGCGCCGAAGCCCTCCACCAGCGCCTGCATGAGGACCACCGCCAGATGTGGGACCTCACCTTGCAGCTGCTCGCGGAGATCACCGAAGGCTCCGTCCGCGCCCCGCGCTCCCTCACGCTGCTTGGCCAGCGCCTGGTGGACCTGATCCGCGACCACATCGAGGCCGAAGAAGAACTCATGCTGCCCCTGCTCAAGGGCCGGTCGCTCTACTGCTCCGACGCCGAAACCCAGGACGGCTACCTCATCCTGGAGAAGAAACTCATCGCCCCGGAAACCTGGTCCTTCATCGTGCAGGCGCCCCAGGTGGCCCGCGGACGCAAGCCGGGCCAGTTCTTCATGGTGGCCCCCTTCCCCGAGAGCGAGCGCATCCCCCTCACGCTGGCGGGCGGCGACGCGCGCAAGGGCTACATCCACTTCATCATGCAGGAGGTGGGCGCCACCACGAAGGCCATGGGCAAGCTCAGCGCCGGCGACCGCCTCTACGCCGTGGCCGGTCCCATGGGCACCCCCACGGAATTGGCGGAAGAGGGCACCATCGTGCTGATGGCGGGCGGCTACGGCAGTGCCGCCATCCTGCCCGCCGCCGAGGAGCTGCACGCCAAGGGCCGCCGCGTCATCACCATCCTGGGCGGACGGAGCAAGGAGCGCGTGCTGCTGGCCGAGGAGCTGGGCGCCGCCTCTGCCGAACTCATCATCACCACCGACGACGGCACCTTGGGCCGCAAGGGCCTGGTGACCGACGCCCTCAAGGACATCATCGCCCGCGAGAAAGTCGCCGAGGTGGTGGCTGTGGGCCCGCTGCCCATGATGCGCGCCGTCTCGGACCTGACGAAGCCCCACGGCATCTTCACCCTGGTGAGCCTCAACGCGCTGATGGTGGACGGCACCGGCATGTGCGGCGGCTGCCGCGTCACCGTGGGCGGCCAGACCAAGTTCGCGTGCTTCGACGGCCCCGACTTCGACGGCCACCAGGTGGACTTCAACATGCTGCGCATGCGCTCCGACTGGTACAAAGCGGAAGAGCAGTGCGACCCCCACGAGTGCAAGATCGGCCGCGTGGCCGCCACGGGCCCTGTGGACTACTCCCAGTACCTGAACGAGCCTGTCACAGAACTGGATTGGCAGAACCTCGACCTGGGCTCCATCAAGCCCAGCCAGAAGATGAAGATCCCCCGCCAAGAGATGGCCTGCCAGCCGCCGGAATTGCGCGTGTGCAACTTCGACGAGGTGAGCCTGGGCCTGTCCCCCGAGCAGGCCAAGCTGGAAGCGGCCCGCTGCATCATGTGCAAGCACCCCGCCTGTATCGAAGGCTGCCCCGTGAGCATCAACATCCCGGCCTTCCTGCAGCAGATCGTCAACGGCGATCCCAAGGCCGCGGCCCGCATCATCAAGGAAAGCTCCTCCCTGGGCTCGGTCTGCGGCCGCGTCTGCCCCCAGGAGAAGCAGTGCGAGATCAAGTGCGTGGTGGGCATCAAGGGCCTGCCCGTGTCCATCGGCCGCCTGGAGCGCTTCGCCAGCGACTCGATGCTCGGCTCCGACGAGCTGCCTCCGGTGGAGCCGCCCACGGGCAAGAAGGTGGCCGTCATCGGCGCCGGCCCCGCGGGCCTCACCGTGGCGGGCGAGCTGGTGAAGAAGGGCCATCAGGTCACGGTCTACGACGCCTTCCACAAACCTGGCGGCGTGATGCTCTACGGCATCCCCGAGTTCCGCCTGCCCAATGCCATCGTGGACCAGGAAGTCTCCACCCTGCGCGGCCTGGGCGTCACCTTCGTCATGAACACCCTCGTGGGCCGCAGCATGACGCTGGAGGACCTCCGCAAGGACAATGACGCCATCTTCATGGGCACCGGGGCCGGCCTGCCCAAGATGATGGGCATTCCCGGCGAGGAGTACAAGGGCGTCTACACCGCCAACGAATTCCTCACCCGCATCAACCTCATGCGCGCCGATCTGTTTCCCGCCTACGGCACCCCGGTAACCGTCGGCAAGCACGTCGTCATCGTGGGCGCGGGCAACACGGCCATGGACGCGGCCCGCGCCGCCCGCCGCATGGGCGCCGAGCATGTGACCGTGGTCTACCGCCGCACCATCAAGGAATCCACCGCCCGCAAGGAGGAACTGGAGCACGCTCACGAGGAAGGCGTGGAATTCAAGTTCCTCTGCACCCCAGTGCAGCTGCACGGCAACGACAAAGGCTGGATGACCCACGCCGAGTGCGCCGTCATGGAACTGGGCGAGCCCGGACCCGACGGCCGCCGCAGCCCCAAGATGACCGACGAGCGGATCATGATCCCCTGCGACACCCTGGTGGTGGCCCTGGGCTTCGACGTGAACCCCCTCATCGCCATGACCGACAAGGGCCTGAAGACCCTCAAGGGCGGGGTTGTTGTGGTGGACAACGACACGGGCGAGACGTCCATCCCGGGCGTTTTTGCCGGAGGCGATGTCATCACCGGCGGCGCCACGGTCATTTTGGCCATGGGCCAGGGCCGCCGGGCCGCCGCGGCCATCCACCAGCGCCTGGTGGAGACCCCCCAGCCTGCGGTCTGACCACTGACCCCCCTTGTGACGAAAGTGACCGGACCATCCCGTATCATGTATTGACGTGTTTCCTGCCCTGATGCCCATCGCCGGCAAGGTCCCGAGGATTCCCGGAAGGAGTGAACCATGAGCCAGAGAGTGATGAAGACCCTTGATGGGAACGAGGCCACCGCCTCGGTGGCCCATCGCCTCAGCGAGGTCATCGCCATCTACCCCATCACGCCTTCTTCCAACATGGGCGAGTGGGCGGACGAATGGAGTTCCCAGGGCAAGACCAACGTCTGGAAAACCATTCCTTCAGTCATCGAGATGCAGTCCGAGGGCGGCGCTGCGGGCGCGGTCCACGGCGCCCTCCAGGCCGGCAGCCTCACGACGACCTTCACGGCGTCCCAGGGCCTCCTGCTCATGATCCCGAACATGTACAAGATCGCCGGGGAACTGACGCCCTTCTGCATGCACGTCACGGCCCGCACCCTCGCCGCCCACGCCCTCAGCATCTTCGGCGACCATTCGGACGTGATGTCCTGCCGCATGACCGGCTTCGCCATGCTGAGCTCCGAAAGCGTGCAGCACGCCCACGACTTCGCGGCCATCTGCCACTCGGCCACCCTGCGCAGCCGCGTGCCCATCCTGCACTTCTTCGACGGCTTCCGCACCAGCCACGAAGTCGCCAAGATCGAGATCCTCAACGACGAGGACCTGCGCCACATGGTGCCCGACGAATTGGTGGCCCAGTTCCGCAAGATGGCCCTCACGCCCGACCAGCCCGTCATCCGTGGCACCGCCCAGAACCCCGACACCTTCTTCCAGGCCCGCGAAGCCTGCACCCCCTACTACAAGGCCTTCCCAGCCATCGTCCAGCAGGAGATGGACCGCTTCGCCGCTCTCACGGGCCGCCAGTACCGCCTCTATGACTACTACGGCCACCCTGAGGCCGAGCGCGTGGTCATCATCATGGGTTCAGGCTGCGATGTCACCCACGAGTACGTGGATTGGGCCCTGAAGCAGGGCCAGAAGGTGGGCGTCCTGAAGGTCCGCCTCTTCAGGCCCTTCGCCATCGAGGAATTCGTCCGCGCCCTGCCCGCCACCACCAAGAAGATTGCGGTCATGGACCGCTGCAAGGAGCCCGGCTCCCCCGCGGATCCCATGCACCTGGACGTTATCGCCGCCCTGCGCGAGGGCCGCGAGGAAGGCCATACCAAGCTCGATCCCATCGTGGTGGGCGGCCGCTACGGCCTCTCCTCCAAGGAATTCACCCCCGCCATGGTCCAGGCCATCTTCGAGAACCTGGCCAAGGACGCGCCGAAGAACCACTTCACCATCGGCATCATGGACGACGTGAGCCACAGCTCGCTGACCTACGACGCCAGCTTCGACGTCGAGCCCTCCGACGTGACCCGCGCGCTGTTCTACGGCCTGGGCGCGGACGGCACCGTGGGCGCCAACAAGAACTCCATCAAGATCATCGCCGAGGAAACCTCCAACTACGGCCAGGGCTACTTCGTCTACGACTCCAAGAAATCCGGCGCGATCACCATCAGCCACCTGCGCTTCGGGCCCCGTCCCATCAAGAGCGCCTACCTGGTGACCAAGTCGAACTTCATTGCCTGCCACCAGACCAGCTTCCTCGACAAATACGAGATGCTGGAAACGGCCGTTCCCGGCGCCACCTTCCTGCTCAACACGCCCCATGGCAAGGACACGGTCTGGGACACGCTGCCCCGCGAAGTCCAGGAAGCCATCGTCGAAAAGAACCTCAAGTTCTACGTGATCGACGCCTACGAAGTGGGCAAGAACACCGGCATGGGCGTGCGCATCAACACCATCATGCAGACCTGCTTCTTCGCCATCTCCGGCGTGCTGCCCCGCGAGGAGGCCATCGCGCAGATCAAGAAGGCCATCAAGAAGACCTACGGCAAGAAGGGCGACGCCATCGTCCAGAAGAACTTCGTGGCCGTGGATGAAACCCTGGCCCACCTCCACGAAGTGAAGGTGCCCGCCACCGTCACCGCCACCCGCAAGCGCCCGCCCATGGTCGCCGACGAGGCGCCCGACTTCGTCAAGCGCGTCAGCGCCGTGATGATGGAAGGCAAGGGCGACCTGCTGCCCGTGAGCGCCTTCCCCATCGACGGCACCTGGCCCGTGGGCACCACCAAGTGGGAGAAGCGCAACATCGCGCTGGAAATCCCCGAGTGGGACAGCTCCATCTGCATCCAGTGCAACAAGTGCGCGATGGTATGCCCCCACGCCGCCATCCGCGCCAAGGTCTACGAGCCCAGCGCCCTGGCCGGCGCCCCCGGAACCTTCAAGTCCGTGGACTACAAGGGCCCCGAATACAAGGGCCAGAAATACACCATCCAGATCGCGCCCGAAGATTGCACCGGCTGCACCCTGTGCGTGGAAGTCTGCCCCGCCAAGGACAAGAGCAACCCCAAGCACAAGGCCATCGACATGGTGCCCCAGGCTCCGCTCCGCGAGCCCGAGGCGGCCAACTTCAAGTTCTTCCTCGATCTGCCTGAGGTGGACCGCACCACGGTGAAGCTGGACGTGAAGGGCACGCAGTTCCTCGAGCCCCTCTTCGAATACAGCGGCGCCTGCTCAGGCTGCGGCGAAACGCCCTACATCAAGCTGCTCACCCAGCTCTTCGGCGACCGCACCCTCATCGCCAATGCCACGGGCTGCTCCAGCATCTACGGCGGCAACCTGCCGACCACGCCCTACACCACCAACAAGGACGGCCGCGGACCCGCCTGGGCCAACAGCCTCTTCGAGGACAACGCGGAATTCGGCCTCGGCCTCCGCCTCTCCGTGGACAAGCACCAGGAGTTCGGCCTCGAGCTGATGCACCGTCTGGGCTCCAAACTGGGCGACGAGCTCGTCGCCGGCCTGGCCACCGCGGACCAGAGCACCGAAGCCGGCATCAAGGCCCAGCGCGAGCGGGTCGATGTCCTCAAGCAGAAGCTGGCCGGCATCAACCAGCCCGAAGCCAAGATGCTCCACGACCTGGCCGACTACCTGGTCAACAAGAGCGTCTGGATCATCGGCGGCGACGGCTGGGCCTACGACATCGGCTACGGCGGCCTCGACCACGTGCTGGCCTCCGGCCGCAACGTGAACGTGCTGGTGCTCGACACCGAGGTCTACTCCAACACCGGCGGCCAGGCCTCCAAGTCCACGCCCATGGGCGCGGGCGCCAAGTTCGCCATGGCGGGCAAGGCCATGCCCAAGAAGGACCTGGGCATGATCGCCATGAGCTACGGCGGCATCTACGTGGCCAAGGTGGCCTTCGGCTTCCGCGACGCGCAGACGGTGAAGGCCTTCCAGGAAGCCGAGTCCTACAACGGACCCAGCCTCATCCTGGCCTACAGCCACTGCATCGCCCACGGCTACGATCTGGCCCACGGCTGCGACCAGCAGAAGCTGGCCGTGGACTCCGGCCATTGGCCGCTGTTCCGCTTCGACCCCCGCCGCCTCGAGAAGGGCGAAGCGCCCCTGCAGATGGATTCCGGCGCGCCCAAGGTGCCCATGCTCACCTACGTCCGCAATGAGACCCGCTACCGCATGATCGAGCAGCAGAATCCCGAGCACTTCAAGAAGCTCATGGACCAGGCCCAGCTCGACACCACCAACCGTTACTCTGTCTACGAACAGCTGGCCAAGCTGTCCGTGGCCCCCAAGTGAAGGTGAAGGTGACGACATGAGACTCTCAACCACCTACCTCGGCCTCAAGCTCAAGCACCCTCTGATGGCGGGCGCCTCCCCCATGGTCGATGACATGGGCATGGTGAAGCGCCTGGAAGACGCGGGCGCCTCGGCCATCGTGATGCACAGCCTCTTCGAGGAGCAGATCACCCGCGAAGAGGAAGGCACCATCATGGACATGGCGCTGTCCTCCAACACCAGCGCCGAGGCCCTCTCCTACTTTCCCGCGCCCGATGAATTCCGCCTGGGCCCCGAGAAGTACCTGGAACAGATCCGCCGCATCAAGGCCGCCGTGGACGTTCCCGTCATCGCCTCGCTCAACGGCACCACGCCCGCGGGCTGGCTGCACCACGGCAAGCTCATGGAAGAGGCCGGCGCCGACGCCCTGGAGCTGAACGTCTACTACATCCCCACGGACGCGAAGGAAACCGCCGCCGACGTGGAGAAGCGCACCCTCGACATCGTGAGGGCCGTGAAGTCCGAGGTGAAGATCCCCGTCGCCGTGAAACTCTCGCCCTTCTTCTCCGCCCTGGCACATTTCGCCGTGGAGCTGGAAGCGGCGGGCGCCGATGGCCTGGTGCTCTTCAACCGGTTCTTCCAGCCTGACATCAACGTGGAAGAGCTGCTGGCCGAACCCAGCCTGCAGCTGTCCAGCCCCGCGGACCTCCTCCTCCGGCTGCGCTGGCTGGCGGTGCTGCACGGCCACGTCAAGGGCAGCCTTGCCGTCACCGGCGGGGTGCATGACGGCTTCGGCGCCCTCAAGGCCATCATGGCTGGCGCAGACGCGGTGCAGATGGTTTCGGCCCTGCTCATCCACGGCCCCGAGCGCCTGGCGCAGACCCTCGATACCCTCAGCCAGTGGCTGGAAGAGCATGAGTACGAATCCCTGGCCCAGGCCAAGGGCAGCATGAGCCTGCTGAAGTCCCCCAATCCCCAGGCCTTCACCCGCGCCAACTACATGCGAATCCTCAACGGATGGAAGCCCTGACGGGCTATTTTTTCCCACTAGACCCCCGGGCGACTGGGGGTCTTGCTTATTGTGCATGAAATCACAGTCTTTGAATGTGTTTGACCTGACGATCGTCTATTATTTGTACCAGACATCCCCCCATTTCATCTGTGCAGGTGACCATGCTTCCCTTGTCCCAGTCCTCCGGTTACGCGGTTCTGGCCATGAGCTGCCTCGAAGACCCGGGCGGCAAGCCCACGCTCGTGGTCGATGTGGCGGCGCGCACTGGCTTCCCCAGGCCCTACCTCTCCAAGATGATCCACAAGCTCGCGAAGGTGGGCCTGGTCATGGCGAAGCGCGGCAACAAGGGCGGCGTGGTGTTGGCCTTGGCCGCCAAAGAGATCACCCTCGACCTCATCGCCGAGGCCGTGGATGGCTCTGAATGGCGCAACCAGTGCCTGCTCGGCTTCAAGGATTGCTCCGACGAGCGCGCCTGCCCGTCGCACACCTTCTGGAAGGCCGAGCGCGACCACATCTACCGCTGCCTGAAGGACATCTCCCTGGAAGAGATCCGCACCTTCGAGCAGAACAGCCGCACCTGGCGCCTGGCCGATGCTCTTCCCGAGCGGAAGGTCAAACCCCGGGCCAAGAAGGCCGCCAAACCCGCCGCCAAGAAGCCCGCCGCCCCCAAGAGGGCCCCGATCAAGAAACCGCTTTAATAACTGCCCTCTCAGACGCGAAGAGGCCGCCAGAAGGCGGCCTCTTCGCGTTCAGGCGGCGCGTGGCGGATGGCGGGTGGCCCCGCTTCAATGCACCCCGGCAGGCAGGTGTTCCTCCACCACCGGGTCAGGGCGGTTCTGCAGTCCGTGATCCGCCCGGAAACGCTCCACCCCGGGGTCCGGGTTCTGCGCCAGATCTGCCAGCGACACTGAGCGCAGGCGCGCCAGGATCTGATCCAGGGTCTCGTGCCAGAAATCATGCAGCACGCAGGGCGTGAGGTCCGTGCACCCCAGCAGGCCCATGAGGCAGCGCTTGCGCCAGGCCACGCCATCGATGGCCTCGGACAGATCCTCCAGCGTGATCTCCGTGGAGGGGCGCGCCAGCACCACCCCGCCGTGGTGGCCGCGGCGGGCCACCACCAGGCCCTTCTTGGCCAGCTTGTGGATGAGCTTCGACAAGTACGAGCGGGGGATGCCCGTGTACTCAGCCACCTCCTCCACCAGGACTGGATGGCCCCCAGGCTCCTGGAGGCAGCGCAGAGCTCGCACTGCATAGCCCGTGGTCTGGGACAGTGGGAGCATCGGAACCTCCATGAAAGATCAAGCCAGAGCAAAGCTTATCAATGAAGATGCTCCGGTAATCTAACGAGTCAACCACCTTGTGATCGGCATCACCGCGTCAGGGCTAAAGTGAGGCAGACTAGTAAAAAAGAAAGCCCCGTCTGGGGCTTTCTTTCAACGGGAACCGGGACCGCTCATTTGGGTGGCTGGGGCGACCCGCCCCCCGTGCGAACCAGGTCCTTGATGCCGAAGTACTGCGCGCCGGTGAGCCCCGCGAATTCCAGCAGCCCGGTCTTGGTCCCATAGGGACGGTGGGCGATGATCTTGTCCGCCTCGGCGGCGAAGATGCCAGGAAGCTTCATGAGCTCCTCCTTGGTGGCCGAATTGATGTCGATGCGCTGGCTCACCGGGAGCTTGGAAGACGACCGGCGGGACCTGCCCTTCGGATGGACCGGCTTCGCCGCAGATTTGGCCGAAGGCTTGATCGGTTCCGGGGCCTCGCCCAGGTTGTAGTTCGGCTGGGGCTTGGCCGCCTTCTTGCCCCCTTTCTTGTCAGCGGGCTTGGAGCCTTTGCGGGGAGCCGGAGCCGGCTTGGGATCCTGCGCCCTCAGTGCGAACCCAGGGGCAAGCAGGAGGACCGCCGCCGCCAGAATGGACCGGATGGAATAACGGGTCATCGCGCACCTCGTCGAAGCAGCATTCATGTTCGCACAGGGCTGCGCGGCTCCCGTCACATGTGGATCCAGGCCCGCCTTCCCCAAAGAAAACGACCCCGGCGCCTGGGGGGCATCGGGGTCGTTCCGCACTGCCGTTCAGAGCGTTCCAGGACGCGGCAAGCCGCGCCCTGGAGGGGACATCACTTGAAGTTCATGTGGACCTTCTGCACGTCCGCGACCTTGCCGGCGGAGTGGCAGAGGAAGCACTGTTCGATCTTCTTGACGTCGAACGTGTTGGTCGTGGGATCGATCACGGAGCTGCGGGTGGCGTAGAAGGAGCCGCCATTGGTCCGCATGTGGTCGAGGGCCATGTTGCTGTCGTGGCAGCCGGTGCAGGCGCCCACGTAGGGCGAGTTGACCAGCGTGGTGCCGGCGGCTTCACGGGTGTTGGCACCGGTGTTGGCGGCCAGGAAGTTGGTGGCATAGCCAGCGCCGTAGTTGCTGCCGGCGGTCACGAAGGGCGAAATGGCCTGGTTGCCCGTGGTGATCACTTCCGTGCCCGTCTTGATGACCAGGCTGCCCGCGCCGTAGCCGGTGGTGCTGCCCACGCCCAGGTAGGTTCCCGTGGCGGTGGTGGTGGACTGGGCGGTGGCCGTCGTGGTCCACAGCAGGTTGGGCACAGCACCCGCGTTCTTGGCGTTGTCGAAGTCATAGGACCCCGGAACGTGGCAGATTTCGCAGTTGTTGAGCGGGCTGGGGTAGGTGGTCTTCCAGTAGGTGTCCCCAGCGGTGTATTCCCAGGAATACTTGTTCGCGCGCTTGCCGGCGCCGTGGATGGCGTGCACGGCATCCTTGATGTTCACGCCCCAGCCGCTGTTGACGCGGTCGGTGTTGTGGCACCAGACGCAGGTATCCACGTCGTTGCGCTGGCCGGCATGGAAGACCTTCTCCGTGAACACGCCCATCTTGCCGTGGCAGTTGTTGCAGAGGGCGTTGTCCACGATCTTGCGGCGGGAAGCCTGGGCGGCGAAGCCCGTGGGCAGGGTGCCGCTGACCAGCTTCCAGACATTGGGGGCGGGAACGGAAAGGCCGCCCTGGCCCGTGCCCGGCGTGGTGGTCTTGGGCGTGTAGGTGTAGAGGTTGGCCATCCAGACGGGCAGGCCGGCGCTGAGGTTGCTGACCTGGGTCAGGGGCTGGGTGTTGGTCGCGTCGGTGATTTTGCCGATGCCGTAGGTGTAGCCGATGCCGCCGGTCAGCATGGTGGCGCTGGTGGGAATCTTGTAGGCCGTGAGGATGGCCGTGTAGTAGCCACTGGCATCGGGCCCCGTCATGGTGCCGGCTGCCACATTGGCAGCAGCGCCGCCTGCGGTGGCGGTGTTCACCACGGCGGTCTTGTTCCAGAGGTTCCGGATGTAGACGCTGACGGTGGCGTTGGGATCGGCAGGAGCGGTGATGCCGTCCTGGGGCATGGCGAAGGCGAGGTAGAGGCTGGGGCCGCCCACGAACTGGGTGCCGTCAGGCAGGGTGAAGAGTTCGACGGTGGCATCGGCCGCGGCCGGGGCCGCATTGAGCACGATGGGCACTGCCGGGCTCTTGGTGCTGTCCATGAAGCGGAACTTGAAGACCGGCTGCTGGCTGGCGTTCAGGGTCACGCTGCTGAGATCCCAGGTGACGTACTTGGCTGGGGGCGGCAGGTTGTCGGAGAAGGCGGCCACGAAGGAGGCGTTGGTGTTGCTGTTGCCGCCGGAAACCTTCCAGGCGTTGTTCGGATCAGGAGCGACCACGGCGAGGTGGCTGATCTTGATGCTGGATGAGGTGTGGCACTCAGAAGCGGAGCAGTTCGTGTCGGTCAGCTGGGGATTGGGCTGGCCGGTCACGGGGTTCGGGTGGCCATAGCCGGTTGCGAAATCGACCTTGTCGTGGCATCCGCCGCAGGCCATGCGGCTGGGCTTCAGGTTCCAGTTGTCGCCCTGGGGCGTGGCCGTGGAAGCGGTGTGGCACTTCACGCAGTTGCGGAGGTCCTGGGGATAGGTGGCCTCGCCCACGCCCGGGTAGCCGTAGCCCTTGACGTCCAGCATCTCGCCGCGGTGCAGGCGGTGGATGTAGCTGGTGAAATTGCCCGTGGCCTGGCCGCGGAACTTGCCGGATTCGCCGGTGACCGCGATGGTGTCGGCCGCGCCGCCGGTTCCGGGCGTCACGGTGATCGTGGCGTCCTTCACGCTGTACTTGCGCTGGTCGGTGTGGCACACCACGCAGTAGCGGGTGTCCTGCCGCCCGCCGGCGTGGAATTCGAACTTGGCGTGGCAGGTGAAGCACTTGTCGACGGAGGTGATCTCCTTGCCGGAGGCCACCACCGCGCCGGTGCTGGGCACGAAGTCGTAAACGGTGTTGGCGGGGTTCAGGATGTAGACACCCTTGACGCCGCTGTCCGCGCCCGTGGGCGTGTTGAAGGACCGGTCCCCCGCGGCGGCGGAACCAGTGCCGCGGGCGATGCCGCCCACGTACAGGGTGAGGCGGTGGTTCAACGTGGGCTGGTAGCTCACGTCATCCAGATCGGCCTGGACGTTGTTGCCGGTGTAGGTGAAGGCCGCCAGCTGCGCGGCAATCTGGGTGAGGTCGTGGCGGAAGGTGTAGGAGTAGGAACCGTCACCGTTATCCACCAGGGTGCCGTTGTTTTCGGTGTTCGGCTTGCCGGGCGTCCAGACGGTGGGCGCGGCGACGGTGGGAACACTGGTCACGATGTAGTTGACCCAGCGGTCGGGGCTGCCGGCGGTGCCGGGCACCAGCTTGGCCACGCTGAGGCCCAGGTTGGGATAGCTGGCGTAGAGGGCCTTGGTCTTGTCCCAGGAAGTGAACTGGCCGAAGCCCTTCACGGGAACGTTGTGGCCGTCGGTGATGGTGAAGTTGACGACGGGCGCGGCGCCCATGGTCACCTTGGTGATCTGGCCGTTCAGGGTCAGGCCCGCCCATTCGTCGGCGGACAGGGTGGTGATGTCCAGGGCGTAATTCGTGCCGGGCGTGCCCGGAGTGCCGGGAGTGCCGTTCGTGCCGTTCTGGCCGGCCTTCCCGTTACAACCGATCAGCACCAGGGCGATCGCTGCGGAGGCGAATAGCCCGCAGAGCTGTTTCAGGGGACGATGCTTCATATTCCAATCTCCATGGTTAGTGGGTGAAGCGTTTGAGGGCTGTGGGGGATAAGAGTGGGTTCGGTTCGCCAGATATCCACCTCCTGTGTGATGGCCTGGCTGCCCGGGCCCGCAGAGGATCCAGCGGGCCTGGACAACACGCTATAGCGCGTGGCACATGGTGTTGTTGAAGCAGCCAGGCTGCGCTCCGGCGGCGGGAGCCGCGAGGGGCTTGAGGGTCGAGTTGGCGCCGTCCTTGTGGCACTTGTAGCACTCGGGCGCGCTGTTGAAGTTGGTGGCGGTGTGGTTCGTCTTCGTCGCCGTGGTGCCGTGCCAGGGCTTGTCGGGATGCGGGGCCTTGGTGTGGCAGGCCGTGCAGGAGACCTTGGAGAGGCCGCCCGAGTAATCATCCCCGTGGCACTTGGCGCAATGGGCGAAGCCGACCATGGCCTTGGGATCGGCGCTGGGCGGCAGCTGCGCCCCGAGACGGCCATGCTGCGCGGGGTCGGCCCAGTTGGCGGGATGGTTGACCGCCGTGTGGCAACCGAAGCAGCTCACCTTGGACACGCCGCCGGCCTGGGCCGGATCGCTGGTGGATCCGTGGCAGGAAAGGCATTGGTCGGGCTTCTTCACGTACTCGGCGTAGTGGGTCGTCATCCAGTCCGCCGCGTGCTGAGCCTTGGAAGGGCTCAGCGAGACGGCATCCCCGGCTTTCCCGGCGCAGCCCAGGGCGAGGAGCCCGAGGGCCATCGCGAAGCAGCTACCCGCCATCCATTTGAGTTTGCTCATGGTGTTCCCCTTCGACATTCAGCGGATGACTACCGATGACAAGCGCGGCACTTGTCGTTGTTGGCGCGGCCGTGGCACGCATAGCAGCTGGAGGGATCCAGCTTGCCTTCGATGCGGTGCAGGGTCATGAAATCGCCGCGGTGGGGGGCCAGCCGGTCCGGGCTTCCGCTCAGGCGGGTGGCGGGCTTCACGGGTACCTTGCCGCCGTGGCAATCCACGCAGAAGGACGGGGCGTGGCAGGAGGCGCAGGTGTTGCGGTCCTGGTTCGCCTGGAACTTGTGGTCCTTCACGAAGGCGGGCGTGTGGTCGAAGGAGGCGTAGGGCTTGAGGGCGCCCTTGGCCACGTCATTGCTGTGGCACTCGGAGCACACGGGGCGGCCGGCGCCGACGCCATCAGGATGGGTCGCCGCGAAACTCGTCTCGGGGGAGACCAGGCCGCAGGCCATGAGCATCCCAAGACCCAGCACGGCGCCGAGAATCTGCAGAACGGACTTCCGGACCATTACTTGCCTCCCTTCTTAGCGAAGCCGAAGCGGTATTCGGCCCGCAGCAGCGCCCGCGTTTCGTGCTTGGCGATGGGGGTGCTGCCGTAGCTGACGTCGCCGGACACCTTGATGTTGTTGGTGGCCTGGTAGCCGAGCGAGGCCACGGTCTCCCAGACGTTGCGCATGCCTGCCAGGTAGGGGTTCCCGCTTTCATAGCGCTGCAGGATGCCGTCCAGGCTTGCCGTGAACTTGCCCTTGGTGGCCATGGTCCAGATGCGGGCCTCCTTGTGGCTCAGGCTCCGGGAGGGCGCTGCCGGATCGACGAACTTCGTGTCCACCGCGTTAGCCCAGTGGGCGCCCACACCCAGCAGCACGGCCTTTTCGTTGAAGGACCAGCGCATCTCGCCGCCGGCGCGGTTCACGTTGCCGAAGGTCTGGCGGCTCATGTGGCGGTAGTCGGCCACCAGCTGGAAGGAGGCCGTGGTGTTCCAGGTGACGCTTCCGCCCCAGCCCTTGAACATGTCGTTGTCGTTCTGGCGGAACAGGGAGGGCAGGTTGGTGCCCGCGAAGTAGGCGAAGAAGTTCCGCTCGGCGAAGTTGCCCGACACGCTGACCTGGTCGCTCACCTTCACGGTGGCGGTGTAATCGTGCTCGGCAATCTTGGACCGCGAGGGGGAACCCGGGGCCTGATCGGGGTGCTTGGCCACGTCGAGCACCGTGCGGCCCGTCAGGTTGAAGATGGAGACGGGGGCGATGAGGATGTCCATGCCCACCTGCTTGCGGGTGTAGTCCACCGGCATGGGGTAGGTCAGGTCCTTGGCGGCCTTGGAGCCGTCCTGGAGGTAGCTCACGCCGATCTCGCCCACCTTGGGCATGCGCCAGCCGAAGCGGGTGCCGAAGATCATGTCCTGCTGGAAGTCGAGGTCGTACTGGTCGCGGGGGTCCACCACCTTGTAGTGCACCGGCTTGCCGCCGAAGGCGGAGAAGGTGAAGCCGCCGCGGAGGTCGGTGCGGACGCTGACGCCGTCGACCTGCTCGAAGCCGGTGCTCTGGTTCACGGTGAAGCGGCCGGCCTTGACCTCGGCATTGGCCTGGTTGAACCGGTACTGGAGGTAGCCGTAGTTGAGATAGCCGGAGGACTTCGAGCCGTCAAAATTGCTGGCGTCGCTCAGATCGGTCCGGCCCCATCCGAAGAGGTGCAGCGACAGGTTGTCGTTGCCCAGCTTCGTGGCGTCGATGCCCAAGTACTGGGTCGCCGGCGTGTAGGTGCTCTTGTCGAACCCCGGGGTCTCCTGCTTCCACATCTGGGCCATGGTCGTGCCGTAGAGGCTGACCTCCTGGCCCCAAGCGGAGGCAGACATCAGGGTGGCAAGCAGGGCCACGTAGGTGTGTCGTTTCATGTTTCGCCTCATCTCGCAATGCGCTGTGCGCTGGGCCGTATTAGACGAGTGGTGCCGGGGAGCCGGGCCGGGGATTCCTACCGATGGCAGTTGGGGTCATGCGGGAACCTCCTGGGGGCAGGTGATGGAAATGGGATCGAGCGAAAACAGCTGATGCATGAGTCAGGAACGACACTAGGCCTGAAATTAGCGGACCTCAAGAGAGAGAATGCACAAGTCCACATGTCCGAATGGTTGATGAGAGTGAGGAACGTACTTATTCGTGACAATTTGGTTATTTGGGTATCAATCTTATTTTCATATTTTATGTTTAAGTCAAACTGTAAAAAAAAGGCATTGATGAAATTACAGATTCTTTCAAGAATTCCCGGTTCAGACAAACTTGTGACTTGAGGCACTGGAGAAAGTTCCCGGGGCGGCCCTGGTTTTTTCCCTGGACCCTCCAGCCTGTGACTCCGCGCACACCGGACAGCGGGTCCCCTCCGTGTGATCCCTGCCACTGGCCGCGCCCACCATACTTCCGGCTTGGCATGGCTGGAGGTTTGACATGGATCAGAGCACGTTGGCCCTCGGGGTGGAGGCGATCGGCTGCGCCGCCTTCGACGCGGGCATCAAGGGGGCGTTCGGGTATCCCGGCACGCCATCCACCGAGGGGTTCGAGTATGTCGAGGCTATGATCCATGCGGCTCCGGAAGGCCGGGTGGCCCACTGGGCCGCCAATGAAAAGGTGGCCTACGACATGGCCATGGGCGTGAGCTACGCCGGGCACCGCACCTTCGTCACCATGAAGCACGTGGGCCTGAACGTGGCCATGGATGCCTACGCCAATTCGGCACTGACCGGCGTTCGCGGCGGCCTGGTGTTGCTGGTGGCCGATGATCCCGGCATGCACAGCAGCCAGAATGAGCAGGACAGCCGCAAGCTGGCCGAATTCGCCTGGCTGCCCTGCCTCGAGCCCAGCACAGTCCAGGAATGCTACGACTTCACATGGAAGGCCTTCGAGTTGTCCGAGGCCCTGCAGGTGCCCGTGATGATCCGTTTGGTGACCCGCCTGGCTCATTGCCGCGCCGCCCTGCTGCGCCGGCCGATTCTGGCCCCCACGGGCCTGGGCGTCGCACCGAAAAACACCATCCAGGACTGGGTGCTGATCCCCTCCAATGCCCGCCGCCGCTACCTGGACCTCCTGGCCAAGCAGCCCAGGCTCGTCGAGAATCTCTCCTCCATGAACCAGTTGGTCCCCGGCACCAGCCGCCAGGGCGTGGCCGTGGCCGGCATGGGCCGCGCCTACTTCAACCAGCTGCTGCTGGAGTACCCGGCCCTGACCGCCCTGCCCCGCCTGGAAGTGGCCGCCTACCCGGTGGATCCCCAGCTGGAGCAGGCCTTCCTGGCCCAGGTCGACGACGTGTTCGTCTTCGAGGAGGACTATCCGGTGCTGGAGGAGCGGTTGGGCCTGCGCGGCTCCGCCAAGGTCCATGGCCGCCTGGATGGCGCCGTGCCCCGCACGGGCGAGCTGACTCCCCGCCAGCTCAAAAATGCCTTGAGCCTCATCGTCTCAGAAAGCCGGGAAGCCATCGCCCTCGACCTGCCCGTGCGCGCGCCCCGCTTCTGCGACGGCTGCGGCCACGTGGACGCCTACGAGGCCATGCAGGAGGCCCTCAAGAACGTCGGTGCCCCTGAAACCCGCGTCTTCGGCGACATCGGCTGCTACACCCTGGCGGCCCAGGAGCCCATGGGCGCCATCCACGCCGTGGTGGAAATGGGCGCCAGCATCAGCATGGCCGTGGGCGCCGCCATGGCGGGCCAGACGCCCTCTGTGGCCGTCATCGGCGATTCCACATTCGGCCATAGCGGCCTGCCCGCCCTGCTCACCGCTGCGGATTCCGGCGTGAACGTCACCGTCATGATCCTCGACAACCGGGTGGTGGGCATGACGGGGCAACAGGTGAGCCAGGCCCTCGACCAGGTGGAGCGCATGGTTTTGGGCATGGGTATCCCCCAGAGCCAGGTCCAGACGCTGACGCCCCTGCCCAAGCAGCACGACGCCAACGTCAAGGCCGTGGAAAGCGCCCTGCGCCATCCTGGCCCTTCCGTGCTCATCTTCCGGCGCGAATGCATCCAATCCATGCGGCGGGGCGTCCTGAAAGAACATGACCGTGAACTCAAAGCCTGCGCAGAGCAGGCCTGCTGCAGCGAACCCGCCAGCGCCACCTCGGAGGCCCGCCCATGAGCGATCCCCGCACCAATAGCCGAATCCACGGCATCGTCCTGTCCGGCGTCGGCGGCCAGGGAGTTCTCTCCCTCGCCCAGATCCTCCTCGAGGCCCTGCGCCGCAGCGGTCTCCATGCTCTGCAATCCGAAATCCACGGCATGAGCCAGCGGGGCGGCAGCGTCCACGCCATGGTCTGCTTTTCCCAGGTGCCGCTGACCTCGCCCATCATTGACGAAGGCTCCGCCGACCTGCTCATCGCCCTGGAACCGCTGGAAGCCCTCCGCTACGTCTCCATGCTGCGCATGGACGGCCACCTGGTGGTCTCCGAAGAACCCCAGATGAGCATGGAGGCCTACCCGCCCATCGACGATGTCTATGCGGCCTTGAAGGCCGTGCGCGGCGCCCACCTGATCGACACCGAAGATCTGGCCCGCAGGCTCAAGCACAAGCAGGCGGGGGGCATGGCCCTGCTGGGCATGGCCTCCATGTTCCTGCCCGTCACCAACGAGGTCTGGTTCGACGTCATCCGCCAGCGCTTCGAAGCCAAGGGTGTCAGCGTCACGGAGAAGAACATCGAAGCCTTCCAGGCGGGCCGAGGCTTGATTCCCGTGCCGGCCTGAAAAGATCCGCCACGGAGGCGCGGAGGGCGCGGAGGAAACACGGGGAGCTGAAGATCTGCCTTTCTCCGCGCGTTTTTCTCAGTGTCCTCCGTGCCTCCGTGGTGCATTCGTTTTGATTGGAGCCCGACCATGACTCACAAGACCGGTTTTCTCCACGAGGGGCGGGCCTATGGCCTGCTCGCAGCCGCGGGCTTGCGCGTGCCCCGCCATGCGTTCATCGACGGGGCCTTCGCCGGAACCGGCGATCTGCCCTTCGCCCCCGGCGAGCCCATCGTGCTGAAGGGCATCGCGGACGAGCTGTGGCACAAGTCTGACAAGGGCGCCGTGCATTTCGGCGCCTTCGAGGTGGAGGCCCTGAAGGCCGAAGCCGCCGCCATGAAGCAGCGCGTGCCCGAGCACCCCTGGATCGGCGGACTCGTCTGCGAGAAGGTGGCCTTCAAGAAGCTGTCGGGGCTGCCCACGGAAGCGTTGGTGTCCCTCAAGCGCGATCCCGACGCGGGCTGGCTCGTCGTCTTCGGCATCGGCGGCCTGCAGGCGGATGCCTGGGCTCCCATGGCGCCGCCCATGATCTGGCCCATCGCCCTCGTCACGCCCGAGCAAGCCCTGGCCGACCTGCGCGCCCATTGGCTGGGCCGCACCTGGCTGGGCCATCAGCGGGGCACCGAGGCGCTCACCGACGAACCGAAGCTCCTGGGCTTCCTACAGGGCCTCTGGCGCGCCGTGGCGGGCCTCGACCGCGAAGGCGTCACCCTGCTGGAACTCAATCCCATCGTGCTGGACAGCGAAGGCCTGCCCACGGCCTTGGATGGCGTGGGCACCCTGGACGCGACCAAGGCAGCCGCCATCGCATCGCCCGATCCGGCCTGGTACCAGGCCCTGGTGAACCCCCAGCGTCTCGTCATCGCGGGCGTCTCCAGCCGCGAAGGCACCGTGGGCCGCATCATCCTCGAAAATGTGCGCCAGTCGAAGCTGCCGGAAAGCTCCCTGCGCCTCATCAAGCCCGGCGCCACGGAATTCCTCGGCCTGCCCTGCCTCGCCTCCGTGGCGGATCTGGCTGCCGCTCCCGCGGACCAGCTCATCCTGTCCCTGCCCGCGCCCCAGACCCTGGAAGTGGTGGAGCAGCTCTGCCGCCAGGGCGGTGGCGCCACCGTGGTCTACCTCGTGGCCGGCGGCCTGGGCGACGGCGCCGACACCGAGGGCCTGGGCAAGCGCCTGGTGGCTTGCCTCGACGAGCACCGCCGCGCCGGCAAGTGGACCCCCGCCATCGTGGGCCCCAACGGCCTGGGCCTCTTCAGCCCCGACCAGGCGCTCAACACACTGTTCATCCCCGGCGTGAAGCTGCCCCTGACCGCCAAGCCCGGGCACCTGGCCCTGGTGAGCCAGAGCGGCGCCTTCCTCATCACCCGTCTCAGCCGCCGCGCCGAACTGGGCCTGCGGGCTGCCGTGGCCATCGGCAACCAGATGGACCTGCGCTGCTCTGATTTCTTCAAGGGTTTCGCGTCCGATCCCGCCGTGAAAGTGGTGGGGGCCTATCTGGAAGGCTTCGCCCCCGGCGACCTGCAAGCCACCGCGGAAGCCGCCAAAACCCTGCGCGCCTCAGGCCGCCGTGTGCTCCTCTACAAGGGGGGCCGCAGCCAGGAAGGCATGGCCGCCGCCAGCAGCCACACGGGCGCGCTCGCGGGCGACCACGCCCTGCAGGCCGCCGTGCTGCGCCAGGCGGGCGTCATGCTCGCCGAGCGCATGGAGACCTTCGATGCGGCCCTGGCCTGGCTGGGCGCCTATCCCAAGGGCTCGCCCAAGACGGTCGCCATCATGACCAATGCCGGGTTCGAGTCCGTGGCTTCGGCGGACCTGCTCACCGGGCCCTTCCGCGGTTCCAAACTGACGGAAGCCGAAACCGCCGCCCTGGCCGCCGCCATCGAAGCCGAAGGCCTCGCGGGCCTCGTCAGCGCCCGCCTGCCCCTGGACCTCACCCCCATGGCCAACGAAGCCGCCTACCTGGCCACGGCCAAGCTGCTGATGGCCTCCGAGGCCGACGCAGTGGTGGTGGGCCTGGTGCCCCTCACGGTGCGGCTGAACACCACGGACCTCGCGGCCATCACGGCCTTCGCCACGGAGCTGTCACGGCTGGCCCAGGCCTCGGGCAAGTGGGTGGGCGTGGCCGTGGAGGGCGGCCCCCTCTTCGACCTCTACCGCCAGGGCCTCCGCGCCGCCAACCTGCCCGTCTTCCTCACCATGGAAGAGGCCCTGGAAGGCCTGCGCCTCATCGCCTCCGAGGTGTGATCCAACGCATGGCGTAAGGCCGGAAACCGGGTCAGACTCTATTTCGGACTTTGGATGCCGAAATGACCCGACTCCTGCCGCCCCTGCGCACCCTGCTTCCCGCCGAGCACGGGACTTGGTTCATGTTGGGATTTCCGCTGGTGCTGGGCCTCTTGCTGAAGCCCAGCCTCGCGGGGCTGAGCCTCGGCCTGGCCGCTGGGGCTTTTTTCCTGAGCCGCCCCGCCCTTCGACGGGTGCTGAACGGCCAGAAGGATCCCGCCCAGTTCCGGGCTTTGTGCCTGCTGGGAGGCCTGGTCGCCGGGTTCGGCCTCTTGGCCTGGTTTTTTTCAGATTTTAAATTCCTGATTCCCCTGGCCCTCATTTCTCCCTTGGTGTTTCTGGCCTTGAGGGCGGATCTGGACCGCGCCGTGCGCTCCCTTCCCGTCGAGATCGCCGCCCAAGGCGCCTTCGCCGGACTGGCGGCGGCCATGCTCATGGCAGGCGGCGGCTCCCTCGGCGCCGCCACCCGCGCCTGGTGGCTCATCACCCTCGTGGGCGCCGCCAACCTGGCCCATGTGCGGCGCTTCCTGGGCCAGGCCCATGGAATGGAGGCGAAGGAGCTCCGCCAGCGGCGGATGGCCGTCCATCTCCTGCACGGTCTGCTCGTCGCCAGCTCCCTCTGGCTGCTCGGCGCCCGCAACCTGGCCGGATCCATCTGGACGGCCTGGACCCTGCTGCTCTACCTGAGGGCCCTCGCCCCCTACCGGCCCATGCCGGCCCGCCGCCTGGGATGGCGAGAAGGAGGACTGAGCGCCATCGGACTCGTGCTGCTCTGGCGGGCCCTTGCCTGATTCAATGTTGATCCACATCGGTCACAATGGGGCTGGACTCCGAAATCCAAGGGCCCGATCCTAAAACGTGCAAAGGATTCCGGAATGCTCTTCTCCACTGCCACCGGTTATGCCCTCCGCGCCCTCGCGGCCCTTCCAGAAGACGGGAGTTACAGTCTGGCGAAGGATCTCTCGTCGAAACTGAACCTCCCCGGGCCCTACCTGGCGAAGATCCTCCAGGGCCTGGTGCAGGGCGACATCCTCGAATCCGTCCGCGGCCCCAAGGGCGGCTTCCGCCTCACGCGCCCCTCCCACCGGATCACCGTCGGAGAAGTGGTCTCTGCGCTGGAGGGCCCGGATGCCATGGAGGGGTGCATCATGGGCTTTCCCACCTGTGGCGGCGATCATCCCTGCCCCCTGCACGATGCCTGGGGCGCCGTGAAAACGCAGGTGACCAGTTCCATGACCGAAGCCACCATCCGCGACTTGCAGCTCATGGACATCCGGCATCTGAAGGAAGCCGAAGGCCGCAGCGGAAAGCGCGGCTGATTCCGGTTGAGCGCCTAGGAGATCATGGCCGGTATCATCCCCTTCATGGACTCATCGAAGAGGGGAACCGTGAATTCGGTATCCCCGCAGGAAGGGCTGTAAATCATCCCTTTCCGGATCAGACCCGCGCGAAGGGGCGCGACGGTTTGAACCTTAACCCCGATCAGGATCAGCGGGAGGCTTCGCTGCGATACCCGGCGGACCGCCATGATGAAGGCGCTGCGCTCCACCTCTTTCAGGTACTGCAGCTCATCGATGCAGATCGCGGCGGCGGCGGCGCGGTCCGCGGCCGCCTCTTCGATGGCCACGAACAATGGGGCCAGATCCGCTTCCAAGTCTCCGCTGTCCGAGGTCCCCGGTTCCGGATCGATGCGGAGCGAGATCCTTCCGGCCCTGGTCCGCCCCGGGGCGATCCGGGCCTCTTCGAGGATGGATTCGCGCCCGGCCAGTTCCGGGGGCGGTGCGCCAGCGCCCGGGGAATAGGGGTTGCGGAGAGGATCCATATGGGAAGGTGGCTCTAGGTTTATCCATGAATGACATAAACAGAAGTAAAGAACCTTGAACCAACCCGATGGGCGCCATCGCGTTCGATAAAATGATCAAGGAACCACCTAAGATCAACGACATGGCCATGAGTTGCGACCACCCCGATCTGCTGCCCCTGGAGGAGGCCCTGCGGCGCCTTTGGGAGGCCCTGCCCGGGCCCGGCTCGCCGGAGCTGCGGGCCGGCCGGGATGATCCGGCCACGGATCGCGCCAGCATGGACGGCGTGGCCCTGCGGGCCTCGGAGGGCCGTTCGCCGCGCCAGCTGCTGGGCACCCTCTACGCCGGCAGTGATCCGGCCGCCTTCACGGTGGGACCGGGAACCGCCGTGCGCGTCATGACCGGCGCGGCGATGCCCGCCGGGGCCGATGCCATCGTGCCGGTGGAACAGCTGGAAATCTCCGGAACCATCGTGCGCCCCACCGCCGCCCCCGAAGCGGGCGACCACGTCCGTCCCCGGGGGGAGCAGGCCCGGTGCGGCGACCTGCTGCTGCCCGCGGGAGCGCCCCTTAGCGCCGCCCGGGTGGCCCTGCTGGCCCAGGAGGGGGCCCCCGTCCCGCCCCTGGCGCGCATCCGCGTGGGCGTCGCCTCCACGGGCGACGAGCTGGTGGCGGACCCCGCGCCTCACCAGATCCGCGATTCCAACGGCCCCATGCTCGCCGCCCTGGCCCACGCCCTGGGCGCCGAGGTGACGCTGCGCTCGTCCCTGCCGGATGATCCGCCCGCCCTGGCGGCGGCCCTGCAAAGCACCGGCGACATCCGCATCCTGCTCACCTCCGGCGGCGTGAGCATGGGCGACCACGACCACCTGCCCTCGGTACTGCGGGAGCTGGGCGCCACCATCCTCTTCCACAAGATCCGCCTCAAGCCCGGCAAACCCATGCTGGCGGCCCTGCTGGGCGACCTGCTCATCCTCGGCCTGCCAGGCAATCCCGTATCGGCCTACATCAACGGGCTGCTCTTCCTGGCCCAGGCCCTGGCCCGTCTGGAGGGCCGCGCCGCCCCTGATCCCTGGCGCCGCGGCCGCCTGCTGGGCCCCGTGAAGAACAAGGGCGACCGCCCCCTCCTGCACCCCTGCCGGCTGGGGGAAGGCCGCCTCGACCCCCTGCCAGGCAAGGGCTCCGCCGACCTGGTCACGCTGGGACAGGCCGACGCCTACGCGTGGATCGAGCCGGGCGGCCTGGAAACGGGCGTCAAAACGCGTTACGTGATGGTCGTGTAGCTCCAGCGGATCAGCGATATATCCTAACCATGCCATCTTCTTTCCCGTAGCCCGAGCAGGTCGAAGGATGTTCCCGATCGACCGCAAGGGACCGTCTATGTGGATCCGCAATGCCTCCCTGGCTTTGGCCACAGCATTCCTGCCTGGGGCCCAGGCTGAAACCCCAAGCGTCCAGGTGCGCCTGGACGCCCGCCTGGCCGAACTTTCCCTGGACTACCTCCGCTCGGGCCAGGAATCCCTTCTCGATGAAATGGCCGCCACCCCCGCGGCGGCGCACCTGCTCACCCACGCCCGCAATTGGCATTACGAGGTGCCGCGGGACTCCGCCCGGGCTTTGCTCCAATCCCTGGTCACCCCCCGGGAGGCCCGGATGGCCCGGGCCGAGGGGGCGCGCAAAGCCCTGGCCTATTTTCAGGGAGCCTTGAACGCGGATTCCAGCTGGACCGCCGAAGTGAGGCGCGCCCTTCCTCCGGACGCCACCCAGCCGGTGACGCTCTTCCTCACCTTCGGCTACGACAGTGGCGTGGCCTGCCCCGGCACCGCCAGCCTGAACGCGGCCCATACGGCCTTCCACCGGGACCTCCGGGAGCTGCGCTACATGGCCATCCATGAATGCCAGCACGCCGTCTTCATGACCTACCAGCCGCCTCCGGCCATGGATTCCGTGCACAGCGCCGCGCAGCTCCAGGCCCTGGCCGAGTACGCCCTGCAGCTGGAGGGCATGGCCACCTGGGCGGCCTGGGACTGCCGGGAGAAAGAAGGCGGCCTGGATGGAGACGAAGACTACCGCGTGCTGCGCGACGAAGCCCAGATCCAGCGCCTGGAGCGGCGCTTCATGGAGGTGCATCAGGCGCTGAAGGCCAGCGCCTCGAACCCGGGACCCGCTGACCCGGCCACGCGGGCCCTGATGATGGGTCTGTACGACCGGGACCGGGTCTTCTACCGCTTCGGCGCCTATGCCGCCCGCCAGATTGAGCGACAACGCGGCCGCGCGGCGGTGACGGCCCTGATCAAGGCCGGTCCGAGGGCCTTCCTCGAAGCCTATCTGGCCTGCCGGGCCAAATAGCGTTCTCCAGGGCTTCTTCAGCCCTTGGCGTACCGCTGCAGCTTCCCGAGATCCAGGATGCGCACCACGGGGAAGGTGCTCTGGATGAGGCCCAGGTCCGTCAGCAGACGCAGGGCCCGGCTGAAGGCTTCGCGGCTGGCTCCGATGCACTGGGCCAGATCCTCCTGGGTCTCCTGGAACTCCACCAGGGACCGCATGGGGTTGGCTTCGTGGGCCTCAAGCAGCAGCTGGGCCACGCGCTCGGGCACGCTGTGCAGACTGAGGGTCTCCACCAGGGTCACCAAGTGGCGCACCTTGGCGGTGAAGTGATGGATGATCATCTCGGCCACTTCAGGATGGCGGTGGACGATCTGGCGCAGGGGCGCCGAGGGGATGAGCCAGCACTCGGTCTCGCCATGGGATTCCGCGCTGGAGGCCGAAGACGCGCCGTCGAAGACCGACACTTCGCCCACGCAGTCCCCCACCTTCAGGAACTGGAGCACCTGGACCCGGCCGCGCCCGTCGGTGCGGAAGACCTTCAGGCCCCCCTTGACCACCACATAGACGCCGGGAATGGAATCGCCCTGGGTGTAGACCCGCGCTCCGTCCGGGTACCGGCGAAGTTCCGCGATGCTTGCCAACTCTTCAGCCGCGTTCATTGGCAGCCCGGCCAGGAACTCGATCCGTCTCAGATTGAGGACTGCTTGAGGCATGGGGCTCCACCGGAGAGATTGGGACTGTTATCTCATGTTTCCCGATTCTTGTGACCTCGGTCACGCACCCGGGAACCTAGCGACCAGTACTTTACCGCGAGGTTGGAATTTCGTCTGGCCGAATTCACGCAAGACAAGACCCCGGCGGCATCTGCCTACCGGGGTCTCATCGGCCGGAGTCCTATAAACGTGAAGATCGGCGACAAAGGCCTACTTCACCCGCTCCATGAAGGTGCGGTCCACAGTGTTCACGCGGATTTTTTGGCCCGCTTCCATGTAGGGCGGGACGCCCACGGTGATGCCGTTGTCGAGCTTGGCGGGCTTGTAGGAACCAGTGGCGTTGGCGTTCTTCATGACCGGATCGGTCTCGAGGATCTCCAGCACCACGCTGGGAGGCAGGGTGGCGCTCATGGCCTGGCCCTCGTAGAACTCGATCTCCACCTGCATGTTGGCTTCGAGGAAGACCAGGTCGTCGCCCAGGATCTCTTTGTTCACTTCCAGTTGCTCGTAGGTCTCGTTGTTCATGAAGACGAGGTTGTTGCCGTCCTCGTAGAGGTATTCCAGCATGTGCTGCTCAAGGCTGGCCTTGTCCACCTTGTCGGCGCTGCCGAAGCGGTTCTCGCGGTTGATGCCGTCCTTCAGCCGCTTCATCTTCACCACCACGCGGGCCGGCAGGTTGCCGGGCGTCTGGTGCTCGACGCTGATGACGCGGCAGAGCTCGTTCTCGAAGTTGACGATCATCCCGGCGCGGACCTGGGTGGCGTTGATGAAAGGCATGGGGGACTCCCGGAGGGAAGAGGAAGGCTCGAAGAAGAAAAGGCCCCGATCACGATCAGGGCCTTGGCTTGGAGTGGTGGGCGTACCAGGATTCGAACCTGGGACTTCTACCGTGTGAAGGTAGCACTCTACCGCTGAGTTATACGCCCGCGGTCGAACAGAATACCTCAGGACCGGAGCTTTTCCAAGCCTGAATCAGGAAGCGCCCAGGACCTTGCGGAGCGCCTTCGCAAACCTCGGCGCCTCGCTTGCCCGCATGCCGCAGATGCCCACCCGCAAACCTTCGGGCAGGGGAACGGTGAACACGCCTTCGGCCTTCAGCCCTCCGCAGACAGCCTCGGATCCGGCCGTGGCGACGGTCACAAAGAAGCCGCCCTGCCAGTGCAGCGCCTTCATCCCTTCCGCCGCGAGGGCCGCGTCCAGCGCCTGGGCGCGGGCGGCGAGCACCTCCGACCAATGGCGATGCTCTGCCGCCAGGCGGGCCTGGGCTTTGCCGTCCTTCTCCAGCCTCAGCAGGAGGGACTGGGGCGCCTTGGCGCAGTTGGACCAGGTGCCCCGGCAGGACTGCGTGAGCGCGGCCTGTAGGGCGGGCTCGGCGCGCCAGGGAAAGGCGATGGCGCCGCAGCGCGCGCCATAGAGCGTCATGGATTTCGACAGCGAGAGGGAGGCGCCCACCAACACGCAGCCTTCGGCGCCGAAAGCCGCGTAGTCCCCCAGCGCCGCCTCCACCGCTTCAGGCTCCCGGGTGTAGTCCAGGTAGGCGAAATCCAGCAGCAGCGTGACCGGCCCCAAGGACGACAGGCCGCGCAGCAGATCCAGGAGGATCGCGCGGTCCTCGGCGGACAAGCTGCGTCCTGTGGGGTTGTGGCAGGGATCGTTGAGCCACAGCAGCACGCGGCCCTGCCGCTTCATGAGCTGGCGCAGCGCCGCATGCCAGGCCCCCGCATCCAGCGGCCCGCCCGCCTCGGGCCAGGGCGCCGTCGCCAGCCCCATGCCGTTCTCCGCCGCCAGGGTGGCGTAGGGCCCCCAGAAGGGCGCGGTGGTGAGCAGGCTCTGGCCCGGTTCCAGGAAGTTCTTCAGGGACAGGGCCAGGGCGCCGCTGCCGCCGGGGGTGGCGCAGGCCGCGCCGGGGCCATCGAGCTGCGGCCAGTGCCGCCGCACCAGGGCCTTGAGAAAGGCGGGATCGCCCGCGATGGGCGCGTAGGGCGCCACCTCCATGGTGCCCAGCTCCCGCCAAAGCTCCATGACGGAATCCAGCACCACCAGCTGCCCGGATTCATCCAGCAGCGCTCCCACCGTGGCGTTCAGCACGGATTCGCCCGCGGCTTTCCGCGCCATGGCCTCGGCGTTGAGGGCGAAGATGGGATCATCCGCCGGAAAACTGCGTCGGGTGGGAATGAGCTGGGCGGTCATGCCTCTACCTTAGCGCCCGGAGCTCCGCGCGGGCACGGGTGGATGTTGCTGGGCGTGGCGCAGGAAGGCCGCGGCCTGCCCGGCCAATCCGCCGCCGGTCTGCACCCAGGAAAAGGTCCGCTGGATGGACAGGCCCGGCAGGGAGATCTCTTCCAGCTCGCGCCGCGCCAGTTCGCGGTGAACGCTCCACCGGGACAGGAAGCCGATGCCCAGTCCCTCGATCACGCACGATTTGATGCTCTCCGTATCGCCCACCACCAGGTCCGAGTCCCGGGGCCCAGCGATCGCCCGCGCCCGGCGCAGGGCCCGTTCCACCACCACCCGTGTGCCGGATCCCGCCTCTCGCCAGATCAGGGGAACCGCGGCGAGCCCGGCCAGGGAGTGGACTTCCGCCAGGACGGCCGGGGCCCGGGCTGCCCGCACCGCCACCAGCTCGTCCCGCAGGTAGGGGCGCAGCGAAAGGCCCGGCGCCCGCGTGAGCCCCTCCACCAGCGCCAGGGGCATCCGGCCCTCCCGCACCCGGGTCAGCACCTCGTCGGTGTTGGCCACCTCCACGGCCAAGGGCGCGGCGCGGTGCCGCGCAAGGAACGAACGGATCAGCGGAGGCAGGATGTAGGCCGCGGCGGTGGTGCTCGCTCCCAACCGGAGTTCACCCGCCGCGGATTCCCCGGCCTGGACCCGCTGGCCCGCCTCCTCCAGCAGCCGCCGGACTTTCCGGGCGTAGTCCAGGAGGACCCGCCCCGCCTCCGTGAGCTGCACGCCCGAGGCGTGGCGCATGAAGAGCGGCTTGCCCAGGTCCGCCTCCAACTGCCGGATCTGGGCCGTCACCGCCGGCTGCGACAGGTTCAGGGTTCTGGCGGCCGCGGATACCTGGCCTTCCTGCGCCACCACCCTGAACGTTTCAAGGCGGCGTGAATCGATCTCTGGGAGCAAACCGGCCTCATCTGTTTTTTTGATACCATATACATTATCACTATTATTTTTTCTGATGATTCGATTGCATGCTCTTGCCCATGAAACGGGCTGCCTCCTTCCTCCTGATCCTCGGCGCGCTGGCCTCCCTGGCCCCCTTCACGCCATCGGCCGCGGCCCTGGCGGGCGGCGCGTTCCTGGCGCTCAGCCTGGGCAACCCCTGGCCGGAAAGGGTCCAAGCCTGGGCCCGCCGGTTATTGCCCCTCTCCGTGGTGGGACTGGGAGCGGACATGGATCTGCGCGCCGTGGCAAGGGCGGGCCTGCACGGCCTGGGCTACACCGTCCTCAGCATCGCCATGGTGCTGACCCTGGGCTGGGCTCTCGCCCGCCTGCTGAAGGTGCCCCGGGACACGGGCCTGCTCATCTCCGTGGGAACGGCCATCTGCGGCGGCAGCGCCATCGCCGCCGTGGCGCCGGTGCTGCGCAGCAAGGAACACGAGATGTCGGTGGCCCTGGCCACGGTCTTCCTCCTCAATGCCGTGGCGCTGGTGGTCTTCCCCGCCATCGGCCACGCCACGGGACTGAGCCAGGAGGCCTTCGGCCTCTGGTCGGCCCTGGCCATCCACGACACCAGTTCTGTGGTGGGCGCGGGACTGGCCTACGGCCCGCGGGCCCTGGAGATCGCCACCACGGTGAAGCTGGCCCGTGCGCTCTGGATCGTGCCCCTCACCTTGGGCCTCTCCTTCGGCATCGGCTGGCTGGCGGCGCGGCGGGGGCAAGCTCATCCCGAGGCGCCCCCTGCGAAGCGGCCCTGGTTCATCCTGGGCTTTCTGGCCGCCGCGGCCCTGGTGACCTTCTTTCCCGCACTGCGGGGCGCGGGCCATCTCGCCGCCTTCGCCGCCCGGCGGGCGCTGGTGCTGACCCTCTTCCTCATTGGCGCCGGCCTCAGCCGCACCGCCCTGCGGGACGTGGGCCCGCGCCCCTTTTTCCAGGGCCTCCTGCTCTGGCTCATGGCCGCATCCCTGAGCTGGGGGGCCCTGAAGCTCGGCCTGCTCGTCGTGGGGTAGACTCTCCCGCTGGAGATGCCCATGATCCGCCCCTTCCAAGGCATGGTTCCCAGGATCGGTTCCCGCGTGTTCGTGCCGGACAGCGCGCTGATCCTCGGCGATGTCACCCTCGGCGACGATGTCAGCGTCTGGTTCAACTGCGCCATCCGCGGCGACGTGAACTGGATCCGCATCGGCGCGCGCACCAACATCCAGGATGCCTGCTGCCTGCATGTCACCAACGAGAAGCACCCCCTGCTCATCGAGGAGGAGGTGAGCATCGCCCACAACGTGATGCTGCACGGCTGCACCATCCGCCGCAACGCCCTCATCGGCATGAGCACCACCATCATGGATGGTGCCGAGATCGGCGAGGGCTGCCTCGTGGCCGCGGGCAGCCTGGTGCGCGAGGGCTTCAAGGCTCCGCCCCACAGCCTGGTGGCCGGCTGGCCTGCCCAGGTGAAGGGGCCGCTCAGCGAGAAGCAGCGGCAGCTGGCGGCCAGCGTCTGGACCCGCTACGTCCGCTACAAGGAGGCCTACTTCCTCGACGGCTGGCCCGTGGCGGAAGCCCCAAAAACAGATGCCCCCCAGCCTGGTTTCGCCGAGGGGCATCCCTATCCGTGACGGTCGCTACTGCTGAGGCGCAGGTGCTGGCGCGGGCGCTTCGGGCGCCGGCTGCACCACTTCCCATCCGTCCTCGGTGCGGCCCTGCACCTGTTCCTGGGTGTGGGTGACCAGTTCCTCCCGCAGCGTCTTCTCCTGCCCGGACAGCTTGATCACGGCCCGGAACTGCAGGGTCCAGGTGGTAACGCCGCCTTCCTGTTCCTGATCGCCGTAGACCATCACGGTGCCCAGGGGGCCCGCGGCGCCGCGCTGCAGGGCCGGAGCGCCCGGCGTGAGGGGGTTCTTGAGGGCCTGGACGAGCGGATCCTGCGCCAGGGCCTGGAAGATGGCGTCCTGGGAGGGAACCTGTCCGGGGGCCTTGGCCTGGATGGCCTGCAGCGCGGCCTCGGCCCGGGAGCGGGCGACGTTCAGGTTCGACTGCACGGCGATTTCCCGGGCCCGCTCGCGCTGCACCAGCAGGGCGGGAATCGCCACGGCGCTGACGATGCCGACGAATGGAATCATCAGCACGGGCAGCACCAGGCCGATGATGCCCGTGACCAGGCCGGTGGCCGTCACCGGCGCATAGACATCGGGCTGGGCCTTGGCCAGCCGCTTGGCCTTGCCCTGCTGCACCAGCGCCACGATGCCCAGGACGATGGCGACGGGAATGCCCGCACAGGTGAGCGCGAACACAATGGCGAGAATGCCGCAGGCCTTGGCGGCCTTGGCGCCCGGCGCCGGCTCCAGGCCGATGGGCGTTTGTGACGGATATGGATCGGACATGTGCGCTCCCGGATAAGGAATCAGGATTCCACAGACCCGGGATGAACCGCCATGATCATCCCCCCTCCCCATCCCTTGCGGGGACGGGTAGACTTTCCCGATCATGTCCCCGCTGTTGATTCTCCGCGTTCACGCCGATCTGCGTCTTGGGCTGGGCCATGTCGCCCGGGCCCTGGCCCTTCAAGAATCCTGGCGGGCCCTCGGCGGCCAGGCCAGCATCGCCATCTCCGGGGACGACCGCGCCCGCCGGGTGGGCGGCGGTCTGCATCCATTCCTGGACCAGCCCCTGCCTTGCGAAGCAACCTACCTCGGCGAAGATCTGCACACGCCGTTGTCGAAGGAGCTGGCGTCCCGGGCCTCCCTGGCGCTCGTGGACCAGTGGGACACCAGCGCCGCCTTCCTCCAGGCCCTTCGCCCCCTCAAGGTGGCCGTCATGGAAGACGACACCGATGCCCATGAAACGGCGGACCTCCTCTTCCAGCCCTATCTGGAAGGCGTGAGGTGGCCGGACCATCCGGTGAAGGTGGTGAACGGGCACAAGGTGCGCCCCTTCGAGACCACCTCCGGCGCCTGCCGCGTGCTCCGCGGATCGAACTTCATCGTCGTGGACAAGACCGCCCTGGACCTGCGCCCCAAGCGGGTGCCCCTTCAGCCGCTGGCGGTCCACAGGCTGCTGGTGACCTTCGGCGGCAGCGACGGTCCCAACCTGGCCCAGAAGGCCTTCGACGCGCTCGCGGGACTGGTCGCCGAAGACCGCTGGCGCGGCAGCTGCACGCTGCTGGCGCCCAACGGCATCCAGGGCGATCCCTTCCCCGGCTGCACCGTGCTTCGCGGCCTGCCGGGCCTCACGCGGCGCATACCCGACTTCGACGCGCTCTGGTGCTCGGCCGGCGTCACCCTGGCCGAGGCCCTCTGCATGGGCATCCCGACCGCGGTGTGGGGCCAGAACGAGCGCCAGCACGGTCTTCTGGCCGACCTGGCGCTGGCCAACGGATGCTTCGACCTGGGCGAAGGCCCCGGGGCGGATCTCGCCATGACCCGCGAGGCCCTAGCCCAGTGGCTGGGCCCCGAAGGCCAGGACAACCGCCAGGAGCAGGTCCGCGACGGCATGGCCCTGGTGGACGGCATGGCGGCCTCCCGCATCGCCCAGGAGTTGTGGAAGCTGGCGGAGCGCTGATTCCGGAAATCCCAGCTTGACCCCCCGGCCGCTCAACGATAAGCTTTCCCTTCTGTGGATTCGCCGCCCCTGGGGTGGTGTCTTCGCTGCGCGATTGTGAAACCGGAGCAGGCCATGAGCACGTACTTCCCGAAAGCCAATGATCTCAAGCGCCAGTGGTTCCTGGTGGATGCCACCGGGATTCCCGTCGGCCGCCTGAGCACCGCCGTCGCGGACGTCCTTTCCGGCAAGAACAAGCCGACCTGGACCCCCTTCCTCGACACCGGCGACCATGTCGTCGTCATCAACGCCGACAAGGCCATCCTCACCGGCAAGAAGGGCGTGCAGAAGTTCTACCGCCGCACCACCACCCAGCCTGGCTCCATGAAGGAAGTCCGCGCCGAGGTGATGCAGGCCACCTTCCCCGAGCGCATCATCGAGAGCGCCGTCAAGGGCATGCTGCCCAAGGGCCCCCTCGGCCGGGCGATGTATCGCAAGCTCAAGGTCTACGCAGGCCCCGAGCACGATCAGTCCGCCCAGCAGCCCCAGATCCTGACCATCCAGAAGTAGAGGCGAGGACCCCATGGCCATTTCCCAGAACTACGGAACCGGTCGCCGCAAGAGCGCGGCCGCTCGCGCCTTCCTGCGCCCCGGCACCGGCAAGATCACCGTCAACGGACGCAGCCTCGAAAGCTACTTCCCCAATGCCGTGCTTCGCATGATGGTCCACCAGCCCCTGGTGCTGGCCGACCTCGACGGCAAGTTCGACATGGTCATCAGCGTCACCGGCGGCGGCCCCGCCGGCCAGGCCTCGGCCATCCGCATGGGCATCTCCCGCGCGCTGCTGGGCTACAACGAGCAGCTCAAGTCCCTCCTGCGCGGCGCTGGCCTCCTGACCCGCGACCCCCGCATGAAGGAGCGCAAGAAGCCCGGTCGCAAGGCCGCCCGTCGCCGCTTCCAGTTCAGCAAGCGCTAGTCCGTCTCTGGAAGGGGGAGCCATCCGGTTCCCCCTTCTGCTTTTCCGGTCCACGGAATGCCGTGGACGATTCGGGCCGAGGGAACCAACCCGACGCCTTTCATCCCACCCGCGGCACCTTCGATTCGCCGCTTGACCAGGGAGGCCAGCATGGCTGCCATCCAAATGAAGGAACTCCTCGAGGCCGGCGCCCACTTTGGGCACCAGACCAAGCGTTGGAACCCCAAGATGAAGAAGTTCATCTTCGGCGCCCGCAACAGCATCTACATCATCGACCTCCAGAAGACCCTGCGCCTCTGGAACACCGCCGCCAACTTCCTCACGAAGGCCGCCGGCGAAGGCAAGAGCTTCCTCTTCGTGGCCACCAAGCCCCAGGCCCAGGAGCTCATCGCCGAGCAGGCCGCCCGCTGCGGCGCCTTCTACGTCAACAACCGCTGGCTGGGCGGCATGCTGACCAACTTCTCCACCATCAAGAAGAGCCTTGAGAAGTTCCGCGAGATCGAAGCCACCCTGGCCGATCCCGCCCGTACGGCCCTGCTCTCCAAGAAGGAACTGCTCACGCTGAACCGCACCCGCCTGAAGCTGGAAGCCAGCTTCCACGGCATCCGCGACATGCGCGCCCTGCCCGATGTCATCTTCGTCATCGATCCCCACCGCGAAGACATCGCCGTTACCGAAGCCAAGAAGCTCGGCATCAAGGTCGTGGGCATCGTCGACACCAACTGCGATCCCGACATGGTGGACTACGTGATCCCCGCCAATGACGACGCGATCCGCTCCATCCTCCTCTTCTCCGAGCGCGTGGCCGATTCGATCCTCGAAGGCCGCCAGTCCTTCCGCGACAAGGGCGACAGCGACGACATGAAGAAGATGATGGCCGAGAAGATGGAAGTCGAGGGCTAGACCCTTTTCCGCCCATTCGTCAGCCATCAGAGGGTCCGCCCGCTGGTGGCTGATGGTTTGAATCCCCCTATGCTTCAGGAGATGACCCATGGCATTCACCGCCAATGACGTGAAGACCCTTCGCGAAAAGACCGGCCTCGGCATGATGGACTGCAAGAAGGCCCTGGAAGAGAACAACGGCGACATGGAGCAGTCCATCGAGTGGCTGCGCAAGAAGGGCATGGCCGCTTCCGCCAAGAAGGCCGACCGCATCGCCGCCGAAGGCATCGTGGAGGCCTACATCCACCCCGGCGGCCGCGTCGGAGTGCTGGTCGAAGTGAACTCCGAGACTGATTTCGTGGCCCGCAACGAGGCCTTCCAGCGCCTGGTGAAGGAAATAGCGATGCACATCGCGGCCGCCGACCCCGCGCCCCGCTTCGTCACCAAGGAAGAGGTCACCCAGGAATTCCTCGACATCGAAAAGCGCATCGCCACCGAGCAGGCCCTGGCCACCGGCAAGCCCGCCAACATCGTCGAGAAGATCGTCGAAGGCAAGATGAACAGCATCTTCAAGGAAGTCTGCCTCCTCGAACAGCCCTTCATCATGAACCCCGACCTCACCATCCAGCAGTACCTCTCCCAGAAGACCGCGGAGATCGGCGAGAAGCTGAGCATCCGCCGCTTCACGAAATACATCATGGGAGAAGGCCTCGAGAAGCGCAGCGAGAACTTCGCCGCCGAAGTGGCCGCCGCCAAGTAGGATCCTTTTCCTGCTACAAAAGGGGCGGCCGTTTCGGCCGCCCCTTTTGTAGCTAAGCCTCCATCCGAACCGGAGCCTCGATGAAATTCAAGCGCATCCTCCTGAAACTCTCCGGCGAAGCCCTGATGGGCGAGCTGAAGGGCGGCATCGATCCCGCCGTGGTCTCCATGATCGCCGACCAGGTGAAGGCCATCCAGGAGATGGGCGTGGAAGTGGCCCTCGTCATCGGCGGCGGCAACATCTTCCGCGGCATCGCCGGCGCCACCAAGGGCATGGACCGCACCACCGCCGACCACATGGGCATGCTGGCCACCATGATCAACGCCCTGGCCCTGCAGGACGCCCTGGAGCACAAGGGCGTGCACACCCGCACCCTCTCCGGCCTGGAGATGCCCAAGGTCACCGAGACCTACATCCGCCGCCGCGCCACCCGCCACCTGGAGAAGGGCCGCGTGGTCATCTTCGGCGCCGGCACCGGCAACCCCTACTTCAGCACTGACACCGCGGCGGCCCTGCGGGGCAACGAGATCAACGCCGAAGTGGTCATGAAGGCCACCAACGTCGATGGCATCTACACGGCGGATCCCAAGAAGGATTCAAGCGCCACGCGGTTCGACAAGATCACCTTCCAGGAGGTGCTGGAAAAGGGGCTCAAGGTCATGGATGCACCAGCGATCGCGCTCTGCATGGACAACAAGCTGCCCATCCTCGTCTTCGACATGAACAAGCCCGGCAACCTCGTGGCCGCCGTCAAGGGCGAGGCCGTGGGCACGCTGGTCCACTGAGCGCGCCCTGCTAGCCGAGGGCCTTCGCCACCTGGGCGAGCAGCTCCTCCGCGCTGAAGGGCTTGCGCAGAAACACGGCGCGGGAATCGGGCGTGCCGTCCGACAGCGCGTAGCCGGTCCAGCGGATGACGGGGCCGCTGTAGCCCAGGGCGCGGATATCCACCAAGGCCTCGTCCCCTCCCAGTCGCGGCATGGTGAGGTCCAGCAGCACCAGCCGCAGTTCGCTCTGGTGGGCGCGCACCTGCTCGATGGCGTCCACCCCGTCCGCCGCCGTGATCACCTCAAAGCCCGCCCTCACCATGGCCTGCTTCACGAAGTCGCGGATGCCCGACTCATCGTCCGCCACCAACACCAGGCCCTCGCCGCTCAACAGGGGCGCCTCGCTCCGCGGATCCTCCACCCCGGGAAGGATGGCGCCGCTCTGGGCGGGCAGGTACACGCGGAAGGTGGTGCCCTCGCCAGGGCTGCTCTGGATTTCCACGCCACCACCGTGGCCCCGCACGATGCCCTGCATGGCGGCGAGCCCAAGGCCCCGGCCCGTGAACTTGGTGGTGAAGAAAGGATCGAAGATCCGGGTCAGGGTGGCCGCGTCCATGCCCGCGCCCGTGTCGGCCACCTCGAAGAACACGAAGGGGCCCGAATCCACGCCCTCGGCCACGCGCAGGCCGGTCGCGTCGGTCTCGCCCAGCACCTGGAAGCCTGAACGCAAGGTGATGCGGCCTTCGGCCTCGCCGATGGCCTCGGAGGCGTTGGTGACCAGGTTCATCACCACCTGCTGCAACTGGGCCGTGTCGCCCAGAACGGGCGGCAGGTCGCCTGCCAGCCGGTACTCGACCTGGATGGCTTTCGGAATGGAAACGCTCAGCAGCTGCGCGATCTCCTGGATGAGGCGGTTCAGATCCAGCAGGTGCACCTGGCCCCGGCCCCGGCCCGAATAGGCGAGCATCTGGCTCACCAGGCCCGCGGCGCGGCGGCAGGTCTCCTCGATGTTGCGGAGGCAACTCTGGGCGATCTCCGGCTCGTCCATGGCATCGCGCAGCATGCCCGCGTTCCCCTGGATGACTGTGAGCAGGTTGTTGAAGTCGTGGGCCACGCCGCCGGCGAGCAGGCCCAGGCTTTCGAGCTTCTGGGCTCCCAGCAGCTTGCGCTCGGCCTTCAGGCGCGCCCCGTTGGCCTTCACCCTCTCGGTGACATCGAAGGCCGTGCCCAGACCGAGCACCCGGCCCCCCAGCATCACGGTGCCCGCCGCGAAGTCGATCCAGCGCACCTCTCCCGACTTGGTGAGCAGGCGGAACTCGTAGCGCAGCGGCACGGTGTCCCCGCGGAGCCGCGCCCTCGCCCGGGAGCGCACCAGGCTGCGGTCATCAGGGTGCACCAGGTTCAGCAGCGGGTGGCCGAGGATCTCCTCCAGGGCGTAACCCGTGATGCGCGTGCCCGCCTCGTTCATGTACTCGACGTGATCGGCGTAGATGAAGATGGCGCAGGAGGCCGTCTCCGCCACTGAACGGAAGCGCGCCTCGCTCTCGCGCAGCTGGTGGGCCATGGCCTCGAGGCGCGAGCGGCTGTAGGACAGGAAGAGCGTCAGCCCGAAAGCCAGCAAGCTCAAGACCAGGCCGCCCAGGGCCACCATCTTCGGCCGGCTTTCGCGGAAGCCCGCCACCCCCGGGACAAAGCCCGCCACCAGGTCCCACTGGCGTCCCCCGATCCTCAAGGGCATGTGCCGGCCCTCGGGACGGGCCGCCATGGCCGGGCCGTGGCCCGCCTGGCAGAGCGCTCGGTCGTAGATCAGGCCCTCCTCCCGGCAGGAGGGGTCGTCGTAGATTTCCACGTCCAGATCCGCGATGGGAATCGCCCCGTACATGGTGCGGAACAGATCCTTCCCCCCCGCGAGGAGCAGCACCAGTCCCTGGAAGGCTCCTTGGCGGTCCGCCGCAGTGTTGGGAACCAACCCTTCCCGGAAGACCGGCAGGAGGAAGGCGACCGAGTGTGTCTGCTCCCCCGGCAGCCTCAGGCACCCGCTCACGGCGAATTCGCCCCGGTCCCGGGCGCGGGCCGCCGCGTCCACAAAGGCCGGATGCTGCAGAAGGCTTTTCCCCTGAGGGCCCATCAGGGCCGCCTCAAAGTCCGGCTCCAGCAGCGGCAAGGCGTCCTTGCCGCCCTCCAAAGCCTCCCGGGAAAGGTAGCCCATGACGCGGGTTCCAGGGGAAAGCCGCCGGGGTTCCAGGCCCGCATTGAAGACCCGCCAATCCTCCGGGGCCACCCTCGGCCGGCTCAAGACAAATCCTTTGGCCGCGATCAGGAGCTTGGTCTGCTCCTCAAGGCGGTGATCCACCGCCTCCCGGGTTTGGGCCATGGCCCCGTCCAACCGGCCCGCCAGGAAGGCCTGCTCCTGCAGATCCAAGGCCCGCCAGACCCAAAGGGTTCCCGCGAGGCCCAGGAAGAGCACCATCCAGGGCGCCGCATGGCCCAGGAGATGGAACATCCTTCTCCGGCGGGTCCGGGGGGACTGTGGGTGGGCGGGTGGCATGGGGGCCAGCTTACCTGGGCGGACGGCGTTCCGTCACACTGGAAGCATGGACGAACTCAAGGGCCTGCCCGAAGCCACCGTCATCCACGACTCCAGCGATCTGGAGCCCTTCCTCCGCGACGAATCCCACATGGTGGGCCTCCCTCCCCTGGCCGTGGTGAAACCCCACGGCCCTGCGGCCCTGCGCGAGCTGGTGCGCCTGGCCAAGACCGAAGGCTTCGGGCTGGTGCCCCGGGGTGCGGGCACGGGCAAGGCCGGCGGCTGCCTGCCCACGCCGCGCAGCGTGGTGGTGGACTTCTCCCAGTGGCCCGGCGACATCCGGGTCTCGCCCCAGGATCTCTGCCTCAGCGCCCCCGCCAGCGCCCCCTTGCGGGAGGTGAAAGCCGCGGCCCAGGCCCAGGGCCTGTTCTACCCTCCGGATCCCAACTCCTGGGAAAGCTGCGCCCTGGGCGGCACCCTGGCCACCAACGCCGGGGGCCCCAATGCATGCAAATACGGCATGACGCGCCATTGGGTGCTGGCCGTGGACGTGCTGCTGGAAGACGGAGAGATCCACACCTTCGGCATCAGCAGCGTGAAGGCCAACGCCGGCCCCGCCCTGAGCCAGCTCTTCATTGGCAGCGAGGGCCTCTTCGGCTTCATCGTGGGCGCCACCCTGCGGCTCATCCCCCAGCCCCGGGAGCACACCACCCTGCTGCTGCCCGTGAAGCGCTGGGAGGACCTCCTGGATCTCCCGGGCCGCCTCTGCGGCGACGGCTACCTGCCCAGCGCCTTCGAATTCTTCGACCCCGCCGTGCTGGCCGAACTCCGCGCCCATGGCCCGGAAACCGCGCGGCGCCTGCCCGGCGAGGCCCTGGCCATCCTCGAGTTCGACGAACGGGGTAGCACCTCCGAGGCCTATCTCGAAGGCCTGCTCGACCTGCTCGGACCCATGGCGGAGGGATTGGAGATCGCCTCCGACGAACGCCAGCGCCAGAACATCTGGGCCGTGCGCCGCATGACCAGCGTGTTCCTCAAGGAGCGCCACCCGAAGAAGGTGAGCGAAGACATCGTCGTGCCCCGCAGCCGGCTGCGCGAATTCTTCGAAGGACTGGACCGCTTGGGCTGCCCCGCTGTGACCTACGGCCACCTTGGGGACGGCAACCTGCACGTGAACCTCCTGGCCGCGGGCGACACCGAGCCCGCCCTCCTGGAGCGCCAGCTCATGGACCTGTTCCGCCTCGCCGTGAACCTGGGCGGCACCCTCAGCGGCGAGCACGGCATCGGCCTCGCCAAGCGCGAAGCCTTCCTGGCCCTCGGCGACCCCGCCCAGATCCAGGCCCTCCGCGCCCTCAAGCAGGCCATGGACCCCTGCGGCATCTTCAACCCCGGCAAAGTGATTTGACAGGCCCCGGACTCGCCAGACCTCGGCGCGGCCCGTGAATGGAAAAACGGGATGAACGCGGATGGACAGGGATGGAAGGCAGGCCCTCCGTGGGGCCGGTTCGATCCAGATGGTCCAGCGCAAACCCGACCTCGGTCAACAGCGGCCTAAGGCCGGGGCATCGCACGGACTCCGAAACATCCCGATCCACCCCCAAGCGTCCGCCCATCGCGCTAACCTTGGAGCCGATCTTCCAACCTCGACAGCAGGCATTGCCCGATCCATTGCTTTTCACGCGGCCAGCACGGTCCACCCAGTTCACCTTCTCCGAAGCCAGACGAATCATCACTCCCCAATCACCTGCTCTCCAATTTTCGTTAGCCCGTTCAATGCCCACTTCCACCCTTCTTCGCGTTCTTTTCTGGCCACTCTCGGCCACAGTTCTGATCGCACAGTCCGCTCGAACATATTCGGACCAGGCTTTCCTCACCCCCTTCAGCCTTACCCCAAGCGTAGAGATCCAACTGACTGCTCCTGGTTGGAGTACAAGGATCCTTTTAAGTGGTCCCATTCATACAACGAAGCGAGAGCGCAAAGGCACTCGAGAGATGACGGTGGAGGTCTGGGATTATGCCCTCCCCGGGTTCCAGACCTTCGAGACGTTCGTGGCTTTCAACGAGCGTCTTCACAGGAGCCTCCGAAAGGCCTACCAGCACGCTCCCATGAGCTATGCGAGCTATGACCTGTCGATCCTGATGGACTACATGGCTACGCACGGCAGCACAGCTGGCATCGACATGGTAAATGTCCAGAACATGCTGAGCCGCTACGGCAGTGCGAACCCTGGAGGGATTCGAACCCCTTCTTTAACCGAGGCTCCTCCTTTCATGGGCCGCCGCCGATGAACGCACCCAAGGCCGATCCTGCATATGGTTCGCCTCCGTGTGAACTAACCCTAGGCTCAACTCGGCCCCCGCTCTCTCAACCTCCAACTTCCTTGGCTCTGTTGTGCGTCTCGACTCAGTCGGGGCCGGTTCGCTTCATTCACTAGGCGTTTTCAGTTCAACCAACGCACCATGGAAGAACGCATTTGGACCTTCGGACTGCTGATCATTCCCTTTGTTCATAGGGGCATGGCTTGTCGTGCACTCACTTATCAAAGGGCATTCAGAAGGAGTGCTTCATTATCGAGACGCTTCCTACTACTGAATAGTCCATATAGTCAGACTTCAATCTGGGGCATATATTCTTAATGCACGCAAGAAAACCAAGCCATCCAAGCCTCCCATACGAGACGTCTAGCGGCCCTCCGCTCGGCACCTCGATGTAATCAGGGCCGCTTCGCATTTCTCGTCAAGCGCCTTCCCGCGTTCATCAGGAGTCCCCATGGCTGAGAACAAAACCAAGGCCACCGAGGCAAGTGTCGCGAGCTACATCGAGAGCATCCAGGACCCATCCCGCCGGAAGGACTGCGAGGCTTTGACAGAGCTGGTGTCGAAGGCCACGAAGGAACCGCCGAAAATGTGGGGCACCAGCATCGTCGGCTTCGGAACCCACCATTACACATACGAGAGCGGTCGTGAAGGGGATACTTGCCTCGTCGGATTCTCTTCTCGAAAAAGCGATATCAGTATCTATGGGCTCAATGCCGCCCCTGGCCATGCCGATCTCATCTCGAAGTTGGGAAAGCATAAAGCGGGCAAGGGGTGCCTGTACATCCGCAGCCTTGCAGATGTTGATTTAAAAGTTCTGGCAGCACTCGTAGAGGAGGCTGCCAAGGCGAAGCACCATGCACGCTGTTAGCGCGGCGTCCTCTACCCTGTGCTCTATCGTGGAGCATTGATTGACCCAGATGAAGGGCGAACCATTCCAATGAACATCCACACCGCAACGAAAGATGATGCTTCTGCTCTTGTGGCCATGGCAGTGGCATTCCGGAACCACCTGGAACGGAAGGACCCAACTCAAGCACAGTTCAAACACAGCGTATCGGTGTTGCTTGATTCGCCCGATGCTCGCTTCCTTATCGCCGCCGGTGATGAAGGCCCGGTTGGATATGTCCTGATTCGGTTCCGGTACTCCATGTGGATTTGCGGCACTGAGGCCACGATCGAAGACCTGTTTGTCGACCCATCTCAGCGCAAGAAGGGCATTGGCCGTTCACTCATGGAATATGCACTCCAGGTCGCGGCAGAACAAGGCTGTCTATCGGTCTGCCTCGATACGAATGAATTCAACATCGCCTCCACCAGAATCTACACCCAGTTGGGGTTCAATTCCGTGTCCAAGCGATGGAACGGAAGGCAGGTCTTCTTTCGCAAGCCCATCCAGAGTCCCCATGCGAACAGCTGATCTCCCGTTGTAGCGGCCGCAGATCTCAAGAGTTGCCCATGCCTTCCAGCTTCAGCCGTCACGTTGAGAACAATCGGCTCCTCCCATTAGCTCCTTGATCAATACCTTCCGGAGGCGTTCAATGGCCCTTGATGATCAAATCAGCCGTTATCTTGACTCAATTCCAGAACCCAAACGAACCGATATGAGAAAACTCCACGATGCCGTTCTGGAGTTGAATCCAGGTTGTCAGCTATGGTTCCTGGACGGCAAAGACGAAAGTGGCAAAGTGGTGTCCAACCCAAACATCGGTTATGGCACGCTGCACAAGAAATACGCTGACGGAAACATCAAAAGTTTTTATCAAGTGGGCATCAGCGCGAATTCAATGGGTTTGTCGGTCTACATCATGGGAATGGACGACAAGAGCTATTTGCGGGAAAAGTACACGCATGCCATCGGAAAGGCCAGCATCACAGGCTATTGCATCAAGTTCAAAGCCTTGAAGGATATCAGCCTGGATACCCTCAAGCAGGCAATCCAAGAGGGCATGACACGAACATCCGCCTGATCCCATATTCAGTCAGGCCCCGCCATGGCGTAATCGGGACAACAACAAGCCATCAGAAGGAGTTCACATGAAACAAAGCCTCTTCACCCTGTTGTTCACTGCCATGAGCTTCCACTCCTCGCTCATGGCAACGGAGGACCTTGCGCCAAGAACCATCACCGTTTCCGGAGAAGCCGAAGTCAGGGTCGCTCCAGATCAAGTTCTCGTGACCCTCGGGGTGGAAACACGGCACAAGGACCTTTCGGAAGTGAAACGAATGAATGATCAGAGAGTCAGAGAGATCATATCGGCATTGACTTCCATGGGCGTCGCTAACAAGGATGTGCAGACGGACTACCTGAATCTTCAACCGGAGTATGAGCAATCATCCTGGCAAAGAACATTTGTTGGGTACGTTCAAAAAAACACCATCGTCGTCACCTTGAGGGACATTTCCAAATTTGATCCTCTCATTTCTTCCGCTCTTCGAGCCGGGGCGGAGTACATCCACGGTATTGATTTCAGAAGCAGCGAATTGCGCAAGCACCGAGACGAAGCGAGGTCGCTTGCCATGAAAGCCGCCAAGGAAAAAGCCATCGCCCTTGCTTCCGAACTTGGCGAGAAAGTCGGCAAACCAAGACTCATCCAGGAAGGCCCGGGCGGGTATTGGTCGAGCTATGGGGGCTGGTGGAACCGCGGGTACCAGAACATGTCCCAGAATGTCGTCCAGGACGCCTCTGCAATGAGAGCAAGTGATGATGCACCTGTGGCGCCTGGCGCCTTGAGCATCCGGGCAAATGTGACCATCACGTTTGCGCTCGAGCCATAGTCCACAGTGCCAGGCGATCCGTCCCGTCCTGAGGCCTGGAACCCCTTGCGCACAAAGGTCACCTTGGATTCGATCGCAGAGCAGTTAGGCCTTGGCCTTTCCCCCCGCCAACTCCCGCCGGTGGACCTTCCAAGGCCCCCTTCAGTGACGTGATTGTTGAACCGCGAGGTTGAGATGGCACTGAAACACACTCATCCAGCCGATTACCATCCAACCGATTACTTGGTGCTCGGCAGGGATGCCGCAGGCGTCGGAGAGGAACTGGATAGGCGTGCGACGATTCACTGGGATTACATGGATCGTTTTGCGTCCCAGCTCATTGCCCGAGGCCCGCTCCTGTCGCCCGATGGCGAGGAACACACCGGAAGCATCCACATCATCAGGTCTGCGAGCGCACTGGAGGCGCAGCGTTTCGCCCGCGAAGAACCGTATTGCCGGGCGGGCCTTTACTCAAGCGTGACGGTCACCCCCTTCAGGGGCCTCCTCAGTCAAACCATGTGGGAACGCGCACCGGCCTCACTTCCTGAATACAGCACCTTCATGCGGGCCGGCTGGCCAGCCTGTTCCTGCCATGCAAAGCAAATGGAGCGGCTGCAATGGGAGGCCTCCCGCAACGAACACTGGGTCTTTGTGGGTTTGCTTCAATCGGACGACATGGGATTCGCCGGCCTTGCCGCCGCTGCCGACCTCAAGCCCGAAGCCGCGGAACGCGCGCTACGCGAACTGCTGGATCTCAGCGAGTTCTGCGTGGACCAGCTTGAACTCAGCCGCTGGCAACGGGGTGGACGCCCCAAAATGCGCCAATAAAGGGGTTCGCTTATCGGCATGGCTCAGCTTGAAAAGATCACCACGATGCCTGCGAAGACGCTCTTCGGGCGCAGGAAGTCCACGAAGGGGCGCTCCCCCGATTTCCGAATCGGCCTATCATTCAGCATTGAGCCCGGTATGAATGCATGTCTCGGTGATTCGGGAGATATGAAGATGAGCCAAATCAACAAGGGGTGGCACGAGCTGAACAGAATGCCCAAAAACGCTTCCAGTGATCAAAGGATCGCGTGGCACCTGGAGCATTCTAAGCAATGCGCGTGCAGGCCCATCCCAAATGGCGTTCTCGCCCTCATTGAATCTAAGGCCAGCTCGAACACCTAACCTTCCACCCAACCCGGAGCCCCCATGCCTTGGCCTCCGCTCCCTCAACCGCTCGCCTCTTCAGCTCCGCGCGCCACTTCAGAGCAGGCGGAGGCGGTTTGCTTCACGCCGCCTTTCTGCACCGTTCGCGGTGGACTCGGCCAGAAACGCCCAACGTCTGTCATCGTCGTGGGTAATCTGGGTCAGCGATCAGCATTAAAACCTTCAGCTCTCCATTCTCTTCGTTCTTTCAATCCTTCAAATTCTGGTTTCGCAGGCCAGGCCGCTCCCATACGAGCTTCACATCCCGTCTAACCGTCCGCTCAACCCATTTTCAACAGGCCCACCATCAGGAGACACACCGTGCGTCGAACAACATCCATCTTTGGTTTGGCCGTGACCCTCTGTCTTGCCTTCAAGCCCATGAGCGCTCAAGAAATCCAAAACCTGAAGGTCAGCGAGCTTGCCACCCACCCCCTCCAGGCCAATGGCCTTTCCATCACCATCACGGGGCTCAATGGTCACCAACTGATTGCATCCGTACCCAGATGGGCAGGCCGTGCTCGTGTGAGGATGAGCATTGAAAACAAAGGAACTTCATTTCAAGCATTCTCCCCCTTTGATCTTTGCTTTGTCGGGAGCGATGGAGTCCAGGTGTTACCCATATATGAGATCAACAAGGCCGACGACAGCACTCCCCTGGCTTTCCGGATCGCCCCAGCTGCTCGATTGAGCACCGAGTATGTCATGACAGGTCGTCTCAACTTTCCAGCCAAGATCTATCTTGGTGATCGCCTCGTGGCGAAAGTTGCCGAATAGGGGCCAGCGTCTGGCCTTCCAATCCACCCGGCCCCTGTCAACATTGCCCACCACCCCTCTCAACGCCCCTCCGCCCTGGCCTCGCTCATCGCCTCGCAGAGGCGGGGCCTGCCGGTTTCCTTCTATCAAGAGCTCCCGGAGACACCCTCATGTCAATTGAGGTTCTTACCAGACAGGTTGAAGAACAGCTCACGCGATTCTGCGTTTCGTTCCTTAGGCAACCATTTGAGCATCGCAGTGAACATTCCATTCATATTCAGATAGCTAATTCCCTTTTAAAAACTGAAAATTTAACAACAACGCCCTTTTTGCAAATCACGGCCCCCGATATGGCCGCGTCCCAAAAGGTGTGGACCGTATCTCGAATCCAGAAAGAGTGGCCGACGGCATCAACCTTGGCCCCAGCCAAGAACGATCGACCAGAAGACACATGGCGGCGCGGAAATTTTGATCTAGCCATTCTCCCGGAGCGAGGACCCGGAGATCCTTATCAAGTGAGTTCGTGGAAACGGTTTTACAGCGGGCATGAACCTAGCCCCGATCTGATCATCGAGGTTGGATTGGACTATGGGGCCTCCAAGCATCTCGCTGGTGACATCGAAAAGTTCAAAAAAGCCAAAAACAGCTGCCCCGCTTACTTCATCCATCTGTTCCGTGATCGGTCAACCCTCCTCGAAGCAGAGCTCGTCGAAGTATCAAGGTTGTGCGATGAGGCTTCCATGAATAGGGTGTTCTGCGAGCGTGTTTCATTGGATCAAAACATTGAATCTCCAGCATTGGCGTTTATCGGGCGGGTCAATTAAGTCATTCAGCCTCGCTCGGCGCCTCGTGGAGGTGGGGCCGGTCAGCTGCCTTCCTTAGGTATGGCCAGTAGTTTTGCGAGCCTTGCGCTCATTCGGAGGTTCGTCGCCACTGAAGACCGGGATGGGCCGACGCTTGAGCGTTGCTTTACGGATCCTTTCACACTGGACATGACGCCGGGCCAGATGGCTCAGGCCTGGGCCGCCGGTTTCAAGCCACTGGATCACGCCCACCATCTGATCGGCAACCTGCGCACGGAGGTCGACGGAAGCCAAACTTATCCAATGCTACGGGGTGGCTTTCCATCACCGGAGTCAAGCCGTCGGCCTCAAGGGCCGCGCCTTCGTAGGCACCTACGAGCTGCAGTTGCAGGCCTCCGCCGAGCAGTGACGCATCTCCCGGCTGGTCTTCAAGCTCACATTCATGGACGGCAACCTCGAACTCGAGCGGCCGGCCGGGGTCTGAGAGCACCGCGAAACGCCGTACGCGCCTTTCGCGGCTTCAGTCTTGGCTTGGGTCCTAGCCGTTCGGAGCGGCTTCGCTGCCATCGTCCAGGCTGGCTTTCCAGCGGGCCAGGCGTTCGGGATCTTCCAGGGCCCGGGGGTGCAGGCCCCAGCGCCCGTCGGCGAAGATGCCGGCCAGCGCGCCGCCGCCGTGCCGGGCATCGGAATAGTGCAGCGCCACGGAAAGGGGGAAATCCTCTCCACTTCCAGGCGGGGCATGGTGCTCCCGCACCGGGCGGCAGAAGACGGGAGGCAGGCCCCAGAGGTTCAGCAGGTGGGCGCCCACCTGCGCATGGTCGACGCCGTAGACCTCGTGTTCCAGCACCGACAGCGGCACGCGGCTGGTCTGGGCCCGCTCCAGCACTGCGTGGTAGCGGCCAGCGGGATCCGTGGCCAGCACCACCAGTCCCACGTCGTGCAACAGCCCTGTGGAGAAGGCCAGATCCGCCAGGCGAGTCTCCCCTTCGAGCACCGCCAGCTTGCGCACGCCCGCGGCCACATGGAAGGAGTGGAGCCACAGCTTCTCCAGATCCAGGCCTTGGGGCTTGGAGGTGCTGAAGCCGGAGATGAGGCCCCGGAACAGCACCAGCGAGCGCAGCGAATCCACCCCCAGCATGGCCACGGCCTGGCCCAGCTCCGACACGGGGCGGTTCGATCCGCTGTGGACGGAATTGGCCAGCTTGAGCACCTGGCTGGCCACCCCGAGATCGTGGCGGATGAGCCGGGCCACCTCGCCCATGCCTGCATCCTCCCGCTGCAGCAGGGCCACCAGTTCCGAGTAGAGGCTCGGCAGGCTGGGGATGCGCCCGAGCCCCCCCACGAAGGCCCGGATGGCGCGGACATTGGTTTCGTCATCCTCGATATCCAGGCTCTCGATGGCGCCGATGAGAAATTCCGCCTCCACGGGCTTGAGGAAGAGGCGGTGCAGATCGCCCTCAACCTCTTCCTGCCACTGGGCCTGCGCGGGACCGGCCAGGGCGATCCGCACCGCTTCCGGCTGCGCCTCCCGCACCCGGTGGATCAGGGATCTGCTGTCCATGTCGGCCAGCGCCAGATCGATCACCACGATGTCCATGGGATCCCGGGCCAGGGCCTCGATGGCTTCGGCGCCGCTTGAGGCGATGACGACTTCCCAATGGCGGTGGCGCATCCAGAAAGACCGCCGCAGCTCCTGCAGCAGCTCTCCGTTTCCATCCGCCAGCAGGATCCGCATATCCTCCGCCTTCGCACTGACCCCCTGTATCGGCCCCTCCCCCCAAAAGTCGAGTCCTGCGGACTGGCACCCTCGGCCGGCCCGATTCCAGTCAGAATCAAGGCTTAGTCCGGGAGATGCCATGTCCGCCGTCCGTTCCCTTCTGCTTGGCCACCGCGGCCTGTCGGCGAAGCATCTGGAGAATTCCATGGAGGCCTTCCGGGCGGCCCTGGCCGCGGGCATGGACGGCTTCGAGCTGGACGTGCAGCCCACCCGCGACGGGGTGTGCCTGGTGCTGCACGACGAAGATCTGGGCCGCACAGCCAACGGCAGCGGGCTCCTCCGCCAAATGAAAGCCGCTGAGCTGCCCGCCCTGAAGAACGGAGAGCCCCTGCCCCGCCTAGCGGACGTGTTGGATCTGCCCGCGAAGCTCATCAATGTCGAGCTGAAGGGCGAGCCCGGCTGGCAGCAGGCCCTGGCCACTGTAGAGGCCGCCGAGGCCCTGGACCGCGTGCTGTTCAGCAGCTTCGAGCACAGCGAGGTGCTGCAGCTCTGGGCCGCCTGCGAAACCGCCCGCTGCGGCTTCCTGTGGGAGGCCGACGAGGCCATGGAGCTCAGCGCCGAGGAACTGGCCGACCTGCCCGAAGCCCTGTGGTTCCACCCGCCCCTCAAGGCAGTGAAGGCCCGGCCCGAGCTGTGGGCCCCCTATGCCCAGCGCCTGGCCCTCTGGGGCATGCGCACCCCCGCCGAGGCCGAAGGCCTGCCCTTCACCCCTGCGGTGCTCATCGCCGACGGCCTGTAGGAGGTCCCGCCTACTCGGCGGGCATGGGAAGCCCCTGCTGGCGCAGGAAGCTCAGCTTGTCCCAGTAGCCGCGCTGGAAGGCGATCTTCCCGTCCACCACGTGGAAGAACCCGCAACCCCTCAGCCCCAAGGGATCGCGCCATTCGAGGATGGCCCACTCGCCGTCCTCGAAGAGGTTTTCCACGAGGCAGACCATCGTGGCGGCGGCAAAGCCCTCTTCGAACATCGTGCGGATGGCCGCCCGGCCCTGCACGGGGGCTTCAGCCACCTGGTGGTTGATGGCGTCTTCGGCGTAGAAGGCGGCCAAGGCTTCGGCATCGGCCCGGTTGAAGGCCGCCACCCATGCGGTGACGAGGTCGCGGGGGGTCATGGGGCCTCCGGGTTCAAAGCAGGCGCCGCCGGAGGGCGCCCTGGTCCGCAGGAAGGGGTTCGCACAGCAGGGGCTTGTCCAGCAGATCGAGCAGGGTTTTCGGCAGCGGGATTTCCCGGCCCAGCGCCGGAGCCAGGGATTCCCGGAACTTGGCGGGGTGAGCCGTGGCCAGGAACACCCCCTGCTCACCCTCGCGCAGGTTGGACCGCAGCACCTGGTAGGCCACGGCACCATGGGGATCGGCCAGGTAGCCCCGGCGGTCGAGGTCGATGACCACCTGTTCGGTCTCGGCGTCGGTGCAGCTGCCCCAGCGCAGGGACTCGACCATGGCGCCGTGATCGCCGCCGAACAGCGCGAAGATGCGCTCCCAGTTGCTGGGCGAGCCCACGTCCATGGCGTTGGACAGCGTGGCCACCGAAGGCCGGGGCTGGTACCTGCCCGTATCCAGGTAGTCGGGCACCACGCGGTTGGCGTTGGTGGCCGCCACGAAGGCCTGGACGGGCGCGCCCATCCGCTGGGCCCACAGGCCCGCCGTGAGGTTGCCGAAGTTGCCGCTGGGCACGGACACCACCAGCGGCCGACCGGGCTCCGCCTGGGCCGCGGCCTCGAAGTAGTAGAGCGTCTGGGCCAGCAGGCGGGCGATGTTGATGCTGTTGGCGGAGGTGAGCCCCAGCCGCGTCGTCAGCTCTGCATCCTCGAAGGCCCCCTTCACCAGCCTCTGGCAGTCGTCGAAGACGCCCTCCACGGCCAGGGCCAGCACATTGCCGCCGCAGGTGGCGAACTGCCGTTCCTGCATGGGGGACACGCGGCCGGCCGGATACAGCACCACCACCCGCACGCCGGGCAGGCCGTAGAAGGCGCTGGCCACGGCGGCGCCGGTGTCGCCGGAGGTGGCCGTCAGCACCGTGCGGGGCTGGCCGCCCGCCCCCAGGGCCAACACCCGGGCCAGGAAGCGCGCGCCGAAATCCTTGAAGGCCAGGGTGGGGCCGTGGAACAACTCCAGGGCTGAGATCCCTCCGTCCACCTCCACCAGGGGGGCCGGGAAGGTGAAGGCGGACCGCGCCAGGTCCTCGATCACGGCACGGGGCAGCTCATCCCCCAGCAGCCGATGGAGGATTTCCATGGATCGCTCTGGGAAATCCGCCCTTAGCAAATCAGCAACATCATCGAAATGGGGGGTGGCCACCGGCACGAAGAGGCCACCGTCCGGGGCCAGGCCCGCCTGAACCGCTTCCTGGAAGGAGACGCTCCCGGTGGATGCCTCGATGGGCGTGCGGGTGCTGATGAGCTTCATGGGTGGGCCTCCCGCCAGGGGTGTCGCGAACCAGGGGTGAGCACGCGGGCGCCTTCGGGATCCAGGGCGCAGACCCAACCCTGGGATCCCAGGCCCGCCTGGGCAAAGGCGGCACGCATGGCGCCGCACACGGCTTCGGCGCGGGCCTCGCCGTCCGCCACCGCGAACACTGAGGGGCCCGAGCCCGACAGGCTGCAGCCCAGGGCGCCTTGATCCAGGGCCGCGGCCTTCACGCCGGCGAAGCCCGGCACCAGGGGCGCGCGGTGCGCTTCCACGATGGGATCGCGCAGGCAGCGCGCCAGCAGGGCTCGGTCGCCGCTGTGCAGGGCCTGCACCAGGCTGGCCAGGTTGCCCGCGAAATCGATGGCCTCGGTCCAGCCGGGGCGTTCGGGCAGCACGCCGCGGCTCTGCGCCGTGGACAGCCAGAATTCCGGATGCGCCACCACCAGCAGCAGGTCCGAAGGCCAGGGCAGGCGCCGCGTAGCGGGGGCGCCCTCGCGGCCCGGCACCATGAGCTGCAGTCCCCCCAGCAGGGAGGGCGCCACGTTGTCCAGGTGCCGGCCGCCGCTGGTGAGGCCCTCGGCCCGGCCTGCGAGATCCAGCAGGTCCGATCCGCTCAGCGGATCGCCGCAGAGGGCCTGCAAGGCCACCAGGGTGGCCACGATGGAACTGGCGCTGGAACCCAGGCCGCTGGCCACGGGCAGGCGCTTGTCCAGGGTGATGGCGAAGGGACCCACCTCCCGCCCACCCGCCCGCGCCGCCTCCACGAAAAGATCCCTGGCCCGCAGCGCCAGGTTGGGGCGGCTGTCGCCGGCCAGGGCCGAGGCGAAGGGGCCGGTCATCTGGAAGGTGTCCTCTTCGGCGGGAGCCACATGCACCAGATCGCCCAGCAGGGTGCCGTCCAGGGGCGCCAGCGCCGCCCCCAGCAGGTCGAAGCCCGCGGCCACGTTGCCGATGCTGGCGGGGGCGTAGGCCGCCAGTCCCTTCGAAAATCCCTCTGAAACACCCGCCATCACAGCCTCCTCGCGGGCCGGGCCCCCGGCGGCACCAGGCGCAGGATGTCCGCCAGCACGCCCGCGGCGGTGACTTCGGCCCCCGCGCCGTAGCCGCGGATGACCATGGGGTGGGGCTGGTAGCGCTCCGTGAGCAGGGTGAGGGCGTTTTCGCCGCCCTTGATGGCGATGAGCGGGTGCTCCGCGTCCACGGGCAGCAGGCCCACGCGACATCCCTGGTCCGAAAGGGAGCCCACGTAGCGCAGCGTCTTCCCTTCGGCCTTCAGCGCCGCCAGCCGCTGGGCGAAGGCCCCGTCGAGCTGGGGCAGGCGGGCCAAAAAGGCGTCGATGCTGCCGCTGGCGTCGAAATCCGGCGGCAGCAGGCCCTCCACCGCCACGTCCTCCAGTTCCAGCTCCATGCCCATTTCCCGGGCCAGGATGAGCAGCTTGCGCGCCACGTCCATGCCGCTGAGATCGTCGCGGGGATCCGGTTCCGTGAAGCCGCTTTCCTTGGCGCGGTTCACGGCTTCGGAAAGGGCCACGCCTTCGCCCAGCAGGCCCAGGATGTAGGACATGGAGCCCGACAGGATGCCCTCGGCCCGCAGCACGCGGTCCCCGGTCATGACCAGGTTCTTCACGGTGTCGATGATGGGCAGGCCCGCGCCCACGTTGGCCTCGTAGAGGAAGCGCAGGCCCTTGCGCGTGGCGTGCTCCCGGAGGCCGCGGTGGAAGGCCTGGGTGCTGCTGTTCGCCTTCTTGTTGGCGGCCACCACGTGGAAGCCCGCGTCGAAGATGTCGAGGTAGCGGGCGGCGAGGTCGCCGCTGGTGCTGCAGTCCACCAGCACGGACATGGAAGGCGGGCCGCTGCGCACCTTGTCCAGCAGGTGGTCCAAATCGGTTGGCCCACCCTGGGCCAGGGCCTCACGCCAGTGCGCGAGGTCGATGCCGTGGGTGTCGATGTGCATGCGGCGGCTCGTGGCCACCGTGGCCACGCGGAGATCCAGCCCCTGGGCCAGCAGATTGGCGTGCTGGCGCTGGATCTGGCCCAACAGGCTGCCGCCCACGTTGCCCGCGCCCAGCAGGTGGACATCCAGCAGCACCTTGGCCTGGAAGAACCGGCGGTGGATGTGGGCCATGGCGCGGGCGCCGTCGGCCTCGTCCACCACCGCGGAAATGATGCGCTCGCTGGCCCCCTGGGCGATGGCCACCACGTTGCAGCCCACTTCGGAAAGGGCGTCGAAGAAGGTGCCCGCGATGCCCGGCCGGGTGCGCATGCCGTCGCCCACGATGCTGAGCACCGCGAGTCCCGGGCGCAGATCCACGGGATCGAGGAAGCCGGCGGCCAGCTCCGCGGGGAAGGCCTCCTGGATGGCCTCCACCGCCCCGGGCCCATCGGCGCGCCGCACGGCGAAGCAGATGGAGAGTTCCGACGAGCTCTGGGTGATGAGCACCACGGAAATGCCCTTGCGGGCCAGGGCGCCGAACACGCGGCCCGCGATGCCGGGCACGCCGGGCATGCCCGGACCCGTGAGGTTCACCACCGAAAGGCCGCGCAGGAAGGAGATGCCCCGCACGCCGCTGGGCGGCGGCGGCACCGCCTCGCGGATCACCGTGCCCGGGTGCTGGGGATCGAAGCTGCTGCACACGCGCACGGGGATGCCCCGCTCACGCACGGGCGGGATGGTCTTGGGGTGCAGCACCTTGGCGCCGAAGTAGGAAAGCTCCATGGCCTCTTCGAAGCTGGCCTCGGGCAGCGGAAAGGCGTCGGGTACCAGGGAGGGATCGGCGCTGTAGAGGCCGGCCACGTCCGTCCAGATCTCCAGCAGGTCGGCGCCGAGGGCCGCGGCCGCGAGCGCGGCGCTGTGGTCGGAGCCGCCCCGGCCCAGGGAGAGGATGCGCCCCTGGCCGTCGCCGCCGAAGAAGCCCGGCAGCACCCAGAGGTTTCCGGGCCCGGCCTTCACTGCGGCGAAGCGCGCCTCGATGTCCGCCATGCGGGGCCGCGCCTGCAGCGGATCGCCCTCCACGCGCACGTGCTCCACGGGATCGAGGAAGCGGGGCTGAAGCCCCCGGGCCTTCAGCAGGCCCGTGAGGATGGCGCAGGAGGCGCGCTCCCCCAGGCTGGACACCTGGGCCAGCACCGAGGGCGGGCCCTCCTCCAGCAGCGCCATCCCGTGGAGCAGCCGGCGCCCCAGAGTCTCCAGGGCATCCAGCTCGACGCGGACCGCTTCGGCCTCCGCGCCCAGATCCGCCGCCAGGTCCGCCACCACCTGGGCGTGGCGCCCGTGGAAGGCCAGCAGCAACCCATCGGCCTCCTCGCGGCTGGGCACGTGGCCGCCGTGCAGCAGCAGGTTGGTGACGCCAGCCATGGCCGAGGCCACCACGCAGATGCGGTGCGCGGCGCAGGCCTGGGCCACCAGGCCGGCCACGTTGCGGAAGCGGTCCGCGTCCGCGAGGCTGGTGCCACCGAATTTCATCACGCGGATGGACTGGGAAGAGACGTGGGTGGGCTGAGAAGACAAGGGCGCTCCGGCAAGGTGGGTCGAAACGAAAAAGCCCCGCGGTGTGAGGCGCGGGGCTGAGTCTGAGTGTGCTGATCAGGTCAGGTGCCCCGCGCGACCCTATTGGTACCGGTGGTAATGCCAGACACGGGGGTAATGCCGGACACGGGCAGGCCCAGGGCCGCAGGCATCTGCGGGGCGAAGGCGAGGCTGTCCGGCGTGAAGGGCATGACCGCCATCATCCGGGATGGTGGAAAAAAGGTCAACCTCCCAATCGCACCCGGCGCCCCAGAGCCAGGCTGCTGGCCCACCACAGACCCGAGCATCCCACGGAGGCCAGACCCACCGGAATGGCCAGGGCCACCAGCGCCGTGGGAGCCCAAACGCCCATCATGTCCCCGCCCCGGTAGATGAACGTGTCGATGAATGGCTTGGCCTTGTAGCGCTCTTCCGGCCCGAGGGGAATGTAGAGGATCTCGCGGGCCGGGCGGTCCAGGGCGTAGTGCAGGCCCCGGCGCAGCACCTGGAAGAGCGCCATGACGCCGAAGGTGGACCAGGCCCACAAGGCGCCGAAGCCCGCCAGCGTGAGCACTGGCAGGATGGACAGCACCGCGGGAATGCCCAGGGCCGTGATGAGGCGGCCCGTGAGGAGCACCTGCGTCACCAGCGTGAGCACGTTCACCCAGAGATCGATGCGGGCGAAGGCTGCGGTGCGGGCCGCGGTGCCCGCGAAGGTGCGCTCCACGATGCTGCCCTGCTGCAGGTAGAGGAAGGTGCTGGTGATGGTGTAGAGCAGGATGTAGAGGCAGATGAGCTGCAGGTAGCGCGAAGTGGCGATGAGACGCAGGCCCTCCAGGGGGCCGGGGCCCGGCTCCTTCGCGCCGTGGGCCTCTTCTCCCACATGGAAGACGACCATCAGCCGCTTCACGCAGAACACCGCCGCCTCCAGCGTCAGTGCCGAAACCAGCAGCAGCGACAGCGGGTCGACCTTCACCTTCATGGCGCCGAGGGCGAAGCCCTTGGTGAGCACCCCCGTGAGCGCCGCGCCCGCGATGGCCCCCAGGGTGCCGCCGGTGGCGATGAAGCCGAAGAGCCGCTTGCCCTGGCCTTCGGACCACACATCGGACATGAAGCCCCAGAACACGGACACCACGAAAAGATTGAAGACGCTCAGCCAGATGTAGAAGCCGTAGCCCAGGGCCGCGCCGCCGTGATGGGGCAGGAACCGGAAGGCCAGGAAGAAGGCCAGCATGTTCACCGCGAAGAACCGGTAGGCCAGCGGAATGAAACGCCGCCGCGGCAGCTTCGACACCAGGGTGGCGAAGGCCGGGTTGGCCAGCACCATGACCAACAGGGTGCCGGTCATGAGCCAGGGCAGCTTGTCCGCCCCCCGGGCGATGCCGATGGCCTCGCGCACCGGGCGCACCAGGTAGTAGCCGAAGAACAGGAGGAAGAAGTACAGCGTGGACCAGAGCAGCCCCGGGGCTTCGCCCTCCTCGAGCAGCACCAGGCGACGAAGCAGGCGGGCGGGTGTCATGGGCGATCCAGAAAGAGGTTGCGGGGGAATCGGAAAGGAGTATATATCAATTCACGATGCATTAATTCAAGCCATCCTGTGTGCGTCCTGCCGGAGGTTCCATGAACGTGTCCCGCCGAGAATTCATCCAGTGGTCCGCCGCGGCCACCGCCCTGGCCGCCACGGGCCTGGACCTTTCCGCCGCGCCTGCCCCGGGAGCTGCCAAGGTCGCGCCCAAGAAGATCCTCATCCTGGGCGGCACCGGCTTCCTGGGCCCCGCCACCATCGAGATCGCCCAGGCCCACGGCCATCACGTGACCATGTTCAACCGCGGGCGGACGCGCCCCGACCTCTTCCCCGGCGTGGAGAAGCTGCACGGCGACCGCGATCCCAAAAAGGGCGAGGGCCTGAAGGCCCTGGAGGGCGGCAAGTGGGACGCCGTCATCGACAACAGCGGCTACTACCCGCGCATGGTGGGCGCTTCCGCCGCCCTGGTGGCCCCCTTCGCCAAGCAGTACATCTACATCTCCAGCATCAGCGCCTACAAGGAACCCAACCCCGAGAACGGCACGGAAGACGCACCCCTCGCCACCCTGGCGGATCCCGCCGTGGAGGAGATGGGGAAGGAATTCCAGAACTACGGCGGCCTCAAGGCCCTCTGCGAGCAGGCGGCCCAGAAGGCCATGCCCGGCCGCGCCACCATCATCCGCCCCGGCTACATCGTGGGGCCCGACGATCCCACGGGCCGCTTCACCTACTGGCCCGTGCGCTTCGACAAGGGCGGCGAACTCGCCGTGCCCGGCGCGCCCAGTGATCCCGTGGAGATCATCGACGTGCGCGATCTGGCCGCCTGGCTGGTGCACCTGGTGGAACAGGGCACCACGGGTGTCTTCAACGCCTGCGGCCCCGAGAAGCGCCTGGCCTGGGGCACCCTCGTTGACGCCTTCCAGAAGCACGGCAATCCCAGCGCCAAGCCCGTGTGGATCCCCGCCGACTTCGTGGCCAAGCAGGAAGGCCTCGAATTCCCCATCTGGGCCCCCTACGCCGGCGAGACCAAGGGCTTCCACACCTGGCGCAACGACCGCGCCGTGAAGGCGGGCCTGAAGTTCCGCCCCGCCGCCGAGACCGTCAAGGACACCCTGGCCTGGTTCAAGACCCAGGAGAAGGTGGAGAAGGGCCGCAACAAGCTGGCCGGGCCCCAGGCCGAGCAGGAGGCCAAGCTCATCGCCGCCTGGCGGGAAGCCTCCAAGGCCAAGGGCTGACCGGTTCTACTCGGGATCCCAGAGTTTCAGCACCATCAAATAGCCTTCGATGGCTTCCAGTTCCCGCGCCACCCGGGTCCGCCCCTGGGGGGCGCGGGACGTGGAGCGGACGGTGCCCCCGGGGGCCGGCGCCATCCGCGCCGGCTGGGTGGAGAGCACCGTCGGGCCCGCAGCGGCGCCTCCAATGACACCGGCGCCGCCAATGACACCGGCACCTCCGGTGACGCTCGCGTCGGCGGCGGAGGCCATCCCCTTCTTGCGCGCCAGCAGCAGTTCCTTCAGCCACTGGGCAAAGCGGTGCTTGTCCGGGCACACCTCCGCGTAGGCCCGCACGAGGTCCGGCGAAGGCTGCACGTAGTCGACCAGGGCCTGCTTGATCTGAGTGGGAAAGCGGTAGGCGGGCTCCGGCAGGCTGAACCCTCTGGGCGCCTCATAGCGCCAGATCATCTCGGCGGGCACGGGCTTCTTCTCCTGAACGGCCGCGGGCGCCGAAAGCAGGGCCGCTGCGGCCCAGCCTCCGATGCCCGCGACGTGAATGGTCAAGGCAGCCCCCGTTCCGGCTAATGGTCGCGGTGGCGGCCGCGGTCATGCTCTCTTTCGCGCTCCTCCCGGCGGTCCTCCCGGCGGTCCTCCCGGCGTTCTTCCCGGCGCAGGTCGCGCCGGTCATCCCGGCGTTCCTCCCTCCAGGCCTCGCGGCGGCGTTCCGTGTGCCGGAAATCCCGGTCGTGGTGCCAGTTCCGGTAGTGGCCCCGGGGGACCTCCACCAGCATCCGCGGCACGCGGCGCTCCTCCACCCAGCCGAAGCGGGCGCGGGGCGAGCGGGCGCGGTACCAGCCATCGTGGCGGCGGCACCAGTACCAGCCCCCATGGAAGAACACCTCCTCATCGAAACCTTCCACCACCTGCAGGCCCGGCTGGATCACCACCAGGGGCGGCGCCACCGGGAGCCCCAGCTCGATCTGGACATGGACCTGCGCCCGGGCGGAAGAAGCCCCCGCCGCCAGCAGGAAAGCGAGGATGAAAGCGGGTCGGATGAAAGCGGGTCGGATGAAAGCAGGTCGGATCATGGCAATCTCCAGAAGACCGATGAAAGCGCCCCCAAGAGTATGCGCTCAAGGTCCATCCTTCCCCTCCACCGAATGGACTAGACCCGGGGCCTTCCTGGGGCCCGCCCGGGAGAAGGCATCCATCGCGGAGCCCGGCGGGGAACCGCCCTGCCAGGGGGCGCAGAAGCGAGCCGATATGTGGCTGGGCTGAGATGCTCTCCGCGATCACTCCCACCCGAACCATGCGCGAGGCTTAAACTCGGACCTTCACTTGTAGGCTTTGTCGTGGTCTGAAACGACTGTCAGCAGAACCAGGGTATCGCCATCCACCAAGGCGATCACCCGTGCAGCACGAGTCGCACGAAGCGAATACAACGGCTTCTTGGTCACGGGGTCAGTCTTCCCAGTCAGCTTCTCCAGATGCACGCCCTGATGCTTCAGAAGGTCAGCAAAGCTCAGGTCAGATGCAATCCTAAGCATCTTGGAGAGCCCATCGCGCACGGGTCCTTCCTGCGCCAGGGCTTCACGAACGAAGTTGGGCGGGCAGACGACCCTCATTTGCCTTCCAGCTTCCGTAGGAGCTTCTTACCCTCCTGGCTCTCCAGGGTGGTGGCATCCCCATCGTGGTATTCCGACAGGGACGTCTCAACGGACGCTTGGACATCAGAGCGCCACGCCCAAAGCTGATTCTCGGGGATAGCGACCATCGGCACGAGGCGGTAGGTCCCATCCTCAAGGGGCTCAATACTGACGGGCTGTCCCGCCTTGAAGCTGGCAGGCAGCGTTACGCGACGACGAGCATCAGGTACGAGCATCATGGGGGACCTCCTCTGCCATCAGTTTACCCTTTTTGGGCAATGGGGCAACCCCGATTCCCTTTAATATTCCCTTCCAGGCAACTCATCCGATGGGCGACCAGAAGGACATGCATGGTTTTTTCGATTTTCTATGCATGTGCCCACCGACATGCATAGCAGGCAGGGCATTTCTGAACACAACCGGGACAGATCTGAAAGGCGTGGTGGTAAGCAACCAAGTCAGCGAGTGGTGGGCTCCTGGCGACATCGAACCTGCCATACCAGGGCGCGTAGAACCGCGCCTGCATGTAGATGAGCCCGCTCGGGTCAGTCTGCTCGGATTCTGTGCCCTGACGCCGTTTCCTCGCGGATGACGCGCAATCCCTTATGGGACGAGGCTTTTCAAAGATCGAGACACCAGTATAGCGCTTGAGACCCCCTGACGCGGCCTTTGGCCGCGCAGGGCGGCGGCTA
>JACPYP010000028.1 GCA_016195985.1 Acidobacteriota bacterium | reverse complement strand
TTTGAGTCTTCGGCTTCGAAAATGGCTTCATCCGTACACCAGAAATCGCGGGGTCTCCCCTCACATTCTGGTGTACCAGATATGCCCAAAGTTCCCTTAAATCGTTGCTGAATCTACATCTGTGACTTGTTCAGGGCCGACCCATTAGCTTTTGGACGACACCGTCGGCTTTCCTGCGGGCCCCTGAAGCGGAGGAGACCAAATAGGCGACCCAGAAACCCGCGACAAGGAGGATTGCGAAGAGGAACCACACAGTGACCTCATCGAACAGGATTCAATCTCATTTGGTAGCGGACCTTTTTCGAGCCGCATGTCTCTAGATCATATTAATCAATTTGTGCGCATATAGTTCAACTTGGTCAATCGAGGCTTCTCACCTGTGCGACGAGGTAGGTCCGAACGTCTCTGAATCCCTGTGTGCCGATTTTCAGAAGGTCGAGAGCCGCCTTTCCTCCGAATAGTGGTGCACTGTTGGGCTTCTGAATCCACGCATCTGCCGAAGCCTCGTTCAGCCGTGTGTTCAGCGCCTTATATATCGCAAGCGTATGTGAGATCCGTTCGAGCTGGTCAATGGTGAGTTCACTCGCCTCTCCCCGGCAAGGATGGGCTGTCGGTAGTAGCCAACCGAGGCGCTCGTGCTCAAGCAGGCGTTTAGCAACAGCGGGACCAGGAAGGAGGGAGCAACATCAAACCCTCGTAATCAAGGGAGCCCCCGCGGTAGGCGGAAGCCCGCGGTTCAACAAGGCGGCCTGGCTCCCGCGGAGGCGGCGGGGGCCGGAGCCGGGCGTTTCAATCCCTTGCGAGGCGTTGGATAAGGGCGAAAACCCGGCTCCGAAAGTGGCTCCCACGAAATTCAGGAAGTGGCACTTCAGCGACCGGGACCCCGGGCAAAAGATGGAAGACGCGAAATCCCTAATCCACCTTCTCCAGCCCTTTACCAACCAAGGAGCGATTTAATGAGCCTGCTATTGAAGCATGTCGCGGTCCCCGCCCTGCTTGTCCTTGCCTCGGCATCGCAGCTTGCCGCCGAGCCCGATCCGGTGGATTTCCAGGTCAATCTCCGCACGGGTATGGCCTTCAACCAGCCGAAGGACCACCTCAGCGGAAAGACCCTCGGGCTGGGCCTGGAACTGGGCTTCCAGACTCCCCTGGGGCGGTTGAGCGCAGAACTGGGCTACCAGTACAAGCCCGGGGACCAGTATCTCGCCAACGTGTCCACCTATCCGGTGGCCCCCAAGGCCGCGCCAGCGGATCCGGCCTCATCGGTGGACAGCCGGAAGAACAAGCTGGAGGGCATCACCTTCCGCCTGGCTCTCACCCGGCCCATTCAGGGCCTTTGGTCCTGGCAGGCCGGTTTGCAGGTGGGCGGCTCCACCTTCCGCCAGGAGTACCTCGCGGACGTGGCGGACAAGAACTGGAACACGTACGAGGACACCTACAACGGCGTCGCGCGCCACACGAGCTTCCCCGTGTCGCCTTTCGCCGGAGTGATCTTCCGGGTGAACGAGGGCTCCAGCCTCCAGCTGAACGTGATCGGCCTGAACTACAAGACCGCTGAGTACGTCCACGTGGTGGGCTCCGTCGCGGATTACGGAGGAGGGCACACCTCCCTGGACAGCGTCTCCCTGAAAAACCGCTTCGTTCCCCACCTCGAGCTTGCCTACGGCATCCGCTTCTAGCGCGCCCCACGGAACCCGGAGATCCATCATGCGAAAACCCTCCTTTCTCCACGGCACCTCCATGGCCCTCGTTCTCGCCGCGGGGAGCCACCTCTGTTCCCAGCAGGCCACCGGCTCCCTCTCGGGCGAGGTGAGCGGGCCCAACGGCAAGGCCCTAGCCGGGGCCAAGGTCATCCTCTCCTCTCCGGCGCTGTTCAGCGCCAGGACCCTCACCACCACCCCCAACGGCTCATGGAGAGCCACGGGCCTTCCAGCCGGCAACTACCGCATCCAGGTCATCGCGGATGGCTACCTGGGTTCCGAGGTGCGCGATGTGCGCCTGGGAATGGGCGCGAGCCTCACCCAGAACCTGACCCTCCGGCGCCAGGAGGTCGCGAATGCCACCGTGGAAGTGGTGAGCCTGACCACCGAGATGGACAAGAGCGAGACCAAGACCTCCATGAACTTCTCCAGCAGCCTCCTGGAGGCCATCTCCGTCGACCGCGGGTTTAACGGCGCGGCGGACCTCACCCCGGGAGTCACGTTCGGGCCCAACAACAACGCCTCCATCCGCGGCGGAACGACCATGGACACGGCCTTCCGCATCAACGGCACGGACATCCAGGACGACTACCAGGGCCAAGTGGTCGGGCGCTACTACATCGAGGACAACATCGAGGACGTGCAGGTCATGCTCTCGCCCCTCAACGCCCGGTACGGGCGCAACACCGGCGGCGCCATCAACGCCGTGACCAAGTCCGGCGGCGACCAGTTCAGCGGCTCCATTCGCACCACGGTGTCGAAGCCCTCCTGGGACGCCAAGACGCCCTTCTCCAGCGTCAACGACACCCAGAAGGGCCCCACGAACCGCGAGTATCAGGTGGCGGTCTCCGGCCCCATCATCAAGGAGCGCCTCTGGTTCTCCCTGGGCACCGTGCTCACGCCTTCCACGACCAGCGCCACCTGGTGGAACGGCCCTGGATTCTCCCCTTCCGTCGCCCGCACGGGCAACGCGTCCATTGACGCCGTCACGGCCGCGGGCCCCGGCTCGGGATACACCACCCAGATGTTCCCGGGCATCCACTCCTTCAATGAGGTGGCCAACGAGAACTACTACGACCTCAAGCTGACCGGCCAGATTCTTACGGACCACATCCTGGAGTTCGCTGTGGTCAACCGCACCCTTGACATCAAGGACCGTGGAACCTGGTGGTCGGACGTGCCCATCTTGCGCAACGAGGACGCCACGAAGCAGACCGACAAGAACTCTGTCTACACGTTGACCTACCGTGGCGTGCTCAGTTCCTCGGCCTTCCTGGAAGCGGGCTGGAACGTCAAGCTCTGGAGCATGACTCCGCCCCAGGGCGACCCCGCCTATGGCAACAAAGCCTCTATTTACCTTTATGGTGACAACCGCGCCCTGGCCTACAATCCCTTCGCCTTTTTGGGGAACGCCTGGACGTACGGAACGCCCGCCAAGGAGGAGCGCAACAACCAACATGCCTGGGCCAATCTGAACCTTTTCCTGGACGCCGGCAAGACGCGCCACGAACTGGACTTGGGCCTGGAATTCTTCGATTCCACCCACAAGCAGGGATCCCAGTTTGGAACGGACAACGAGATCATCCGCGTGGCCGGCGCTTACCAGGGCACTGACGGCTCCTTCCTGTTCCCCACCATCCGCTGGACGGACTACGGCGCCTTCGGCCAGAGCCCCAATGGCGCCCTGGGCCTCGCCCCCATCATGCGCATCTACTCCGGCCACGACGGCACAGCGAAGAACGAGTCCTACGGCGCCTATGCCAACGACAACTGGACCATCAACGCCCACTGGCAGGCCATGTTCGGTGTACGCCTGGACACGCAGCGGGTGAAGGACATCGACGGGGCCCGCCTGGCCTCCTCCACCGAGTTCTCCCCCCGCCTCCAGGTGCGCTACGACCTGGGCGGGGACAACAAGCGGCTGGTGACCTTCACCGCCGCCCGGTTCGTGAGCGACTTCAGCACTGGCTTCACCTCCGCCTTCGTGAAGAGCGCCCGGAGCGCCTACACCGGCTATGGCTGGTCCGGCATCGGGAGCCAGCCCCTCCCGGGAACGCCCAACGACCTTGTGAACGGAAGCCAGGCCTACGGCGTGCGCTTCGTGACCTACGCCGACCTTACGAACCCTGCGAACTACACGGGCCGGAACGGCGCCACGGCCTTCCAGGCCTGGGATTCCAGCAGGGTCTACCAGATCTCTCCGGACCTGAAGCCCCCCAGCGTAGACGAGTTCACCCTGGGCATCCGCCGCAACTTCGACGGCGGGGACTACGTCCGCCTCACCTCCGTCTACCGGCGGTGGCGGCAGAACTGGGCCTTCGCCACGGACTGGGCCGCGGATCAAATGGTGGCCATCCCGGATCCCAGCGGCAAGCTGGCCACCCAGTACACCCCGAGCATCCACGTCTTCAACTCCAACGAGCTCTTCCGGCAGTTCACGGACCTGGAACTGGAGTTCCGGCAGACCCTGAGCCGGCGGTGGTCCCTCACCGGGGGCTACACCTACGGGCACCTCATCGGCAACACCGAAGGCGGGCAGCAGTCCGGCAGCTCCTTCCGGGACACTTCCGTCTCCGGCTACTACGGCCAGCGCCGGGCCCTCCTGGCCATGGGGCTCAAGGACCAGGACATCGCCCCCACCGGACGCCTCATGAACGACCAGAGCAATCACGGCCGCCTGGTGATCGTGGGCACCTTCCCCGTGGGTTCGGGAGACATCACCCTGGCCTGGACGATCCTCTACGATTCCGGAGCGCCCTGGTCCGCTACCAACGGCGCCCCCATCACCGGCCTTCCTCCCAGGCCCGCCAACACCGCCGCCGCCCCCACGGCCTACACCCAGTTCTATGGCGGCCGCGGCATCTATGAGATGAACGACACCTACTCCAGCAACCTCAAGGTGACCTGGCGCTTTCCCCTGGGCAAGGGCCTGCCCACGGTGTTCGGCGACGTGAGCGCCCAGAACCTGTTCAATCACATGCTCCAGAGCGGGTACAACACCCAGATCTACTCCCCATCCTCGGGCGCCAATGCCCTATGGCTGGTGAACAACCCCCTGTTCGGCCAGGCGAATCCCACGGACGGCAACTATTGGATGACGGGGCGCCATCTCTCCGCCAGCCTCGGCCTGCGTTTCTGAGGCGGGCCATGCCGGAAGAAGGACTCGTTCCATGATGCGCGGCGTCCGGGCCCTCGCGGCCCTGCTCCTCGCAGCCGCCCCGGCGCCGCTGCCCGCCGGGGCGGGCGCGGCCCCCGATGGGGAATCCAGCCTTGAGCAAGCACTCCAGGCCACCGCCCAGGGAGATCTGAACGCCCGAGCGGCGCGCGGTTCCCTGGGGGCGGTCCTGGGGCTCCCGAAGTCTCCGGCTTCTGGGAGCGTCCGGGTGGGACCGGGATTTCAGGTGTATCTTCTCCGCAAACCTCAACCAGGAGCGCAGGGGGATCTCAGCGCCGCTCCAGAACCCACGGGCATCTGGCGGTTCCTGATCCTGGGCCCGGACCGGCCCCTGGGCCTCGTGACCCTTGTGCAGGTGGCGGGGACCTGGAGGGTGGTGGAGGTGGGTGCCGCCCCCCTGGCGGCCCTTCTCGCCCCGTCGGCCCTTTTCCATCCCGGGATGGGTTCGGTGCGCTTCATGCGCGTGCCCGCCGCCCGCCAGGACTTCCTGGAAATCCGGACTCCCGGGCAGCCCGTGGCCTACCAGCCCCTGACGCCCGGGGGTAAAACCCTCTCCGCGGACGCCCTGCGGACGCTCCTTGACTGAAGCCCACGGAGGTTCATCCATGCGTCTGCGGCCCTTCCCGGTGCTGGCCCTCATCCTGGCCGGTTTGGCCCTTCACTGCGGGGGCGGGGGGAGTTCCCAGGAGCACTCGGCCCCCGCCGTCTCCCTGCGTCTTTCCTACCCGCCGGGTCCCACCGTGGCCTACGTGGGTCAGCCCATGACCGTGCTCACCCCAGCGGTCCAGGGCACCGCAACGGCCTGGTCGGTGGCTCCCGCTCTGCCCCCGGGGCTGAACCTGGACCCTTCCCAGGGCTTCGTCTCGGGCACCCCCACCGCCCCTGCGGCCCAGGCTTCGTACGTGGTCACGGCCCGAAATGGCACCGTCTCCGCCTCGGCCAGCTTCACTTTGAAGGTGGTGGCTCTCGTCCCGGGATCGGCCCGGCTCTCCTGCGGCGTCGTGCAGCAGGAACACAGCCAGTGGTGCTGGGCGGCATCCAGCGCCAGCCTCCTGGCCTTCGTGGGGACTCCCGTTTCCCAGTGCGAAATCGTCAACCAGGCAAGAAGCATCACCTCCGCCTGCGGCAACGGCACCTTCGCCTGGAACGATCCCGTCGCCAACGCCCCCATCGAAGCCCTCTACGGGCCTGCGCCGAGCGTACAGGCGATCGTCGCCCACTACGGCCACCCGGCCCAGGGCCGCAACGCCGCCCTCACCTTCGAGGAGGTCCAGGGGGAGGTCAACGCCCGGCGGCCCTTTTTCGTGAACTGGGCATGGAAGTCCGGCGGAGGCCACATCCTCCTGGGCACCGGGTGGGACACCACTACGGGCGCCCCGGAGATGGTCCTCATGGACCCTTGGCCCAACGAAGGCCTCAAGACGGTTTCCTACGCCTGGGTTCTGGACGGGTCCGACTCGGCGGGAGGCTCTGATCCCCATGTCTGGCGGTGGACCTTGACCCTCGTGCCTTGACCGGGCCACCCCTTCACCCGCTGGTATGATGACCAAGCAGGCAAGGAGTTCAACCGTCCGGGAGCGCGTAAAGCGAGGACGCCATCCGAAGGGTTCAGGGTCGCGAAGCATGACGAAGCGCCACGGGGTGCAGGGGGACGGCGGCCAGGAGTCAGGCCATCAAGCGGATTCCCAGGCCATGCCCCTCGCGGCCATCCTGGCCCCGGAACGCTTCCACTTGTTGCGGCCCATCGGGCAGGGCGGCATGGGGCGCATCCACTTGGCCCTGGACCACCAACTGGGCCGGCGGGTGGCCCTGAAGTTTCCCCGGCCTTCCCAGGCCTCCCAGAACATCCGCATCTTGCTGGAGGCCCGGTATCAGGCCGCCATTCGGCACCCCAATGTGGTGCCGGTCTACGAGGTGGGGATCCTCCATGGCAACCCCTGCATCGTCATGGCCTTCATCGATGGTCCCAACCTGTGGGAGGCCCGGAAGGTCCTGCCCTTGGAGGAGCTAGCGCGCCTGGTGGCCCAGGCGGCCCACGGGGTCCACGCGGCCCACTGCTCCGGCCTGATCCACCAGGACCTCAAGCCCGAAAACATCCTCGTGGACCGGCCTGAAGAGGGGTTATGGCGCGCCTATGTGGCGGATTTCGGTCTGGCGCGGCAGGAGGACGACCCCACCACCGGAGGTGAGGAGACCGCGTCGCCCTTTCCGGCGGGAACCCTCGGCTACATGTCCCCGGAACAGCTCGCCGGCGGCTTGGCGCTGGATCCCCGGTCCGACGTGTACAGCCTCGGAGCCATCCTGTATGCCCTCACCACGGGGCGCCCCCCCCTGGACCTGGAGGGCGTCTCCCGCGCCCCGGGCACGGGCACCGAGCCCCGAATCCTTTCCCGGGCGGGGCTCGACACGAGCGAACTCCTACAGCGCGTCCAGGAGGCGCCGCGGCCCCCCCGGTCCCTGAACCAGGGCGTGCCCCCGGACCTGGAGACCATCATCCTCCATGCCCTGGAACTGGAACCCCACCGGCGCTACCCCAGCGCTCAGGAACTGGCGGAGGACCTGGACCGGTTCCTGGCGGGGGAGCCCATCCGCGCCCGGAGGCCCACTTGGTCCTACCGGCTGGGCCGCTTCGTCGCCAGGAACCGGGCCCTGGCGGGGCTGGCCGCCCTGGTGATGCTGGGCCTGCTGCTGGCCCCCGGGGCCCTCTTCTACCTGGCCCACCGCATCCGGGAACGGACCCTCTTGGCCCAGCGCTACGCCATGTACTCCCAGCAGATCGAGCAGCACCTCCGCCTGGGGCACATGCTGGCGCCCCACGACCGCACCCCCCAGGTGCGGTGGGCCCTGGAGCGCATGGAAGAGCTGCGGTCCGTCGCAGCCCGGGAGGGGGCCATCGCCCAGGGGCCTTTCGCCTTTCTGGCCGGCACCACGGATCTGATCATGGACCGGCCCCAGCGGGCCCAGGCGGAGCTGGAGCGGGCCTGGAACCTCGGGTACCGCACGCCCACCGTGGCCCAGGCCCTGGGAGAGGCGGTGATGGAGGCGCGCCTCCTGGATACCATGGCCCCGGGCCCCGGCCAGAGCCTCGGTCCCGAAGGATCCCGGGCCTTGGATTTCCTCAAGCAGGCCCGCCTTCCAGGCACCTTCACCCCCATCCTGGAGGCCCGGATCGCCCAGATCGAAGGGCGAACAGAGGATGCCATCACCCTCTGCCACCAAGCCCTCGCCCAGACCCCCTGGGCCTACGAGGCCCACATCCAGATCGGGGAGGTCCGGCTCAACAGCATGCACCGGGCGGAGGGCTTCCAGGAGCTGGAGACCCTCTTCGCCCAGGCCATGGGGGACTTCGACGCGGCCATCACATTGGCCCCAAGCGACCCTAAACCGGTGCTCTTCAAGGCCTACGCCATCCGGCAAATGGAGCGCCGGCGGGTGGAAATCGGCCTGGGCCTGAACCAGGGCCGGTTGAGGTCCGCCATCCACCTGTGCGATCTGGCCGAGCGCCTGGACCCCGGGCTCGCGCGGGTTTTCGGCGAGCGATCCCTCCTCCGATGCGTCCTGGTCAGTCACGCCGATGGGTCCTGGCTCGACCTCTCCTTGGAGGCTGAGAAGGCAGCCATGCTTGCAGATGCCCAACGCGCCCACGCCCTGGACCCCGCCCTAGAGATCGCCCAGGCTGCCCTGGCCTGGGCTCTCCAGGCCCAGGGCGGGGATGCTTTCCGGCGCCGGTCCTCCTCCTGCGAACAGGAGAACGACCGATGCGAAGCAACCCTGCGGGCCCTCCTGGAGCAGCACCCCCGGTCCGCCGCCCTTCACAAAGCGCTGGCCTATACCCTGTGGACCAGGGTGGACCTGCAGCAGGAGGCGGGCCAGGACCCCCGCCCAACCCTCCGGGATCTGCTCGCCCACCTCCGCACCTCCATGGAACTCCAGTCCCAGCGCCTCTGGTTCATGGGGGAGCAAGTGCCCGACGCCTACGAATTGGCGGAACGCCTGACATACCTGGCGGAGGCGGAGCACGCCTGGGGGGATCCGGCCGCCTCCGGCGCCGCTCTAACCGAGGGGCGGTCGACCCTCGACCGTATCGGGGGCAAGGCCGCCATGATGATCAGCCTCCCTTACCTGCGGGCCTGGAACCGCCTCCTGGAAGCGCAACTGCTCCTGGAGGCGGGGCAGGATCCCGCGACGGCCCTGGGGGAGGCGGCGAAGGCCGTGGCCGGCGCGGCTCCCGGCGGGCTGGAAAAGTCCTACAACCGTATCCCCAGGGCTCTGCCCCGCCAGGCCCAGCTCCTGGAGGCCCAGCGTCGCCTGCGCCGGGGGGAGGACCCCCGCCCGCTGTGGGGTGCCTGCGTGCGGGAGGCCCGGAATGATCTCCTCCGGTCTCCCGGAGACCCTTACCCCCTGTACGGATGGCTGCAGGCCAGCATCCAGGATGTGCGCTACCGTCTGGCCCGGGGCATGGATGCCGGTGATCCCGGACGGGCCTGCGCAGAAGGCGCCCGGCGCCTGGGAGCCCTAGAGGCCCGGCGCTGGCCCACAGAACCGCGCACTCACCTGGCGGATTTCGGCCGCCTCCATGCGAATCTGGCCCGCCCCGGCGTCCAGCGTGGGCCCATTCTGGGGGCAATCCATGCGCTTGAAGAAGGCCACCCCGTTTTCACCGGCGCGCTGTTCCAGGATCCAGCTTGGGTAGAATGGGGAACCAAGCACCATGCAAACCCGCCCCTTTTCCTTCGCCCTTGACCTGAGTTCCGGATCCACCCTGACACTCCAGATCGTGGAGGGATTCAAGGAGGCCATCTGGACGGGGAGGCTTCGCCCGGGGGACCCCGTGCCCAGCACCCGGCCCTTCGCGGAAGCCCTGGGCGTGAGCCGCAATACGGTGCTGGACGCCTACCAGGAGTTGGCGGCGGAAGGCTTCCTCTTCGCCCAACGGGGCAGTGGCAGCTTCGTGGCCGATCCCCTGCCCCCAGGCTTCGCCGCCTTGGGCAGTGGGCAGCCCAGGGAAACCCTGGCCTTCGCCCTGGCTCCGGCTCCTTCCCCCGAAGCGCCTCGTTCCGCCGCCTTTTCCTGCCGCACCGGCCAGGTGGATCCCCGCCTGGTGCCGGGCCTAGCCCTGGCCCGGGCCTACCGGCGGGCCCTGGAAGGCCGTGCCTCGGCAAAGCCGTCCCAGAAGGACCGGATCCGGGAGAACCGTCTCAAGGATGGTCTCGCCGCCCTCCTCGAGGGCATGGCCGGCATCGCCGGCACCTCCGAGAACCTCCTGCTGGTGGATGGGTTGGACACGGCTCTCCGCCTAGTGGCCGGCGCCCTCCTGAACCCCGGGGACTGCGTAGCCGTGGAGGCCCTAGGTTCCAGGCGAAACTGGACCATCCTGAACCAGGCCGGTGCCGTTCTGGAGCCGGTACCCGTGGACGAGGATGGGATCTCCGTGGAGGCCCTTATGCGCCTCTCCGCCCGCAAGCGAATCCGGGCGGTGCTCGTCTCCCCCCGCTGCCAGTACCCCACTACCGTGGGGCTCTCCCAACCCCGCCGGGAGGCCCTCCTGCGCTGGGCCCGGAACAAAGGGGCCGCCATCCTGGAGTTCGACCCGGAATCCGGCGTGCAGTTGGAGCCCTCGGCCCCCTTGCCCCTGGCCTCAGAGGACACCTGCGGCAGCGTCATCTACTTCGGTCTTTTCGCCAAGGCCCTCTCCCAGGGTCTGCCCCTGGCCTACGTCCAGGCCCCAAGACCCCTCGCCGCCCATCTGGCAGCCCACTCCCACCGCCAGGGACTGGCGGCAAATCCGGTGTTCGAAGGGGTCCTGGCGGACTTCCTTCTGGAGGGGGAGTATCAGCGCCACTTGGCGCGACTCCGGGCCTCCCTCCTGCTGCGCCGAGAGGCCTTGGTCGGCGCCCTGCGCGCAGAACTGGGCGGCCGAGTGCAGTTCCAGGTGCCCCGCATCGGCATGGCCATTTGGATACGCCTGCCCCAGGATTTGGATGTTGTCCGCTGGTCGGAGCGCGCCGCCCGCAACGGAGTCGGTTTCTCCGCAGGGAGCCGCTACCACTTCTCCGGAGCGCCGGTGCAGGCCATTCGCCTGGGCTTCGGGTCCCATACTGCTGAGGAACTCAAGGAAATCGTGGGGCGCATGGCCCGGGTCCTGTAGCCTCTCGGACAGCCAGTTGACTTGGCCGTCGATCAGGCACCCCAACTGACCTCTGGAATGGCTTCAGGTGGGGTGACGAGTTCGTTTTGAGGCTTGTACGATCCTTCGAAATTCAAACGGTTCCCAGGACAAACAAACCATCGCGCCTATTCTGGTTCGAGGGTGGCCCGCCGCTGGCCTTCACGCCTTACTCATAAGGCTTGTGTGCCTTCCCCTTTCAAGCTCCAAGAGATGGCCCCGCTTCAAAGGCGAAGAATTCTTGCACTACCGATCAGTAAGGCACAGATGGTATCAACCAAAGCCTATACAGTTCGGTGAGCCCCGATACGCCAGACGCAAGCGGTTGCTGCGCTTCGCTGCATGCGGTATTTCTGTCCTTTTTTTGGAGAGTCTAAACCCGGCCCAGGCCGATGTCAGATGGGGAAGCTATGCAAGTCCTCGTACATCCCAAGGCCCCTGAAAGCGCTGCTCGAATGGCCAGGGATCGGAGGCTCAGTCGGACCGGGAGATAGGTTGGCGCGATGGCTTTCAGAGCCCTTTTTCACGGGAAGCCCCGGCCCTAGCTGTACAAGTAAATTTGAACGGCATCTGCATCTGTCAAGGTGCACAACCAGACCCTATTCTTTAACGAAAGAAATTCCGGGGGAACTCCCGGATGAGTTCTCGAGATCGGCTGAAAACCGGAGCACAGCGAAGCCCTGCGTCCCATGGGAACTTCAATCCTTCCTTCGCGGTGAACTCGCGGTTCATGGATGCAAAGGAGAAGTGATCCCTTGCGATGCAGCCGAAGGCATGGCGCTTGGCGAACTGAGCGCGGCCCTTGGGAAGTTCCCGGTCAAAGCCTGTCTGATGTCCACTTCCGTATCCAACCCCCTCGAGTCACCATGTCCGTCGCCAAAAAAAGGAGTTATTGAGAATCCTTGGACAAAGGGACATTCCGCTGATCGAAGACGCCACATTTGGCGATCTGCATTTCGAAGGGCCTCCGCCATCCACCACCGGCAGGGATTGAAGGTCGGGTTCCGTGACTGAGGATTCCCAGGTTGGACGTGAATAGCTCGCGCGCCAGCGCGGATTTCATCCCCATCTAAACTGGGCTCAAGTGCCGCTGATTAGCCCAGGTTCGATCTTTCCGGGCAAACCAAATGGCTCCTTAAGGGTGTGACGGGCAGCACAATTTATATATTTCGATATTTTCCGATATTACCGATGTATCGTCTCTGCGTGGCACCAGTCGGGTCAAATCGACGCGTGCGCCACTTTGGAAGGGGGCTGTCGTGGCCGAAGACCTACGGACGCTGGTCGAGCAAGTGAAGGCGGTATCCCACCCTCTGCGCCTGCGTGTCCTGGCCCTTCTGGATGCCGGTGAGCTTTGCGTCTGTCAGATCGCTGAGACACTCCAAGTGCCCCAGTCCTCTGTGTCCGAAGCCCTCAAGGAACTCCGTCGAGCAGGTTTCCTGACGGAACGGAAGGAAGGCAGGTGGGTCTTCGTATCGGTGGTGAAGAAGAACTCTATACCTCTGCTGAAAGGATTGCTTGCAGAAGCAGGTGCCCTCGATGAGGTGCTGCAAGACCGGTTGCGCGCTAAGGAAGTCCAGGCCACGGCCATCCCCGTGGTCTGTTCCAGGGTCCAAAAGGCGGCTCAGCCTGCCCCGGTGGCAGCCGATGCCTGAATGTTGCTCAAGTGCAGCCAATACCCCCACCCGAACGTCTTTCCTGAAACGGGGTGGGTGGCTTCTCTTGGCGCTGCCTATCTGGATTCTGCTCTACGTCATGAGCCATCCGGCCTCGGAGTGGATTGCGTTCCAATTGTTCCGACTGGCGCCAAAGACTCATCTCGGCGAGGCCGTGGCATTCTTTTTCTACGATGTGCCGAAGGTTCTGCTGCTGCTCACGCTCGTGGTCTTCATTGTCACCTTCCTCCAGACTTTCGTGAGCCCAACCAGGGTTCGCGATGCCCTCTCCAGACGCCGGTCGGGCCTTGGCAACGCCCTAGCCTCGCTCTTCGGGATCATGACCCCTTTCTGCTCCTGCTCGGCGGTGCCTTTGTTTATTGGATTCCTGCGCGCCGGGGTACCACTTGGAGTGACCTTCAGCTTCTTAGTGGCCGCGCCCATGATCAATGAAGTGGCGCTGGGAATGCTCTTCGCGATGTTCGGCTGGAAGATCGCCTTAATCTATGCCGGGACAGGGCTAGGCATCGCCTTCATCTCTGGCTTCGTCTTGGGGGGGCTCAAGGTGGAACGCCACCTGGAGGGTTGGGTTCAGGATGCCCTGAATGCGCCCTCCCTTGGTGAAGCCAAAGAACAACAGAGGGCCACCCTGTCAGATCGCCTGAATTTGGCACTCCAAGGGGTGAAGGACATCGTCGGAAAGGTCTGGCCCTACATTCTTGCGGGTATCTCAGTGGGTGCGCTCATCCACGGCTTTGTGCCTGAAACATTCATGGCTGATCTGCTGGGTAAGGGGCACTGGTACAGCGTTCCCTTGGCCGTCCTGGTGGGCGTGCCTCTCTATTCAAATGCGGCGGGGGTGATGCCCATTGTGGAGGCCCTACTGGGCAAGGGGGCTGCCCTGGGCTCTACCCTGGCCTTTATGATGGCCGTCATTGGCCTTTCCCTGCCTGAAACCATCATTCTGCGCCGGGTGATGCGTCCACGTCTCATCGCTACCTTCATCGGTGTTGTCGCTCTTGGCATCACGCTGGTCGGCTACCTCTTCAACACCCTCATCTAGGAGTTCTCATGCTCATCGAAGTCTTCGGTCCCGGCTGCGCGAAGTGCCAGATGCTGGAGAAGCACGCCCGCCAGGCTGTGGAACAATCCGGCGGCATTCACGAGGTGGTGAAGATTTCCGACTATGCCGCGATGGCTGCCCGGGGCGTCCTGAGCACCCCGGCCCTCGCGTTGGACGGACAGATCAAGTCCCAAGGCCGGGTGATCAATGCGGACGACATCCTGGCGCTCATCAAAAACTAATCCTTCACCTCTCAAGACCCTTTTAAGGAGTCCCCATGTTCGCGACCCGCGTTGGCGTGCTGGCCTGCCTCTGTTTTCTTGCTCTACCTGCCCAGGGCCCCGTGCCCTCACTGGATCCTTCTGGGCTGAATCAGGCCCTTGTTTGCAAGAGCTGGGCGATCATCGAGTTCGGGGGCCCCACCTGTGTACCCTGTGTGAAGATGCAGCCCATCCTGGGTGAGCTTCAGCAAAAATTCGGAAATCGTGCCCAGGTTCGGAATTTCTATGTCACCCAGTACGCCAAGGAAGCCCAGGCACACAAAATCATGGTCATGCCCACCCAGGTGGTCTTCGACCCCAGCGGCAAAGAAGTCACGCGGCACATCGGTTACTGGCCCAAGGACGAGTTCCTCGCGGCTCTGGCCAAAGTCGGACTGAAATAATGGAAGGACTGCTCGGACGCTTAGCGGACCTGGTGGCCCAGGCTCCTGCCTACCAGCAACTCGGCTTGGTGTTTCTGGGTGGCCTACTCACCTCCGCCAATCCCTGCGTACTGGTGGCGGCGCCTCTGGTGGTTGGCTTCACCGGAGGCACCCGGGAGGGGCGGCACCATCCGATGGTGCTATCGGCGGTCTTCGTACTGGGGCTGGCTACAGCTTTCACGATCCTCGGTCTGGTGGCCGCTTTGACCGGCAGCCTCATGGGTGACGTGGGGTGGGGATGGAAGGCCATCCTTGGGCTTATCTTGCTCGCTGTGGGCTTGCACTTGCTTGGACTCTATAGCCTTCCTACCCCCCGCCAGAGCTTCCGGCGATTCCAAGGTGCTGGGCTGCTCGGTGCCTTTGCTCTGGGCGCATTGACTGGAACCCTGTCCGCTCCATGCGCTACTCCGGCTCTGGCTGCCGTCCTGACCATTGTCGCCCTCCAGAAAAAGGTGATGTGGGGAGGTGTACTGCTCTTCGCCTACGCCCTTGGTCATGTGCTCCTATTGTTTATGGCAGGAGCATCGTCCGGATGGGCCAGCAGATACGCTGAAAGCCACGTGTCGAAATTCCTAAGCAGATGGATCCCCAAGACCATGGGTTTACTTCTGATCGGCTGCGCGATTTGGGTGATGTTTCTAGCCTGGAGGGCACGGAATACTTGGGCGCAGATTGGAGTGTGATGCAGCGAGCTTCACAACCTCCCGAGCACGCGCGAAGAACGTTGCTTTTCGGGCTTTCACCTCTTGGGGTGCAATGCCGCGCCCCTCTCCCGGCGCGCCATCAGCGCCTGGAATGATTTAAACCACATCGGAGACGTGTCACTTGGAGAGGTGCCGGGCGGTGTGGCCAGAAGCCGAAGGTCATGAGCATCTCGACTTGCCCGGGGTCCGTCCGCCTCGGCACTACTCCGCCCTAAGGGCTTCCCAGGGGGAGAGCCGGGCGGCTCGCAGGGCGGGCAGCAGCAGGGCCAGGAGCGCCGTGCCCACGAGCACCAGGGCGCCCAGGACATAGGTGAGAGGATCGAGGTTCGCCACGCCGTGGAGCAGGCTCTTCAGGAGCATCGTCGCCCACAGAGAGCCCAGGAGGCCGAGCCCGAGCCCCAGGGCGACCAATCGCAGCCCCTGATTCAGCACAAGGCGGATCAGGGTGCCGGGGGTCGCGCCCATCGCGACTCGCATTCCGAACTCCTGCCTGCGGCGCAAGGTGAGCTGGGTGGCGACGCCGTAGATACCCGCCGCGGCCAGGACCAGGGCAATGACCGCCAGGGCACCCAGCAGCTGAGCTGCCTTCCGAGGCTCGGCGTGAGCATGAGAGATTGCGTCCGAGAGCCGGGTGGGCTCCAGCATCTGGAGATCGGGGCCCACCTGGTGGAGGACGCTGCGCAGGCCGGGCAGGAGGGATTCAGGCTGTCCATCCGTCCGGAGGAAGACATCGACGAACGTCCACTCAGGATCGAGCGGTATCCAGGCCTGCCGGGCAAAACCGCGGCGCGGATCGCGCTCCGCGGTGGCGCTCACGACCCCTACCACCGTGTTCCGGCCTAGAATATTCCGCCCCAAGGCGCTCTCGTCGCCGCTGAGGTCTTTCGCAAGGGTGTCGCTCACCAGAGCCTCCGCCGCGCCCTGTCGGGGCAGCCGCCCCTCTCGGAGTTGCAGGCCCAGGGCCCCCGGCAGGTCTCCGGCCAGGGTGTGGATGTTGACCTTCAACTTGCGGCCGTCCGGTGTGTTCCATACGCCATGTCCGTTGGGCTTGAAGAAGGGAGCTGTCTGTGTGAGGGCGGAGTGGGTGACGCCGGAGACCGTGCCCAGCCGGGAGACAAGGGTGTCGAACAGGGCCTGCCGGGTGGGAGAGGAGGGATAGGCCCCCGACGGCAACTGGATCGTCACCGCAAGCACCTGCTCTGGAGCCCGCAGGCCTGTAGGTAGGTTTCCCAGGGCCATCAAGGTGCGCAGCAGCAGCCCCGCGCCCACCAAGAGGATCGAGGTCAGGGCCAGCTCGCCCACCAGCACCCAGCGACGGCCGCCGGTCGCCATGCCGCGCCCTCCGGCCTTGAGGGCCTCCATGGGGGAGATCCGGGCCGCCACCCAGGCAGGAACCGCGGACGCCAGCAAGACCAGCAGGAGCGAGGTGAGACATCCCACGCCTACCGTGGCCAGCGAGAAGGACGGTGTGGACTGGAGCCCGAAATGGAGAACGAGGGCCTGGCGGACCCCGAAGGCCACACCGAAGCCCAAACCCAGACCCAGGACACTGAGCCCCAGCCCTTCAGCCATGTACTGCCCAACCATGCCCGCTGCGGGGGCACCCAGGGCCGTGGCCACCGCCAAGTCACCACGCCGTGCCTCTGAGCGCGCCAGGATGAGGTAAGCCGCATTGATGCCCGCCAGCACGAGCAGCAGGACAGATGCCACCCCGAAGAGTCCCAGGGGGCGCTTCCAGCCCGCCGCCAGCTCCTCGCTCACCTGTAGGGCCCGGAAGCCGGTACGGCCAGGGATGACTTGAGAGGCCGCCAGGGAAGCCAGGGCGGCGTTAGCCTGGGCCAGAGTCGTACCCGGGGAGAGCCGCCCGATCACCTCCCAGTTATTGCCGTTCTCCTCGCGCTCCACCGGCGTGAATGCGGCGGGCACGACGTATTCGGCCTCTGCAACCCTGGAGGAGGGGAAGGCCACGCGCTCCGGCAGAATGCCCACGATGATCGTCGGCAGGCCCTCCAGCGGGATGGTGCTGCCCACCAGCGCGGGATTCGCCCCGTGGCGCCGTCGCCAGGCCCGTTCCGTCGCGATGGCGACCCGGGTCCCCCCGAAGGTGTCCTCGTCCTTAAGGAAGGTAAGCCGCCCTGCAAGGGGTGCCACGCCCAGCACCTGCCCGAAATCCGCCGTGGCGCGCACGACCTCCACTGGAACCGAATCGACGCCCCGCCCCAGGGCGAAGGTGCTGGGTTCCAGGAGCGTCAGAGCCGAAAAGGCGCGGGTGCCCTCCTGCAGGTGGTGGAAGGCGGTCGGATTGAACTGGCAGCGGTCGTATTCGGGAATGACGCCATGAACCTGCACCACCCGATGGGGCTCGGGGTACGGCGCATTGCGCACCAGGAGCTGGTCCGCCAGGGCCGACAGGGCGAGGACCGGACCGATGCCTAGGGCTAGCAGCAGGGCCACCCCCAGGCTGTGCCAGGGATGGCGCCACAGGGCGCGGAACCCATGGGACATCAGGGGGGGCATGGCCATGGAGCAACTCCACCGGGATCGAGTGTCCCGACTCATGGAAAGCAATGCCAGTGCCAGGAGGGACTTTCGTTAAATCAATGCCAGCCCGCGAGTCCAGCACAGTCCGCCGTCCCGCTCTCGGCATCCCGCGTCCCAGAAATGGGATGACTGGTTGAGCCATGCCCATTCCGAGCGCAGCGCCTCCGAGGGCTGGACACGACTGCTGTAGGGCGGGAAGAAGCGTAGCGAGCGGGGCATGGATGGACAGGTCATTCAAAGGCCGAAATCGCCGAGGTGCGTGACTTGGTTGTAGATCCATCGCAGTTGCAAGGAAAGTCACGCCATCCATAATCAAGCGGGAGGTGTTCGGTTAAGCAATACCGCAGCCTCGCCACTCGCTACGACAAGACCATGCGCAATTACAGCGCCATGGTCGCTATCGCCTGTCTGCTCACTTGGCTCCGATTTTGAAAACACGCCCTAATTACCGTTCGCGGTTGATTTCATACCGTTCAGGGGAACTACTGAAGATTCAATAGGAGTTATGCCACTCTCACGGAAGGCTACGTAGGAGGTCACCAGATTGTTCGCATTGTTATTTGGATTTAAATCAACAGTACAGAATAAAAGGAGCAGATAGCAAGGAAGGAGGGATTCAAGAGGACTTATTACTATTATTTAGATAATTCAAGATATGAGAAGGCACAATTTTGAGCGGTCCAATCTTATCAAAGTAGGCATTATCAGCTTCAATTCACATCATCAATTCTTTTTAAAACCTACCACAATATCAAATTGTATCTATTGATGTGTCTGTCAAAAGAAAAATGATAATGTATTTGTCAAATTCACAATCCATCAGGGGACCGCCTAAACCAATATAAGCAATGCTATATACAATCCCAACAATATGATCTCAGGGAGCACAAGATGAAATATATAAATATTTTTATTGGGCTATTAGGAATTTCGCTTTTTGGTCAAACAATAAAGCAATTCGATGTCCCGGGGTACCCATACGGAAAAACATCTTGTTCTATAAGAAATAACGGAAGAACCATATATTATGAGAACTATAAATGGATCGATCCTGTGGGGGGCATTCATGAATTTCCGGGGAGATCAACCCAAATCCCCGATAGCCCAAAAGGCTCAGGCAAAGAATTAAAAGCCACCTCAACAGATGGCAACTATGACATCATTGCAGATGGAATTGATGATATAGCTCTCACCGTAAAGGGGGCAATTTATCCAAAATATCAGATTTTATCCCTAGTATATGCCCCTCCAGGGCCTAAAAGTGCTGTTACATATGGAACAAGTAGCTCTATCGGTTCGAAAAATTCAACTTCAGAAACAATTGGCAGAGCCACTAATTATAACTTTAATTTAAACGCCTTGGTTGCAGGTGCAAGTTTTTCAGCAAATTGGAAAACGCAAATTGAAAACAGTTCATCCACCACAATTACATCAAGCACTAATTTTAGCGAAACTTACCCCGGACCTCAAAACGCAGCTGAAGGGTTGAATCACGATTATGACTGCTTTATTATTTGGCTGAATCCCAAGTATTATATCAACTCAACTTCTCATTTTAATGGATCAGGAAACGGGACTTCTTTTTGGTACCAGAATTATTCAAGTGTGAATTATGATGAACGAGACCCCGCGGGTCCTGGCGACATTATAAAACTATATGTAAAATGGTTAAAAAATCCGACATTAATTCAAACCGAAGCCCCCGGTGTCTGGACCGCAATTCAGAGAACTTGGGCTGGTCAGGATGGAGAATTAAACGGGGTTGATTTTGCCGCTATTTTAGGTAGGAATCCGTATTGGAATGGTTCTTCCTCCACTGTAGACAAAACTCGCTTCGACCTCCAATTTAATCAAGTGCTGCTGTATGAACCGCCAGCAGGTGGTGGCCAACCATCATCTCAGAATTTAAGTCTGGGAGGACAAACAACTTCTACCCTGGGACAAACCGCAACTGATTCTTATTCGGTTTCTCTTCAGACAGGTGGATCTGTCTTTGGTTTAATCAAGTATGTTTCAACGAACACTTGGGATTTCTCCTACAAATGGAGTCGTGAAATCAGTAATTCTTCCGGATACTCAAGCACTGCCAGTATCACCGGACCAAACACAGGATACACTGGACCAGTTAGGTTCCAAGTTTATAAGGACAATATTTTTGGAACATTTATGTTTTTCCCAATACAATAAAATCTTTATAAATATCATGCAATAAAGATCACACAACCATCCCCAAACCCCTAGATGGAGCAAGTAATAAATTGGCCATAACCAAGTCACAAACATAGATTTGACAATGGCAGGGAGCTTTAGACATATCGGGTACATCAGAAAAATTGGGGGGTCTCCCCTGACTTTCTGGTGTACCCGAATATCTTGGTCGGCCCTGAACAAGTCACAGATGTAGATTTCGCAGACATTTGAGGGAGCTTTGGGCCTATCTGGTACACCAGAATGTGAGGGGAGACCCGCGATTTCTGGTGTATGGATGAAGCCATTTTTCGAAGCCGAAGACCCAAACGCCGCCCTGTATCGCCCGGATAATGGGCGCCCAGGGGTTCCCATCCGCCTGATGGCCGGGCTCCACCTTCTCAAGCACACATTCGGACTCTCGGATGAGCAGGTGGTGGCCCAGTGGGTGCTGAACCCCTAGGATACGACTCGACCAGTGCCTTCAGCACCGCCTTCAGCAGATACGTCGGTCAGGCACCCAGAACTTTTACACGCCTTCAAAAGCCATGAAAGCGATGTGCCACTGGTGTTCCAAGCCAACAAGGGCCCCCGCCATCAAGGCGGGGGCCGTCCTAAAAAGGAAGGCACGGAGATTCATAACCAGGCTCCGAATCGCCGCGTGTACCAGGTCTTCACGAGCTGAACCAAACCAGAGTAGGCGGAAAGGATGAAGGCAAGCCATCCGAAATAAGCCATAGGAATCCGTCTCCGCCTGTGATCTCGCTGACGGTGCCAGAGCTTTGGAAGTTCTTTACAGCTTCCGGGAATCCCCAGCTCAACTCGACTCCGATTGCATTGCCTCCCATTCTGCCAGCCGCTCGATTCCTCGGATCCGCTCGTCCACTCCACCCAGGGGGAGCTGGTCAGCGTCATTCGTTAGGCCCCCAGGAGGCATCCATGCAAATGACTGGAATCCCATTCGGCGCCACTGACTGGTCATCAGTCGAGCCTTCGCTCCACAAAGGCGACATTGGAACTGCCACCTGGCGAACCTGCAACTTCGGCCCCATTCGAGTTCGAATGGTTGAATATTCGCCTGGATACGTTGCCGACCACTGGTGCGCAAAGGGTCATATCCTCCTTTGCCTTGAAGGCGAATTACACACGGAGCTTAAAGATGGTCGCACCTTCCTTCTTCGGCCGGGAATGAGCTACCAGGTCGCGGACAATGCTGAACCTCACCGCTCCTTCACTTCAGTTGGTGCAAAACTGTTCATCGTCGATTAGTGAGTCGGCCTAGCCCTTCGCTCAAGCCGGCCATCCCCGCATTGCCTTTCGCTCTCTTTCAACATTTCGCGTTCTCGCCTCTGCTTGTCACCTCCGTGCAGCTGAAACAAATTCCTTTCGTTCGTGAAGCCGCTGTCCAACCCCTTCATCAAGAGGAGACGCTATGGACATGAGCTATGCTCCCCCCGAGTCGGAATACCCCGCCGTCAAGCGCAAGCCCTGGGGGAAATGGATCGCTTGGGGGTGTGGCGGGGCGTTGGGCTTTCTTGTGTTGATGGCCGTGAGTTGCGTCTTCATGGTCAAGGGCGCCATGAAGGTTGGGGAAAGCAACTTTGGCCCTGCTTGTTCCGCGTACCTTGCAAAGATTGAAGCGAAGGACTTCTCGGGGGCCTATCAACTCATCGGCCCTGATGGGAAGGAATCTTTGACAGAAGAGAAACACAACGCCGTCCTTGGCGGCATCACCGATCAACTTGGGCCAGTGATCTCGAAGGAAGTCCAATTTGTGTCGACCGGCGTGGACCAGAAAGGCACCTGGGGCCGCATGGTGTACAAAGCCCAGTTCCAGAATGGACCCGGCACGATAAGGCTGGAGCTCAGGAAGTACTCGAACGAATACAAGGTGATTGGCCTTTTTTACGATTCGCCGGTACTGGCCGAGTTTTTAAATAAAGCCATTGCCAAGCCGTAGCGGCTGACCTGGTTGCTAGTTCGGCTGCAGGTCGTCGCATTCGTGCCGGGCTGAAGTCAAATCGCGGACGATGCACTGGACTGATGCTTCCACTTTTCGGTCCGAGGTCTTGTTCAAGATCTTCCCGTGCTCTCCGAACCACAGCCCTTGGGTATCCACCAAATCGCCATTGGCGAACTGCCCCGGCTTCCCGAGATCAACCACCATGTAATCCTCGGTCTCGCAGGCGATGACCGCTGCCAGCTGGTTGTCGCTCAGGTGAATGATGACGCCTTTCATCGTTGCCTCCGTGAAACAGTGATGGGGCGGCTGCCCCGGGGCCGGGTGGCTGGGACCAAGCCGTATCCGGCTCGGCCTCCAACGCCCCGGATTGGTTGATGCCCCTCCTCAGCGCCCTCGCTGAACAGAGGGCTGTCCCTTGGCCGGGTTGGAAGATGCAGCCGGAGTCTGATCCGAGTGGCCTCCTCCGAGCACTTTGTAAAGCGTGACGAGGTTGCCGAGCTTGGCCCGGCGGAGGGCGATGAGGCCCTGCTGGGCGCCGTACAGGGAACGCTGGGCGTCCAGCACACTCAAATAGCCATCGACTCCGGCCGTGTAACGGGCCGTGGCCAGGCGGTGGGTGGTTTCCGTGGCCTGCACCAGCGTCTCCTGGGCGGCTAGCTGATCATCGATGGTGCCGCGCTGGGCCAGGGCATCCGCCACTTCCCGGAACGCTCCCTGGATGGCTTTTTCGTACTGAGCCACAGCGATGTCCCGGTCAGCCTTCGCCGCCCGGAGATTGGCGAGCCGGGAACCCGTGTCGAAAATCGGAAGGGTGATCTGGGGCGAGAAGGCCCAGGAATCGGAACCGGTCTTGAACAGCCCCGACAAGTCGCTGGCCATGGTGCCGAGGCTGGTGGTGAGAGCGATGCGAGGGAAGAAGGCTGCCCTCGCCGCGCCGATGTTGGCGTTGGCGGCCCTGAGCTGATTCTCGGCCATGCGTATGTCCGGGCGGCGCGTCAACACCTCCGACGGCAATCCTGGCGTGATGTCTTTCAGGGCCATCGCGCTCCCCAAGGTTTCAGGCAGCAGTTCTGGAGGGACGAAGGTTCCCACCAGGAGGTTCAGCGCATTCCGGTCCAAAGCGACGGTGTGGGTGTACCGGGCCACGTCGCCGCGGGCCGTCTCCACCCCGATTTGAGCGCGGCGGGCGTCCATTTCAGACGAGGCGCCCACCTCGAAGCGGCGCTGGATGAGCTTGTAGGAAGCCTCCTGGCTCCCGAGGGTGTCCTGGGCCAGTTTCAGGTTCTCGCGGTCGGCGCCAAAGGCGAGGTACAGATTGGCCACCTCGCCGAGAAGCGAGATCTGGGCGTTGTTTCGAGCCTGTTCCGTCGCAAGGTATTGTTCAAGCGCCCGATTCTTGAGGCTCCGCACCCGGCCGAAGAAATCCAGCTCCCAGGAGCTGATGCCCACATTGACCGTGTCCTGCTCGGCCACCAGCCGCTGCCCCGTGCCGGACACACTGGCTGGAAGCCTTTGCCGGGTGCCGGCACCGGCGGCGTTGACCGTTGGCAGCAGTTCAGCGCGCTGGATTTGGTAATAGGCTCGCACCTTATCGGTGTTCAGAACCGCGATCCGCAAATCCCGGTTGTTCTCAAGGGCGAGCTGAAGGACCTTCTTCAGCTTTGCGTCTGCGTAGAAATCCTGCCATGCGACCTCTTGGGCCGTAAGGGCGGGGCTGGCGGCCGGGGCTTTGTAGGCAGGCCCCTCGGGCCAGGCGCCGGGCACGGGTGGCGCGGGCAGGCGGACTTTCGGCGCCATCGAGACACACCCGGTCATGGCCACGAGCAGCAGGACTGGAAGGGTTTTGATGGGCGTCATGGCCGGCCCTCCTCAGAAACAGGCGGGACCACGGCGGGAACCGGAACCACAGATCTCTTCTTGAACATCTGGCTCACCAGCACGAACGACAGGGGGATGAAGAAAATGGCGATGAACGTGGCGGACAGCATTCCCCCGACCACGCCTGTGCCGATGGCATTCTGGGCCGCCGCGCCGGCGCCCCGCGTCAGGGCCATGGGAAGCACGCCGAAGGTGAAGGCCAGAGAGGTCATGAGAATCGGCCGGAGGCGCAGGCGGGAGGCCTCCATGGCCGCTTCCATGAGCCCGACTCCTTGGGCCATCAGCTCCTGGGCGAACTGCACGATCAGAATCGCATTCTTGGCCGCCAGGCCCAGGGTGGTCAGCAGGCCGATTTGGAAGTAGACGTCGCTGGACAAGCCCCGGGACCAGGTGGCCAGCACGGTTCCGAACACGCCCACAGGCAGGATCAGCAGGATCGAGATGGGTACCGTCCAGCTCTCGTAGAGGGCCGCGAGGCAGAGGAAGATCACCAGCACGGAGACCGCGTAAAGCGCCGTGGTCTGGGATCCCGCCTGGCGTTCTTGATAGGAGAGCCCGGTCCACTCGAAGCCGATCCCGGCAGGAAGCTTGGTGGCGATGTCCTCCATCGCTTTCATGGCCTCGCCGGTGCTCTTGCCCTTGGCGGGTTCGCCGAGGATCTCCACAGAGGGAAAGCTGTTGTAGCGCTGCAGATTGGGCGATCCGAATGACCACTTGCCGGAGGCGAATGCCGAGAACGGTACCATGGCGCCCGCCTTATTGGGCACGTACAGCTTGTTCAGGTCTTCCAGCTGCGAGCGGAACTTGGCCTCAGCCTCGATGTAGACCCGCTTCACGCGGCCGTTGTTGATGAAGTCGTTCACGTACGACCCGCCCCAGGTGCTTGTCAGCGTGTCGGCGATGGCCGGCATGGGCACCCCCAACGCCCCGGCGCGATCCTGATTGACCTGAACGTTGTATTCCGGAAGGTCTTCCAGCCCGTTGGGGCGAACCGACTTCAGCGCCGGATTCTGGGCTGCCATGCCCAGCAGCATGTTGCGGGCTTCCATCAGTTTTTCGTGGCCGACACCGCCCCGATCCTGGAGCTGGAAGTCGAACCCGGTGGCGTTGCCCAGTTCCAGGATGGCCGGTGGCGCGAAGGCGAACAGCATGGCATCCCGCCGGCCGGAGAACGTGCGCATGGCGCGGGCGACCACCGCCTCGGCCTTCAGCTCCGGTCTCTCGCGTTGGTGCCAATCCTTGAGCTTCACGAAGGCCATGGCGTTGTTCTGGCCGCGGCCGGCCACGCTGTAGCCGGACACGGTCATACACGAGGCCACGGCATCCTTCTCGTCGACCAGGAAATGGCGTTCCACGTCCTTCATCACCTTCTGGGTCTGCTCCAGCGTGGCGCCCGCGGGCAGGTTGACCATGGTCAGGAGGATGCCCTGGTCCTCTTCCGGCAGAAAGGCGGTGGGCAGGCGGAACATCAGCAGGCCGGCGCCGCCGACAATGAGCAGGAAGATCAGGCAGTAACGCAGGCTCCTGGCCAGAACCCGGCCCAGCTGGGCCACGAAGATTTCGCTGATCCGGTAATAGAAGCGGTCGAACCACAGGAAGAAGGGCCGGGTGACCGCCCAACCCGATTCGGCAGCCTCGTGCCCCTTCTTCACCGGCTTGAGGAAACTCACGCACAGCGAGGGAGTCAGCACCAGGGCCACCACCACCGACAGCATCATGGCGGTGATCAGCGTGAAGGAGAACTGGCGGAAGATGATGCCGGTGGAGCCGCCGAAGAAGGCCATGGGGCCAAACACCGCCGACAACACCAGGCCGATGCCCACCAGGGCGCCGGTGATCTGCCCCATGGATTTCCGGGTGGCCTCGAGCGGCGACAGTCCCTCCTCGTGCATGATGCGCTCAACGTTTTCCACCACCACGATGGCGTCATCCACCAGCAGCCCGATGGCGAGCACCATGGCGAACATGGTGAGCATGTTGATGGTCATGCCCGCGTACTGCAGCACCGCGAAGGTGCCCAGCAGCACCACTGGCACGGCGATGGTCGGAATCAAGGTGGCGCGGAAGTTTCCGAGGAACAACAGCATGACCAGGAACACCAGCACCACGGCTTCCACCAGGGTCTTCACCACCTCCGCGATGGCCACCGACACGAAGGGAGTGGTCTCATATGGGTAGTCGACCTGCACTCCGGCCGGAAAGTACCGCGAGAGAGAGTCCATCTTCGCCTTGATCAGTTTGGAGGTGTCCAGGGCATTGGCGCCTGAAGCCAGGCGGATCATCATGCCCGCCGTGGGCCTGCCATTGAGGGCCGATTCGCTTTCGTAGGATTCGGTGCCCAGCTCGGTGCGGGCCACGTCGCGGATGCGGATGGTGGATCCGTCCGCATTGATGCGCAACGGGATGTTGCCGAACTGTTCGGGAGTCTGCAGGAGTTCCTGCACATTCACGGTCACGTTCAGCTGCTGGCCCTTGAGGGCGGGAAGGCCGCCGACCTGGCCTGCCGAGATCTGCGCGTTGTAGGCCTTCACGGCCTGGCGAATGTCGTCCGGGGTCAAGTGGTAGCCCACCATGCGATCCGGATTCAGCCAGATGCGCATGGCGTACTGGGTGCCGAAGGAGGTGACCTCGCCCACCCCTTCCACGCGGCTGATGACGTTCTCCACATTGGAGGCCAGGTAGTCGCGCAAATCGTCTGCGTTCAGGCTGCCGTCAGAGGAACTGAGGGCCAGGATCATGAACATGTTCTTGGTGGATTTGGAAACCGTGATGCCCATCTGCTGCACGACCTGGGGCATCAGCGGCTTGGCCAGTTCCAGCTTGTTCTGCACCTTGGCCCAGGCCGAATCGGGATCAGTGCCCGGCTGGAAGGTCAGGGTGACGCTGCCGTGGCCGGCGGAATCGCTGTTGGCCGACATGTAGAGCAGCCGGTCCAGGCCGGTCATCTTCTGCTCAATGATCTGGGTGACGGTGTTCTCCACGGTCTTGGCGGAAGCGCCTGGATAGAAGGCATCCACGGAGATGGCGGGCGGCGCCACGGGGGGGTACTGGGAGACCGGCAGGCTCTTGATCGCCAGAAGACCGGCCAGCATCATGACGATGGCGACCACCCAGGCGAAGATGGGCCGGTCAATGAAGAAATTAACCATGGATCGGCTCCTTCACTTCGAGACGGAGGGAGTGGGATTCACCTTGAAGGGCACCACGTTCACCGCCGCGCCGGGCCGGATCTTCTGCAGCCCTTCGAGGATCAGGCGGTCGCCAGCGCGGAGGCCCTCGCGGATCAGCCACCGGTCGCCGATGGCGCGATCCACCGTGAGCATCCGCTGTTCGACCTTGCCGGCGCCATCCACCACCATGGCGATGGCGTTGCCTTTGGGATCGCGGGTAACGCCCTTCTGGGGGACGAGGATGGCCTGATCCGCCACGCCCTCTTCCACCACGGCCCGGACGTACATGCCCGGCAGCAGGATGTGGCCGGGATTGGGGAAAACCATGCGGAGGATCTGCGAACCCGTGGTCGGATCCACTGTGACATCCGAGAACTTCAAGAGGCCCGGCTGGGCATATGGGGTCCCGTCCTCCAGGAGGAGCTTGACCTTGGCCTGTTCGGGCGTGCCGCCCTTGAGGCGGCGGCTGGCCAGGTTGCGCTGGATCTCCATGAGGATCGCGGAAGACTGGGGCGAATCCACATAGACCGAATCCAGCTGCTGGATGGTGGTGAAAGCCTGGCCCTGGTAAGCCGCAGCGAGGGCGCCTGGCGTCACGCTGGACCGGCCGATGCGGCCAGAGATGGGCGCGGTGATGCGGGTGTAGGCGAGGTTGATGCGGGCAGACTCGGCGCTGGCCTTCGCGGCCTGGACGTCGGCCTCCGCCTGCTTCAGCGCAGCGGCGGCATCGTCATGATCCTGCTGTCCCACGGCGTTGACGCCGAGCAGCTCCTTGAATCGTTCGGCTCGCTTGCGGACGGCAGGCAGGTTGGCCTCGGCCCGGGCCATGGCCGCGGAAGCCGTGTCATAGGCCGCCTGGTAGGGCGCAGGATCGATCTGGTAGAGAAGGTCGCCGGCCTTCACATCGCCACCTTCGGTGAAGAGGCGCTTCTGGATGATCCCGTTCACCTGCGGATGCACTTCGGCGACGAGAAAGGCAGAGACCCTGCCCGGCAGTTCGGACGTGAGGGCCGTCCGCTCGGACTGCACCTCCATCACCGCCACGTCGGGAGTGGCCTTGGCCTGTTCCTTCTTGCCGCAGCCGAGCATCAATCCGCTGGCCACGAGAGCTCCCGCGATGGTGATCCGTCCGGCTCGATTGGGGGTGTGCATGGGAAAAGCTCCTTGGTGGACTGAGAAAGCCTTGGGTGGCAGGTGGGCGTGGCGCCGGGATGAACTCAGACGTGGATAAGTCCGTGGTAGACGAAGTCCGTGAGGCGATCCGTCATCTCCTCGAGCGGCGGGCGCGGCTCCGAGCAGGTCCAGATCAGGCGGTTGATCTCTGAGCGCAGCGCGTGGCCGATGCAGCTTCCCTGGATGGTGATGCCCCAGAAATCCGTATCCGAATTCGAGAGGTCGGGCCGGATCGCCCGGATGCATGCGCGGAGTTCCCGCACTGAAGGCTCAATGCGTTCACGCAGCAGATCCTTCACCTCATCCTTCGGCGCATGAATCTCGCTGAGGAACAAGCGGGCCGCGGCGTCTTTCAGGGGATCCAGGGCGTGGAAATGGGCCTCCACTTCGATGAGGATGCGCCGGATGAGCAGGCGCAGGCGGGACCGGCCCCCTTCTGGTCCCGCCGCCGTTTCCTCGGGGCCGGGTGTCCAGGAGTCGACGGGCCCCGAGGTGAACCGGGTCAACAGGTGTTTGAAAACCTCCCGGTAGAGCCCTTCTTTGCCCCCGAAGTAGTAGGAGATGAGCGAGGAATTTTTACCGGCCATTGAAGCGATCAAACGGATGGAGGTGGCGTCGTAACCGTACTTCGCGAAGCAGGCCAGGGCGGCCGTGATCAGGGATTCTCTCGAGTCGGAGTGAGGGTCCAGATGGAAGGTGTTCATGACGTTCCCGCGATTGATCGTTCGACCGATCATAGTATTCAATCAGTCGCTCAAGTTTGCCAATATTTTTTTAAATAATTTATAAACTCGTATAATTTTATAATATCTATTTATAAAAACCCAGTTGACATTGGTCAATCGTTCTATTAATTTATTTATATACTATCGGTCGTTTGACCGATCAACAGGTCTCGAACCCTTCGAGATCTTCCCCATCCACCCACGCCCTCACGGGCAAAAGGAGATCCCCATGACCTCGAAGCTACCCTTGGCCCTCTGCCTTACCGGCCTTGCGTTGGCCAGTGGTCCTCTCGCCGCCCAGGACCTCAAGTTCGGCCTCCAAGGCACCGTGGCCTTCCCCACCAGTGATCTGGGCGACAAGGGCCTGCTGGACAACAGCCTGGGCTACGGCCTCGGCGCCCATGCCGTCATCGGCTTCACCGGCGGCCACGCAGTGGTCCCACGGCTCGACTACACCTACTTCGAGAAGAGCAGCCCCACCCGCAAGGTTCAACTGCTCCAGCTGGGCGCGGACTACAACTATTACTTCTCCGGCAAAGTGAACCAGGGCGCCTACGTCGGTGCCGGCCTTGGTTTCGGCATGGCGAAGTTCGAGATGGACCTGCCTGGCGGAAGCGACAACGATACGCCGAACAGCCCCTACGGCGCTGTTTCCGCCGGCTACATGTTCACGCCGAACATGGGCGTTGAAGTCAGGTACGTCCATGCGAAATACGAACCCCGGCTGTTCGGGGCCAAGCCGGAAATCACCTCGCCTTCGGCGAACGCCTCGTTCATCTACCGGTTCTGATCGGCACTCATCTACCGGTTCTGATCGGCACATTGCCGCGGACGCACCCCAAGGTTCCAGGGCCGGAGAGGATTCCCCTCTCCGGCCCTGGTCCGCCTGGGCCTAGTCTGCCGGGGTGCCCGCGCGAAGGCCGTGGAGGCAGAAATCCACGAGAAATTCCGCCTCCTGGAAGTGGCTGCCAAAAGGGGGAGGATCACCCCAGAGGACCTTGTTGAGGCCCGACATCATGCCGTGGCACACCACCTGGCCCATGACAGTAATGCCGAGGAACACCACCTGGGATTCGTTCAGATCGGGACGGAGCACCCGGATGCAGCTCTGCATCATTTCCACGGCGGGGTTGAGGTACTGCCGGATGATCGGGTGCAGGCTGGGGCGCGTGGTCCGCAATTCCTGAACCCAGAGGCGGGCCCGGTAGTCATCGAGGGGGTTCTGCAAAGCAGCCTTCGGGACCGCCTGCTCGAACATGAGGTGGATTTGTTCCCGAATCAGGCTGATGGCGCCCTGCCGATCCTGGGGATCCAGGCGTTTGCCCGGCGTGAAGGCGGCGGGGTGATGCGCAGAGGATTCGAGAACACACTTGAAGACCTCGAGGTACAGGCCCTCCTTGTTCTTGAAGTAGTGCGAAAGGAGCGAGAGCGGGCGGCCCGCTTTCAGGGCAATCATCCGCATGCTCGCGCCGTCGAATCCATGATCAGCAAAGCACACCAGGGCGGCCTGGAGGAGAGCTGTTCGGGTATCAGGAGTCGACGAATCCATGCAAATCCAGCATAACCATGGTGGCGCCTGGGGTACAGCCAGTTCCCCAGTTTCCTTGTTGGTTCTCTCCCGCCGCTTCCAACGACAATCCGGGCCCAGCACCTGATTCCCGGCGCTCGGAACACCCAAGCCTTGCGATCGGTCCAAGGCTCCAAAGCGCCATTGAACCGCGGCATTCTGGCTTCAGGCCGTCATCTTGGGCCTGGGCCGGTCGGCGCGAGCGCCGAACATGAGCGTTGGCGCCAAGATCTGTGGTTCCGCCACGGGTCCAGCCAAACCAGCAAACGCCCCGCCCGCCAGGCCCATTTGCTACACTGGGCTCCTTTTCGAGGCCCCCATGCGCCTGTCTCTTCCAGCCCTGTTGGTCTGCCTCGCGCTGCCGGCGGCGGCGCAAATCCCCCAGGCCACCTTGGACCAGGTGGTGGAGAAGGCGAGGAGCGCCTTCCACGTGCCCGGCCTGGCAGTGGCCGTGGTCAAGGACGGCAAGGTCACCGTGTCCAAGGGGTATGGCGTGATGAAGGAGGGCGGCCGGGAGGCGGTGACTCCCCAGACCCTCTTCGGCATCGCCTCCAACACCAAGGTCTTCACCGCCGCGGCGCTGGCCATCCTGGTGGACGAAGGGAAGCTGGGGTGGGAGGACCGGGTGGTGGACCGCCTGCCGGGCTTCCAGATGAGCGATGCCTACGTCACCCGGGAGATGCGCATCAGGGACCTGCTCTGCCACCGCAGCGGGCTGGGCCTGGGGGCCGGGGACCTCATGTTCTTCCCCTCCACGGACCTCAAGCCCGAGGAGATTCTGCACCGCCTCCGCTTCGTGCCCCTGGCCACCAGCTTCCGCAGCGAATACGCCTACGACAACCTTCTGTACCTCGTGGCGGGCGCCGTGATCGAGCGGGTCTCCGGCAGCTCCTGGGCGGACTTCCTGCGGGAGCGGATCTTCCGGCCCGCGGGCATGGCGTCCACCCGCGCCCGGGCCCGGGACCTGCGGCCCGGGGATCCCACCGCCACGCCTCACGCCCCCCTGGGCGACGGCCTGGCTCCGGTGGCGCTGGGAGGCGATGACAACATCGCCCCTGCGGGTTCCATCCTCTCCTCGGCCGAGGACATGGCGCGCTGGGCGGGGATCCTCCTGGCCAAGGGGGACCTGGGCGGAGGCAAGCGCCTCTTCTCGGAGGCCCAGGCCCGGATCCTGTGGACGCCTCTGACCCTGATACCCTCCGTGGACCTGCCCGAATCTCTCCGGGAAATGGCCTCTCCCCTCACGGCCTACGCCATGGGGGAGGTGGTGCAGGAGTACCGGGGCCAGGCCATGGTCTGGCACACCGGCGGCCTGCCCGGCATGGTTTCCCGCGTCACGTTCCTGCCTGGGCGCAAGCTGGCGGTGGTAGTGCTCACCAATGCGGAGAGCACCGCCGCCTTCCACGCCATCACCCACGCGGTCTTGGACCGGGATCTGGGAGCGCCTGCCAAGGATTGGGTGGAGACCTTCCGCGTGCTGCGGGATGCGTCCCGGGCCGCCTCCAAGGCTGCGGTCCAGAAGGACGCCGCCCGCCGGGCCCCGGATTCCCACCCCTCGCTTCCCCTGGCTTCCTACGCGGGACGGTACCGGGATCCCTGGTACGGCGACATCCTCGTGGAACAGCAGGAGGGCGCCCTGGCCATCCGCTTCACCCACACCCCGGGCCTCACGGGCCGGCTGGAGCATTTCCAGCAGGACAGCTTCATCGCCCGCTGGAACGACCGCACCCTGGACGCCGACGCCTACCTCACCTTCGCCCTGAATCCCGATGGCACCGTGGCCCAGGCCCGCATGAAGGCGGTCTCCCCCACCACGGACTTCAGCTACGATTTCCACGATCTGGTTCTGACGCCCGTGAAGCCGGGGGATGCCGTGAAAGCCTGGTAGCCCTGGATTCCCCCCCAGGGCCTGAATCCATGCCCCCTCCTAAACGGCGAGAGGCCTCGCAACAAGCGGCGCCACGGGCATCCGGAGCTGGTGCTGGGCGAAGGAGCGGTACAGATCGTGGCTCTCAAGGAGCTCTTCGTGGCTTCCGGCGCCGGTGAGCTCGCCCCCCTCGATGAACAGGATCTTGTCCGCGTCGAGAACGGTGGCGAGGCGGTGGGCGATCACGAGGGTGGTCCTGCCGCGCATGAGGTTTTCGAGGGCCTTCTGAACCCACACTTCCGAGGCGCTGTCGAGGCTCGAGGTCGCCTCGTCGAGCATGAGGATCGCGGGATCGCGCAGGAGGGCCCGGGCGATGGCGAGGCGCTGCCTCTGCCCTCCGGAGAGCTTCACGCCGCGATCGCCCACCTCCGTGTCGTACCCCTTGGGCAGGGCCGCGATGAATGCGTCGGCGTAGGCGGCCCGCGCGGCCTCCTCGACCTTCGCCTGGTCCCCAGCGATGGCGGCGCTCACGCCGTAGCACAGGTTGTCGCGGATCGTGCCCGACATCAGGGGGCTGTCCTGGGAGACATAGCCGATGGAACCGCGCCAGGTGGCAAGGGAGTAATCGCCGATGGGACGCGCACCATGGAAGATCGCTCCTGAGCCGGGTTCATAGAACCGCTCCAAGAGGGAAAAGACCGTGGTCTTTCCTCCGCCCGAGGGGCCCACGATGGCCGTCAGGCTGCCTGGCTTGAGGTCGAAGCTCAGGTTCCGCAGAACCGGATTGCCGGGCTCGTAGGAGAAGTCCACATTCTCGAAACGAATGGCCTCATCCACGCGTTCGAAGTCGGTTCCCTCCTCCGTCCTCTCCTCCGGGGCGGCCAGGAGGCGGATGATGCTCTCGGTAGCCCCCCGGGCCTTCTGAAGCTGGGTCAGCGCCTGAGAGATCATCGCGACGGGCATGATGACCTGGAAGATGTAGAGGATGAAGGCGACGAGATCGCCCGCGGTGAGAGTCCCGGAGGCCACCTGGGCGCCGCCGTAGCCGATGACGACGACGAGAAGGAACATCATCACGAGGGACATGATGGGGCTGATCAGGGCCATGGCGGCGCCTTCGCGCACGCCGAGGGTGTAGAGGGAGGCGATGGCGTCCTTGCCGACCTGGAATTCCCTTGCTTCGGCGTTGGAGGATTTGACGAGCCGTATCTCCGACAGGACGCGGGAGAGGGTGCCCGTGAAGGCCGCCTGTTCGTCCATGGTCCTGCGGGCCAGCTTCGACATGAACATACCGATGGGCACGAGGACCAGGGCCGCCACCGGCAGGGCCACGAAGATGACGAGGGTCATCCTCCAGTTGAGGAAGAGGAGGAAGCCCACGGCCCCCGCCAGCGAGATCACGCCGGTCACAAGCCCCGCCAGGTGGTCGGTGATGAACGCCTTCACCACCGCCGTGTCATTGGTCATTCTCGAAACCAGGGCGCCCGAGCCCTCGCTGTCGAAATCCGGCACGAACAGGGCCAGCTCTTTCCGCCAGAGCCGCTCGCGCAGGGCCGCCACCACGCCCTGCCCCACCCTCGCGAGAAGGTAGCCGGAGAGGGCCCCCGCGGCCGCCTGCACGAGGAAGGCCGCCAGGATGAGGCCGACCTGCCCGGCCCCGACGGAAGAAAGGGAAAACCCGTTGACCAGCCCCTTGGTGAGCATGGGGACGAGCAGGCCGCCGACCGTCGAAGCCGCTCCCAGGATCAGGGCCAGACCCAAAACGAATGCCGAGGGCTTGGCGCTCCAGATCAACCGGACGAAGGCCCCGAGACTGGCTTTGGGCGCCTTTGAATCGGCATTCCCCGAATCCGGAAAGCCGCCCCTGGCGCCGCCGCCAAAACCTCCCCCATGCGTTTCTCCGTGGTGTCTCATGTTCTTTCCGTCCAAACGAATGCTGTTCAAAAGGGAGGTGTGGGGTTGGGTTTCGCGGGCCAGGACCCTTCCCTCGGCGGGAAAGCCCCGGCGAAGGACGGCAGGTCCTGTGGGCAGGTCCCGGGCTTGCGCGCGATGGCGTCAACAGGTCAGGACGGCCCTCAGCTCGTCCGCCGTGAGCGGGCGCCCGCCCTCAGTCCGGCTCCAAATGGGGCGGAAGGCCTCGAGCAGCTGCCGGTACCGACCCACCATCGGATGATAGGATTCCAGATCCCGTCCGGCGAATCCCTTGAAGCGGCCCAACTCTTCGATCATGAACCTGGCCATGTGCTGGTACTCGCCTTCGCACTGCCCGTCGAATCCTTGGAAAACCGGCGGCACCAGATCCTTGTCCTCCCGGAAGGCCCTCTGATCCGACGCATCCAGGGCCGCGAACCCTTCTTCAATGTGGGCCCACATCTCGAAGAAGCCGGCCACGTCACGGGCGATGGGCGAGCCACCATCCTCCGGTGCGCGCAGGGCATCCGGGAATGGCCCGTGAATGCCCCGCGAATTCCCAGGGAAAGCAGCCTCCCAAATGAACACCGCACCGGAACCTCGATCACCATGCGCGCTGGATTCCTTGAATTGGTTGGCACGCCTGCTGGAGACGGGAACCGCCTTCCCCAGAATTCTCATAGACCCCTTCCCGAATGACCGTGGCCGCATTGGACTTCCATTGAATGGGAGATCTTCGGCCCTGATTTCCCCTCGTTCCTGAAGACGGCGGAAAGTCGGGAATATTGCAGAGGAATCTGAACCGGGGGGACGGTTGCGGGGTTCGGATGAACACACCATTGGACCAAGCGGGTTGGCTCAACAATTCATAAATCAATATAAATAAATCATTTACAACATAAAATTGCACCTTAAATTGGGTTCAATCTGGCACAATAGCGAGCACTTGGTCGAACAAGCCAAGCAGATCGGCTTCACCCTCCAAACCCTCCGGAACCTGCGCGTCCAGCTTTCCGAGAACCCCGTGGGTGCGCTTGAACACGGATCCCCAGAACCTCTGTCCGGCCCAATCCGGGCGTCGGAAAACTCGTACCTACTTCTGGTCGAAGCGGAACTCCCCGATATCGACCATCCGGCCTTTGCCATCCAGGCGGAGGGTCATTGAGCGGTTCTCCACGCGGCCGGTTCCGTATCGCAAATAGAGCTCCAGCGCGACGGTGGTGGCCCCGACGGCCGTTTGTTGCCTGGTGCCGAAGAAATTGGCTTTCACCTTATAGACGCCGGGAAGGGCCCGATGGAGGAGGAACTCCTCGGGGCCATATCCGTCCGTCACATCCCGGCTAATTCGCCCACCGATGGCGGTCTTGTTGTGGCTGTAGAAGCACTCCTCGCCCCTTGGGTCCACCACGTGAAGGTCCATGTCGCTGTTATCCGTATCCCAGTTCAGGACCACGCGCACATCCACGGGCAGATTCGTCAGAAGCCGCGGGTCGATTGCTGACGCATCGAGCTTGGCCTTCGACATGGCCAGGAGGGCGTTCAACTCGCCCACCCCGATGATGTTCACATCCTGGAACCGCCCGTCCCACGGAGTTTTCACCAGTTCCCAAAACAGGTCGAGGGCCTTCTGCGGTTGACCGGCCTCTGTCAAAGCGAGGGCAAGGTCCCGGCGGCTCTGGGGCTCCTCTTCGCGCATTCGCAAGGCTTCCTCAAAAGTCCACACGGCCATGCCGGGAAGCCCCAACTGACGAAGACGGTAGCCCAGGACCCTCAGGAGCGGGGCATCCTCCAGCTTGAGCTCGGCGAGGTTGGAGAGGATGCGAAGGGCTAAATCCTTCTCGCCTTGATCCCGGAAGAAATCGGAGGCGTCAAGGAAGAACCCGGGTGTCTTTCCATGGATTTCCCGCTGACGGAGATAGAGGGCGTATCGTTCAGGCTTCGGAACGCCTTTCAACTCCCTTAGATAGGGCGTGTCTGGCGACCATGCCTTCAAACGGATGGATGCAGAAGCTTCCTCCTCCGCACGAAGACCAGGAACACTCGCGAGCCCATCTGCCGATAAATTCACCGCGCTTGTCACCGTTGTCTGATCGACCGATGCGGCCCGGGCGACGACCTCCACGACTGCCTCGGACTGCCTATGGTGTCTTTGCACACCCGGAGTATTGGCAGCTGGTGGCGGCGGAGGGGGAGGAGGTGGAATCGTTGTTCTTGCGGTGCCACCAACCACACCTCCGACCACCCCACCGACAACTCCCCCAATCACGCCACCAGGGATACCCCCAGGAACGCCCACGTCCTCAAGCTCTTTTTCCTTCGGCTTCTGGGGCACCTTGAAGACGGTCTTCCACCAGGTTTTCCGCTCCTCGAACTGCTGCACCAAGGACTCAAGGTGATCCTTGTCCCGCTGTTTCGATTGGTCGAGCTCCATGGATACGCGGCGATCGTATTCGGCACGAAGGCCTTCTGGAGGCACAATCCGGTATCGGACATAGTCGGCCACATCATCGAGCACGATGAGGCTTGTGCCTTCCGTAACGAGGCTGTGGGCCTGGCCCAGCGAAGTGATCGCCTTGGCGTTTCGGACCTTGTCCAGCTCCAGGTCGGCAAGCTTGCGCTGGGCCCAGAGGCGTGCCACGGGGGCATCCACGGCGGCCAGGCTGGCGTCGATGTCGAAGGTCTTGGAGAAACGGACGCTGGTGCCGAAGCCGAAGTGGAGCGTCACCTTGGCCCGGGCCGTCTTCAGGATGCCCGCCAAACCGAAAGGCCCGCGGATCACCCGCCCTGCGCCGGGATAAACGCTTTCGACGTCACCGGCACCGCAGGTGGCCCGAAGGAAGGCCAAGGGTCGGGTTTTGAGGGCCAGAAGGGCTTCGTCATTGCTCAGGGCTTGGAGGTTGAGATATTCGCCGCCCCGCGCTTCGCTGATGGCCCGGAGGAGCCCATGTTCGGCGACCAAGGCGCTATTGATCGCCAGGAGCGGCGCGTCGGGGAACTGGGGCCCACCAGGGCCGAAGGTGTTCATTCCATCGGAGAACATCAGGGTTTCGTCCGCCTGGACCGACTTGAGATCCAAAGCTCCGAGGTGGGTGGCGCCGTCCAGGGGGAGGGCCTGGAGATGCTTCCGCAAGTCCTGGGTATCGCCATCCAGGATACGGAAGGTCCGAAGAGGTTCCGCCACATTGCGGAACACGCTGAGACTCACGCGGCAGGATCCCAGACGCCGGAGATAGGCCTCCAACAGGTCGAGTTCCCGCTTCAGGTTCCGGTTCCTGGCGCTGGCCGAGGCATCCCAGACCACTAGGAGGTGTCGGGGCATGGCCTTCGTTTCCCGGGGAAGACGGGGATGGACCATCACGAAGAAGTAGGATGTGCCGTCCCGTTGCTCCACGAACACCTGGCTGCTGCCCTCGCCCCTGGGGATGACCACCGCCAAGGGGCTGTCCGGCGCAAAATCCGTCCGGGTTTCCTCGGCCAGGAAGCCGCGGCGAATGGACTTGAAGGTGAAGTTGGCCAGCGGGCTGGAGGTGGCCTGCGGTGCCTCTGGCTGATCCAGGACTTCGACACGCAAGCCGAAGATGGCGACCTTCTCGGTAAAGGCCAGGGGCAGCCGGTAGAGCAGATTTTTTGGGCCCGCATCGGCAAGTTCCTGCTCATACGCCAGGACCACGCGCTTGTAGCCCTTGGCCGGAATCGGATAGACCCGCGCCATGAAGCTGTTGCCGGCGGTCCTCTCAAGCAGGCCAGGGTCCACACCTCGGCGGACGATCTCCTCGAAGGCCTTCCGACCTTTGACCTTCTCCACCACCACCCCTTCCCGGAGTCGGCCATTCACGTCCATGGCGAAGCGGGAGATCGTCTGGCCCTCTCCCAGTGGGAAGACGAGTTCACCTTCGAGGACTCGATCCTGAGGATTGAAAACCGTCATGTCCCAGGTCGTCGTCGCCACATGACCCACGACCTTCACGCTGATGTGGAGGTCATGGAGTTTGGCGGCCTGCGTCCGGTCCTCCTGGGTGACCTGGATGACCGGCATTGCCAGAGGGACCTGGGCATAGACCGGGATAAGAGCCAGTAGTGCAATGACAAGGCGACGCAGCATGGAGCACCTGAGGAGGGATAGAGGACACTCTACTGAAAAATCACTCCCCAACCCAGTCCCAGCTCATGCAGAGGCACGTATTGAGACGAACACCGTGCCCCTGCGTAACCTTCCGTGCCTAAGCTTGTGCCAGTGTGTTCAGCCGATCCATCAGCAGGGCCCGCTGGGACCTGACCGAGGATCGGAGTTGCATGCCAGCCTGCTCTGGGGTTCTTCCGCTCTTCCGTGCATTGCACTCCCGGCAGCATGCGACCAGGTTCGCCCAGGCGCTCGGCCCGCCCTCACTCCGGGGGATGATGGGGTCCACCAATCGCCCTTGCTCCAACCCCCACATACGCAGCGAGGCTGGAAGGATTCAGGTCGAATCGCAAGCGAGTTAAAGGGGTCTGTATGCTATCGTTACCTCATGCTTTTTAACGTATTGGCATGCCCTCAGTGTGGGGCACCTCTGCCTAGGCAAGCCCGGTGGCGGATGGTGACTTGTCCCAACTGTGGCTCGATGGTCTCGCGAGCAGAAGAAGTCGTTCAGGCCGCGAGGTTCAAGGAAGCCTACGCAAGGTCTCAGGCCACCCCTGCTTCGGGTCTGGCAGTACGCTACCAGAGCCACCGGTATCAAATTCTCGGTTCCCTCGGGCGTGGAGCTCACAGCGATGTGTACCTCGGGCAGCGCCTGGGACCAGGCGGTGAACGTGTGACTGTTAAGCTCGCAAGACCAGGCCATGAGTCTGGCCGGCTGGCTCAAGAGGCGTCGGTGCTTCGATCATTGATGGAAGCCGATCCCACCGGCGGAGTCCTGGCATCACAGCACCTCCCCCAGGTCGAAGGAGTTGGATCCTCGGAAGGGCCCTTTGGCCTCGGACAAGAACTGTTGCTCCTCAGACACCCCACAGGTTTTTGGGGAACCCTCTCCGATGTGCTCCACCTAAATCCACGGGGCATCGACCCCAAGCATGCCATCTGGATGTGGCGGCGCATGCTTGGCGCTCTGGGCTTTGTCCACGACCGGAACTGGGTGCACACGGACTTGGCTCCCGAGCACCTGCTTGTCCACCCCCAGGACCACGGCATTCGAATCATCGGGTGGGGACACGCACAAGTGAGAGTTGAGGCTCCTAAGGACCTCCTGTCCCAGCCAACCGTGACCCGTGACCTGGCCCAATCCGCCTGGTCCACCCGGGCCGTTCTATCCGGAATGGCCGATGCATCTTCCATTCCCAGCCGCGTTCCCGACCCGCTCGCAGACCTCCTCCATCGTTGCTGCGAGGATCTGGCCTGGTGCGCCACTCAGACGGCTCAAAGCCTCGACCACCTGCTCAAGGAAGCATCACGGCAAGCCTACGGACCACCCACCTTCATTCCCTTCATCCCTGAAGCCTAAACACCCGGCCTCCATCGATAGGACACACCATGGGATATGGAAATTATTCGCAGGAAGCCCACCAGGCCCTCATCGCCTCCCGCGCCAATCGGCCCCATACCGAAGTGTTCAGGCAGTCCTCCTGCCATGCCCTCATGGATCCCAAGGGCCTGAAGGTCCGTGAATCCAGGGACAGCGCAGAGCATCCTGATTCACTCGGCATTGTCTTCGCGCTGGACGTCACAGGCTCGATGGGGGACATCCCCAAGCTGTTGGCGAAGAAAGAACTCCCCACCTTCATGAAACTCCTGGAGGAATGCGCCGTTCCCGATCCGCAGGTGCTCTTCATGGCGGTTGGCGACGCCATGTCGGACCGCGCTTCCCTGCAGGTCGGACAGTTCGAGACCACCGCAGAACTCATGGACCAATGGCTCACCTGGTGTTTCCTGGAAGGCGGTGGCGGCGGCAACCACCACGAGAGCTATGACCTAGCCTTCTACACCCTTGCCCAGCACACGGACCTGGACTGCTGGGCCAAGCGCAGGAAGCGTGGCTACCTCTTCATGACTGGCGACGAACTACCCTACCCGGCCATCTCTAGACACCAGATCGAGGGCATCTTCGGAGAGAAACTCGACGAGGATCTACCCCTGGAGGAGGTCGTCGCCGCGGCGGCCGAGACCTACAATCTCTTCTTCCTCATCCCCGACCTCCGGCGTGGCAAAAGCTGTGAGCCCCGATGGCGTGAAGTACTCGGGGACCACGTCATCTGCATGGAATCCTACGAGGATACCTGTGCAGTCGCGGCTGCAATTGTAGGTCTCACGGAGAAGCGATTACCCGACTTGGATGCTCTTGCCAAGGCGCTCCATGGACAGGGGTGGCACCGCGATCGAATCGCGGCGGTCATCCGAGCCCTTCGGCCCTATGCGGATCTCCTCGGCGTGGCTTCGCTCAATCAGCCCCACATGCAATCCACCACCGGAGCCTCCCGCACGAGTTGGTGGAAGCAACTCTTCAGTTGACAGAGGTCGCACTTGGCCGCGGACAGGCTTGTCTCGATCCTCGGGCTAGCCTTCGGGGACTGCGGGAAGGGTCTCTACACTGACCACCTCTGCCGTGTGTGGAACGCCCACACCATCGTGCGATTCAATGGTGGCGCGCAGGCCGGTCACAACGTGGTCCTGCCTGATGGCCGCCACCACACCTTTTCCCAATTCGGATCCGGAACATTCCAGCCTGGTGCGAGGACCTTTCTCGCCCACCCGGTCATCGTCCATCCCACAGCCCTCCTGGTTGAGGCCGAATACCTCCGGCGCTCCGGAGTACCGGATGCCCTCGCCCGCCTGAGCATCGATCCCCGCTGTCGTCTCACGACCCCCCTTCACCAAGCCGCCGGAAAGGTGCGCGAACTGTTGCGGGGCCAGAATTCCCATGGCACCTGCGGTGTTGGCATCGGGGAAACAGTGCATCAATCCATCCTCAGCCCTGAAGACACGATGCACCTCCAGGATCTAAACCACCCAACCCTGGCGAAGGAGAAGCTCGAGGCCCTCAGGAGGCGGTTGCTCGCGGAGTTGGATGGGGATCCTGGTCCACCCGGTCTTGAGACCGAACGACTCATCCTCCGGGACCCTTCCATCAATGAAATTTGGCTGGAACAAGCCTGCGCGCTCCTAAGCCAGGTGCCAGAAGTCTCCGAGAATGCCCTCTCGGAGCGACTCCACGACCCAGGGACCGTAATCTTCGAGGGCGCCCAGGGATTCTTGTTGGACGAGTGGCATGGATTCCATCCCCACACAACGTGGAGCAGCCCCCGACCTGCCTCGGTGGACGCCCTGGTCCAGGAGGCCGGCCTCCAAACGAAGGTGCATCACTTCGGAGTTCTCCGCTCCTACCTCACCCGTCACGGTCGAGGCCCCCTCCCCACCGAGGACCCTGCCTTGGATTACCTCGGCGAGCCACACAACAGCAACAATGGCTGGCAAGGCCAGTTCCGGAGAGGCCATCCCGATGCAGTCCTTCTTCGGTATGCAATGGCTGTGGCCGGCCCCCTGGATGGGCTTCTAGTGACTCACCTGGATGTCTTCGACAAGGATAGAGCCTTGAACTGGTGCGAGGGTTATCGCGCCCCCCTACAGCCAGGGGATGAGACGCTCTGTATCCGCTCATCTGGGAATCATGAGATCATCGCCGATCTTAAATGGAATGCCACCCATGACCTCACACATCAGGCCAAACTCACGGGCTTCATCAACACAGTGAAACCCATGTTCGAAGGGCCCGTGGGGTCTGCCACCGAGCTGATAGAGAGGGTGGAGAACACTACGAAGTGCCATGTTTTCCTCGGCTCGAATGGACCCAGCCAGTCCTCGATTCAAGGCCTTCGCCCATTTCTGGTTTCGTAAAGGGCTGATGTCCGACCCTGGTCCCAGGGTGGGCCATCAGCCCTTCTCGCCATGCCCTCAAACTCCCGCCAAGACATGGAACCGCTCCAACAGGAGAGCCCGCTGACTACGTACAGCCGACCTTAGTTGCATGCCAGCCTGCTCGGGCGTTCTTCCGCCCTTCCTTGCGTTGCACTCCCGGCAGCACGCGACCAGGTTCGCCCAGGTGCTCGGCCCGCCCTGGCACCGGGGGATGACATGGTCCACCGTGGTTGCGCGGCGCATGCACCCCACGTACTGGCAACGATGTTCGTCACGCCGGAGGATGCTGGCATTGCCGCGCCCGAACCCGAGTTTCGATTCAGCCACCGCCCTGGCCTTCGAGAAGACTACGGCGTGGAAGGGCTGCGAGGCCACGTCCTGCAGGCCGAGCTTCGACCAGGTCTTCAGGTCCAGCGCATGGGCTCGACCCGTGGCCATGGCCTTCAGAGCCTTCCGGCGGGAGATCTCAACCATGGGCATGTAGTGGCAGTCCAGGGCGAGGACGATCTGTGCGCAGTGCTTTTTGGTGTGTCTGGACATGGGAACCTCGGGTGGTGCGGGCGGTGGGGGTCGAACCCACAGAAACTCCAGGTTTGAGCTGGATGCGTATGCCAGTTCCGCCACGCGCGCGGTGGAGCCTTCTCCGGGAATCCAACCCGGCCTTCCGCATTACGAGAGCGGTGTCACAGCACATGACCAAGAAGCCAAACTTCACATCGGGATAACTGCAGGTGGATGAGTGGAGCCCGAGACCGGGATCGAACCGGTGTTCTCCCGCCTACCGAGCGGGGGCTTAACCGACCAAGCTCCTCGGGCCAGTGGAGCACCAGGAGGGACTCGAACCCCCTATGACGGAATTTGCAGTTCCGCGCTTCGTCCGCTTCGGCTTCTGGTGCAAATGGAGCGGGTCAGGGGAGTCGAACCCCTCTCATCGGCTTGGAAGGCCGAGGCCCGGCCGCTGGACCAGACCCGCACGAAGTAGGGGGTGTGAATGGCACACTCACACCCCCTGACTGTTGCCTCAGTCCTTGTTCAGGCCACTCAGGCTGCGAAGCAGTTCGGGTTGACCCATGACGAGGGTGAGGTTGGGGATCGCGGATGCGATCTCCTTGAAGGCTTCCAGTTCCTTCAGGCGCAGGAGTGCGGGGTTGCGCTCGAGCATCTGGGCGGTGTTCGCCATGGAACGGGTCGAGGCAACTTCCTCACGGCGCAGAATGACCTGGGCCGCGGCCTTCTTCTCGGCCTCGATGACCTGGTTGAGGAGCTGCTTCATCTCACCGGGAAGGACCAGGTCCTTCACGTCGAGCTTCAGCACCTCCGCACCCCAGGATGCGGCGCGTTCCCGCAGGGCTTCCGCCATGGGGGCCACGGCCTCGGAGCGACGCTCCAGGAGCTGGTCCAGGTTCAGCTCGGCCACGAAGTGCCGGGCCGACATCTGGGCTTCGCTGTAGAGCGCATCCCGCAGGGAGGCCACGGACTGCACCGCCTTCACGGGGTCGACGACGCGGTACTTCACGACCAGGTTCAGTCGGAGGGTGACCTTGTCACGGGTCATCAGCTCCTGGCCGAGGATCTGCATTTCCTGCTCGCGCAGGTCCACCCGCATCACTTCAAGCTTGCGGTTGAGGGTGCTGTAGAGCGCGCGGCCCTCGGAGAGGACCTCGCGCAGCACACCGTCGACGTGGACGAGGGCGCGCTCGAAGGGCAGAACCAGAACGGTCTGAGCCTGGGCGGCGGGCACCAGGGCCCAGAAACCTTCCGGGATTGCAGGCCGCAGCGGCTCGAGGCTCACCACATCCAGGGTCACCTTGGCCGCGAGCTGCCAGAGCAGGTAGCGGCCAGGCTGGAGCACGGCCTTGGGCACACCGTCCGCCCGCAGGAGACCCAGGTGGGTCTCGGGCACGAAGGCTTCTACGGCGGCGCCAGAAGGGGCCACTGCCATCAGCTCCGGAGTGAACGGGGTCATGAGGGTGTCGCGGTTAAAGAGGCGCAGTTCCAGGCGGGACAGGCCCCGGAATACCCGGTGACGGCCGGGTTCCAGCCAGCGGGTGAGCTGACCGTTGCGGACCAGGAGACCACGCTCCTGGTCGGAGATGACATAACGCTGATACATCGTTGAATTCCTTTCTTGGTAAGACTTCAGCCGAGGCCCCGGGGGCTTACCGGCGGGGTCTCCGGCGGGACCCGGACCTGGGCGCGATATGGCGTGCGCCTGGAGGGTCCGAGTCCGGCCCCTGCCGCAGATGCGACAGGTGGAGACCACTGGCCGGGATGCCCCCTGCCCTTGAGACGAATCCCTCGGGCAGGGGCCTGGGCGGAAGTGGTGGGTGGTTCCGAGCGCTTACAAGGCGCGTTGCAACCAGTGCACGACTGCGTAGGTCGTTGGGGAGTCGAACCCCTTGATCGTGGGACAGTGCGTCGTCCCCATACGGGAGGGCTCCTCCTGGGTCGAATCGCGGGACATCTCCGGCCGACCGGGAACCCATGAGGCTCCGTGGGCCGGGGACGCCGCACTGGCCAGGCCCCCCTCCTGACCCGCGCCCGGGTTGGAAGCCCGGGCGTGGGTGGTCTTCTGGCTCCAGGAAGGGACTACCCCTTCACGCAGAGCACCTGCTTCAGTTCAAACCGGATTTCGACGAGATCCGCCTGGTTGCGCATGACCTCATCAATGTCCTTGTAGCAGCCTGGAATTTCATCCAGGACACCCGCATCCTTCCGGCACTCGACGCCTTCGGTCTGACGGGCGAGGTCCTGCACGCTGAAGTGCTTCTTGGCGGCATTCCGGCTCATCTTCCGCCCGGCGCCATGGGACGCCGATTCGAAGGACTCGGGGTTCCCCTTGCCCTGGACGATGAAGCTGCGGGCGCCCATGGAACCAGGAATGATGCCCCATTCGCCGCGTCCGGCCCGGATAGCCCCCTTGCGGGTCACCAGGACCTCCTCGCCGAAGTGGACTTCTTCCGACACGTAGTTGTGATGGCAGAGGATGGGGGACTCGAAAGCCACTTCGGGGAAGTGGGCCTTCACGACATCCTTCACCTGATCCAGCATCGCTTCGCGGTTGAGGAAGGCGTACTGCTGGGCCCAGAAGAGGTCCCGACGGTAGGCCGCCATCTCCTTGGTGCCCTTGAGGAACACGGCCAGATCACGGTCAGGCAGACCCTGGTTGTGGGCCAGTTTTTGAGCGACCTCGATGTGGATCTTGGCCAACTCATTGCCGATGTTCCGGCTGCCCGAGTGGAGCATGATCCACACGACCTGGTCTTGGTCCAGGCAGACCTCGATGAAGTGGTTGCCACCTCCCAGGGTTCCCGCCTGACGGCGGGCCTTTCCGAAGAGGTTCTGCACCCGTGCATCGAGATCCTCGAATTCATCCCAGAGGGCGTGCCGTTCGATGGCATCCAGGGGGTCCCGGTACTGGTTGAACCCCACGGGGATGGCCTGTTCAATGCTGAGCCGCAGGGCCTTGAGGCTTTCGGGAAGATCCGAGGCTGTAAGGTTGGTCTTCACGGCAGCCATGCCACAACCGATGTCCACGCCTACTGCGGCAGGCGCGATGGCGTCTTTCATGGCGATGACGGATCCCACCGTGGCGCCCTTCCCGAAATGGACGTCGGGCATAACGGCCACATGCTTGAACACCCATGGCAGGGCCGCGATATTCTTGAGCTGGGTGAGGGCCTGGGATTCGACGTCGTGGACGGGGGTCCACATCTTGATGGGGGCGACAGCCCCTTGGAGGGTTGCGAGGGACATGGTCGCCTCCTTTCGTAACAGGGTTTTGGGTTGAAGCCCACACATGGTGGGTCGGGTGGGCTCACACGGGGAGATCCCGGATGAGATTTGGTCGGCGTGGCCAGGATTGAACAGAATTCCGGCCTATCGCGCGCCGTGCGCGCTCCTGTGCTTTCGCACAGAGGCCGGACCTCCTGCTCCCGAAGCAGGCGCGCTCCCAGGCTGCGCTACACGCCGGATTGGTACCGCAGGCCGTAGTCGAAACGGCGCCCTCCTGGGTAAGAACCGGGTGCTCTTCCACCTGAGCTACTGCGGTGTGGAATGGCGAACCGTGAGGGACTTGCACCCTCTTCCACCAGCTTGAAGGGCTGGCCGCTTACTCCGATGCGTCACGGTCCGTGGTGCCCCCGGCTGGTGTCGAACCAATCGCCTCCCGCGTGTCGGGCGGGCGCTCTGCCCATGAGCTACGAGGGCGAAGTGGTACTCCCGGGGGATCTCGAAACCCCAACCTCCTGGGTGTGGGCCAGGCGCTCTGCCTCTGAGCTACAGGAGTGTGGTCAGCCTGGCCCGATTTGAACGGGCGGTCTCCGGTCCCCCAGACCGGCGCTTTCGCCAGACTAAGCTACAGGCTGAGGTGGAGCCGCCTCCCGGTCATGATCCGGGTGCCCCCCGCTTACAAGGCGGGCGCTCTGCCAGATGAGCTAAGGCGGCAATGGTGTCCTCGGGCGGATTCCAGCCGCCAACCTGCCCCTTAGGAGGGGGCTGCCTCATGCGATTCGGCTTCGAGGACCTGTTACCCCCACCGGGTTCGACACCGGGACCTCGGCCTTCGGAGAGCCGCGTTCTTCACCTGAACGATGGGGTGTGGTGGGCTGGGTCAGAGTCGAACTGACATCCTCCGGATTTTCAGTCCGGCGCTGCATCCGCGTTTCAGCTTCCAGCCCGTGGTGGTGTGACGTAACGGAATCGAACCGATGCATCCGCGTTCACAGCGCGGTGCTCTGCCACTGAGCTAACGTCACCTTCTGGGGCCCGCACTGGGCCCGATTGGCGAACTGGGCGGGATTCGAACCCGCATCGTGCGCCTTAACAGGGCGCTGCTCGGCCGTTGAGCTTCCAGTCCGTGCGTTCGTGATTGGTGCGCCCGGAGGGACTCGAACCCCCATGAACCAGCTTCGTAAACTGGTGCTAATCCCGTTCAGCTACGGGCGCGTGAATGTGGATGGTTTCCACCACTGTGTGGCTTGACATGGCAACGTGAGGGTAGTTTCCTCAATTCAATCAAGGTGATTGTCACCTCGATCAACCACCGTTTGCCGGTTATCCCGGCCCCGGAGCAAGCTATGAACGACCGAGCCACACGGCCGGAGGTCCAAGCATATTCAGCTTGTGGAACCCCGGTTCAACCTATGCTCTTCACTCCTAGAGAGCTTGGCCTCACAGATCCGCTAGCCGATTTTCTGGAGTCGCCTTGGAAGGGTCGATCCTTCGACCGGTTCAGCCGTGGCCTAGCTCCCCAGCTTTATCCGCACGGCGTCCTCGGTACGATGGTCCTCCGGTAGGGCAGCTAGTAGTGCCCGCTCGAAATACCGGGTGCATTCGAGAAGCATGGGGGCACTTTATGGCGAGGGTCTGGGGGCGCTGCCACGCCCCCCAGAGGGGTGACAGCGTGGGCGTGTTCATGCGCCAGAGGGGCCACACCCTTATGGAAGTGCACCTCGCCGCATTGGCGACCAGTCCCGTTATTCCAGGCGAGGTGCACTAGCTAGCCCGTTCTCACAGGCTCTTCCCACTGGTGTTGGGGTGATTGCAGCCTCGATTCGTCAAGGAATCAGTTACACCACGAATCGCTGCCAGCGCTGTGACTAATCTCGATTCGCAGCTTTTAGGCATTCCGATTCTTTTTTCGCGATCTCTTCCTTTAATTGCGAGATCTTCGCTTCCAATTCATCCGCGTATTTCTTCGACAGTAATTTCTGCCATTCGACTAGATTTTGACGCAACACATACAAAGATCGAAGAACCAAACATCCCGAAAAAAGAGCCGCCCAGACACAGAAGCAGACCAACCATAATTTCGGAATGAGTCCTAGTGTGACCTGTAAAAATGCAGCCATCAGTGAAAAGAAAATAGCCAAGAAAAATGTGTCAGTCAGGCGAGCCAGTGGATCAAGATATGTGATTGGTTTTAAACTAAAATCCATCGCACGTTTAACCCAGCGCTCTTGGTATTCTGGGGACTTATAAACATCTTCATGTAGTCGCAATACCGTAAATGCTTTAAATGAAAGCATAAAACTGCCAATCGTAAGGAAACCAGAAAATAAAGGAATTCTGAAAATCGCTTTATATTGATAAATAAAATAATCATTTTGTAAATTTAAAAAGTACTTCCACCAAAGAATAATTACTAAAATTAGGATAGAACCAATAAATGGATATATAGACTGTCTAAGGAGGTTCTTAAATTTTTTGAAAATTGAATTATGATAGTCTTGGATCTGCATGGAATCGCCCGCTCAATAGTTCAAATATAGGACTATCCGAGAAATCTTCAACAGATATCCGCATCGTTCTTTTAATTTCATCTAAATCTTTATTCCAGAATCGTTCTGGATTCATATTTAAATCTACATCAGTGTCTTCATTTTCCTCTGTAATTCCAATCACCTTTGCGCTCGATGCCCCCATGGCATGGATATAATCGTATATTTGCCGCGCAGCACTTCTTCCTCGTAGTCCTGCTTCAAAGGTAATCACCCTCGTGTCTCTCACGTGCTCTGAATGCTGTGGAAGTGGGGTGTCTGGGTTTATGTCTTCATCGACAACTTCGTAATGCATTTGTAGCCTTTTAATTTCTCTTAAATCACTAACTAATTGTTTAAAATTTCCGCTCACAACAATTTGGGCAAAGACGCCAGTTGTGCTGATGTTGCGTTCATCTATGTACTTGCTAACGGCGCGCAAACTTGCCGACTCTCCTGCCTCTTCTAGAAGATTTTCAACCTTGTTTCGTACTACTTGGGCTGAGAGGCGATCCAAATACTGACCCCAACCCCTGATAGAAAGACTCCCGAAGTATGTGGTGAATAGCCCTCGCACGACCCTGCTCGGCCTAGTTCGGTCCAATTTGAAGAGGAAACAGTTGAAGTCGATGTGTTCTTCATCCTGTTCCGTAGGGACAACCCTCATTTCCCCGCCAATTTCTAGCAACCGCAATGCGACCTTCTCATCTCTCACGCTTAAGATGCCACCTCGAATTAGACTGTTCCTGTCTACTTGGTTGTGGAATGAAAGCAGCCTAAATTGACCTCGCCACTTCTTCTTCGCTTTATGAAGAGACTGCATTTCAGCAAATAATTCTTGAACTGAAATGAACGCAGGTGGCGTGTAAGAAAATCCATAGGCCTGAATGTCCATGTATTCTCCGCAAGATGGCCGTCCCATCCTACGCTGACCGAAGTCATTTCATTCTGTGACGAAAGTCCCATCTAGGCCGGCCTTGCCTGCTGGTAATCCTGCAGCCGGGATCGGGCGCTATTTCGGTGACTCGACGTTTTAATCGGGCTGCTGCTCCGCCCAGGTGATCGAGTCCTCTCCAAGTTCGGGAGGTCGCATCCCAGTACGGACGATCATTTCCGCTCAAGGCTCGTCCTGAGGATTCGGATACTTCCCCAGATCCCGAAGGAAGGATGGCTTGCGCAGTTCGTGCAGGAGTCGAACCTGCCGTTCGGGTTTAGAAGACCCTGGCCCTCCCTGGGATGGGGCTGGATGGCGGCGAGTGGGAGACTTGAACTCCCAGACCCTCGGGGCAGAGGGCCAGCCCGCTTTCGGGGCGGGTGCGATACCGTTCCGCTCAACTCGCCTTGACTGGTGGATCCACCCGGAGTTCAACCGGGTTCTCGCGGATGCCATCCGCGTGTGTCACGCCGCAACACCTTGGACCCATGCATGGTTGCCGCCCTGGGAATCGAACCCAGACCCTCTCGCTTATCGGGCGAGCGCTCTACCAGATTGGAGCTAGGCGGCACTGAGCCGTCGCAATCAAACAATCATTCAAATCAGTGGCGACGACGGCATAAGTGGCCGTAACGGAATGACGACGCCTGGATGGATCATTCCGTAACGGCCACTAAGAATGGCGACCCACCGGGGAATCGAACCCCGCCCGGCTGGATTTGGAGTCCGGCCTGCGCCCTGGCGCGCGAGTCAGTGGAGGTGAGTCCCGGATTCGAACCGGGACGCCCTCAGGACAGAGGGCGAGACCGTCTTCCAGACGGGTGCGATGCCATTCCGCTCAACTCACCTAGGTCTTAACGTGACCTCTTCGGGGACGGCTGGTCGTGTCCCTCACGATCCCCCCAGAGCCCCACACTGAAGGGAACCGGATGGGCCGTGCAATTGGTACCCCAGGTCCGAGTCGAACGGACAGAAACACCACTTTCTGAGAGTGGCCGCGATACCGGATAGCGTACTGGGGCTTGGATTGGAGAGGCTGACGGGATTTGAACCCGTGTCTGGGTGATGGCGGCGCCCGGTCCTGCCGCTGGACGACAGCCTCATTGGTCTGGGTGACAGGATTCGAACCTGTGTCGGCCTGCTCCCAAGGCAGGTGGCCAACCGCTGGCCCACGCCCAGATTGGTGCCGCCCCAGGGAATCGAACCCTGTTGCATCGCTACGCCGGATTTACAGTCCGGTGCCCCGTCCAGTGAGGTGCGAGCGGCATGATGGTACAAGTGGAGGGATTCGAACCCGCGATTGCCTGGCTGAGAACCACCATTCCTCAGGATTGAGGAATAGGACGGCATCGTGGAGCGATGGCCGCCCCGAAGGGGCGAGGGCACAGGATGTGCCCGAGTCAAATGCCTTACCGTTTGGCCATGCTCCCTAGACTGGTGGATCCGCCGGGGATCGAACCCGGCCCTCCTGCTTGCAAAGCAGGCATGCCACGCGACAACACTTCGGACCCGAAAATGGCGGAGCGTACGGGATTCGAACCCGTGATGTGTGCATAGACAGTGCACCGAGGACGGCCTGACTCCTCCAACGCTCCAGAGACCCCTGCCGGTCATACCGACAGGGGTACTGCGGGCAAGCAGTTGTCCTCACGTGCCGGTGATGCGCCCAGGCATGCCTGAGGCGGTGATCTGCCGGGCCAGAAGGCTTCCGCCTGCCCTTGTTTCCACCTTCCCGATCGTCCTCAAACGATCAGAAATAGCAGTTATCCCAAATATGAAGTTTTCAATGAACAAGAATTGATGAAAAGCAATGGCGGTGAGGGTGAGGATCGAACTCATATGGAGATATAACTTCCCCAACCCGGATAGCAACCGGGGCCGATACCGATTTCGGTTGACCTCACCGCGGGTGGATTGGCTGGGGGACCTGGAATCGAACCAGGGTCTCGGGAGCCAAAGGCCCGCGTCCTGCCGCTGAACGATCCCCCATCAATGGATGGTGGTAAGGGCGAGAGGACTCGAACCACGGGCCCCTTCTGCGATCTCGCGAAGCGAGGGAGCAGGAGCACAGCGCAGATGTCGCCCGGCAGGGCGAGGGCACAGAGGAAGTGCCCGAGTCAAATGCCGTAGCCGCTGGGCCACGTCCCCTATGGGCCGTTCGCTTCAACCATGTTCCGGAACGCCTGATGCTGCGGACCCATGCCCCTGGGCTCTTCAGGTCTTCCGGTGACGCCAGTTCGGGTGTGAACCGCCTAAGCGCCTTACACGGTCGGAATCAAGTTCCCTTGACTCTTGAGATAGCGATGGTCCCTTCGGGACTGGGATTCCTGGGAACCTGGCCACTCCGAGCACCGGGCATCAAATCCCAGCGCCGTGAGCATCGCCACGCGACGCGCAGGTGCGCTCGCTGTGCCATGCAGGCTGAGGTGGGATTTGAGGAACACGGTGAATCTCCTTTGAGGGCCGGTTGACAACCAGGCAGATTCAAAAGGTAGCCGAACGACAATCATCAGTCAATGTTTTTTGGATAAGTTTTTTCGAACTTAGATCCGATCTGACCTACCAACTGCCCATTCGGGCTCGCCCTCTCAACCTGGGCAGTGGATCCTCGGCTTTCATGAAGAGGCTGTATGTCCCGTAGTGGAGGTGCGGCGGGGTGCCTTTGGCGTTGCCGGAATCGCCGACGGTGCCGATGGGAAACCCGGCGGGCACCCGCTGGCCGATCCGGATTTCGCCGAAGGTTTCCAGGTGGGCGTAGTAGTGCCATTGTCCTCCGGGCCCCAGGATCTGAACGGCGTGGCCCCCCAGGCGGTTGTCGCCTACGGAGACGACGACGCCCGCCGTGGTGCTGAGGATGGGCGTGTGGCGGGGCGCGAAGATGTCCACCCCTTCGTGGCGCCTGCCGCCGCTGCGGGGGGCTCCGAACGTATCGGCCACGTCCAAGGCGCGCACCCGGGAAACAGGCATCGGCAGCCGTGCCGGCTCCCCCTTGAAACAGAGGGGGAGCCCCCAGCACATCACCCTGAGCCACGGCATGAGCAGCCAGGCGGAGAGCGCCGCCACCACCGAGGCCGCGAGGCATCCCTTCATCCTGGCACCCATGTGGTCAGGGGTCAGGCTTCAGTGACCGGCGTTGACGGAACCGGAGGCAGCGCTGACGGCGGCTCGGAGGCCTTCTTCCAATCCATGTGGCGGGTTCCGATCATCACGCCGGCCAGCAGCGCGAACAGGAGCAAGGAGCCCAGCAGGAGAGCGTTGTCCTCGGAGGCCAGGAGTCCGTAGAGGGCCGCGTAGAGCAGGGCCAGCCCACCCGTGAACAGGAGGGTTTCGCGCCGGTTTCTCAGGGCCCCGGCGAGGTAGGCTCCCAGCAGCGCGAGGTTGCTCACGGTGGCCACGGTGTAGGCGAGCGGGAAGCCCAGGTGTTCCGAGAGGCTCAACAGCAGCAGGAAGAAGATCGCCAGGGCCATCCCCACCAGCAGGTACTGGACGGGATGGAGCGGCAGGGCGCGCAGCACTTCCCGCAGCAGGAAGGCTCCGAAGGTCAGAAGGATGAACAGGAAGCCGTATTTCGCGGCGCGTTCCGACTGAAGGTAGATGTTCACGGGATCGATGAAGGCCACCCCGAAATGCTGCGCCGTCGCATCGGCTCCCCCTTTCAGGAGGGTGTCCAAGTCGCGGCTCAGGTGGGGGATCTTCCACTGGGCCGAAAAGCCCTGACTGGACCAGGCGCGGTCCACGGGCGCGAATCCGCCCTCGAAGCTGGGGGCCGGCCAGGCGCCCTGCAGGGTGACGCGCGTCTCATCCGCGATGGGGGCCAGGTGCAGGCTGCGGGTGCCCATCACTTCCAGCGGGATCTCGAAGGACAGGCCCCGGGCATGGGCCAGATCCAGGTCCGGCAGGGGCACGTGGATGCCCGTGCCTGGATAGGCGCGCCGGGTGCCGGGCAGGAAGGCGTAGCTGCGCCCTTCCAGGGTCAGGGGCACCCGGTTCAGGATGCCCCGGGGATCGCTGATCCCCAGGCTCAGGTAGGGCGTGCCCAGTTTCAGGTTCCGTCCGGGGCGGATGCCGCCCTGGGCCTCCATCGTGAAGAGCCCCTTGATGGGGCCGTTCACGCGGTAGACCTGGGTGCGGTAGAGCCCGCGGCGCCGGGCCTCGATCTGCACCGATCCGTCGAACTGCAAGTCCTTGGGAACCAGGCAGCGCTCCTGCTGCACTTCCTCCCAGACTTCCTGCCATTCGCCGCTCTTTTCGTTCTTCTCGGTCCGTTTCACCTCCAGGCTGTAGGGGATGACCAGCAGGGGCCCCACCAGGGTTTGCGGGGCCGCGGTGAGTCTGGCCACCTGGGTTTCCGTCTCCATCTGGCGCTGGTTGCGGCTTTCCACGATCCCCTGGGTCATGCCTAGAGGGATCAGCAGGAGCAGGGCCAGGCCCAGCACCGCGAGGGCTTTCAGGGGGAGCGAAAAACGCATGAGGTCCTCCGGGTTCGATTCCTGGAGGATGGGATCCGGCTGTGAAGGGAGGATGGGGCCCTGTGAGCCGGATGTGAATCTCTCGTCCGCCTCAGCGGGGCAGTTCGATCCACGAAAGGGCGCCGCCCTCGGGCCGGTTGGCCAGGAAGGCCTGTCCCCCATGCAGGAGCGCCACTTCGCGGACAAAGCAAAGGCCCAGCCCCGTGCCCTTGGCTTCTCCATCCGGGCGCGGCAGCGAGAAGAACGGGGTGAACACCTTGTCCACGGCGAAATCGGGCAGACCCGGGCCGGAGTCGCTCACGTCCATACGCAGGCCGTGGCTTCCAGGACGAACGGTGATGCGCACCACGGATTGCCTGGGGGCGAAGGAAATCGCGTTGTCCACCAGGTTCCCCAGCGCCTGCTCCAGCAGGAAGGCCTCTCCCCGGACCACCGCTCCCTCCGCGCCATGAACCGCCACGGACACGCCGCGCCGGGCGGCCTGGGGTTCCCGGCTGGCGGCCACCTTGACGGCCAGGGAGGCGAGGTCGACGGGCGCGGGATCCTTCAGGCCCTGCCGGTGCTGGAGGTCCGCCAGGCCCAGCATGCGGTCCACCAGATCCCGCATGCGCCGCTCCTGCTCAAGGATGTTCGTCAGAAAGCGGTCCCGGTCCGGCTCCGGGAGCGGTTCCCGCAGCAGCTCGGCCGCGCCGCGAATGGCCGAGAGGGGGCTTTTCATTTCGTGGGTCAGGGTCTGGACGTAGCGTTCCACATAGTCACGGCCATCGATGCGGGCGCGCATGGCTTCCAGGGCGCTGCCCAGCTCCCGCAGCTCCGGGGCCCCCAGGGCGGGGAGCGGGGTGCGGCCGTCCACGCCGACGCTGCGGGCGTAGGCGCGGAGCCGGGCCACGTCCTTCGTCAGCCACCAGGTCAGGGCGATTCCCGCCAACAGCGCGACGCCGAGCAGGATCGCCCCGCCGTTGCGGATCCGGCGCGCGCTTCGTTCCGCGTAGGGCTGCACGCTGGCGGTGGGAGCCACCACTGTCAGCACGCCGAGGAGCCGCCCTTCGTGACGCACCGGGGCCGCCACGTGCATCGCTGAAGTCCGGGGATCCTTGGGATCCGCGCGGGTGGCCCGGACGCCGTACTGCCCCCGGAGCGTCAACATGACGTCGTTCCAGCGCGAGTAGTCCTGGCCCACCGCAAGCCCCTCGCTGTCGTAGAGCACCGTTCCCGTTTCATCCGTCACGTACAGGCGGAAATCCGGGCGGTCCTTCACCCTGCCCCACACGGAGGCCTGCACCTCCCGGGCTTTGTAGCGCCTGAAGGCCGCGGCCAGTTGCCCGCCGGCCAATTCCTCTCCGGAAAGGCGCCCCTGAACCATGTCGTCCGCCGCCAGCTCCGCCAGCAGGTTGGCGGTGTCCACCAGGGCCACCTCCATGCCCTGGCGCACGCCGGGCTTCACTTCCTTGGAGAAGGTCGACAGCACGAAGTAGGCCCCCAGGCCCACGATCAGGAAGACCCCGAGCAGCAGGCGGATTCCCAGTCTCACGGCTCGTCCAGGCTGTAGCCCAGGCCGCGGTGGGTCTGGATGGGGTCCGCCTCGGGCGCCACCGCCCGGATCTTGGCGCGCAGCGTCTTGATGTGGGTGTCCACCGTGCGGTCCTGGGTCTCCTCGGCCCCGGCCCAGACCATCTCCATCAGCTCCGCGCGCGTGAAGATCCGCCCCCGGTGGGCCAGCAGGGCGCGCAGCAGCTCGTATTCGAAACGAGTCAGATCCAACAGGCGGCCCGCGAAGGTGACCCTCCGCGAGGCTGCGTCCAGGTGGAATCCGGTGCTGGATGGATGGGGCCGGGAGCGCCGCAGGATCGTGCGGACCCGCGTGGCGACTTCACGAGGGCTGAAAGGCTTGGTGACGTAGTCATCCGCCCCGATCTCGAGGCCCACGATGCGGTCCACCTCCTCCCCCCGGGCGGTCAGGAACAGGATCGGAACCTCCGAGAAGGTGCGGATGCGGCGGCAGACCTCGAATCCCGACAGATCGGGAAGGCCCACGTCCAGGATCACCAGGGCCGGCTCGTCAGAGCGGACCAATTCCAGGGCGCGGCCCCCCAGGTCGCACCAGACCGGCTCGAATCCCTCCGTGCGCAGCGCATAGAGCAGCGTGTCCGCGATCGCACGCTCGTCTTCGACCACCAGAACCCGGACAGACATAGGCTGGACAGTACCAGCAGCGACCGCCGTTGGCCATGGCTCCAGGGTTCCTATCTCTCAGTCTGCCAAGACATCTGACTCAAGAAGCCGATGACCCATGATCATTTGCGCGCCTGGCGGCCAAGCTTGATGAACCAACCTCTTGCCACTCCCCTAGGATCGCCTTATGTTCATTATTAATTCTTGTTCACGCTTCGTGAACAAAGATCAATGATGAACACATGCCCCTTCCGCCGACCGAAAGCCACATCCTGAGACAGGCCCTGGATCAATTCAGGGAGAACACGGGTTTGGAAGTCCGCGAAGAGGCCCGGCCCGAGGTGGCCTACACGGCTCTCCCGCATTGGCGGCCAGACGCGCAGATCGTCATCACCCACGAAGGGCGGGAAGTGGCCTGCTGGGTCGAGGTCAAAAAAAACGTGGATCGTCAGATGGCCCTCCTGGCCTTCAACCAACTGGCCTCGCATGGGGGGCCGGAACGGCTGGCTGAGGGAGGAAGCGCCCTGCTGATTACGAATCACCTGACTTCAAAGATGGCCGAACACTGCCGCCAGATGCGGCTGCAGTTCATGGACGCCGCAGGGAACGCCTACCTGGATCAAGATGGGCTCTTCGTGCTCATCCAGGGGAAAAAGGCCCGGGGCGACATGGCCCGGCGGGAGAAGCCGGCCCGGGCCTTCGACCGCACCGGCTTGAAGGTCGTTTTCGCCCTCCTGGTCACCACAGGCCTGCTGAACGCCACCTACCGGGACATCGCCGGGGCCGCAGGCGTGGCGCTCGGCACCGTGGGCCGGATCCTGACGGATTTACGGCTGCAGGGATTGATCGCCCAGATGGACGATGGAACCAGGCGCTGGCTGGACCGCGAACGCGCCATGACGATCTGGGCCATGAATTATCCCCTGCGCCTCAGGAACAAGCTGAATCCCAAGCGGTACCGCGCCGCGGATGAGCCTTGGTGGAAGGAGGCGGATCCCGCAAGGTTTGGGGGTTGCTGGGGCGGCGAAGTGGCCGCAGCGAAGTGGCGCGGCAACCTCGCTCCGGCCACCGCGACGATTTACCTTCCCGCGGACCGGACGGATTTTCTCGCCGCCCACCGGCTCCGCGCCGATGCCCAAGGCCCCATCGAGATCCTGGATGCCTTCTGGCCGGTTCACGAGGCTCCGGGCCAGAAGAAAGGCCTGGCCCCGGCCCTCTTGATCTACGCGGATCTGGCGAACAGCGGCGACCCCCGCACTCGCGCGGAAGCGGAAGGGATTCATGACGACCTCCTGGCTGGAGCTTAAACGCCCCCTTGAACCCCATGTCGCAGGGCTCCTGAGAGACCTGGACGAGGCGCTCCAGATCCAAGGAGTCCCCTATCTCCTCAGCGGTGCCATGGCCCGGGAGATCCTTCTGCATCACGGCCATGGCTGCGCGAGCGGGCGGAAAACCACCGACCTGGATTTCGGCGTCACCGTGAGGGATTGGGCGTCTTACGAGGCAGTGAGGGCCGCCCTCGTCGCAGGCGGAAGGTTCAGGAAGGACGGAAAGGAAACCCAGCGCGTCATCCACACGGATGCCGGAACAGGGCTCGATACCCGAGTCGATCTCATGCCTTTCGGCGGTATCGCGGGGCCGGACGGTTCCATCACCTGGCCTCCGGATGGAACCCATGTCATGCACGTGCTGGGTTACGAGCAGGCCCTGGCCAGCGCCATCCGGTTGAGGATCGGCAAGTCCCGCGGCATCCCCATGGCGTCTGCCGCAGGCCAAGCCCTTCTCAAGCTCGTGGCTCACGGAGACCGCGCCATCAGGACCCGTGGGAGGGACGCGGCCGACTTCTATGAACTGCTCCGCCACCACGGCGGCACTCTGACCGACGAGCAGCTCTTCGACGCCTATCCCGAAGCCATGGCCCGCTACGAATTCAGGCCGGAGCCCGCCGGAGCCTGGATCCTGGGACGGCAGGTCGCGGAAATGGTTGATGGCCGGTTGAGCCAGTGGTTGGTGGCCATCCTGGCCCCGGGCGCTCGGGACCGGTTGCTCGACGGCATGCTTCGGGGATATCAGGGGATCGAGCCGGATGCTCGCGCCTCCGAAGCAGACGTGCTGCTCGCCGCCTTTGAGCGGGGACTTGGACCGGACTAAGAGGGCCCCATGGCCGCCCACCTTCCGGAAAGCCGCTCCGCGTGCATGAATGGTGGGTTGGCATCGATGGGGCCGGACAATGAAGATCATGGGCATCGTGGGTTGGAGCGGCAGCGGGAAGACCAGCCTGGTGGTGGAGGTGCTGCCGATTCTCCGGGAGCGCGGCCTCAGGGTGTCGACCATGAAACATGCGCACCACCGCTTCGACGTGGACGTGCCGGGCAAGGATTCCTTCCGGCACCGGGAGGCCGGGGCCTCGGAGGTGCTGGTGGTCACGTCCTCCCGCTGGGTGCTGATGCACGAATCGCGGGAGGAGCCCGAACCCAGCATCGAATCCCTCATCGAACGCATGACGCCCGTGGACCTGCTGCTCATCGAAGGATTCAAGACCCACCCCCATCCGAAGATCGAGATCCACCGCCAATCCGAAGGCAAGCCGCTGCTCTGCCCGGACGATCCCGACATCGTCGCCGTCGCCAGCGACGTCCCCCTGCCGGGTTTGAAGATCCCCAGGCTGGACCTGAACGATCCCGGCGCCGTGGCCGAGTTCATCCTGGCCCATGGTTCGGGACAGGCCCGAACATGAGAGCCAGGACATGAAGGCCGGGTTGCTGCTTCTCACGGGAGGCCAGGGTTCGCGCCTGGGAGCCCCCAAACATGGACTGGCGCATCCCTCGGGGGTCTCCTGGGGCAGCCATCTGGTCACGGTGTTCCGGTCAGTCTTTCCCGAAGGCCCCATCCAGGTGCTGGGAGAGCCCCTGCGCGACCACCCCGGCCTCGAGGTGGTGGAGGATCCCCGCCAGGGCCCGGCCGCGGCTCTGGCCCACTGGGCGAGCCGTCCCGCGCCGGCCGTGGACCTCTGGTGGGTGGTGGCCTGCGACCAGGTGCGGTGGCAGTCGGAGGACCTGCGTTCCTGGGCGGAGCAGGCCTTTCAGGCGGACCCCGGCCACGGCCGCTGGGTGCTCGGAAGGTCCGAGGGCCGCCTCCAGCCGCTGGGCGGCTTCCTGCCCCACGGCCTGCGCCCGGCCCTCGCCGCCTCCCAGGCGCGCTCGCTGTGGCGCCTGGCGGAATCCCTGCCCCACCGCGTCCTCGACAGCGGTCTGCCGGGCTGGCGCGACGTGGATACGCCGGAGGAGAAAAAGCGCTTCGAGGAGGAAGGCCCCTGAACCGGGCAGTGTCTCCTCAGCTCCGGGTCTGAAGCCCGGGGTCGGGCCGGCTCTTCCAGGTCTGGTAGGCGGCCTGGAAGCGGGCCTGTTGGGAATGTTGATCGCCTGTAGCCCATTCGTGGATCGAGGCGGCGATGCCCACGGTGTGCAGCACGGGCCTGGCCTTCTTCTTGATCAGCTCGGCCAGGTTGAACACCAGGGCATCCTTCTCGTCGAAGGCTGGGCGAGGCTCCTCCCGCTGGGCTTGGGGCTGTTCCTGAAGGCCGTGATAGATGCCGGATAAGTGGCGCATGAGGCTGGCCAGACGCATCAGCTCCTCCTGGCGGTTTTCCGGAGCGGCTCCCGGTTCGCCTTCTCCAGAGGAAGGCGCTGCGAACCAACCGGCGGCATGGCTGTCCTGCCAGAGCTGCATGATGGTGTTGTTGGCGTCCACGGCGCGGCGGCTGCCGTCCCGGGTCCAGGCCGAGTGGCCATGCTCATAGGTATCGAGGAGCCGCTTCAGGCTGCGCGGCTGATCCTGGAGGCAGGCCCGCAGCTGGTCCATGGCCTGGGCCACACAGCCGAAATAGGCCTCGATGTCCCGGTAGGCCTTGGCGTCGAGGCCCAGTCGACGTGAGCCCAGGTAGGTCTTGTAGTGCAGGGCCAAGGCCTTCAGCTCGCCACCGCAGACCGTCGCCGTCTTCGCCTCGCCCTGGCCCAGCCGCACGAAGTGGCGGGTCTCCAGGCGCTTGATCTCATTCAGATTGTGGATCAGCCTGCGCGAGGGGAAGGCAACCATTCCGACCGACTCCAGATTGAAGCGTCACAAGGTGCTAAAAGGGGGTCCCCAGTCTACCCCTTTCCGAAACCGGCCTCTCTTGTTTTTCCCGGCGCTGACCCTGCCTGATTCAGAAACCCAGCGCCTTGGGCAGCCGCGGGCTGGAGATGAGATCCACGAAGGCTTCCCACCGGCGCCCGGGCTGATCGGCGGTGCCGCCCTTCCGGTTCACCCAATCGCGCACCAGCTGTTCGCCCAGGTTGTAGTTGATAACGTAGCTGCGATAGGTGTCGATGAAGCGCAGGCGCTGGGCGGCCTGGCCCCCGGTGCGCAAGGAGTACTTCACCAGGAAGGCCTCGGCCTGGGCGCGGTCCATCGCCCCATCCAAGTAGCCGCGGGCGGCCTCGTTGTCGGCGAAGGCCAGCGTCTTCATCTCCACCTGCACGCGGGCCCAGCGTTCGGCCTCGGCGGGATCGAGGCCCGCCAAGGGAAAGAGCGCGTCCCGCTCGAAGGCCAGGCGCTCCTCGCCCGGGAAGGCCACCTCGATGCCGAAGTTGGCCGTACCTTCGGCGATGAGGGACTGGGGCGAGAACAGCGGGTACACCGTGAATTCCACCCAGCCTCTGCCTTCGGGCTCGGGCCGGGCGAAGCGTTGTTCCAGCAGCGCGTTGTAGACATAGTGGCCGGGATAGCCCTCGTGGGCCGCCAGATCCAGCGCGCGGTCCATGGCGATGGGCAGGTCCAGGTTCACCTGGATCACAGAGCGGCCCCCGCCCTGGTACCAGTTGTAGGCGGACCAGGATTTGCCCGTCACGTACTCCACGCGGAACTGGTCCGTGGCGGGCAGGGTCGCGTGCTTCCGGGTGCGTTCCCGGGCCTCGGCGATGGCCGCCTGGAAGACAGCGTCCACCCGGTCCACAGGCACGAGCACCTTGCCCCGCGCCTGCTGGTAGCGGTCCTGGACAGAGCCGCTTCCCGGAAGGATCTGGTCGAGGCGGGCCAGGGCCGCCTCGAAGGCCGCCTCGGGGACGGGGGCCGGACGCACCTGGTAGAGGGCCTCCGCCTCATCCTCGAAGCTGAAGACATGGCCCTGCAAGCGGGCGATGTGCGCCTCCACGGCGCCCAGCTGGCCCAGCAGGTAGTCACGACGGATGGCTTCACCCTCATTGACGGCCACCGTGGCCACGCCTTCGAGCAGCCGCTGGGCCTCGGCGCGAAGCGCGGCGAGGGGCCGCGGCTCCCCGGCCTCGGCCACGGCCTTCCAGGCCTCGGGCCCATAGTAGGCGTCCACGAAGTTGGCGTCGTGGCGGCCCACCGCCAGCACCAGGTTCACGTAGTCGATGGCCCCATCCCCAAGCGTCATCTCGGCTCCTATGACCTTGGACTGTACCTGGGATGGGGCCGGAACACATCGCCGGATGCGCGGCGGCGCGACGTGGCGCCAAGGACGCGGATCAGGGCGCGGATCAGGGCGATTCCCCGCATGTCGGCGCACCTTTCAGGGCCTACGGTCCCGGCCCGCCAACGGTTCTCGTTAGAGGGCCGGGTACCCTGGAGCCATGTGCCGACGCTTCACCCTAATCGCCGAGGGGCCGCTCCTCGCCGAAACCTTCAAGGTGCCGAACCCGCCCTTCGACCGCATCGACATGCGGGATGCCGGCCCCGGCAGCCCCGTCCTGGTGGTGCGGCAGGCGGGCCTCCAGCGCCAGATCGAGATCGCCCACTGGGGCCTCATTCCGGCCTGGGTGGCGGATCCCAACGAGGCCCCGAAACCCGCCCACGCCCGCGCGGAAACCCTGGCCGTGAACGGCACCTTCCAGGGTGCCTTCCGGCGGAAGCGCTGCCTCATCCCGGTTTCCTGGTTTCCCGTCGCCGAGACCGGCCCCCTGGCGGCCAGCCGGACCGGCGGCCTCCTGGTCCTCGCGGGCCTTCTGGAGGACTGGCAGGGGCCCCATGGAGAAATCATGTGCAGCACCTGCCTCATCACCGTTCCCTCCGCGGGTCCCCTGGCCCCGTTCGCCGCGCGCCAGCCGGCGGTCCTGCCCGAAGCGGCCTGGCCTCTCTGGCTCGATCCGGCTGCCCAGCCCCGGGAATTGACCCCGCTGCTCCGGGCCGAGGGGGCTGCCCTGACCATCGATATCCAGGCCCGCTGAGGGCTCCGCAGGACAGGCCCGGACAAACGCCGGGCGCGCCCAGACAAACATTGTCCACACGCTTCTTCTAGAGTGGAGGCATGGCCTCATTGCCTTCCGGACTCCACGTCTTCTACGCCAACCAGGTCGAGAGCCTGGCGGCGCAGCTGGCGCTGGACCTGGCCCTGTTCCGGGGGGCGGAGGGCGTCTGGAAACCCGCCACCATCGTGGTGCCTAACCCCAACGTGAAGGACTACCTGCGGGCCTCCTTCGCCGAGGCCTTCGGCGCCGTGGCGAACCTGCAGTTCTGCTACCTGGAAGGCTTCTGGGAACGCCACGCCAACCGGCCCCTGCTGGACCGCACCGCCCTCCTCGGCTCGGTCCTGTCCGTGCTGCAGGATCCGGACATCGCGCGGGAGGAAGCTCTCCAACCCCTGACCGCCTACCTGGAAGGCGAACCCGTCGACCTGAAGACCATTCAGCTGGGCCAGCGCCTTTCCCACCACCTCGAGCGTCTGCTGCTGCAGCGGCCGGACTGGATCCGGAGCTGGGACCGCGGGATCCCCGCCCGGGGCGCAGAGCCCGCCGCGCTGGAGGCCTGGCAACGCGCCCTCTGGCGCCGGTTGCGCCGCGCTTGGAAGGGGCTGAAGGAGCCGCCCCTGCCCCTCATCGACTGGCTGGAGGATGCCAGTTTTCCCCGAGCCCCCTTCCCCGAGGCCGTGTTCCTGTTCGGCATGAGCCACATGGCGCCGGTCTTCCACCATGCCCTGGCGCAGGTGGGAACCCGGGCCTCGGTGCGCCTCTACCTGGTGAACCCCTGCGAAGAGCCATGGGATCTGGATCCCGGGGCGCGGCCCGCCGGAAGCGGCGCTGACGCATCCCCCGATGGCGCCCCCCCAGAAGGCGAAGATCCCTTCGCCCTGCATTCGGATCGGGTCGAAATCATCCTGCAACGCTGGGCCCGACCTGCGCGGGAACAGCTCCGGCTGCTGGCGGGCCTGGCCCAGGGCGACTTCCTGGGCCGCTTCGAAGCCCCCGCCGGAACGGGCCTGCTGCCGCGCCTCCAGCGCCGGGTCCTGGCTTCCGCCGAGGATGCGGAACCCTGGGAAGGCCCCGACCCCGAAGACGATTCCCTGCGCGTCATCCCCTGCCCATCGCCTCGCCGTGAAGCGGAGGCCGTCGCCAACCTCATCTGGGATCTGGTGCAGCACAGCGGAGGCGATCTCCACTTCGGCGACATCGGCGTGCTGGTGCCCGCCGCGGAGCAGGAAGCCTACCAGGAGCACCTGGCCGCGGCCTTCCGCAGCGCCCATCAAATCCCCTGGGCCCGGGCCTTCGGCGCCTCCCGCGCCCTGCACGATCTGGCGGAAGCCTGCCTGCTGCTGCTGGATCTCGCCGGGAGCGACCTCAGCCGGGCCGGCCTGCTGCGGGCCGTCAGCCATCCCTTCCTTCAGGCGCGCCTGGGCGCCACGCCAGATATGTGGGGCCAGCTCTGCGAGCAGGCGGGCATCGTGGCGCGGCTGGATGCCGCCGAGACCGAGGGCACCTACGTGGAGGGCGGGCGCTGGACCTGGGATGAGGGGCTCACGCGCCTGGCCCTGGGCCGCTTCATGAAGGACGACGAGGTGATGGAGGAACTGGGCCCCATGGGACAGCCCCTGGGCCGCGCGGAATCTCCGGCCCTGCTGGCCCTTCTGGGACCGCTCGCCGCGGATCTGCGGGCGCTGGCCCAAGGCCGTTTTTCCCTCGCGGCCTGGGAGGAACGGCTGGATACGTTCCTCCGAACCTACCTGGGCCCCGATCCGGGAAGCGCCAGTGAAGGAGAGGCAGAAGCTTTCGAGAAGGTGCGCAGGGCCCTTCAGAAGGTCGCCCAGCTCCAGGTGCCGGGGCTGCCCGGGGTGGCCCTGGATTTCCAGGCCCTGCGCCGCCTCGTGAAAGGCGCCCTGGAGGCGCTGATGGCCGACAGCGCCCTGCCCCCGGGCCGCGGCGTGCAGGTGAGCTGCTACACGCCCCTGCGAGCCATTCCCTTCAAGGCGCTCTTTCTCATGGGCCTGGGCGAAGGCCTCTTCCCTGGAACGGAGCGGCCCGATCCCCTCGATCTGGTGGCCTCCAGCCCGCGCCGCGCCGGAGATGTGTCCCGTCCCGAGCAGGACCGGCAGCTGTTCCTGGAGGCCCTGCTCTGCACGCGCCAGCATCTCGTCTGCACCTACCCCAGCCGCGAGGCCACCACCGGCGAAGCCCTGCAGCCTTCGCCCCTGCTGAGGGATCTGTCGGAAACCCTGGGCGGAGACATGTGGCAAGCCGCCTGCCTGCCCGAACAGCCCCTCCATCGCCACGACCTGTCGCAATTTCCGGATCTGCAGCCCCATCCGCAGCCGCACCCGCACCCCCATCCGCTGCCCCATCCGCTGCCCTGCCACAGCCCCGCCGCGCGGCGGGAGGCCGAGGCCCGGTGGCTCGGCCAGCATCTCCGCCGGGAAACCGGCCAGCGGGACCTGCCCCGCCACCTGGCTTCCGCCGGGGGCGACGCCGCGCTCCAGGCAGCGCTCGAAACCCGCGTGGCGGGATGCGGGCCCATCGGCGAAGCCGAGGCGCCCCCGCCCAGCCGCCTGCGCCTCACGCTCAGGGACCTGCGCCGCTGGCTGGAGTGCCCCGTGCAGGGCGGCGTGGCGCTCCGCCTGGGCGTGCGCAGTCAGGAGGAAGAAGATCCGGCCGACGTGGAGGATGTCCCTGTGGATTCCAGCCCCCTGGACCAATGGTGGCTTCTGCGCCGCAGCTTCTGGTCCGCGGCTTCCACCCATGCCCTCCTCGCGGCCCCCCTCGCGGCCGCCTACGCGCAAACGCGCCGCGGGCTCGAAAGCCAGGCCAAGGCGCCCATCGGTCCCCTCAGCCAGGGCGAAAGCCAGCGCCACCTGGACACGCTGCAGGCCTGGGCCGCACTGGTCGGTGATGCCCACGGAACCCAGCTGCATCGCTTCGGCGCAGGCCTGCCCTTGGAAACCCAGGGCCTGCCTCTGGAGGATCACGACGCCTTGATGCTGGACGCGGCCCATCCCCGGGGCCCCGTAGCCATTCAGCTCGAAGGCCTCACGGAACCCCTTCGCTCCGGGGCCTTCCTGCTGCTTTCCACCGCCGAGTGCGGGAAGGAGGGCCCCAAGGAGCGGGACCGCCTGGCCTCGCTGCGGGCCTGGCTCGGCCATGTGGCCCTGTGCGCCGCGGGCGATTGCGTTCCGCGTTCCGCCCGCCTGCACAGCGCCCCCCGGGACGCCGGCCCCGCGGTCTGGCAGCTTCCGCTGCCCGCCCTGCCCCAGACGGAGGCCCGGGCTCTGCTCGAGGAATGGTGCCGCGACATCCTGGCGGAAGAGGCCCCCAGGCTCCTGCCCATCGAGGCCCTGCTGGCCTCCCGGCCCGTCACCGACCTGGCGGATTGGATTCAGGATCAGACCGATCAGGATGGCCGGGCCACCCTCACCAGCTTCCGGGGGCCCGTGCCCCGGGTGAAGGATCTGGAGGCGGAGGATCTCGACGTGGGCCGGCGGAGGCTGGCGCCCTTCCTCGCGCTTCAGGCGCAGTGGGAGCGGGCGTGAACGCGCGCGCGGGCCGAATCCGCGTCAGCAAGCCCGCCCTGCTCGACGAGCTGCGCCCGGGCCACGAGGTCATCGAGGCCAGCGCCGGCACCGGAAAGACCTACACCCTGCAGCGCCTGGTGGCGGACCTGGTGATCCGGGGCGCCTCCACCATCGACCGCATCCTGGTAGTGACCTTCACAGAGAAGGCCACCCAGGAGCTGCGCACCCGCATCCGCGCCTACCTGCAGGAAGTCCACGATAAGACCGCCGACGATGACCAGCCACCTTTCTGGGAGATCGATGCGGAGGCCCGCGAGCGCCTGGCGTCCGCGCTGCGCGCCTTCGAGCAGGCTCCGGTGTCCACCATCCACGGCTTCTGCCGCCAGGTGCTGCAGGAGGCCGCCCTGGAAGGCCGCACGCTCTTCGACCGCGAACTGGCGGACGAGCGGGCCCTCTTCGGCCGCGCCTTCCGCGAGGCCCTGAACCGGGTCTTCACCCGGCAGCCCGAGCCCGCGGCCATGCTGGAAGCCAGTCTGGCCGCGGGCCGCAGCATCGAAGCCCTGGAGCAGGAACTCTGGAATGTCCACGCGGACGGCGGCCGGTTGTGGCCCGCCTGGGAGGATTGGCGGGCCTGGATCGACGGCCTCGATCCCGCCTGGTTCGCCCAGGCGGACACCCTGGTCCTGGACTGGAAGGCCGCCAAGGTGCACCACAGCACCGTGGCCTCGGCAGCGAAGGCCCTGGCCGCCCTGGCCGCGGAGCTGCCCCAGGCGGACACGGATTTCCGGCGGGCGCAGGTCCTCGACCGCCTGAGCCTGGGCTCGCTGTGGAAAGCCGCCGCCGCGCTGGAAGGCGACCATGGCCCGCTTCACCAGTGGCTGCAGCGCGGCGGGGCCAGCCTGCTCAGCCCCGAGGCCCTCCTCGCCCACCGGTTCCTGCCCGAGGTGCGCGGCACGCAGCATCGCCTCGCCCAGACAGAAGGCCTCTTCACGTTCCAGGGCATGGTCCAGGGCGTGGTGGAGGCCCTGGAGGGGCCCGGCGGCGAGGCCCTGGCCCAGCGGCTGCGGCAGCGCTACGACATCGCCCTGGTGGACGAATTCCAGGACACGGACCCCCTGCAGTGGCAGGTGTTCCGCCGCATCTTCCTCCGGGAGGACCGCCGCCTCGTCCTCATCGGCGATCCCAAGCAGGCCATCTACGGCTTCCGCGGCGGCGACCTGCCCACTTACCAGGCGGCCTGCGCCGAACTCCTTCACGGCGCCGAGCCGCAGCGCCTGGAGCGGAACTTCCGCTCCACCGCCGCCGTCATCGAGGCCTACAACCACATCCTCGGCGGCGGGACGGACGGCTACTTCGCCGATCCCGCCCTCTATCCCAGGCCCGTGGCCTGCGGCCTCGAACGCCTGCAGGCCACGGTGCAGGAAAGGCCCATTCCGCCCGCGGACGTGCTGGTGCTCGACACCGCCCAGGGGGGGCAGAGCCTCTGGCGCCGCCTGGCGCGCCAACTGGCACTGAGGGTGCGCGATCTGGTGGCCTCAAACATCCAGTTCGGGGAGCCGGGCAGGACCCGCGCGCTGGGTTACGGTGACGTCCAGATCCTCGTGGGCAAGGCCTCCGAGGGCGAGCTCATGGCCCGGGCCCTCCGCGCCGAAGGCATCCCCTGCGCCTTCTACAAGCAGAAGGGCCTCTTCCAGACCCGGGAAGCGGAGGAATGGCTGGACGCCCTGCGGGCCGTGGCGGATCCGCGGAATCCCTCGGCCCAGCTGCGGGCCTTCCTGAGCGCCTTCTTCGGCTACAGCCTCGCGGACCTGCGCTCCCTGGCCAGCCTGCGCGAGGATCATCCGGCCCTTCAGCGCCTGCTGGCCTGGGGCGCCCTGGCCCGGCAACAGCGTTTTGGCGAACTGCTGGAGGCCATGCAGGAGGAGAGCGGCCTCGTCCGGCGCCTGCTGCTCGCCGAGGCGGGCTACCGCTCCCTGGTGAACGTCCGCCACATCGCCGAAGCGCTGATGGGCGCCGCATCCCAGCGCCGCATGACGCTGGAGGATCTCATCCGGCAATTGGACCGCTGGCGCCGCGGCGCCGAGAAACCCTCGGCGGAGGAAAGCGACCTGCAGCGGCTGGAAGGCGACCAGGAGGCGGTTCAAATCCTCACCCTCCACGCCGCCAAGGGTCTGGAGGCCCCCATCGTGGCCATCTTCGCCTATGGCAAGGGCCGCGGCTCCAGCCTCACCCGCTTCCACCACCTCGGGCAGCGGGCCCTGGCGCTGGGCGCCGCGCCCGAGGCCGTCAAGCGGCAGGCCGCCAAGGAGGCCCACGAAGAGAGCGAGCGCCTGCTCTATGTGGGCATGACCCGCGCCCAGGTCAAGCTCATCCTTTGCGCCTTCGCGGAAACCAACGACAAGGGGGATCTGCGGAAGCTCCAGAACGCCTACGATCCCTTGAACGCCCGGCTCGTGAAACGGCTGGATCAGCGCGGCGATCTCTTCCAGTGGGAGCGGGTCACGGCCCTGGGCGTCTCGGCCCCGGAGGCGGGTCCCCCGCGGCTGCCCGGGCACCTGGCCCTTCCCCCGGTCCCTCCCGCGCCCTCGGTGGACCACGGTTCCCTCGCCCGGGCCGCCCGGCCCTTCATCACCACCTCCTTCACCGCGCTGCAGCACCGCTTGGAACTGGCGGAAGCGCCCCTGCGCGGCGACCGCGATCAGGCAGGGGCGCGGCCCGCCCCCGGTGACCTGCCCGCAGGCCCGGCCACGGGACAGGCCCTGCACGAGCTGCTGGAATGGGCCGACCCCACCACCATGGATGCGCTGGCCGCCTGGTCCAAGCGGCCCGACGTGCAGGCCCAGATCCAGGCGGTCCTCGACCAGCACGGCCTGCCTCGCAGCTGCGCGGCGAAGGCGGCAGAGATGGTCTATGCGGGCCTGCGCTCGGACCTGCCCCTGGCCTGGGGCGGCGCCATCCAGATCGCGCGGTGCGGGCGGCTGCTGCGGGAGGTGGATTTCTTCTCGCGCTTCGTGGACGCCCGCCGCTTCCCCCAGGAGAAGGACCTGCTCAAGGGCTCCATCGACGCGCTCTGCGAACAGGATGGCCGTGTCTACCTGCTGGACTGGAAGAGCAACCTGCTGCCCGACTACGCGTCGGAGACGCTGCACGCCACGGTGATGGCGCACTACCTCCTGCAGGCCCAGGTCTACCTGCAAGCCTGCCTCGCCTTCCTGGACATCCGCGACGAAGCTGCCTACGAGGCCCGCTTCGGCGGCATCCTCTACGTCTTCCTCCGGGGCCTGCCGGATCAGGGCACCTGGTCCCTGCGGCCCAGCTGGACGGAATGCCAGGCCTGGCAGCGGGAGCTGGAGCGGATCCATCAGGAGGTGGTCCATGGCTGAGGGGCGCGCGCTTTCGCCCGTGGGCTGCTTCGGTCCGCGCCCCTGGCAGGACCTGCTGGAACGCGCCCAGGCTCTGTTGAGGGATCTGGGTCTGGAGCCGTCGCTGGCGGCGCTGGCCCACCGGGTGGCGCGGCTGGCGCCGGCGCCCGAGGCCCAGCACCAGGCCCAGAACCAGGCCCAGAACCAGGCCCAGGCCCAGGCCTTCTGGCTGCTGCTGGGCGTGCTGATCTCCGAAAGCCAGGGCCACAGCCGGGTGGATCTGGACCAGCCCGACTGGCCCGAGCCCCTCGCCGCCGCCATGGGCCCCTGGGAGCCGCTGCGTCAAGCCCTCGCCAGCCCGGAACTGGAAGGCCTGGCGGGGCCCTCGGGCCGTCCCCTCGTCTGGGAGGGCCGCTGGCTGTCCTCCCAGCGCCTGCGGGCCTCGGAAATCCGCGCGGCCGAAGCCCTGCGGACCCTCCTGCGGCAGCCCCCAGGCGAAGCCAGGCAACAGGAACCGGTGCTCGAGGATCCCGTGGCGCTGAACGCAGAACAGCGCCAGACCGTGGCCCTGGCCCTGGCCTCTCCGCTCGCCCTCATCACCGGCCGCCCCGGCACGGGGAAGACCTCCATCCTCGTGGCCCTGCTGCGCTCCCTGCAGCGCCAAACGGACCCCCTGCCCCTGGATCGCATCCTGCTGGCGGCCCCCACGGGCAAGGCCGCCCAGCGCATGGGCGAAGCGCTGCGGCAGGGCCTGGAAGCCATCCAGGCGCCGGATGCGCTGGACCTCCGGCTGCGCGAGGCATGCCCCGAGCCGAGAACGCTGCACCGCGCCCTGGGCTACCACGCCGGCGCGGGCGGCTTTCGCCACCACGCGGAGCACCCGCTGCCCGCCGGGCTGATCATCGTCGACGAAGCCTCCATGATCGGCCTGGAGCTGCTGGAGGCCCTGCTCGCGGCCCTGGCCCCGGGAGCCCGCCTGGTGCTGCTGGGCGACGCGGACCAGCTGCCCTCGGTGGAGGCCGGAGCCGCCTTCCGCGAACTGGTGGCCGGCCTGCCCCAGGCCACGGCGACCCTGCACCAGAGCTACCGCATGGACCCCCGCAACCCCAAGGGCCGCCACATTCTGCTGCAGGCGGAGCGCATCCAGGCGCCCGCGCGGCAGGCGGAACTGTGGGGCGAGGACGGCCTCCGCCGGGGAACTGCAGCGGAAGCCGCGGCGGCGGGCGGAGTCTGGCTGGTGGAACCGCCGGCGCTCCCGGCGCTCAAGGGGCGATGGATGGCCGCCTTCCTCCAGGACTGGATGCGCGAGCGTGTCTGGGGCGGCGAGGGCCCCGCCGCCTGGCGGGCCAGGGTGCTGGCTCCCCTTCACCATGACGGACAGGACTGGACGCCGGCCGATCTCGACCGCGCCCGCGGGCTGCTGGCCCACTTCGACGGCTTCCGCCTGCTCTGCCCCGTGAACGAAGGGACGGATCTGGTTGGCGTGGATCCCCTGAACCGCCACCTGCACGGACTGGCCCTGGAAGCCTCCGCCGACCGGCTGGAATGGCAGCCCCGCTTCGTGGCCGGGGAACCCGTCATGGTGCTCGGCAACGACCCGCGCCGGGGCCTCTTCAACGGCGACCAGGGCCTGGTGCTGCCCGTGCAGCGGGGCGACGGCGAGGCCCGCCTGGAGGCGCTGTTCCCCCGGGGCGGCGGCCTGGCGGGCTTCCCCCTGCCCGCCATCCAGGACAGCCTGGATCACGCCTACGCCATGACCGTGCACAAGTCGCAGGGATCCGAGTTCAGGGACCTGGCCCTGGTGCTGCCTCCGGCCGAACATCCCGCCCTCACCCGCGAAGTGCTCTACACCGCCCTCACCCGCGCCAAGGCGGGCGTGCTGCTGCTGGGAACCCAGGAAGCGGTGCAGGCGGCCTGCGCGCGCAGCGTGGCGAGACGCTCCGGCCTGAAAGAGCGGCTGGGCTGAGACGGATCGACCGGGGGCGGGGCGGATCGCTGATTTTCGCGCCGAACCGTTCATTCCCCGGCGAATTGAGCCGATGATGGTTCAAGGCCCCTTCATGCTGCGTCCACTCTGTCTGGCACTCTGCGGCTTGTGCGCCATCCTCTTGGGTCAGGGAGAGGGCCAGCCGGTCTTCCGCCCCTTCGGGCCCGAGCAGGGACTGAACGGCACCTGGACGCTGGCTCTCGAACAGGATGACCAGGGCTTCATCTGGGCCGGGGCCGACACGGGCCTGTTCCGGGGCGACGGAGAGCGGTTTTCCTCCCTGCCGGCGCCCGCGGGGATGGGCGGCGTCCTTGGCATCGCCTGCCGCCCGGGCGGCGGCCTCGTTGCCGCGACGATGGGCGGCCTCGCCCTGCTGGAGGGCCCGGGCCTGCGGCTGGCGGGCCCCGCGGAGGGGCTCCCGTCCGGACCGGCCACAGCGGTGACCCTGGACGGGCAGGGATTGGCCTGGACGCTCGTCGGGGGCCGGCCCTACCGCGAAACCAGCCCTGGGCGCTTCGTCCCGGCGCCGGGCTGGCCCCAGGGCCAGCGCGCCCTGGATCTCCGCGTCCGGGCCAGCTCCGGCACCGTGCTGGCGATCGCGGGAGACCGGGTGTGGCTGGGCTCGGCGGAGGGCGGAACCTGGGAATCCATGGCGGGACCGGGCGGTCCGCTGTCCCAGGCGGCCCAGGACGCCGACGGCCGGCTGTGGGTCCGCGACGACCACCAGGTGTGGGGCGCACTGCCCGGCGGGGCCTGGGAACCGCTGCGGAACCACCTGTCCATCGTCGAAGCCTACAACCTGGAGCCGCGCAGGGACGGGCGCGTCTGGGCTTCCACCAGCCTCGGCCCCATCGGCCTGCGGGGCGCCACGCGGATCCAGGTGCCCTTCAACCCGCACCTCCCCTACGTAAACCTGCGCTCGGTCCTCGTGGATCACGAGAACGGCCTCTGGCTTTCAGGCCTGGGCGTGCAGCGGATCCTGGGGCGGAACCTCGTCCGCCAGTACGGCAGCAGCGAGGGGCTGGAGGGCTATACCACCTGGTCGCTGCGGCGGGACCACCAGGGCCGCCTGTGGGTGGGCAACCGCGCCGGGCTCGCCATGGGCACGCCGGCGGGTTTCCGCATGGTGGTGCGGGGCGTCTTCCTCAACCAGGTGGACATCGCCCCGGACGGCGGCATCTGGTCTGGTGGCGGTGATGCGCAGAGGGCCGTCTACCGCGTGGACCCCGGCACCCTGAAAGCCGAGCGCATCGAGACCAGCCAGTTCCAGGAAGGACGTTTCTCCAAAGGCTTCGCCTTCAAGGACGGCGAAGTCTGGGCCGCCAGCATGGAGCAGGGAATCTGGAGCCTGAGGCCCCGGCGCCCGGGCTGGGCCTGGTCTCCCTTGGCCCTGCCCGAAGGATCCGGCCCCGTCCAGTTCCTCCGGCAGGACCGCGAAGGCCGCATCTGGCTGGGCACCACGCACGGCCTGTACTGGCGCCAGGGCCGGAGCTGGGAGCAGCTCGACCGCTTCACCGGCGCGCCGCCCCACAGCTTCGCCCTGGGGCCGGGCGGCCACGTGGAGGTGGGCCTCGCCGGCGCGCCTGCTTTCCGCAGGTACCAAATCCAGGACGGCCGGGTGCAAGCCCAGGGCGCCTGGAACCCCCTGCCCTGGAACCCCGCCGCCTCGGTGTTCGCCGCGGCCCTGGACGGCCAGGGGCGCCTTTGGCTGGGCACCTCCCATGGCGCCTACCGGGTGGATCCCCAGGGCCGGGAACAGCCGGTCTTCCTCAGCCGGCAGGAAGGCCTGCCGGGCAACGACTGCGACCAGGACGGATTCCTGGTGGAGCCCTCCCGGGATGTCTGGATCGCCACCAGCGCCGGGCTGGGCCGCTACCTGGGTTCTCGCGAAACCCCAGCGCCTGGTTTGGAGGCCCCCATCCTGTCGAGGCTCACCGAACAGGGCCGCCCCCTTTCCTTGCACCTTCCCATCACCCTGAAGGGCACCTTCCGCGACGTGGAACTGGGCTTCCAGGCGCTCTCCTTCGACCGCCAGCCCCGGCTCACCTTTGAAGCCTGGATCGAGGGCCGCGAAGCCCGCTGGCTGCCCCTCAACGGACCGCGCTTGAGCCTGGCGGGCCTCGACCCCGGCCGCCACCTGCTGAAGATCCGTGCCGTGGATGAGGACGGCACCCGTTCCCCGCCGTTGGAGCTTCCGGTCATCCTCCTGCCGGTCTGGTGGCAGACCTGGTGGGCGCGCCTGCTGGGCCTCCTGATCCCCGGCGGACTGATTGCCCTGCTGGCGCGTTGGCGCAGCGCGCGCCTGAGGCTCCACAACCTGAGGCTGAAGGCCGAGGTGGAAGTCCGGACCCGCGAATTGCAGGAGGCCAATGCGCGCCTCATCAAAGCCTCCGAGGAGAAGACCATGTACCTCGCGGGCATGAGCCACGAGCTCCGCACCCCCCTGAACGCCATCCTCCTCTACAGCGAGCTCATCCACGAGCGCGCCGAAGAGCATGAGGACGGCCAGCTCAAGGAGGACGCCGGGCGGGTGAACGCGTCGGGAAGACACCTGCTCCAGCTCATCAACGGCGTCCTGGATCTGGCCAAGATCGAGGCGGGCATGATGGAGCTGGCGCCGGAGCCGGTGGAGGCCCAGGTCGTGGCCCAGGAGGCCCTCACCAATGTGGAACCGCTGGCCCGCGCCCGGCGCAACCTCCTCCGGCTCGAAACCGACGGGCATCCGGTTCCCTGCGAGATGGATGCGGGAAGGCTACGGCAGATCCTCATCAACCTGCTCGGCAACGCCGTGAAGTTCACGGAGGATGGGCTCATCACCCTCCGCCTCCGCCAGGAAGGATCGACCGTCGTGTTCGAGGTGGAAGATACGGGCATCGGCATGTCCCCGGACCAGATGGGCCGCGTCTTCCGGGCCTTTGAGCAGGCGGAAGGCGCGCACACGCAGCAGCGGTACGGGGGCTCAGGCCTGGGCTTGAACCTTTCCCTGAGGCTCGCGGAACTCATGGGAGGCCGCCTGAGCGGCCGGAGCGCGCGCGGCGCGGGCTGCTGCTTCATCCTCAGCCTTCCCGTCGCGCCCGTGGCGGAACCAAGCCCGTCCCAGGGGCAATAGCGCCACCACGGACTCCGGCCTTGGAGGCCTACGGTGTTTGGATATCCGGAGACGGCGCTCCCGTCGCATTGCTGCCCAGCGACTGGCTGCCGGACCAGTTGAGGTTCAGCGTGAGCCAGAGGCGGTGGGTGGTGGTCTCGTAGGACGCGAAGTAATCCTGATCGGCCACCAGGGTCCGCCCGCCCAGGGTGATCTGGGTGGGCAGGGCGCCCATGCCGCGGACGATGAAGAGGGGGTTCTTGATGTCCCCCGCCGCCGCGTTCAGGGTGGCCTGGAAGGCCCCCGTGGCGTCCGCGGCCAGCTCGAAGGCGCCGTAGATGGGGTTGTATCCGGGCTTGTCGTAGGCCACCGGATCCGTCCGGCCCACGCCGCCAGGCCCCTGGGTGATCACCGTGCCCTGGCTGGCCGTGAGGGTGGCGCCGAGCTTGCGTTCCACCTGGATGGTCTGCCCGGCCACGGTCGAATCGCTGTGGCGCCCCAGCACCATGTGGACCGAGTAGCTCTGGTAGGGGTGGCCCACGATCGTCGTCTGGTAGCCGTAGCCAAACGTGGACAGCTGGCCCACGGCGCCGTACATGAGGCCCCAGGCCAGGCGCTTGCTGGTGGTGGGGCCCGAATCCCCCAATTCGTACTGGTTCAGCTGGTAGGGCCAGTTCCAATTGGCCGGCATCCGCCAGGCGCCGAATTCCCCCGCCGGATTGTCAGACGTGAGACCCCAATTGTTCGTGAACCAGGTCCCCCCCGTGTTGTGCTGAAGCCAGCTCTGGGTCTGCACCGATCCCATTTCCGCGTCGGGGTTCTTGATGTACTCGATCACGTAAGGAACGGTGTTCGGCTGGGAGTAGTCCCATCGGCTTTGGGCCGTAAAGGGTTCATCCCGGGTGAAGAACTTGTAGTGGTCCCCCCAGCCCACGCCATCCACGTTGGGATTGCTGCCATCGCCTCCGAACTGCAGGTCCCCGTAGGGCGAACGGCTGTCGATGAGGTGGCTGGCGTCGAAGCCCGAGGGGCCTGCGGCGCTGGTGTCGTAGGTGACCGCGTAGACCGGATGATCCTGCCCCGTGGCCATGAACCAGTGCACCGTGGCCTTGATGGACACCCCCAGGATGGGGTAGGTCCAGGTGAATTCGTGCAGGGCATGGTGGCGGCCCGTGAAGGCCAACCGGTACTGGCCCGCGTGCCCCAAAGACTGTTCGCTGGAATCCCCCGGGCTGTAGTGGTTCACGAGGTAGCCCCAGCCGTTCCATAGGCCGCTGGCCCCGGTGCCGGTGACAACCCGTTCGGCGCTGCCACCCCCAGGGAAGTAGCGGTACTGGCGGAGCATGCCGCCGTGGGAGCCGCCGGGATCGGACGCATCGTTCCGGGTCAGCACGGCGGTGCGCTGCTTCTGGTTGGAATCCAGCCAGCGGTAGACGTCGGCCGTGGCGGACTTGGACGTGTCTGCCGCGCTGGTGGCCTTCACATGGTAGGTGCCTGGCGTGGCTGGAGCGGTGTACAGGCCCGAGCCATCCACGGCGCCGCCGCTGGCCTCCTGCACGCTCCAGGCCACCGCCGTGTTGGTGCTGCCAGTCACCGTGGCCGTGAACTGCTGCGTCTTTCCCGGCTGCACGGAGAGCGCTTCGGGGTTGATGGACACCGCCACCACGGGGGGAGCCGCGGTCACCGTCACCGCGACCGTGGCGGACTTGGACGTGTCTGCCGCGCTGGTGGCCTTCACATGGTAGGTGCCTGGCGTGGCTGGAGCGGTGTACAGGCCCGAGCCATCCACGGCGCCGCCGCTGGCCTCCTGCACGCTCCAGGCCACCGCCGTGTTGG
>JACPYP010000026.1 GCA_016195985.1 Acidobacteriota bacterium | reverse complement strand
TCATCGCCGGGCGCTGTCGTTCAGGCTGCGCCGATGGCTTGCCTTCACGAACGGGGCTACGCTCCACCTATCGGACGGCGCCCCGCGCCGTCCTCCTGGTCACCCTTTCGGGTTCCCAGAGGTGGAGCCTCCGTCGGCGATCTCTTCGAAGTCGTTCCCGAACTCACCAAGGCGGCAAAAGCCCTGGGCATCGGTTCCAACTAGAAACGATCCCTTGCCCCGTCACGCGCCCGGCTCATCGCCGGGCGCTGTCGTTCAGGCTGCGCCGATGGCTTGCCTTCACGAACGGGGCTACGCTCCACCTATCGGACGGCGCCCCGCGCCGTCCTCCTGGTCACCCTTTCGGGTTCCCAGGGGTGGAGCCTCCGTGGGCAATCTGTTCGAAGTCGTTCCCGAACTCACCAAAGCCGCAAAGGCCCTGGGCATCGGCTCCCATTGATGCTCTGCGGGGGTCCCGCGCCGCGCGCACCCCCCCGCGCCCCCCGGCCCTTCTTCTCGCCATTCCCAGCTGCAAACCAAAGCCCGGCTCGCGCCGGGCTTTGGTTTGCAGAGAGCGAAGCCTCACACCCCGAACTGCCTCAGGTGGTGGTCCAGGTGCTTGTAGACGAGGATGCCCCACTGTTCGCCGGTGAGGCGTCCGAAGAAGGGGTGCATCAGCCCTTCGGTTTTCCCGGGCCCCCGTTGCACCAGGCGATCGATGGCGGTGGCCAGACGGGCGCGGGTCGATTCGAAGTCCTGGGGCTCGGCCATGATGTACTGGGGATCCGTGGGGGAGTTGCGCCGGAAGGGCTTGGGGCCGAAGACGAGCTTGCGGAGAAAGGGCGTCACCAGCTTGCCGAGGAAGACCTGCTTCACCGGACGGGCCCCGCAGGCATCCTCAAGGGCAAAGGCGCAGTGCGCGAGCATCTGGCCAGGATTCATGCGGCCCCAGTGGCGGGTCGAATCCGGTTCCAGGGAGGCCACCCTCAGGGCAAGGGCGTCGCGGTCGGAGGGGATGAAGATGGAGGGCATGACGGCTCCCGGAAATGAGTGGAATCAGACGGGCTCGAACCCTTCATCCCGGAGGAAATCCCGGGCCGCTTCAGGATCTCCGAAACGAGCGACGACCGCATCCCCTTCCCAGCCATCGCCATCCAGGCTGTCCAGGGGGTTCCGCTCCCGGATGATGCAGGCGCCTCCGGTCTCATCCAGACCGAACTGCACCAGCTCCCGCAGAAGGCCATGCTCGTCGCGCCAAAGCTCCACCCTCAGGTCTGTTCCCATCTTTTCCTCCCTCAGCTTTTTCGCCGCACGGAAAAGCTAGGTCTTTTCGAAGAACAGCACCACCATGCCGAAGCCCACCCGGTCGCCGTGCTTCAGTTCCCGGGGCTCTCCGGGAAGGATGCGCTCCCCGCGCACGAAGGTGCCATTGGCCACGCCCGGTTCCTCCAGCAGGAAGTAGCGGCCGTGCTCACACAGGATGCGGGCGTGCCGACGCGACACGCTCAGGTTGTGGTCCTCGTCCGTCAGATCGATGTCCGGGTGGACGCCGGTGGTGGGATCGAAGCGGCCGATGAGCGACCCGTGGGAAAGGATGGGATGGGGTTTGCCGCTGAGCACGGATACCAGGTTCGCCACGGGACCCAAGGGCGCCTTGGCGGGGCGCGAAGCATCCATGGTTTCCAGCCGCTCGCCCACTTCCCGGTGCCGCTGGGCCAACCGCTGCATCATCTTCACGGAGACTTCGGGGTTCTGGCGGATCATGCGGAGGAAGGTGCCGCGGTTGATGGCGATGAGGTCGGAGTCCTCCAGGGCCAAGGCCGTGTGCTGGCGAGGCAAAGCCTCCAGGAGGCTGCCTTCGCCGAAGAAATCGCCCTTGGCCAGTTCCTCGGCCCAATCGCCCTTGGCCTCTTCGGAGACGTACAAGCGCACCTTGCCCTGCAGGATGATGTACATCTGCTGGGCCATCTCTCCTTTGCGGAAGATGATCTCCCCCTCGCGGAAGCGCAGCTTGCTTTGGTCGATGAAGCTGGATTCAGCCATGGAATTCCCGGGGAGGCCCCTAGCTTAACCCAGGGCCCGGGTCGGAAGGAACATCAGCCCTTGGGATCCCGGTCAAAGCTGCGCGCCATCAGGCCTTCGAGGATCCGGGCCTCGGCGGCGGAAAAGCCATCGGGTTGGGGGCAGTCCAGGTCCAGCACACCGATGAGCCGGCCGGCGGCCCGGACAGGAACCACCAGCTCGCTGCGGGTGGCGTCATCGCAGGCGATATGGCCGGGGAACGCATGGACATCGGGCACCAGCTGGGTGGTTTCCGTGCGGGCGCAGGCCCCGCAGACCCCCCTTTGGAAGGGAATTCGCAGGCAGCCCATGCCGCCCTGGTAGGGCCCCACGGCCAACAGCCCGTCCTCGATGCAGCGGTAGAAGCCGCACCAGTTGGTCTGGGGCAGGGCTTCCCACAGCAGGCAGGCCAGGGTGGCCTGGATGGCCACGTCGTCCGTCTCGCCCGCCAGGGCCGCCTCGATCTGCGGCAGGGCCTCCTGCAGCCGCGCCACCCGCTGGGCCTCCGGCAGCAACGTGCCCCGGGCCACCTTCGCCAGCAGGATGCCCTCGCTCATGTCTCCCTCCGCTAACCTGTATCCATGTCCATTCTGCGCTACTTGGCGGCCCCCCTGGCCCCCCTCTACGGGGCGGCGGTCCGTTTCCGCAACCGCAGCTTCGACGCCCACCCGGAGCGGGCCGCCAAGGTGGCCGTGCCAGTCATCTCTGTGGGCAACTTGAGCGCCGGTGGCACCGGCAAGACGCCCCTCACCCTTTTCCTGGCCGAAGGGCTGGAAGCGGCGGGCTGGGCCAACGCCGTGCTGTCCCGGGGCTACGGCGGAAGGCGGGACGTCGATCCCATGAGCGTGGAGGCGGATTCAGACCCGCGCCAGACCGGGGACGAACCCCTGCTCATGGCCCGGCGCCTGGGTCCCCATCGGGTGGTGGTGGGCCGGAAGCGCCACGCCGCCGCCCTGCGGGCCCTCTCCCAGCGGCCGGAAACGCGTTGCCTCCTGCTGGACGACGGCTTCCAGCACCGGGCCCTGCACCGCGACCTGGATCTGCTGGTGCTGGATGGCGTGCGCCTGTGGGGCGACGGCCGCATGCTGCCCCTGGGCGGCCTGCGGGAGCCTGAAGCCAGCGCCCGCCGGGCCCACGCCTTGGTGGTGACGCGGGCAGGCCGAACGAAGGACCGCGCCGCCGTGGAAGCCTGGTGGGAACGCCATGGTTCCGGCGGCCCGGTTTTCTGGGCGGATTTCGGCCTGGGCGGCCTGCGCCCCTGGGGTGCCGTCGGCCAGGAAACCGTGGAGGGTCCGGCCTTCGCCTGGTGTGGCCTGGGACACCCCGAGGCCTTCTACGCGGATCTTCTGCTGGCGGGCCACCGCTGGGTGGGCTCGCACAGCTTCGCCGACCACCGCGGCCCCTCGCCCGCGGATCTGCGCCGCCTCCAGGCCGAGGCCCGCGCCGAGGGAGCGGGCTGGCTGGTCTGCACCGAAAAGGACGCCGTGAAGCTGACCCCCGCCCACGCGGCCGTCCTGGATCTGCCCCTGCGGGTGGCGGAACAGCGGGTGGTCGGCGGAGAACCGCTGTTGGCCTGGGTTCTGGCCCAGCTGGCCTGAGGCCGGAGCGGGCCTCGGTCGATGCGCCTTCCCGGCAGGCGTGGGCGGGGCTATGCTTGCGGCCAACCCATCCTTTCCATCCATATCCCTCCAAGGAGGACCGAATGTTCAGGCAGACCGTCTACGGATCGCTGTTGCTTGCGGCCCTGGGCCTCCAGGCTGGAGACACCGTCAAGATCGCCATCACGGGCCCCTTCACCGGCGGTTCCGCGCCCATGGGTGGATCCACGCGGGACGGGGCCAAACTGGCCATCGCCGAGATCAACGCCGCCGGCGGCATCCAGGTGGGCGGCCGGAAAATGAAGATCGAGGCCATCGAAAGGGATGACGAAGCCAAGAACGAACGCGGCGCCCTCATCGCCCAGGAACTGGCCGCCATGGGCGATCTGGCCGGCGTCATCGGCACCGTGAACACCGGCGTCTGCCTGGCGGGCGACAAGCACCTGCAAGAGAAGGGCGTCACCAAGATCATCTGCCCGGCAGCGGGCTCCGCATCCATGACGCAGTGGGCCAATAAGCAAGATAGGGCGGGCGTCAAGGACAGCTCCATCTTCCGCTTCGCGGCCCACGACGGCATCCAGGCGGCCATGGTGGTGGAAGAAGCCATCAACCGGAAGTTCGCCAAGGTGGCCGTGGTGTTCGATTCCACCAACTACGGCGTCTCGGGCCGCGACGACATGCTGGACCAGATCAAGAAGCAGGGCGACAAGCTTCAGGTGGTGGCCCAGGAGAAGTTCAACATCGGCGACAAGGACATGACCGCGCAGCTGCTGCGGGCCAAGTCCGCGGGAGCCCAGGCCATCCTCATCTGGGGCATCGGCCCCGAACTGGCGGCCATTTCCAACGGCATGGCCAAGATCGGCATGAAGGTGCCGCTCATCGGTGGCTGGACGCTTTCCATGTCCAACTACATCGACAACGCGGGCAAGAACGGCAATGGCACGCTCATGCCCCAGACCTTCATCGAAGAACCCATCACTCCCAAGGCCAAGGCCTTCATCGACGGCTACCACAAAGCCTTCAAGGTGGGCCGCATCCCTTCGCCCGTGGCCGCCGCCCAGGGCTACGACGCCGTGTATCTCATGGCCGCCGCCATCAAGCAGGCGGGCAGCACCGACACCCGCAAGGTGAAGGAGGCCCTCGAGGATCTGAAGGAGCCCGTGCAGGGCGTCATCGCCACCTGGAACCACCCCTACACCAAGTGGGATGCCGCCGACGTGACCACCCACGAGGCCTTCCGCCGCGAACAGGTGGTCATGGGCATGGTGAAGGATGGCCGCGTGGTCTTCGGCAACGACTCCGACCGGGAGCGCCTGCGCAAGTCGGCCACCACGGCCACGCCGGCCAAAACCACGCCGGCAAAAACCAAGGCGGCGCCGAAGAAGAAGTAGCCCCCTCCTTCCCTGAACCCGGGGGGCTGCGGCCCCCCGGGCTTTTCAACCACTCAGGACAGAGCTCGCATGAACCCTTCGATCATCGGACAGATGGCGGTCAGCGGCGCCCTGATGGGGCTGGTCTACGCCCTCATCGCCTACGGCTTCCAGCTCACCTACGCCACCAGCAAGAGCATCAACTTCGGCCAGGGCGAGCTGGTGATGGTGTCGGCCTTCTTCAGCCTCACCCTCATGAACCTGGGCCTGCCCTACTGGGCCATGATCCCCGGTGGCCTCCTCTTCGGCGCCCTCATGGGCCTGGCGGTGGAGCGGGCCGGGGTGCGCCTGGCGCTGGAACAGAAGAGTGAAGGCTGGATCCTGCTGACCATCATCCTCGGCCTCTTTTTCTTCTCCGCCGCAGAGAACCTCTGGGGCCGCGACGACCGCCCCTTCCCCACCCCGATATCGGCCGATCCCATCCATGTGCTGGGCGTGGACGTGACGCGGCTGGAACTGTCCGTGGCCGTGGGCGTGCTGGCCATCATGGGCGCCATCGAGCTGTTCAAGCGCCGCACGCTGCTGGGCAAGGCCTTCGAGGCGGTGTCGGCGGATCGCGATGCGGCCGAGCTCATGGGCATCTCCGCCACCCGGACAGTCATGCTGTCCTACGCGCTCTCGGGCGCCGTGGCGGCCCTGGCGGGCATCCTCGTCTCCCCCATCACCACCGTGGGCCCCACCATGGCCTCGGCGCTCATCCTCAAGGCCTTCTCCGTGGCCGTGGTGGCGGGCCTGGATTCAGGCTTCGGCGTGGTGCTCATCGGCATGTTCCTGGGGGCCCTGGAAAGCCTGGCCAGCTTCTACCTGGGCAGCGGCTGGCGCGAGGCGCCGGGCCTCTTGCTGCTGATCCTGGCCCTGGCCGTACGCCCCACGGGCGTCTTCGGCAAAGCCGCCATCCGGAAGGTGTGACATGCGCCGGATCCTGCTCCTCCGCGGCGCCGAACTGATCGTGTTCGCGGCCCTGGCCGCCATCCCGCTACTGGTGGTGAACCCCTACGCCCTGGGCCTGCTCACGCTGCTGGCCATCTACGGCATCCTGCTCATCGGCCTCGACGTGACCGTGGGCTACCTGGGCCAGGTGAACCTCGCTCACGTGGCCTTCCTGGGCCTGGGCGCCTACACGGCGGGCCTGGCGGTCACCAAGCTGGGCCTGGGCATGGGACCGGCGCTGGCGGCGGCCATGGCCGTGGGCCTGCTGCTGGGGGGCCTGCTAGCCCTGCCCGCTCTGCGCCTGGAAGGGCCCCAGTTCGCCCTGGCGACCCTCAGCTTCGCCGCTCTCAGCACCACGGCCCTGAACGAGCTGGAAAGCCTCACCGGAGGCGCCCAGGGCCTGAGCCTCAGCCGCCCGCCGGTGTTCGGCCACGCGCTCACCCCGCCGCTGTTCTTCTGGCTCTGCCTGGCCCTGATGGCCCTGGTGTGGATGCTGATGCGCAACATGCTCTCGTCCCAATGGGGCCGCGCCTTCGAGGCCCTGCGCGACAGCCCCATCGCCACGGACGCCATGGGCGTGGGCGCCTACCGCCACAGGGTCGCGGCCTTCTCTCTGGGCTCGGGCCTGGGCGGGCTTGCCGGCGGCCTCTACGCCTTCAATTTCCAGTATCTCCAGCCGCAAAGCTTCAACTACGACCTGATGATCATCCTGCTGCTGGGCGTGGTGCTGGGGGGCCGCAAGAGCCTCTGGGGCGCCTTCGTGGGCGCCTCGGTCATCGTGCTGCTGCCCAACCTTCTGTCGAATCGCCTCCTCTTCCAGATCTTTTCGGCCTCCGGGTTCGCGTTGGCTCTGGCCGCGGGACTGAGGGGTCTGGTGAAGAAGATCACCCGCCCCTTCCAGGCCCTGGCTCCGGTGGCGGCCATGGGCCTTCTGGTGGTGGGCGGCCTGCTGGTGGAGAACACCGAGGATTGGCGCAAGGCCATCTTCGCCCTGATGCTGTTTTCGGTGGTCGTGGGCCTGCCCGAGGGCCTCATGGGCTTCCTCTCCCTCTTCCTGGCCAAGCTCTTTCGCGTGCCCCAGGCGCCCCTGCCCAAGCCTTCCGACATCGAAACCATCCTGCCTACCCACGAGGCTGACGGTGCGCCCCTGCTGGTGCTGGAGGATCTCAGGCGCCACTTCGGCGGCGTGAAGGCCGTGGACGGCCTGTCCATGACCGTCCGCTCCGGCACCATCCACGGCCTCATCGGGCCCAACGGCTCGGGCAAGAGCACCGTGGTGAACGTCATCTCGGGGCTTTACACGCCCAGCTCGGGCCGCGTCCTGCTGCGGGGCGGGGCCCTGCCCACCGGCAGCCTCTTCCGGGTGTCGCGCTCCGGCGTGGCACGGACCTTCCAGAACCTGCAGCTCTTCGGGGAACTCACGGCCCTGGAAAACGTGATGGTGGCGCTGAAGGGCGTGTACCGAAGCCCCCTCCCCATGGTGCTGCTGGGCCTGGCGCGCCAGGAGGAACGCCGCGCCCAGGCCGACGCCCTCTGCCTGCTGGACCGCATCGGCCTGAGGGACCAGGCCCTCACCAGGGCCAAGGATCTCACCTACGGCGCCCAGCGCTTCCTGGAAGTGGCCCGGGCCCTGGCCCGCAAGCCCGACCTGCTCATCCTGGACGAGCCTGCCGCGGGTCTCGCGCATCCAGACGTGGTGCAGCTCATCGAGATCATCAAGCGGATCCACAAGCGCGGCATCAGCATCATCCTCATCGAGCACCACATGGACGTGGTGAGCGAGCTCTGCCACACCGTCACGGTGCTGGATGGCGGGAAGGTCATCGCCGAAGGCAGCCCCGACGAGGTCAAGCGCGATCCCCGGGTGATGGAAGCCTACCTGGGCCAGCCTCCCGAACCCGGCCCTTCCGGCACGTCTGATCCTTCTGGCGCGCCTGTGCCAGAGCCCGCATGAAGGAGCCAGCCATGCTACAGGTGGAAGATCTCCATGCGGGCTACGGCGCCAGCGAAGTGCTCACCGGCACCACCCTGGCCGTGAAACAGGGCGCCCTCGTGGCCCTCATCGGCGCCAACGGCGCGGGAAAAACCACCACCATGCGCGCCATCTCGGGCGGCCTCAAGCCCAGCCGCGGCAGGGTGCTGCTGGACGGCAAGGAAGTGCAGGGCCTGGATGCCTCCCGCATCGCGCGCCTGGGTCTGGCGCACGCGCCTGAGGGCCGCAAGGTGTTCGGCCCGCTGTCGGTGGAGGACAACCTGCTCCTGGGCGCCTACGCCCACCTGCCCCGCTTCTTCGGCTTCCGGGCCCGGGCCAGGGCGGATCTGGATCGCGTCTACGACCTGTTTCCCCGCCTGCGGGACCGTACCAAGCAAGCGGCGGGGACCCTGTCCGGTGGCGAGCAGCAGATGCTCGCCATTGGCCGCGCCCTCATGGCCCGGCCCAAGGTCATGCTGCTGGACGAGCCCTCCATGGGCCTGGCGCCGGTCATCGTGCAGGAAGTCTTCCGCACCATCCGCCGTCTGAAAGAAGAGGGCATCACCCTCCTCCTGGTGGAGCAGTTCGCCAAGAGCGCCCTGGAAGTGGCCGACTACGCCTACGTCATGGAACGCGGCCGCATCGCCGTGGAAGGCACCCCCGCCGAGCTGAGCCGCGATGAACGGGTGATCGCCGCTTACCTGGGTTGACCCCAAAAGATCACCACCAAGCACCCCGGCCGCGTGGCCGGGGTGCTTGGTGGCGAATTCCTTTTTTAGATCTTGCCCATGGCCTTGCCGGCGCAGCGCAGATCGTTGCAAGCGCGGATGACGCGGTCGGCCATGCTCTGCTCGGCCTTCTTCATGTAGGGGCGGGGATCGTAGGTCTTCTTGTTGCCCACTTCGCCATCGACCTTCAGCACGCCGTCGTAGTTCTTGAACATGTGGTCGGCGATGGCGCGGGTGAAGGCGTACTGGGTGTCGGTGTCGATGTTCATCTTGACGACGCCGTAGTCCAGAGTCTCGTGGATCTCTTCGAGGCTGGAGCCCGAACCGCCGTGGAAGACCAGCAGGGAGCTGGCGCCGCCGCAGGCCTTGGCGATGGCCGCCTGGCCGTCGCGGAGGATGCTGGGCTTCAGCACCACGTTGCCCGGCTTATAGACGCCGTGCACATTGCCGAAAGTCGCGGCCAGCATGTAGCGGCCGAGGGGGGCCAGGGCCGAGTGGGTGGCCACCATGTCCTCGGGCGTGGTGTAGAGCTTGTCCTTCCCGACGTTGCTGGTGTCGTGGCCGTCTTCCTCGCCGCCCACCACCCCGATTTCCACTTCGAGGATGATCTCGCTGGCGGCGCAGCGCTTCAGCAGCTCGGAGGAACGAGCGATGTTGTCGGACAGGCCCAGCTCCGAACCGTCAAACATGTGGGCATTGAACAAGTTCGGGCGGCCCGCGGCACGCCGGGCCTCGGTTTCGGCGATGAGGGGCAGCACGAAGGTCTCGAGGTACTTGGGGTGGCAGTGGTCCGTGTGCAGGGCCACGTTCACCTCGTAGTGCTGGGCCATGTAGTGGACGTAGTCCGCCAGGGCGATGGCGCCCTTGGCCATGTCCTTCACGCCCAGGCCGCTGATGAACTCGGCCCCGCCCGTGGACACCTGGATGATGCCGTCGGCTCCGGCGGTCTTGAGGCCCAGCAGCACGGCGTTGGCGGTCTCCGTCGAAGTGACGTTGAAGGCCGGGTAGGCGAATTTCCCCTGTTTCGCTTTTTCCAGCATCTTGACGTACTGGGCGGGATTGACGACGGGCATGGATCCTCCGAGTAGACCAACTTCCAGGCTATCCAAGCCGGTGGTTCTCTGCGAAAGGGAATTTCACCCTGGCTGTCACGAATCGCCGAAGCAGATCCCCAAGTCGCGCCCTGTCTGCAGGATGTCGCAATCCAGAGGCACGGCCTTCATGCGGCCCGCCACCTCCTCCAGGGGCACGTAGTTCACATCCGGGAAGGCCAGGGCCACCATGACGCCGCTGTGGCCCGCATCCAGGGCCCGCACCGCGGCCGCGCCGAAGCGCAGGGCCGCCAGGCGGTCGAAACTGGTGGGGCTGCCCCCGCGCAGCAGGTGCCCCAGCACCACCACCCGGGAATCCTTGCCTGTGAGCGCCTGCAGGGACTTGGCCACCCAGTCGCCGATGCCGCCCAGCCGTTCGGCATGGCCCACCCCCGCCTGTTCGATGACCGCCCGGTGTCCATGGGCGGGATTGGCGCCCTCGGCCACCACCACCAGAGAGTACATGCGGCCTTCCTGGTCGCGCTGGCGGATCTTGGCCGCCACCTTTTCCAGGTCGAAGGGGATCTCCGGGATGAGGATGGCGTGGGCGCTGCCGGCGATCCCCGAATTCAGGGCGATCCAGCCCGCATAGCGGCCCATCATCTCCACCACCATCACCCGCTGGTGGCTTTCGGCGGTGCTGTGCAGCCGGTCGACGCAGTCCGTGGCGAAGGCCACCGCCGAATCGAAGCCGAAGGTGGTGGCGGTCTTGTCCAGATCGTTGTCGATGGTCTTGGGCACGCCCACCACCTTCAGCCCCTTCTGATGCAGGACGTTGGCGATGGTGAGGGAGCCGTCCCCGCCGATGGACACCAGGGCATCCAGCTCCTTGCGGGCGAAAAACTCGAGGATTTCATCCGTGCGGTCCACTTCCCGCAGGGTGCCGTCGGGCATCTTGATGGGGAAATGCAGGGGATTGCCCTTGTTGGTGGTGCCCAGGATGGTGCCGCCCAGGTGGCCGATGCCGCGGACCCGCTCCCGCGTCAGGCGCATGAGCCCGCCCTCGGCGAAACGTTCGGGAAACAGGATGCCGTTGAAGCCCTCGCGGATGCCGTAGCACTCCCAGCCCCGGTTGGCGGCCGCGATCACCACGGCGCGGATCACCGCGTTGAGGCCCGGGGCGTCGCCGCCACCGGTGGAAATGGCGATGCGACGGATGTTGTTCGACATGGCGGCGTTCCTTGCGAAAGGTGGATCAGGGGAGCGGAACCGGTACGAAGGGCGCTTCCCAGATCTCTCGAGCGTATTCCCTTACCGTGCGGTCGATGGAGAATTTTCCCATGCCCGCCACGTTGAGAATGGACTTCCGGGCCCATTCGGCCGGATCCGCGTAGGTGGCCGACACCCGTTCCTGGGCTTCCAGGTAGGCCGCGTAATCGGCGCAATGGAAGTAGTGGTCGGAATCCAGCAGGGCCTGGCCCAAGGGCTGGAACAGGCCGCCTTCGAGCGCGGTGATGGTGTCGATGGCGCGCCGCAGTTCGGGATTGCCCTGGGCCCAATCCCTGGGGCGGTAGCCCCCGTCGCGCAGACGCACGATGGCCTCCGCCGTGTGGCCGAAGATGAAGAGGTTGGCCTCGCCTACCTCTTCGCGGATCTCCACATTGGCGCCGTCCAGGGTGCCGATGGTGAGGGCGCCGTTGAGGGCCGCCTTCATGTTGCCGGTGCCCGAAGCCTCGGTGCCCGCGGTGGAGATCTGTTCCGACAGCTCCGCCGCGGGGAAGACCAGCTCCGCCAGGGACACGCGGTAGTTGGGAAGGAAGGCCAGGCTGAGGCGCCCCCGGGCCGCCGGATCGGCTTGGATGGCCCGGGCCATGGCATGGGTGAGGTGGATGATCTGCTTGGCCGCCCAGTAGGCGGGCGCGGCCTTGCCGCCGATGAGAACTGCACGCGGCGCGCCAGTGTCGATGCCGTCCCTCAAGCGGTTCCACAGCGTGGCCACGTGCAGCAGGTTCAGGAGCTGCCGCTTGTACTCATGGATGCGCTTCACCTGCACGTCGAAGAGGAAGCCGGGATCGAGGCAGATGCTTTCATGCCGTTCGGTCCACCCGGCCAGGGCCTCCTTGTTCGACCGCTTGATCTGGATCCAGCGCTCCCGGAAGGCCGCGTCCCGGGCGAAGGGCCTCAAGCCCTGCAGGGTGTCCAGGTTTTTGATCCAGCCCTCGCCGATGGCCTCGGTCACCAGCGAAGCCAGACCCGGGTTGCATTTCAGCAGCCACCGCCTTGGCGTGATGCCATTGGTCTTATTGTTGATGCGGCCCGGGAACAGCTCATTCATCTCCGCGAAGGTGGAGGATTTCAGGATGTCGGTGTGGAGCTGCGCCACGCCATTCACCGAGTGGCTGCCTGCGATCGCGAGGTTGGCCATGCGGACGCTGTGGCCATTGTCCACGATGGCCAGACGCTGCAGCTTGGCGTCGTCGAAGGGATAGCGCTCGCGCACCGCCAACCGGAAACGCCGGTCGATTTCTTCGACGATCTCCACATGGCGGGGCAGCAGCCGGCGCCAGAGGTCCATGGGCCACACCTCCATGGCCTCGGGCAAGATGGTGTGGTTGGTGTAGGCGCAGACCTGCTGGGTGAGCGACCAGGCCTGGTCCCAGCCCAGCCCTTCCTGATCCACCAGCACCCGCATGAGCTCCGGCACCACCAGGGCCGGGTGGGTGTCGTTCATCTGGATGGCCACCTTGTCCGGAAGCTCTTCCCAATGCCAGGCGGGCCGCTTCTTGAAGCGGCGCACCACATCCTGGAGGGTGGCCGACACGAAGAAATACTGCTGCTTCAGGCGCAGCTCCTTGCCCGCGCTCTGGTCGTCGGCCGGGTAGAGCACCTTCGAAATGTTTTCGGAAAGGGTCTTGTCCTCCACGGCCCGCACGTACTCCCCGGAGTTGAAGTGGGCCAGGTCGAACTCGCGGCTGGACTTGGCAGACCACAGGCGCAGCGTGTTCACGGTGCCGTTGCGGTAGCCGGCCACGGGCGTGTCGAAGGCCATGGCCCACACTTCCTGCGTGTCCCTCCACGCCACCCGGTATTGGCCTTCCGCATCGATGTGGCCGTGGGTATGGCCGTAGAAACGCACGGGGAAGATGGCGTCGGGCCGCTGGATCTCCCATGGATTCCCATAGCGCAGCCAGCCGTCCGGAAACTCCGCCTGGCGCCCGTCGATGATCTTCTGGAGGAAGATGCCGTACTCATAGCGGATCCCGTAGCCGTAGAAGGGCAGTTCGAGCGTCGCGGCCGCATCCAGAATGCAGGCGGCCAGACGCCCCAGGCCGCCATTGCCCAGGCCCGCGTCCCATTCCTGCTCGGCGATGTCCTCCAGCCGGAAGCCCAGCTTCCGCATGGCCTCCGCATAGACATCCCCCGCGCCGAGGTTGATCACGTTGTTGCCGAGGGCCCGGCCCATCAGGAATTCCAGGGACAGGTAGTAGACCCGCTTCGCGTCCTGGTGGTAGTAGGTGCTCTGGGTCTGGAACCACCGCTCCATCACCCGGTCGCGCACGGCGAAGGCCAGGGCCTGGTACACATCGAAATCGCTGGCGGTGTGCTGCTCCTTGGCCACGGAATACATCATGCGATGGGCGAAGGCCTCGATAATGCCGGGGGCGTCCAGGCCGCCGGCCTGGGGTGTGGGGATCAAGCGGGGTCCGATGGGCATCGACACACTCCCTCAGGCGGGACCGGCCCTTCCGGCGGAACCCTCGTGCCCGGTACCGTCGCCAAGGCAGACCCCACCCCTATCGGATGCCCAGCAAAGGTTGATAAAGAGTGGCCATTCCGCCCCAGGCCTCCCGACTTGGCCCCGGGGCCCCACTTGCGCTAGCATGGGTGCCTGCCGCGGGCGTAGTTCAGTGGTAGAACGCAAGCTTCCCAAGCTTGATGTCGTGGGTTCAATCCCCATCGCCCGCTCCAATGCAAAGGGCCCGCGCCAGCGGGCCTTTTGCATTGAAGAAGCATCGGCGGGGATTGAAATCGCTGAATCGTTGGCAGGTAGCCGCCCTCGGCGGCAGTCCAGCGGGCTGTTGCCGGGGATCAGCGGCGTGCCAGCGATTCGCGCGGCCCGAGTCCTGCCTTGGCAGGGCGAGGGAATCCCCATCGCCCGCTCCAATGCAAAGGGCCCGCGCCAGCGGGCCTTTTGCATTGGAGAAGCATCGGCGGGGATTGAAATCGCTGAATCGCTGGCAGGTAGCCGTTCACACCATCCGCGCCATTGTCTCTTGACGCATCGGGGCCGGACCGACACCCTCAACGGCATCGGGTCGGCTGGGCCGGACCGGGGAGGCGATCCATGCGGTTGTTCCTGTTTCTTGCCCTCAGTTGCCTGGCCTCGGCGGAGCCTTCCGAGGTGCTGGTGCCGCGGCCTGCGCCGCCGAAGGGGCTTGAAGTGAGGATGCCTCTCATTTCGCGGTGGAACAGCGCCGAGAAGGCGCGGGTGGTGGCCCTGACGGCCTCCAATCCCCTGGAAGCCTCCCTGGGCAGGCCCAGGCTGGACCTGCCCCTGCTGCCCTATCCAGCCCTGGCGCCGGCCCGGGCCCGGGGTTACCTCCTCTTTCAGTAGGCCTGGCCGGCGCGGCAGGCGGCCAACCACACGAAGGAGTTCTCATGGCGTTGCGCGTGGTCCGGCTGGGAAGCCCGAGGCAGGCAGGCGAAGGCACGCGTATCGGCACGGTGCGCCGCCCTCCCCGGGGCGTGCCGAAGAGCGAGTTCGCCGCGCAGAATTGGTACGACGTCTGGTTTCCCAATCTGTCGCCCAGCCCTGAGACCATGAAGCTGGGCCAGGCCGCCTCCACGCCGGCGCAATGGACCGCCTTCACCAAGGCATACAAGGCCGAGATGGCCGCGCCGGACAACAGCCGTGCCATCGCCCTGCTGGCCGCACTCTCCCATCACGGGGACTTCTCGGTGGGGTGTTATTGCGAGGATGAGGCCCACTGCCACCGCTCGGTGCTGCGCGAGCTGCTCACCGAACAAGGCGCCTGCTGGGCCGAGCCCTGAACCTCGAAACGCTCAGCTCTTGCCCTTTGCCTTCATCTCCACCAGGCGCTTGGCCTCCCGGCGCAGCAGCTCGGGCACGTTGCGGTCCTTGATGAGCAGTTTCATGTCGGCTTCGTAGAGCCGCTTGAAATGGGTCAGGGCCACGGGCAGCGGGGTGCGGGGATTCATCACCAGCGCCTTGGTGATGGGATATTTCTTCATCCATTCACGGCTGTTGGAGATGATGCGGAGCACTTCCTCGTTCACGGTGCGCATCTGGGCGATGTAGGCCACCTCGCCTTCGCCGATGCGGCCGTTGCGGATGACGTTGACCTGGATGAGCCGGTTCGCTTCGCGGATGAGGAGGGTGCGTTCCTCCTTTCCGCCCTTGATGGCCAGCATGATCTTCTGGTTGGTGCTGAGGCGCATCACCCGCTGGGTGAGGGTCAAGTTGATCTCGTTGCCTTCGTCGTCGAGGGGCGGCCGCATCTCCTGCAGCCGACGTTCGGCGGCCATCTCCTCGGTTTCGGTTTCGGCGTCCGCTTCCTCCTTGGTTTTCTCCTTGGGCAGCGGCAGTTCGGACCAGGCGCGGTCCAGCCGGCCGGCCTCCACTTCGTCGATGATCTCCAGCCGCTCCTGCTTCACTTCCTCAGGAATGAGGCGCAGGATGTCGAAGCGGTACTCGTTCACTCGGCGCTTGACGACGTACTCGCCTCCGGGGTGTTCTTCCAGCAGGTCGAGGATGCGGGGGCGCTGCATCCAGAGTTTCTGGTTGTTCAGCACGATCTCGAGGGAGCTGCCTGGCAGGCTGGGCACCGACGCTTCCACGATGTCGGGCGTCAAGCTGGGGTTCAGCAGGGCCGTCTCCACCAGCGCCGGCTCCTTGCGGTGGCAGAGCACCAGCTGCAGAGGATGCGGCGGATCCATGGGTTCGGCCACCGCGCCGGTCACCATGGATTCCGGCATGGTGGCGAAGAAATCCAGGGCCCTCTGGGTGTACTTCGATTCAGTCAGGGCGGCGTGGGCCAGGGCTTGCATCAGATCCAGGGAGGGCACCGGAAGGCTGCCGCCCACCAGAGCCATGGCCATGGGCTCGGGCAGGTCGCCCTTCAGGAAGCGGTCAACAATGGGATGCATGGTCATGGCTTGGTTCCGCCTTCGGTTTCATCGTCATCGGGTGGTGGCGCCCCTTCCGGGAGGCTCGGCAGGGCGGGCTGAAGCCATCGGCCTTCGGCATCGAAGCGGCCCGACCACGTTTCGCCGACGCTCTGTCCGTGGGCGATGCGGCGGCCCGCCACTTCCACGTTCACGACTCCAGCATTGTCCAATTGCACCGTGAAGGGGCCCTTCACCCGCAGCCGCCAGGGCTCGGACACGCGCAGGGTGCGCGCGAGCAGCTGGCCGCCCTGACTGGGCTCCGGCTCGATCCGCACGTTGCAGGTGTCCATGGCGCGCAGGCTCACCAGAGCCCCCTGCTCGTTCAAGGGGGCCTCGGGCAGCAGCTCGCCCAGCACCGGAAAGGGGGAGGCCGAGGGCGCCGGAGGCGGCGGCAGGGTCGGCTTGCTCAGGACGGCGAGGGGGTTGGGCGCGGGCTTGCGGCCCAGGCTGGGCCCAGGCACCACCAGCCAGAGCACCACCAGCACCGAGGCCACTGTCAGGATGCCCATCACCACCCGCTCCAGCCGTTCCTGGCGGGGATCCGGAGGATCCAGCTCCCGGACGCCGGGCACGATCTGGAAGGCCCCGGTGTGGAATTCCAGATCGACGCCCAGGCGGTCCGCCAACTGGCGGGCCAGGGGCCGGGGACGGCCCGGCGGCAGGGACACCCAATCATCCGCCTCGATGGCCTCCAGGTGGCGCATGGGCAGCTTGAGTTCCTTGGCCAGATCCTCCCGGCTGAGGCCCTTCGCTTCCCGGGCCTCCCTCACCAGCTGGCCGACCGACTCGTCGTGTCTCAAGGCGCCCACCCCACCGGCACTTCCTTCAGGAGGCGGGTCAACTGCTCCCGCCGCTCACCGCGATTGAGACGGCGGTCATCGAGGCTGCCCCGGTGGGCCATGGTGTCAGCGAGGGTGCGCTGCAGATCGTCGGGCGTGATGAAGTCACGGCCCTCCAGCCAGGCCTCGGCCTGGGCCAGGCCGATCCAATGTTTGGCGGCGCGGGTGGAGCAGAAGCCGCCCCCGGAGCGGATGCGCTCCACCATGCGCTCCACATAGTCCAGCACCGGCTCGGCCACCTGGACGCGATGCACCGCCCAGCGGGCCTGGCGCCAGCCCTCCAGATCCAGCGCAGGCGTGAGGGAATCCAGGCGCTCGGCGCCGGCTCCGCCCGTGAGGATGAGCCGCTCGGCGGCCCGGTCGGGATAGCCCAGGTGGATGGTGCAGGAGAAGCGGTCCAGCTGGCTTTCCGGCAGGGGGAAGGTGCCCGCGTGGTCCAGCGGGTTCTGCGTGGCGATGACGAAGAAGGGCTCGGGCAGCTTGTGGGTGCTGCGGTCCAGGGTGACCTGGCCCTCCACCATGGCCTCCAGCATGGCGCTCTGGGTCTTGGGGCCGATTCGGTTCAGCTCGTCCAGCAGCAGCACGTGGCAGAACACGGGCCCGGGCTGGAAGCGGAAGCCCTGCTCCTTGGCATCCCAGAGGTGGACGCCGAGCAGGTCCGAAGGCAGCAGATCATTGGTCCCCTGCACCCGCTGGAAGGTGCCGCCGAGGATGCGGGCGAGGCCCTTGGCCAGCGTGGTCTTGCCCACGCCGGGCAGATCTTCCAGCAGGACGTGTCCGCCGGCCAGCATGGTGGCGAAGGCCCGCCGCACCTGGGCTTCCTTTCCCACCACCACGGCCTGGAGTGCCGCCAGTCCGGCCCGCGCGGCCGGGCGGACCCCCTCCTGGCCGCGGACCGGGGGAACGAGAACGGGCGGAGCTTGGGCGGTGGTTTGCATCGGAACTTGAGTCATGGAGCCTTCCAAGGCGACGGACTATCACCATCTTCCAGAGGAATGGCGTGATCCCGCAAGCGCTGGGCCAGAGTCCGCACCGTCAGCCCCAGCTTGTCCGCCGCCTTGGGCAGATCGCCGGCGGCTTCGCTCAAGGCCCGCAGCAGCAGCTGGGACTCGGCCCCATGGGCCACGGCCTTCAACATGCCTTCGAGGGCCCCGGATTCGGGCCAGGGCAAGCACAGCGGCGCCGCCAGCCCCAGCCCCAGGCCCGGGAACCCCCGGATGGCCTGGCCCTGCGTGGAGAGCAGCGTGCGTCCCACGAGCACTTCCAGCTCCCGCACGTTGCCCGGCCAATCGTGGGTCAGCAACTGCCTTTCAGCGGAGCGCTCCAGCCAGGGCGAAGGCCGCCCCTCCCGCCGGGCCGCCTGCTCGAGCAGCAGGCGGGTGAGCGTCAGCAGATCCTCCCGGCGCTCCCGGAGCGGAGGCACCCGCAATTCCAGGGAGCCCAGGCGCTGGGCGATGCTGGGAGCCAGCCGGCCCCCGGCATCCAGACTGCCTATCCAGGCGATGCGCCGGCCCGACTCGCTCTCCATGGCCCGGGCCAGAGCGTCCACGGCGGAGGCGGACAAGTGCTCCAGCCCCGTGAACAGCAGGCTGCCGCCCTCCAACAGCTTCAGGGTGCGGGGATCGGGCCCCTCCGGCCGCAGCGTGGCCGCCACCAGGCTCAGGTAGGGGGCCGCCGGCTGGCGGAGGGTGTGCAGGCGGCGGGCGCAACGGCCCCGCCCGGACCCGGCTTCTCCCCGGAACACCACCGGCAGGGAGGCCGTGGCCGCCTGGCGAAGGGCCGATTCCAGCACCTGCATGGCAGGGCTATGGGCGACCCAGGGCTCGGCGGGATCGGGCGGCGGAGCGCCCACCAGGGCGCGGAGGCGATCCAGCAGGGCCTGGAAAGCGTCCAGGTCGAAGGGTTTCGGGAGGAAGTCGTCGGCCCCCAGCCGCATGGCCTCCACGATGTCCCTGGGCTCGCCGAAGGCCGACATGAGGACCACCCGCAGCGCCGGATGCAGGCGGCGGGCCCGACGGATCAGCTCGAGGCCGCTCATGCCGGGCAACCTCAGATCCGTGACCAACACGTGGAAGGGCGCCTCCTCCAGAGCCCGCAGCGCTTCCTGGGGATCGGCCACCGCCTTCACGTTCCAGTCCGTGTCCGCCAGGGCCTGGCTCAACAGGCGCCGGAAGCTGTCCTTGTCCTCGACCAGCAAAAGGTCCATGGGATGAACGGTAGCAGCGGAAGGGGGTGAAAAGCAGTCTGGAGGCGGGAGGCGGGAGGCGGGAAACTGGAGGCCGGAGTCTGGAGGCCGGAGTCTGAAGGCTGGAGGCTGGAGGTAAGGATCCCTGATGCGCCGCGATGCGGCGCGATGTTGATTCAGTTCGGCGCCGACCCACTCGAACGGACTAAAGGCCAACCATTGGTGCGGCGCAAAGCGCCGCCACAAAAAGCCGTACCTCCAGACTCCGGACCCCAGACTCCGGACCCCAGACCCCGGGCTACCCCCCGCACCCCTCAATGAACCGCCGGCTCTGGGCCTCCGCCTGGGCCTCGAAGAGCGTGGCTCCGGCCACCACCCGCAGGCCGGCCTCCCGGGACCACAGGGCGAAGGCGGTGTCTTCCTTGTAGATCCATTCCACGGCCCACCGGGCACTGGCCCGGGAGGCCTCCAGCAGTTCAGGAAACGGCGCTGGATCCTCGGCGTTCATGCCCAGGCTGGTCGCCTGCACGAGGCCCACGGGGGCGAAGGCCGCCACGGCTGCTGGCGTGGCCGGCGCGCGGCGCGAGGCCTGGAGCACCGCCCGGCCCGTCCTTTCCAGCACCTCTCGGCTGGCGCGGGCCACGCCCCCCTCGCCCAGCAGCAGCACCGGTCCGGGCTCCAAATGCGACAGGGATTGTTCAAAGGCCTCGGCATCCGTGTTGGCGCCCTGCCAGGGCGCGCCCGGCGACCGGCGCCAAAGGGTATTCAAAGGGCCTTGCAAGCCCAAAGCCTCGGGCAGCGCCAGCTTCAAGGGGGCCGTGATGCTCAGGCCCAGAACCTCCAGCGCCTCCAGCGCCTCCAGCGCCTCGGAGGCTTCGGCGCAGACCAGCGGGAGGTAGAGCAGATCCTTGAAGGCGGCCTGGAAACGGGGATTATGGAAGGCCGGCCCCCGGGAGTGCAGCACGGGATCGCCGATGACCCCGCAGAGGCCGTGGCCGGGGTGCAGCTTGGCGCTGCGCCAGGCCCGCAGGGCGGACAGGGGCAATTGGCCCGGCGCGGCGGCGGGGCCATCGTCCGGAGCGGCATAGGTGAAGGCCCCGCCCCAGGCCGATTGCAGGGCCCGGCTGGGCAGGCCCTTGGGGCCCATGAGAAAGGCGGACAGGCGGAGGCCGTGATCCCGGGCCCAGGCCAGCGGCGCTTTCAGGCGGCCGTTGTCGCCCAGGCGGCCCGCCCAGCCCACCCATTTGAAGGCGTCGCCCTCAGGAAGATGCGCCAGACGCTCCGCAAGATCGAAGGTTTCAGGAGGCACATGAATAGAGCGCAGCAGCCGCAGGTGCGTGCGGGCCGCCTGGATGTCGGGAGGGATGGGCAGGTCCCACTCCAGATCCATCCACTGGGGCTTGCCCTTGAGGGCCTGGAAGAGGCGGGCCATCCGTCCGGCTTCATCCTCATCGGGCCAGCGGCCTCCTTCGGAGACCCGCCGGCAGGTCACCAGGCAGCGCCGCCTCAGGGCATCCACCAGGGCTTCGGGATCGGCCTCGGGAAAGAGATCCAGGCGCAATTCCGGCAGGGCGTCCTCGCCGAGGTGCTTGGCGCAATGAAGGGCCTGCTCCCACTCGGGGTGGGTGAGGGTGACCAGGTGGAAAGGAAGTGGGCTCAAGGTCGCATCCTGAAATTAGAGAGCCCAACAAAACCCCCACGGGGTCGTCGGGGTTATGTCAGGCACTCTTAGTCGTGCCAGGAACGGCCCACGAAATCGGGCGTGCAGGGTGAAAGGGCGTGCCTCAGCACGCTGGCGGTGTAGGACTCCTGGAAGAAGGGCTGGAGCGTTTCGGTGAATTTGGTGAGGGTGGTGCCCTTGGCGACATCCTCGTCGAAGAGCAGCACGGGGCCCGCCCTGTAAGCGCCCAGGAAGGCCACGTCGCTGGGCGCGATGACGGGGGCCGGGTCGTTGCGCTTGAACATGGAGAAACGGATGAAATAGAGAGGAGTCTTCAGGAGGTTCGCCAGAACGAGGCCCGAGAGGATGGATCCATGCGCCGCGCCCACGATCAGGACCGGTGCCAGGTGCTTCTGGACATGGTCCGCCAGATCCCTGATCTTCGCGGGATTCGAGGCGCGCCAGGTGTACTTGTCCTTGGTGCTGGTGTAGATGAAGCCGGAAACGACTTCGGGCAGGTTCTGGACGAACTGGTCCAACCGCGCCACGGCGCCGGGCTCAAGGGCGTAGAGTGCTCGCGCCACTTCGATGGAGGCCGCGAAGAACTCGTTCGCATGCAGGATCATTCGGCCGGGGTACTTGGCTTGGAATCGCGTGGCTTCGGTGATCTCGAAGTAGTAGGTCGGATGCAACGGCAGACCCTGCTCCACGCACACCTTGAAATTGAGGGCGATGTTCACCAGGGCCGGCGCCAGCAGGTAGAGCCTGATGCAGTCGTCCCAGTAGCCGGGCGGCAGGGTGGCCGGGGACGCCAGGGCCTCGTCCTTGCGGGCCAGAATGCCCGGCAGGAGCGCCTGGATCCGGGCCAGAACCTCCTCGTACGGCTCTTCAAAAGCCATGCATTCAGGGGGATTGTCCCAGTCGGAATAGATGAGGCGATGCAGCACGAGGCCATCCTACCTCTGATTCCCGGGTTCCAGTCCGCACGGGCGCCATCTCGCGTAGACTCGCACATAAGAAATTAAAAAAAGCGAATCTCCCGGGCCATTCACGAGTTCATCGTCTGTTACGCTTCCTCCACCCCAGCCCAGATCCATCCTGAATGAAGGAGAACCGGACATGTCCCCTGCCCTGATGTTCTGGATTCAATTCCTGCTGGTGCTGGGCGCCATTCTCATCGGCATCCGCAAGGGCGGCGTGGCCCTGGGCCTCATCGGCGGCCTGGGCGTGGCTGTTCTGGTGCTGGGTTTCCGGGTGGCGCCGGGTGTGCCGCCCATCGACGTCATGCTCATCATCCTCGCCGTGGTCACCGCCTCGGCGACGCTGCAGGTGGCGGGCGGCCTCGACTACCTGGTGCAGCTCACAGAGCGCGTGCTCCGCGCCCATCCCAAGCAGGTGACCATCCTGGCGCCGCTTTCCACCTTCCTGCTCACGGTCTGCGTGGGCACGGGGCACGCGGTCTACGCGCTGCTGCCGGTGATCTCGGACGTGGCACTGAAGACGCGCATCCGCCCCGAGCGCCCCATGGCCATCTCCAGCGTGGCCTCCCAGATGGGCATCACCGCCAGCCCCGTGGCCGCCGCCGTCACCACCTTCCTGGCCATGGCCGCCAAGAACGGCCACCCCGTGGGCCTCTTCGACATCATCCGCATCACCCTGCCCGCGGGCCTCATCGGCGTGCTGGCCGCGGCGGCCTGGAGCTACAACCGGGGCAAGGAGCTGGACCAGGATCCCGAGTTCCTGGAGCGGATGAAAGATCCGGACTTCGCCAAGGCGCTGGACGCCAGCGTGAGCACCCTGGGCATGGAGATCCCCTTCACGGCCAAGCTCTCGGTGGGGCTGTTCTTCGCGGGCGTGATCAGCATCGTGGTCATCGCGCTCAAACCCGCCCTGCTGCCCCTGGTGGGCGGCAAGCCCGTGCCCATGACCACCGTGGTGCAGATCATCATGCTGGCCTTCGGTTCATTCATCCTCTTCGCCACCAAGGTGAAAGCCCCCGACATCGCCCGTTCCAGCGTCTTCATCGCGGGCATGATCGCTGTGGTGTCCATCTTCGGCATCGCGTGGATGAGCGAGACCTTCATCAAGGCCAACGAGGGCTTCCTCATCGCCAACATCAAGGCCATGGTGCAACACGCCCCCTGGACCTTCGCCATCGCCATGTTCTGCGTGTCGGCCTTTGTGAAGAGCCAGGCCGCGACGCTCACCATCATGCTGCCCTTCGGCTACGCCCTGGGCCTGCCCACGCCGCTGCTGCTGGGCCTCATTCCGGCCAGCTACGCCTACTTCTTCTTCGCGTTCTATCCCAGCGACCTGGCCGCCATCAACATGGACCGCACCGGCACCACGCGCATCGGGAAGTACCTGCTCAACCACAGCTTCATGATCCCGGGCCTCATCGGCGTGAGCACCTCCACCGTGGTCGCCTACGGGTTGTCGCGGATCTTCGCCTGACCTCGGACGAACCCGTAGGCTACCTGGGACGAATGGCTCCAGGTCCTGCCTGGGGCGATGGCCCCGCAGCGTCCTGGCCCTGCTTTCCTTGCACCGCGTCCTGCAGCATTCGCCCGACCTTGCCCCACAGGCGGATCTTCCGCCCGTCCGCCCCCAGGCGGAATTCCGCTGCGCTGAGAAAGGCCCACCGGCGGTCCGAAAGCGTCTTCTCCAGCCGCACCTCGCTCCAGGGGATGGAAGCGGGGCCAAGCCAGTAGAACGGCTGGAAAGGAAAGGGTTGTTTGAGGTGCAGGCAACGCCGCCCAAACTTGATGGACATGGGGCAATGGCCACGGAAGGGGCAGAATTCCACCTGTTGCCAGCCCACGTTCCGCTCGATGGGATCGGTTTTGTCCGCGGGCCATTCCTCGTACATGGCCGGGATCCCCATCAGGCGGTTGCTGATCCAGGTAGCTCCCAGAAACACCAGGGGAATAAAGACCGCCAGGAAGCCCAGGGGCGGCTGAGCCCCTGGCCGCGATAGCCACAGAAGAAGCATCACCTCTTCCCCTTCCGTTTCGCCGCCTGCCAGGTCGCCTCCATCTGATCGAGGTTCCGGTGCTCCCAGCCTCCGGCGGCCCGGGCATCGTCTTCCACGGCCTGGAAGCGCCCCTTGAAGCGCAGCATCTGGCGCCGGAGCGCGGCGTCGGGATCCACCCCCTTCTTCCGCGCCCACTGCATGAGGCTGAAGAGCACGTCGCCGAATTCCTCCTCCACCCGCACGGGATCGGATTCCGCCTGGAGCTCCGCCACTTCTTCTTTCACCTTGTCGAGCACGCCTTCGAGGTCGGGCCACTCGAAGCCCACCTTGGCGCAGCGGTGGCCGATCTCCAGGGCTTCATCCATGGGCGACAGCGTGGCCGGAATGCCTTCCAGCAGGCGCGGCTCGGCGGCTTCCACGAGGCCCCTCTCCTCGCGCTTGATGGCAGCCCAATTGGTGAGCACGTCTTCCGCGCCATCCACGGCCACTTCTCCGAAGACGTGGGGATGGCGCCGCACCAGCTTCTCCACCACCATCTGCTCCACATCGTGGATGTCCCAGGAGCCGCGGTCCGCGGCCAGCTGGGCGTGGAAGGCGATCTGCAGCCACAGGTCGCCCAGCTCCTCGCAAAGGTGCCTCTCGGCGGCCTCGTCGAAGGGCCGGTGCGCGGCCAGGGCCTCCAGCACCTCGGCCGCCTCTTCCCGGAGGTACTTGGCCAGGGTCTGGTGATCCTGCTTCAGGTCCCAGGGGCAGCCCGACTCCGGCTTCCGGAGCGCGGCCATGACGGCGCGGAGGGTGAAGGGTTCCATGCCTCCAGGCTACCTCGAACCGCCGCCTGGCAAAGCCGCCAGAATGGCCTTGGCCAGATCCGTCAGCGAGGGATCCCTCGCCCCCATGACCAGGATGAGATCTCCTTCTTTGGCCTCGGCGGCGAGCCTGTCCATCAGCCATTCCCGCGAAGGGGCATGCTCGGCCTGGACGCCCCGCGCCGCCAGGTCGCCGACGACATCGCTGGAGCTGATGTCCTTGGCGGCGGTGCCACCGGCATAGAACACATCCAGAAACCAGAGCCGGTCCTGCGCGTGCAACTCGGCGGCGAAGCTCTCCACGAAATCCGCGCGCAGGAATTTCAGGGGGCCGAAACCATGGGGCTGGAACACCGCCAGCAGGCGCCCGCCCGTCCGGGCCAACCTCAGGCGGGCCGCCCGGATGGAGGCCGCCACCTTGGCGGGGTTGTGGCCGAAATCATCCACCACCGCGACGCCGGACGCGGCCCCCAGCACCTGGAAGCGGCGGGCCACGCCCTGGAAGGCCGAAAGCGGCCCCGTCATGGCTTCAAAAGGAACCGCCAGCGCCGCGCAGGCTCCGATGGCCGCCAGGGCGTTTTCGACGTTGTGCCGCCCGGGCACGGGCACATGGAAGTCAGCGCCTCCCACGCGGAAAGCGGAGCCTTCCGGGCCAAGCGAAAGCCCTTCGGCGCGGAAATCCGCCCCTTCCCCAAATCCGAAGGTCGCACCCCCCTCGGCGAATTCCCGCAGGTTCTCCGCCTCGCCCACCACCACGGCTTCACGCACCTGGACGCGGAAGGAACGGAACATCTCCGCCACGGCATCCATCTCCTTGTGGTCCCGCTGCAGATTCAGCAGCACCCCCACGGCGGGATGGTAGCGCACCACGGAACCGTCGCTTTCGTCGGCCTCGATGACCAGCAGGTCCGAGGCCCCCGCCCAGGTATTGCCCCAAAGGCCTTCCCGCTGCAGGGCCACCAGCTCGCCGCCGGTGATGACGGAAGGGTCACGCCCGGCGCCGCGCAGGATCTCGAAGATCATGGCCACGGTGCTGGATTTCCCGCTGGTTCCCGTCACCGCCACTGTTCGGTGCCGCGCCACCAGGTGGGCCAGCAGTTCCGAGCGGTGCAGCACGGGCACGCCCAGGCGCCGGGCCGCGGCCACGTCGGGCACCTCCTCCTCCACGGCGGTGGACACCACCAGGGCCGAGCAATCTCCTTCCAAACCCGATCCGTCCTGGGGATGGATCATCACGCCCAGGGCCTCCAGCTGGGCCCTTGCCCCGGCGCGCTGGCCCCGGTCGAAACTGCGATCGCTGCCGCTGGCCCGGCCGCCCTTCATGGCCACGAACTGGGCCAGGGCGCTCATGCCGCTGCCTCCCACGCCCGCGAAATGCAACCGTCCCAGCCCCAGACCATCCCCCGGCGTTCCCTCGGCAATGAGCAGCAGGTCGCCCTCGGCCACCCGCTCGAACAAGTCGAGCACCTCGGCATTGGCCAGGCGCACGCAGCCGTGGGACACGGGCGTGCCCAGCTGCCCCTCCTGGTTGGTGCCGTGCAGGTAGATGAAGCGCTCCAGGGAATCCCGCCCGGGACCGCGGTTCCATCCCTCTTCCAGCCCATCCAGGGTGAGCACGCGGGTGAGGATCAGGTCCTCCTCCCGGGCCTCGCCGCGCCAGACCTCGCCGGTGGCCACCCGGTTGCGGAAGACGCTGCCGGGTTCCGCGCCCGCGCCGATGCGTGCGTGGATGCGATGCCAGCCTGTCGGCGTGCGGTACGAGCCCTCCTCGCAGCCCAGGCCATTCCGGGCCGTGGAGATGACCGCCTCGAACACCAGCTGGCCCGACTCGATCAGACCCAGCCTTTGCCGGGCCACGTCCACCACCAGGACTCTGGGGCTGGACTCCAAAATCGGCGCGCCTCGACGCGCCAGGCCTGTCAGAAGCAGGGCGCGATAGCGGGCGGCGAGGACAGGATCAAACATGGGGCGCTCGGAGAAGAAGGTCAGGCCACAGACCTCCCAGAGTCACACAGATTCCGCGAGAAGCGGAGCCCCGGGCTCCAGGACCTCCGGTGTCACAATGAGGGATTCCCTCCCCTAGGGTCCGCATGAAGAACCAGCCCTTCCACCATCGCCTCTCCTACAGCCTCCAGGGCATCCGCAGCGCCTGGCGGCAGGAGGCCAGCTTCCGCTCGCAGGCCCTGATGGCCCTCGGGGTGGTCGTGGTGCTCGCGGCGACGCGCCCCGCGCCCCTCTGGTGGGCCCTGCTGCTGATGAACTGCGGACTGGTGCTGGGAGCCGAACTCCTGAACACGGCCCTGGAACAGACCCTCGACCATCTGCATCCCGAGATCCATCCAGCCATCAAGGTGGCCAAGGACTGCGCCGCCGGGGCCGTGCTGGTGTTCAGCCTCGGCGCCGCAGGCACCTTCCTCGCATTCCTCTGGTCGCTCTGCGTCAAAACCTCAGGGCGAGGCTGACTCCATAGCCTCCGGGCTGGATCAGCGGCGTGAAGCTCATGGCCACCTTGGATCCGGCCTCGCCACGCCTGGCCTGGTTGTACCGCACCACGGTCTTGCCCACGAAGGTGCCGATGAGGCCGCCCGCCACCACGTCGGACAAGAAATGCTGGCGCTGCTCGATGCGGGCCAGGCCCACGAGCCCGGCGAGGCCGTAGCTCAGGCCGGAAACCCAGGGCGCATCCGCGTGCTCAGCAATGACCGAGGCCAGGGCGAAGGCCTGGGTGGTGTGCCCCGAGGGGAAGGATTGGCCGCCGCCAAAGGGATGGAAGTCGTGGGCGCCCTTGCCTGCCTCGGGCCGGGAGCGGCCCGTGATCTCCTTGAGCGGAAGGGCCAGGAGCAACTGGGCGATGCCCATGGTGGCCATGGCATCGACGCCGGTGGCGCGGATCTCCGGATCCTTGAAGGCCACGCCCGCCAGCCAGGTGCCCCCAGCGATGAGCACGCTGGGCGTGCCGCCGAGATTCTGCACGGCTTTGGCGAAGCGGTCGGCAGAGGCCGTGCGGCGCCCGGCCATCTCCTGCTCAGCGGAACGGTCCAGCGCCATGGCCGTTCCCAGCGCCAGCACCGCCCCCCCGGCCTTCAACCAATCCGATGAATCCCATCGGGCCGGAGCGGTGACCACTTGCCCTGCGTCGTCGAAAACCAACTTAGGCAGGTTGGAGAAACGATCGGGATCCGACGGCGAATCCATCTGCACCCTCGGCCTCGGCGCTTCGATGAACGCGGCTTCCTTTGGCGCCTCCCCAAACAGGCAAGCCGATGCAAGGGCCATGGTGCATATGCGGGGGTTTCGCATGGATGAACAGCCTCCGAGATGGCCCGCAGGCCCACCCTTACCTTAGCGGGCCCCGGGGTTTCAGTCAGGCGCCCGCGATGCGCCCCGCCAGGGCGCTGGCCGCTACGGTAGCCGGGCTGGCCAGCCACATCTGGCCGGGGCCGCTGCGGCCGGGGAAATTCCGGTTGATGGCGCTGATGGTCACCTGGCCGGGGTGGTTGGACACGCCGGGTCCCGCATTGATGCAGGCTCCGCAGGAGCTGCCCAGCACGATGGCGCCCACGGCCTCGAAGGCCGCCATCCAGCCCTGCTTTTCCGCGTAATGGCGCACCGCCTCGCTGCCGCATTGCACGAAGAACTGGACGCCCTCGGGCACGCGGCGGCCTTCGGCCGCGGCGGCGCGGACCACTTCGTAGGCCCGCCGGAGATCCTCCCGCTTGCCCCCGGTGCAACTGCCCAGATAGGCGATGTGGATGGGCACGGGCTTGTCCAGGTCCGCCAGGGCGATGCCGTTCCCCGGATCACCGGGGCGGGCCAGCATCGGGCCGAGCTCGGTGCAGTCCACATCCAGCGTGTGCGCGTACTCCGCCCCTTCGTCGCCCCGCATCCACGATTCGAGGGTGATATCCACGCCGCGCCGCTCGCGGATGAAACGGAGCGTCTCCGCATCCGGCGCCACCAGCCCGCTGAAACCGCCGATTTCCGCCGCCATGTTGGTGAGGGTGGCGCGTTCATCGGTGTCGAGGTCCGCCAGGGCCTCGCCCAGGTACTCGATGACGTGTCCGATGGCGCCGCCTTCCCGGATGAGGGGCCGGGCCAGGAGGTGGAGCACGATGTCTTTGGCGGACACGCCCGGGCGGAGGCGCCCCCGCAGGCGCACGCGCAGCGTGGGGGGCACGGTGACGCGCACATCTCCCGTCACCCAGGCGCAGGCGATGTCCGTGGTGCCCACGCCAAAGGCCAGGCAGCCCAGGGCGCCCGCATGGGGCGTGTGGGAATCCGTCCCCACCACCACCTGGCCCGGACAGGCGTAGCGCTCCGCCATGATGGCGTGGCAGATGCCTTCACTGCCGGAACCATCCGCCAGCTCGCCGTGGAGCCGGATGCCATGCTTCAGGCAGAAGGCCTCCTGGACCGGCTTCAGGCGCTCTGCCACCTCCAGCAGTCCCATGGCCCGGTGCTCGGCCTTCATGCTGCGGTGGAGGAAGGTGAGGTGGTCCCGGAAGGCGAGGATGCTGCCAGGATCCCGCAGCGCCACGTCCGGCCCCAGGGCCTTCTCCAGAAAGCTTGCGGCCATGGGGGTCACGTACTCATGGCTGAAGCGCCAGTGGGCCTGCACGAAGAGGCCGTCACCGGGTTTCACCGAGGCCAGGCCGGTCCGGCCCCGGGCCGCATCCACCACCGCCTGCCGGGCCAACAGCTTCTCCGCATAGGTCATGGGCCGCGGCGCCTGCTCCGGGAGGGGCGGCACCACCTCGCCTGCCAGCCGCGCCGCGTTGTAGGCAAAGAGGCCGCCGCGCTGAACGATTCCGGCGGTGACCGCATCCAGGCCCGCGGTGAATTCCGCCATGGGGATGGCCTCACCGCGCCGGATGCGCGGGATGAGCCCGAAGTCCGTGCTGGTGAGCAGGCCCAGGTTTTGGGCATTCTGGCGGTAGATGCGCTCGAAACTCTCCGCGATGACCAGACGGATGCCTGCGCACAATTCAGCGTACGGACTGGCCTCTCGGCTGCTGCCCTTGCCCCTGCGCTTGCCCGCCACGCTGACGGAAAACCCGCCTGCGCGCACGCTGCCCTCCTTCAGCGGAAACGTGTCGCCGCACTTCAAGCCCAGGTAGGAGAAGTCCCCCAGCTTCCCGTCGAAGTGGTAGCAGATGAAGGCCGGCGTGATTTCATCGGTGCTGATCTGGTCCCGCAGGGGCACGGCCTCCGCCGCCTCCAAATCCTCACCGGCCAACTGGCGGACAACCTTCCCCGGATCCTCGGTGAGGAACAAAACGCGGCCTTGAAACGAAATAGGATCCACCAGCATGGATCCAGGTTACGACACCCCGGGAGTGACGCCATACACGGCGGCCAGCATGGCGTCGGCCCAGAGCTTCCGGTAGACGGCCGACCCGGCCGCCGTGGGATGCAGATTGTCGCCCCGGATCTGGTCCCGGTGGGCGGAGAAGTAGGCGTGAAGGTCCGGCCCCCTCAGGATCGCAGGCACATCCTGGTAGAGCCGGGCGATGGCCGCGTTGAAAGCTGGTATGTGATCCTCGTAGGCGGCGTCCCGGGCCCATGGGATGGTCGGGATGACCGGCACCTTGCCCGCCGCGACCACTTTCAGCGCCATGGCCTTCATGATCTCGTAGAAGGTGTCAGCGCCCAGGTCGTTGGCGCTGTTGGCATCATTGGTGCCGTAGCTCAACCCCACGTAGCGCCCCGGGAAACCCTTCAGCCACTCATCCAGCAGGGGGAGGGCGTCCGAGGCCTTGATCCCTCCGATCCCGCCGTTCTCCTGGGCCGGGAAGAAGGCCGGGGCCCCCGCATGGATCAATTGGGCGAAGGCTGAAGCGCCACTGACATTGGGATCTCCCGATCCGCTGCCCCAGATATCGGGGGTCTGCATCATGGCCCCCTGGGTGATGGAATCGCCGAGAAAGAGCCAGGAATCGTCCGTCCCCAGCCGGGCGTCGTACACATCCAGGTTGAAGGAGGAAGGCGCATCGCCGGCTTCGACTTTCACGCGGATCCAGCGGCAGCCTTTCAAGTCGAAGACATGCTGCCGGGAATGCCGGTCGTTCTGCGTAACGGAGAGCACCGGTTCCCATCCGTCCACCGGCAGGGTGGCCCCCGCATCGGGGTGGATCTCGATGGTGTAAGCCGTCATCAACCCGTAGGTGGGTTCCGGCGCGAAGGGGTGGCCGTTGTCAAAGCGCGGGGTTCCCGTGTTGTACCAGGCCAGGAGGACGTTCCCCCGCTGGGCGGCAGGCACGGCGTCCAAATCGTAGGCGATCCATCCGCCCGGCGGAACGTTGTAGTCGGAGCCGTAGGAATCGTCGTTCGCGCTGGATGGATTGGGCTCGCTCCCATAGGCCGGCACGCCCCGGCTGATGACGGGCATCGGCTGGGGAGGGCCGCCCCCAAGGGGCGGCAGCACCGTGAGCGTCGCCATTTGGCTGTCCACCTGCCCCGCGGCGTTGGAGACAGTCACTGAAAAGGCGGCTCCGTTGTCCGCGGCGGTCGTCGCCGGAGTGGTGCAGCTCGATGAGGTGGCCCCGCCAAGGACCGTTCCGTTCTTCTTCCACTGGTAGCTTAGCGGCGCAGTGCCAGAGGCCGACACGCTGAAGGTGGCCGTCTTGCCCTGAGCCACGGTCTGTTTCTGAGGCTGGGCGCAGATGATGGGCGCTACCGATGCGACGGTCACCGTGAGCGTCGCCGTTTGGCTGTCCACATGCCCCGCGGCGTTGGAAACCGTCACTGAAAAGGCGGCTCCGCTGTCCGCAGCGGTCGTCGCCGGAGTGGTGCAGCTCGATGAGGTGGCCCCGCCAAGGACCGTTCCGTTCTTCTTCCACTGGTAGCTCAGCGGCGCCGCGCCTGTCGCCGCCACCCTGAAAGTGGCCGCTTGCCCCGCGGCCACCGTCTGGTTCTCAGGTTGTGCCGTGATGGCGAGCGTGGCCGGAGGCTCGGCGTAAGAGGCCTTGCCGGGTTCCGGCTTTCCCCCGCAGTGCCACGCGGCGAGAAGCAGCAACGCTCCGCTCAGGCTGCGACACCACTGGCGCCGCATCCGGGAGCGTTTCGGAAAGGAATGGAGTAGAGAGGGGAGGCGGGATCGGTTCATGGCGCATTCCGGGAGCGAGGAAATAAAATGGATGTCCGGACAGCCCCCCAGAGGCAGCCCGAACCCATCCTTCCCCAAATCCCGCCCAGGTTCTGGTCCACCTACGAAGAAAAGACACTGGTCCACCCTTCGACGGATCCTGACGCAGAAAAAGGCCCCCGGGATTTCCCGGGGGCCTTTTTCGGTGCAGCTCTGCCCGAAAGGGGGCTTCAGTCCTTTTCTTCCTCGGCCTTGAGCTTGGCCTCCTGCTCATCAAGGTGCTTCATCAGACGCTCGGCGAGTTCTTCGTCTTCGAGGGGCGTGAACATGTCGTCCTTGACCTCGAAGATTTCCAGGCTCAGGCCAGCCTCGGGATCCGCGGTGCCTTCCTCCTGGGCCTGCAGCTCGGCCAGGGGCGCGAGGATGGCGAAGTTGCGGCTCTCGAATTCGAGCTCTTCAAGAATCGCGAACTCTTCCTTCTCGCCGTTCTCGTCTTCGAGCTCCACGACTTCGATTTCGAAGGAATCGTCGTGATCGTGGTTGCAGTCCGGACCGTGTTCGTGAGCCATGGGCTCCTCCTAGCGCAAGGATCAAGAATACGGGCGAATGCCATTCCGGCCAAGCAAAGATCCTGTGATTCGCGTCTAGGAGCCCGTCCGAGTCAGGGGTGGGGGGCTGCACCGATCGATGACGTTGGACGGGCTCCTAGAGCCGGGCCTGGCCCGGTCCCGTGACGATGCCCGTCACCTGCCGCCGGGCGCCGGGCGCCTCCAGCCTGACCCGGTCATTCAGGCCCGCCCTGCTGCGGGCCGTGGTTTCCACCGTGATGGTCAGGGCCTCGTGGGTGGCCGTCAGGCGCACCTTGTCCCCGGACTGGATCAACGGGATCGCTTCCAGGTCGGCCCGGGTCAGGATCTTGCCGGATACGACGGATCTCATGAGGCGCTGGCCCTGGGGGATCTCCGTCAGGGCACCCTCGGGAGGAACCCCTTCGAAGGGACTGGGTTCCACTTGCTCCGCCGTGAGTTCGGTCTGGCGGACCAGATCCCCCTTGGCGCGCATCACCGTGCCCACCCACTTTCCTTCCAGATCCACCCGGGTCACGCCCACCCGTTCACCGTCCACTTTGTAGGCCACCACCACGAAAAACCGGCCCAGGGGCTCACGTTTGCTGATGTGGGTCGCCTCGAAGGCCAGTTCTCCGAGCCTCACGGGCGGAATCCGCGGTGGCTGGGCCACCTTGAAGCTATGCTCGCCCCCCAGCTTCGCGGCTTCGGCCTGGGCGAAGGCCAGGGCCGTTTCGGCCAGGCGTTCCGTCGGGGAGAGCGCGGCCTGGCCGAAGAGAGCCACCGAACACAGGAGAAGGATCGCGGTGCGCATGGGGTTACCGTTTTAGGTTGTTCACGAGGCTGAGCATGTTGTCCACGGTCTGGATGGTCTTCGAGTTGGCCTCGTAGGCCCGCTGGCCGATGATCATGTTCACCATCTCCTCCGCCACGTCCACGTTGGAAACTTCCAGGAAGCCCTGATTGAGGGTGCCCACACCGTCCGTGCCAGGCGTGGCGTCGATGGCGTCGCCACTGGCCAGGGTGGGCTGCATCAAATTCCGGCCCAGCTGATTCAGGCCCGCGGGGTTGATGAAGTGCGAAATGGTGATCTGACCCACCTGCTGGGGCTGGGTCTGGCCCGTCTGGGTGACGCTCACGGTGCCATCGGGCGCGATGGTCACGCTCAGGGCATCCTGGGGAATGGTGATCTGGGGGTCCAACAGATAGCCCGCGGAGTTCACCAGGGCGCCGTTCTGGTCCGTGGTAAAGCTGCCGTCACGGGTGTAGGCCAGGGTGCCATCCGGCTGGGTGACGCGGAAGAAGCCATCGCCCTCAATGGCCATGTCGAAGCGGTTGGTGGTCTGCCGCATGTTGCCGGTGCTGTACTGCCGCATGACGCTCTGCAGCTTGGCGCCATGGCCCAGCTGGATGCCGGCGGGAATGGTGCTGGTGTTGCTGGAGCTGGTGCCCGCCAGGTTCACGGTCTGATAGAGCAGATCCTGGAATTCGGCCCTGGCCTTCTTGAAGCCCGTGGTGTTCACGTTCGCCAGGTTGTTGGAGATGGTGTCCATGTTGAACTGCTGGACGTTCATGCCTGCCGCGGCCGACCACATCGCACGCATCATGGGAACCTCCTGATCAAAAGGGTGGAAAGGTAGGGTTAACGGCTGATGGCGATGTCGTTGATGGAACGGGAATCCAGGTCGTTGCTGAGGGTCGAGGCCACCTTCAGGCTCATTTCGTAAAGCCGGTTGAGGCGGATCATCTCGACCATGGTGGAGGCCGTGTCCACGGCGCTCTGCTCCAGATGCCCTTGGGTGACGGTGCCCTTCACAGGAGCCTCCGCGGCGCCCGTGGGATCGAAGCGCAAGGCTCCGGCGCGCTTGAGAGCGCCCGGTTTTTCGTAGGCCTTCAGATCCAGTTGGCCCAGGGCTTGGCCGTTCTGCTGGACGGTGCCGTCCGTGGAAATCGACACGTTGCCGTTCTTGGGATCCACTTTGATGGGCTGGCCATTTTTGCCCAGGACCGGGTTGCCATCCATGGCCTGGAGCTGGCCGTCCTGACCCAACTGCAGGCGGCCATCCCGGGTAACCCGGACGCCCCCAGGCGTGCTGACCGCCAGAAAGGCGTTGCCTTCGATGGCCACATCCAGAGGACGCCCCGTGGCCCGCAGGTTGCCCTGCTCCGTGATCACGCCGGTCTCGGCAAAGACCACACCATCGTTCAGGTATCCGCTGAGGGGCAGCTTCCGGCCGCTGCCTGCGGCCTTGTTGAACACGGCGAAGAAGGGCTGGTCGGGCTTGTAGCCCACCGTGGCCGCGTTCGCCAGGTTGTTCGCCACCACCTCCAGCTGGAAGGCCCGGGCCTTCAAGCTGCCAGCGGCGACATAGTATCCAGGATCCATTGGGCACCTCTCGCCCAGCCAGCGGCTGGGACAGAGGACCATCGCCAAAGGGATGCCAAAAAGAAGGGCCTCCCGGAGGAGGCCCTTCTTCAGTTGAACAGTAAGGGACTAGATCTTGGTGACGTTGGTCGCCTGGGGGCCCTTCTGGCCCTGTCCCACATTGAAGCTGACGCGCTGATTCTCATCCAGGGTGCGGAAACCCGTGGTTTCGATCGCGGAGTGATGCACGAACAGGTCCGCACCACCCTCGTCGGGGGTGATGAATCCGAAACCCTTTTCGGCGTTGAACCACTTGACGGTGCCTTGAGCCATGATTTTTCCTGCTTTCTTCGTCCTGGATATGAATGCGATGTCCCTTCCAGGCGAGGCAGCAACGCTTTTAGATACCCGTGCAACAGACGGGCACCTGCCAGTGTAGGGCTTTTCTGCCATCAATTTTCAAAAAAACGATGATCAGCCCAAAAAAAAGCAAACTGCCTTCTTAAAGGTATGTCCGGACGCCGACCAAAGCCTTGTGGTAATAGCGGTCCCCGAGGTCATCCTGCCGAATGCTCTGGCCCGGACGGGGGGCATGAATGAAGGCCCCCTGCCCCAGGTAGAGTCCCACATGGCTCACCCGGCCACCACCTCCTGTGGCGAAGAACAGGAGGTCCCCCGGCCGCGCCTCCTCCAGATCCACCGCGTTACCCGCCTCGAACTGGGCCTGAGAGGAGCGGGGCAGCCTCAACCCGTTCAGTCGGTACACGGCTCCGGTGAGGCCGCTGCAGTCGAAACCTCGTTCCGTGGTGCCACCGAACAGGTAGGGCACCCCCAGGTAACCCTTGGCGGATTCCACCAGGCTGGCCCGCAGGCCCCGTTCATCTGTGGGGCGCATCTGAACTGGTCCCGGGGCCGCCGGAGCCGACCCATCCGGGGCCACCACCCAGAAGGCCTCGATCACGCCAGCGGATTTCAAAGCCTCGCCCCGGGCCCGGGCCCTCTCCTTGGTGGCAAAGTCACCGAAGCGTACCCGGTAGAGGCCGTCCCCCGAGGCGTAGTAGGCAGCCTCAAGCCCCTGTGCCTGGAGGGTTTCCGAAAACCGGGCAGCGTTTTCCACCTTGGCGAAGGCGCCGGCCTGCAGGGTGTAGCCCAAACGCTGCAGGACGCGCGGGGAGACGGGCGCCATCCGGGGGCGCTCTGGCACCCGGCGGGGCGGGCGGGAACAGGCTCCGCCCAGCAGCAGCGCCGCCAGCGCTCCGATCAGCCACCGATGCCCGCATCTGCGCAGAACCATGCGGGGATGCTAGCAGCACCCGTGATCCGCTTGACGATTCCGATTCAACCCGCTCCATTCCTTCTTCGCCCCATGAGAAGCTGTCTTCATGCTGCATCTACGCCCCTCTGATTACCGCGTCATGCCCTGGAAGGACGGGGGCGGCAGCACCACTGAGATCGCCATCGAACCTGCGGGAGCGAGCCTTTCGGATCCGTTCCTGTGGCGGGTGAGCTCAGCGCGGGTGGAGGCCTCGGGGCCCTTTTCCCGCTTCCCGGACCGCGTGCGCCTGCTGACCCTGCTGGAGGGACCGGGGCTCATTCTGGACATCGGCGGCCAAGGCCGCCAGCGGCTCAAGCACCCCGGCCAGGTGGTGGCCTTTGCCGGGGATGTGCCCGTGAACGCCGCGCTCATCCAGGGGCCCTGCGTGGATTTCGGAATCATCAGCGACCCCAGCCGGGTGAAAGTCACCATGGAGTGGCTCAACTTGGGAGTGGACCCCACCGGCATCGCCCTGGCACCCACCACCCTCCTCTTCGCACCCTGGGGGCCCATCCGGGTGGACCCTCTCGGCGTGGAACTCGGATCCCGGGACTGCCTCCGGCTCGGAACAACTCCGGCCGCCATCGAAGCGCCCGGTGCGAAGCTGGGCGTGCGCGCATCCTTCGGTACCACGCCTGGGGTGCTCGTTTCCATCTGGCCGCTCTGATCACCTCCCTGGATGACCTGATGGCCACCCTTGGCACCCTGAACCATCTGAAGCTCCTGCGTCTGGGGCCAGAAGGCGCCTTCCTGGATGGCGGCCTCGAGGGGCCGATCCTGTTACCCCTGGAGCAAGTGCCGCCCGGCCTGGAAACGGGACAGGGCCTGCAGGTCTTCGCCTACCGGGAGGACGAAGGCCGCCTCGTGGCACATCTTCGTCCACCCATGGCCCTGGGCGGCGAGGTGGGCTTCCTGAAAGTGCTGTCCGTGAATCCCGCCGGAGCCTACCTGGACTGGGGCCCGCCCAAGCCTCTGTTCATGCCCTGGAAAGAGGTGAAGCACGAGGCGCGGCGCCTGGTGAAGCCGGGAAACAAGCTGCTTGTCTTCCTCTTCTCGGATGAAGCAGGCCACATGGCCGCCTCCACCCGGCTGGCGGACTTCCTGGTGGACGAGGCCGACGAATTCAAGGAGGGCGACAAGGTCAGCCTGGTGATTGGGGACCGCACGGACATTGGTGTGCGCGTCATCGTCAACCACCGCTACTGGGGCATGGTTCACGACAGCGACCTGTTCGGCAAGGTGAGCCGTGGCGAAACCAAAGAAGGCTGGGTGAAGGCGCCCCGGGCGGACCTCAAGTTGAGCCTCTCGCTGAGCGCGCCAGGCTACGCCAAGATCGATGCCGTGGCCCAGGCCCTGCTCGACACGCTGAAGCGGCGCGGGGGCTTCCTGCCCGTAACCGACAAGAGCGCCCCGGAGCAAATCCACACGCTTTTCGGCATCAGCAAGAAGGTGTTCAAGCAGACCCTCGGCGCCCTTTACAAAGCCCGGCGCATCAGCATCGACGCAGACGGCATCCGCCTGCTCAAGACGCCATGATCGGCGCGACAGCTCTGCCCTATCTGGAAGGCTACAGCCCAGCCGTGCAGGCGCGGGTGCGCGAGCTCCTGGCCCTGGGCCAGCTGGGGCCGTATCTCGCCAGCCGCTACGGCGAAGCGCACACGGTCCGCACCGACAAGGCCCTCTTCCAGGCCGCAATGGAACTGAAAGACCGTTTCCTGAAGAACGCCCCACCGCTCCACAAAGCCCTCTACGATCCCAAGCTCCAGCTGCTGAGCCAGGCCCTGGGAACGCTCACGGCGGTCTCCCGGGTGCAGGGCGGCCGGCTCAAGGCCAGCCGAGAAATCCGTGTGGCCGCCGTCTTCCGCGAGGCGCCCGCCCCCTTTCTGAGGATGATCCTCGTGCACGAGCTGGCCCATCTGAAGGAGCGCGAGCACAACAAGGCCTTCTACCAGCTCTGCACCCACATGGAGCCGGACTACTTCCAGCTGGAGTTCGACCTGCGCCTCTACCTGACCCACCGGGAAGCCGGCGCCAGTGCCCCGGCTAATCCTTCACGAACGGGTTGAAATCAGTTCCCTCGTCGTACACGTCGACGCCTTCGACTTTCTTCAGCCCGTTTACCACCAGGTAGGTGAGGGGCGTCATGCAGGCCTCGTAGATCACCTTGGCCAGGTAGCCCGAGCCCGCCATGATCAGGATCGTCTTGACGGGCAGCGTGCCCGCGAAGAGGCCGAAAGAAACGATGAGGCTGTCCACGGCCTGCCCCGCCACCGTGGATCCGATGGTGCGGCTCCACAGCGCCCGCCCCTTGGTCCACACCTTCATCTTGGCCATCACGTAGCTGTTGACGAACTCCCCCACCCAGAAGGCCGCCAGGCTGGCCACGATGCCCCGGGCCGCCGTGGCAAACACGATCTCAAAGGCCCGCTGATGGTCCGCGGGCCAGCCGGGCGCGGGGGGGATCCAGACCATGAAGAGGCCGAAGCCCCCCATGAGCAGGCTGGCGAAAAAGCCCAGCCAGATGGCCCGGCGGCTGGCCCCATAGCCGTACACCTCGGTGAATACGTCGCCGAAGATGTAGGTGATGGGAAACAGCAGCTGGGCCCCGCTGAAGATGAAGGGGCCGATGGCTGTGGGCTTCTGGCCCACGAGGTTGCTGACCAGCAGCACCACCACGAACACGTGCACCAGAAGTTCGTACCACTTGAACCCGGCGAGCGCCTGGTCCTTGGCCTGGATGGGAGTGGGTTGGAAGCGCATGGCCTCCATGATGCCGCAGGGACCCTCCTGGAAAAATCCTTTCCGGCTATTTCAGCTTGTCCAGCTCGCCCCGGATGCGGGTGCGCTGGTCCTCCTGCTTCACGCGCTCAAGGGCCTTGCGGTAGTTGGCCGCCGCCTGAACCTTGTCGCCCTTCTGGGCGAGGGCCTCGGCGAGGCTGTCGTAGACGTTCCAGGAATCGGGGTGATCCTTGACGTTCTTTTGGAAGAGAACGAGGGCCTCGTCCATCTTGTTCTGGCCCAGCAGGACGTAGCCCTGCTGATTGACTTCAGCCTCCGTGGCGACGGCCAGGGCCCTCGCCCTCAGAACCTCGGCGCCCTTGGCATCGCCTGTCTTCTCCAGCAGAGCGGCCTTGACGCGCAGGCCCGCGAAGGTTTCGCGCAGGGCGAGGGAACGGTCGGCCCAAGTCCGGGCTTCTTCCAGATTCACGCTGTTGGCCAGGCACCAGCCCGCCGCTCCGCTCCAGCTCTCCGCGAAGAACTGGTGCAGGCCCTTCAGCTGCTCCCGAAGGCTGACCACCACCACCTGCCGGGTATCCACCTCCAGCGGGATGGGCACCCGCAGCTGCTCCCAGCGCAGGGTGAGGGTGACGCCCTTTTCGCTGGGATCGTCGAAGGTGTAGGCCAGCCGCTCCGTGGGTTCCGCGGGCATGGGCACCACCTTCAGGCGGGCCAGGTCCTCCTTGGCGTCGTAGGAATAGCTGCCCCAACCGTGGGACTGGGCGCTGAAGATCACCGTCCACTCCGTGGCGGCGGGCACCATGTGCAGGCCGTAGCGGCCCGCGGGCAGCGTGGTTCCCCCCACGGTGACCGGAGTTGAAAAGGCCACCACCGTGTTCTCGTTGGCCCCGGCGCGCCACACCTGGCCGTAGGGCACGAGGCCGCCCCAAACCTTCCGCCCCTTCACCGCGGGGCGGTTGTAGGTCACCTCCATGTCCGTGAGTCCCACTTTCTGGCTCACCTGGGCGCGGGGGCTGGCCTCCGGCAGCCTGAGCGCCGGCACCTGGGCCAGGAGCGCAGGAGCGACCGCAAGGAAGACAAGGGCATGACAGCGCATGGAACACCTCCTGGGTGCATGCTGCCTTCAAAACCGCCGCCTGGAATCTGGGTTGGGGCGACGGGTGTTTTTTGAGGGGCGGGCCGGAAATCCTCACTGAACCTCCAGCACCGGCAACCCGTCCTGCAAGGTGACCCTGCCGCTGACGGGAACGACATCGCCCACGCGGAAGGGCCGCTGGCGTTTGCGGAGAGCATCGGGGAAGGCCACGGCTTCGCAAAGGCCGGTCTCATCCTCGAAGGTGATGAATTGCATCCGCTCGCCCTTCTCGGTGGCCACTTCCTTGTCCGCCACCACCAGGGCCCAGAAGCGCAGGCGATCCCGTCCGGGGATTCCGCGCTTGGCGGCGCTTGGGGACATGGAGCCTCCCGCGCCTGGGCCCGGCCGAGCCGCACTCAGGCTGGTGCTGTAGCCAGCATCCGCCGCGCGGTCCGGCCCGCCCCCCTTCCGCACGCGGGCGAGGGCTGCCGGATGGATTTCCAAGGTGAGCCCCAGGGTCGCCATCTCCAGATCGGCGCGGTCGAAAACATCCGTGGGACGCGGGCGCACGCCTGGCGGCACCCCGCCCAGGCGCGCCCACATCAATCGCGTGCGGTCCCCGTCCGGCGCCCAGCGGTCGAAGGCTCCGGCGGCGCAAAGGGCCTCGGCCGTGGTAACGGACAGCTTCACGCGGCCCAGCAGATCATCCAGGTGCTCGAAGGGGCCGTGCCGCTCCCGCTCGTCAAGCAGGTCCAGCACTTCCTGCTTGATGGCTCCGTGGATCTGCATGAGCCCCACGCGGAGGGCCTGCCCGCCTTCCGCGCGAAAGGGCCAGACCGAAAGGTCGGCGTCGGGGCCCCGCACCACCAGGCGGTGGCGGCGCGCATCGCCCAGGTAGGCGATGGCGGGGTAGTAGCCGCCCTGGTTGGTGATGACCGAGGCGAAGAACACCGCCGGGTGATGGACCTTGATCCAGGCGCTCTCGAAGCTCACCTGGGCATAGCTGGCGGAGTGCGGCTTGCAGAACGAGTAGCCTTGGAAGGTGCGGATCATGTCCCAGGATTCATCCGCCGTGGCAGGCCTCACGCCGCGCGCAGCGCAGCCGCGCCGGAACCGCGCCTCGAAGAAGGGCAGTTTCTTTTCGCAGTCGGGCTTGCCCAGCAGCTTGCGCAGCTGGTCGGCCTCGTGATGGCTCCAGCCCGCCAGCTCCACGCACACTTTGATGACGTCTTCCTGGTACACCAGCACGCCGAAACTGTCGGAAAGGAGCTGCCCGAAAACCGGATCGCTGGGCTCCCAGACCTCCTCCCCCCGGCTGCGCTTCACGTAGCGGTCCACCCAACGGTAGGCCGCGGGGCGGATAAGGCTGCTGTGGATCACCAGCGTTTCGAAATCCCCCTTCCCCACCCGCTGCTGAAGCTGCCGGGTGGCGGGGCTCTCGACGTAGAAGACGCCGATGCTGTCTCCCCGCTTCAGCAGATCCTGCGCGGCGGGATCCTCCCGCGAGCGGGTACCGGGATCCTTCGGCACGCCGTCGCCCAGCACCTCGTAGGCGTCACGGATCACGGCGAGGCTGCGGTTTCCCAGCAGGTCGATCTTCACCAGCCCGTAGTTCTCCACGCCATCCTTGTCCCAGGCGGTGGTGGACACCTTTTCCTTGGCCGGCGCGGGCTGGAAGGCGGCATGTTCCCACATGGGCCCGGGCGTGACGATGGTGCCGCCGGGATGCACGGAGAACTGGTGGAAGTGGCCCTTGAGCGCCGCGGCCTGGCGCAGGATCACGTCCCACGCGGGATTCTCCGAGGCGCGCTCCAGCCCCCCTTCCCAGCCGCGCACGTAGCGGGCCAGCTGCTTCAACTCGTGATCGGGGCGCCCGTGGGCCTGGGCCACGGCCCTCAGGGCGCCCTTGGCCTTGAAGAAGGCATGATTGGCCACCATGGCCACCCGGTGGCGGCCGTAGCGGTCGAACACGGCCTGGATGACCTCTTCGCGCTCGTCCCAGGCGAAGTCGATATCCATGTCCGGCGGATCCGTCCGCTCCCTGGTGAGGAAGCGCTCGAACATGAGGTTGGTGGCCACGGGATCCACATTGCTGAGGCCCAGTGCATAGCTCACCAGCGAGGCCGCGCCGCTGCCCCGGCCGCAGATGCGGGGCTTGCTCTGCAGCGCCTGAACGATGTCCTGCACCAGCAGGAAGTAGCGGGCGAAACCCCTGAACGAGATGAGATCCAGCTCCTGCTCCATGCGGGCGAGGATGCGCCCGTCCGCGTCCCGGAAGCGCTCCATCACGCCCGCCCGCACCCGCTCCCGCAGCAGCGCGTCCATGTCCGAGTTCTCCTTGCCCAACGGCGCGGGAAGCACCCAATGCCCCCAGTGGATCGGCCAACCCGCGATCCGCTCCAGAACCGCCGCCGTGGCTTTTTCCACGGCGGGCTCGGCGGAGGGGAAGCGGGATTCCCATTCGGCGCGGGACACCGCAGCCTCTGGGGGCTGCCACAGGGCCTCGGTGCGGACCAGAGTCGACTGCTGGTCGATGGCCCGCTTGAGCCGGTGCATCTCCAGGCCTTCCGCCGTGCGGAAGCGCAGCACCTGGGGCGCCACCACTTCCAGCCCCGCGGCCAGGGCCTTCCGCGCCTCCTGCGCGCGGCAGGGATGGGCCAGCAGCGCGGCGTAGAACCCCTCGCGCAGCAGCGCGTCCAGGCCCGCCAGATCCTCGGCCAGCAGCACGCAGTCCCGGGGCGGCTCAGGCGCGCCCAGGCCCGGAATGTCGGGCCCCGGCGCCGCGTCGTGGGCCTGCGCCGAGAGCAGGCGGTTGAGCGCGGCATAGCCCCCATCGCTGAAGGGCAGCGCCCCGTACGCATGGCCCCGCCAGGTGAACCGGCTGCCCACGTGCAGGCGGAAGCCCGTCCACTGGGGATCCGGCGGGAGGCCCTCCAGCTCGCGCGATTTGTGGATCCACTCCAGGGTGTCCCGCAGCTTGGGATAGCCTGCCAGGCCCCGGTCCCAGCACACCAGATCGCGGTAGCCCAGGCCCCGGGCCACCCGCAGCAACTGGGCCGCGGGGTAGACACCTTCCCCCAGGCTGAAGTCGGAAATGCCTAGGGCGAACATGATCAGGCTCCCTGCCCCACCCACCCCGGCAGAACGGATCTGTCCGGAAAGCGGCGGCGGAGGCGGGCCAGCGCAGGTTCAAGGCGATCCAGGCGCTGTTGGAGTGGATCCTGAAAGAGGCTCCGCTCCTGACCCAGCCCCCAGGCCAGCCGCAGCTCCACCTCCCGCACCAGGAGACGCCGGGTGGCTTTCGCCAGGAAGGCCTGCTGGATGCGGCGGGCCAGGATCAGGGCCGGAGCGGTGAGATCCTCCGCTGCCGCCCGCCAGCCGTGGGGTTCGCCATCCACGTCCCACCAGCGCAACACCAGCTTCCGGGGATGCCTCGGATCGGACCAGAGCCAGTCCAGGCAGTGCGCCGCCAGGGCCACATCCTCTGGCAGGCGGGGCGGCTGCAGGCGCCAGCTGTGCCGCGCGTGGCCGGGACGCTCCGTGAGCAAGGGCAGCCTGGGCCGGTCCTCGCCGCGCACCCGGGCCCGCAGATCCGGCGCCAGCTTGGGATTCGTCAGTTCCACCAGCACTGGCAGGGGCACCGGCTGCAGATCCTCGAAGCAGCGCAGTCCCAGGCGGTGGAAACGGTCCCGCAGGCGGGGCGCCAGGTCCGGCAGGCGCCGCAGAGGCTGGGGGGCCAGGAAGGCGGCCTCGGCTCCGTCGGTGACCAGTTCCAAATGGTGTTCGGCGCGGGCAGCGATCTGGGCCGCGGTGGCGCTCAGGGACAAGCCTCCGTGGCTGGTCCACCCATGCTGAACGTTCAACTCCCGCCGCATGCGCTCGGCGGTGTCAGCCAATGGACCGAAAATCCGCTGGGTGCCCTGGAGTTCCACCAGGGCTTCTCCCAGACGCCCAAGTTGGCCCTGGGGCGTCCAGTGCTGGAGGAACCCGCCGAGGCTGCCCTGCGCCTCCCACCAGATCTGTGGCGCCGGATCCAACACCCGCAGGCTCGGCACGGCCCGCAGGGCCCGATCCATGGGCATGCCCGGGGCCAATCCCTCGGCCCGGCTCAGGCGGTTCACGAACCAGAGGCTGGGGCTCCGGGGACTCTCGGGGTTCAGGAAAGCCAGGGGCCGGTCCCGCAGCGCCCCATCCCGGCCGCAGGCCAACTGGAACGGCAGTTCAGGAACCCACATCGCCAGCACCGGAACCTCCAAAGGGGATCCAAGTATGGCGAATTTTTGGCGAAAATCAAGCAACAGTCTCCGGGGGCGGCTCGGGGCGTGGGTCGGTCGCTCCAGCCCCAAACCACCCAGAAGCAGGCCGCCGCCAGACGAACTGAAGACTGAAGTCTAAGAACCGACCTACATCTGGAACCGGTGCGTGCACTCCACCCAGCTCTCGCTTCCATCCTTGTAGCGCTCGCGCTTCCAGATGGGCACGCGCTGCTTGATCTCGTCCATGATCCAGGCGGCGGCCTGGAAGCTTTCGGCGCGGTGGGCGCTGCTGGTGGCGACAATGACCGCGGCCTCCGTGAGGGGCACCACGCCGACGCGGTGGTGGATGGCGCAGCGGGTGAGGCCGTAGCGCTCGATGGCCTTCTCCCGCAGGAGGTTCAGCTCCTTTTCGGCCATGGGCGCGTAGGCCTCGTAGGCCAGCTGCAGCACGGGACGGCCTTCGTGATGGTCCCGGGCCCGGCCTTCGAAGAGCACCAGGGCCCCGGCATGGGGATCTTCCATGACACTTCGTAAACCCATCGCATCCAAAGGCGCGTCCTGAACCGAAATCCAGGGAATCATCCGTTCCTCCCTTCCAGATCCAACCATACACTGGCCGGCATTCCCGAGGTTCAAACATGGTTTGTCCCAACATCGATCCGATGTCCGTTTTCGACACCCTTGGCCGCCACATGCTGGTGGACGGCTTCCATCTGGTCATGGACCTGGAGAAGTCCCACGGCTCATGGATCGTGGATGCCCGCGACGGCCGGAGTTACCTCGATTTCTACACCTTCTTCGCCACGGCCCCGCTGGGGCACAACCATCCGCGCCTGAGGGAGGCGGCCTTCGTGCGGCGCCTGGGCGAGATCGCCGTCAACAAGCCCGCCAACTCGGACATCTACACCACCGCCTTCGCGGAATGGGTGGAAGCCTTCGGCACCCATGTGACGCCCGACTACCTCCCCCACCTCTTCTGGGTGGATGGCGGCGCCCTGGCTGTGGAGAACGCGCTGAAGGCCGCATTCGACTGGAAGGTGCGCAAGAATCTGGCGGCGGGCAAGGGCGAGAAGGGTTCACAGGTCATCCACTTCCGCGAAGCCTTCCATGGCCGCAGCGGCTACACCCTGAGCCTCACCAACACCGCCGATCCCCGCAAACACCAGTACTTCCCCAAGTTCCCCTGGCCCCGCATCCCCAATCCCAAGCTGACCTTCCCGGTGGATCTGGCCAAGGCCGAAGTGGCGGAAGCCGAGGCCGTCGCCGCCATCGAAGCCGCCGTGGCCCAGAACCCTGACGACATCGCCTGCCTCATCATCGAACCCATCCAGGCCGAGGGAGGCGACAACCACTTCCGCGGCGAGTTCCTGCGCAAGCTGAGGGAACTGGCGGATCGGCACGAATTCCTGCTCATCTTCGACGAAGTGCAGACGGGTTTTGGCGCCACAGGCAAATGGTGGGGACACCAGTGGTTCGACGTGCGGCCCGACATCATCGCCTTCGGCAAGAAAACGCAGACCTGCGGCATCGCGGCGGGCCCGCGCCTGGATGACGTGGACAGCGTCTTCAAGGTGCCGAGCCGCATCAACAGCACCTGGGGCGGCAACCTGGTGGACATGGTGCGCGGCACCCGCATCATCGAGGTCATCCGGGAGGAAAACCTGCTGGAGCATGGCGTCATGCAGGGAGCGCGCCTGCTCAAGGGCCTGCGGGAGATCCAGCGGGACTTCCCCGGGCACACCTCGAATCCCCGCGGGCGCGGCCTGCTCTGCGCCCTGGACCTCGCCACGCCGCAGCTGCGCGACGCCGTGGTGGCCAAGGGCCATGATCTGGGCATGATGATCCTTTCCTCGGGCACGCAGGGCCTGCGCTTCCGCCCGGCCATGAACCTGCGCACCGAGGATCTCGACCTCGGCGTGGAATTACTCCGCAAAGCCGTTTCCGAAGTCGCCGCCACATCGCCTACCCTGGTGGGATGAAGATCGAGCTCTACTGCGATGGCGCCTGCCTGGGCAATCCCGGCCCCGGTGGCTGGGGGTACCTGCTGCGGGTGCACCTCGCCACCGGCATCCAGGAGAAGGAAGGCTCCGGCTCCGAAGCCGACACCACCAACAACCGCATGGAGCTCACGGCCGCCATCCGCGGCCTGGAAGCTCTCACCAAGCCCTGCCAGGTGCTGCTGCAGAGCGACAGCCAATACGTGGTGAAGGGCATCACCTCCTGGCTGAAGGACTGGAAGCGCCGCGGCTGGAAGAAGGCCGACGGCAAGCCTGTGCTGAACGCGGATCTATGGCAGGCCCTGGATGCCCAGCTGGCGCGGCACATGGTGGAGGCCCGCTGGGTCAAGGGACATGCCGGCCACGCCGAGAACGAACGCGTGGACCAGCTGGCCAGCGCGGCGGCGCAGGCCCTGAACTGAAAGGGCCGCCCTGAGGCGGCCCTTCGAGGCGGCGGAACTCAGCGCCTTCGCTGGAACTTGTAGACGATCTCGGAGGTCCATCCCCGGACCGGCTTGCCGTCGCGGGTGGCCGGAGAAAACGTGGACTTGTTGGCGGCATCGATGGCGGCTTCGTCGAAACCGTAGGCTCCGGCCACGCCTTCGACCACGGAGACCTTGAGCGGCTGCCCCTGCTCGCCCACGAAGACTTTCAGGCGGACGAAGTGGTCGACATTCATCTCCCAGCGGAGCTGGGTGGCGCGCAAGGGATAGGCCGGGGGTGCCTGGCTGCGCATGCGGGCCGGTTCGAGGACGGCGGCGGCAGCCGAAGGGGCGGCCTGCACCGGAGAGGGCGTCGGAATGGCGGGCTTGGGGGCCTCCTGCATGGGCTGCGGCTTGGGGATCTCCGGGGCCGGCGGCGGCGGCAGCGCGGCCGCCTTGGTTTCCGCGGCCTTCTTCTGTTCGGCCAGCCGCTGCTCGTTCTGCCGCTGCTCGGCGAGCCGCTGCTCGTTCAGCTTCTGCTGCCGTTCCAATTCCTGCTTGCGCTGCTGGGCTTCTTCCAGCTGTTTCTGGATCCGGACCTTCTCTTCGACGGACTTGGTTTCGGCCAGCTGCTTCTGCAGCAGAACCGTCTTGTCCGCCTCCGCCTTGGCCTTGGCGTCGAGATCCGACTTCTGCTGCTCGATCTGCACTTTCAGCAGCTGCAGTTCCGCCAGCTGCTTCTGCATGGCCGGATCAATCTTGGGCCTGCCGAAGAAGATGTAGCCCAGGCCCAGGATCACCACCGCCGCCAAACCACCGCCGATGAGCAGCGTGGAATTCTTCTGGCTGGCCTGGGATTCCTCATGGCCGTCGATGTGCTCCACCCGCGTGGCGCCGCTGCGCAGCGTCTCGCCGGCGGCGGTGTAGGCGATGTAGTTGTCCCCCTGCTCCGTCTTCATGGCAGTGGCGTCCCGGTCGTTCTCCTCCCGGAACAGCGTGTGCATGAAGAAGGCCATGTTGAAGGTGGTGGGGCTGTACTCCCCGTCGTAGAGCACGCGCTCCAGTTCCGCGTTGAAGGCTTCCGTGGTGGCGAAGGGCTGGCGGTTCAGCAGCAGCCGCCCCAGGAAGGCCCGGATCTCCGCCGGCAGGGGCGCATCTTCCTGGGCGGCCTTCAGGGTGGCGCGGTCCAGGGCCGCCTCCAGATCGCCGCCCACCGGCAGGCGCTCAAACGTGAGCAGTTCGTACAGCACGGCGCCCAAGGCGAAGAGATCCTGTTGAAGCGGGGCGGCCTCGGGCATCTGAAGGTAGGCAGCCAGCTTCTGCTTGGCGGCGGGCGCCTTGGCCAGCAGGCTCTTGATGATGGCGGCATAGGGCGCATCCACGATCTGGGTGGCGCCTTCGAAACTCACCCACACGCTGTGGGGGCTGAGCACGCCGTGGTTCACGCCCTTGGCGTGCAGCTGCACGATGCCCTGGGCCACGCCCTGGATCACCGTGAGAGCGTGATCCACGCCGAAGGGGATCTGCTCCTGCCGTGCCTTGTCGATGAGCTGGGCGAGGCTGCGGCCGGGAACGTAGTCCCAGGCCACATGCGGCGTCTTCCCGCCTTCGATCCGGTAGCCGAGGCCGAAAATGCGGGCGCCGCCCAACAGGGGCACCACGCGGCCCGCTTCCGCCAGACGGGTGTTCAGGCCGGCATGGAAGAGCTCTTCGGAAAAGGTCTTCACCAGGACATGACGGTCGAAGCTGTTGCCGGTGATGACCACCGCGCGATGCACAGCACCGGAAGGGTCGCTGGCCAGCTCAGAAGCCAGCAGGTAGGACCCGAGGCGGGAATAGGTGCCCATGTCCATCTCCAAAGGGAATGCTTGGAAAGATATCCCGAAAGTCGTGTTTCGCCTAGTGCCCCAGTCAGCCATCGCCCGGAGTGTGATCAGGATCCGCCGGGGATCTCCCATTGGTCGCCCGCCGCGCGCCAAAGCAGGATCCAAAGGTTGGCGGTGGCATGCACGCCATTGGAGAAGGCCAGCTGCATCTGGGCGAAGGGCACCGACAGATCGTCCCAAACGCCGATGCGGCGGCCGGTCGTTTCGTCGAAATGGGCTTTCAGGCGGAGGTTGCGTTCCTGTTTGACCGCCAGGAACTGGTTCAGGCGAGGCCTGGGATCCAGGCCGCCCGTGGCCGCCCAATAGGGCTCCCTGGACACCAGCAGGTGGGCCATGTGCTCGTCGGCGTAGGCCTCAAAATTCTCCCGGAGCGGGCTGATGCCTTCCATGGCGGAAGGATCCGTCAACAGCTGCACCTGATGGGCCAGCACGCCGAGGTCGCGGACGATGTCTTCCGGGCGGCGGCGCTCCTCGCTCAGGCGGAGCACCGTCCGGAATTGGGCCTCCACCTGCTCCACCGTGGGCGGCTGATCGTTGGCCACCCCACGGGCGCCTTCCAGCAGCGCCTCCGGGTGGGCCCTGAGAAAGGCCGCCATGCGGCGCGGCAGCAAGCGAATGGCCTTGGCCGTCTGGGCTTCGTGCACCTTGGGAGACCAGGCCGCCAGCGGCCCGCAGGCCAGCAGCAGGGCCAGCACCGGCTGGGCGGGAACGCGCATCAGGGCACCTCTCGGGCCAGGGTGGATTCGGCCTCGCCCATGGGATCCAGCGGGATGTTGAGGGCCCGCAGCCGGTGGAGGAGGGTGGTCCGGCGCATGCCGAGGCGCCGGGAGGTCTCGCTCTTGTTCCAACCGGTGGCCTGGAGCGATTCCAAAATCAGATGGCGCTCCAGCCCTTCCAAGAAGCGTCCCAGATCCTGATCCTGGGGCAGCCGGGGAAAGGCCACGGAAGGCAGCACCCCGGCAATGGGCGCTGGCAGATCCTGCAGCAGCAGCCGCTCGGGATCGGAACCAAGGGCCATGGCCCGCTCCACGGCGTTCTCCAGTTCGCGCACATTGCCGGGCCAGCCGTAGGCCTCCAGGGCCTGCAGCGCCGCCGGCTCCACCTGCTTGAGGGGCTGGCCCAGCTCCCGTGCGAATTTGCGGGCGAAGTGGGCCACCAGCACAGGGATGTCCTGGGGATGGTCCCTCAGCGGATGCAATTGGATGGGGATCACGTTGAGGCGGTAGAAAAGGTCTTCGCGGAAACGCTTCTGCTCCACCAGGCTGGCCAGGTCCTCATTGGTGGCCGCCAGCAGGCGGAAATCCGCCTTCAGGGTGCGGGTGGAACCCAGGGGCGTGAACTCCCGTTCCTGGATGACCCGCAGCAGCTTCACCTGCAGGTTCAGGGGCATGGTTCCGATCTCATCCAGGAAGAGGGTGCCGCCCTCCGCCTGCTGGAACCGCCCGGGCCGGTCCGTGCGCGCGTCCGTGTAGGCGCCGCGCACGTGGCCGAAGAGCTCGTCCTCCAGCAGGTTTTCGGGAATGGCCCCGCAGTGGATGGGCACAAAGGGGCCCCGGGCCCGGGGGCTCCACTGGTGGATGGCCTTGGCCGCCAGCTCCTTGCCGGTGCCGGAAGGCCCGGTGATCAGCACCGTGGAAGGCGAAGGAGCCACCCGCCTCAGGAGTGCCTGGAGGTTCTGCCAGACCTCCGAACGGCCCACCATCTGCGGTCCCGGCGTCTGTCCCTGAATCTGTTCGCGAAGCCGCTTGTTCTCCTGGTTCAGTTGCGATTTCTCGATGGCGCGCAGAAGGGTGTGTTCCAGCTCCTCGGTGCGGAAGGGCTTGGGCACGTAGTCGTAGATGCCCATCTTCATGGCCTGGAGGGCCGTTTCCACGGAGGTGGATCCGGACAGCACCACCACCACCGTGTCCGGCTTGGCCACGGCCTGGCGGGCCAGTTCCAGACCGCTGAGATCCGGCAGCATGAGATCCACGACGGCCAGGTCGAAATGTTCGCCCCGCAGGAATTGCGCGCCTCTCAAGCCGGAGCCGGTACCCACCACTTCGTGGCCATGGCGGGACAGCAGGGTGCCCACCACCTCGAGAATCGTGGGATCGTCGTCCACCAGAAGGGCCCGGGCTGGGTTCATAGGCACCAGATTCCCCACCCCCAAGCCCCCTGTCAAGGTTTCGACAGGTTCGGCTACACTCTCCCGCATGCTTTCCAGATCCAGCCTGTGGCAACGCCTTGCCGGAGCATCGCTTTGGCCCCTGGCCTGGGCCATGGCGACCGCCTGCGCCCTGCCCTGGCTGCTGCCGGAGCGGTGGAATGGCCAAGGGGGAGCCCGCTGGTGGGCCACGGGCGGCCTTGCATGGCTTCTGTCCCTCTTTCTGCTGCGTTTCCGCCGCTGGATCGTGGTGCCGCTGGCCCTCACCCTGGCCGGACTCACGGCCCTGGGCCTGGCCCGGCGGGCCCGCTGGGAAACGGCGTTGCCCGTGGGTTTCCAGGCGGTCGAGGGCCGCATCGCCGCCCCCTGGACCCTCCAGGGCGAACGACTGCGCAGCCAGATCGACATAACGGGTCCCGCCTCCCTGCGCGGCCTCAGCCTGCCCCTCACGGTGCCATCCGGGGAGGAGCGGCCAGCGCCCGAACCGGGCACCCCGGTGAGGTTCCGAGCGGAGCTCCGGCCCATCCTGCCCGCGCCGGTATTCCTGGCCGAGCGCCCGCTTTGGCGCGCCCGCAGCGACGAGTCGCCCCGGCGCATCCACCTGGCTTCGGCCCAGCTGATGGAGGCCACCGGCCCCGCCCGGCCTTCCTGGCTGCTGCGGCTGCAGGCCTTCGCCCGGCGCCGCTTCGAGGCCCTGCCCCTGGAACCCACCGCCAGAGACCTGTGGGGTGCCCTGGCCCTGGGCATCCCGCCCGCGGACGAAGGCCATTTCAGCGTGTTTGCCGAGAGCGGCACCATTCACATCCTGGTGGTCTCGGGCCTGCAAGTCACCCTGGTCATGGCCGCGGTCGAGGCGCTCCTGCGGCGCCTGCGCCTCCGGGGCGCGGCCTTGGGAACCGTCGCGGCAGGCGCGCTGTACGCGGGACTGGTGGGTTTTTCGGCGCCCGTCTGGCGGGGGCTTTTCATGGGCGTGGCCTGGGCCGTGGGGCGCTCCACCGGGTGGAAGCTGCCCCCCGTGGCAGGCCTTCACGGGGCCCTGCTGCTGTGGCTGCTGGGCCATCCGGCCGCCGGGGTGGAACCGGGATTCCTGTTGGCCTGGTGGGCCCTCCTGGGCCTGCTCTGGGGCGCCGAACCCATCGCCGGGCTGCTGTCCCCGCTGCTGGGCCGGCTCTCCCCGCCCTTCTCCCGCCTGGCCGCGCCCTGGCTCTCCACCCTGCCCCTTCTGGCCCTGCTGCACGGCGGCGCGCCCTGGTGGGGCATCCTGGCCAACCTGCTGGTACTGCCCCTGGTGGCCTTTCTCACACCCCTTTGCCTTCTGCTGATCCTCCTGCCCCTGCCTGGCCTCGCCCAGGGCATCGGGGCGGTTCTCACCTGGATGGGGGACCGTCTCGTGCCCGCGCTGACCGGCATCGCGCCGCTGGGCACGGGCATCCTCTGGCCCTGGCTGCTGCTGGCGTTGGGCTGGCTGGCCCTCGCGCACCTGCAGGGAAGGCTGCGGCGCAGCCGCTGGCTGACGGTGGTGCTTGCCGGGGCCTCCCTGGGGCTGCTGGCCAGCCGGGGCACCGGGCGCGCAGCGCCAACCTTGTCGCTGGAAGCCGTCGACGTGGGCCAGGGTGATGCCTTGCTGTTGCGCGTTCCAGGCGGCGAGGCAACCCTCATCGACACGGGGCCGAGCCCCTGGACCGGCCGCCGCCTGGCCCGGGTGCTGAGCCGGCGGGGCGTGCGCGAACCTGTGCACCTCCTGCTCACCCATCCCCACGGCGATCATGCGGGAGGCTGGGCCACACTGGCGCGGCTTTGGCCCCTGAGCAGCACAGTGGTGCCCGTCATCGCCGGCGAGGAGGATCCCTGGGAGGCCTACCGCCCCAAAGGAAGCGATCCCGCGGGCCTGTTGCGGGGCGATGCCTGGACGAGGGGCGAGGCGGCCTGTAGCGTGCGGTGGCCGCCGCAAGCTTTCCGCCTGGCGGACGCCAACATGGTGTCCGCGGTGCTGCGCGTGACGTGGAGGGACCGCGAACTCTGGCTCATGGGCGACGCCATGGCCGTCCAGGAGCGGGACCTCCTCGACCTGGGCGATCCGGGAACCGGCAAGGCGCCTTCCGTCCACCGCTTGCTGAAGGCTGGCCACCACGGCAGCCGCAACGCATCGGATCCGGCCTGGCTCGCCGCGCTGCGACCGGAGGTGATCCTCATCCCGGCGGGCCTGAAGAACCGCTTCGACCACCCCCATGAGGAAACGCTGGCGGCCTTCCGCGCCATAGGCCTCGAACCCTGGATCACCGGCCCGCGCTGCGGCATGCGCGTCACCGCCGGGCCGGGCGGTTGGCATATCGAAACCGGTGATGGCGCGACGGCCATCATCCCGCTGCGAAAAACCCCGTCTCCTTGAGCCGCGCCACCAGCCGGCGGCTGCCTTCCTCATGGTTGGCCAGCCACTGGGCCTGGGCCTGGGGCCCCACGTCGTTCACCACCACCAGGGCCGCGCCGCAGGGCACGCCGGCCAGACGGCAGGCTTCGAAGACCCCCGTCAGCTCCAGGTGCTCCACGGGAGCAATGGCCGACAGCAGGGCGGCGCCTTCGGCGGTGCAAGTAATGGCGGGCGGAACGGCGACGCTGTGTCCCGGCAGGGCGCCTGGAAGCGAGGCCGCCCAACGCCGGCGTTCGATCTTGGGGCGGTAGGCCCCGCCGCGGACCTCCTCCAGCGAGGTCGCTATGGCCTCCGAGGCCCACAAACACTCAAACAGCGGCACCCGATCGTCGTAGCGCCCGCAGGTTCCGAGGAAGACCACCACCTCAGGCCAGCGGTCGGCCACCAGCGCGGCGGTGGCCGCGGCGGCGCTGACGGCGCCCACGCCCACGGTGGCGATTTCCCACCCGGCGGGGGGCGCCGCCGCCAGGGGACCAAGCTCGGGGGCGAAGGCGGAGATGAGGAGGCGCATGGGGCGATTCTACCGGTCCCGCAGATGGTCCAGCGCCCAGGCGGCCACCGGAATGGACAGCCCATTGCCCAGCAGCCGGTAGCGAACCTCCAGCGGCAGTTCCGGGGGAAAGTGGAATCCATCCGGCAGGCCGTGCAGCCGCGCGATCTCCGTGGGGGAGAACCGGCGCGCCCCGTCCCGCGTCTTCAGGAAGGACCCGCTGCCCACGAAACGGCGCCCATAGCCCCCGATGAAGCAAGTACTGCGGCGATCTTCCGGCACCACCAGATCCATGCCGCGCCAGTGCCGCTCAAAGGTGGCCGGCGAAAGGAAAAGCTCCGGCTCCGGATCCGCATCCAGGAATTCGGACAGGGGCCGTGGCGGCAGGTCCGGCCGCGGCAAGGGGCGGAGCGGCTGGCGGGAGGCCACGACGTAGACACGGGGCCGCTGGTTGGGCAGTCCAAAGCGGCTGGGGCAGGCCTCCAGATCCAGCTGCTGCATGCCGTGGGCCCGGATGCATTTCAAGAACAGGGCATGGGCGTCGGAGCCCAGAAATCCCACCACGTTCTCAAGGACCACCTGCTGCGGCGGCGCCTCCCGGAACACGTCCATCAGGTGCCGGAAAGCCCGGGATCGCGGATCCTCCAGGCCCTGATGGTTGCCCATGCGGCAGAAAGGCTGGCAGGGCGGGCTCATGAGCCAAGTGTCGGCACCATGGGCGGCCAGCGCCTGTGCGGGAACGGCCGCCAGTTCCCGGGGCCGGGGGCGGTCTCCGTGGTTCAGTGCGTAAGTGTCATTGGCCGCTTCGTTCACGTCGTAGGCCGCCAGAACCTGGCCGCGGCCGCCCAGGGCGCAGCGCCAGCCGCCCACCCCGGAAAACAGCTCGAGGGCGCGCATCAGGCGCTCAACCGCAACTGCAACTGCCTCCGCAGCCGCCGCGGAAGGCCGGAAGGGAGGTGGCCTTCGCCAGGGCTTGGCCCGCGAAGAACAGTCCGAGGGCCTGGGCCAGGCCTGCCGCCGCGTCCGCCCAGAAAAACCAACGGCCCAGAACCGTGGCGGCTAGCAAGAGGACGGCCAGCGCCAACAGAAGGAGCGAGCGGTCGGCCTCCTGCTGGAAGGCAGGATGGGCCGGTCCGAAGCTCCGCTTGGCGAACCAAAGCGGCGCGAAGGCCAGAACCGCGAGCAAGGCCGCCCCTTGCGTGGCGGATGTGGTCTGGGGCGCCCGTTCGCCCAGCAGCGCCGACACCGAAGCCATGGCCAGGCCCAGGGCCAGGAAGCGCTGCAGGAAACTCGAGATCCGCAGAATGCGGCGCTCGCGATCCAACCCGCTGTTTCCCAATCCCTGGGCGATGCGCCAGCGCAGGCTCAGGGCCGGTGCCACCTGCAATAAGCAGGCGCCGCCGAAGCCCCAGAGCGCGACGGATCCTTCTCCCAAACCGGCCCACAGGGCCGCCCCGCCAAAGGCGAGGCCCAGGCCGGCCATCAAGAGGGCCTGGCTTCCCGCCCGGGAGTTCAAGCCGCTCATCGCGTGAGCTTGCGGTACTTGATGCGGTGGGGATCGAAGGGCTTCAGGCCCAGCACGTCTTTGCGGTACTCCTCGTACTGACTGTAGTTCCCATCGAAGAACTGCACCTGGGAATCCCCCTCGAAGGCCAGGATATGCGTGGCCAGACGATCCAGGAACCAGCGGTCGTGGCTTACCACCACGGCGCTGCCGGCGAAGGATTCGATGGCCTCCTCCAGTGCGCGCATGGTGTTCACGTCGAGGTCGTTGGTGGGTTCATCGAAGAAGAGCAGGTTGGATTCGCTCTTCAGCGTGAGAGCCAGGTTCAGGCGGTTCTGCTGGCCGCCGCTGAGCTCGGAGATCTTCTTCTGCTGGGAATCGCCGCTGAAGCCGAAGCGGCTCAGCCAGGCGCGGGCGTTGATGAGCTTGCCGCCCAGTTCGATCTGCTCGTAGCCGCCCGAGACCGCCTCGAAGACGTTCTTCTCCAGGTTAAGGTGGGCGCGCAACTGGTCCACGTAGGCCATGCGAACGGTTTCACCCAGGCGGATGGTTCCGGCGTCTGGCGTCTCCTGGCCCGTGAGCAGGCGCAGCAGCGTGGACTTTCCGGCGCCGTTGGGACCGATGACGCCGAGGATGCCCGCCCGGGGGATGGCGAAGCTCAGGTTCTCGAAGAGCACGCGGTCGCCATAGGCTTTGGAGACGCCGTTCAGTTCAGCCACCAAGTCGCCCAGGCGCGGGCCGCTGGGGATGTAGATCTCCAGCTCCTGTTCCTTCTGGCGGCCTTCCTCGCCGGCCAGCCGCTCGTAGTTGGCGATGCGGTCCTTGCTCTTGGCATGCTGCCCCTTGGGGGACATGCGAATCCACTCCAGCTCGCGCTCCAACGTCTTCTGACGCTTCTGATCGGACTTCTCCTCGCGGGCCAGCCGGTTCTGCTTCTGCTCCAGCCAGCTGGAGTAGTTGCCCTTCCAGGGGATGCCTTCGCCACGGTCGAGTTCAAGAATCCACTCGGCCACGTGATCCAGGAAGTAGCGGTCATGGGTGACGGCGATGACCGTGCCCTTGTAGTCCTGCAGGTGCTTCTCCAGCCAAGCCACGGTTTCCGCATCCAGGTGGTTGGTGGGCTCGTCCAGCAGGAGGATGTCCGGCTTCTGCAGCAGCAGGCGGCACAGGGCCACGCGGCGGCGCTCGCCGCCGGAGAGGACGCTGATCTTCGTGTCGGGATCAGGGCAGCGCAGGGCGTCCATGGCCTGTTCCAGCCGCGAGTCGAGATCCCAGCAGTCGTGGGCGTCGATCTTCTCCTGGAGCTCGCCCTGCTTGGCCAGCAGCACGTCCATGTCCGCGTCGGGATCGGCGAACTGGTCGCTGATGGCGTTGTAATCCTTGAGCCAGCCCACCTGCTCCGCGGCGCCTTCCTCGACGATCTCACGCACCGTCTTGTCCGGGTCGAGCTGAGGCTCCTGGTCCAGGATGCCGGTGCTGTACCCCTTGCTGAGCACGGCCTCGCCGTTGAAGTCGTGATCGACACCCGCCATGATGCGCAGCACCGTGCTCTTGCCAGAGCCGTTGAGGCCCAGCACGCCGATCTTCGCCCCGTGGAAGTAACTCAGCGAGATGTCCTTGATGACGGGCTTGTTGTTGTAGATCTTGCTGACCCGCATCATCGAATAGATGATCTCGGGCTGGTCGCTCGTGGTCTTGGCCATGGCTGCATCCGACAAAAAGGCCGCGCGGTGCGCGGCCTTTCCAGAATAACTGATTCGAGGCTTTAGGAGAGGGCCGCCTGGGCGGCTGCCAGGGTGGCGATGGGTACCCGGTAGGGGCTGCAGCTGACGTAGTCCAGGCCCACGCCGTGGAAGAAAACCACGCTGCGGGGATCGCCCCCATGTTCGCCGCAAACCCCGAGTTTGAGACCGGGCCGGCTGGCCCGGCCCTTTTCGCAGGCGATCCGCACCAGCTCGCCGATGCCCTCCTGATCCAGGCTCTGGAAGGGGTCGTCCTCCAGAATCTTCTTCCCCACGTACTCGGGCAGGAAAGTCCCCGCGTCATCCCGGCTGAAGCCGAAACCCATCTGGGTGAGGTCGTTGGTGCCGAAGCTGAAGAATTCGGCCTCCTGGGCGATCTTGTCGGCGGTGATGGCTGCCCGGGGGATCTCGATCATCGTGCCAATGGGACAGGCGAACTGGGTGCCGCGTTCCTTGTTCACCTGCGCGATCTCATCGAGCATTTCGGTCTTGGTGTAGGCCAGCTCGCGCACAGTCCCGATCAGGGGGACCATGATCTCCGGCAGGGCCTTGACCCCCTTGGCGGCCACGTTGAGGGCAGCCTCGGCGATGGCCCGCACCTGCATGCGGATGATCTCCGGGAAGGTGATTCCGAGGCGGCAGCCCCGGTGGCCCATCATGGGATTGAACTCGTGCAGCTGCGCCACCCGGCGCTCGACCGTGCCCAGGTCCACGCCCAGCACCCCGGCCATCTCCCGTTGCCCGGGTTCGTCCTGCGGCAGGAATTCATGGAGAGGCGGGTCCAGCAGGCGGATGTTCACGGGCAGGCCGTTCATGGCCGTGAAGAGGCCCTCGAAATCCTCGCGCTGCATGGGCAGAAGCTTGGCCAGGGCTTTCTCCCTTCCCTCGAGGTCAGAAGCCAGGATCATCTCCCGTACGGCGAGGATGCGGTCTCCCTCGAAGAACATGTGCTCTGTGCGGCAGAGCCCAATGCCTTCTGCGCCGAAGGCGCGGGCCACCGCCGCGTCATGCGGCGTGTCCGCGTTGGTGCGCACCTTCATGCGCTTGGCCTGGCGGCTCCAGGCCATGATCTTGGCGAAGCGCTGGTAGAGTTCGCTGTCCTCCGCTTTCAAGCGGCTGTCCACCAGCACCTGGTTGACCTCAGAGGGGTGGGCGCTGAGCTTGCCCAAAAACACTTCACCCGTGGAGCCATCCATGGAAATCCAATCCTCGCCCGCCTTCAGTTCGTGTTCTCCCACCCTAGCCACGCCACGGGCAAGATCGATCTGCACCGCCGAGGCGCCGCAGACACAGGGCTTGCCCATGCCGCGGGCCACCACTGCGGCGTGGCTGGTCATGCCACCGCGCGCCGTGAGGATGCCCTGGGAAGCCACCATGCCCGAGATGTCTTCAGGGCTGGTCTCGACCCGCACCAGCACCACGGGGCCCTCTTCAGCCATCTTTTCGGCCTGCTCCGCCGTAAGGGCGATGCGTCCAGTGGCAGCTCCAGGTCCTGCGTTCAAGCCCTTGGTCAGCAACTTGCCTTCCTGGCGGAGGCGTTCCTTTTCTTTGGGATCGAAGACGGGGGCCAGCAGTTGTGAAAGGCTGTCGGCATCGATGCGCTTGAGGGCGGTGCCGCTGTCGATGAGGCCTTCCTCCACCAAGTCGATGGCGATGCGGATGCCGGCCATGGCAGTCCGCTTCCCGTTGCGGGTCTGCAAGAGGTAGAGTTTCCCCCGCTCGATGGTGAACTCGATGTCCTGCATGTCCTTGAAGTGCTGCTCCAAGCGCTGGCAGGTGGCATCCAGTTCCTTGAAGGAGGCCGGCATGGCCTCTTCAAGGCTCTTCAATCCCGTGCCTTCGGCCTGGGAGCGCGTGATGGGCTGAGGCGTGCGGATGCCCGCCACCACATCTTCGCCCTGCGCGTTGATCAGATACTCGCCATAGAACAGCCGCTCTCCCGTGGCTGGATCGCGGGTGAATGCCACGCCTGTTCCGCAATCGTCTCCCATGTTGCCGAAGACCATGCTCTGCACGTTCACGCCCGTGCCCCAGTCGTCGGGAATGCGATTCAATCGCCGGTAGGTGATGGCACGCGCGGTGTTCCAGCTCTCGAACACTGCGCGGATGGCGCCCCACAGCTGCTCCATGGGATCTTGGGGGAAGGCGTGCCCAGTCTCTTCATGGACGATGTCCTTGAAGGCGGTCACCATTCCACGCCAATCCTCCGCCGTGAGCTCTGTATCCTCGCGCTTGCCCAGCCGTTCCTTCGCGCGCTCCAGCTCCGCCTCGAAAAGGGCGTGCTCCACATTCAGCACCACGTTGCTGTACATCGTGATGAAGCGGCGGTAGGAATCCCAGGCGAAACGGGGGTTGCCGCTGGCGCGCTCGAGCGCCGCGACCGTCTGATCGTTCAAGCCCAAATTGAGAACCGTGTCCATCATGCCGGGCATGGACACGCGCGCGCCGGAACGGACTGAGAGCAGGAGCGGATTCTCGGTGGACCCGAAGCCGCACCCGCGCACGCCCTCAAGCCACTTCAAGGCATCCAGCACTTCAGCCTTGAGCCCATCGGCGAGCTGGCGACCATGGGCGTAGTAGGCGCCGCACTGTTCGGTGGTGAGGGTGAATCCAGGTGGAACCGGTATGCCAAGTCCCGCCATTTCGGCCAGGTTGCAGCCCTTTCCACCGAGGAGGTTGCGCATGGAAGCGCTCCCCTCATTACGGTTCCCACCAAAGGTGTAAACACCTTTACCCATTGTTATCCTCCACGCGGAACAATCAGTGTATCCGGCGCGGCACGCAAAAACCCCCGCAGATGCGGGGGATGATCACGAAAAAACGGGTCATCCATGAAGGATGACCCGTTTGATTTAACGTCGCAGCGACCTACTTTTCCACGCATGTAATGCGCAGTATCATCGGCCCTCCAAGTCTTAACTGCCGTGTTCGGGATGGGAACGGGTGTGACACTTGGGGAAAAGCCACGACGAAGGCTTAAGAAGGGATGA
>JACPYP010000027.1 GCA_016195985.1 Acidobacteriota bacterium | reverse complement strand
GGTGCTGATCTCCGAGAAGTGCTACAACGTCACGTTGCTCAACAACCTCATGTATGGCGGCGACTACCGCAACCCCGCCGTGGGCTGGGCCGACAAGGACAACCCGGACTATCCGCAGGCCGCCCCTGGGCTCGTGGCCGAAGTCGTAAACAACGTGATCTACAAGTTCGGCGGCTACGGCACCTCCATCTACTGGGGCGCCAAGGGCAACGTCATCGGCAACTGGTACTGGTCGGACAGCGGCGGCACGGCCTTCGAAGTGGGCGATCCCGCCAATCTGGCCCAGGCCTACTGCAACGGCAACTACCGCAAGGGCGGCTCCGCGCCGTCCGGCAACACCACCTCCGCCTTCTCCGTGCCCTCGGCCGCGAAGGTGTCGGCCACGGATGCCACCAGCGCCGCCAACCACGTGAAGGCGAACGCCGGCTGCCGGATCGGCGGCCTGGATGCCACCGACCAGGCGATGATCAACGACCTGACCTTCTAGCAGCGGATTCGGGAACCGGAGTCGTACCGACTTGAGTTCAAAAGATAAGGGCCACCACCAAGACGCCAAGAAGAACCAGAGCCATTGTTCATGCGATTCTTGGTGTCTTGGTGTCTTGGTGGTGAAAGGCCTTTTTCGATTGGATTGAACGCAACTTGATGTCAGCGATCCAGTTCGCCTGCAATGATATTCATCGCTCCCAAGACGGCGACGGCGTCGGCGATCAGCCCGCCCTTCACCTGGTCCTCGAAGCTGCTGAAGATGGGGAGGCAGGGGGGACGGACGCGGATGCGGTAGGGGTTCTTGCCGCCGTCGCTCACGATGTAGAAGCCCAGCTCGCCGTTGGCGGCTTCGGTGGCGCTGTAGACCTCGCCCACGGGCATGTCCATGCCGTGCATGATGAGCTTGAAGTGGTGGATGAGGCTTTCCATCCGGGTGTAGACCTTCTCCTTGGAGGGCAGCGCGATCTTGGGATCGTCCACGTTGACCGGGCCGGGTTCGAGGCGGTCCAGCACCTGGCGGATGATGCGCAGGCTCTGGCGCATCTCCTCGGCGCGCACCAGGTAGCGGTCGAACACATCGCCCGTGGTGCCCACGGGGATGTCGAAGTCGTAGGTCTCGTAGCCCAGGTAGGGCTGGGCCTTGCGCAGATCCTGGGGCACGCCGGCGGCGCGCAGGCAGGGGCCCGTGTAGCCCCAGTTCACGGCATCCTCGGCACTGATGACGCCGATGCCCTTGGTGCGGTCATGCCAGATGGGGTTGCGGGTGAGCAGGCGCTCCATCTCGTCGATGGCCTCCGTGCACTCCACCAGGAAGCGCTCCGTGGCGGGCACGAAGCCCTCGGGGATGTCGCGGAAGAGGCCGCCGATGCGGGTGAAGCTGGTGTGCAGACGCTGGCCCGCCGCCATCTCGAAGAGGTCGTAGACGGTCTCGCGCTGCTTGAAGAGGTAGAGGAAGGCGGTGAAGGCGCCGATGTCCACTGCGTTCACGCCGATGCACACGATGTGGTCGGCCACGCGGGCCAGCTCCGAGACGAGCACGCGGATCTGCTGGGCGCGCTTGGGGATTTCGATGCCCAGCAGCTTCTCCACGGCGCAGGCGTAGCCCACGTTGTTCATGATGGCGCTGCAGTAGTTCAGACGGTCCGTCAGGGGGATGAACTGCTGGTAGCTGAGGCTTTCGCCCAGCTTCTCGACGCCCCGGTGCAGGTAGCCCATCTCCGGCGTGGCCTTGGCGATGGTCTCGCCCTGCAGTTCCAGCACGATGCGCAGGGTGCCGTGGGTGGTGGGGTGCGACGGCCCCATGTTGACGATCATCTTGTCGCCGTCGAGCATCTGCCGGGTCATGGCGATGGATTCCATGGTCATCGCTCCCTAGTTCCGTTCGCCGTTGTTGTAGGGGGCGGTGCAGCCTTCCATGCAGAAGACGTCGCCGCCATCCAGGGGGAAGTCCTTGCGCAGGGCGTGGCCCTGGAAGTCATCCCAGGTCAGCAGGCGCCGCATGTCGGGGTGGCCCTCGAAACGGATGCCGAAGAGGTCGAAGACCTCCCGCTCGAACCAGTTGGCGGTCTTGAACTGGGTGGCCAGGGTGGGCATGGCCTCGCCGTCTGCCAAGGCCACCTTCACCCGTAGACGCTCCTGGCTGGCCAGGTTCAGCCAGTGGTAGACGACGTCGAAACGGCCGATGCCCTGGCTTTCGGGCCGCTCGGGCCAGTCCACGGCCGTGATGTCCACCAGCATCTGGAACCCTTCGCGGTGAAGCAGATCCACCACGGGCAGGAACGTTTCCTTGGCGATGACGATGGTCTGATCGCCGCGGAAATCGTGCCGGTCAGTGACGGCGCCGGGCAGCTGTGCGTCGATGTGTTCGATGATCATGTCCCGCCCCGCCTAGAAAATCGTTCCCACGCCGCGCTCGCCGGCATCCATCAGCATCTCGCGGATGGTTTGCTGGCTGGTGAGGCCCTTCTCCGCCTGGATGGATTCCTGCCTGGCCAGGCTCTCGTAGAAGCGCTCGATGTGGTCCTTGCGCATGGAGAGGGATTCCTTCTCGATCTTCTCCTGCAGCTTCATCACGCCGTAGATGATGCTCTCAGGCCGCGGCGGGCAGCCCGGCACGTAGACATCCACGGGGATGACCCGGTCCACGCCCTGCAGGGTGGCGTAGGTGCGGTACATGCCGCCGGAGCTGGCGCAGACGCCGACGCTGATCACCCACTTGGGCTCGGCCATCTGGGCGTAGATGGTGCGCAGCACTGGCGCCATCTTGTTGGTGATGGTGCCCAGGATCAGCATCATGTCGCTCTGGCGGGGGCTGAAACGCATGGCCTCGGCGCCGAAGCGGCTGAGGTCGTACTTCGACGACATCATGCTCATGAACTCAATGGCGCAGCAGGCCACGCCGAAGGGCATGGGCCACAGGCTGTTCTTGCGGCCCCAGTTGACCACCGCGTCCAGGCGAGTGGTCATCACGGCATCGTTGATGCTCATTTCGGCCATCTCAGCGCTCCCACTCGAAGGCGCCCTTGCCCCAGGCGTAGATGAAGCCCACCAGCAGGGTGGCCATGAAGCTCAGCATGGCTCCGAAGGTCCACAGGGCGGCCTTGAAGTTCACGGCCCAGGGCAGCAGGAACGCGGCTTCCACATCGAACAGGATGAAGAGCATGGCCGTCAGGTAGAACTTCACCGAATACTTGTGCCGGGCGCCGGTCTGGATGGGCGGCACGCCGCACTCGTAGGGGCGCATCTTGGCTTCTTTCGGATTGTTGGGCTTCAGCATGGGCAGCAGCCAGCCCGACAGGACCAGGATGGCGGCCGCCGTCACGGCGGCGACCAGCATCAGGATCAGGACCGGCAGGAAGGGCGATGCGGGATGGGCCATGGCGCTCTCGGGCGGAGGATTCCGCGAAGAAACAGCTTAGCGCCCTTTGCCTGGGACGGCCCAGTCATCTCGCGGCGGTGGATCCGGCCTGGTCCAGGCTAGAATGGCCCTTTCCACCTGTCGACGGGAAACCCATGAGCGATCTGAAGCTGCGCGTCAAAGAGATGATCATCGAGCGCCTGAAGCTCGAGGGGATGACCCCCGACCAGATCGATGACGACGCCCCTCTTTTCGGCGAGGGCCTGGGCCTGGATTCCATCGACGCCCTGGAACTGGTGCTGGGCATCGAGCAGGTCTTCGGCGTGAAGATCGAGGACGAGGCTGCGGGACTCAAGGCCTTCAGATCCGTGCAGTCGCTCACGGATTTCATCGCCGAGCCCACCAAGGCCTGAGTCCCGGATGCTGCCTGAACTGACCGGCATCCCGGCCCACCTGCCGCACCGCTACCCCTTCCTGCTGGTGGATCGAGTCATTGAGCGGGAGCCTGGGGTTCGCGCGGTAGCAGAGAAACTCGTCACCAACGGCGAACCTTACCTGCAGGGGCACTTCGAGGGGCGCCCCCTGGTGCCCGGCGTGCTGCTGTTGGAGATGCTGGCCCAGGCCGGCGGCTTCCTGGAGGCGGAGTCCCTGCACGGCGCCGCCATCTTCCTGGCCGGAGTGCAGGATGCCCGTTTCAAGGCCCCGGCCCTGCCCGGCGACCGCCTGCGCCTGGAAGTCCAGGCCGAGGGCGCCTTCGCCGGCCTGATGAAAATCCGGGGCACGGTGAGCTGCGAGGGCCGCGAACTCTGCACTGCGTCCTTGCTGGTGAAGCGCCTATGACCCTCCCACCCCACCGCCCCCCCAGCCATCCACCCCGCCGTGTCGTCGTCACGGGCCTCGGCCTGCTGTCCTCCCTGGCCCTGGACCGCGAAAGCACCTGGGCCGCCATGCTGGAAGGCAGGGATGGGCTGGGGCCCCTCACGCGGCTGAGCCTGCCCATGGAACCCGCGCAGGTGGCCGGACAGGTGGCCATGGAACCCGGGCGGCATCAAACCCTCTGCGAGTGCATGGCCTTGAAGACGCTTGAGGAGGCCTTGGAGGGGCACCGGTTCAAGGGCGACCCGGGCCGGCTGGGCGTTTTTCAAGGTGCCGGCACCAGCGGCCTGCCCGTGGCTGAGGCCTACCTGGAGACGCGCCTGGCCGGGCGCCGGGGCCGGGCGGCGGAGCCCGCCTACCAGAGTCCCTGCGTGATCACCGATGCCCTGGCCCGCCGCCTGGGCGCCGAAGGCCCGCGGAGCACCATCATGAACGCCTGCTCATCCAGCCTCCTGGCCCTCGGCCAGGCCTGGGAGCGCCTCGCCTCCGGGGAACTGGACGCGGCCGTGGCGGGGGGCGCCGAAAGCCTCTGCCGAACCACCTACGCGGGCTTCTCCTGCCTCAAGGCCGTGGATTCGCGGAAGTGCAGGCCCTTCAGCCGGGACCGTGCCGGTCTGAACCTGGGTGAGGGCTCCGTGCAGGTTCTGCTGGAAACCCTGGAGGGCGCCCGCGCCCGGGGCGCGACCATCTATGCCGAAGTGCTGGGATATGGCGCCAGCATGGACGCCCACCATGCCACGGCTCCGCACCCCGAAGGCGAGGGCGCGGCCCGGGCCATGGCCATGGCGCTGCGCATGGGGGGCCGCGAAGCCGCGGATGTCGACCTGGTCTCCGCCCACGGCACCGCCACCCCGGCCAACGACGGATCCGAATGCCTGGCCATCCGCCAGGCCCTGGGCGCCGCGGCCAAAACCGTGTCGGTAACCAGCACCAAGAGCCAGTTCGGCCACACCCTGGGCTCGGCCGGAGCCTTCGGGGCCGCCGCGGCCATTCTGGCCCTGCGCGACCAAGTGGTGAGCCCCACCCTGCGCCTGGAGGATCCCGATCCGGCCTGCGACCTGGACTGCACCCCCCTCCAGGCCAAGGAGCGGCAGGTGCGGGCGGCCCTGGTGAACGCCTTCGCCTTCGGCGGCAACAACGTGAGCCTGCTCCTCGCTCGCTGGGAGGGCGCATGAGCCACTCCACCGATCTCGTCGATCTCGTCATCACCGGCCTGGGCCTGGTCCTGCCCTGCGGGGATGGCTTGGAGGCGGCGCGGGCGGGCCTGGTCTCCGGAACCCCCTGCTTCAGCGACCTTCCCGACACCCTGGGCCGGGGCCGTGGCGCCGCCTGCGCCGCCTTCAGCCCGGCGGGCATCATCCCGCCCATGCAGCTGCGGCGCCTGGACCGCCCCAGCCGCTTCGCCTGGGTGGCCGTCCACCAGGCCCTCGCCGACGCGGGCCTGGATCCCAAGGCCGGCGTGAGCGGATGGGGCGAGCGCCTCGCCGTGGCCGTGGGCACCCTCACGGGGGGCAGCGAGGCCAGCGAGGCCTTCATGCGCCCCTACCTGCAGCGGGGCCCCGAGGGCGCCTCGCCCATGCTCTTCCCCAACACCGTGGCCAATGCCGCCAGCGGCCATCTGGCCCTGGCCTTCGGCCTGAAGGGCCCCAGCGCCACCTTCGTGGACCGGGAGAACGCCGCCTTCTCGGCCCTGGAACAGGCCGCTCGCTGGATCCGCTCAGGCATGGCCGACGCCGCCCTGGTGGTGGGCGCCGATGGCCTCTTCCCCCTGCTGCTCGATCTCTGCGCGGGGGCCCGCCTGCTGGACCGGCGGGGCAACCCTGAGCAGGATTCGGAACGGGGTTTTCTCCCCGGCGAGGGAGCCCAGGCATTCCTCCTTGAATCCCTGGATCACGCGGAAGCCCGGGGAGCCCGGCCCCGGGCCCGGTTCCGCAGCCTGGCCTCCCGGTCCGGCGCCAGCCCCACCGAGGCCGATGGCCTGTCCGCCCTGCGCAAGGCGGCCGCCTCCCTCGAATCCTGCCAGCCGGACTGCCGCATCGGGGGCGCCAGCGGCTCCCCCCGCCTGGACGCCCTGGAGGCGGGCCTGGCGGAAACCCATCCCCACTGGCCCCGCGCCCTCCACCCCAAGCTGCTCTGGGGCGAATTCTGCGGCTCCGGCGGCCAGCTTCTGGCCGCGGCCCTGCTGAGACCGGCGGCCCAGGTGTTGGTGAGCGCCCCCGCCAGCAGCGGCGCCCAGTTCGTGGCCTTGCTGGAAGGCGTTAGGCTGGATCCGTGATGAACCACCGGGATCAGATCAGCATCGGCAGCCAATCCATCCTCTGGGTGGCGGGCGTGGGTGTGGGCCTGTTGACCCTCGCCTTCGTCCTGGGCGTGCAGGTGGGCAAGCAGAGCGCCGCGCTGCGGCGCCCGGCCCAGAAAGGCGTGGAAGAAGAGCTGAAGGACCTGCCCGAACCCCTCCTGGACCAGCTCAAAGTCTTCGAGGGCGACGGCCCCGACAAGCTGGTGCCGACCCAGAAAGTGGACGCCGCCGCCCCGAAGGAACCGGCCAAGCCCGAGGCCGAAACCTGGACGCTCCAGCTCGTGGCCACCGCCGACACCACCGAGGCCAGGAAAGCCGCCGACAAGGCCAAGGCCGCCGGCTTCGCCACCGCCACGGTGAAGGACAAGGGCCAGCTGAAGGTGCGCCTCGCCAAGCCCGCCGACCGCGCCACCATCGACAAGGCCGCCGAGAAACTGAAAAAGGCTGGGTTCAAACCCTTTGCCGTCAAGGTGGAGTAGGACATCCCGTTCCATCAGCCAGGAGGCAGCCATGTTGAAAAACGCGCTTCTGTCCGTGGGTTTGTTGTTGGCGGGAATCACGCCCTGCCCGGCCGACGACCTTTCCGGTCCCGGTCACTGGACCATCAAGAAGGCCCCCTGGGGTTCCATTTTCTATGACCCCGTCGCCGCCGGAAACCACGGAATGGAGGCGAATGGCGACGATGTGCTGATCAAGTCGGGGCACGGCATGGTGAAAGTCCTCGGGTCGGACGTCAACGGCTACCGCCTCGTGGCCGGGAACGACGTTCTGACCATCAAGCTCGTCAACTCGGACATCGAAATCCGGTGGCGCGAAAAGGTCTGGACCCTCCGCGGCCAGAACGGGAACTACACCCTGGCCTCGAACGCGCCCAGGGACACCGTGGTGTTCGAGCGGAACGCCAACACGTTCACCGTCAAAGGATCGGCGGGCTTCCTCAGGGTCACCAGCGGCCCGGGCATCCTGTCCATCGACAGTTCCGCGGGCCAGGCGACCGTCAAGACCGACCCGGGCAACCGCGCCTTCTCGGGCGTGCCCATGGACCGCCTTCCCTATCTGGGACGCGGGGTGTTCATTTCCTTCCACGGCGTCGGCGTGCTGCTCGACCTGGCGCGGCTGTTCCCGATGGAGGAAGTGGCCGAATGGCGCGAGTGGAAACCGATCATCGGCCAGCCCTTCGATCCAAGCCAGCCCTGAGGCCGGGCTTTATACCAAGGTGCGTTCAATCCAAATGGAAAAGGACTTTCACCACCAAGACACCAAGTTTCTTTTTGTCTCGGTATCGCCACAGGCGATACCGAGAAGACTTGCATGAACATTGGCTCTTGTTCTTCTTGGTGTTTTGGTGGTGTTCCTTATCTTTTGAATTCAAATCCGTGTCATCCGTGGCCAACTTGTTTTTGAAAACCATGGGAACCACGGGCCCAAACCTCTGAGCGGCGTGGTTTGACCACCTGGTGTTCCCGTCCAGGGATGAGGTGGAAGACCGTCTCGAGCGAACCCTCAACCACATGGGCGACTGGCTGAGAAACCGACTTTGAACGGAACTTGGGATTAAGGCTTGGGATAGACGCGGATGCCCGTCCACTTTTTTAAGATGACTTTGCCTGCCGCGTAGCCGCGCGGCTTGCTGATGTCGGCGATGCGGGCGAGGTGCACTTCCACCTTGCCGCCGTCGCGGGCCTTGCTGTGGTAGGCGGCCAATTCGGCGGCGCGCTCGATGACGCTGCGCGGAAGCTCGCTGAGCTTGTCCGGATTGCGGATCACCACGTGGCTGCCGGGCACGCTGGCCACGTGCAGCCAGAAATCGAGGTTGTCGGCCACCTTGAAGGTGAGCTGGTCGTTCTCCGCGTCGCCTTTTCCGATGAGCACCTCGAACCCGTCCACCATGACGCTGCGGAAAGCCGCGCCCTTGCCGTCCTTGCGCTTGCCGCCATCCGCCTGCATCCGCTTCGTCTCCTTCGCCTTGACCGGGCCCTTCTTCCCCTTCGTTTGTCGCGCAGGGAGCGGCTCCGGCGCAAGGGCCCCGGCCTCTGCCCGCGCGGCCCAGGCCGCCCTTTCCCGGGCCAATTCACTTTCCAGCTCGGCCACCCGCGCCAGCCCCCGCTCGGCCTTCTTCGCCGCCGCGAACCAGCCCTGCGCCGCCCGCTCCGCTGAAACGCCCTCCGGCAGGACGACGCAGCCGCCCTCCAGCAGGCGGACCTCGCCCGTGGCGCCCTTCAACCGGTAGAGTTCCGCGGACACTTTGCGGGCCATGTCCTTCAACGGAATCTGTGCTTCATGCCGGGCCCGGTCCCGGGCCAGGGCCTGGGCCAGGCGGTCCAGCCGCGCGGATTCCGCCTGTCTTTTGCGCTCCTCCGCCGCCTTGGCGGGGCCGAGGATCAGCGCCTCCGCGCGCCCTTCGGACCAGGCCCGGTGCCGCTCCAGCAGGCTCCCCGCGCCCTCCAGGACCTCCGGCTCCAATCCCGACAGGGCCGCCTCCAGGCCCGTTCCCCATCGTTCCTTCCAGCGGCGGAGGGGCGGTGGATCCTCGTGAGGTTCGGGCGCCGCGGCGGGAAAGGGCGAACCGAGGCCCAGCCGCGGAACCTGGGTGTCCACTCCGTCCACCCGGATCCCCGGCCTTCCAGGAATGGCCTGGAAGGCCAGGCGCAGGGTTTCAAGGCGGCCCGTGATGGCGCGGCGCTGGAAAACCAGGCCCAGCCAACGTTCCCGGGGGTCTCCCTGCACCTCGCGGAGACGCGCCCCCTGAAACCAGGGACTCCAAAGCTTGGCGCTGTCCTTGGGGGCCTCCGCCTGCAGGCGCTTCCAGGCCGGGTGCTCCGCGCCCAGCAGCCACAGCTCGGGTTTCGGTTGCAGCAGCAGCACCCAGCCCTCGGCCAGCTTCCGGCCAGCCCAGCGCAATCCCACGGCCCGGTTCGAGGCCCAGACGCCGTCCAGAGGCAGCTCGCCGCGCTCCCGTCCCCAGGCGCGGGCCAAGGCCAGCAACATCGGCGCTTCCATGGCTAGGGCCTCCGCGCGCTCAAAGTTGCGTCCCCTGTCGTTTTTCGATGCCCGCGGTCATGATGGAGGCTCCTCCTGCCCCAGCATCCCACGGGCATGGCATTCTCCCGAAGGCCCGCCGATTTCATGGGGGGCTCCGCCCGGATCGATAACGTGGAGTCTATGACAAACGCTGCTGCGAATGGTCGCCCATCCCTCCAGGTCCTCCTGGTGGATGACAACCCCATCCAGCTGAGCCTGCTCCGGCATCTTTTCCAGCGCCACGGACACATGACCATCGAAGCCCGCAACGGCGCGGAAGCCCTCATCGTGCTGGCCACGGAATTCCCGGACGTGGTGGTGAGCGACTGCGTCATGCCCCTGCTGGACGGCTACCAGTTCTGCCGCCTGGTGAAGGACGACCGCGCCACCCGGCACCTGCCCGTCCTGCTGCTCACGGCCCAGGGCACCGGCCTGGCCCGGTTCTGGGCCAAGACCTGCGGCGCTGACCGCTTCCTGGTGAAGGGGCGGGATCTCGATCACGTGGTGGAGGTGGCGGAATCCCTGGCGCGGCTGTCCAGTCGGCCCCGCACCGTCCACGCCACTCCCAGACTGGCTCAGGAGAACTTCGGAGTGGACGCCATCCAGCGTCGCCTGGGCCAAGCCCTGGAGCAGCGTCTGCTGGAAACGGCCCTGCGCGATTCCATCGCCCGCCTCTACACCTCGGACCACGACACCCAGCGCCTCATCCAGGGCTTCATCGAGATCCTGCAGGAGCTGGTGCTGCCCGGGGCGCTCATCGTGGCCTACCTGGGCGAGGACGGCCTCTGGTGCCAGGGCGTGCACGGTTCCTCCACCTCCCGCGAGGACCGGGAATCCCTGGAGAAGCACGTGGCCGAGCAGGGCCTCTTCCAGCCCCCCACGGGCTGCCACTGGGAGCATGCGGCGGATGACGACGAGCGCCGCCGCAGCCTGCGCGATCCCGTGCTCCGCCACTTCTCCGCCACCACGCCGGGATATCCCTCCGTGGGTTCCCTGGCCTTCATCACGGAACGGCGCGCCGCCGAGGAATTCGAGCGCCTGTTCGAGATCGCCGCCGAAGAGCTGGGCCGCCTGCTGAGCCTGGAGGATTCCCGGCTGCGCCTCTACCACCAGGCCATCCGCGATCCGCTCACCGGCCTCTACAACCGCCGCCACATTCTCGACATGCTGGGCATGGAGCTGAACCAGTGCGGGCGGTTTGGACAGGGCGTGTCCATCATGCTCATGGATCTCGACCACTTCAAGGCGATCAACGACCGCTTCGGCCATGCTGCCGGCGATCAGGTGCTGAGCGTCATGGCGCAGCGCATGGCCTTCGGGCTGCGCAAGGTCGACCAGCTAGGGCGCATCGGCGGCGAAGAGTTCCTGGCCTATTGCCCCCAAACCGACCTGGACGGGGCCAGGGCTCTGGCGGACCGCCTGCGCGAACAGGTGATGATGGATCCCATTCCCGGGCTGCCCGACCACGACCGCATGACCCTCAGCATCGGCCTGGCCATGTGGGAGGGGCCGGAGGACACGGCTGAGCGCCTTATGGCCCGCGCCGACCTGGCCCTCTACAAGGCCAAGGCGGAAGGACGCAACCGGGTCTGCGGCTAGGCCGCGGAATGCCCTTGACAGGGGCTTGGCTCTGGCCGGATGATTCCATACGCTTCCGTATGGAGTTCCCATGGAATCCCAAGATCCCAAGGATCCGGCCCTTCCTCCAGATCTTGCCGACCGGGTGACCCGGCTGGAGGCCCAGGTGGCGTGGCTGCTCCAGCGCCAGCAGGCCGCGGCGGCGCCTCAAGCGGCAGCCCCAGCCCGTCCCCAGCCTCAACCCCAGCCTCAACCTCGGCCCGTGATCCGCCCCACCGCGCCCCGGCGCGAGATCTCTCCCGTGGTGTGGATCGCGGGCATCGGCGCCTCCATCTTTCTGCTGGGCGCCATCTTCTTCTTCCGCTGGGCCATCCAGCAGGGCTGGGTGGGACCGGAGATCCGCTTCATCCTGGGCCTCCTGGCGGGCGGCGGCATCACCGCCTTCGCGGCGAAGATGATCCTGGGCGACAGCCGCCGCCTGGGCATCTCCCTGCTGCTGGCGGGCCTCGGCACCCTGCAGTTCACCTTCCGCGCCGGGGCCATGGAGTATCTCTTCTACCCGGCCCCCCTAGGCCTCGCGGCCACGGCCCTGGTCACCTTGGTGGCGGGCGCGCTGGCCGCGCGCAGCCGCAGCGGCGGCGCGCTCACGGTGGCCCTGGTGTCCGGCCTCGCCGCGCCCCTGGTCTTCAGCCATGAGCACCACGAAGTGGCCCTGGCGGTCTACCTCGCGGTGCTCATGGCCGCCACCCTGGCCGTGCCCTACCTGGCCCGCGCCGGCGGCTCCTGGCATGGGACCCGCTGGACCGCCCTGCTGGGCGTGTGGCTGCTGCTGCTGCCGGCCTGCACCGAAGTCCTCAAGGCCGATGCCGCCCAGGTTTCCCTGCTGCTCGTCCTCCACCTGCTGCTGGCGGGACTCTGGGCCTGGCTGCCACTCACCGAGGAAACGCCGGGCACGCCCACGGTGCTTTGGCTCGTGGCTTCCATCCTGGCCACCACCTACGGCTGGCTGCTCTGGAAGCGCATGGACCTCGCCGCGGAAACCTTCGCCCTGCCCGTTCTCGCCGTGGCCGCCCTGAACCTGGCCCTCGTGAAACCCTTGCGGGAGCGCATGGGCGGACGCCGGGCCGACTGGGGCCTGCTGGCCCTGGCGGCGGGCCATCTTGCCCTGGCGGTGCCCGTGGCCCTGGCCTGGCATTGGGTGGGCCCGCTCTGGGGCACTTTCGCCCTGGGCCTGGCCTGGACGTCCTCGAAAGCCGAGGAGAGCGCCTACGCGGAAGATGCCGCCGCCCTCCGGTGGCTGGCCGCCGCCCTGGCTCTCGCGACCACCGTGCGCTGGGCCATCCATGGCGGGGACACCCTGTTCTTCAGCACCCGCACCCTCACGCCCTTCTTCAACACCGTGTTCGCGGAAGGGGCTCTCGCCTCGGCCACCTGGTTCCTGCTGGCCCGCCGGACCGGTCCCTTGGGCATCCTGGCCTTCCTGGCGCTGGAGGTAACCGCCAACCTCACCCTGGCCTTCGAGGCAGGCCGCCTGGTGCAGCATCTCCAGGCACCCGGGTCCTGGCGCTACGGACCCTCCCGCGCGGCCTCCATCGCCATCACGTTGGTGTGGGCCCTTTCCGGCGCCTGGCAGTGGATTCGGGGCCTGCGCATGGAAGGCGGAGCGCGCCGCGCGCTCATGGCGGCCGGTTACGTCTGGATGGGCCTCGCCGGCTTCAAGCTCATCGCCGCCGACCTCTCCACGGCCAACACGCCCCTGCGCGCCCTGGCCTTCCTGGGCGTGGGCGCCATCGGCATGGCCGCCGCCATCGTGGCCAACCGCAAGCAGCCGGGAGCCGCTTCGTGAAATTCGCCGCCCCCCTCCTCCTCCTGGCAAGCCTGGCCTGCGTCCGCGAGGACCGGGCCTCCCTCCACCGCCGCTCCCTTGCCCCCGCACCCGCCAGCGGCTGGGCCCGGGCGAGCCTCGACGCTGCCGCCCAGCGCCAGATCCAGACCGCCTGGATCGGCGACGCCGCCGGGCGCAGCGTCCCCTTCCTCATCGCCCGCGAAGGCCTGTGGGAGAGCCGCAACCTTCCGGTGGAACATCTTCTGGTAGGCAAGGACGCCGCAGGGCATCCCACGGCCGAGTTCGCCCTGAAGCTGCCTGAGGGCTGGCAGGTGGGCGAGCGGGAGGCCCTGCATCTGGAGCTGGATCTGGAGGGCCATGCGCCCTGGGTGGCCCAGGTGAAGGCCGAACGGCAGCGGCAATACGAGAATGGGGGCGGCGGCTTCATCGCCTACGATCCCGCATCCCCGCTGCATCTCTATGACCTGGCCCCCTCCGGGGGACGCCGCCACCTGACCCTCCCCTGGGACGGCGAACGCTACCGCCTGACGCTGCTGCCCTCCCAAGGCAGCGCCCCGCGGATCCGCAGCGTTTCGGTGCGCGCCGAGACCCGCCCCGAGGCCCTGGAGGCGGAACTGAGCCAGGATGTGGCACTGCGGCCGGATCCGAAGCGCCCGCACACCTGGCGGGCGGAGCTTCCGGAAAGCGAGCGCATCGTGGGCCTGGACCTGGAGCTGGCGCCCCCGGCGGCCCCCCTGCAGCCCGAGATACGCCTCGGGGAGGACGCGGAGGCGTTCCAGGCCGGGTACGGCGCCGATCTGGTGTGGAACCTGCCGGCCCTGAACACCCGCTCCAGCCGCATCGCCCTCCATCCCGTGGAAGCCAAGACCTTCACGATCACCCTGCCCGAGGGCGCCACGCCCACCCGCATGAAGGTGCTGGTGCGGCGCCAGACCCTGCTCTTCCCGGCGGAGGCGGGCCAGGCCTACGCGTTGCACCTCGGCGGCGAGACCAAGCCCGCGCCCGGCAGCCTGGGAGCCCTGCCCTCCATCCGCGCCCTGGCTTCCACCACGCCCCTGGCCCTGGGCCCCCGCGAACCCGATGACCAGGGCATCCCTCACCGCGAAGGCCCCGATCAGCGCGCGCGGCCTTGGATGCCCTGGGTGGCGGGACTGGCCCTCCTGGTGCTCGGGGCTGTGGCCTGGCGGCTCTTCAAGCAGGAACCGGCCGCATAGCCGGCCGCCGCGCTCCGTTCCGCGGCGAGGGTCGGCACCACGCAGTCCGCGGCCAGGGGAGATTGCCAAAGGCAAAGCTCCGAGGAGCCGGCCAGAAATCAGGCCTTGGCCGAAGCGGGCCTCATCTGAACCAGGGCCACGGCGGCCAGGATCACGGCCATGCCCAGGGCTTCCCGCAGGCCGAAGGGCTCCTTCAGGACAAGGCTCCCCAGCAGCACCGCCACCACGGGATTGAGGTAGGCGTAGGTGCCCATCTTCGCCGGAGGCCAGGCCTTGGCGAGGTAGATGTAGGCGGAGAACGCCAGCATGGAACCGAAGAGGGCCAGGTAGCCCACGGCATAGACCGCTTTGTGGGTGAGGGCGCCCCGCAGGAACCCGCCCGTGAGCGGCGCCACCAGGAGGCCGATGACCGCCGCCGTGGCCATCTGGATGCCCACGTTGGTCAGCAGCCCGCCGCCATGGACGAAGCGCTTGCCGTGGAGCGTGCCCCAGGACCAGATGAGCGGCGCGGCCACCATGGCCGCCAGGCCGCCCGGATGGAGGCGCATGCCTCCGGCGGGCCATACGAGCACCGCCACCCCGGCGATGCCCAGGGCGATGCCTGCCCAGCCCTTGGGACCCAGGGGCTCGTTGGCCATGGTGAACACCGCGAGCCAGAGCGGCACCAGCGCGGCCATCACCGCCACCAGACCCGTGGAAACATGCAGCTCCGCGTAGCTCACCAGGGCGTTGGAGCCGCCCAGCAGGAGCGCGCCCACCACCATCAGGTGGCCCGCCTCCCGGAGCGAGGGCCAGGGTTCCCGGCGCAGGCGCCCGGCCCCGAGCGCCAGGATGGCCGCCGCCGTGAACCGGCTGGCCACCATGCCGTAGGGCGTGAAGGATTCGAGTCCCAGGGCGATGGCGAAGTAGGTGGAACCCCACACGACCGCCACCGTCACATAGGCCAGCCAGGCGAACATCAGGCCCCGCTCATTTCTTGGCCTTCTTGATCCCGTTTTCGATGGGGAAGGGGCTCGGGCCCGCCTTCTCCCAGTGCGTCTCCAGCACCATGGTGGTGCGCGTGGTGACCATGGGGCCCAGCACGCGGATGCGGCGCAGGCGCTCGGCGATGCCCGCAGGCGTGTCGGCCACGATCTTCAACAGCAGGGCATCCTCGCCCGCGATGGTGTGCGCTTCGAGGATGTCGGGCTCCTCCTCCAGGGCCTTGATGAAGCGCTGCTCGATGCCTTCGTTGTTATCCTTGTATCGCACCGCCACGAAGGCCACTGTGGGCTTGTTCACGGAGGCGGGGGTCACCCGCGCCGCGTAGCCGCCCAGGACGCCATCGGCCTCCAGGCGCTTCACCCGGTCGATGATGGTCGGACGGCTCACGCCCAGGCGCTCGGCCAGCTCCGCATGGCTCATGCGGCCCTCCTGCTGGAGCAGGGCCACCAACCGCCGGTTGAGGTCATCTTCCATCAGCAGCTTCGCCATGAGCGGCTCCAGGCAAAAGGCGGGGAATCCCCTTTACACATTATGACAGCGGAACCGGGAACACCGATGACAACCCGTCAATGGGCCCCGGTGGAGGTTAAACTTGTGACCGAGGTAGCCATGGATTTCGCCCGCCCCTACACCGATCAGAGTTTCTTCCTCATCGCCGGGCCCTGCGTCATCGAGAGCCGGGAGCACGCGCACTTCATGGCTTCGAGCCTGCGCGATCTGGCCGAAGCCCGGGGCATCCCCTTCATCTACAAATCCAGTTTCGACAAGGCCAATCGCACCAGCGGCGGCAGCCATCGCGGGCCGGGCATGACCAGCGGACTCGACATCCTCGCCGAAGTGCGGAGCCGCTACGGGGTGCCCGTGCTCACGGACGTCCACGAGAGCGACCAGTGCGCGCCCGCCGCCGAAGCCGTGGACGTGCTCCAGATTCCGGCCTTCCTCTGCCGGCAGACGGATCTGCTCATCGCCGCCGCCAGCACGGGCCGCACCGTGAACCTGAAGAAGGGCCAGTTTCTGGCGCCCTGGGACCTCAAACATGGCGTGGAAAAGCTCCAGTCGATCCCGGGCCACGGTCCCGTGTGGGTCACCGAACGCGGATCCAGCTTCGGCTACGGCAACCTGGTGGTGGATTTCCAAAGCTTTCCCCACCTGCGGAAGACCGGTTGCCCGGTGATCTTCGACGCCACCCACAGCGTTCAGAAGCCCGGCGCCCTCGGCAATGCCACGGGCGGCGCCCGGGAGATGATCCCCACCCTGGCCCGGGCCGCCGCCACCTCGGTGGATGGTTTCTTCTTCGAGGTTCACGAGTGCCCCGAGAAGGCCCACAGCGACGGGCCCAACGCCATGCGCCTCGAGGCCTTCGGCGACCTGCTCGACCAACTGCTGGCGCTCTGGCGCGCGGGCCGCGCCGCGGCGCTGCAGGACGCCGCGGGCAAGTAGGAGGCGCCATGGCCGAAGTCCTCAAGGCTGGCCGCGGCCTGGAACTGCGTCCGCTCAACCTGCGCGATGCCCGGGCCCTCTTCGCCCTGGTGGAGGCCAACCGCGACCGGCTGCGGCGCTGGCTGCCCTGGCCCGACGCCAACCGCAGCGTGCTCGATTCCCGGGCCTTCATCCTTCGCGTTCGGGTCCAGGCTCGGCTGGGCTCCGCCCAATCCTTCGGCCTCTGGTGGGAGGAGCGGCTGGTGGGCATCGCCGGTTTCGTCTGGATCGATCCTGCCAACCGCAGTGCCGCCATCGGCTACTGGCTGGCCCGGGAAGTGGAGGGCCACGGCCTCATGACCGCCTCCGTATCGGCCCTGCTCCGCCACGGTTTCCGCAGCCTGAAACTCAACCGCATCGAGATCCGCGCCGGGACCCGCAACCGGCGAAGCCGCGCCATCCCCCAGCGCCTGGGCTTCCGGCACGAAGGCACTCTGCGGCAGGCCGAGCGCCTGGGCGACCGCTTCGTGGACCACGCGGTCTATGGCCTGCTTGCCGCGGAGTGGGGCGCCCGCTAAACCACCGCCACCAGCCAGAAGTAGACCAGGCCATGCGACGCTTCCTGCCCCTGCTCCTTCTCGCCTCCCTGCCCCTTTCCGCCCAGTCGGCCATCGTTTCGGTGATCCGTCAGCCCAAGGCCACTGCCGCTGAATTCACCACGCCGGTCACCGAAATCGAGCTGAAGAACCCCGGCGACCTTTCACGCATCCACATCGGCGTGGGGTTGGGTCTGCGCCATTGGGATGACGGAAGCAACGCTTTCCGCTTCATCGCCGACGCCAACGCCAACGTCCACGCTACCTTCCTGGCCTTCGGCGCAGTCGCGGAAGTGCCCTCGGGCGACGGCGCCTACATCGGCCCCCGGCTCCGCGTGGGCTGGATGTTCCACCCCAACTGGGCCATCAGCGTCGAAGGCGAGCATCTGGAAAAGCCCTTCGCCAGCGGCCTGACCCCCCGGCGCCGCAGCAATCTCGGGCTGGCGCTCACAGCGAGGTTCTGACGCCCGAACCATGAATGACGCGAGCAGGCGGCGGTACCGCGCTGCTGTCTGAGCTGATCCGCCGCGGCGCCGGCGCCGGCGCTGAGACGGATTTGAATACAAAAGACAAGGAACACCACCAAGACGTCAAGACACCAAGGAAAACCAGCGCCACTGTTTATGCAGTTCTTCTCGGTATCGCCTGCGGCGATACACGAGACAAAAAGAAACTTGGTGCCTTGGTGTCTTGGTGGTGAAAGACCTTTTTTCGATTGGATTGAACGCAACCTGGTATCAGCCCAGCCCCGCCGCATAGGTGAGGTTCAGCAGGGCCATGGCCCGGGTGACCTTGCCCACGCTGTTCTTGGTGGTGTCGGTGTAGGGGATGCCGCGGGCGTCGAGCGCTTCGTAGTCGAAGTTGCCGTCGCCGCTGAGATCGAAGCAGAGGGCGCCGCTCTTGATCCAGCCCGTGTTGATCTGGTAACCCGGCGCAGGCACGGCGCTGACGATGACGTCGGCCATGCGGATGAAGCCCTCCAGGTGTTCCTTGTTGGTGGCGGCGTGGCAGAGGATGGGCGTGGCCTTGAGGTTGGCCACCATGGCCGTGAGAGGGCGGCCGATGCGCAGGCTGTCGTTGATCACCAGCACGGTCTTGCCCGCCAGCCAGGCCTCGCCGAAGCCCCGTTTCAGCGTCTTCACGATGGCCCGCGCCGTGCACGGCGTCATGCAGCGGTGCTGGGTGCCGTCATCCATGCGCTTCCGGTACTTGTTCAAGAAGCCGATGTTGATGGCGTGGAGACCTTCGATGTCCTTGCCCGGATCCACCAGGTCCATGACCTCGTCATCCTTGATCTCGGCGTAGCGCAGGGGATAGAAGATGAACACGCCGTGGGTCTTCTCATCCTGGTTGAGCCGCGCCACCAGCTTCACCATCTGCATGCCGTTTTCCACGCGGAGATCCGCCGCGTTGATGCCGACATCCTCGCAATCCTTCATGAGCCAGCGCTGGTAGGTGACGCTGCCTGCATCTTCGCTGCCGAGGATGACGCCCAGGCCCGGCGCGAAACCCAGTTTCTTGATGTTGGTGCGCACCAGATCCAGGTAGTGGCGGGCGGTTTCCTGGCAGTCGAGCTTCCCGGACAGCGTCGTGAGCATGAATCACCTCAATTCCGTAGTCTATCGAATCCTGGCCCCCTCATCGGCGGGCCGCGCTCTTATGCTGATTCCATGAGCCCAGCCAAGCCCAAGTCCGGACCCAAGCCTGGCCCCAAGGTGGGCGACCTCCAGCTTCGGCTGCGCGCCGCCTATCCCGACGCCCGCTGCGCCCTGGACCACCAGGATCCCTTCCAGCTGGTGGTGGCCACCATTCTCAGCGCCCAGTGCACGGATGCGCGGGTGAACCTCACGACGCCGGCCCTGTTCGCCCGCTTTCCTGATGCGGCCAGCCTGGCGCAGGCGCCGCTGGCCGAGCTGGAGGGGCTCATCAAGTCCACGGGCTTCTTCCGCAACAAGGCCCGAAACCTCATCGGCCTGGGGCAGGCCCTGATGGCGCGGCACGGCGGCGTGGTGCCCTCGGAGCTCGCCGCCCTCACGGCTTTGCCGGGCGTGGGCCAGAAGACGGCGAACGTGGTGCTCTCCAACGCCTTCGGCGTGCCTGCCCTTCCCGTGGACACCCACATCTTCCGCGTGGCGCGGCGCCTGGGCCTCTCCAAGGCCTCCACTCCCGAGAAGGTGGAAGCGGATCTGTGCCGCCTCTTCCCGCGGGAATCCTGGATCGACCTGCACCACCAGCTGATCCACCACGGCCGCCGCGTGTGCGATGCCCGACGCCCCGACTGCGCGGTGTGTCCCCTGCTCGATCTTTGCCCCACGGGGCTGGGAGAGGCGAAGGATCCCCATCTCGGCGTGAAACGGGCGGCAGCCGTCCCGCAGCTTCCCGCCAAGGTCTTCAGCACGCAGGCTCCGCCTGAAGCAGGCCCCCTGCGCATCGTCAGCCTGGTGCCCTCAGTGACGGAGCTGCTGGTGCAGTGGGGCCTCGGCGCCCGGCTGGTGGGCCGCACCCGCTACTGCATCGAACCGCGCTGGATCCGCAACAGCGTGCCCATGGTGGGCGGCACCAAGGATCCCGACCTGGACCGCATCCGCGATCTGGCGCCGGATTTGGTGATCCTCGAAAGGGACGAGAATCCCAAGGCCGTGGCCGAGGCCCTGACGACCCTGGGCCTGCCCTGGATGGCCCTGGAGATCCGCACCGTGAAAGACTGCATCGCGGGCCTGCGCCAGCTCGGCGGACGCCTGGGCGTGCCGGAGCTGGCCGAAGCCCGCGCCGCCCAGCTGGAAGACCGCCTCCAGGGGCGCCGCCGCAAGGGCCCCCGGGCCCTCGCCATGATCTGGAAGGATCCCTGGATGAGCTCGGGCCCCGACACCTACGTGGGCGACCTGCTGCGCCAGGGCGGTCTCACGCCCATCGGCCCGGACCGCTATCCCGTGCTGTCGGAAGAAGATCTGGAGGGCCTGGCGCCGCAGGTGATCCTCCTGCCCACGGAACCCTACCGCTTCAACCGCCGCCACCAAGCTGAACTGCAGAAACGCTTCCCCCGGGCCCTCATCCACCTGGTGGATGGCCAGGCCCTGACCTGGTATCTGAGCCGCACTGAAGCGGGGTTGGACCTGGTGCAGGACCTCCGCGCTTAGGGGTGCCAGGAAAGCGATTTTGACATCGGCTTTTGAGGTATCCTCAAGCCTTGGCGGAACCGCCTTCGGAGCTCCGATGCCCCTCGCCCTGCCCACCCTCCTGCTCTGCCTCCCCGCATTCCAGGCCCCCGCGCCCGTCTCCCCATCCCAGGCCGTGGTGGATGCCGCCCGCGCCAAGGCCAAGTCCGTGGCCGAAGCCCGGGCAGCCTTCGTCAAGTCCGGAGGCAACACGAAGGACTTCAAGGGCGATTGCGTCAAGGAGCTGGCGGCTCTGGAGGCGCGCCTGGCCGCCGAGAAGCGGCCCGAGGTTCGGCAGGCCCTGCTGGTGAGCCGCCTCTTCCACCTTCAGCTCGCCAAGGGCGCCCCGACCGCCGCACAACTGGAGCAGACCCTTCGCGAGGTTCCGCCCACCTCTGCCTTCTGGACCCTCGACGCGGGGCTGCTGACCGCGCGTGCCGAGAAGGACCCTCAAACCTGGGGTCCCTACGTCGCGGAAGCCCGGGCCAAGCACCCGGACGCGGGGCTGCGCCGCACCCTGCTCTTCGAGCAGTTCCTGGGCCGCCTGGATGCCGGCGACGAAGCGGGCTGGCAGGCGGCCATGGCCGACATCAAGGCGCAGTTCCCTCCCCTGGCCGAGCGCGCCCAGGCCTTCCTGGATGCCGAAGCCAAGACGGCGCCGGGCAAGCCTGCCCCCGCTTTCACCGTGAAGGCGCTGGGTGAGGCCAACGTCACGTACACCCTCGACAGTTTCAAGGGCCGCTACCTCTTCATCGATTTCTGGGCCACCTGGTGCCCCGACTGCCGCGCTGAACTGCCCGCCCTGCACGCCGCCTGGGCCAAGCACCAGTCGGCCCGGCTCGACTTCCTTTCACTGTCCTTCGACCGCCGGATCGAGCACATCGCGCCCTTCCGCCAGCAGGCCGCCACGCCCATGCCCTGGAAGCACGCCTTCATCGATGGGGGATTCCAGAGCCCCCTGGCCGAGGCCTTCGGCGTGAAGAGCATCCCCAAGGCCCTGCTCATCGGCCCCGACGGGAAGATCGTCGCCAGCGGCGCGCAGCTGCGCGGCGCCAACCTGGAGAAGACCCTGGCGAAAATCCTGGGAAACTGAATCTCCCGGCGGATTCAGTCCATGGGCACGATCCCTTCGCGGTCCACGAACACCAGCAGCCTTGAGATGAGACCCGCGGGATCGAATTCAAACACCATCATGGATGTCACCAGGTAGCGTCCGGGGCCCCGCTCGGGCAGCCGCATGGTCATTTCCGTGGATACGGCCGTGCTCCCGGGCATCGAGACGAAGCGGTGCCGGAGGATGCGCGTCTCCCGGACGCTGGGAACCAAGTCCGCGTGGTAGGCCCGGAGCCCCTCCCGGCCCCGGATGGGGGCAGGGTGCGTGTTGGCCCGCAGTTCGATGCCCTCGGTGAAACAGACGGCGAGAGCTTCCAGATCCTCCCTCTGCCAAGCCCGGTAATAAGGCTCGATTTCCGGCGGAACCTTGATGGGAAGCATGGGGCACTCCGTCGTTCCGGTTCAGGCTGGAAGGAGGCCTGAGTGAGGATCTATCGTGCGGCTCCAGCGCTTCCTTGAAGAAAGGCCAGCATGGTTTCCGGTTTCTGGAAGCCCAGGCTCCGCCCCAGTTCCTTCCCCTCGCCATCCAGCAGGATGACGGTGGGGTAGCTCCGGATCTGCAGCTTCGCCGCCAGATCCTTCCGTTTGGCGTCGGTGTCGATGCGGATGGCCACTGCATTCTGGGCCAGCCATTGCTTCACGCCTGCCTCGGGCCAGGTCTTCTCGTCCAGTTCCTTGCACTGGGCGCACCATTCCGCGTAGATGTCCACCAGCACGACCTTGCGCCCGGCCTTGGCCTTGGCCAGGGCCCCTTCCAGATCCTGTTCCATCCAGCCGCTGTGCTCATCCTTGGCGGCTGCGGCAGTGCCCCCGCGGGGCAGCAGCTCCACCGAAAGGAAACCCTCCACCATGCGGATGGACAGCAGGGCCCCGATCACCAGCATGAGGATAGCGAGGGCCTTCCGGAACTGGCCCACCATGTCGTCGGCCGCCTCGAAGAGCCCCAAGACCGCCGCACCGGCCAGCATCACGAAAGTCCACATGGCGTAGTTGGCCCAGGCGGGCACGATGAGCCGGACATTCCACGCCGCGAAGCCGAGCACGACCAGACCCATGACCTGCTTGAACCGGGTGAGCCATTCGCCGCTCTTGGGCAGCCCTGCAGAGAAGGTGCCCACAGCCAGGAACAGCATGCCCATGCCCAGGGCGAACACGAAGAGCTGAAGCCCCCCGAGCCAGACGATGCCCTGCTGCGCGATGCCCACCAGCACCGCGCCGATGACGGGCCCCACACAGGGCGCCGACAGAGGACCCAGCACCAGACCCATGAGGAAGGCCCCGCCGAAGCCCTTGCGGGAGCCATCCCCTTGCAGCTTCATGGCGAGGCTGGGCGGCAGCGCGATTTCAAAGGCCCCGAAGAGGGAGAGCGCGAAGGCCGCGAAGAGCAGCGACACGGGGATGAGGAAGGCCGGTTTCTGGGCGAAGGCCCCGAAAGCCGCGCCGCTCTTGGCCGCCAGCACGCCGAGGGTGGTGTAGGTGACCGCCATGCCCAGCACGAGCACGGCGGACAGCGCGAAGCCCCGGGCCTTGCCGCCCCCCTTGGCGCCGACGATGGCCATGGTGATGGGGATCATGGGATAGACGCAGGGCGTGAGCGAAGCGCCCATGCCCGCCAGAAAGACCAGCAGCAGAGACCAGATCAGGCCTGGATGAGAGGGGGAAGAGGGCGTTCCAGACACAGCCACCGGGGCACTGACGGCCGCAGGTGCAGGCGCTGCCTGCGTGTCGGCCTTAGGCGCCTCAGCCGTTTTTTCCACCGGCAAAACCGCAGGTTTTGTCCCGGGAATGTCCGCGGCCTTCACCTCCAAGGTCCGGGTTGTCGGCGGATAGCAGACGCCGCCTTCGCCTTCGGTGCAGGGCTGGTAGGTCACCTGCAGCCTGACCGTTCCCACCAGGCCCTCGCCGCTCACAGGCACCCGCACCTGGCCGTGCCAGATGCCGTCGCCGATTTCATCCTTGGCCGTGGTCGGCGGCAGCTTGCCCATCTTCAGGGTGCCGGGGCCCTCCTTCTTCGCCACCTCCATGAATGCCGCCTTCAGGTGGGAGCCCGCAGGTGTGCCCACCACCACCGAGCCCTTCTCGAAGCGCAGGGAGACGTCCTTCACTGGATCGAAGGAGGGATCCGCCCGCTGGGCCCAAGCCGCCACGGCCAGGACAAGGCTCAGCAGGAACGAATTGAGGACACGCATGAGGCCTCCGGGCCGGAATCCTCTAGTCTAGCTCGTATGACGATACATGCATCTACCCCTTGGAACCGGTAGCCTGAAAGCATGTCCCACGCCCTTCCCTTCCCCTGGTTCGAGCCGCTTCTGGCGCGGTTGCGTGAGCATCTGGCCGCCGAACCCTTCACCCGGGATGCAGCCCATGATCTGGGCCACATCCTCCGCACGGCCAGGCTGGCCCAAAGCCTGGCCGGGGAGGAGGGCGCCGATGTGGAAACCTGCGTGGCCTCCGCCCTGCTGCACGACCTCGTCTACCGGCCCAAGAACCATCCCGAATCCCCGCTCACCGCCCAGATGGCCGCTGAACTCGTGCCCCAGTGGTGCCGGGAGACGGCGGGGCTGGAAAGCCGCGCCGGGGCCGTGGCCTCCGCCGTGGAAAGCCACAGCTGGAGCGGCGGGGGCACACCGGCCACCCTGGAGGCCGCGGTGGTGCAGGACGCGGACCGGCTGGAAGCCCTGGGCGCCATCGGCGTGGCGCGGGTTTTCGCCACGGGCGCCAGCTTCGGGGCGGGGCTTTGGCACCCCTTGGATCCCTGGGCGGAGGACCGTGGGCTGGACGACAAGGCCTGGAGCCTGGATCACTTCGAGAAGAAGCTCCTCAAGCTGGCCGCAGGCATGAAAACGGCCTCGGGCCAGCGCCGGGCCGCGGAGCGCGAGCGCACCATGCTGGCCTACCTGGCCGCCCTCCGTTCGGAGTTGGGCCACGATCTCCCCCCTGATCTCTCCACTCGGGCCACCGGCAGCTGAGGGCTATACTCTGCCATGGCCTTCGTCCTCTCCCTTCGCCGCGCCTTCGTGGCCGATCATTTCCACGACCTGCCTGGCTTCCAGGAGGACCGGCATGGGCACAACTGGGAAGTGGAGGCGGCGGTCGAACTGGACCGCGAAGCCGACGAACCGGCCTTCGCAGAAGCACTGGACGCCTGGGTGGCCGCCATCGATTACCGCCTTCTGAATGACCGGCCCGACCTGGCGGGACGCAACCCCACCGCCGAGCTCCTCGCGGAGCGGGCCTTCCTCCACCTGCGGAAGGCCGACCTGCGGCCCCGCTGGGTACGCATCCGCGAAAAAAGCAACTACTGGGCCCTGTGCCGGACTGGCGAGGACACATGAGGCTGGGGCCTGCCGTGCTGCTGCTGTTGACGGTGATGGCCTGTGGACGCAAAGATCTGCGGGAACCGGCCGCGGCCGACCAGACAGCCTCCCTTCCGGCCGCCGCCTGGTCCTGGCATCCCCTCGGCGGCCTGGTGGTCATCGAAGGCGAGGTGGATGAACCCACCGAACTGGTGCTGGAGGGCCGGTCGATCCAGGAGCGGCGCTCCGCCGAGCCGGGCCCCGTGCGCTGGGAATTGTTCCGCCCGCCCGAAGGCGAAGTGGCCGTGCTGCGCACCCAGGACCGGCGGGAACTGGCCCGTTTCACCTTCTCCACAGTGGCACGGCAGCGCGGCGGGGCGGTTCCTCCCCTTCCGGAGCGGAAGTCCCCCAAGGGGCCCGAACTGGCGCGGGCCCCCGAAGGCCCTGATGCCAAATCCACGGGGCAGTCCTGGCTGCAACGGCTCTTCACGAAGCCTGAAGCCCCCGTGGAGACGGCGAAGACCAAGGCCGGGGCCCGGTTCAAGAGCGCTCCCGTCCCCTCCATCCCCGAGCGTCCTTCCCAGTCCATCCCCAGCGCCAGCGCCGTTCCCTCCGCGGATCCCACCCACAGCGCCGTCTTCGTTCCGGTTACGCCGGATCTGGAAACGCCCTCGGTCAAGCCAGGGACGCCCCCCGCCTCCCTCGTGGCGCCGCTCCGGGTGCCGCCCCGGGGCCCTGCCCACTGGCCCGGCATGGGCGAGGGCCTCAACCTCACCCGTGGCCCGGGAGGCCACAAGCGCATCCTTCTCAGCTTCGACGGCGGCTCCAGCGCCGAGGTCGCCACGGAGGTGCTCGACCTTCTCAAGGCCCGGGGCGTGCGCACCACGCTGTTCCTCACGGGGGCCTTCATCCACCGCTTTCCCGCCCTGGTGAAGCGCATGGCCGCCGAAGGCCACGAGCTGGGCAACCACACCATGAACCACCCCCATTTCGCGCCGGGCATGAAGCGCGATCCCAAGTGGACGAAGGAGCGCATCCAGCGCGAGCTGCTGGACGCCGACGCCGCCCTCGTGAAACTGCTGGGCCGGCCCATGGATCCTTTCTGGCGCGCCCCCTACGGCGAGCACACCGCGGAAATCCGCAAGTGGGCCGAGGAGCTGGGCTACCGCCACGTGGGTTGGAGCGAGGGCGCCGACACGCTGGACTGGGCCACGCCCAAGGAGCGCCGTCTGTACCGCAGCGGAGAAGCCATCGTGCAGCGGCTCCAGCAGCGCCTGAACCGGGACGGCGACGGCATCATCGTGCTCATGCACCTGGGTTCGGCCCGGGTCACGGGGGACCGCCCCACCGACGGCCTGGGCGCCTTCATGGACCGCGCCCGGCAGGAAGGCTGGACCTTTGTTTCCGCGGGCTCCTTCCTCCATGACTTGGGCAAACCCGCTTGGGACCCCCATCAGCGCCTGTCCCTGCTGAACGGCTCCTCCGCGCAGGCCCGCTGATCCACAGGCCCTCGGCTACACTGTGGGATCACCGCGGGGAGGCGCATTGCAGGGGATCGGGCGCTGGATGCTGAGGGCCGTGCTGGGTTTCACGGCCCTGCTGCTGCTGCTCTCCCTGGGCAGCTACTATCCGCCGGACCCCCATCCCTTCACCCAGGGAGCCGCGGTCGCCGCCGTGCAGAACCTCTGCGGCACCGTGGGCGCGGCCTTGGCGGGCCTGCTGCAAACCCTGGTGGGCCTGGGCGCCTGGATCGTGCCGCCCTACCTGCTGTGGGAGGCCTGGCCCCGGGAAGGCCGCCACTGGCCCGGCCGTCTGGCCTGGCCGGGGCTGGCGCTGTCGGCCTGGACCGCCCTGGGCGCCTTCGGCAACCGGGCCTGGGTGGGGCCCGCGGAAATCGGCACCCTTCAACTCCGCTGGGGCGGCTGGCTGGGCAGCGCCCTCTGGCCCGTGGGGAAGCGCATCCTGGGGCCCGTGGGCCTGCCCCTCCTCCTTTGCCTGATCGTGATCACCTGCGCCCTGGTGCTGGCGCCAGCCCTCACCCGCGCGGCGGGCCGCCTGCTCCACCGCTGGCTGGGCGAAAAGGCCTGGCCCTGGGTGAAACCCATGCCTTCCAAGGGCTTCCAGGGCTTTCTCAGCATGGTGAAGCGGCCCTTCCTGCGCGGGCGGAACCCGCAGCAGGCGGACATCGACGCCAACGACGTGGCGGCCCTTCAGGCCGTGGCCCAGCGCCAGCAGGCCCTTGAGGACCAGCGCGAGGCACTGCTGAAGGCCGAGCTGGAAACCGCCGAGGCCAAGCGCAGGCAACCCCTCATCCGCACCGAGGATCTGCTTCCGCCCATCCATTCCATCAACCTCGATGCCGCCTCCGCGGTCATCGAAGCCCAGGCTCTTCCTGCGGCGGGGCCCGCCACGGGGCCCGTTCCCACCCCTGAAGCCTCAGCCCCTTTCCGCACCAAGCTGCTGGCGGAAGCGCCGCCCCCGCCCAAACCCAAGCCCACCGTGGCCCGGGCGCAGGTGGCCAAGGACCGTTTCGGCCGCGAGATCGTCCAGCCGCCGCTGCCCCTCAGTGAGCCCACCCCGGCCCGGCCCCTGCCGCCCCTGCCGCCCCTGCCTCCCCCGCCCGCGCCCGAACCCTCCGTCACGGACCGGGAAAGCCTTCCGCCCCGCCGCCTCTTCGACCCCCCGGGCCAGCACGCCAAGGCAGATATGGGCATGCTGGAGCACATCAAGGAATTGATTGGACAGAAACTGTCCGAATTCAAGATCAAGGGCGCCGTCACCGGCATGCAGCCCGGCCCCGTGGTCACGGTCTTCGAGTTCCAGCCCGATGCGGGCATTCCCCTGTCGCGCATTCTGGGCATGGAGGAGGACCTGGCCCTGGCCCTCCAGGCCGAGGCCGTGCGCATGGACCGGATCCCCGGGAAGAACCTGGTGGGCATCGAGGTGCCCAATCCCAAGCGCGAGATCATCACCTTCCGCGAAGTCATCGACAGCCCCAGTTTCCGCGACGCCGGGGGCCTGTTGCACCTGGCCCTGGGCAAGGACATCGCGGGCCGGCCCGTGGTGGCGGATCTCAACAAGATGCCCCACCTGCTCATCGGCGGCAGCACGGGCAGCGGCAAGAGCGTGGGCGTGAACGCCATGATCTGCTCCTGCCTGGTGCGGGCCCTGCCCAATGAGGTCAAGCTCATCCTGGTGGATCCCAAAATGGTGGAACTGGGCGTCTACGAGGACATCCCGCACCTCTGGGCCCCGGTGGTCACGGACATGAAGGAGGCGGGCCGGGTCCTCAAGTGGGTGGTAGCCCAGATGGAGGACCGCTACCGGCGCCTGGCCCTGCTGAGCGTGCGCGACCTCAAGGGCTTCAACACCAAGGTGGCCGATGCCGGGGGGTGCATCGACCTCACGGACCGCACACCCAACCCCCGCTGGCCCGACCGGCCCTCCGTCCTCGAACACTTGCCCTACGTGCTGGTGGTCATCGACGAGCTGGCGGATCTCATGATGGTGGCCCGCAGCGAGGTGGAGGACAGCATCGCCCGCATCGCGCAGAAGGCCCGCGCCGTGGGCATCCACCTCATCCTGGCCACCCAGCGCCCCAGTGTTGACGTGGTCACCGGCGTCATCAAGGCCAACCTCCCCAGCCGCCTCAGCTACCGGGTGCGCACCAAGATCGACAGCCGCACCATTCTCGATTCCGGCGGCGGCGAGCAGCTGCTGGGCGCGGGCGACGCCCTCTTCCTGCCCAACGGAGCCAGCCATCCCAAGCGCATCCACGCCCCCTTCCTCAGCGAGGAGGAAACCCTGCGCCTGGTCACCTGGCTGCGGGAGCGGGGCCGGCCCGACTACAACCAGTCCTTGGTCAGCGCCATGGAGACGGAAGAAGAAACCGCCCTCTTCGACACCGCGGAAACGGATGGCGCCGACGACATCTACCAGCGCGCCCTGGCCGTGGTGAAGCGCGAGCGCAAGGCCAGCACCAGCCTGCTGCAGCGCAAGCTGAACCTGGGCTACGGCCGCGCCGCGAGGCTCATCGACCGCATGGAGGACGAAGGCATCGTCGGTCCCGACCGCGGCGCAGGAAAACCGCGGGAAGTGCTGGCCGAACCAGACTAGGCCCCCAGGGCCGCCAAGGCCGATGAAGGCAAGCCGCGCCACGGATTACACGGATTCAGCATGCGCCTCGCCTTCGCGTGGTTCCGGTTATCCACGCCTTGAGAACCTGCCCAATCCGATGTAGGAGGCCAGGCACACCTCTTTTCAAATCCGTGTGAATCCGTGTAAATCCGTGTCATCCGTGGCCAACCCGTTTTTGAAAAGCCATGAGAACCACGGATTGCACGGATTTACACGGATTCAAGAAGCGCAAGCGCATCCCGTCCAAATCCCCATCCCATGTGCCCCTGTGGCGACGCCAGGACCGTGGCCTATCCTTCCGCCGGGATGATCCGTTTGAGGCGCCAGCGGCTTCGCGCGGCGGGGTCGGCCATGCCAGTGGCGTGGCAGCTGCGGCAGCTATCCAGGTGGGCATCCTTCCCGCGCCAGTAGGCCCTGGCTTCGCCGCCGAAGGCTCCCCGCTGCTCCATGGGAACGCGGGCCCAGTAGAAGGTCAGCGAAGGGCCCCCAGACTTCATCTCCAGGGCGTAGAGGGGGCCGGTCTCGGAGCCGGGGCGGCCGTAGCGGTCCTCCATGGAGCTGAGCACCACCAGGGCACCCTCGGGGAGCGGCTGGCCCGCCCGGTAGGCCGCCGCGGCCTCCGGGCTGGCCCAGGCGCGGATCCAGCGGCCGCCGTGGGCCGGGGACTTCACGGGCTCGGCGTGGATGGATTCCAGCGCCGCATAGTCCAAGGCCCGAACCGGCGCCTTTTCCTCGGTGTCGCCAGTGGCCGGAGTTACGGCGGCCCCTGCGGCCTGGGGAAGGACGGCCTGCGGCACCGGTGCCGGCGCTTCCACCGCCTTTGCCGCGTGCGCATGGGCAAGCCGGTAGCCGCCGTCGCCCGCCATCAGCAGCAGCGCCGACCAGCCCAGGCCCAACAGCAGGGCCAGGAAACCGAGGCTTTGATGATCCTTGCGGGAACGGTTCATGGCCCAGGTGGCCGCGAGGCCCACCACGAAGGAAAACCCAGCCAGCACCGCGTGCCGGAACAGAAGCGCCTCGGGCCCCTGGCCTGCGGCGGGCGCGGGCAGAAGCCGGTGGGCCGGAATGAGCCCCATGAGACGGCCCGAGGCCAACCCGCTGATCAGGGCCGCAAGGGTGCCAAAAAGTCCCATCCAGCCCAGGTACCGGGCCGCGGTCCACCAGGGACGGATGCCGCGTCCAGGGCGCTGCGCCGCGAACAGGGGCCAAGGCAGCAACAGCCCCACAGCCACTGGAAGGTGGGACAACAGCGCGTGTTTGAGGGCAATCCAATCCATTGGGTCCCTTACCTGTCGGGGCAATACTTACCGCAGTCTGCCAGCCCCCATCAAAACTGGGGAGTGGAATTCCTGTCATATTTAGGGACATGAAACAGATTCTCCTCCAGCATGTCCAGTCATCCATCCAGCTGAAGCAGGACTTCTTCGGGCGGGAAATGGACCGCATCGTCGCCCAGGCCGACGACATGGCCGAGCGGCTGCGCCGCGGGGGGCGGATCCTGGTCTGCGGCAACGGCGGCAGCGCGGCGGACGCCCAGCATCTGGCCGCCGAGCTCAGCGGGCGCTACGTCAAGGAGCGCAGGGCCCTCGCCGGCATCGCCCTCACCACGGACACCTCGGCCCTCACCGCCATCGGCAACGACTACGGCTTCGATCAGGTCTTTTCCCGCCAGGTGGAAGCCCTCGGCCGCCCCGGCGACCTGCTCATCGGGATCAGCACCAGCGGCAACAGCCCCAACGTCATCCGCGCCGCGGCCTCAGCCAAGGAATTGGGAGTCCGCACCCTCGGCCTCCTGGGCCGGGACGGCGGGAAGCTGGCCGGGCTCATGGACGACGCCCTGGTGGTGCCCAGCACCGTCACGGCCCGCATCCAGGAAATCCACCAGATGATCTACCACTTCTGGTGCGAGGCCCTTGATGCCCACTTCTAAGGCCTGCCGGTGATCGCCGCCCTCGGGCTGACGCTCCTGGCCCTCCTCGGCCAGCCGCAGCCCCGCACCTACTACTGGCGCGACGCGGCCGGACAGAGGCACATCACCAACACCCCGCCCCCTGCGGACGCGGAAATCCTGGAGCCGCCGCCCCCTCCGGCCATGGAGCCCGAGAAGGCCGTCCAGAAAGTCCTGGTCCGTCCCAAGAGGACGCTGGACGGCAAGCGTCTGGCGCCCACGCTCAATCCCGCCCAGCAGGAGGCCTGGGACGCGCTGGACCGGCACATGGCCAAGACCCGCGCGGCCGGCAACCGCCGCGGCCTGGAGGCCGTGGCCGAATCGCTCATCCACGACTGCCTGTGGGGCAATGGCCTCTGGTTCATGCCCGCCGCGCCAGTCCTCGCGGTGGCCCTCATGGGTTTGCTGGGCTGGTGGTTGGCCCTGGGCCTGGGGCCCGGCCCGAAGGTCCCCCTGGTGGGCGGCTTCCTCCTCCTGGGCCTGGCCCTGGGACACCTGCTGCTGAGCGTCTTCCTCTACACCCCGCAGGCAGCCCGGCTCCATCAGAACCTGGAGCTGCTGGAATGCCACCTGGGCACCGGCCAGCCCCTGGGCGCCGAGAAGCAGAAATGGATGCGGCAGCGCTACGCGGCTTTGGATCAGGCCGCTGAGCCTTTTCAGGTTCCCTGGCGCTTCCCCCGGGAAGTGCAGGCACTGCGCGACGCCATGAAGCGGGTGGTGGTTGAACCCTGACCTTCGCCGCCACCTGCCTTCCTTCCGGCGGGAGGCCCATGCCGCGCCCATCGGCCTCTACCTCCATGTCCCTTTCTGCCTGGACCGCTGCACTTATTGTTCCTTCGCCACCACCCGGGACCGCGGCCTTCAGCCCGACACCATCCGGCGGCTCGTCCAGGAGGTCAAGGACTGGGGCGCCGAGCTGGGCCGCCCGCCCGTGGACACCCTTTACCTGGGCGGCGGCACCCCATCCCTGCTTTCGGCCGCGGAATTGACCGACCTTTCCGTCGCGGTGCGCGATGCCTTTGACCTGGCGCCCCTGGTGGAAGCCACCCTGGAGGCCAACCCGGGCACCGTGGATGCAGGCTGGCTGGGCCTGGCGCGGGACCTGGGCTGGGACCGCGTCAGCCTGGGCGTGCAGGCCCTGGACGACGCCCTCCTGGCACGCCTGGGCCGCATCCACGGGGCCGCGCAGGCGCTGGAATCGCTCGATCTCGCCCGGGCCGCCGGCTTCGCCCGCCGCAGCGCCGACCTCATGGTGGGCATCCCTGGACAATCGCTGTCCAAAGTGGTGGAGGACGCCCGCACCCTGGCGGCCACCGGGCTCGAACACCTCAGCATCTACCTGCTGGATCTGGACAAGGCCTGTCCCCTGCGCGCCGACATCGACGCGGGCCGTCTCCACCTTCCTTCCGAAGATGACGTGGCCGACGCCTTCGAGGCCCTTCAGGACGAACTCCCGCGCCTGGGCCTCCAGCCCTACGAAATCAGCAACTACGCCCGGCCCGGCGGCGAATCCATCCACAACACCCGCTACTGGGAGCGCCGCCCCTACCTGGGCCTGGGCCCCAGCGCCGCTTCCCATCTGGGCTCCTGCCGCTGGACCGAAAGTAGCGTCATCCAGGCCTGGGCCGAGGGCCGCGGCGAGTTGGAGCTCCAGGAACTGGATGGCGCCGAATCGCTTTCGGAAATCCCCCTGCTGGGCCTGCGCCTGCACCGCGGCATCCATTGGGGGGCCCTGTGCGAACAGGCCGAGCGGATGAACCTCAGGCCCCTCTGCGATGCCTGGGAGACCCGGCTGCGGGGCCTGGCCGCCGAGGGTCTCGTCCAGTGGGAGGGTGACCGGGTGCGCCTCAGCAGCCGCGGCATGCTCTTGAGCAACGGCATTCTGCAGATGTTCGTCTGAGGGCTGCGGCGCTAATCTGGAATCCTCCCCCCCCCACAGGATCCCCCATGACCGCACCGGAGCCGTCCGCGCCCTCGGCGAAACCCTATCCTGGCTTTGCCCAGGCCCTCCTCGTCCTGCTCCTCTTCTTCTTGTTCGGCGCCCTGACCACCCTTCCCGCCGGGGTGCTGGGCGCCCTGAAGCTGCGCCACTGGGCTTCCTGGACCACGCTGCTGGGCGAACTCGGGGCCACCTACCTGACGATGCGGGTCTGCCGCCGTTTCGGGGCGAAGGACTGGACCGCCTTCTTCCGCGGCCAGCCCGTGCCCGGGCCCGTCTGGCCCCTGCTGCTCCCCGCCACCGCAGGGCTCATGCTCGTCTGCAACGGCTTGGAGGCCTGGATGGCCCAAACCCTGCCTCCGCCCCCCTGGTTCGAGCGCTTCTTCGAGGACGTGGGTTGGCCCAGCATCGTGCTCGGGGCGCCCCTGTCGGAGGAACTGCTGTTCCGGGGACTGATCCTCGGGGGCTTCCTCCAGCGCTATGGACCGCACAAGGCGATCCTCTACTCCACCCTTCTGTTCGCCCTCATCCACATGAACCCCTGGCAGCTCCCCATCGCGCTGCTGGCGGGCCTCTTCCTCGGGTGGCTCACGGTCCGAACCGGCTCCCTCTGGCCGGCGGTCTTCGCTCATTTCTTGAACAATCTGTCAGATCCGCTCATCCGCATGTTCCGAATTCCCCACCTGTCTGGGACCAGCCCCCAGCCCTCGTGGATGTGGGCTCTCGGTTTTCTGCTGCTGGGAGCCGGGCTGGCTGCGCTGAAGCGGGCCACGGCGGAACACCAGGGTTTGTTGCGGGCACAAGATCTTCCCGGGCGAGCCTCGTAACACGAGGACACGCGCATCTCCGGCTGCGACACTGGACCATGCCCGCCCCTTGATGGGGAACCCCCGGAGCCCACTTGCCCTACCTTGGCGAAAGCGCTGCCCTCCTCACCGCCATCTGCTGGTCGTTGAACTCTGTGTGCTTCACCGTGGCCGGCCGCCGCGTGGGCTCGGCCTCCGTGAACCTCGGCCGCCTGCTCATGGCCTGGGGCACCTTGGTTCTGGTGCACCTCCTCTTCTACGGGAGCCCTTTCCCCCTGCACGCTGGCGCGGCGCGGTTCGGCTGGCTGGGCGTGTCCGGGCTCATCGGCTTCGCCCTGGGCGATGCGGTGCTCTTCGAGGCTTTCGTGCTTCTCGGCGCCCGGCTATCCATGCTGCTCATGACCCTCTCTCCGCTCTTCAGCGCTGTGCTGGCCTGGCTGTTCCTGGGGCAGAACCTGAGCCTTCCGAAGGTGGCCGCCATGGCGGTCACCCTCGGCGGCATCGGCTGGGTGGTCTGGGACGGCGGGGAACGCGAAGCTCATCCCCACCTCCGGCGCGGCATCCTGCTGGGCGTGGGCGGGGCTCTGGGGCAATCCATCGGGCTGGTCTTCAGCAAGTTCGGCCTGGCGGGCGGCTTTCCTCCCATCTCCGCCAACCTAATCCGGGTCACCGCGGGCCTGGCCGCGCTCCTGGTCTACTTCGCCGCCAGCGGCCAGATGCGCCGCACCCTCGGCGCCCTGGGGGATGGCCGGGCCACCGCCTTCATCGGCCTGGGCGCGGTCACCGGCCCGGTGCTGGGCGTGGTGCTCTCCCTCGTCGCCATCGCGCGCACCTCCATGGGCGTGGCAGCCACGCTGATGTCCCTGTCGCCGGTCATCCTGCTGCCCGTGTCCCACTTCATGTTCAAAGAAAAGGTGGGCGGCCATGCCATTCTGGGCACCCTGCTGGCCCTGGCCGGCGCCGCCGCGCTGTTCTTCGTGTAGGAGTCTTTCATGCCGCTCCGCAAGGATCCCCTCAGCTGGCTCTATCCCGCCATCGAGCCCCACCGGGTCCATCGCCTGAGGGTGTCGGATCTCCACGAACTCCACGTGGAGGAGAGCGGCAACCCCGGGGGCAAGCCCGTCATCTTCCTCCACGGCGGCCCCGGCGGCGGCACCAGCCCCAAGCACCGGCGCTATTTCGATCCGGAGAAGTACCGCATCATCCTCTTCGACCAGCGGGGCTGCGGCCAGAGCACGCCCTACGCGGAGGTCCGGGAGAACGGCACCTGGGAGCTGGTGGCCGACATCGAACGCATCCGCCTGCACCTGGGGATCGAGCGGTGGCAGGTCTTCGGCGGCTCCTGGGGCGCCACCCTGGGGCTCGCTTACGCGGAGAAGCATCCGGAGCGCGTGACGGAGCTGATCCTCCGCGGCATCTTCCTCCTGCGCCAGCGCGAGGTGGACTGGCTCTACCAGGAGGGCGCCAGCCGCATCTTCCCCGATGCCTGGGAACCCTACCGCGACGCCATCCCCGAAGCCGAGCGGGGCGACTTCCTGCGGGCCTACGCCAAGCGCCTGCTGAGCGAGGATCCGGCCGTGAACCTGCCCGCCGCGAAAGCATGGAGCATCTGGGAGGGCGCCACCAGCAAGCTGATTCCCGATCCCGATTTCATCGCTTCCTACGGCGACGAGGCCACGACGCTCGCCTTCGCCCGCATCGAATGCCACTACTTCCTGAACAAGGGCTGGATGGAGGAAGCTCAGCTGCTGCGGGACGCGCACCGGCTCAAGGGGATTCCCGGCGCCATCATCCAGGGCCGCTACGACATGGTGTGCCCCATCGAAAGCGCCTGGGCCCTCTCCAAGGCCTGGCCCGGGGCCGATCTGGTCATCGTTCCGGACGCCGGGCACAGCGCCTATGACGCAGGCATTTCCCGGGCCCTGGTGGCAGCCACGGACCGCCTCGCCCTGTGAGACCAGGGCCCATTCCCAACGCCAAAATCCCGGCCCAGGGGGACAATCCAGCGGCTATAGTCTTGGCTCAGAGGGTGGGCCATGCCGGAATCAGGAGGAACCGCCGGGCGGGCTGAAGCCGCTTTGGATGCCGTGTCTCCGGAACGGGTGCGCGCGTTGTTGGACCATTCCTGCGACATCCTCAGCCTGATGGACCGGGAGGGGCGGCTCATCTACAACTCTCCTGCGGCCCAGCGCCTGCACGGCTTCGCGCCGGAAGAGATGGCCAACCGGAACACTTTCGATTTCTTCCACCCCGAAGACGCTCCGGCGGTGTCCGCGGTCTTCCAGTCCTGCCTGCGCCAGCCCGGCACGCCCGTGCGCGTGGAATACCGGTACGCCTGCAGGGACGGCTCCTGGATCTGGATGGAGGCCGCGGCCGTCAACCTGCTCGATCACCCATCTGTCCAGGCCATCGTGGTCAACTCCAGGGACATTTCGGAACGGATGAAAGCCCAGGCGGCCCTGCGGGCCTCCGAACAGTCCGCGGACCGCATCCTCGACACCCTGCCCGACATCCTGGCCGTGCTCGACGGGCAGGGCCGCATCCTGAAGGTCAACCAGGCCTGGCGTGATTCCGCCCGGGCGGAAGGAGGCCCCGCAGCCTTTCCCTGGGCCGGCACCGACTACCTCGACGTCTGTGGGCGCACCATCGGCTTGGATGCCGGCCAGCTTCCGGCCATGGCCGAGGGGCTCCGCTCGATCCTGCGAGGCGAGCAGGCCGCCTTCGTCCTCGAATGCCCCGTCTCCCCGGAGAAGGGGCCGCGCTGGTTTCGCATCCACCTCACGCGCCTCCAGGGAGCCGGGTCTGCCTGCCTGGTCGCATCCCATCTCGACATCAGCAGCCTGAAAGCGGCCGAGGAACAGCGCCTGCAGCTGGAGCGGATCCTCCACCGGTCGCAGAAGATGGAAAGCCTGGGCAGCCTGGCGGGCGGAGTGGCCCACGAGATAAACAACGTGCTGGCTTCCATCCTGGGCATGTCCTCCATGCACCAGGAGATCCAAGCGCCGAACACGGCCGCCCACCACGCCTTCTCCATCATCACCAAGGCCAGCATCCGGGGAGGGGGCGTCGTCCGCCGCCTGCTGGATTTCGCCCGCCAGAACCTGGCCGAGTCGGCACCCGTGGACATGAACATCCTGGTCCATGAAGAAATCCTGCTGCTGGAACGGACCACCCTCGGCCAGATCCGTTTCGCCTCCGAACTGGACCCAGACCTGCACCCCATCCTTGGCGACGCGACCGCCCTGGTGCATGCGCTCATGAACCTTTCTCTCAACGCCATCGACGCCATGCCCCAAGGCGGCTGCCTGACGTTCCGCACCCGGAACGCCCCGCCGGACTGCGTCGAGCTCGACGTGGAAGACACCGGCACCGGCATGTCCCGGGAAGTCATGGAGAAGGCCATGGATCCCTTCTTCACCACCAAGCCCGTCGGAAAGGGCACGGGGCTGGGGCTCTCCATCGTCTACAGCACGGTCAAGGCGCATCAGGGCACGGTGGAACTCCAGAGCGAACCGGGCCAGGGAACCCAGGTGCGGCTGCGGTTCCCCGCCTTCCTTCGCGCCGCGGCCGCGCCCGCCGACCCTCAGACGCCTGCCAAGACGCCAGCCGGGGGAAGCCTCGACATCCTGCTGGTGGATGACGACGAGCTGATCCTCGCTACCCAGGCTCCGGTCATCGAGTGTCTGGGCCACCGCGTGAGCCTGGCCCGCACCGGCGAGCAGAGCCTGCAGTTGCTCCAGTCCGGCTACCTTCCCCAGGTGGTGATCCTGGATCTGAACATGCCCGGAATGGGCGGCCCGGCCACCCTGTCCCGCCTTCGAGAAGCCCTGCCCGGGGTGCCCGTGATTCTCGCCACAGGCTGCGTGGATGCGGCTTCAGAGGATCTGGCCCGCGCCTTCTCGAAGGTGCGGTTGCTGGCCAAGCCCTTCAGCATGAAGGAGCTTGAAACGTGCCTTGAAGGGCTCCTGGACGCCCGCCCTTCCTGAAGCCTGATCCGTCAGTCTTTGGCCCGGTTCTTGAAATGGTCGTAGACGAACCAGGCCACGCCCGCCAGCAGCAGCACGCCGATGACGGCATCCAGCTTGTGGAAGTAGACGCCGAGCGTGTTCCACTTCTCCCCCAACTTGAAGCCGATCCAGGCCAGGGCCAGGCACCAGGGCAGGCTGCCCAGGAAGGTGTAGAGGTGGAAGCGGGTGCGGTCCATCTTGGCGATGCCCGCGGGCAGCGCGATGAAGGTGCGCACCACGGGCAGCAGGCGGCCGATGAAGATGGCCCAGGTGCCGAAACGCTCGAAGAAACGGTGGGCCTGATCGAGGTGGCCCGTGTGCAGCCAGATGTAGCGGCCGTACTTCTCCACGGCGCGGCGTCCGCCCCAGGCGCCCACCTCGTAGGCCGGAATGCTGCCCAGGTTGCAGCCCAGGGCCCCGAAAATGCCCGCGATCCAGATCTGGGCCACGGGGTTGCCCGCGCCCAGGCCGAAGAGGGTGAGCTGGCCCTTGAAGGCGAGAAAGCCTGCGAAGGGCATGATCACCTCGCTGGGCAGAGGGATGCAGGCACTCTCGATGGCCATGAGCAGCATGACGCCCAGGGGCCCCATGGCGGCCATCACGGCCACCATCCAGGCGATGATCGGGGCGAGGATCTTGTGCAGCATCGGACCATCCCAAAAGGACAAGTCTAACGGCGGATACACTGGGAACATGTCCGAGGATCTCGTCCGCAACCGCAAAGCCCTGCACAACTATCACGTCCTGGAAAGCTGGGAGGCAGGCATCGCCCTGCTGGGCACCGAAGTGAAGGCCCTGCGCGCGGGCCTGGGCCAGCTGCAGGATGCCTATGTGGACGCTGTGGGGGGCGAGCTGTGGCTCAAGCAGGCCCACATCTCGCCCTACGAGTTCGGCACCTACGCCAACCACGAGCCCCTGCGCGCCCGCAAGCTCCTGCTGCACAAGGCCGAGATCGCCAAGATCACCGCCAAAGTGGTGCGCAAGGGCCTCACCATTATCCCCCTGGCCATCTACCTGAATGAGAAGGGCATGGTGAAGGTGAAGGTGGCCCTGGCCGAAGGCAAGGCCCACAGCGACAAGCGCGAGGCCCTGAAGGAACGGGAGCAGAAGCGCGAAATGGATCGCATCCGCAAGGGCGCCCGGGAGTAGCCCCGCCCGTTGGCTCATCCTGCAGGTTTTCCCGCTCCGGAGTTTGAAAGCAACATGCAACCTGAGACCAAGCGCCCTTCGCTCTTCGCCAACCGCGATTTCGTCCTCCTTTTCGGCGGCAGCGGCATCTCCGCCATCGGGGACCAATTCACGCTGGTGGCGCTGCCCTGGCTGGTGCTGAAACTCACCAACAATCCCGGGGCGCTGGGCCTGGTGCTGGCGGTGATGGCCCTGCCCCGGGCGGCCTTCATGCTCATCGGCGGCGCCGTGGTGGATCGCATGTCGCCGCGGCGGGTGCTGCTGGTGTCCCGCGCGGTCAACGCCGCCTTCGTGACGCTGCTGGCCCTGCTGGTGCTCTTCGGCACCATCCAGATGTGGATGCTGTATGCCATCGCCGTCGGCATCGGGCTTTCCACCGCCTTCGCCTTTCCCGCAGGATCGGCCATCCTGCCTCAGCTGGTGGAGGCTGAACAGCTGCAGGCCGCCAACGGTCTCGTCATGGGCCTGCGCCAGGTGAGCCTGCTCGTGGGTCCCGTGCTGGCGGGGCTGCTCATCACCGGCAGCGCCGCATCCGCCTCCTCCGGCCACGCGGGGCTGGCCGAGGCCAGGGGCATGGGCCTGGCCTTCGGCATCGATGCCCTGAGCTTCCTCTTCTCCCTGGCCTCTCTGTTCATGATCCGCCTCCACAGCGACGACCATCCGCCCCGACTCGAAGGCGGCGTGCTGGCCGACGTGGCCAAGGGCGTCCGCCATCTCTGGGCCGACACGCAGATGCGGGCCTTCATCCTCTACGTGGCCCTGGTTTCGGTCTTCGTGGGCGGGCCCGTGCAGGTGGGCCTGCCGCTATTGGCTGATACGCGCCTCCACCACGGGGCGGCCTCCCTTGGCATCCTCATGACGGCCTACGGCGGCGGCATCCTCCTCGGCAACGTCGCGTCGCGCCCGGGCCTGAAGCTCTCCGGCGGACGCCTGGGCCTTCTCATCCTCATCTTCGACAGCCTCGCGGGCCTGCTGCTGGCGGCCCTGCCCCTGACCCGGGCCACTTGGCTCGCCGCCTTCCTGCTGGTGGTCATGGGCGCCTTCGCGGGGGTGGCCCAAGTGGGGGTGATGAGCTGGATCCAGCGGCGGGTGCCCATGGCCATGATGGGCCGCACCATGAGCATCCTCTTCTTCATCTTCATGGGCGTGGGCCCCATTTCGGCCGCCGCCGCGGGCGCCCTGCTCAAGGTCATCCCACTCACCACCATGTTCGCGGGGGCGGGCCTGATCCTCACCGCCATCGCCCTTTCCTGCCTCGCCCTGCCCTCGCTGCGCCACATCGGCGTGCCTTCGCCGGCCGCTCCTCAGACGCCAGACTAAGCAAAGGGCTCAGCCCTGGCCGCCCCAGCCTCGCTGGGCGAAGGCCGCCAGCTTCTCGCCGCTGCCGCGCAGGGCCAAGGCCCGGGCCACGAAGCGGCCGACAGGATCGACCTCCAGGTTGACCGGATCGCCCGGCCGCAGGCCATCCAGGGCGGTGCTCCTCACCGTCTCCGGGATCAGGGCGACGGTGAACCAGTCGCCGCCGCAATCCACCACCGTCAGCGACATGCCGTCCACGGCCATGGATCCCTTGGCCGCGGTCATGGGCGCGAGGCCCGCGGGCATGGCAAAGCGCCAGATGCCCTCGTCCAGGCCGCCCGGGCCCTGGGGCCTGGACAACAGTTGCCCGATGCCGTCCACGTGCCCTGACACCAGATGGCCATCCAGGGGATCGCCCACGCGCAGCGCGGGTTCCAGATGCAAGGAGGCGCCCAGCGCCAACCGGCCCAGGGTGGTCTTCTCCAGGGTTTCCTCGCTGAGGTCCGCCTCCCAGGCCCGGCCGTCCGCGGCCACGCTGGTGAGGCAGGCGCCGTTCACCGCGATGCTGGCGCCCAGCTCGGCGCGGGCCAGCAGGCCGGCGGGCGCGGCGATGCGGAGGCGGGCGCCGCCCGGACGGGAGGAGCGGGCTTCGAGGGTGCCTAGATCGCGGATCAATCCGGTGAACATGCGTGCGCTTCCTTCTCTCCGGCATCCATCATGACGCAGTTGGGGCCTGGAGACGGCTGTGCCGGGAGCCGAAGAAGAAGTAGATCACCAGGCCGATGCCCAGCCACACGAAGAACCGGTACCAGGTGACGGCGGGCAGGCCCTTGGCGATCCACACGCAGCCCAGGATGCCCAGGGGCGCGACGACCCACGCGAAGGGCATGATGAACTTGCGGGGCGCCTCGGGGCGGCGGTGGCGCAGGATGAGCACCGCGGCACAGACGATGACGAAGGCGAAGAGGGTGCCGATGTTGGCCAGCTCCACCACCTCGTCGATGTTGAGCAGCGCGGCGGGAATGGCCACCAGGAAGCCCGTGAGCACCGTGGCGTGGGAGGGCGTCTTGAACTTGCTGTGCACCTTGCCGAACCAGGGCCCCAGCAGGCCGTCGCGGCTCATGCTCATGAAGATGCGGGGCTGGCCCACTTGATACACGAGCAGCGCGGCGGTGGTGGCGATGACGGCGCCGAAGCTGATGATCCCGGCGATGCCTGCCATCTTGTGTTCGGTGAAAATGTAGGCCAGCGGATCGGCGATGCCTCCCAGCTTCGTGTAGTGCAGCATCCCCGTGACCACCAGGGCCACGGCAGCGTAGATCAGCGTGCATATGAGCAGGGACCAGAGGATGCCCCGGGGCAGATCCCTGCCCGGATCGCGGCATTCCTCCGCCGTGGTGCTGACCGCATCGAAGCCGATGAAAGCGAAGAAGATGATGGCCGCGCCCGATTGGATGCCGGGCCAGCCGTGGGGCACGAAGGGGTGCCAGTTGCCGGGGTTGATGAACTTGGCCCCCAGGCCCACCACCGCCAGCAGGATGACCACCTTCACCACCACCATGACGCTGTTGACCCGGGCGCTCTCTTTGATGCCGATGTAGCACAGCCAGGTGATGAGGCCCGTGATGAGGACCGCCAGCAGGTTGATGGTGATGGGACACCCGGCGACCGTGGGCGCCACCTTCAGCACCTCCCAGTTGGCGAAGGTGGCGGCACCGTTGATGAGGCCCGCCTTGGCCTGGGCCAGGGCCTGGAGCTTGGCGCCGAAATCCATGGCGGGAACGCCCTGGGCCAGCTTCAGCGCGCTGCGGGGATCCATGCCCAGCCAGCCGGGGATGTCCAGGTGCAGCACGCTGGACAGGAAGCTGCGGGCGTAGTCGCCCCAGGAGATGGCCACTGCCACGTTGGAAATGGCGTATTCCAGCAGGAGGTCCCAGCCGATGATCCAGGCCATCAACTCTCCCAGCGTCGCGTAGGCGTATGTGTAGGCGCTGCCTGACACCGGGATCATGGAGGCCATCTCGGCGTAGGCCAGGGCCGTGAACCCGCAGATGAGGGCCACCACGAGGATGGAGATGACCAGGCCGGGCCCCGCGGGCAGGCGGCCGTCCGCCATGTTCCCCGCCGCGGCGGTGCCGATGCTGGAAAAAATGCCGGCGCCGATGATGGCGCCGATGCCGAACATGGTGAGGTCGAAGGCCCCCAGGTTCTTCTTGAGCTGATGCTCGGGCTCATCGGCGCTGGCGCGGAGCTGCTCCAGGGACTTGGTGCGGAAGAATCGCGTGAGCATGGGCACCTTCGGGGGAAGGTCCATGCTAGCAGGGGCCCAAGAGGGCCCAAGAGGGCCCAAGGCGCTAGTGGTGTCCGCTCGAAATACCAGGTGCGATCTCAACGCCCATGGACACCACGGGGCGGGGGTCTGGGGGCGTGGCAGCGCCCACAGCGGGGTGACAGCATGGGCGCGGTCCCGCGCCCGTGCGCCAGAGGGGCCATGCCCCGATGGAAGTGTGCCTCGCCAGCTGCCCTGAATGATCCAGTTATTTCAGGCGAGGCACATTAGTCTGAAGGCCATGCGGCTCTGGAGCGATCGCCACCTGCGCTTGTCCCTCACAGGGCTGGGGGCCCAGTATCTGATCGCCCTGCTGGCCGTGGGCGCCTTCGCGGTCAATACCGGCAACAACCTGTTCTACCTGGTGTTCTCCCTCATGCTGGGGCTCTTCCTGGTGTCGGGCATCCTCAGCCGCCGCGCCCTGCAGGGACTCCGGGTGACGGGCCTGAAGGAAGGCAACCTCTTCGCGCGGGTGCGGGGCGGCATCCGCCTGCACCTGCAGGACACGGGGCGGGGCCGCCTCCGGGGTCTCGAACTGCACCTCGTCCTGGAGGATGGCCGCGTGGAGCCCACCTTCCTCGGCGCGGCCACCCGCGAGGGGGACACCCTGATGGTGCTGCAGGCGCGGGCCGGCCACCGGGGCTGGGCCTGCCTCCGGACCCTGGAGTTCCGCACGCGCTTCCCCTTCGGCTTGTTGGAGAAATCCCGGTTCGTGGATCTGGACCGGGAGATCCTGGTGCTGCCTCACCCCCGCACGCCTCCAGCCCCGCCGGCCAGTTGGCGGGGCGAGGGGCACCGCACCCTGGCCCAGGACGGCACCAGCAGCCCGGCAGGCGCCCGCCCCCTGAGGCTGGGCGACGCGCCCAGCCGCGTTCACTGGAAACGCACGGCCCAGCGCAGCCAGCCCTGGGTGCGCACCTTCGAGGAGGACAGGCCCCTGGGGCTGCACCTCCGCCTCGACCTCGCCCTCTGGGGGCCGGGGCGCCCCTTCGAGCGGGAGCTGGAGCGGCTTTCCGGGGCCATCCTTCAGGCCCGCCTTCAGAAGCGCAGCATCAGCCTGGAGCTGCAGGGCCTCGAAGGAATCCGGGAAGTCCACGGCCACACGCCCTGCTGGCGGGCCCTGGCCTTGGCCGAGGCGGCGGGGACCGGAGAAGGCGCCCCGGCCGAAGCTCCGCTAAGCTGAAAGGTTCTGGAGGCTCTGTTGTTCGACGATCCGCAGTCCCCCGCCTGGAAACCCCTCCTTGATGCGGCCTGGCAGGCCCGGGAACACGCCCACGCGCCCTATTCCAAGTTCCAGGTGGGCGCGGCCCTGCTGACCAAGCAGGGCGCGATCTTCGCGGGATGCAACGTGGAAAACGCGGCCTACCCGGTCTGCCTCTGCGCCGAACGAGGCGCCCTCAGCGCGGCCGTGGCGGCGGGCCTCCGGCCCGGGGGTTTGGCGGCCGCGGTCGTGGTGACCGATGTGGCCGAGCTGACTCCGCCCTGCGGCGCCTGCCGCCAGGCTCTGTCGGAATTCGCCGGGGAGTTGCCGGTCCTGCTGGCCAACCGCCATGGCCGCCAGCTGCACAGCCTGGGGCAGCTCCTGCCCCACAGCTTCACCGGGGGACATTTCCGGTAACCCTATTCAAGACAAGCTCCCCCGCCTACACTTTCCGAACTCCCGCCGGGCATCCCGAGGCATCTGAATGGCCATTGATCGCATCAAAGTCAAGAAGGAAGCCGACAAGTTCTTGACGGCGGGAAAGGTCGAGCGGGCCATCGACGAATTCCAGAAGCTCGTCGATGACAACCCCAAGGACTACAACACCCTCAACCAGATCGGCGACCTCTGTGTGCAGATCGGCCGGGTGAAGGAAGGGGTGGAGATCCACAAGCGCCTGGGCGGCGCCTATGAGCGGGACGGTTTCCACGCCCGCGCCGCCGCCATCTTCCAGAAAGTGGTGCGCAACGCCCCCGAGGACATCGACGCGGCCCAGCGCCTGGCGGACCTCTACCGGCAGATGAACAAGACCGGCGACGCGGTGAAGGTCCACCTGCAGGTGGCCGAGCACTTCCAGAAAAAGGGCCTCATCAAGCGCGCTCTGGAGGAGTTCAACAAGGTCGTCGACCTCGACCCCAAGAACCTGAAGATGAAGGTCAAGCTGGCGGACCTCTACAACAAAGAGGGCATGAAGGACCGCGCCGCCGGCATCTACCTCGAGGTGGCCGAGTCCCTGGCCATGGAGCAGATGCACGCCGAGGCCGGGCAGATCCTGGACCGCGCCAAGGCCATGATCTCCACGCCCCAGGTCTACCTGACCCAGAGCCGCCTGGGTGTGATCCAGGGCGACTACACCTCCGCCGCGCAGCATCTCCGGGAGGGCCTGGCCAGCAACCCCCGGAACATGGAGCTGCTGGAGGCGCTGGCGGAAATCGAGCTGCGCAGCGGCCATCCCGACCGGGCCCTGGAGGCCATGGCGGACATCCCCCAGCTTCCGGAGAAATCGCTTCCGATCTGCGAAAAGGCCCTGCGCAACCTCGTGAACGCCGACCGCGCCGAAGAGGGTCTGCGGCTCTTCGCCCCCATCGCCCGGGAAATGGCCCGCCGGGGTTCCGGCGATGTCGTGGGCCGCTGCCTGCGGAGCGCGCTGCAAGGCCACATCGGCATCGAGGGCTGGCTCCTGCTCGCCGAGATCGCCCATCAGAGCGGCAACCGCGCCGAACAGATCCAGGCCCTGCAAAGCGCCTATGGCATGGCCTACCAGAACAACGACCAGAACCTCATCCTGCAACTGGCCGGCCAGTTGCAGGCGCTGGGCGCGGTTCCCGGCGCCGTGGCCCCGCCATCACCAGCGTTCCCGTCCCCTGCGACGGCGTTCCTGGGCGCCGAAAGCGCGGACAGCGGCCGCTCCCCCAGCGAAACGGAGACGGACCCTCTCCGCCGCATGCGCATCGACCAGTTCGCCCGCGAGGCGGAGAGCCTCCTCCGCGGCGGCAGCCCCGAGCGGGCCATCGAGACCTACAAGAAGGCCCTGGAACTCGATCCCGCCGATCTCACCATCATCGAATCCATCGTGGCCGTGCACCGCACCACGGGCCGGCTCACCCAGGTGCAGATGCAGTACGTGCAGAGCGCCCAGGCCCTGGTGGGCATGGGCAAGAAGCTCGAAGCCGCCCACCTGCTGGATCTGGCCGAGCAGCTCTTCCCCGGCTCCACCCGGATCCACCGTCGGGCCATGGGCCTGCCGGAACCCGGTGCGCTGCCTCCCCCGCCCTCCCGGGCTCCGGTGGCCAACAAGCTCTCGCCCCCGGCGCCCACCACCTTGGCCCCCACCCAGGCCATCGCCCTGCCTCCGCCTTCCAGCGATGTGGACATGGTCATCGCCCTGGATCTTCCCCACGAGGCCGCCCCTCCCACCCGCACGCCCCTGCCGCCCGTGCCGCCTCCGAGTTCGGGAGCCGAGGGCCTGCCTCTGCTGCCGGAGATCGAAGAACTCCCCCTGGACCCCTTCGCCTCGCCCGAGCCGCGCAAGGATCCCTTCGTGGCCGCGGCCCCCGTGGCACCGTCCGAACTCCCTGCTCTGACGCCCTCGGACCTCAGCTGGATGGATTCAACCCTCACGGGACCCTCGTCACGCGGGAAAGAGGCCGAGGCCTCCGCTCCCACCACGCCTCTGCCGCCCATCCCGACGCAGCAGTTGGAGCCGGAGGTGCTTGAAGCCCTCTCCAAGCTCCCGGAACTGGAGCCGGAGCCGGTGGTGCCGCTCCTCACCGTGCCTGCCCCGGCGCCCAACACGGAGGAGCTCGACAGCCTGCTGGGCGACATCGACTTCCAGCTGGATTACGGGAGCCCTGAAGAGGCCAAGGTCGAGATCCTGGCCGCCCTCAGGCAGTTCCCCTCCCACCCGGACCTGGAATCCCGGCTGGACCGGGCCGAGACTGCGCTCCAGAAGCTGGGCCACATCCAGAAGGCCAGCGCCCTCGACGAGAGCGATTTCGCCAACTCCTTCTTCGACCTCACGGACGTGCTGGGCACCGCCCTCATGGACACCGGGGAAGGCGAAGAAATGCACGACGCCACCCACGTCGTCGAGAAGATCCAGAGTGTCGACGAGTTGTTCAGCGCCTTCCGCGAAGGCGTGGAAAAGCAGGTCAAGGGCGACGACTACGACACGCACTACAACCTGGGCATCGCCTACAAGGAAATGATGCTCATCGAACCCGGCATCGAGGAGTTCAAGATCGCCATGGGCGATCCCGAGCGCACGCTGGAATGCTGCTCCATGCTGAGCATCTGCGAGCAGGCCCGGGGCGATCTGGACGCCGCCGTGGAATGGCTGCGCCAGGGCATCATGGCCCCGGGCTTCCCGCCGGAAGACAGCATCGGCCTGCGCTACGACCTCGCCGAGATCTACCTGCAGCAGGGGAAGACCGCCATGGCCGCCGAAGAATTCAAGGCCGTCCACGAGATGGATCCCGACTACCGGGACGTGGCGGCGCGACTGGCCTGATGTTGTCCGGGGGTTCCACGCTTCGCTTTGCTGCGCGAACACCCCCGGACCCCCGCGCCTGAACCCAGCGGAGCCGGGCTCAGGCTGGATCTCCTCCGGGGTTCCACGCTCCGCTTTGCTGCGCGAACACCCCCGTTCCCCCGCGCCTGATCCCGGCCGAGCCGCGCTCAGGCTGGATCTCCTCCGGGGGTTCCACGCTCCGCTGTACTGACCTAGCAAAAGCTGCTCAAGGTTGGGTATTAAGCAGGTAAGTTTGGCGAGGCGTCTTCATGTCGAGGGTCTGGTGGGGTCGCTCGTGGTTATAGAAGTGAATCCAGTCGCTAACAACGCGGGAAGCGTGCTGGAGGGATTCGAAGCGGTGATGGTGGACGCATTGCTCTTTGAGTGTGCGGATGACGCGCTCGCAGAGGCCGTTCTGCTCGGGAGTGTGGGGTGT
>JACPYP010000025.1 GCA_016195985.1 Acidobacteriota bacterium | reverse complement strand
GCGAACTGCTCCTGAAACGCGGCGAACTGACCGAAGGGCTGCGCTGCATCCACCGGGCCCGCAGCCTCCATTCATGCGATCCCGCCAGCTACTTCATCCTCGCCGAGATCTTCAGCGAGCAGGGGCACCTGGAGCTGGCCCAGGGCCAGCTGCACACCCTCGTGCTGTTGGGTCCCCCGGCCGCGGTGCTCGCCGAGGCCCAGGCCCTGCTGGGGGAACTGAAGCGCGACATGGGGGACCGGGACGGGGCCCTGTCCTATTTCAGCCTCGCCGCCGAAACCGACCCCGAAGCGGCCAATCCCTGGGCCGCCCTCGGTGACATGGCCCGCGAGGACAGCCGCTGGGAGGATGCCCTGCGCTGCTACCGCGAGGCCCTCATCCGCGAACCCGATGCGGCGGATCTACAGGTGCAGCTGGGCTACGTCCTGGTGGAGACCCGCCAGGGCAGCGCCGCAGAGCAGGCCTTCCTCCAGGCCCTGGAGCTGGATCCGGGCGAGTACAGCGCCTACCTGGGCCTGTCCGAGGTCTACCGTTTCGCCAACCGGCGCGAGGACCAGATGAGCATGGTGGAGCAGGCCATGGCCCTGGCCCCCGAGGATGCCGATGTGTGGAATGCCAAGGGCGTGGCCCTGGAGGTGGTGAGCCGCCTGCAGGAAGCCACCGAAGCCTATGAAAAGGCCCTTTCCCTGGAGCCCCAGCACCGCAAGGCCGCCAACAACCTGGGTTTTGTCCTCGAGAAGCGCATGGGCCAGGGTGAGCCGGAACTCCGGGCCCGGGCCACGGAGGCCTGGAAGCAGCGCCTCCTCATCTGCCGGGACGAGGATCAGAGCCTCAAGATGGCCACGGATCATTTGAGCCGCCTCGGGGTGGATGACGAGACCATCCGTGAATGGCTGAGGCCCGGTTTCCTGGTGAGCCAAACCCAGGAATGACGGGTCTGTTACCAGTCCATCACCCGAATGTTTCCAGACAGTTACAACGGGGAGGCTCCCCGTTGTGGATAAACCTGTGGATTGCCCCCTTTTCGATGGCCTAACCCTTGTCTGGATACGGGTTTCCTATCGCAGGGAAGGTGATTTTGCGTCAATACTAGTCGTCTTATTTCAACAATTACATTGAAAATGCTAGCAGATTCTGCCGAGCCGCATCCTTCAGGGGTTTTCCACAATTTCCGCTTTCTTTCGCATTGACAAGGGAGATGCCCTTGCAGTGCGGTCGGACCGGGGCGAAACGGCGGGTGTCAACCCTTTTTGTCACTCAAATGTCATGGGCAGGGCCTGACTGCAGCATCTACACCAGGGCCTCCGCCTCGCGCAGCTGGACGCTCACCAGCCGGGAGCATCCGGCCTCCTCCATGGTCACGCCATAGAGGGTGTCGGCGGCCACCATGGTGGGCTTCTGGTGCGTGATGACGATGAACTGGGTATCCATCTTCATCTTTTGCACCATGGCGGCGAACCGGCCCACGTTGGCCTCGTCCAGGGGCGCGTCCACCTCGTCCAGCACGCAGAAGGGGCTGGGCTTGAAATGGAAGATGGCGAACAGGAGGGAAATGGCCGTCAGGGCCTTTTCGCCGCCGCTCAGCAGGGTGAGGGCCTTGGCAGTCTTGCCCGGGGGCTGGGCGGTGATTTCGATGCCGCACTCCAGGAGGTTCTTGGGGTCTTCCAGGCTGAGCTGGGCGCTGCCTCCGCCAAAAGCCTCGCGGAAGACCTCCTGGAAGCGCTGGTTCACAAAGTCGAAGGCCTCCCGGAACCGGTCTTCGCTGGTGGCGTTGATCTCCTGAATGGTGGATTCCAGGTTGCCGATGGCCTCGGTGACGTCCGCCCGCTGCTCGTTCATGAAGGTCAGCCGCGTTTCCGCCTCCTCCAATTCCTGGATGGCCAGGGGATTCACGCCGCCCAGATCCATCCGCCGGCCCTGCAACTCGTTGAGACGGGTCTGGTGGACCAGTTCTCCCTCCTCCCAGGCCTCGCGCTCCTCGTCGCTGAGCCCGGCCAGGAAGGCGGGCACCTCCAGGCCCAGGGCCAATTCCACTTCCTTGGCCAGGGCTTCCTGACTGCCCTGCACCTGGGCGCCATGGATCAACACCTCCTGGTGCTGCGCCCGGGCATTCTCCAGGGCCTCCTGGAATTCCCGCGCCGCCCGCTCCTGCACCCTCAGGGCCTCCTGGTCCAGTTCGAGGCAGGGCTGGGCTTCGCGGGCCTGGTCCTGTATTTCCTCCCGGCTCTGCAGCAGCTGCTGGGATTCGGCCTCCAATTCCCCCAGCCGCTGCTGGCAGGCCTGGATGCGCTCCCCTTGTTCCGTGGCCTCGGTCTCCAGCCGTTGACGCTCTGCTTCCAGATCGAAGCGCCCCCGTTGCGCCAGCTGGAGGTGCCGCTCGTGGCCATCCCGCTCGGCCCAGGCCGCGTCGCGGGCCCGGGCGGATTCGGACCGCTGGTCCCGGCGCTCGTCCAGACGCAGGCGGGCCTCGCGCACCAGGCCCTCGGCCTGCTGGATGGCTTCGTCCAGAGCCGCGTCCCCGGCCTCTTCGGGATGCTCGTCCAATTCGCGCAGCAGACCCTGAATGCGCTTGATCTCCGTCTCGATCTGCTCCCAAAGGGCATCGGCCCGCTCGCTGGCCTGGCGGATTTCGGACAGCTGGCCGTCCAGGGAGGTGCGCTGCGATTTGAGCGTGTCCACCCGGCGCCGCAGGGCACGGAGATCCTCATCGATTTCCTGGGACCGCTCCCGGGCGCCCCGGGCCTCGTCCCCACCCTGGCCCCGCTTGGCTTCCAATTCCTCGAGCCGGTCCAGCAGGGCCTCCCGGGTGGCCCGGGCCTCTTCCTGCTCGGCCCGCAGCTTGATGGGCGAGGCCGCGGGGGCGGAGATGCCCAGTTGCATGGGGCCGAAGGGAAGCCGGATGAAGCCCGGCGACACGAAGGCCAGATCCGGATGGGCCAGGGCCAACCCGGGCAGGGCCTCGTCGGAACAGCGGAAGGCCCGGTCCACCAGGGCCCCCAAGGGCCGCTCGGAACCGCTCCAGTGCAGGTGGTCCCGCAGGGCTTCGCAGCCAGGCGGAGTGGGCGGGACGGGGGTGTCGCCCTCCAGGGCCAGCAACAGGTGGCCAGGGGCCCCCGTCGCCTTCTGGGCCAGGGAGGCGTCCACGGACAGGGCCTGGAGCCAGCCGCCCAGCAGCCTTTCCAGATCCGGGCGCAGGCCCTCGTCCACGGTCAGCAGCTCCACCAAAGCATTGGGCCGCAGGCCCTGCTCGCGGAGCCAGGTCAGCCCTTTCTTCAGCTCCTCGTCCCCAAAACTCTGGGCCAGCAGGTCGGAGATCTGGCGCAGGCGGCGTTCCGCGGCATCCAGCTCCGCTTCAGCGCGGTGGTGGTCCTGGGCGAGGGCCCGCTGGGTTTCCTCCAGCACCTCGGCCCGGCGCCGCTGGTCGAAGGCCGCCTCTTCCGCCTGCTCAAGCTGGGAGAGCAGGCCCTCCAGGGCCCGGCCCACCTGGGTGGCTTCCGCCTGCAGGCTCTCAAGCCGCGGCGCCCGCACGGACTCCTCGTGGTTGAGGGCGTCCAGGCGGCCTTCCAGCTGGGCGATCTGGCTCTGGAAGCCCAGCCGCTGCTTCTGCCGGGCCGTGGCCTCTTTCTGGCTTTCGGCCTTGCGCTCCCGCAGGCCGTGCAGCTGGGCCTCCTCATGGCGGAGGGAGCCCTGGGCCAGCGCCACCATCTCTTCGGCCTTGGCCAAGTCCCCTTCGCACGCTGCGAGCCGCTGGGCGGCATCGCTCAGCAGGGCTTCCAGGGACGTGAAGGAATCGCCCGATTCGGCCAGGCGTTCCGCCAGCGCCTGAATGCGCTCCTGCAGGCGGTTCCGCTGTCCCGCGGCCTCGCTCTGGCGCTCCTCCTGGAAACCCCGCTCCTGCTCAGCCAGCTGCAGGCGCTGGTCGAGGGCGAGGATGGCGCTGTGCCGCTTGGTCTGGGCCCGCTGCTGGTCGTCCACGGAAAGGCGCAAGGCCTCCACCTCCGAGGCCTTCTCGGACACCTGGACCGTGAGTTCCGCCACCCGGCGTTCGGTCTGGTCGAGCTGGTCGAGGATGCGGACCTTGGCGGCCTCCAGCTCCACAGCCTTGCCCGCCAACAGGATGCGCTGGGTGGCCTTGATCTCCGTGTCCAGCTCCTTGGCCTTCCGGGCGCGGGAGGCCTGGCGGCGCAGGGAATCCATCTGCTTGTTCAGCTCGAAGAGGATGTCGTCCAGGCGCTGGAGGTTGGCCTTGGTCTCGTCCAGCCGCTTCTCCGCGTCGGCGCGGCGGAGCTTGTAGCGGGTGATGCCGGCGGCCTCTTCCAGCAGCAGGCGGCGGTCCTTGGGCTTGCTGCTGAGGATGAGATCGATCTGCCCCTGCTGAATGAAGCTGTAGGCCCGGGTGCCCATGCCCGTGTCCAGCAGCAGGTCCTGCACGTCCTTGAGGCGCGCCTCGCGGCCGTTGATGCGGTACTCGCTGCCAGTATCGCGATATAGCCGGCGGGAAATCACCACCTCGCGCGTGGCCCCCGGCAGAGCCGGATCGGGCATCTCAAGCACCAGCTTCACCTCGGCCATGCCCGTGGCCCGCCGCTGGGCCGTGCCCGCGAAGATGACATCCGCCATTTCGGAGCCGCGGAGCATGGACACCCGCTGCTCGCCCAGCACCCAGGCCAGGCTGTCGGAGATGTTCGACTTGCCGCAGCCGTTGGGCCCGACCACCGCCGTCATTCCCCCAGGGAAGCTGAGCTTCTGGGCATCGGCGAAGGACTTGAAGCCATGGAGTTCGAGGGAAATCAGACGCACGCGGGTAGCGCTCCTGGGAAACCAGATGGGAACATCTCCCCCCATCATTCCACATCAGGCTGGGGATCCCATCCCTGCTTGAGCGCGGCCCCTTGGGAATCGGCCAGAAGCCCGCTAGACTTCAGGTTTCCCCAGGCCAGTCAGGAGTCCCCTTGCAGCCTTTTTCAGCCCCTCCGCGCCACCGGGCGGTCGATTTCCCGGCCGGGGAAGGCCGCGTCTCAGGACACAGGCTGTGAAACTTCCGCTGCTGGCTCCGCCTGACGGCTCCCTTCTCTGGCTGGAGGCCCACCGGGTCGTGGCCGGCGCCCACCAGCGCCCCCTGAGCGCCCCGCCCACCGAGGACCAGCTGGCCCAGGCCCTCAGCGCCCTGCCTCCGGGGCCCACCCGGTGGGTGGTGGACGACTTCTGGACCCCCTCGGTGCTGCTGCGGGATCTCACCGAGCTGCCCAAGGGCTCCGAGGCCCAGGAGGCCTTTTTCCGCTGGCGCTTCATGCAGGCCCTGGCGCTGGAATCCCCGCATTTCGTCCAGGCCATGGAAGTGGAAACAGGCATCTGGCTGGCCTGCGGAATCCCCGAGGCCTTCCGCGAAAGCATGCTCCAGCTGAGCCTGCGCCTCGAACGGACCGTCCATTCCCTCACGCCCCGCTGGCTTCACCTCTACAACCTGCTGGCGCCCTCCCTGGATCTTCCGGGCATGCTGCTTTCGCTCAGCCCCGTGGAGCCCGGCCGCTACGCCGGCACGCTGGTGGCCTGGGGCCGCACCCTCTGCCTGTTGCGCCAGTGGCAAGAACCGCTGGATCCCGAAGGCTGGATGGAGGAGCGCATCGCCCCCAGCGCAGCCTTCCTGCAACGGGAATCCCGCACCCCCCAGAGCCTCCACGTCTGGGGCGCGCCGCGCTGGCCCGAGAGCAGCCTGACCCCCCGGATGATCGACGAACGCATCCTGCTCGGGGAGGCGCGCTGATGGGCGTCCCCGTCCTTCAACTCAACCTGGCCCCCCGGCCCAGCCTCTGGCGGCAGCGCCACCTCCTGATCGGGTGGGTTTCGCTCGCGGCGGGCGGCCTCATCCTCATCGGCGCCGCGGGACTCACATGGCGGGCCTACCATCAGGCCAGCCGCGCGGGCCGGGAGGCCGTGAGCCTGACCGAGGAAGCCAAGCGGGCCGCGCGGCAGGAGCAGCAGCTGCAGACCTCGCTTCAGGACATGGACGCCACCCGCGAGCAGTCGCGGTGGAAACTGGCGGAGCGGATCCTGCTGGAGCGCAGCCTGCCCTGGTCGCGGCTCACCGCCGAGCTGGAGCAGTGCATGGTGCCCGACATGCGCCTGAAGGGGCTGCAGAGGACCCGCGCCAACTCCCAGCAGGTGGTCATGAAACTGAAGGTCGAGGCCCGCACCCGCGATGCCGAGGCCGCCTTCGTGGAGGCCCTGCGCGCCACGCCAGTCTTCGCCCAGGTGGTGCTGGAGCGCGAATCCGAGCGGCTCGGCGGCGGCTGGGACGTGGAGATCACCCTCCCCACCGCCCCGGTGCCCCCGCCCTTCCAGGTGAAGGCCATCAAGCTGGGCCCCGCGGCGCCGGCAAAACAGGCGCCGGCGGCCAAGCCGCAGCCCCCGGCCCGCCCCGTGGCGGTGGCCGCCCCCCCCCCGCGCCCCGCGGGCCCGGCCCAGCGCCCGGCCCAGTTGGCTCCTCCCCAGGCGGCCCCGCCCCTCCAAGGCGCGCCGGACCGGGGCCAGACACGGATCGTGACTCCTCCTCCACCGCCCACCGGCCTTGACGAAGAGAGGGCCCGCCGCCGGCACCCCACCCGAATCCGCCCCGCGGGCGATCCGAGGACACCCGAATGAATACGCCCCTGCGCGCCAGCCGCCTCCGCTTGGCCTTGGGCATCCTCGCCGCGACGATGGGTTTGGCGGTCGCCTTCTTCCTGCTGCCCGACGCCTCCCAGCAGCTCTCCCAGAAGCTCAAGGCCAAGCGGGAAGCGGAGCTGAAACGGAACCAGCAGGTGCAGCAGCTTCAGGAACTCCAGCAACTGGCAGACCGCATCCGCCGGGGCAAGGAAACCCTGGCCGACCTGGAGACGCGCCTGCCCCGCGGTTCCGCCGGCGAGCTGCAGTGGAACCTGAGCAAGACACTCCACGCCCTCACCCAGAAGCACGGCCTGCGGCTGATCTCCGTGAAATACGGCCTGCCCAGCCGCGAGGGCGCCAAGGGCACCGATCTGGAAGCGGTGGAAGTGGAATTCGTCGCCCTGGGCGTCTACCCCAATCACAAGGCCTTCATGCTGGAGCTGGAAGGCTCCGGCCTGCCCTTCGCCGTGAGGGACGGCCGCCTGGACGAAAGCCCCGAGGGCGCCCGGCTCACCATCGTTCTGCGGGCCTTCCGAAAAACCGGGGCCGAGCGGGAGGAGGCCGAAACATGAGCGCCATCTCCTCGAACCTCGATTTGCGCGCCATGGGCCAGGAGCTCCGCTCCAACCCCAAGACCCAGATCGCCCTGGCAGCCTTTGCCGCCGTCCTGGTCTACCTGATCTATACCGTGCTCTCCCCTGACGCCCCCAAGGGCCGCAGGGACGCCGCAGCCCGGGGCGGGACCAATCTCGACGCCCGGCAACTGCAGGGACTCCGGCGCCTGCCCGACCTGGCCGCCCTGGGCAAGGCCGGCGAGCTGCCCCCTCCCACCAAGGCCCAGCGGGACCTCTTCATGTTCGAGGCCCCTCTGCCCCCGCCGCCGCCGGTCAAAGTCGTGGCGCCTCCTCCTCCGCCCCCGCCCACTCCCGAAGAGCTGGAGCGCCAGCGGCTGGCCCAGGCCAAGGCCGCTGAATACGCGGGCCGCCCTCAGGATCTCCGCTACCTGGGCTTCTTCAAGGGCAGCCCCGCCGGCACCGTGGGGGCTTTCATGAAGGGCGAAGAACCGGTGACGCTGGTCCAAGGCAGCCTGCTGCGGGACCGCTGGAAGCTGGTGACCGTGCTCGACACCCGCGCGGAATTCCAGAACACGAAATACCCGGACCTCCGGGTGGTCCTGGAGGCCCGTGAGGCCTCCGGCGGCGCGCCCGTGAATCAATTCTGATCCGAAGGATGCCACCGATGCCCATCTCCTCCTTCGCTCCCCTCCGCAAAACCCTGCTGGCCACCGCGGCCCTGCTGCTGGCCTTCGGCTGCAGCCTGCACAAGGCCAACAAGGCCTTCGACGAAGGCCGCTACGACGAAGCCGTGGTGGCCTACCGGATGGCCCTGCGCAGCGACCCCACCAACACCAAGGCCCGCATCGGCATCAAGCGCGCCTCCCAGCGGGCCTGCGAGGCGCACCTCGCCCTGGCCCGCCAGGCCGACGCGCGGGGCTTCAGCGACACGGTGCTCACCGAAGTGAAGCGGGCCCTGATCCTGGATCCCGACAACCAGATCGCCCAGGACTGGCTCATCCGCCTCGAGGAGAAAGCCGCGCGAGCCAAGGCCGAGGCCGACGCCAGTGAAGACCTGGAGCTGATGAAGGCGAAGGCCGACGCCACCAACGCCATCCAGCTCAACCCACGTTCCGTCGATGGCCTCGACCTGAACTTCAGCCGGAAGACCAGCCTGAAGGAGATCTTCGCAACTCTGAGCAAGGCCTCCGGCGTGAACATCATCACCCACGCCTCTTACCAGGACCAGAGCATCTCCATCGATCTGCGGGGCCTTCCCTTCCAGCGCATCCTGGACACGCTGATGCTTCAGAACGACCTGTTCTACAAGGTGATCGACAAGAACACCATCATGGTTTTCAAGGACACCCAACAGAACAAGGACAAGTACGAAAACCAGATCATCAAGACCTACTACCTGTCCTACGCCGATCCCGCGGAGCTGCGGTCCACCCTGACCACACTCAATCCGCAGCTGCGGGTCTTCACCGACAAGCGCACCAACGCGCTCATCGTGAAGGCCAAGCCCGTGGAGCTCGCCATCGCCGACCAGGTAATCCGCACCCTGGACAAGGGCAAGGCCGAAGTCATGGTCTATTTCGAGCTCATGGAAGTCACCGAGAACACTCTGGAACAGGTGGGCCTGCTGCCGGTCCTGAACGCCTCGGACACCTCGGGCACCTACCGCCTGGGCGCCACCACCGTGAACAACACCTCAGGGATGAACACCAATTCCGGCTTCACCAAAATCCACACCGCCGACATCCGCGTGCTCTTCCCCAACCTGGCCCTGGACTTCCTCAAGAGCAACGGCGACGCGCGCCTGGTGGCCAGCCCCAACGTGCGGGTGTCCTCCGGCGAAACCGGCGAAGTGAACATCGGCGAAAAGATCTCCACCACCCAGAGCCAGCTCTCCCTGCCCACGACCGGCACCACAGGATCCGCCAGCGCCTCTTCCCTGCTGGGCGGCGTGGGCCAGACCTCCTTCTCCTACGAGGATGTGGGCGTGAAGATCAAGGTCGAGCCCCGCGTCCACAACAACACCGAAATCACGCTGAAGATCGACAGCACGGTCACCACCCTGAAATCAGGTTCCACCCCCGGCCGCCCCGACCTGGGCAAGCGCGAGATCAAGACCTCGGCCCGCCTGCGGGACGGCGAAACCGCCATTTTCGGCGGCCTGCTGAAAGATGAAGAGCAGAAGAGCCTCCAGGGCATCTGGGGCCTGTCCGACATCCCCCTCATCGGCCGGCTCATCGGCAACACGCGGAACTCCAAGGCCAAGACCGACGTGATCCTCACCATCCGCGCCGTGCTGGTGCGCAAGCCCGTCCTGTCCGAACAGGACATGGCCCCCTTCAACCCCGACGACGCCGCCTCGAAGGCCGGCCCCTTCACGCCTCCGGAAGCCAAGAAGCCCGCCACGGCCAAGCCTGGGGGCTCCGCCGCCGTGAATCCCGCGCCCTCCTCCACGCCGGCGCCTCCGGCCAGTTCTCCCGCCACGCCTCCAACCCCGCCCCAGAACACGCCGCCTCCCACCGCGGCTCCGGACGCAGCCGCGCCCTCCACGGCCATCCAGGAGAAGAAACCCAACGACCCGCCGCCCGCCCCCTCTGACCTCGTGATCTTCATGTCCCCGGTGGCGTCGGAGATCAAGGCCGGCGAGCGGATCCGCATCAACCTCACCGTGAGCGGCGGTGGCGGCCTCACCTCGGGTTCGCTGGAGCTTCGGCTGCCCCCGGGCCTCCGCCTCCAGAGCGTCACGCCCGGCGACTTCCTCACGGGCGAAGGCGGCGGCCTCGAGCAGTTCCCCGGCAAGGACGGCATGCTCAAGCTGACCTTCCGTCGCAATGCGGGCGGCAGCGATTCGGGCCCCTTCGCCACCTTGGAGCTGGAAGGACTCAGCGCCGGCAACGCGCCGGTGTTGATCCAGAGCGGCCAGTTCCTCGTCGGCACGGCCCCCATTTCCGGGCGTTGGTCCAACGCCCTCGTGACGGTGCAGTGAGCCGCCAGGGCGGCTTCACCCTGCTCGAGCTGGTCGTCACGGCCGCGGTGCTGATGATTCTGGCCTCGGTGACCGTGCCTCTGGCCCGCAACGGGCTCAAGCGGCAGCAGGAGCTGGAGCTGCGGCGCAATCTCCGGGAGATGCGCACAGCCATCGACGATTACAAGAAGCAGGCGGAGCAGCAGAAGATCAAGGCCCCTCCTCCCGAAGCGAACTTCTATCCGGAAAGCCTCGAGATCCTGGTGGAGGGCGTGCCCATGACCGGCTCTCTCAGCCGCAAGATCAAGTTCCTCCGCCGGATTCCCGTGGATCCCATGACCGGCAAGGCCGAGTGGGGACTGCGCAACACCAGCGACGATGCCAACAGCACCAGCTGGGGCGGAGGCCACGTCTACGATGTCTACAGCCTTTCCAACGGCACGGGCATGAACGGCGTCCCGTACCGGGAATGGTGACCCCTCGCGCAAGAATCGGTGTTGCCTCCGGCGGCGAACCGCGCTAGTCTTGGAGTTCGGCACATTCGGATCCTGCGGGACCTGGATTGTTCTTTCAAGCGGATATGGCGGAATTGGTAGACGCGCTAGTTTCAGGTACTAGTGTTCACAAGACGTGGGGGTTCGAGTCCCTCTATCCGCACCATTCGACGTGCGCCCCGGAAGGGGCGCGTGGAGAATAGGGCCGAATGCGACCGACGGGAGCATTGCGGTCCACAGGCTGAGCGCCAGCGAAGCCAAGGATGGCGCCCAGTGGCCGCCATCACGAAGGATGACCCGGCGTGCCGGCCATCCCTTTTGATAAAGGCACCTGGCCTCTCCAGGTTCGACCCATCTTCGGTACGGGACTGAGGATAGGGTGACGGGCGATCCCCCGAAAAGGAGCCACCATGGCCCTCAATGTGGAACAGAAAAAGATCATCATCGACGACTACAAGCAGCATGAGTCGGATACGGGTTCGCCCGAGGTGCAGGTGGCGATCCTCACCAAGCGCATCAACGATCTGACCGAGCACTTCAAGACCCACACCAAGGACTACCACAGCCGCCGCGGTCTCATGATCATGGTGGGCCAGCGCCGCCGGCTGCTCGACTACCTCAAGAAGAGGAGCAAGGAGCGCTACGCCACCCTGATCGAGCGCCTCGGCCTCCGCCGCTAGGGCTGATATTCTCCGGGGGTTCCGCGCTGCGCGCACACCCCCGGACCCCCGCGCCCGCCTTCGGCAAAGCCGTTGGCGGGCTTTTCTTTTCCGGGCGACGGGTTCTTCCCCGCTGGCCCAAAACGCCCGCGAAAGCGGGCGTTTTGCTATGGTCAGGGAATGGACCTGAAGCCCCTGCCCCAGCCTGAGCATCCCAACCCCTACACCGTCCAGGGCCGGCGGTTCCTGTTCGATTCGCCCTGGGTGCGGCTTCGCGAGGACAGCTTCAGACACCGCCGGGGCGCCGAGGGCCGCTACGTGGTATGCGGATTCCAGCGCACGGCCTGCGGCGTGCTGGCCCTGGACGAGCAGGATCGGGTGGTGCTGGTGGGCCAGTGGCGCTATCCCCACGAAGCCTATTCCTGGGAGCTGCCCGAGGGCGGCGGGGAAGTGTCCGAAAGTCCCTTCGAGGCCATCCAGCGGGAGCTCGCGGAGGAAACGGGCCTCCGCGCGCAGGTCTGGGAGCCCCTGTGCTTCTTCCACCCCAGCAACTCGTCCACGGACGAGGAGACCTTCCTCTTCCTGGCCACGGAGCTGTCGCCTGTGGAGACTCATCATCCCGAGGACGACGAGGAACTGCTGCTCCACCGCGAGCCCTTCCGGGATTGCCTCCGCCGCGTCCTGCGCGGGGAGATCACCGACAGCCTCACGGTCACGGCCCTCCTGGCCCTCCAGGCCCGGCGCAGCGGCATCCCCGCAGAGCTTGACCCGGCCCTGGCCGAGCGTTTCTTCCAGCGGCCAGAGGACCACCCCTCCCGCGGCCGGGCCCGCTGGGAGGCCTTGGACCAGCCATGATCCTCACCCTGCACCCCGACACGCCCCAGGTGCGCCACCTCGAGCGCATCACTGAACTGCTGAGGAAGGACGGCGTCATCGCCTACCCCACCGACACGCTCTTCGGCCTGGGCTGCCTGGCCTCCCGCAAAAAGGCCGTGGACCGGGTGCTGCAGATCAAGGGCCGCGATCCGAAAAAGCCCATGTCCATTCTCTGCGCGGATATGGAGATGTTCTGCCGCTACACGCGCCACCTGGACACCCCCACCTTCCGCATTCTCAAGCAGATGCTGCCCGGGCCCTACACGGTGCTGCTGCCCGCCAGCCGGGAAGTGCCCCGGTACCTCCAGAACAAACAGGTGGTGGGCCTCCGCATTCCCGACCACCCCTTCTGCCGGGCGCTGGTGGGGCTCCTGGGCGAGCCCATCATCACCACCAGCGCCGCCCTCCCGGATCAGCCCATCCTCAACACCGCCTGGGAGATCGAAGAGGAGCAAGGCCATGCCCTGGACCTGGTGGTGGACTGCGGGCAGCCCCTGGGCGTGCAGAGCACCATGGTCGACCTCAGCGGGGACGAGCCCCTGCTGCTGCGGGAAGGTGCGGGCCCCTGGCCGCTGTGATCACTTGGCCTTTTCAGCGGCCTTCTTGCGCAGCACCACGCAGTCCTCTTCACTGAGGAGGCCGTCGCGCCTGAGCCCCTCGATGCGGCGCAGGGCGCCTTCGAGGTCGAAAGCGGGACGGACCGGGGTCGGAGCGGTCAAGGGCGCGGCCGCGGGTTTCACCGTGGCGGAGGCCTGGGCCTGCTTCGCCAGCAGACGGCCGAGATCCTCGCACCAGCGCCAGTACTGGGCCAGGACCGCCTCGGTGCCGGGTCCGCTGAGCGTGGTGTGGAAGGCGCCCAGCAGATCGCCGGTATCTCCGTCCACCAGCTTCACGTCGAAAGAAAGCGCCATGGAACCAGGCACCATGCTGTCCTCGACGGCGCCCACCGCGTCCACCACGCGGCCGACGAGCGCCACGTCCCCTTCCGCGGCGGATACGGGCAGCGCGCCCTTGAGCCCGCGGCGAAGGCGCTTGTCCAGGTCCGGCTGGAGGCTGCGCTCCACCCTCAGCAGGAAGAGTTGATCCTGGGTGCCCCGCTTGCCCTGCAGCCAGGCCGCGGGTTCCCAGGCCTTCAACCGCAGGGAGCGCTTCTGAAGGTCCAGGCCCGGCTTGATCCACTGGAATCCGAGTTCCTTCGAGGGTTGGAAAACCGCGGCCGGGCCGAACCAGGCAGGGTCCAGGCGGCCTTCGTCCAGGCCCGCGCCCTGAGCCAGCGCGAGCCCGCAGACGGCCAGGGAGAGGATGGCGTGATGTCGCATCAGCACTCCGGAAGGTTGACGGTGAGATCCATGGAGCCCTCCAACACGTTGACCGCCAGGCCGCCGCGGGACGTTTCCTTGTACTTGCTCTTCATGTCGGCGCCGGTGTCGCGCATGGTGCGGATCACCTTGTCGAGGCTGACGAAATGGTGGCCGTTGCCGTAGAGCGACATGCGCGCAGCATTGATGGCCTTCACGCTGGCCATGGCGTTGCGCTCGATGCAAGGCACTTGCACCAGCCCGCCGATGGGATCGCAGGTGAGGCCCAGGTTGTGCTCCATGCCGATCTCAGCGGCGTTCTCCACCTGGTCCGGCGTTCCGCCCATGACCTCTGCCAGAGCCCCGGCGGCCATGGAGCAGGCCACGCCCACCTCGCCCTGGCAGCCCACCTCGGCGCCGCTGATGGAGGCATTCTCCTTGTAGAGGGCGCCGATGGCCCCGGCCGTGAGCAGGAAGCGCACGACGCCTTCGTCCGTGGCGCCTGGCACGAAGCGGCGGTAGTAGTGCAGCACCGCTGGCAGGATGCCCGCGGCACCGTTGGTGGGCGCCGTCACCACGCGGCCTCCGGCGGCATTCTCCTCGTTCACCGCCAGGGCATAGAGGCTTACGAAATCCATGGCCGTGAGGGGGTCCTTGAGGCCCGCTTCCGGAGATTCCGTGAGCCGCCTGAAGAGCACCGGAGCGCGGCGCGGCACCTGCAATCCTCCGGGCAGCAGCCCCTCGGCGGCGCATCCGCGCCGGACGCAGGACTGCATCACCTCCCAGATGCCCAGGAGCCCCCGCCGGATCTCCGCCTCCGCCCGCCAGGCCCGCTCGTTGGCCCACATCACCTCGCTGATGGACAGTCCGCGCTCGCGGCAGATCCCCAGCAGCTCCGCGCTGGTATGGAAGACATGGGGAGGCGGGATCCGCGCGGACCCGGCAGCATCGGCGCCCTCTTCCACCACGAAGCCGCCGCCAGTCGAGTAGTAGACCTGGCTCAGCAGTTCCGCGCCCCCGCCATCCAGGGCCGTGAACTGCATGCCGTTGGGATGGAAGGGAAGGTTCTTCCGCAACATCAGCAAGTGCTCCGCCTCGCGGAAGGCCACCTCGTGGCGCCCCAGCAGCCGCAACCGTTCCGCGCCGCGCACGCCCGCGAGAAGGCCCGCCACGGCGGCCACGTCCACCCCCTCCGGCGTTTCGCCGAGGAGGCCCAGGATCACGGCGGTGTCGCTGCCATGGCCCCGCCCCGTGGCGCCGAGGCTGCCGAAGAGCTCCGACCGCACGGCGGCGACGCGGACCAGCAGGCCCTCCCGCTCCAGGCGCTGCGCGAAGCTCCGCGCCGCGCGCATGGGCCCCACCGTATGGGATGAACTCGGTCCGATGCCGATGCGGAAGAGGTCGAAAACCGAGAGCGTCATGCCCTCCATTGTCGCTTCATCCAATCGTCAAAAAGACAAAAGATCACCACCAAGACGCCAAGAAAGGCAGAAACGCTTGGTTTGATATCAGTCCACCCGGTAATGGCAGCCGCGGCTTTCGGGGTTCTGCAGCGCGGCGTTCAGGATCAGCCGGGCGCAGATGATGCCGCTGCGGAGTTCCAGGAGTTCGCGGCTGAGGCCGGCCTCGTGGTAGAAGCGCTCGATGCGGTGGTTGAGGTAGTGCAGGTCCGCCTTGGCCCGCTCCAGGCGCGCGCCGGTGCGCACGATGCCCGCATAGTTCCACAGGGTGCTGCGGATGAGGCCCCAGTCCTGGTCGATGAGGAGGGGATCAGTGGGTTCGGGCGATTCGGGCATGCGCCAGGGCGCCAGTTCCGAGGGATCGGGCATTTGCGCCTCGTCCAGTTCGCGCACGGCGGCCTCGGCTCCGCGGAAACCCCACAACAGCCCCTCCAGCAGGCTGGTGGAAGCCAGGCGGTTGGCCCCGTGCAGCCCCGTGCAGGCCACTTCCCCAGCCGCATAGAGCCCCGGCAGGCTGGTGCGCCCGTCCAGATCCACCAGAACGCCGCCGCAGAAATAGTGGGCCGCGGGCACCACCGGAATGGGCTGGCGCGCGGGGTCCAGGCCTTCGGCCCGGCAGGCGGCCATCACGGTGGGGAAATGGGAATCCAGCTCCAGGTGGGCCGCCACCGGGGCCAGGTCCAGGAACACGTTGGGTTCGCCGCTGAGCGCCATCTCCTGGAAGATGGCCCGGCTCACCACGTCGCGGGGAGCCAGCTCCAGGTGCTCGGGCTCGTATTTCTGCATGAAGCGTTCGCCCCTGCGGTTCACCAGCCAGGCGCCTTCGCCGCGAAGGGCTTCCGTGAGCAGTGTGCGAGGCTTGCCCGGCACGTAGAGCGCCGTGGGGTGGAACTGCACGTACTCGCAGTTCACGATGCGGGCGCTGGCGCGGTAGGCCGCCGCCAGACCATCCCCCGTCGCTCCGGGCGGGTTGGTGGTGTGCAGGTAGAGGTAGCCCAGGCCCCCGGTGGCCAGCAGGGTGCGCCGGGCCATGGCCGCCTCCACCTCGCCGGTGGCAGGATCGAACAGGAAGGCGCCGTGCACGCGGATGGGCTCGTAGATGCGCTCGGGGCTGACGCAGTGGTGGGGACTGGTGATGAGGTCCACCAGGCAGAGCCGCTCCTGCACGCGGATGTTCGGGTGCTGGCGCACGGCCTCGCTGAGAGCGGTCTGGATGGCCAGGCCCGTGGCGTCCTTGGCGTGGTAGATGCGCCGGGCGCTGTGGGCGGCCTCGGCGGTGGGATCCGGCGTGGCCTGGCCGTTCAGATCGAAGGGCACGCCCAGCCGTTCCCACAGGAAACTGCGGCAGAGCCTGGGCCCTTCCTCGGCCAGCAGGCGCACCGCCTCGTGGCGGCAGAGCCCCGCGCCCGCGCTTTCGATGTCGGAGGCCAGCAGATCCGGCGAATCGCCTTCCTCCGGCGGCGCGAGGCCGATGATGCCTCCCTGGGCCCAGGAGGTGTTGGTGCCGCCCAGTTCATCCTTGGCCACCAGCACCACGGAGGCGCCCAGGTCCGCGGCCCGCAACGCCGCCGAGCAGCCGGCGATGCCCGCTCCCAAGACCAGCAGATCCGTGGCTTCCCTCATGCCAGCTCCCAGGTGGGGCGGTCCAGATCCCAGAGGGATTTGAAGACCGCAGCTTCGTCCGCGTCATCCATCAGGCGCTTCTCATGGTCCAGCGTTTGAACCGCGAGGTCCAGCCGCTGGCGTGTCAGGTCCAGCGCGGCATTGGCTCGGACCTCGCCCCAGGGCGTGGCCACCCGGCCCTCGCAGGGTCCCAGGCGGATCAGCGATTCTTCCCACAGGGCCCGCAGACCGCCGAGGTTGCGCTGCTGCAGGTGGTGGTAGCCGCCAGCCAGGAGAATGAGTCCCTGCAGCTGATCCTTCAGGCCGCCCTGGGCCGATGTCCACAGCGGTTCCAGGGCGTCATGGCTCTCGTGGAACAAACCGTGGTTGAAGAGCGACACGCCGCAGGCCAGCGCGTAGGCGGCGCCCGGAGAAAGCGGCGTGAGGGCCGCCAGCTGCCAGCCGCTGCGCAGGCTCACAAAGGGTCCCCAGGCACCCCAGGCCGCCGATGGACGCCAGCCGTCGGCGCCCTGCCCGGCCGTGTCCGGCCAGGCGGCGAGGTGGGCCCGCCACGCGGCCGCCGGATCGTGGTGGCCCAGGGCTCCCAGCATCCGCGCGGCGTGGTTCAGCAGCAGCGGCTCGGGCAGGCCCTCCGGGTGCGCTTGGCGGAGGGCCGGCGCGCCCAGGATGGTGGGCCACACCAGAACCTGCCGGGCTTCGGGATCCTGGAGCGCTGCTTCCATGCGGTCCTGCAGGAAGCGGTGGATCTCCAGGGGCAGCCGGGGCTGGCGCTGCCAGAAGGGGGTCCGGTTGCAGGCATCGCTCATGGTTCCACCATCAGGCGCAGGGTCAGGCCTCCCTGCTCATTCTCGCCCAGGCCCTCCCAGCGGCAGCCTGGAATACGGCCCTTCAGCACCCGCCGGGGATCGCCCTGTTGATGGGTGAGGATCCAGCGGGCCACGAGGCCCCGGTACTTCTTGGAGAAATGGCTGATGGCCTTGCCGCGGGCATCGAAGATCTCGACGGAATGCCTGGGCCGCGTCCAATCCTTGAGAAGGTCCGCTGAATCGCCTGGGAGGAGTTCCCACACAGAGCCCTCCGGCAGGGCCTCCAGCGAGGCGGCCATGGCTTTGCGCCAATGGTTTTTCAGGCCGGGAATGGCGCCCAGCTTCAACTTGTAGGGCGGCACGGTCTCGTCGCCCCTCACGAGCCCCCGCAAGTTCGACAAAATGTAAACCTGGCCCCAGGCCTCCGGCGGCAGCGAAGCCGCATCCAGGGCCTGGAAGGCCACCCCGCCGTAGCGCGCCAAGGCGGGCAGCAGGGGCACGGCGCCTGCCAGGGCCAGGGCCTCGCTGCGGGCCTTGTCCAGGGCCAGGTCCTTCACGTCGAAGGCCTTCTTGAGCTGCTCGGGCGTGCCCGTCTTCGCCAGGGCCACCAGCCGTTCCCGCACCCAGCGCTGGGCCGGGGATTCCACCAAACGGCCCTTGGCGCCGCCGGAGGCCTTTTCCTCCGAAGGGGCCAGCAGGATGAGGGGCAGCACGGTCATCGGGATTCCACCCAGGCTTCCAGGGTCGTGAGCTGAAAACCGTCCCAGAGATCCCGCAGCCGTCCTTCGTAGCCGCGCAGGCCCGCGCCGTGGGTGTAGCGGTGCCCCAGGGTCAGGCCCGGCAGCCGGGGCTGTTCCACGTCCAGCTCCCAGGGATGCAGCACCAGGGGCGTGCCCGCGTCTTCCTGGGCCAGGGTTTCCAAAGCCCGCCGCACCAGGCTGAAGGGCAACACCCGCGGGCCCCAGCCCCAGAGCGGCATGCGCACGGGACCGGACCAGAGCACCGGCGGCGGCAGTTCCCAGAAGCCTGCGGCGAGCGGATGGGGGCGGCGCGGCCAGGCGGGCCTGCCGATCACGGCCAGGGGCACGCGGCTGGAGTCGTAGCGGAAGCCCAGTTCCGGCAGGTCCTTCCACCAGTCCTCGGCGGCCCCGCGGAGGCTCCACTCCGGGGCGCGGTAGCCCCGCACCGCCGTGCCCGCCAGATCCTCCAGCAGGGCCTTGCCATCCCGCACCGCCTGGCGCCACTCCCCGCGGTCCATCTCGAAGGCGCGGCGGTGGGTGAGGCCGTGCAAGGCGATGGCGTGGCCCCCCTCGGCGATCCGGCGGAGCAGGCCCGGGTGGCGGCGGGCCTGATCACCCAGGCAGAACCAGGTGGCCTTGGCCCCCAGATCGGCGCACAGGGCCAGGGACCGCTCCGTGGCCAGCTCCAGGCGGCATTCGTAGCGATCCAAGGCCCCGGGCCGGTCAAAGGGTGGGCAGCAGAGCTGGAACCAATCTTCCCAGTCCAGGGAGAGGGGCAGCCGAGAAGGACTCATCCTTTCTCACAGTCAAAGGAAAGGATCCCACCACGGAGACACGGAGTGCGGGTCCACATGGAGGGCTCCGTGCCATCTCCGTGGGCTCGGTATCTCCGTGGTGAATCCTGAAGCTTTAATTGCAACGCAGGCTCAGGTGAAATTCCGCTCGGAAAGGCTGATGAACTCAAGGGAAAAATCATCGAGTTCAGTCTGAAACTGCTTGAGCTGCCCCTGGAAGAAGTTGTAGGCCATGAGCGCGGGGATGGCCGCCACCAGGCCGATGGCCGTGGCCACCAGGGCTTCGGAAATGCCGGGAGCCACCGTGGCCAGGTTCGCGTTGCCCGTGGCGCCGATGCCCCGGAAGGCATCGATGATGCCCCACACGGTGCCGAAGAGGCCGATGAAGGGGCTCACGGCAGCCACCGTGGCCAGTCCGCCCAGGGAGCGTTCCAGACGGCCCATTTCGACGACGCTGGCCCGCTGGAGGCTCCGTTCCACCGCTTCCATGCTGCGCAGCTGGGGACGCCCGTCCTGGCCCACCTGGCGCAGCTGGTAGGTCACTTCCCCGTAGCCGGCCACGAAAAGGCCCACCAGCGGGCTGAGGGAGTATTTCTCCACCTGCTGCTTGAATTCCCGCCAATCCGTGGAGCGTTTGAAGGCTTCCCGGAAACGCTCGGAGGTGCCCCGGCTGCCGCGGTACAGCAGCGCCTTGCGGATGATCACCACCCAGCTGAGAAGGGAAAAGACGGCCAGGATCAGAAGCACCATCTTGGAGACCGGTCCCGCATGGAGCATGACCTCCAGCAGGTTGACCTCGTTGCCCGTGGGTGCGATCAAGACAGCCATGCCGCCTCCTTCCTTGAATGATAGCAAGCTACACTGGTTCCTTTGTGCGAGGACGCCATGCAGGTGCTGGTCATCGGTTCAGGATATGTGGGTTTGGTCGCGGCTGCTTGTTTTGCCGAGGCGGGCCACCACATCCTGGGGGTGGACGTGGACGCGGCCAAGGTGGCCACCCTGAGCCAAGGCCAGTCGCCCATCTTCGAGCCGGGCCTTGATGAGCTGCTCGCCAAACATCTGGCCTCCGGCGCCCTGCGCTTCACCACCGACCTCAAGGCCGGCATCGCCGCCGCGGACGCCGCCTTCATCTGCGTGGGCACCCCCCAGAGCGAAGATGGCAGCGCCGACATGAAGTACGTGCTGGCCGTGGCGGGCCAGCTGGGCGAGGCCATGGCCCTGCGCTCCAAGGACGCCAAGCCGCTGATCGTCGTCGACAAGAGCACGGTGCCGGTGGGCACCGCGGCCCGGGTCCACGCGGAGATCGCCGTTCACACCGACCGGCCCTTTGAAGTGGTGAGCAACCCCGAGTTCCTGCGTGAGGGCTCAGCCCTGGGCGATTTCCTGGAACCGGACCGCGTGGTGGTGGGCTGCCGCTCGGATCATGCGGAAACGGTCATGAAGGCCCTGTACCAGCCCTTCCTGGACCGCAGCGGCGGCAAATGGTTCCGCATGGATCCCCCCAGCGCCGAACTCACCAAGTACGCCGCCAACGCCATGCTGGCCCTGCGCATCAGCTTCATCAACGAGATCGCCAACCTGGCCGAGGCCGTAGGCGCGGATGTGGATCACGTAAAGACGGCCATCGGCGCAGACCACCGCATCGGCCCCGCCTTCCTCAACCCCGGGCCCGGCTTCGGCGGCTCCTGCTTCCCCAAGGACCTCCAGGCCCTCCTGAAGGTGGGGCGCGAGCAGGGCCAGCCCTTGATGACCCTGGCCGCCACCGTCGAAGCCAACCGCCACCAGAAGCAGGTGCTGCTGCGGAAGGTGAAGGCCCATTTCGGCGTGAAGTCCGGGGTACCCGCCCCGCTGAAGGGACGGCGCTTCGCCCTCTGGGGCCTGGCCTTCAAGGCCAACACTGATGACATCCGCGAAAGCATGGCCCTGGAGCTCATCGAAGGCCTGGTGAACCTGGGCGCCGAAGTCGTGGCCCACGATTTCGCGGCCATGGAGGCCGTGAAGGCCCGGATCGGCGACAAGGCGCGCTACGCCGAGACCCCCCTGGCCGCCTGCGAAGGCGCCGACGCCCTGCTCATCGCCACGGAATGGCCCCAGTACCGCGATGCCGACCTCGAAGCCGTGGCCCAAGCCCTCAAGGCCCGCCGCATCTTCGATGGCCGCAACCTCTTCCGCCCCGAGGCCCTGGAGGCCAAGGGCTGGACCTACCACTCCCTGGGCCGCCGGACCGTGGAAGGAAAACTGTAAAGACAAGCGCTTGGGGGCAGACTCGCGGGCAGGCTTTGCATAGAATGGAATCTGGAACCATCCAGCGGCGTCTCGCCGGCGTAGAAGTAAGATTGAACCACCACTCGTGTATTGGAGCTTGCCATGGGCAATCTGGGAATGATGGAAATCCTGCTAATCGGCATCGCCCTGCTGATCTTCTTCGGCCCCAGCCGCCTGCCTGAACTGGGCAAGAGCCTTGGCAAGGGCATCCAGGAGTTCAAGAAGGCCAGCCGCGAGTTGACGGATTCCGTGAAGGAAGAAGTCTCTTCCGACAAGGACAAGAAGTAGGCCCGCTGCCTTTCTAGACCGGCCTCCCTCGGGAGGCCGGTTCTTTTCCGGATCGGGGACCATGCCTCTTCCTGAAACGCCCCCCAACAAGATGAGCTTCTGGGAGCACCTGCAGGAACTGCGGGTGCGGATTGTGCGTTCGCTGCTGGCCGTGGCAGTGGTCTTCGCCCTCACCTACGCCTTCCGGTTCAAGCTCTGGGCCTGGGCCCAGAGACCCTTCCTGGAGGCCATGGCCCGCCAGACCGGGAAGGCCATCACAGCCCTGGACCCCTTCGCCTTCACGGACCTGACCGAGCCTTTCTTCAGCATGATGCGGCTGTCGCTGTGGGCCGCGGGCTTCCTTTCGGCGCCCTTCCTGTTCTACCAGCTCTGGGCCTTCATCCGGCCCGGCCTCATGCCCAAGGAGCGCCGCCTCGTCATCCCCTTCGTGGTGGTAACCTCCGGCTGCTTCCTGGCCGGCGCCGCCTTCGCCTACAAGCAAGCTTTCAAATTCCTGGGCGACATCCTCTTCCAGGAGGCGGCTTCGGCGGGACTGCGGGCCAACCTGCACGCATCGGACTACCTCGACCTGTTCATCTCCACCACCCTCATCACCGGGGTGATGTTCGAGCTGCCGGTGCTCTTCTTCTTCCTGGCGCGCTTCCGCATCGTCACCGCGAAACTGATGCTGAAATACTGGCGGCACGCCACGCTGGCCATTCTCATCTTCAGCGCCTTCTTCACCCCCGGCGACGTGGTGGTCACCACCATCTTCTTCAGCGTGGTGCTGCTGGGCCTCTACTTCATATCCGTCATCGTGGCCTGGCTGGCGGAGCCCCGTCAGCCCAGATAGCCCGCCAGGTCATCCAGGCAAAGCTCCACGGCCCGGTTCCGTTCCGGCGCCATGGACAGTGACTGTCGCGCCGACGGTTCCGCCAGCAGGGGCCCGAGCGCGGCCGCCAGGCGGGAAGCGAGGCCGGGCGCCTGCTCAATGAGGACCGCCCTGCCTTCCTGGGCCATGGCCAAGGCATTCATGCGCTGATGGTCGTTGGCGCTGGTGGGCAGCGGCACCAGCAATCCGCCGCGGCCGGCGGCCTTCAGCTCCGCGCAGGTGCTGGCCCCCGCCCGGCTCACCACGAGGCTCGCGCCTTCCATCACCTCGTCCATGCGAGGAAGGAAGGACGCCAGCGCGTGGCGGGGATGGCGCGGGCGGTCCTTCAGGCGCTCCCCTTCTGCAGGCCCGGTCTGGTGGAGGATCTCCCAAAGAGGCTGGGCTTCCAGCAAGTCCGGGGCGATCTCCAGCAAGGCCTCGTTGAGGGCGCGGGCGCCACCGCTGCCCCCGAGGACCAACAACCGGAAGGGCGCCTGAAGGCCGCTGGCGGGCAGGAATTCCCGGAGAAAAGCCTCTCGCACCGGGGTGCCCACCAGGCGGCAGTCCGCGCCGGGCAGCAGGGACTGCACTGCCTCCATGCCGCACCACACGCGCCGCGCCTTCGGCGCCACCAGCTTCGCCAAAGCCCCCGGCGCCGCATTGCTTTCATGCAGGAAGTAGGGGATGCCCAGGGACCGCGCCGCCAGCAGGGCCGGAGCGGCGCCGTAGCCGCCGGTGCCGATGACCGCCCGGGGGCGCTCCTTGCGCCAGAGCCCCTTCAACCGGGTCACGGCGCGCCAGAGTTTCCACGCCGCCTTGGACATGCGAAGGGGCGAGCGGCCCACCAGGCCCTCCACCTCCAACAGGAGGTGGGGCCATCCGCTGGCGGGCAGTTCCCTTGCTTCGATGCCGCGCTGGGCCCCGATGAAAACGATGGGGCAACCGGTCCACCGCGCCCGAGCCCCCTCGGCCAGGGCCACCGCGGGGAAGTAGTGGCCCCCGGTGCCGCCCCCGGTGAGCACCAGCGCATCCTGGAAGGTGAGGATGGGTGTGGACATGCCTCCACCATACAGGAAGCGCCGAAGACGCCCCTGAGACAGCCTGCGCAACCTACCCGAGGACAACGATCACACCCCACAGAAACCCTGCTGGGGTGAGCGGTTCCCTCAGGCTAGACTCTATCCTTTGGCCCGGTCCTCCGCCGGCCCATCCATGATGCATCAGGGAGCGCCCATGAAGATCCTCGTCGCCCTCAAGCAGGTTCCCGACACCGAAACCAAAATCAAAGTCGCCGCCGATGGCCGGTCTTTGGACCCCGCCGATGTGAAGTGGATCACCAGCCCCTACGATGAGTACGCGCTGGAAGAGGCCATCCGCATCAAGGAGGCCAAGGGCGCCGAGGTGGTGGCCCTGTCCGTGGGCGGCGACGCCGCCAAGGACGTGCTGAAGAACGCTCTCGCCCTGGGCGCCGACACCGCCGTCCTGCTGAAGGGCGACGGCCAGGGCGACGCCTATGCCGTGGCCCAGATGATCGCCGCCTACGCCAAGGACAAGGGCTTCGACCTCATCCTCTGCGGCAACAAGGGGCTGGGCGGCGACAACGCCGCCATGGGCCCCATGCTGGCGGAGCTGCTGGGCGTGGCCCAGGCCAACGTCGTCGTGAAGCTCGAACTCGGCGAAGGCACCTTCAAGGCCGAGCGCGAGATCGAAGGAGGCTCCGAAATCGTGGAAGGGGCCATGCCTGCCGTGATCACCGCCCAGAAGGGCCTCAATGAGCCCCGCTATGCCAGCCTCAAGGGCATCATGGCGGCCAAGAAGAAGGCCATCGAAGAGCTGGATGCCACCCCTGCCAGCGCCGGCGCCTTCATCAGCACCCTGGCCCTGCCCCCCGAGCGCCCCGCGGGCCGCAAACTGGAAGGAGACGCGGCCGCCCAGGCTCAGGCCCTGCTGCAGGCGCTCAAGGATGAAGCCAAGGTCTTCTAGGCCGTTTCCAGACTTCCGATTCGAAAGGACGATCCATGATTCTCGTGTTCTGTGAACTGAAGGATGGCCAGATCCGCAAGCCCAGCGCCGAAGCCCTGAGCGAGGGCCGCCGCCTGGCGGACGCCTCCGGCAAGCAGTTGGGCGCGCTCTTCGTGAGCGCTTCCAACGCCGGTTGCGCCGACGCCGCCAAGTACGGCGCCGACGTGATCCTCAGCGCCGAAGGCCCCACGCTGGCCTCCTACTCCAGCGACGCCTTCGCCGCCGTCATCGCCGATGCGGTGAAGGCCAAGGGCGCCACGGTGCTGCTGGCCGCCGCCACGGCCGTGGGCAAGGACGTGGCGCCCCGCGCCGCCGCCCGCCTGGGCGCCGGCTACGCCTCCGATGTCACCGGCCTGTCCATGGCCGATGGCAAGCTCCAGGCCGTGCGGCCCGTCTACGCGGGCAAGGCCTTCGCCACCACCACCTTCTCCAGCGCGGTGCAGGTGGCCACCACGCGGCCCAACGTGTTTCCCGCCGCCGAAAAGGCCGGCGCAGGCGCCGTGGAAACCCTCCCTGCCCCCGCCGGGGACTTCAAGTCCGTGGTGAAGGAAATCCTCGCCAAGGCCAGCGGCAAGGTGGATCTCAGCGAAGCCAACGTCATCGTGAGCGGGGGCCGCGGCATGAAGGACGGCGCCAACTTCAAGATCCTCGAAGAGCTGGCGGATGCCATCGGCGGCGTCGTGGGCGCCTCCCGCGCGGCCGTGGACGCCGGCTGGGGCCTGCCCCACAGCATGCAGGTAGGCCAGACGGGCAAGGTGGTCAGCCCCACCCTCTACATCGCCTGCGGCATCAGCGGCGCCATCCAGCACATCGCCGGCATGAGCGGCTCGAAGTTCATCGTGGCCATCAACAAGGATCCCGAAGCGCCCATCTTCAAGCTGGCCAGCTACGGGATCGTCGGCGACCTCTTCGAAGTCGTTCCCGAACTCACCAAAGCGGCAAAGGCCCTGGGCATCGGTTCCAACTAGAAACGATCCCTTGCCCCATCACGCACCCGGCTCATCGCCGGGCGCTGTCGTTCAGGCTGCGCCGATGGCTTGCCTTCACGAACGGGGCTACGCTCCACCTATCGGACGGCGCCCCGCGCCGTCCTCCTGGTCACCCTTTCGGGT
>JACPYP010000024.1 GCA_016195985.1 Acidobacteriota bacterium | reverse complement strand
GGACGAGGTGACGCAGCAGAACGCGGCCCTGGTGGAGGAATCCGCCGCCGCCGCCGAATCCCTGGACGCTCAGGCCCACGCCCTCACGGACATCGTGAGCCGCTTCAAGACCGGCGTCGACGTCCGCCGCGCCCAGCCCGCCAAACCCCGCACCACCATCACCTCCCAGCCCGCCGCCGCGCGGGGGTCCGCCAAGCCCTCCCGGGCGGCGCTGAAACGGCCCCCTGCCCGCCCCGAACTGGCCGCCGCCAAACCGCCCGTCCCCATGCCAAAGTCCGATGACGACGGGCAATGGGAATCCTTTTGATCTACTTTATGGACCGGAACCAAACTCACATCCAGGCCCCGTCCTTCCGAGACAGATTCTAGGCGGCGTCGTTACCGATACTCAGCCTCGTCCCCCGGCGGACCGTTACGGAGAACACCATGGCCACCACAGACGCCAGCTCCCAGGGTCTCCAGCAAGTGCTCTGCTTCGCCCTGGCTGGAGAGGCCTACGCCCTGCCCATCCTGAAGGTCCGGGAGATCCAGGCCCAGGCCACCATCACGCGCATCCCCAAGGCTCCTTCCTACATGCCGGGCGTCATCAACCTGCGGGGCGCCATCGTTCCCATCCTCGAACTGCGCCAGCGCTTTTCCCTGGGCGACCCCCCGGAGGATACGCGCCCCGTCATCGTCATCGTGGAGGTGCAGGGCCGCACCCTCGGCATCCGCGTCGATTCGGTGTCGGATGTCCTGGACCTGGACCCCTCCGCCATCCGGCCCGCCCCGGAACTGGGCACCCAGACCGCTCTGGGGCGCGAGTTCATCGCAGGCCTGGCCAGCCTTCCGGGCGCCAGCGGAAGCGATTCCATGCTGATCCTGCTGGATCTGGACCGCCTGCTTTCCGACGGGGAACTGCTGGCCCTCGAGAATGCCACGGCCTGATCCCATGGTGCGCAAGCCCTCTCCCCCCCCGCCATCCCACGTCATCGAGGGCGACCTCGATGTCTTTTCGATCCATCAGCAATGGGAACGGCTGCTGCCCCTCCTCGCGGAAGGAGGGGCTCCCGTCCAAGTCGACCTGTCCGTGGCTGGGGACCTGGATCTCTCCGGCCTCCAGCTGCTCTGCGCCCTGGGACGCGATCTGAAGGGCAAAGGGATTCCGCTTTCCATCCAGGGCGCGAAGGCAGAATGGCTTTCCCGTTTCGGGGCCCTCGGTCTGGGCGCCCTGTTCGAGGGGGGGCGTTCATGAGCCGCTGGTTCCGAGGGGCCCCAGCGGCCGGGCCAGAGCCCATTCTTGAGCCGCCCCCACCACCCCCCGCCCCGGATGGGCTGCTGCGGAAGAACCTGCTGCAGGTGGCGGCCCACGAAGCCGCCATGCTGGAGGGCCGGGTCAATTTCCTCACGCCCGAGCTGATGCAGGTGGACAGCCTGGTGCGGGAAGCCGCCGGCACCCTTCAGGAGGCCCTGAAGACCCTGGACCGCAGTGTCCAGCACCAGCACAGCCTGGCCAGCGAAGTGCAGTCCACCATCCGCACCTCTCTCGAGGGCTCCTCGGAATCCGAGGGCTTCGACGCCATGAGCGCCACCATCATGGGCACCCTCGATGGCTTCGTGGACCACATGCTGGAGATCTCTCAATCCACCGTCCAGCTGGCCGAACAGGTGGATGACATCCGCGAACGCTCCAGCCGCATGGAAAACATGCTGGCCGAGCTGACGGAGATCGCCGGACGCACCCACCTGCTCTCCCTGAACGCCAGCATCGAAGCGGCCCACGCCCGCAGGTTCGGCGCGGGCTTCGCAGTGGTGGCCGGCGAAGTGTCCAAGCTGGCCGACCGCAGCACGGCCCTCAGCAGCATCATCCAGGAGCAGGTCCTCGGCACCAGGGTGGCCCTGGACCGCACGGACGCCCAGGTCCAGGCCATCGCCAGCAAGGACATGAACGTGGCCGTGAGGTCCAAGGGCGAGTCCGAGGCCCTGGTGCAGTCGCTGCAGACCACCAATTGGCTGGTGAAGGATCTGGTGGGCCAGCTGGAAGACAATGCCCGCACCATCTCCTCCCAGGTCGGCCACGTGGTGCGCTGCCTCCAGTTCGAGGATCTGGTGCACCAGACCCTCATGGCCTGCCTCATGGACCTGGGCAACCTGCTCGATCAGGCCCAAGCCTGGAAGGCCTTCGAGACCCGCCTTCGGGAGGGCGAGCCGGAAGCGGAAGCCCTGGCCGCCCTGGACGGAACCCTGAGCGGCATCGAAGAGGCCCGGGTGCAATTCCGCGCGGTGAAGAGCGGTTCGCTCAGCGCCGGCGATGTCGATCTTTTTTGACCAGGAGCCTCACGATGGGCCATTGCATCCTCACCGTCGATGACTCGAGCACCATGCGCCAGATGATCACCTTCACATTGAAGGGCGCGGGCTATGACGTCCTGGAAGCGGCGGACGGCGTGGAAGGCCTGGACCTGGCCCAGGGCAAGAAGCTGTCGCTGATCATCACCGACGTGAACATGCCCCGCATGGATGGCATCACTCTGGTGCAGCGGCTGCGCGCCCTTCCGGAGTTCAAGTTCACCCCCATCCTTGTGCTCACCACGGAGTCCGACACCTCCATGAAGCAGAAGGGGAAGGAAGCGGGCGCCACAGGATGGATCGTCAAACCCTTCAGTCCCGAGAAGCTCCTGGAAGTGGTGAACAAAGTCCTCTGAGGCTCCCATGTCCGACCCCTTGGCCCAATTCCGTGACGCCTTTTTCGAGGAGGCCGCCGAGCTCGCCAACGGCATGGAGGCGACCCTGCTCTCCTTGGATCTGAACGCGGTGGAAGCCGAGGATCTCCACTCGCTGTTCCGCGCCGCCCATTCCATCAAGGGCAATGCCGGCACCTTCGGCTTCCCCGCGGTGGCCTCGTTCACGCACCAGCTGGAGAGCACCCTGGAACCCGTGCGCCAGGGGGTCCGCTCCATGACTTCGGACCTTCGAGAACTGCTGCTGCAGGGGGTGGATCTCATCCGCAGCCACCTGCACCATGCCCGCCGCAACGAAGCGCTGCCGCCCAAGGACCAGCAGGCCCAGACCAGCCTGGTGGCGCGGTTGCAGGAGGATGACTCAGCGCCGGCTCTGGCGCCGGTTGCCCCGCCGGCGGCGCCGGCGCCCAGCCGCGTCCAGGCCACCCAGAGCGGCACAGGCTTCGCCATCCGTTTCGAGGCCCCGCGCGACACCTTCCGCCGGGGCATCAATCTGGAGCGGCTCTTCCGCGACTTGGCGCGGCTGGGAACCCTGCGGAGCTGGCCCGACCTGGCCGCCATCCCGGCCCTGGACGCGCTGGACCCCGAGGACTGCCACCTGGCCTGGGACCTGCGCCTGGAAACGGACAGGCCCTTGGCTGAAGTGGAAGAAGCCTTCGAGTTCGTGGCCGAGGGGGACAACCTCCGCATCCAGGCTCTGACACCTCCCGGAACCGTGCCTCCCCTGGGCGATTTCCTGCTGGCCGACACCGACGTGAGCCCCGCGGACATCCGCGAGGCCCTGGCCAAGCAGAAGCCACTGGGCGAGCTGCTGGTGGACATGGGGAAGGTGAAGCCCGAAGCCGTCAGCAAAGCGCTGGATCAGCAGCAAAAGAAGCGGAACATGGCCGAGGCCTCCACCGTGAGGGTCGCCACGGAGAAGATCGACCGCCTGGTGAATCTGGTGGGCGAGCTCGTCATCACCCAGGCCATGCTGGCCCAGGCTTCCCAGCAGTCCAACGGCCTGCAGGGCGAGGAGCAGATGAGCGCCGCCCTGCTGCAGCTGGACCGGCAGACGCGTGAACTGCAGGAGAGGGTCATGGGCATCCGCATGGTGCCCGTGGAAATGGTCTTCTCCCGGTTCCCCCGCATGGTCCACGAGCTGGGCAAACAGCTGGGCAAGGATGTGGAGCTGGCCATGGAGGGCCAGGCCACGGAACTCGACAAGACCTTCATCGAGATGCTGGTGGATCCCCTCACGCACTTGGTCCGCAACGCCGTGGACCATGGCATGGAGACCAAGGAGGAGCGCCAGGCTTCGGGCAAGACCGCCATGGGCACCATCACCCTGCGGGCCTCCAGCCGGGGCGGCCACATCCACATCGAGGTGAAGGATGACGGCAAGGGCCTGAACCGCGACCGCATCTACCAGAAGGCTTTGACCCTGGGCCTCCTCCAGCCCGGCGTCCGCCCCTCCGACGAAGAGCTGAACCTGATCATCTTCGAGCCCGGCTTCTCCACCGTGGACCGGGTGTCGGATCTGTCAGGGCGCGGCGTGGGCATGGACGTGGTGCGCCAGAACGTGCGCGATCTGGGAGGTCGCATCGAGGTGGAAAGCCAGCCGGGCCGGGGAACCCTGATCCGCCTGGTGCTTCCCCTCACCCTGGCCATCCTGGACGGCCTCACGGTGAGGGTTGCGAGCGAAACCTTCGTGTTCCCCCTGGCCTCGGTGCTGGAAAGCTTCCAGCGGCAGGCGCAGGATGTCCAGACCGTGAAGGGCGACCGGGAAGTCATCAGCCTGCGCGGTGAATTCATCCCCGTGGTGCGCCTGCAAAAACTGCTGGCGGTGGGCGCGGAGCCAGACGGCCCCTCCTCCGAACGGACCCTCCTGGTGCTCGTGGAATCCGAGGGCCGCCGCGCGGCCATGGCCGTGGACGAACTGCTGGGCCAGCAGCAGGTGGTCATCAAGAGCCTGGAGACCCATTACCGCCGGGTGGAGGGCATCTCAGGGGCCACCATCCTCGGCGACGGCCGCGTGGCGTTGATCCTCGATGTGCCCGGGCTCCTGCGCCTGGAGGCCGGGACAACTGCGGCCGGAGCATGAACGGATTCCCCGGGGCAGGCTTCGATCTCCTGGATCCGGACCGGGAGATCCTTTCCGTCAACACCTTCAAGGCCCTCCGGGAGCTGCTCTACAACCATTCAGGCATCGCCCTGGCGCCGCACAAGATCACCATGGTGCAGTCCCGCCTGGCCAAACGCCTGCGGATCGTGGGCCTGCGCACCTACGAGGAATACCTCCACCGCCTGGAAACGCCCGATGACCCGGAGTGGTCCGAATTCATCAACGCCCTCACCACCAACCTCACCAGCTTCTTCCGCGAGGGCCACCATTTCACCCGGATGGTGGAGCTTCTGAAAGGCTCGGACCCGCCGCGCCGGCTCCGCATCTGGAGCGCTGGCTGCTCCACCGGCGAAGAGCCCTACACCCTGGCCATGACCCTGCTGAAGGCCTTCGGCACCGGCTCCTCCATCCAGATCCTCGCCACGGATCTGGACACGGCCGTACTGGAAACCGCCGCCCGGGGCGTCTATCCCGCCTCCCGCATCGAGAGCGTGGAAGAGGCCTGGAGGCGGTTCGCCTTCCTCCGCGGCACAGGCGACCGCAAGGGCTTGGTCCGCCTCCGTCCGGAGGTCCGCCATCTGGTCACCTTCAGGCAGCTGAACCTGCTGGACAGCCACTGGGACCTGGACAGGGAACCCTTCCAGGCAGTCTTCTGCCGGAACGTGATGATCTATTTCGACAAGCCCACGCAACGCAGGCTGCTCAAGCGCTTCCACGATGCCCTGGCGCCCGATGGCCTGCTCTTCGTCGGCCACTCCGAGGCCCTGCTGGACGCCGCCCTGGGCTTCGAGTCCCTGGGGCAGACCATCTACCGCCGCAAGGCGGCCCCGTGACGCCCCCGCCAGCCCCCCTCGTGCATGGCCGGGCGTCCAAGTACCTCGACCGCAACTTCGACCGCCTGGCCATGAAGATCCTGCCCGGCGAATTCTACGCCACGGCCCAGGACGAGGTCATCGTCACCGTGCTGGGCAGCTGTGTGGCCGCCTGCATCATGGATCCCATCGCCATGGTGGGGGGCATGAACCATTTCATGCTGCCCGCGAAACCCGGCGAGCGGGACAAGGACGTGTTCTTCGCCGCCCGCTACGGGGCGGCCGCCATGGAATTCCTCATCAACGACCTGATGCACCTCGGAGCCCAGCGGGACCGTCTGGTGGCCAAAGCATTCGGCGGCGGCAAGGTGATGCGCGGCATGACCACGGACGTTGGGAACCAGAACGCGGAGTTCGTCCGCCAGTTCCTCCGCAACGAAGGCATTCCCCTATGGAGCGAGGACATGGGCGGCCCGAATCCACGCAAGGTCTACTTCTTTCCCCACACGGGGCAGGTGCTGGTGAAGCGGATGGAGCGCACGCACAACGACACGGTCATCAGGCGCGAGCTGAATTACATCCAGGAAGTCGCCCAGTCCTCGCCGGACGGTGATGTGGAGCTGTTCACATGAATGCGGAGCGGAAACGCCGGGTCCTGGTGGTGGATGACAGCGCCCTGGTGCGCCAGGTGCTCTCCAGCATCCTCTCGCGCCATCCCCTGCTGGAAGTCATCGGAACCGCCAAGGACCCCTACGACGCCCGGGAACGTATCAAGGAGCTGGATCCTGATGTGTTGACACTGGATGTCGAAATGCCCCGGATGGATGGCCTCACATTCCTCGGCAAGCTCATGAAGGCCCACCCCATGCCCGCGGTGATGCTTTCCAGCCTTACTGCCAAGGGCACCGCCACGGCCCTGGATGCCCTGGATCTGGGCGCCGTGGACGTCATCGGCAAGCCCGCCATGGACCAGGCGGCGGGCCTGGAGGCCATGGGTTCGGAAATCGCCGAGACCGTCTACGCAGCCTCCCTGGCCCGCATCGCGGGCCGCCGCGCGCCCGCTCCCGCGCCCCGCGCGCCGCTGGCCCCCCTGGCGCTAAGGGCCAGGACGGGCCGCGCCCTCATCGCCATCGGATCCAGCACCGGCGGCACCGAAGCCCTGCGCCAGATATTCGAGGCCATTCCCGAGAATCTGCCGCCCATCGCCGTGGTTCAGCACATGCTGCCGGGCTTCACCGCAGCCTTCGCCGAGCGTCTGGACCGCAGCTGCCGCGCCCGCGTGAAGGTGGCCGAAGACGGCGAGGCGCTGAAGCCCGGCACCGTCTACCTCGCCCCCAACGAGGCCCATCTGGCCGTGGGCCGGCACAGTGTGGGGCTCGTGGCCATGCTCGAAGTGGGAGACCGCGTATCCCGCCACCTGCCCTCCGTCGACGTGCTGTTCCATTCCGCGGCCGAGGCCTGCGGCCCGCATGCGCTGGGCGTGATCCTCACCGGCATGGGCGATGACGGCGCCCGCGGCCTCCTGCAAATGCGCCAGAAGGGCGCCCGCACCCTGGGGCAGGACGAGGCCACCTGCGTGGTCTACGGCATGCCCCGAGCCGCCTACCTGCGCGGAGCGGTGGAAGAACAGGCGCCCCTCCACACCATCGCCGGACGGCTGGTGGCCTGGTGCCAGCGGGAGGCCTGATCCAGGCTAGCCTTGGATCGGACTGCTGTGCCCCGCGACGATCTGCCAGGCGCCCGGCGCCGACTGGCGCCAAATGCGCGTGAACCGCAAGTCCTCGGCGAAGGGCGAGGTTCCGAAGACCCCTGACACCTTCATCCGCACGGAAACGACGGCCAAGTCCGCCTCCAGGTGGATTCTTTGTTCCGCGGGCCTCAGCGTCTGGAAGCGCAGCAGGCCGGAGCGGTGCAGCTCCAGATCCTCGACCTTGCCCACCACCTGACCGAGGTGACTGGTGAAGATGAGGTCGGGGGAGATGAGTTCATCCAAGGCCCGGACATCCGAAGTCAACATGGCCCGGCAGAGGCGTTCTTCCAGGTCCAGGATCTGTGCTTCGAGTGGATGGGTCATCATGGCTCCTTGGCCGTGCGCGAGATGGAGTCCCGCCGCCTTCATTGTCTGGGTACATCCTGTTTGCGGGATTCCAGGGCCTTCCGCGCCCTCTCCCGCTCCGCGTCGCTGGGCGTGCCCCACACCACGCGGTTGGGTTTCTGCTTGAGGAGTTCCAGCAGTTCTTCCACCGAAGCGAGAGAGCGGCGAAGGCTCTTGAGGCTCTGCTCCAGTTCCGGCTGATCCTCCGCGGCAAACCGGCCCATGATGGCCTCGGCCTGCTTGAGGGTGGCGGCCAGGCCCACGAGGATCTGGTCCAGCTCGGGCCCTCGCTTCTCCAGCAGGGCGCGCACTCCGGCGAGGCTCTGGTCCAGATCGGCCAAGGCCTTGTCGGCCCCAGCCATGCTGCGGTCGGCATGCCCCACCAGCCCCCGGCTGTCCTTGGCCAGAGCCTGGAATTCGCGGAGGGTGCCATCCAGGGAATGGAGGGTCTGGCGAACGGACGGATGTTCCAGCACATCGCCGAGCCCCTTCTTTTCGATGCGCGCCCGCAGGCCGTCCACTCCCGCCTGCAGGCTGGCCATGAGACGATCGGCGCGGTCCAGCACACCTGCGATGGATGCGCCGCTGTCTCCCGGAATCTCGTCGCCCGCGGCCAACGGCACCATGCGTCCGGGCATCTCCGGCAGCCGCAGATCCAGCATGACGCTGCCCACGCCCTTGGGGGACAGGTTCGCCCGGGTGCCTCGCCAAAGCTTGATGTCCTCCCGCACTGAAATGCGCGCGAGAAAGTGATAATCCTTTCCCTCCTGCTTCATCTCCACCCGCTCCACCGCGCCCACCCGGTAGCCCTTGAGCTGCACATCCGCGCCCGGGGCCAGGCCCTCCATCTGGTCCAGGCGCACCACCAGGGGATAGCTGCGCTCGGTCACCGCTCCCGCGTTCTTGTAGGCCAACAGGCCCAGGAACAGCCCCAGGGCCGCGAGCACCAGCAGGCCGAGACGGGCGTCCTGTTTCTCGAATTTCATGGTGTCTCCCGGGGGACGAGATGGGCGTTCAGATCCAGCCGGCCCGTGGCCAGTTCCGCCAGGGCACCTGGCTCCTCCTGGGCCGCCAGCAGCGTTTTGCCTTCGGAAACCCAGCCATGGATCACCTCCAAGGCAGCGCTGTGATCCGCGGCGTCCAGCCCTTCCAGGGGGTCGTCCAGCAAGATCACGTCTGGATCCAGAGCCAGCACCCGGGCCAGGTTCACCAGCTTGCGGGCGGCGGCGCTGACGGCGTGGGGGCGCAGGCCTGCCACCGCCTGCAGGCCGAGGCGGCGCAGCGCCCCTTCGGCGCGGTCCTGCCAATCCTGGGCTGGGACTCCGCGCATCCTCATGGGGAGCGCGATGTTGTCACGCAGGCTCAAGTTGGAGAGCAGCCCTCCCGTGGCGAAGGCCAGCCCCAGGCTCAGACGGCCCATGTGAGCCAAGGCGCCATCCCCCGGCCACAGATCGCGCCCGGCCACCGCCACACGCCCCCGGGCCGGCCGCTCGGTGCCCGCGACCACCCTCAGCAGCCGGCTCTTCCCGCTGCCGCTGGAGCCCGTGAGGAGGTGCCTTCCTCCTTTTGGGACGGAGAGGGCCACCTCTTCCATGAGAAGGGTCCCATCGGCGGCATCCAGAGCGAGACCGTGGATCTGGATCATGGATCACTCAGAAATAAAACAGGGCGGCGACGAGTCCGTCCAGGGCGAAGACCGCCACCAGCGCCGTCACCACGGTCTTGGTGACGGCCTGGGGGATCTCGGTTTGGCTGCGCTGGATGCCCAGGCCGAAGTGGCAGGCATGGAACGTGATGGCGCCGGAGAACATCAGGACCTTGAGCAGGGTGGCGGCGAAATCCCGGTTGGACAGGGCCTGTCGCACAGATTCCATGAAGAAGCCGAAAGTGACGCCGTATTTGAGCTTCGCCACCAAGAAGCCGCCAGCCAGAGCCGCCGCATCGAAAAACACCACCAGCGCGAACATGGCGGTCAGCACCCCCAGCCAGCGCGGCAGCAGGAGGTACTGGTAGGGGTTGATGCCGTGAGCGGCCAAGGCATCCACCTCGCCGTTCAGCTGCATGGCGCCCAGCTCCGCCGCGATGGCGGTCGAGCTGCGGCCGATAACCAGCACCGCCGTGAGGAGGGGCCCCAGTTCCCTCAGGATGATGAGCGCCATGAGCACGCCGATGTAGTTCTCCGCTCCCAGCCCTGAGAGCTGGCTGAAGGCCTGGATGAGCGTCACGGCCCCCAGCAGCAGGGCCGTGCCGCAGATGAGCAGCAGAGCGTCAAGCCCCGTGAAGCGGACCTGCAGCTTGAGCTGACCTCCCACCACGGCCAGCTGGTCCACGCGCAGCAGCATCGCATGGCGGAGGGTCCGCAGCGCCAAGTGGGCCTGATCGCCCAGGAACTCAAGAAAGCCGCGTACCGGCGCGCCGAGCCGCGCAAGAAATACCGTCACGAATCACCCAGGAAACGTGCCTCAGGCTAGCAGGAAAACAGCCCCCATCAGGGATTGAGCACGAAGCCATCCGCGTAATCGATGACTGTCACCACCCGGTAATCGCGGTGCTGCGCGGAGCCGGCCCCGGCCTGGTGGAAGTCCGCGTTGAAGAGGTTCCGCCGGTGCCCCCGCCCTGGGACGCCGTCGTCCATCAGCAGCTGGATGACCACCTGGCGGGGATCCTCCTCCAGGGTGCCGATGTTCTCCGCGATCAGGCCGTGCCAGATTCCCAAGCGGTTGAGCCGGTCGGAAAGCCTCGCCCCATCGGCGCCCACATGTTCCAGCCCACCCCGTGGTCCGATGTCCCGGGCGTGGCGGCGGGCGGCCAGGGCCAGGCCCTCGTTGAAGCGGAGTGGCCCCATGGGCCGCTGGGTTTCCAGGAAGGCGATGGCTTCGTCCAGGGCCTTCACGCCTTCCTCGGTGCGCAAAGGCAGGCGCCCCGGGCGATTCCAGAGGGTGCCCTCGAAATAGGGTCTCAGCTCCCGAAGGTGCCGGGCATAGACCTTGGGCTGCACCCGGGCATCGCTCATCTCCTGGACCACGGCCCGCTCGAAGGCCGTGGCCTTTTCCAGCGCTGGCGCCCGGCCTGGGGCCTGCGCTTTCCCTGCGGACGCTCCGAGGAGCAGACAAACGAGCAGCGCGACGATCCTCATGGGCACCCCGGGCGGTGCTTCCAGGATAGTCGCGCTGCGGGGACCTGCCGTGTCAGAACCGGATCAGAGGGCAGGCCCGTCGATTTCCGCGAACAGGGGATGGGTCAGGTAGCGTTCGCCGGTGTCGCAGAGCACCGCCACCACGGTCTTGCCCTCGCCCAGTTCCTTGGCCACCTGGAGGGCGGCGAAGACGATGGCGCCGGTGCTGATGCCCGTCAGAAGGCCCTCCTCCCTGGCCAGGCGGCGGGTGATGGCGATGGAATCCTCGTAGCCCACGGGCATGATGCGGTGGAAGGCTTCGCGGTTGAGGATCCCCGGCACGAAGTTCGGCCCCAGGCCTTGCAGCTTGTGCGGCCCCGCCTTCCCGGTGCTGAGCAGGGGCGAGGTCTCGGGCTCCACGGCCACCACCAAGGTGCCGGGTTTCTGTTTGGCCAGCACCTCGCCCACCCCGGTCACGGTGCCGCCGGTGCCCACGCCGGCCACGAAGGCGTCCAGTTCGGGGACCTGCTCCAGGATCTCCAGGGCCGTGGTGCGGCGATGCACGGCGGGGTTGGCGGGATTCTCAAACTGGCGCACCAGGAAGTAGGAGGGATCGCTATCCGCCAGTTCCTCGGCCTTGTCCACGGCGGCCTTCATGCCGCCGGAGCCGGGCGTCAGCACCAGCTCCGCGCCATAGGCCTTCAGGAGGGCCCGGCGCTCCTGCGTCATGGTGTCGGGCATCACCAGCGCGATCTTGTAGCCCTTGGCCGCCGCCACGAAGGCGAGGCCGATGCCTGTGTTGCCGCTGGTGGCCTCCAGCAGGGTCATGCCGGGCTTCAGCACGCCGCGCGCTTCGGCGTCCGTGATCATGCTGAGGGCGATGCGGTCCTTGACGCTGCCGCCCGGATTGGCGCTTTCCAGCTTCACGTAGATCTTGGCGGAACCCGCGGGCACCACGCGGTTCAGGCGCACGACAGGCGTGTAGCCCACCAGGTCGTAGGCGTGTTCGACGCGGTTGGGACGATCGGTGGGGCGGTTCATCGGCATCTCCTCATGTGAACCGGACGCGGCCGGAAGTGTCATGATGGAAAGGAATGAAGATGTTGTCAAGTTTGTTAATTTGTTTTATTATATATCCGGTGATCGTGAATTCTGGAGGTTCCACCATGAAGGGTTCGGCGAAGGGCCGATATGGATTGCAGTTCATGCTGGAGCTGGCCTTGCAGGCGGGACGCGGTCCCGTGCTGGTGGATGCCGTGGCCGAGCGCCAGGGCCTGCCCGCCAAGTTCCTGCGGGTGCTCCTGGGCAACCTGAAAAGCGCCGGTCTCGTGAAGGTGCAGCGGGGGCCCAGCGGCGGCTGCGAACTGGCCAAACACCCCAGCCACATCAGCGTGCTGGAAATCCTGGAGACCCTCGAAGGACGCCTGGGCGCCTCAGACCTTCCCGAGGAAGCCACCCACGGGGCCCGCGCCGTGCGGGAACTCTGGAACCGGAGCACCGAGGCGGCCCGAGCCATCCTGCAAAACACCTCCCTGGCGGACCTGGCGGACCGTCAGCGGGCCCTGGAGCTGGACAGCCAGGGCTACTCCATCTGAGCGGACGCCTTCTGCACGCGGGATGCGGCAAGATCCGCTAACCCGGATCGGGGACCCGGCGTAGTTCAAGTTCACCTGCCGTCTCCATCCGCTTTGCCGCCTTCCTGCCCAAGGAGCGTTCCCATGACTGGACGCCTTCCTCTCGCGCTTTTTCTGCTGAGCCTTCTCGGCCCTTCAACCAGCTGGGGCGCGGAAGGGCCGCATCCCAAAGCTCCGACCGGTTCCATCACGGATGAGGCGCCCCTCGGCGCCTGGCTGAAGGATCAAGGCATCCCAGTGCTGGGCCTTGGATTGATCCGGGACGGCAGGCTGAAGGAAGTGCGGGTTTACGGCAACCTGCCCGGAGGCGGCGCAGCCCCCTTGGACACTCTGTTCAACGTCGCCTCGTTGACCAAACCCGTCACCGCCATGGTGGCCCTCCGCCTGGCCAGCGAGGGGCGCTGGAATCTGGATGAGCCCTTGTCGCACGACTGGGTGGATCCTGATCTGAAGGGCGATCCGCGGTTGCCGAAACTCACCACGCGCCTCGTCCTCAGCCATCGAACCGGTTTCCTGAACTGGCGCTGGCAGGCCCCCTCCAAAAAGCTCGCCTTCACGTTCGAGCCTGGAACGAGGTACCAGTACTCGGGCGAGGGCTTCGAGTATCTCCGGCGGGCCCTGGAAGCAAGGTTTGGAACGTCTTTGGAAGCCCTGGCCTCCCGCACCATTTTCGAACCCCTCGGCATGCGGGACACCCACTTCACCTGGGGAAAGGATGTGGATGAAACCCGGTTCGCCCTCGGATGCAATCCGAAGGGCAGCCCCTACAAGCTGGAGAAGTGGAGCCAGGCCAACGGCGCCGATCTGCTCCTCACCACCGTGGAGGATTACGGGAAATTCCTCGTGGCCGTCATGAACGGAAAACGTCTGACCGAAGCCGTCCACAAGGACATGCTCCACCCCCAGGTGAACGTCAAAGCGGGCAAATCCTTCGCTTTGGGCTGGGAGCGCTACGACCTCGGCGGCGGGGACTTCGCCCTGGCCCACGGAGGCGCCGACGAGGGCGTGCAAACCCAGGTCTTCCTCTTCCCCAACACGGGGCAAGCCCTGATTCTGTTCACCAACATCGATGACGGCTACAAAATCTATGGGCCGCTGCTGAAGCGCTTCATGGGGCAACAGGGCCAGAAGGTTTTTGAGATTGAAATGGCCAAGTAGCCAGCGGCCCGTCTGGCGCCGGGGCCGGTGGCTTCAGGCGAAGCCGGCCCGCTCCTGACGCAGGTTCACGCCGGTCTTGAAGCGGCTCACGATGTCCGTGAGGGCGTGGGCCTGAGCGTCCAGGGATTCGGCGGCGGCGGCGGATTCCTCCACCAGGGCCGCGTTCTGCTGCGTCACCTCGTCCATGGACACCACGGCCTTGTTGATC